>NZ_JNCA01000009.1 GCF_000695795.1 Flavobacterium seoulense | reverse complement strand
TCTAAATGAAATATATAACGGTATTATTTCTTTCCGGATTTTAATTTCCAGAGAGTTTCTATAAAAACATCCACATCCTGGGTGGTGTTGTAAAAGGCCAAAGACGGCCTCACACAGGTTTCTACGCCCATGCGTCGCAAAATAGGCTGAGCGCAATGATGTCCGGTTCTCACGGCAACACCTTCTTTATTCAATGCCTGTCCTACTTCGTCATTCGTAAAACCCTGCAGGTTAAAAGAAAGTACACTCGCCTTATGAGCAGCCGTTCCTATCAATCGAACACCCGGAATTTGTTTCAGCAAATTAGTCGCATATTCTAATAAATAATGCTCGTATTGGCCAATAACTTCTATTCCTATTTTCGAAACATAATCAATCGCAGCTCCTAAACCAATAGCATCAGCAATATTTCCTGTTCCTGCTTCAAAACGATTCGGTGCTTTGTGGTATTTGATTTCCTCAAAAGTCACATCCTGAATCATATTTCCACCAGATTGATACGGCTGGGTTTCGTTCAGCAAATCTTCCTTGCCATACAAAGCGCCAATTCCCGTTGGTCCAAATAACTTATGACCTGAGAAAACCAACCAATCAGCATTCAGATACTGCACATCTACTTTCATGTGTGAAACAGATTGCGCACCATCCAACAAGACTTTGGCTCCCACAGCATGCGCCATTTCGACCATTTGCTTGGCTGGAGTTACCGTTCCTAAGGCATTCGAAACTTGTGTAAAAGCAACCAATTTTGTTTTCGAATTCAGGAGTTTTGCATATTCGTCTAACAAAATTTGTCCGCTATCGTCCACAGGAATGACTCTTAATTTCAGGCCTTTTTTATCAGCCAGACGTTTCCAGGGCACAATATTAGCGTGGTGTTCTAAATTACTCACCACAATCTCATCGCCGGCAACCAAATTCTGATCGCCCCAGCTTTGAGCCACTAAATTGATTCCTTCGGTCGCACCACGAACAAAAACAATTTCGTTTACTGATTTGGCATTCAGGAATACTTTCACTTTCTCACGAGCGGCTTCATAAGCATCCGAAGCTCTGGCTGCCAGTTCGTGTGCGGCACGGTGAATATTCGAGTTTTCGTGCTCATAAAAATAAGCAATACGATCAATTACCGATTGTGGTTTTTGAGTCGTCGCCGCATTGTCAAACCAGATTAAAGGCTTTCCATTTACGGTTTCTCTCAAAATAGGAAAATCTTTCTTTACCACATGTGCATTGAAATTAATTCCGCCAAAACCCTGAAATTCATGATGATTTACCGGAGCAACATTGGCTTTTTTAGAATCGAAACCAAAAGGATTTTCATTTAGAAAATAATACGAATTGGGCGTGTCAATAATGTTTGGAGTCGTTACCAAAGATGGAATTCCAAAACTCGTATTCAATGCTTCTAAAGCGTTTTTTAATTCGGCTTCAAAAGAAGTGTGTTCGAATTCGAATGGCAAATAATTCTGATTCAGCTGTATTGGCTGATGACTGCTGCTGTTATTCAGATTCACATCGTTAAAACCCGTTTGCGGACTTTCGATATTCACGTTGTTTCCATTTTGAATTCCTGATGGCGAAGCACCGTTTCCTGCAACTGGAGCCGAAGCAAATCCCTTATTTACATTAAAATCCAAATCGTTCAATTGTGAAATATTTTCGATAGCAGGATCAGAAAAAGCATTCGAATAACCTCCAAAAGCTGGCGATTTTCCGTACTGTTTCACCGATGGCGATGCACCAAAACCACCCAATGCAGGCGGTGTTTGTACTGAACTTACCGATGGAGCAAAACCAGCTTTTACCGGCAAAGTATCGTGATTATTGACAGGCAACACAGCATTGACTCCGCCTAAATTAGCTGCTCCCAGTAGGGTTTCAGCAATTTTGGTAGCGCGTGGGTGTTCACTTGCGTTAGGACTCAGTGAAATTTCTTTTGGAAACTCATTGGGCAACGCACTGAACAGCTCATTGGCTAACTTTTCTAAGTCGGCAATATTGGGTAATCCCGTAGGGGTATTAATATTTGTACTCATGGTAATTTCCTATTTCAACATCTTCTAATACAGCAATCGCATCATCAACAGTTACTGCTAATGAGCAATATAGCGATACCAAATAGGAAGCAATTGCTTTTTCATTTATTCCCATAAAACGAACAGATAGTCCCGGAGATTGTTCTCCTTGTAATCCCGGCTGAATCAACCCAATTACACCCTGACGGCTTTCCCCTGTACGCAATAAAATGATTTTAGATTTTCCGTCTTTAATTGGCAATTTATCAGATGGAATAAGCGGAATGCCTCTCCAAGTTAAAAATTGAGAACCAAATAAAGAAGTGGTTGGAGGCGGCACACCACGACGGGTACACTCACGTCCAAACGCTGCAATGGCTAATGGGTGCAACAAGAAAAATCCAGGTTCTTTCCAAACTTTAGTTAATAATTCGTCTAAATCATCCGGAGTTGGAGATCCTGTTCTTGTTTTTATAATTTGCGAAGGCGCTACACTGTTCAACAATCCGTATTCTTTGTTGTTGATTAATTCGCTTTCCTGACGCTCTTTGATCGTTTCGATTGCTAAACGTAATTGTTCTGAAATTTGGTTATACGGTTTGCTGTATAAATCAGAAACACGGGTATGTACATCAACAATGGTTTGAACCGCTGCCAGATTGTACTCTCTTGGATTATCAATGTAATCCACAAAAGTATTAGGCAAAGTACGCTCGTCACGTGCCGAACAATCTACCTCAATATGAGTTGCGTCTTTCACTTTATTTAAACGATACACTCCTGATTCTACCGGAACCCAGTGTAAAAGATGCGTAAGCCATCTTGGTGAAGTTGCCATTGTAGGCACTGAACGGGTTGCAATTGCTAACTGTCTTGCTGCTACGTCGCCTAATGCGGTTTGTTGTTTTTGTAATTCTGCCATCTTTAATTTTTTAAATTTTAAATTAATTTGTGTAAAAAACTTATTTGGTATTGTCTATTTTTAAACCCTACTAAATCTATAGACAAATGTATGTTAAAAATTATAAACACAAGCAAAATCGGTACATTTTTATTTTAAAAAAAGAGTTGAAAAGTTAAAATCTGTGCCCTTTCCAGTCTCAAAAAGAGAGTTTCCATCTTTAAAAAAATGTTTATAACCGACAACAAGATACGTAAACCATTAACTACAAATTGTTAAATTTTAAATTCATTTATCGTATGCCATTCATTATTCAATAATTGAAAATAAATTCATGGTTTATAATTATTTACATCAAAAATCAGGAGGTAAAACATGGGAATTATATAACATTATTAAAAAATTATACAACTTTTGAATAAGTGCCAATTCTAGTTTTACGCAAATTGAACCAAATAAATACAATCACCATGAAATCATTCTCTTTTAGAATAGTAACATTAGTAATTATTGGCACGCTTTTTTTAATAAGCTGTGAGCATTTATGTGCCGATGACGACGAAAATAATGCAGCTCTTATTCAAACTCCGGTTGCCCATCATTTTCCTGATTCACTTTCGATAAAAAATGATTAATTAACTCATTGTTAGCTCTATATTTCAAGTAGAAAAAATATAAAAAACAGTATTGGATTAGGTTTACTTGTAGTTGAAATTCAAAAAAATAATCCATGCCAGAAGGTCCTTCAATAGTGATTTTAAAAGAAACCGTACAGCAATTCACCGGACAAAAAGTGATTGCTGTATCCGGCAATAGTCCCATAGATATTAATCGTTTACAGAATCAAAAGGTAATTGCTTTTAAAAGTTGGGGAAAAAATTTTTTAATTTGTTTCGAAAATTTTACAATCAGAATTCATCTTTTATTATTTGGCAGTTATCTCATTAATGAAACAAAAGAAACCAGCCCGAGATTAAGCCTCAGTTTTACTAATGGCGAATTAAACTTCTATGGCTGTTCGATTAAATTTTTAGAAGGTAATGTAAATCAACATTATGACTGGAGTGCCGATGTGATGAATGACAGCTGGGATCCGAAACTGGCTAAGAAAAAGCTCAAAGCAATTCCTCAACAAATGATCTGTGATGCATTATTGGATCAGGATATTTTTTCGGGTGTTGGCAATATCATCAAAAACGAAGTACTCTATAAAATACAAGTCCATCCGGAATCCAGGACCGGAAAAATTCCTTCGGCTGTACTGAATAAAATAATCAACGAATGCTCCCGATACAGTTTTGATTTTTTAGAATGGAAAAAAAATAACGAATTAAAAAAGCACTGGCTGGCACATACTAAAAAAATCTGCTTAAGATGTAATTTGCCTTTAACTAAAAAACATACCGGAATTAAAAAGCGCCGAAGTTTCTTTTGTACCAATTGCCAAAAATTATATTGATGAAAACAAACTTATATATTGGCTGTTCCAGTTTTTACAATTCGTACTGGAAAAAAATATTTTATCCTGAAAATATTCCATCGGCTAAGTGGTTTGAATATTATTGCACTCATTTTAACACCTATGAAATGAATGGCACTTTCTATAAATTTCCCACACTGAAAGTAATGGAAAACTGGTATCAAAAAACACCTGATGATTTTTTACTTTCGGTTAAAGCGCCAAAAGAAATCACCCATCAAAGAAAATTTATTGATTGTGAAAATTTGCTAAAGGATTTCTACCATGTTTGTGATAATGGCCTGAAGGAAAAATTAGGAGCTATTTTGTTCCAGTTTCCGCCCAGTTACCATTACAGTAAAGAAAAACTGCTTTTTATCATTAATCAGCTAAATCCGGAATATGAAAATGTATTGGAATTTCGTCATGAAAGCTGGTGGATTCCTGAAGTATGGAACGAATTAGCTAAAAATAATATCAGTTTTTGCAGTGTGAGTCATCCGCAATTACCCGAGACTATTTTTACCAATTTTCCTGTTACTTATATCCGCTTTCACGGGCGTAATAAAATGTTTTATTCTAATTATTCTACAGCCGAATTGATGGAAGTATATACCATCATAGCCGAAAATAAAAAGAAAAAAACATTTATTTACTTTAATAATACCGCCAGTACGGCCGGTATTCTGAATGCTTTGGAAATGAAAAAATTGGCAGAATAACTAACCTCCCACCATTTCGCCACCATTTACATGAATAAATTGTCCGGTCACATAACTACTGTCTTCAGAAGCCAGATAAACATAAGCCGGAGCTACCTCTGATGGCTGTCCTGCTCTGCCCATAGGTGTATCCTGACCAAATTCGGCAACATGATCTTTATCGAAACTGGCAGGAATTAATGGTGTCCAGATAGGTCCGGGAGCAACCCCATTTACCCTAATTTTTCTGGCTGCCAATGTAACTGCAAGCGATCGGGTATAACTTACAATTGCACCTTTTGTACTGGCGTAATCTATTAAATGTTCACTGCCGCGATAAGCAGTTACTGAACTCGTATTAATAATCGAATCACCTTCTTTTAAGTGAGGCAAAGCAAATTTGGTTATATAGAAATAGGGATAAATGTTGGTCTCGAAAGTAGTGTGTAATTGCTTGACCGGAATTTCTTCCAATGTTTCAGCCGAAAATTGTACGGCAGCATTATTGACAATAATATTCAAACCATTAAATGCTTTGATAGTTTCCTTAATTACATTTTGACAAAATTTGACATCTTTAAGATCACCGCTAATAATGATGCACTCTTTCCCTTCGGCTTCTACGAGTTCCTTAGTTTTCTTGGCATCTTTATTTTCCTTTAAATAAACAATAACCACATTAGCTCCTTCACGGGCAAAATGCACCGCTACACTTCGGCCAATACCGCTGTCTCCACCGGTAATTAATGCTACTTTACCTTCGAGTTTTCCGCTTCCTTTATAATTGTCCCTGATAATTTCGGGCTCAGGATTCATCTTATATTCATGTCCGGGCAGGGTTTGTTCCTGCTTTGGAAATTTAGCTGTACTTTTCATGACTTCTATTTTAATGATTAAAAAATGATTTTCCTAAAAACAAAAAAACAGCTTAAAAAAGCTGTTTTCTTAATATATACGTGCTGTTACAGCTAACTCGATTTTGATATTTAGTAAGGAGATTATAAAACCGTTTTACTTTTCCTTTATTATTATATTTCAAATTTCGCAATCTTATCTCTGACTGAGTTATAGAATTTCCAACGAAAGTTTCATAATTTTTAGGTTTACATTTTTTAACATTTAAATGCTTCAATTACACAGCATCATATAAATCTTCGACCGATAAATAACGCTCTCCCGTATCGTAATTAAAGGTAAGAATGACTGCATTTTCAGGAATTTCGTTTATCTTTTTTGCAATACCCGAAAGAGCTGCTCCTGTAGAAATACCTGAAAAAATTCCTTCTTCACGGGTTAGTCTTTTCGAAAAAGCATAAGCATCTTCTTTCTCGACTGTAATTACTTCATCAATATAATCGCGATTAAAAACTTCAGGAACAAATCCCGCACCTATGCCCTGCAATGGATGTGGACCCGGTGCTCCTCCACTTAAAACAGGAGACAAAGCCGGTTCAACCGCATAGGTTTTTAAATTAGGAAAATGCTCTTTCAAAATTCTGGAAACTCCTGTAATATGTCCGCCAGTGCCAACACCAGTTATCAAATAATCAATTCCTTGCGGAAAATCACGAATAATTTCCTGAGCCGTGGTTCTTTCGTGAATTGTTACATTGGCAGGATTATTAAACTGAAAAGGTAAAAAAGAATTAGGCGTAGCTGCAGCCAATTCTTTTGCTTTTTCAACTGCACCCGAAGTTCCTTTTTCCCTTGGTGTCAAAACAAATTCGGCACCATAAGCGTTCATGATTTTCCTTCTTTCGACACTCATCGATTCGGGCATTACCAAAATAACTTTATACCCTTTTACAGCAGCAACCAATGAAAGCCCTATTCCGGTATTTCCTGAAGTAGGTTCAATAATCACCGAATCAGGATTTAAAAGTCCTTTATCCTCAGCGTCTTCAATCATTGCCAACGCAATCCTATCCTTGATACTTGCACCGGGATTAGCTCTTTCCAGTTTTATCCAAACCTGATGTTTTGGAAAAATGCTGTTTAATTTTATATGAGGCGTATTGCCTATGGTTTCTAAAATAGTATTGTATTTCATTTTTTTGTCCTTAGTTTTTAGTCCTTAGTGCTTAGTCGATGGTGTTTAATTCTTAATACTAAGTCATTATCTTTATTTCTTAGATTTTAGCTAAGGACTAGGCACTAAGGACTAAAATTTGATTATATCGAATAAAAAATAGGTTCCGGAAACGGATTGTTGTCCTTGACCCTGATTTCGTTTTTATGATAAACCACCGAATTTGAAGCGATTGAATGCGTAAGCCAGACACTTCCTCCAATAATAGAATCTCGTCCCACAATGGTATGCCCTCCCAGAATAGTACTGTTCGAATAAATAATTACATTGTCTTCAATTGTAGGATGTCTTTTTACGAAAGCTTCTTCTTTTTTCACACTCAAAGCTCCCAGAGTTACACCCTGATAAATTTGAACATTATTACCAATTACGACTGTTTCGCCTATTACAATTCCGGTACCGTGATCAATAGCAAAATCATTTCCTATTTGGGCGCCGGGATGAATTTCGATACTGGTTTTGATATGTGCGTATTCAGAGATTGTTCTTGCCAGTAATTTTAAATCCTGTTGCCAAATTTGGTGCGAAAACCGATAAACAGCAATGGCGAAAAATCCGGGATAAGTGTATAAAACTTCTTCCAGAGATTTTGCTGCCGGATCTTTTGCAAAAATGGTTTCGGCATCATTGAGGGCTTTTCGATACAAATTAGGTAAGGCTTCAAAAAACGTTTTCGTCTGTTGCGAGCGGTTTTCATTATGTAATGTAAAATCGATTACGAGCTCATCGAATTGTTTTTCTAATTCTTCAAATTTATTTTGAATGGTTAGCAAATCGCCATTGGATTTTGACGTATTGGAAAACAAAACCGCAAATAATTCATCAATAAAAAGATGGATTACTTTTTTTTTAGGCAAAATCATTAAGTTTTGATGCTGTTTAGCTATATCCTGATAAAAAGTATTCATATTAAAATTTTTAAATTACAAATAGTCTCATTTTCCAAATGATAAAAAGCGAATAAGGGTTTCTAAAAAATGATTTTTGAAAGTGTAAAAAGAGAAGTCAAAATAATTAACACTCCAACGGTTATCATCATCGTTTTGACAGGTAATCTCTTTGCGATATATGCTCCAAAAGGAGCTGCCAATGTACCTCCAAGTATCAGTCCTAAAATAATTTGCCAACTTTGAATACCTGTGAAGTAAATAAGAATACCTGCACTGAAATAGGTAATAAAAAATTCTGCTGTATTTACAGTACCTATCACTGTACTTGGCGTATGCCCTTCTTTTATTAAATTAGAAGTGACAATAGGTCCCCAGCCTCCACCTCCAACTGCATCCAAAAATCCTCCAAAAAGAGCATAAATAGGAGCTTTTTTTAAATTAGATTCTTTAAGAGTTTTTTTCTTAAAAGCTTTAGCAATAATAATTGCTCCCAAAACAATTAAATAGAGACTAACAAAAGGTTTTATGAAGTCTCCGTCAATAACAGAACCTAATAAATAAGCCCCAACAGAAGCACTTAACACCCCAGGAACTATTAATTTTAAAAATAATGCTTTGCTAAAATTACCAAACTTAATATGAGAAAGCCCAGACACACCTGTTGTAAAAACTTCAGCTGTATGTACTGCTGCAGAAGCTAATCTTGGAGAAAGCCCAAACCCCAGTAAAACAGAATTTGAAGTCACTCCATAAGCCATTCCTAAAGCGCCATCAACAATTTGTGCCAAAAACCCCGCTAATAAGAACCAAAAAAAAGTACTGTTGAATGTTAGATCTTCTACCGAAGCTTCAGGTAAATACTTTATTAGTACTACTGCTATTAACAACAATTTTAATGCTACAATTACAATTGAAATATGCCTTAATTTAATTTTGTCCATCTTTACTCTTTTTCTTTTTTTGTTTTTAATAATTTGATTTTCAACCTACATCAATTAGACCATTCTAATTTCACAATCAATTGGTTTAATTTTTCGATGCAAAACTACAAATTTACTTCTTAAACCCTATATAATTAGTAGTATTTATTTTTATAAGAATAACAAAACGCTAATAAATTAAAAAGACCAAGAATTTAATCCTGGTCTTTTAGAAGTTATTTCTAATAAAATTAATCTGCATCCTTAACACAACGAAATCCTAAATGACTACAGGCACTGGTAGTTTCTCCTTTACCCCGGCTTCCTGCAACATAGCGAATACAATATTCATCACTGCAAAGATAAGAACCGCCTCTTTGAACATGCTTTTCAACTCCCGGTTCTTCGGGATCATAACTTTCTAAAGGTCCTTTTGGATTATCAGCAACACTATTTTTATAATAATCATTTCGGTATAAATCACTACACCATTCCCATACATTTCCTTCCAGGTCATAAATTCCATAAGGATTTTTTGGAAATGATTTTACTGGAGCAGCTCCTGCAAAACCATCTTCGGCTGTGTTATTGTTTGGAAAAGATCCCTGAAAAATATTAGCTACCCATTTTCCATTGGGTTTTAATTCTGTTCCCCAATAATATTTAGTATGCTCTCTGCCTGCACGAGCTGCAAACTCCCACTCGGCTTCTGTTGGAAGTCGCTTTCCGGCCCATTCTGCATAAGCCCGAGCATCCAGATAACTAATTTGCACTACAGGATTATTTTCTAAGCCTACAATACTACTTTCAGGTCCGGAAGGATGCCTCCAGTCTGCACCCGGTACATATTTCCACCATTGCTGAATGTCTCCTAACTCAACTTTTTCTGTTGGTGGAGAAAACACTGCAGAACCCGGTACTAAGTTTTCAACGGGAACACCTGGATAATCCTTTGGATCTAATGGCCTTTCGGCGATAGTAACATAATTGGTCGCTTTTACAAAAGCTTCAAATTGCGCATTGGTAACTTCATGTTCATCAATCCAATATCCTTTTACACTCACTTTATGAACAGGCTGTGCATCAGGATAATCAGTAGTTCCCATATTAAATTCACCTCCGGCAACCCAAACCATTCCATTAGTTGACGCTGTTATTTTTTCGGTATTTTTATTAGCAACAGATTGTAACAACAAAGCTTTCTTTGAAGTATTTGCTTTACACATTGCTTCACAAGTAGGTGTCATCGCTACAGCTTTATTTTCCTGAGCAAATGTTGGATACAATCCACTAAAAATAACTCCAATTATTAAACTATACATTTTCATACTAATCTATTTTTTGCTGTACGCTTAACGAACAAAACTAATCTCTAAAATATTCAACACCACAAAAATAAAGTAAAAGGGACAACAAAAGCAGCCCCTTTTACTAATTAACACAAACTAACCAAAACCAACTCTTCATCTCAGTTTAATTTACTGAGTCATATTTTTATTTTTTTGCAGCTGCACCTGGGATTAATTCGTTTCCTGGTCTAATTTTGCTATACTCTACAACACCTGTTTTATTGGCCCAATCAAAATATTTAGCCGCAAGATTATTCACTACTGCTGCATTTTGCTGTGCTACATTATTTGTTTCTCCTCTGTCTGATTCTAAATCGTACAATTCCCATTGGTAGGACGGATAGATCGAAACCAACTTCCATTTCCCTTCTCTAACAGCTCTGTTTCCTGCTCTTTCCCAGAATATTGGAGCACCACGATTCACTTCAGAAGCACCGTCGAATAAGACTGGTAATAAACTTTTTCCTGGTAATGGATTTGATGTTACTCCATTTAATTCTTTTGGATATTGAATTCCTGCCAATTCGTAAAAAGTAGGAGCTAAATCAATAAGATGTCCCGTTCCTTTATCAATTCTACCTGCTTTAATCTTAGACGGATACCAGGCAATAAATGGAGAACTAAAACCACCTTCGTGCATGTTGTTTTTATAATCCTGTAATGGCGTATTCGACAAATAGGCCCAGTTTTGTTCCTGATAATCGAATGAACCTGAAGTTCCAATTGGTCCATCATTCTTAACCAAACCTCTTCTTAAAGGGTTGTAAGTATTAAAACCGCCTTGAGCTCCATTATCAGAAATGAAAACAATCAGGGTATTTTTATCTTTTTTCAAAGCTTTCAGTTTATCTAAAACTTTCCCAACGTTTTGATCCATGTTGTCTACCATGGCTGCGTAAACTTCCATTTTAGCTTTCCAGAATTGCTTTTCGTCATAAGTTAATTTATTCCAATCCGGAACTTCAGGATCTCTTGGAGCAATGGTTTGGTTTGGTAATATAATACCGTTTTCTTTTAATTTTTGAATTCGTTTCTCTCTTAAAACATCCCAGCCTTCGTCAAACTTCCCTCTGTATTTAGCAATATCAACTGGTTTTGCCTGTAACGGCCAGTGAGGCGCTGTAAAAGCTAAGTATAAAAAGAAAGGTTTGTTTTCTTTGTTTTGTTCGTCCAAGAACTGAACTGCATTGTTACCAATTTCATCTGTAAAATAATACGAATCTGCTTTTGGGTGTAACTCTTCGTTATTACGGATTAAAGCTACCGGATAAGGAGATTTACCAAAAGGCAGTCCATCTGTATTAAAATAATTGGCAGCTCCTTTTAAGATTCCGTAAAACTTATCGAATCCTCTCTGATTAGGCCATTGTGATTTATCCTCAGAACCCACATGCCATTTTCCAGACAACAAAGTACTATATCCTCCTGAACGAAATACTTCTCCTAAAGTTAAAGACTCTTTGTTCAAATAACCCTGATAAGCCGGTAATCCCAAATTGACATCAAAATAACCCACTCCTGCTTTATGCTGGTATTGCCCTGTTAGCAAAGAAGCTCTGGTAGGTGCACAAATAGAATTGTTGTAAAATTCACGTAAACGCGTTCCTTCTTTTGCTAATCGATCCAGATTAGGTGTTTTTATCTCTGAACCATAATTTCCTAAATCAGAATATCCCATATCGTCCACCATGATTAAGATAACGTTTGGCTTTGAAGTCGTGGTTTGCGCCTGTGTAAACAAACCAAATACCAATAACAGATTTAGGGTAATAAATGTTTTTTTCATTGTATTTAAATTTTAAATAGTTGTTTTATTGTAATTTCCAGGCTGGAACCTGATCCAAATTCGGGTTTAAATCCAATTCTCTTTGCGGAATTGGGAAATGAACATGTTTAGGCTGTGCATTTGTTTTTCCGGCAGCTTTTAATCTGGCTACAAAATAATCCGGACCTCTTCGAGCCAGATCAAACCAGCGTTGGTATTCGTAAACCAATTCTTTTCTTCTTTCGTTAAAAACAATTTCTCTAAAATCGTCTTTGCTTAATGCTGGAGAAATATTTGAAAGTAACGGAATGTGGGCTCTTTTTCTCACGCGATCAATCGCTTCATAAGCTAATGCTGATGGTCCGTTTTGATATTCATTGGCTGCTTCGGCATAGATTAACAATACTTCTGCAAATCGAATAATCGGTGTGTTTTTTGAAGATTGTCCCGGCGAAGCTGGTGTAGCCAAATCAAAATATTTATAAAAATGTGGAATTGTAGTATATGTTTTTCCATCCGTTGGACTAACATATTTAATTCCAAAAGTGACATATTTACGCGCATCATCTTCTGCAAAAGATTCAAAAAGTCCGCCTGCTGTATGCAAAGCATCCGCCTGATCTCCAGCAATTCCTGGAACTGTGTTAGGTGCTGAAGTTGAGGCTAACATATTTCCATTCCAGTTAGATAGTCCTTTAAACTGGGCTGAGTAAATATGTTCCTTACCATTTTTAGTAGCTACATTAAATACATCTTCAAAATTTTCAAATAAGTCGTAAACCTTACTATCAATAACTTCCTTACTTTTTTCAGCTGCCAGTTGCCATTTCTTTTGGGTCAAATACACTTTCGACAAAATACTTTTGGCCGAACCAGATGTTGGTCTTCCATTAATTTGTTGCTTTACAGGTAATGCTTCGGCATCTAATAAGTCTTTTTCAATTTGAGCATACACTTCGGCTTCAGGCGTATTAGAAACATTCAAAGCTTCGGCAGTTAAAGTTGTTGTTTCGTGTAACACTAACGGCACATCTCCAAACCATCTCACAATATTGAAATACAAAACCGCTCTTAAAAACTTGGCTTCGCTCACCAAATCTTTATCTTTTTGCGAACTTAAAGCTGGATTATTCGAAATATTATCAATCGCAACATTGGCTCTGTTGATTCCATCATAACTTTGACGCCATAATTCTAACATACGGTCATTTGAAGCATCATGTGTTAAATTAGACAAAGCTCTAACATGTGCATTTCGGGCACGTGGTCCTGCTTCATAATCATCGGTAGCCATTTCTGTCGAAATCTGTATCAAACGATTGTACAAAGTATGCGTTCCGCTGTTCATGGCGTTATGAATAGCAATTACAGCTGCCTCAGCGTCTTCTGTCGTTTTATAAAAATTGTTTGCTGCGATAAATGCTTTTGGATCTTCGTCCAAAGAATTACAAGCACTGATTGTAAAAAGAATCAGTAAACTTAATATGCTTATTTTTTTCATGATGTTTCTTTTAGAATGTTACACTTAAACCAGCTGAAATACTTTTAGCTGTTGGATAAATTCCTGTATCAGTTCCCGGAGAAATAGAACTTCCATTAGTTACTTCGGGATCAAATCCGCTGTAGTTAGTCAATGTGATGAGGTTCTCTCCTACCAATCTTAATTTTACCGAAGTCAATTTGAATTTCTCGATTAGTGTTTTAGGCACATTATAACTTAATGTGATGTTTTTGAATCGAACAAATGAACCATCTTCTACAAATCGGTTAGAAAATACCGGCGCCGGATCTAATTTAGCACGGGGTGTTGTTGTACTAGGATTTGCTGGTGTCCAGGCATCTAAAGCTGATGTTGAAGCATTTTGCTGTCCGTTGAACAATTCTAAAGCCTGTGAGTTTCCATTTAAAATGTCATTTCCAACTGATCCTTGCACAATAACTGCTAATTCAAAATTTCTAAAATTGAAATTATTTGAGAATCCAAATGTAAAATCAGGTTGTGCATTACCAATAGTGGTTCTGTCGGCAGCAGTTGTAAACGCACCGTCACCATTGATATCCTTATACAAACGATCACCCGCTTTTGGCGTTGCATTTCCTGTGAAAGCACCTTTAGTAGCAATATCTGCTGTTTGTAAAATACCGTCAGTCACTGCTCCATAGAACGAACCTAACGGATCTCCTACTTTCAAAATATAGTTTCCAAAAGTGTAAAACTCTGCATCGCTTCCTAAAGCCAGTACTTTATTTTTATTGAAGGCAATATTAAAATTAGAAGTCCAGGCAAAATCTCCGTTGCTTAAAGACGTATTAATTCCTAACTCAATTCCCTGATTTTGTACTGATCCAAAGTTTTGTAAAGAAGAAGTAAATCCGCTGGTGTATGGAATTTGAACATCTAACAATAAATTCTTAGTCGTTTTGCGATACGCATCCAGCGTAAGAAACACTTTATTATTAAAAATTCCTAGATCGATTCCTGCATCAAACTGATTGGTCAATTCCCATCCTAAATCGTCATTTGCAATACGTGTTGGAGTAAATCCTGTGTAAATTTGGTCTCCAAAAAGATATTTCACACTACTTAGTGTAGATAACGATTGGTATTCTCCAATTTCCTGATTTCCAGTCGATCCGTAACTTGTTCTCAATTTAAAACTATTGATTACATTAGACAACGGACTAAAAAAGTTTTCTCTGTCAATTTGCCAGGCCGCTGCTACTGATGGGAAATAACCCCATTTATTATTTTTCCCAAATCGGGAAGAACCATCGGCTCTAATACTTGCTGTCAAATAATATTTGGAATCATAATTATAATTCACACGGGACAAATAAGAATTTAAAGCCCATTTACTTTCTCCTGAAGTAGGAATTAATGCTAAGTTTCCGCTTTGCAAACTATTGTCAGATGTAATATCATTCACAAATTGTTGCGATCCTGTGGTAACAAAATCTCTGGTCGAACTTTGTTGTGTATATCCTGCTAAAACATTTAAACTATGTACATCATTAAAAACTTTAGTGTAGGTCAACGTATTCTCGTTCAGCCAGGTTTTGTTGTTACTGTTTCCTATTTTTGCTTCACCATTAGTAATCAAACCTTCGTAAATTGTAGAAGGAATATAGGTTGTTTCTTTGTTCGCAATCAAATCAGCTCCAAAAGAAACTTTTAAAACTAAGTTTTCCAATAAATCATATTCGCCAAAAACAGTTCCCAGAGTTCTTGTATTTATCGCTCTGTTTTTACGTTCGTTTAAAGTAGCAATTGGGTTAGAAAATATATTTTCGAAAGGATTTCTCAATGTATAACTTCCATCTGCTTCATAAATAGTAGCTGTAGGCGGCATGCTTAATAAAGCCGTTACTAATCCTGATGGCGCTACTTTTGATTTAGTTTCGGCTATCGAAAGGTTTACACCAAATCTTGATTTATCACTTAATTTTGAATCTAAATTAATTCGGCCACTCAAGCGTTCGAAACCTGTATTTTTTATAATTCCTTCCTGATTGAAATAGTTACCGGAAATAGCATATTTAGTTTGATTATTTCCTCCTGTAATACTCAATTGATGGTTTTGCGTTTGTGCAGTTCTAAATGCTTCATCCTGCCAGTCAACTCCTTTTCCTAATTGAGCAATTTGTGCTTCAGATAAATATTGATTCGGACCTAATGACGGATTGGTATCAAACAAAGCCGCATTTCTAAGTCTTGAAAAACCAGCAGCATCTAAAACGGATACTTTTTTACGAACTTCCTGTTGACCAATTGAATAATCGTAATTCACAGCCATGATATTCGATTTTCCTTTTTTAGTAGTCACAATTACTACTCCGTTTGCTCCTCTGGAACCATAAATAGCAGTTGAAGAAGCATCTTTTAAAACGGTAATCGACTCAATATCGGCAGGATTGATTGATGATAGCGGATTAGTTGCACTTCCGCTTAAAACTCCCGATGTAACATCCGAATTATAAATTGGAAAACCGTCAATAACATAAAGTGGCTCGTTTCCTCCTTGTATCGAACTTCCTCCACGAACTCTAATACTTAATCCTGAACCAGGCTGACCTGAAGTCTGTGTGACATTCACCCCGGCAACTGAACCCTGAAGTGCGCTCTCTAAACTACGCTGAGTAGATCGTAATGCTTGTTTAGAAACTGTTTCGGCTGCTCCTGTGTAATCTTTTTTAGAAGTGGTTCCGTAACCAATAACCACTACTTCATTCAATTCCTTTACATCTTCTTTTAATGTAATTTGTATGAACTTATCGTTAACAATTTGTTCTTTGTTAACATAACCTATAGAAGTGACAACTAATATATAAGGATATTTTTGTCCGGTTTGAAAACTAAATTTTCCGTCTAAATCAGTAATAACACTATGGGTGATTCCTTTAATTTGAACGTTAACCCCGGGAATAGGTTGTTTTGTAATTTCATCTATAACTACACCGTCTAGTGTAGAATTAATCATAGGTTTAGTACTTTGTGCATTAATTCCTAGCGAAATAAGAAAAATACTTAACCATAAAAGTATATTTAATTTTTTTTTCAT
The DNA here is from genome assembly GCF_000695795.1 of Flavobacterium seoulense. Classification (GTDB taxonomy): domain Bacteria; phylum Bacteroidota; class Bacteroidia; order Flavobacteriales; family Flavobacteriaceae; genus Flavobacterium; species Flavobacterium seoulense. The sequence goes on along the minus strand of NZ_JNCA01000009.1, from coordinate 185,839 downwards.
TACTTTGTTGCAGTTTAAATAATTTAAGGATTGTGAAGGCTGAGTAATCAACTTTCATTTTCCTTTGAGATGAACAATTCTTTTTTAAGCCTGCCATTTCTGTTGCCGCAGAAATGGCTTTTTTTATTTACAACACATTCGTTTTTTCATTTTGTTTTTTATTATTACTATTTCGTTTTGTATATCTAAATCAATTTGATTGTTTTTCCTACCTCAACTGCTTTTTAAGTCTTTATTATTTTGAACGTTATTTCTATTTCTTAAAAACCTACTAATTCTACCAATTTGGTAGGACAAAAGTAATTTAAAATTGTAAATTACCAAACCCCAGTTTCTTTTTTTTAGAAACAAAATCAAAACATCCAAACAAAAAAAATTTAAAAACCATAGAAATCAACAACTTAAAACCTAATTATTCTTTTGAAATATTAGAATATTTTATTAAAAAAGAATAAAAATCGTAACATAAAAAAAGGGATTTCGTATTGATTAATACGAAATCCCTTAAGGATAAAATCTAATTCGCGATAAGATTCTACATTATTATTTTTGTGCTAAAGCCAAATCGACATCTTTTTTTAAGTCATTTAAACCTTCTTTTTTGAATACTATTTTACCATTTTGATAAAGGATTAAAGTGGGAAAAACATGTATCGATTTTAAATCGGCGATCACTTGCGGGTTTTCTTCCAGATCAATTTCTACAATTTTTAAATTGCTTCCATGCTCTGTTCTTATAGTTTCTAAAATTGGTTTTACTTTTTTACAAGCACCACAATATTTAGAGCCAATATCTACTAAAACCGCATCGTTATCAGCAATCACTTTTTTATATTCTTCTAATGTCAATTTACTTTTCGAATTTACATAAAATGGCTTTCCGCTTCCTATCCAGTTTGCAATTCCGCCTTGTAAACTATAAGCTTCTTTAAAACCTTTTTTCAATAAATCATTGGCTAACCAAACACTTCTTCCTGCTCCTATCGAATAGATAAAAACCGGTTTTGATTTGTCTAAAGCTGCAATACGCTGAGCATAATCTTTGGATTCCAAATTAAAATTGACTGCTCCATTGATATGATTCAAAGCAAATTCTTCGGGACCACGGGCATCAATTATTTGCGGTTGTTTTTCGTTTTGAATTTTAGAATAAAAAACGTCTAATGAAACGGTATTTGAACTTTTATCCTGAGCAAAACCAATAATTGAAAAAAGTACAATTATTGCAATTTGGATATTCTCTATTATTTTTTTCATATTCTTTTAAGATTGAGCTGGTTCATAAATATTTGTATTGACCGGAATTGGAGCTACTTCTTTTTTCTCCGAAATTGGTTTGGCAAGAACGCCGTCGGCTAGTGGACTTCCTTCAATTTTAGATTTGAATATTGGCCAAAGAAACTGTGCATACCATTCTTCACTTTTGTATGATTTGGTTCCGTAGGATGTTGGAAATTTACGAGTGATTAAAGCGGTTCCAAAAAACACATCCCACAGGAAAAACATATTTCCAAAATTACCTTTAAAGTGACCTACACCATCGCCACTTGTATCAGCATGATGTGCATGATGCGTAGCCGGAGTAGAAATTACACGCTCTAAAACCCAGGCAACAGGATGTAATACTTTGTATTTGTAAAATGGTTTATCCCAGGCAATGCTCGAATGCGCTCCTAAAACAATGAAACTTTTAATAACCAAAACAAATAAAGCCGGAAGTCCTAATCCTAAATAAGTCAAGGTAGCAGTCAAATAAATTTGAGAAAACAAAATCGTATAAATAAAATTTTGTCTTGAAGCCATTGCCATTCCCATATAAGGAGCAGAATGATGTGTTCTATGAAAACGCCATAAAAAAGGTACCTGATGATGCAAACGATGGTACCAATATTGGGTTAAATCATCAGCAATTGCTATCAGGAAAAAGCCTCCCCAGAATGGAACCCATGAAAATGTATTGGCCAAATTAGGAATTAAATAAGGTAAAGCTGTTAAACTAAAAAAAGCAATTACTGGCGGTAAAATTAATTTTGGAGCCAGAAAACAAATAATATCTACTTTGCGTTCGCGTCCTGTCCATTGTTCATCATACAAACCCGCTGTGAATTCGGCAATTCCTAAAATAATCGTTAGTGCAATAAAGCCCCAGCTTCTGAGATTTGCAAATACAGGTTGTACAAATTCTAAAAATGGTGGAAGTGTAAGATGCGATTCACTAACAATACCATTATTTAGTTTAAAATAAAGGTAAATTGCCACTACCGGCAAACTGTAAATTAAAAGGCTAATACCTAAGTCTCGGGTTAATTTTGCTTTATCTAATGCCATGATTTCTTAGTTTAAAAAGTGATTGATTAATGTTAAACCTCCAGCCAAAATGACTAATGGTACTAAAAACACGATTATCCCTACGATAATCTTTTTTCCTATTGTTTGATAATCTATTAGTTTCATATTACTTGTTTTTATTTATTGGCTTTATATAACAGTTCGGTTGCTGATTTTCCTTGAGTTTCCTGGGTTTGATGTATTTTTCTTTGATAAACATCTGACCAGTCAATTAATGGATACAGGTTATTCTTTGTAGCCTGTTCATCAAATAGTTTTTTAAGCTCGGCTAACTTTTCCGGATATTTCTTAGCCAAATCTTTTCTTTCATTGAAATCTTCGTTGATATTGTACAATTCCCAAACATCTTTATCAAAATCAGCATTTAGAAGATTTGCTTTTGTTTTGTCATTCAATGCTTCTTTGGCTTCAATTGAATTAGGATGATGTGCCGCTGCTGCTTTCCATCCATCTTTATAAATTGCTCTGGCTCCAAAAATGTAATAGTGCTGTACTTTGTGCAATGAAGCCACTTTTGCATCATTCAATGAATTGTAAAATGATGATCCCTGAATGGTATCTTGTTTAATTTCTCTAATCGCTTCTGGTGCTTTAACTCCTAAAATGTCTAAGGTTGTTGGCAAAATATCAATTACGTGGCTGTACTGATTTCTAATTCCGCCTTTTTCTTTAATTCCTTTTGGATAATGAACAATTAATGGATTGTGCGTTCCGCCTTCAGTATTGGCATCCTGCTTCCAGGATTTAAACGGTGTATTTGTCGCCTGTGCCCAGCCTAATGGATAATTCACATAAGTTTCCGGTTTACCAATTTCGTTAATTTGCTTTAAATTTCTTTGGAAAACCTGTTCGTCAGTTTCCCCGGCAACATAAGTTTGTCTGGTAATTGTTCCTTCTAATGTTCCTTCTTTACTCGCTCCATTATCACCTATTAAAACAAAAACTAAAGTATTATCTAGTTGATTTGTCTCTTTTAAATGATTGACTAATCTTCCTATTTCATAATCCGTATAAGTTAAATATCCGGCATAGACTTCCATGAATTTGGCATATACTTTCTTTTGGTCCGGAGTTAGTTTTTTCCAGTCGGCAATAAGCGAATTACGTTCCGGCAAAGCGGCATTAGCAGGAACAACTCCTAACTTCTTTTGGTTAGCCAATGTTTTTTCGCGGTAAGCGTCCCAACCATCATCAAATTTTCCTTTGTAAGCATCGCTCCATTTTGCCTCAACCTGATGTGGTGCATGCACTGCTGCAGGAGAATAATACAGGAAGAATGGTTTTCCCGGAGCTGCTTTTTGTTGTTTTTGAAGATAACTAATAGCTTTATCTGTAATTTGTTCACTAAGATGTCTTCCATCAGGAGTCACATGAACCTGATCTTCTACTAAATCCGGTTTGTACTGATCAGTTGCCGAACCTAAGAATCCAAAGAAATGATCAAATCCTTTTCCTGTAGGCCATCGGTCAAAAGGACCTGCATCGGTAGCATCTTCATCGGGAGTTACCCCATATTTACCTACAGCAAAAGTATTATAACCTTTGTCACGTAAAATTTCGGCAATAGTTCCATTTTTTGAAGGTATTCTTCCATCCCAGCCCGGAAATCCTGCTGACATGATAGTATGCGAAAATCCTCCAACATGCACTTTATGCGAATTACTTCCTGTTAACAAAGCGGCACGTGTTGGCGCACAAATGGCTGTGGTGTGAAAATTAGTATATCGCAATCCGTTATTAGCTAAACTTTCTAAAACAGGTGTTTGTATTAATCCTCCAAAAGCACTCGAAGCTCCGTAGCCCACATCGTCCAGAATAATCCAAACCACGTTAGGGGCTCCAGCAGGAGCTTTTACCGGCTCAGGCCAATATTCTTTAGATCCGGCTAATGTTTTACCTATTACGCCTTTGAAATTAGCATCGGCTTTATTTTGGGCTAAACCCAATTGAGCTACAAGTAAAGCAGTAATCAAAAAACCTTTTTGCGGACTTTTTACAATACTATTGTATTTAACTTTTTTCATTATTATCACTTTAAATTAATATATTATTCTATATAAATAGTATAATTTTAAAATATACTCGATTAATCGATTCGACTAAAAAACTAGGTCTTTAGTTATTTTGTTTTCTTTGACTTTTTAAAATGCTTTTTAAAAAACTGAATGATAGAAAAAATGCCCATTAAAATAGACAAGGGTACTAAATAAATAACTGCCAATGCTAATTTCATTTCTTTCTGTGATTTAGTTTTTGATTTTCCTAAAAACAATCGTTTCAACTTTTTACTTTAAAAGCTTCCATTGACAGTCTTTTCAAATCTCATTCAATGGAAGCTGTGATCTTTCATTAATAACCATCATTTTGAGGCAACCCAATTGGGTCAATATTGCGTTCACTTTGAGGAATTGGAAACAAATTATTACGCTCTGAAACGGAATTTTTAGCTGTTACTTTTTTCACTTCAGAAACTAAAGTTCCCCAACGTACCAAATCAAACCAGCGCTGTCCTTCCTGAACAAATTCTTTTTTACGTTCTTCGCGAATAGCTTCTCTTAATTGAACTTGCGTACGTCCTACTAAATCTACTGTAACATCCGGAGTGGAGATAGGTTTAGCAAAAGCTCTTCTTCTAATTTGATTTACCAGTTCATGTGCTTCCAGAGTCGCTCCGTCACTTTCGTTAATAGCTTCGGCAAGTGACAATAAAACATCAGCATAACGAATTATTGGAAAATTAACTCCGGTATTACCTCTTGCATTTAGATTTGAAAAATCAATGTATTTTTTAAAAAGCGGTTTAGGAAAAGTATACAAAGTTCCTGTTGCCGGATTAAATAATTGTTTCATATAAGAAGCATCTCTTCTGGTATCTCCCGCTGCATAAATATCATAAAACAAAGCTACATCCGAAATAATATCAGCTGGTTCAGTAGCTGTAAATCCTGTGAAAGAGGTTGCTGGAAAATTATTTCCGCTAGCACCATTTCCTGCCTGATTAGGTTCAAACTGAGCCGAAAAAATATGTTCTTTTCCGTTTTCTTTTGTTCTTTCGAATGCATCTGCAAAATTTTCAAAAAGTGCATATCCATAACCTCCGTTAATTACTTCTCTTGCTTTAAGTATGGTATTTGGCCAGTCTTTTCTAGTCAAATACACCTTTACCAAAATAGATTTTGCAGCACCTGAAGTAGCTCGTCCCAAATCGGCACTTCCATAAGTAGCGGGTAAACTTTCGGCATCTGTTAAATCTTTGATAATTTGGGTATATACCTCATCTACAGTTGCTCTTCTTGATTTTAGGCTTTCTACAGCAATAGAGGTTGGTTCATGTAAAACAATTGGAACTCCACCCCAAAGACGCACTGCCTGAAAATACAATAATCCTCTAATAAATTTAGCTTCATTAATCAGTCTGGTTTTGATTACTTCATTTCCTGAAACCTTTGGAATATTATCAATCGCTACATTCGCTCTGTTAATTCCTGCATAAATTTGGCGCCAGGCCACCTGAACACGATCTGAAGTTGCATCGTGAGTCAAACTGCTCAAAGCTCGCACTTGCGGGTTAGTTGCAGAAACTCCAGCAGCTGCATAATCTGAAGCCATATCGGTTAAGAAATAAAGATTTCTTCCAAATAAAGTTTGCTCTCCCGGATCTAAAGTCAAAGAAGCATAAACAGCAGTCACACTGGCTACAGCATCATCCTGAGTTTTAAACAAATTTTCTGTTGTTGTAAATGAGGTTGGAGTTACCTCCAGCTCTGTGCACGATACAAACAAAGCTGCACTTAGTATAAATACTATAAATATTTTTTTCATCTTTTTATTTTTTATTCACTTAGAAAGTGACATTGATACCCGTCAGGAATGTTTTTGAATTTGGATAAGATCCAATGTCAATTCCGGGATATAAATTATTTTGTTCAAAAGTGCTCACCTCAGGATCAAATCCTGTGTATTTAGTCCAGGTGAATAAGTTCTCAGCAGATACATACACTTTGATGTTCTTAGTTCCTATTTTTGAGGCGATACCTTTAGGAAGTGTATATCCTAAAGTGATTGTTTTTAATCTCAGGAAAGAAGCATCTTCAACATAACGTTCTGTAACGATTCCTAATGGTGAACTTGTTGCTCTTGGGATTTCATTGCTTGGATTAGCAGGAGTCCATCGGTCTAATAATGCTGTTGAAGCATTTGTTCCTAATGTAGAAATCTCTAATTGTTGTTTTAAAGCATTGAATATTTTACCTCCATACGATCCCTGGAAAGAAAAATTCAAATCAAAATCATGATACACCACAGTGTTACTAAAACTTGCTACAAATTTTGGCTGTGAAGTCCCTAAACTTACTTTATCAGTAGCGGTAATCACTCCGTCACCATTAGTATCAACATATCTTCTGTCACCAACTTTAGTATTGGCTAAACTGTTAATTTTAGGTTGTGTATTTACTTCTTCCTGTGTTTGGAAAATCCCATCTGATTTGTATCCCCAGAAAGTTCCCAGCGGCAATCCTACTTTTACCGTTACAGGCTGTTGTTGTAATAAAGTACTATTAGGAACTATTGGAAAAAATTGATCAATTCCATTTCCTATTTCAGTTACTTTATTTTTGTTAGCAGAAAAAACGATGTTAGAATTCCATGAGAAACCATCTGTTTTAATATTTTCGGTATTTAACCCAATTTCGATTCCTTTATTTTCTACTCCACCAATATTTTGAAGAACAGATGCATAACCTGAAATTAATGGCACAGGCACACTAATCAATAAGTCACTTGTTTTTTTGTAATAAGCATCAAAAACTAGATTAACTCTTCTGTCCAGAAATGATACATCTAAACCGGCATTGTACTGCGTTGTTTTTTCCCATTTCAAGTCGGGATTTGCTAAACGAGTTGGCGCTAATCCTGTTTGAATAGTACCTCCAAAACTATAATTAACAGAACCTATTGAAGAAAGTGCTAAATAATTACCAATCTCCTGATTTCCTGTAGTTCCGGCACTTAATCTCAATTTAATATCATCTACACCTTTAAGATTTTTAGCAAAATCTTCATCAATAATATTCCATGAAAAACCTGCTGACGGGAAATAACCCCAAAGTGATTTTGAACCAAATCTTGAAGAACCATCGGCACGAGCTGATAAGGTTAAATTATACTTTCCTTTGTAAGAGTAATTCACCCTAGCCAACCAGGATTTCAATACACTTTCGAAAGCATCACTGTATGGTTTTACAGGCACACCATCTTGTAAAGCATTAAACTCATTATTGTCATTTACAAAAGTGTTGGCTCCTGCATTAACCACTTCTCCTTGAGTGTATTGTAAAGTGTAACCTCCTAAGGCAGAAAATTTATGATTGTCACCAAAACGGGTATTGTAATTAATTGTATTTTCATTCAATACCGAACTTACTAATCGATTTCCAACAGAAGCAAATCCTTTTGTTGCTGCACCAGCTTCGGTTGTTGCCGGAGCATAATAATTCTGTTTGGTATTTATAACATCACCGCTCACCGCTACTTTAGCCGTTAAATCTTTATTGAATTTATATTCTCCAAACAAACTCGCCAGAATTCGGTCAATTTTAGTTTCATTAACTGTATTTTCCAAATCATTAATTGGATTAGGAATAATATTATTCACCGCCGTAGCATAAGGATTATTGCTTAAATTATAACTTCCGTCAGCATTGTAAATAGGAACGACCGGAGGTTGATAAATAAGCGTTGTTAATGCATTTGGATTTCTGTTGCTGGTGGCAGTTCTGTTAGCCAAACCATTCGAAATAGAATTACTGTAATTCGTATTCACACCAAATTTAAAATTTTCAGAATAGTTTCTTTCGAAGTTAGCACGAAGCGAAATACGTCTGAAATCTGTTCCCAATACAATTCCTTCCTGATCAAAAAATCCTGCCGAAACCGCATATCTGGAACGCTCATCTCCACCTGAAAATGACAATTGGTGATTTTGAACCGGAGCCGTTCTAAAAGCCGCCGATTGCCAGTCATAACCTCCCGAAGTTTTCAATTCTTCTATTTGAGCCGCAGAAAAAGAAGGTGCCTGACCGATACTCGCCTGAACATCATTACGCAAACTAGCCCATTCGCTGGCATTTAATAAGTCTAACTTTTTTGTTATTTTTTGGAAACCAACATAACCCTGATACGAAATATTATCCTGTCCTTTGGTTCCTTTTTTAGTCGTAATAATAATTACTCCATTGGCACCTCGCGAACCGTAAATTGCTGTTGCCGATGCGTCTTTTAAAACTTCGATTGACTCAATATCTCCCGGGCTAATAGTCGAAAGCACATTCACAGATGCTCCGGCATTAGCCACTCCGGCGCTAGCATTACTGTTATCATTATAGATTAATATACCATCTACAACATATAATGGTTCGTTTCCTGCTGTAATCGAACTTCCTCCTCTAATACGAACACTTGACGAAGCACCCGGACTTCCAGAACTTTGAGTAACCACTACACCTGAAACAGCTCCTCTCAATAAGTTATCAGCTGAAGCAGTAACTCTACTTAAATTTTCTTTTGGAACTGAAACTACCGAACCTGTAATGTCTTTTTTACTCTGTTTTCCGTAGCCTACCACTACTAACTCACCCAATTCCTGCACATCAGGTTTTAATTCTACAAGAACCGGACTTCCGTCAACATATACTTCTTTTTTCTTGTAACCTATGTAACTTATAATAATGGTGTAGGGAAATTTTTGACCAGTCTGGAAATAAAATTTTCCATCTATATCTGTCACCACTCCGTGTGTAATTCCTTTTATACTTACCGAAGCGCCAATGATAGGCTCGTTTGTCACCTCATCAACTACCCTTCCGTTTAATTTTGACTGAATGAGTAGTTTATTATCTTGGGCATTAATACTTAGTGATAGCAGTAAAATAAATAACCACGAGTTTATATTTAATATTTTTTTCATTAGTTTATTTTAGTTTAAATAATTAAGGATTATAGAATGTTAAAACCAACTTTCTATTCCTTTTAGATAAGAACAATTCTTTTTTAAGTATGCCGTTTCTGTTGCCGCAGAAATGGCTCTTATCACTAACAGCACATTTGTTTTTTCATTTTTTTTCTTTTTTATTGTTATTTAACTTTTGCCCATAGGAATAACATCCCTAAATGGAAAACAGTATTCTAATTATGATTGTTTTGAAATTCTAAATTGAAGATTTTTAACAGCAACAACACATTTGACATGAGGTGCCAAATGAAAATAATTCTTGCATATTCAAAAATGAGATGTATTTGATAGTCTTCAATTTTTTAGTTTTTCTGAATTAAATTCTACTAATTTTATAGAACAAATGTATATTTAAAATATTAATTAACAAAAAATTTAAGCATTTTTTTGAAAACAAAAAACAAAATAATGATTATCAGTAGTTTATAAAATTAAAAATTAAGAAAAAGTTTGTTAATAATACTTTTAAATAGGTTAATTATCAGCTTAAATTCGTTAAATCACAACTATTTTTAGTCTGATTTTGAAGAGTTTAGAAAATTAGAGGAAATTTTTTCTAAAATAAAAAAAGAAATAACAGTAAATCCAATTAAATCAAGTAGATGAGTAACTATCTCAATAAAAAAATTAAAATCTGTTTTAACAAAAAAACAGTAGCAAACTTAAAGCTTACTACTGTTTTTCATGTTTTACTTAATCTATTTTTTACTGAGATTTTAGAGAATTAATCCAAAGTATAATAATTTACAACTTGATTTTAAAAACGTCATTTAGCGCTGTTTTGGCAGCATGATAGCCACACATTCCGTGAACTCCACCTCCAGGAGGAGTCGAAGAAGAGCAAATATAAATTCCTTTCGCTGAAGTACGATAAGGAGAAAGTCGCAAGGCAGGTCGGGTAAATAACTGTCCAATATCAATGATACCACCGTTGATATCTCCTCCAATATAATTCGGATTATAAGCTTCGATTTGTGATGAATTCATCGTATTCTTAGCCAGAATCTGATCTTTGAATCCAGGAGCAAAACGTTCCACCTGATTTTCAATAGCTAAAGTCATATCAACTCTTGAACCGTTTGGGACATGACAATATGCCCAGGCGGTATGCTTACCTTCTGGCGCTCTTGTTGCATCAAATAAACTTTGCTGTGCCAATAAAACAAAAGGTTTTTCAGGATGTCCACCTGATGAGGCTAATTGTTCTCCATCGGCTATTTCCTTAAAAGTATTCCCTAAATGAACGGTTGCTGCTTTATTGCATTCGGGAGCCGTAAAAGGGATTGGTCCATCTAAAGCCCAGTCCACTTTAAATACTCCCATTCCGTATCGATACCTTTCTAATTGCCATTTGTACAACGGAGAAAATTTATCTCCGGCAATCTGCAACAATTGTTTTGGCGTAACATCAAACAAAACAGTATCAGAAGAAGGCAACTGATTTAATGATTTTACCAAAAAATTAGTTTCGATTTTCCCGCCAAGCGAAATAAAATAAGAAGCTAAAGCATCTGCAATAGATTGCGAACCTCCTTTTGGAATTGGCCATCCATACAAATGTCCGACAGCTGATAGAACCATCCCAATTGCTGCTGAAGAATAGTTCGTCAATGGCTGTATCGAATGCGCTGTCATTCCCGCCCAGAGTCCTTTAGCTTTTTCTGTTTCAAAATTTTTTGCGATCCAACTTGCAGGCTGCATCGCTTTTAAACCAAATTGAGCTAATAACAAAGGATGCTTCGGAATTCCCAAAGGACCTAAAGTATCATCTACAATTTTAGGCCAGGATTCGACTAAAGGCTGAATAAGATCCAAATAAGCCTTTCCATCTTTACCTAATGACTTAGCAGTTTCTTTAATCGATCGTGATAAAATAGCGGCATTTCCATTATCAAAAGGATGGGCAGCAGCTAATGGTGCATGAACAAACTCTAATCCGTGTTCCTGCAAAGGCAAATCAGCAAAAAAAGGCGAACCCATTGCCATAGGATGAATCGCCGAACAAACGTCATGCTTAAATCCAGACAAAGTCAATTCGGCTGTACGCATACCACCTCCAATAGTGGATTTAGCCTCAACAATCAATACCGAAAGTCCTGCTTTTTGTAAAGTTATAGCTGCCGACAAACCATTGGGTCCGGAACCTACTACTATAGCATCAAAATCTTTTTTGCTCATGTTTTTTATTTATTGCTTAACCTAATTTACTTGACAACAAAATTGATTTTATTTACCCCTGTATTATAGACTTTATTATCAAATGCAGTTACGATAAGTTCGTAATTTCCACTTTCTTTCATGGGAATTTTTACTTCAAAAACATTGTCTTCAGTTGTTTTAAGCAGTTTTACTTTAGCAATTTGAACACCTTCTTTCCGAACAATAGCATCAACATCATAATTTGAAGCATTCCAAATCCCATCGTTTTGAATTACACAGCCACACATCATCACCATATTTACTTTAAGAGTAACTTCTTTTTTCTGATTCGAATCAAAAGAAATCACTTCGTGTGCTGTAGGAGACAAAATGTCTACAATAAAACCGGGAATTTCCAGAATTATACCATCTCCTAAAATATCTTTGTTAGGAATGACCCAAACCTGAGTAGTGGCTTTTATTGCTGCACTTTTACGATTAAATGGTGCTATTGCTTCTATATCGACCAATAACGGCTCACTAATATTTAATGCAGCTACAAATTTTGCCGTTTTGTCATCTGTAATACGCTCATACCTAACTTTTGGTTTAGTTACAATTAAATCTGTATTTCCAGAAGTACCAGCGGTATATCCCTTAGCTAAAACCTCCTGTGTATCATGATTTTTCACGATAATATACGCTCCTCCTATACCCGTTCCTATAAATTTAGCGTCCTTTGCCAATGCTCTTATCGTTAATTTTGTAGGCTCTTGGGCATTGGAAACCGTACTAGTGCAAATAGCTGAAGCTAAAAATAGGATATATATTAATTTCTGAATCATTTTTGTATTCTATAAATGTTAACGATATTTTCCAATTTCTCCCCCAATGTCATAGACTTCAATATTTGGTGCTAAGTTTTTAATGATACTTATACCTATTGCAGATCGAAAACCAGAAGCGCAATGCACTATAACAGGTTTGTTTTTTGGAAGATTATTTATTTCCTCCTGCAATTCTGACAAAGGAATATTTACAGCATTACTAAAAATCTTATCTTCTGATGCTTCTTTAGCTGTTCTTACATCTAAAATAAAATAATCATTTTTAGCAGACAGAAACTTGTCTTTATCAAACTTTGTAAAACTTTCTCCAGCATAATTTCCATAAACAAAACCTCCTTTAATAAAGCTGTCATAACCAATTTTAGATGCTTTTGCAAAAGCCGTTTTCAACTCAGATTCTGAATTGGCAATCAGATATATTTTTTGCTCAGGTTTAATAATTGTCCCTAACCATGTTTCAAATTTAGAACTTTCAGCAATGTTGATAGAACCCGGAAAATGAGACGATGCAAATACATCGGGTGTTCGGATATCTACAATTATCTCTTCAGGTTTAAAATTATGAGTTGTCAATTTCAGAAATGGAATAGCTAACAAGGCTTTTGATACTACTCTGGCTCCTTTTCGATTCAATTCTACATCATAAGGAAAATATTGCGGAATATGTGGCTGATCTTTTAATAGTGTTTCAACAAATTGTTCTTTAGGAATATTTTGAAAAGCAAAATTATGAGCTTTCTCATAACCAATAGTACTTTCTTTTACATTTCTTATGGAACTTCCACAAAGTGAACCCGCTCCGTGTGCCGGATAAACGAGTACATCATTAGCCAACTTGGCAAACTTTTGATGTATCGTATCATACATTTGCCCTGCTAATTTTTTCCTTTCAGTAGCTAATTCTCCCGAATATTCGCGTAAATCCGGTCTTCCTACACTTCCAAAAAGTAAAGAATCACCAGAAAAAACGGCTACATCCTTAGCTTTATTTTGAAGTATCACAGAAATACTATCCGGCGAATGCCCTGGCGTATTTATCGCTTTTAGTTTAATATCTGCAGAAAGACTGATCAAATCTCCTTCATCAAAATTGTGATGCTTATAGTTTGCTTTTGCTAATTTGCTGGCATAAACTTTAGCTTTTTTAAACTGGCTAATCTCTAGATGTGAACTCACAAAATCGGCATGCAAATGCGTTTCTATAATCGATACTATTTCAGCATTATTTGCAGAAGCAAAATCATAATAAGGTTGTGGGTTTCTTGCCGGATCAATTAAAACAATTTTATCTTTAACTAAAATAGCATATGAAAAATGGGCTAAACCGGTATCTTCAAACTGTTTGATCAGAAACGTTTCTCCATTTGCTGTTTTGCCTGCAAAAACCTGATTACATGCCACTGCTCCTAAAAACAACAAGGATTGATTGATAAAAATTCTTCTATTCATTACTGTGAATTTTATAATAAAATATTGTAACTATTATTAGTATACATACTTATGGATTTCCGAATGCCATTCTTTGCCTACTGTATATTTTCTGTCTAACTTATCCAGCACAACTTGAATAGAATTCTTTTCATGATCTTTTCCTGATAATACAATTCTGTTTTTTTGTGGTCTATCGTACTTCCATTTTAATATTCCAATACTATCACGGTAAGTGGTAGTATACAGTTTTTTCAGATTGATTTCATTATCTTTCTTATCAAATTTTTTAATGAATTTTTTAGAAAATTCCTGATTTTTATTTACCAGATACAAGGTTTTGTTGATGGAATCGGTTTCGTAATATAAATAGGTTTTACCTCCTGAACGTCCGGTAAATTCGTAATCCTTAAACAAATCGGCTGTAGTTGGACCACCATTGGCTAAATTAATATCAAGAGCTTTATCTACTTTAAAAACTAAAGTTGAATACCTTTCAAAAACGGCATCATTCCAGCGTATTGAATCTAAAGGTGAATAAGCTAATGTATCGCCATTTATTGTAAATGATGAAACTGAATAATAGCCTTCTGCATTCGCTAAACCAGGAACAACCGGTTCTTTCAAACGACCTTCGTTGTAGTGCAAATTGTATCTATAATAACCGTAAATGAATACAAAAGAAAATATAAAAGCATATTTTACACTATAAAAAACAATTTTCTTATTTCTGTCTTTCAGTTTTGGATAATAATAATTGGGTGTTATAGACTGTTTTTTTACCAATAACTTCCAGATATTTGGAGCATATTGTACCAATAAAAACAGCGATAAAAGCACGAAGTAAGAACTGTAAACATGCACTGCACCATCGTAAGCAAGGTTTGCATGTGCAATATTGTACAATACTCCAGCAGTAATAATTGCTCCTAAAGCGGTTGTTGCTCTAAAAAACAATAGAATACCAGCCACTATTTCTAAAGCGCCTAAAAATATCTGATACCAAACGGAAAGACCAACTACCTGCCAATACAGTTTAAATGAGGCATAATCTCCTAAATCAGTATTTAGATTAGACACTGATGGAAAAGGCATTTGCATTGGAAAAAATTTAATATATCCAAATGCAATAAGTCCAACAGCTATGCGGTATCTTACGATTACTCTTAACCAATAATACAACTCATTATATTGTTGTCTCTTACTGTTTCTGCTAATAATTGTCCATATTGCTGTTCCAATACCTGCTATTAAAAGCGCAATACCCCAAGAGGCATAAGAAGCCGCACCCCATTTTCCACTTTCTGATTCGATTTCTATAAAACCAGTTCGAGAACCAGATAGTATAGATAAAAGATCGTAAAATGAATCTATTTCAAATAATCTTTCGTACCATTTACTTTGTAATGGCACGATAAGTAATAAGAAAAATATAAAGGCAAACCTAAAACTTATCTTTTCAAGTTTACTCCATATTGGAGAACCAGAATGTGATGAGACTGATTCGATATTTTGTTTAATTTCCATTCTTTATTTTTTTAGTAAATTTTAATGGGTTTTCTTCGACCTTCCTGTAAAAGATACTTTTTAGGAAGACGTCCCAGTGTAATACTTAATGAATCTCCTTTAATGTCAACACCTTTAAGCAGCAACTCATTTTTATTAAGCTTCTCTAATGAAAAAGTATATTTTAGCTTGGCATCTGACTTATCAATTAGCTTTAAGTTATACTTATCTTTCTTTTCACTATGCTCATAGCTAAAAAAATGTCTTCCGCTGTTACCCAACTGCTCATAATTTCTTTTTGAATCTTCCTGAAAAACTATTCTTGGTTTTAGACTATCGATTTTTACAGGGCTATTGTTTCTAATACTTATTGTATTCCATTCTTCAAATACCACATTTTGCCATCTTAAGGAATCTGTAATAGAATAAGGTAAGGTTTTCCCTTTATATTTAAACTCTTTTACATTGTAAACACCTTTAATATCTGCTATTCCTTTGGTTTTAGGAAAAGGATAATTAGTATCTTTCCATGAAACAAAAGTTAGCACCGTAAATCCTGTAATAATCAATAGAAAAACCACCTGAAAAACAGAGCGTAACTTGTAGGCCAATTTGCTAAAAGTGGGAACAAACTCATTGTATTGAGTAGTTTTTTCCAGAAATAACAAATTATATAATCCAGAGACATCTGGTAGAATAATGACAATTGCAATCAATAATAAAAAAGAACTGTAAACCTGTTCCCCTATTTCATAAACATAATTTACGATTACAATATTGGTTAATAAAGCAATCAATAAACCAGCACCAATTGTAACTGTTCTTCTGTTTAACAGAAAAAGACCGCCAATAATTTCTAAAATACCTAAACTGGGAATGTACAATGCAGATGAAACAGCATTAGTTAAATAATACATTTTCCAAAGCAAAAAATCACCATAAGATGTATGGAAATCACTTAAGGTTGGTTCCGGAATTTGAATAGGAAGTAATTTTACCACTCCAGTAAAAATGATTGCTAATGCTAAACGATATCTCAAAGCTACCCTTAACCAATAATACAGCTGATTGTACTCTTTTACAGGTTCTTTAGTTTTTGAAAATCCCCAAACAATAGCTGCCACAAGTGCTATTAATAATGCTATTAACCAGTTGTAGTAACCTTCTAAATGATTACCTACATATAAACTTTCAGATATAAATGATGTTCTGTATGTAGCAATCTGGAAAAGATTTTGAAAAGAAAAACCTCCTCCATTTAGAGAATGATATAAATTCAAATCATACGGAATAAATAGTATGATGAAAAAAATAAGTCCTAACCGAAATATAAATATTTCGGTTAGTGACCATGTACTAGATTTATGTTGTGTTCCCATAATAATTTATCTCTTAATTATAACCTGGATTTGGCTCTAAATCATCATCAACTTCTAAATCATTAAACGGTATAGGGAAAATCCATAAATTTGAATCGGTTACTCCTAGTACTTCTCCCGCTTTTTTAGTTCTTGTTAAATCAAACCAACGGTGAGGCTCAAGCGCGAATTCTAGTTTTCTTTCATTTGCTATAGCTCCTAATAACAATTGAGTATCTACTATATTTAAAGGAAGTACATTAGCTCTTACTCTCACTTTATTCAAATCCTGTAAAGCAAGAGCAGCATTTGGCGTAGCTAATTTTAAATAAGCTTCTGCTCTGATCAAATATTGCTCTGATAAACGCAAAATGTAAGTAGGATTTTCTCCTGTTGCTCTCCAATATAATTTTTGAACAAAATAATTTCTAATTGCCGAAGATGAATTATCCTCAATCAATAGCTTTCTGTCACCTGAATTTACAGCATTTTGTAAATCATTAAAAATACCTGGCCCTGGAGCAAACTGGTTACGATAATCTTTACTTGACCATGAACCGAAATGTGCACTCTGATCTGCAGTATTAAATGCCAGTTCTAAAATAGATTCTCTGGTATTTAAATTGTTCAGAATCGTTTGCCAGCTTACCAATTCATAATTACTGTCTCCAATAATCAGAGAAGAATAATCTATGGCTTTTTGCCATTCTTCATTATACAAATAAATTCTTGCCTTTAATGCATAAACAGTTTTTTTGGTTGCTCTGTTGCGGTTTACAGTTGCCGGAAGCAAATTTTCTGCCGTATCAAGATCGTTTAGAGCTTGTTGATAAACTTGTTTTTGGTTACTTTGTTTTACACCCTTAAAGTCCGTTGGAGAAACAGTTGGTTTTAAAACTAATGGAATATTTCCCCAGGCTCTTGCCAAATCAAAATAAGCTAAAGCTCTAATAAAATAAGCTTCACCAACATATTGATTTTTCAACGCAGTGGTAATTTGTGTTTCCGGTAAAGCATTTACGCGTTCAATGACATTATTGGCTCCGTTAATAGTTGCAAAAATTTGAGACCAAACGTTGTTTAAAAGCGTATTATCGGCTCTGTAAGTATGACTTGGAAACGCATTATAATAATTCAGTGTTCCTACCCAAATATGATCACCACTAGATAAGTAAGCTGTTGCCGCATAACCATCACCTCCATAATACAGCCTGTTTTGCAACTGGCTATATACTCCTAATATTGCCGTTTGTGCAGTGGCTCCATCTACAATAACCGAATTATTTGCAACAGATTCTGTTGGATTAACATCCAGAAAACTATCAGCACAGGAAGAAGTAAGAACAACTACTGATGCTAATACGATATTTTTTATATATTTTAATTTTGACATAACTCAATTCATTTAATGATTTAAAAAGTAGCATTGATACCAAATTGTACCGTTCTTGGATGCGGAGGCATTGAAAAATCTAAACCTTGTACCGTAGCGCCAGCTTGTCTTTGTGCCACATTTACTTCAGGATCCGGACCACTATATTTTGTAAATGTCAATAAGTTGGTAAGGTTTGTATATATTCTTAAGTTTTTCAACACTTTTTGTTTTTCAAGAATAGATTCCGGAATTGTATATCCCAGAGTAACACTTTTTAACCTGATGAATGAAGCATCTTCTAAAAATCTGCTGCTCTCGAAATTGTGATTTAAACTTCCATCAGGATTTGGTTTTGTAGTAACTCTTGGAATATCTGTGATATCACCCGGATTTTGCCATCTGTCCATCATACTTGCCTGCATAGACCATGAAGTTCCTCTTGAACCGGCATGCTCTTGAAAATAACGGTTCATATTAAATACCTCATTTCCTTGAGAAAAATAAACGTAGAAAGAAAAATCAAATCCTTTATATTTAAGTGTATTGTTTATCCCTCCCTGATATTCTGGCCATGCATTTCCAACAATCTGTCTGTCATCAACAGTAATTTTCCCATCATTAGTTCTGGAATCATCATATACTGCATTTCCAGTTTGAGGATCAACATACAATTGCTTGTATAACCAGAAAGAGTATAAAGGATGGCCTTCTTCTAGTCTTACCCAATCTCTATTATACTGAGTAAAAGCTCTCGGTAATTTTTCGATTTTATTTTTATTCTGAGATACATTAAAAGAAGTTGACCAATGAAAATTTTCAGTCTGGATATTCACCGTATTAATTCCTAATTCAAATCCGTTGTTACTCATTTCTCCTAAATTCTGGAAAACAGAAGAGAAACCAGTTTTAGCAGGTACAGGCACTTGTAACAATAAATCGGTTGTATATTTATTATAAAAATCTACATTCACACTTAATCTTCTATTAAAGAATGAAGTTTCTAAACCAATGTTAAATTGTCTTGTAGTTTCCCATTTAAGATCTTCATTACCTAATTGTGAAGGAGAAACTCCGGGGCTGCCTAAATAGTTATTTCCTCCTGACCAAAGTCCTTGCGAAGCAAAGTCCGGAATTCCCTGATTCCCTGACCAACCAATACTAGATTTGATTAAAATTTCATTAATAAAGCTAAATTTGTCTTTTATAAAATTTTCTTTACTTATTCTCCATGCTGCTCCAACAGATGGAAAAGTAGCCCATCTGTTATTGGCACCAAAACGCGATGAAGCATCCGTTCTTAAATTGGCATCAAAAATATATTTGTCTTTATGGCTATAGTTAAGACCACCAAAATAAGATATCAATCCGGATGAAAGTTCTCCCGTTGTTGAACCTGTAGTTATAGCCGCTGCTGATATAGAACTAAACTGCGTACTTGGAAAATTTGTTCCTGTAATAGTCGAACGATTAAATGCATTTTTTTGAAGTGTATTCCCTAAGAAGAAAGAAAGGAAATGTTTGTTATTTGAAACCGGAATATAGTTCAATAACTGTTCAGCAATCCAGATTCTTTCTGTTGTTAAAGCATTAGTAGCACTTCCATTGGCTGATCTTCCTTCATTTAAATTTGAATTATAATAAACTACCTCATTATAGCTATTATCATCCAAGCTAAAACTACTTTTAAAACTTAAATTCTTCAGAATATCCCATTTTGCAAAGGCATTTCCAATGAAACGTTTGGTGTAAGAATAACTGTTACTGTTTTCGAATAAGACATAAGGATTATTAAAACGCTCTGCCCTGTTGTAACTACCATCAGCATTAATGATTGGTGTTAATGTTGGGGTATGTAATCCTGTGTTAGTTATACCACCGGTATCACCTGTTGGAACTATTCGTCTATCAATATTACTATAGGAAATACTTGTTCCTACCTGTAATGATTTAGTGATATTATGATCCAGATTTGTTCTAAAACTGGTTCTGTTAAAATCTTGTAATTTTAATATAGAAGGAGATTTGGTAACTTCTCCACTAATGTAAAATGAAGTATTTTCATTTCCTCCGGAGATAGAAAGATTATGTACTGTTTGGGTAGCTTTTCTAAAAATCAAACCTAATCTGTCATAAGTACCCTGATCTTCCGGATTTCCTTGTCCGCCTTCGCTTACAGGTCGGTAGGGTCTTTGTGCAAATGCGCCACCATCGTTAATCCATTGCTCATTTAAAATAGTTGCATGTTCCGGACCAGTAACTAAATCCCATAATTTTGGAGCTTCAGAAATTCCAATATTACTACTGAATTTCACCTCAGTTCTCTTCCCTTTTTTACCTCTTTTGGTAGTAATAATTATAACTCCGTTAGCACCTCTGGAACCATAAACAGCTGTAGCATTGGCATCTTTAAGAACATCAATAGATTCAATATCTGCCGGATTAATATCGGCAAGAGGGTTTGAAGTCTGACCTCCTGCTCCAATACTTTGTAAAGACTGACTATTAATAAAAACACCATCAATAATATAAAGAGGATCGTTGTTAGCGTTTATAGATGTTGCACCTCTTAAACGAACAAGTGCTGCTCCACCTTCAACTCCAGACGCTGAAGAAATTTGTAAACCTGGAGATAAGCCCTGTAATTTCTCAGTAAAACTAGTTCCATGATTATTTGTTAATTCATCTCCTTTTACCTTATCTACTGAGCCTGTTACATTGGTTCTTTTCTTTTGCGAATACCCAACAAGCACTAATTCACTTAATTCTTCAACATTTTCTTTTAGACTAATTGTAACAGGAGATCCATCTACTACAACTTCTGCTTTTTTATATCCCACATAACTCACAATAAGTGTATATGGAAATTTTTGTCCTGTTTGAAAATAAAACTTACCATCCAAATCGGTATTTACACTGTGTGTAATTCCTTTTATAGCCACAGTTGCGCCCGGAATCGGTATTTTCGTTATCGCATCAATTACGATTCCATTGAGTTTAGACTGAATAAGCGGAGTAGTTGTCTGCGCATTTATTCCTATTGAAATTAGTAATATATACAACCATAAGTGTATGTTTAATTTTTTTTTCATTACTTTGTTTTGGTTTAATAAATAAAGGATCTGCAAAAATTGATTTTTCAACTTTTGTTGCCTTTTAAGAGATTAACATTTTTTTTAAGCCTTGCCATTTCTGTTCCCGCAGAAGTGGCTTTTTTTATTTACAACACTTTCTATTTTTCATTTTTTATGTTTTTTATATTCTACTAATTTTATAGAACAAAAATAAATTTAAAATACTAATTAACAAAAAATAAGGTTTTGTTTATCCAAAATAAAAACCAACATATTTATTATCAGTAATTTAAAAATTTAAAAACTAAGAAAAGCTCTATTAACAGCATACTCCAAAGACTATTTTATTCCTCTGAACATCTTAATTTTAAGGAACTTATCGTCTGATTTTTGGAGAACTTGGATTTCAAAAACAAAAAAAGCAGCAAACTTGCGCTTGATGCTTTGATATATGAAACAGTAATTATTTCCATGAAATATTACCAATCTGAATTATCTGTTTTTTTAATAGTAAACAATTCTGTGAAATAAGTATTTAGAATTTCTGTCAAATTTAATCCCCATGGTGCTTTTCTAATAGTGCCATCATTTTTCATAAACTGACTTTCAATAGTATATTCCGGAATAGTTTGAAAAGTAGTTTTGGTTCGGATTAAATCATCAAAAAATATAATATTATGTACTGAGACACGGTATTTATCTTTTTTTGATTCAATTTTGAATTCAGCTGTAAACTGATTCAGTCTTCTATTTTCAAAATTGGTTCTTTTAATAAATCCTGTAGAATCAGTAACAAACTCTAAACGGAAGTTTTTCTCTAATGCCGAAATAGGTGTGGGATCTTCGTAAACCAATCTCCAAACCATTAATCGATCTTCTACAACAAAATTTTTATTTTGGGAAAAACCTATTGAGCTTAAACATAATACAGCAACTACTAGTAAATTTTTTCTCATTTGATTCTCTTTTTAAATATTAGACCTATTTATTGGCTTAACCAAGAATCAGACCAAAATTGCTTACAATTTCCCATAAAATAAAAAAATCCCGATTGCCCGGGATTTTTATTTCTATTTCTCTCTAATATAAATATCGATTGGAACACCTGAGAAATCCCAGTTGTCTCTAATTTTATTTTCAAGGTAACGCTTGTA
Organism: Flavobacterium seoulense; assembly: GCF_000695795.1. Lineage (GTDB taxonomy): Bacteria > Bacteroidota > Bacteroidia > Flavobacteriales > Flavobacteriaceae > Flavobacterium > Flavobacterium seoulense. Next base: position 163,599 of record NZ_JNCA01000009.1, on the reverse strand, counting down.
TGGCTCTTTTACATACTGTGGCAAATTAGCAAAAAACACAAACTGAGGTGTTGGTGATGGTAATTGCATACAGTATTTAATTTTTATGTATTTCCCTTTTGTTGCCGGCGGCGGATAGGCTTCAATTACTTTCAACATAAATTCGTTGAATTTTGAAGTTGGAATTCGCTGCTGACGGTTTTCAAATACTTTTACCGAAGCTTCTAATGCTTTCAATAAACGTTGTTTTGTTAAAGCCGAAACAAAAAGAATTGGCACATCAGTAAATGGCATTAATTCTTTCTTAATTTTCTCTTCGTAATCGCGGGTTGACATGGTATCTTTTTCGACCAAATCCCATTTGTTTACTAAGATTACAACACCTTTTCTATTTTTTTGAGCCAACCAGAAAATATTCTGATCCTGACTTTCAAATCCACGGGTTGCATCAATAACCAGAATACAAATATCAGCATGCTCAATCGCACGTACCGAACGCATTACCGAGTAAAATTCTAAATCTTCTTTTACTTTCGCTTTACGACGAATTCCGGCAGTATCAACCAAATTAAATTCAAAACCAAAACGGTCAAATTTCATATCGATTGCATCACGAGTTGTTCCTGCAATATCTGTTACCATGAAACGATCCTGACCAATAAGCGCATTGATAAAACTTGATTTCCCGGCATTTGGTCTTCCTACAACTGCAAAACGTGGTAACACCACTTCTTCCTGAACCGGTTCAGGTTTTTCAGGGAAAGCATCAATTAAAGCATCAAGCAAATCTCCAGTTCCGCTTCCTGAAATACTGGCAAAAGTATAATAATCTCCTAATCCTAAATTGTAAAATTCCACAGCGTCTTTCTCACGCATGGCATTATCTACTTTATTTACGGCTAACAAAACAGGCTTGGTTACTTTACGCAACAACTTCGCCACCGTTTCATCCATTGGAGTAATTCCTTCTTCTACATCAACCACAAAAATAATAACATCAGCTTCGTCGATAGCAAGCTCCACTTGTTTACGAATTTCACCTTCAAATACGTCATCACTTCCGCGAACGTATCCTCCGGTATCAATAACAGAAAACTCTTTTCCGTTCCACTCGCTTTTACCATAGTTTCTATCGCGGGTAACCCCAGATACTGAATCTACAATAGCTTCTCTTCTTTGTATCAGCCTATTAAAAAGGGTCGATTTCCCCACATTAGGTCTTCCTACTATCGCAACAATGTTATTCATTTTTTTTCAATTTTAGACTTTAGATTTCAAATTGCAGATTTTTAACTTCCTAAAAACCGAATCATTTGTTATCCTAAACGTCTTATTTAATTTTTTGCAAAGGTAGTTAAAAAAAGTTGCTGAGACTCTAAGTTTCTAAGTACCTAAGTTTTTCTCTTCTTGTTATTTTTTAGAAGCTATTTCCTGCTATACATTCCTGTAGTCAAAGCCATTCGAATAAACAAATTAACAAATAACCAAAAATTACTGATTATACCCAAAACGCTTTAACTGATTCGCGTTGCTTCTCCAGTTTTTATTCACTTTCACGTACAATTCGATATGGATTTGTTTGCCAAAGAATTTCTCTAAATCTACACGGGCATCCATTCCTACTTTTTTCAAAGCAGCTCCTTTGTGACCAATGATAATTCCTTTTTGTGTATCACGTTCTACCATAATCAGCGAACGGATTTTAATAATGTTATCAGTTTCAATAAATTCCTCAGTAACAATTTCGACTGCATACGGAATTTCTTTTGCGTAATTCAATAAGATTTTTTCACGAATAGTTTCGTTTACGAAGAAACGCTCTGGTTTATCTGTTAACTGATCTTTTGGATAATACGCTGGCGATTCCGGCAATAATTCGATAATTCTTCCAAAAACCTCTGGTACATTAAAATTCTGCAAAGCCGAGATTGGAAAAATCTCCGCATTTGGCACTTTTTCTGTCCAGAAAGCTACTTGCGCTTCTAATTGCTCCTGATTTGAATTGTCGATTTTGTTCAACAACAACAAAACCGGAATTTTAGCATGTATGATTTTTTTAAAGAAATCTTCGTCTTTTAAATCCTGCTCTCCTATTTCGACCATATAAATCAAAACATCTGCATCTTCAAAAGCCGATTTGACAAAATTCATCATCGATTCCTGCATTTCGTAAGCCGGTTTGATAATTCCGGGCGTATCTGAAAGTACCATCTGAAAATCATCTCCATTTACGATTCCAAGAATTCTATGACGCGTTGTTTGGGCTTTAGAAGTTATAATAGACAATCGCTCCCCTACAAACGCATTCATCAACGTCGATTTCCCTACATTAGGATTCCCTATAATATTTACAAAACCTGCTTTATGTGTCATTATCATTATTTTTTAATGCTGCAAAGGTAGTCATATCAAGTCAATAGAGGAAATAAAACATTTTTTAAAATCAGCATTGTATATGTCGAATTTAATCGTATCTTTGCACCCGAAACATCGCAGGATAGAGCAGTATCCAAATTTAGATGGCTCATATCTGCCACGGCGGACACAGGTTCTGAAATACAAATTGAAAATATATCGCGGGATAGAGCAGTAGGCAGCTCGTCGGGCTCATAACCCGAAGGTCACAGGTTCGAGTCCTGTTCCCGCTACTAAGTTTAACTTTATTGAATTCACATCGCACTTGCGAAATGACCAATATAAAGTTATCGGGCTCATATCCGCCACAGCGGACACAGGTTCTAAAATATAAATTGAAAATACATCGCGGGATAGAGCAGTAGGCAGCTCGTCGGGCTCATAACCCGAAGGTCACAGGTTCGAGTCCTGTTCCCGCTACTAGAAAACCTTTCAGAAATGAAAGGTTTTTTTATTTATATTTATCCATAAAAACTTATGGAAGAATTTGTTGTTTACATTCTATATTCTAAGAAATTCAACAAAACCTACACAGGTTTTACCTCTAATCTCATAGAAAGATTCAAATCGCATAATAAGTTATCTACCAAAGGCCATACTTTAAAATACAGACCCTGGATTGTAATTCATATTGAATTTTTCAATTCCAAAACAGACGCACTTAAAAGAGAAAAATATTTAAAAACAGGAATTGGAAGAGAATTTATAAAAAATCTAATTCAAAACTTATAGCTCGTTGGGCTCATATCCGCCGCGGCGGACACAGGTTCGAGTCCTGTTCCCGCTACTAAGAAAAGCTTCATAGAAATATGAGGCTTTTTTTGTTTATATTTATCCATAAAAACTTATGGAAGAATTTGTTGTTTACATTCTATATTCTAAAAAATTCAACAAAACCTACACAGGTTTTACCTCTAATCTCATAGAAAGATTTAAATCACATAATAAATTATCTACCAAAGGCTATACTTTAAAATACAGACCCTGGACTGTAATTCATATTGAATTTTTCAACTCTAAAACAGACGTACTTAAAAGAAAAAAATATTTAAAAACAGGAATTGGAAGAGAATTTATAAAAAATCTAATTCAAAACTTATAGCTCGTTGGGCTCATATCCGCCGCGGCGGACACAGGTTCGAGTCCTGTTCCCGCTACTAGAAAACCTTTCAGAAATGAAAGGTTTTTTTATTTATATTTATCCATAAAAACTTATGGAAGAATTTGTTGTTTACATTCTATATTCTAAGAAATTCAACAAAACCTACACAGGTTTTACCTCTAATCTCATAGAAAGATTAAAATCACATAATAAATTATCTACCAAAGGCCATACTTTAAAATACAGACTCTGGATTGTAATTCATATTGAATTTTTCAATTCTAAAACAGACGTACTCAAAAGAGAAAAATATTTAAAAACAGGAATTGGAAGAGAATTTATAAAAAATCTAATTCAAAACTTATAGCTCGTTGGGCTCATATACAGAATTTCATATAACAACAAAGACCAGATATTCTTAAATATCTGGTCTTTACTATTATAAAGATCTAAATTTTAATATAAATCTTAATGACCGTCAAATTCCCTGCGGTTGTAAAAAGCATCGTCATTACTTTCAAATCCAGATTGGGAATCATCAGGATAATATGATCTCAAAACGCTTCTTTCATAGTTCCTGTCAAAATTGTCCTGTATATTATATCTTCCTGTTCTTCTGAAAGTATCGTAAGATATACCATTAGCCATGACAATTTTTGTATCCTTATTAATGTTTACAGATCCAATTGGTATAATCAGATGACTATGTCCTTCTTTGTACATAAATTCCCGTCCATCGTCGTGGGCTATGGTATCATGCACTTCATTACGACTATCGTCGATTAATGCTTTATCGACTTTTACATCGAGATAAACAACACGCTGCATGTCTTTATTTACCCACAAATTGTCAATTTCGCCAATAGTACGATTGTCAGCATCTACTATTTTCCATCCTCTTACATCAGAATAGTTTGAAGCTACCTTGTAATCCGTAAGTTCGTCCAGTCTGTATAAATTTTTGTCTCTATTCTCCATGTTCTTTCTTAATTTATAAGTTAATTTTTCCTTGCTTACTCTGCAATAGTATCTGTTGCTATGGTATTTTCCATTTCTACAGTATTACCATTCTGCACCTGATCATCTTTTAAAAAGACATAATATACTAATCCGGCAATCAAAAGCAATACAACTATCCATGGCCAGACTGGCCTTTTCTTCTCAATTTTAATCTCTGCCATAACTTTATTTTTTTAAGTGAATATTTTTTAACTTTAATAAATTTACAAATGAGACTAAAGTGTAAATTATTTAATTTCAGGCAGATGTTATAAAATTCCTAGTAGAGAAATACCAAAACTTTAGATAAAAAGATTTGCTAAAAGATTGCAGTTAAATAAATTAAAAAAACTATGAATACTCATAAACTTTGTTAGTCCGTAGCGTCGCTAAACTCTACGGACTAACAAAACCATTTTATATTAATTATTGAAACTAAATAGCAAGTTCGTTACGTATAATTGCTGCTCCTGCACTTAAAGCGCTTAACTTACCTCTGGCTACTTTTCGGGATAATGGAGCCATACCACAATTGGTAGAAGGATAAAGATTTTCGGGATCTACAAACTCTAAAGCTTTACGTAAGGTAGCAGCAACTTCTTCGGGCGTTTCGATAGTGTTGGTTGCCACATCAATCGCACCTACCATCACTTTTTTACCACGAACAAGTTCCATTAAATCATAAGGCACACGCGAGTTATGACACTCTAATGACACAATATCAATATTAGATTTTTGAATTTTTGGAAAAATTTCTTCGTATTGACGCCATTCTGAACCCAATGTTTTTTTCCAGTCATTATTTGCCTGTATTCCATAACCATAACAAATATGTACCGCCGTTTGACACTTTAAACCTTCAATGGCCTTTTCCAATACTGCCATTCCCCAGTCGTTTACTTCATCAAAAAACACATTAAATGCAGGTTCATCAAACTGGATAATATCTACTCCCGCATCTTGAAGCTCTCTTGCTTCTTCATTGAGCGCTTTTGCAAATTCCCATGCTAATTTTTCCCGGCTTTTGTAATGGTCATCATATAAAGTATCTACCATTGTCATCGGACCGGGCAATGCCCATTTTATAGGTTTATTAGTCTGCTTACGTAAAAATTTAGCATCATCAACAAAAACTGATTTTTGACGAATAACTTGATCTACAACAATAGGAACACTCGCATCATAACGGTCACGAATTTTTACAATCTTACGATTTTCAAAATCTACACCGCTTAAATGCTCGATAAAAGTGGTTACAAAATGTTGGCGTGTTTGCTCACCATCACAAATGATATCAACCCCGGCCAATAGCTGTTCCTGCAAAGAAATGCGTAACGCATCTTGTTTTCCTTCAACTAACTGATCTCCTTCTAGTTTCCAGGGTGACCAAAGTTTCTCGGGTGGTGCAAGCCAGGCAGGTTTGGGTAAACTTCCAACAATTGATGTTGGTAATAATAATTTCTTCATATTCGAATTTTAATGTTTTATAATCAATTAAAGAGTGAAATTAGCAGACCATTGTTCTAAAACATTTTTGTTAGGCTTAATGAAATGCTCTTCTGTAAATTTTCCCTGCTCAATTCCTAATCTGGTTCGTTCTTCCCGGTCGTATACAATTTTTGTTAAAGAATGATCTTGATTTTGTAAACTAGGATTAAAGCATGCCCCTGCAACAGCATTGGCATTATAAATTTCAGGTCTGTAAATCTTTTGGAAGGTTTCCATTGTACTAATAGTACTGATCAATTCAAGGTTGGTATAATCCGCTAATAAGTCACCAAAGAAATAAAACGTCAAAGGCGCAACACTGTTAGGAGGCATAAAATAACGAACCTGCAAACCCATTTTTTTGAAGTATTGTTCTGTTAAAGAAGAATCGTTGACTTCGTATTCGAAACCTAATATTGGGTGATGGTTTGTTGTACGAGTATAGGTTTTATTATGTGATACGCTCAGGCAAATAACAGGTGGTTTGATAAAGTTTTCTTTATAAGTTTTAGAATTCACAAAATGCTTAAATATTTTGCCGTGTAATTCACCAAAATTATCCGGAATACTATAGTCATCTTTACCTTTGTTATGCTCTAAAAGCAATACGCTAAAATCATAATCACGCACGTAAGAAGAAAAGTTATTCCCAACAATTCCTTCAATGCGTTGACCAGTTTTATGATCAATAATATGCGTTTTTAAAACCTCAATCGTTGGGAATGTTTTACCGCTGCCATCAATATCTATAGCAACAGATACAATTTCTAATTCAACCGAATAGCGATCATTATTAGGATTATCCCAGTTTGCCAAGGTATTAAAACGATGGTTAATCATAGTAATAGTGTTGCGTACATTTTCCTGACGACTTGCTCCTCTTGCCAAATTAGCAAAGTTGGTTGTTGTACGAGTACTATTCGATGGAATATAGTCCTCATTGAAAAATATACTCTTTAGCGTGAATGCAAAATCATTCTTGATTGTATTATGGACGACTTCAATATCTTTATTTTCGTTTAGTATTGAATCTTCTTGTAGGTTCGTTTTCATTTGATGGCTATATTTAGTTTTTTTTACCTTACAAATTTGAAAACAAAAGATTAATTATTTTAATTTTTACTTAAAATAAGAATATTTACCTTTTTTAAAAAACATTTAAAGAAAATTAATCTTTTGTAAGATATAATAATCAACAAAAACAGAAAATTTTTCTTCAGAAAACTTAGACAGGATTGATTTTGAGTTGCTTGAACACTCGAAAAAGTGATTTTTTTTCGAAAAAACAGCTACTTAGAGCACGTTTAATTTATAGAAGGCTTTTTACATCCTAAATTTCCCATTCAAAAAACTCAATTATTCTTTGTCATTCAAAAAACAATATCGTAATATTGCGATATTATTTAAAACAAAATGGGAGCTACTAAAACTGAACACTTTACTGATGCACAAAATAAAATAGCTTCTATTGCTAAAGCTTTGGGACATCCGGCGAGAATTGCCATTATCGAATATTTATTAAAAGTAAATGAATGTATTTGTGGCGATATTGTTAATGAACTTCCTCTTGCCCAGCCTACGGTTTCACAACATTTAAAAGAACTTAAAAATGCAGGTATCATAAAGGGAAACATAACCGGAAACTCCATTTGCTATTGTATTGACGAAAAAACAATAGCTATTTTAAACACTTATTTTTCAAATATCATACAAAACGTATCAAAACAAAAATGTTGCTAAAACATTTTTTTGATCCAATATATCGCAATATTGCATTAAACAAATATAATTTTATAAAATGAAATTATCTGAAATAAAACAAATTTTATCCACATTAGTGAATGTTGAATTTCAATTAGAAAACGGAACTTTTGTACCCGAACATTTCCACGTTACTGAAATTGGAATAATTACAAAAAAGTTTATCGATTGTGGTGGTATAATCAGAAATGAGAAAGTGGTTAACTTTCAACTTTGGGATGCCAAGGATTTTGAACATCGTTTGAAACCAAATAAATTGCTTAATATCATTACACTTTCGGAAGATCAATTAGACATTAAAGACTTTGAAATCGAAGTGGAATATCAAACTGAAACCATCGGTAAATATGATTTAGATTTTAACGGAAATGTTTTTGTTCTAAAAAACAAAAAGACGGCTTGTTTAGCGCAAGATCAATGCGGAATCCCAGCAGAAAAACAAAAAAACACCACTGCTAATTGTAGTCCAAATTCAGGTTGCTGCTAAAACATGAAAAGCAAACTTAATATTTATAAAAAACCAATTATTATCACCTCTTCTGTTATTGTGTTACAGCTTATTTTTGGCTTTGATCCAAAATTCTGCATCATCAATATCATTTGGTTATTCGTTTAAATTATGAAAAAGAAAATACTAATACTTTGCACTGGAAATAGCTGTAGAAGTCAAATTGCCGAGGGCTATATGAGATATTTTACAAACAATAAAGCTGAAGTTTACAGTGCAGGTGTAGAAACTCATGGAGTAAATCCAAAAGCTATTGCAACAATGCTGGAAGATGGCATCGATATTTCAAATCATACTTCTAACAATATTGACGAATACACTCATATTGATTTTGACTACGTAATTACTGTTTGTGATAACGCAAAAGAACGCTGTCCGTTTTTCCCAACAAATGCAGAAAAATTTCACTACAATTTTCCTGACCCGGCAAAGGCTACAGGAACAGAGACAGAAATCGATGAAGAATTTAGAAAAGTGAGACAGCTAATAAAAGACTATTGCGAAAATTTTGCTCAGGAAATTTCAAAATCATGATTATTTCCCAATAAACTTTTGGTCACTTAATGTTTTCATAAAGGCAATTAGATTTGTTTTTTCTTCTTCGGAAAGTGGAATTTTCCCTGCATTATTTTTAAAAACAGGATCAAGATTATCAGCATCTAAAACGCCATTATCAAAATAATCTAAAACCGATTTCAAGTCGGGAAACTGACCGAAACTCCCATAAGGAGCGGTGTATTCTACATTTCGCAACGAAGGAACACGAAAACTCATGTAATCAGCAGGAATTCCTGTAACTCTGGCGCGACCTGCTTCGTTAGTATCAGTATTTATTGGAAAACCTATGTTTCTAAAACTTTGATCGGTAAATAATTCGGTGCTGTGACAGCTTGCGCATTTTTGCTGAAAAGTGGCGTAACCTTGTGCTTCGGCTGTTGTAAAAGCACTTTCATTTCGTTTCACCTTATCGTATTTACTATTGACTGAAATTAAGGTGTACTCAAACTGAGCGATACTTTTAAAAATTCGTTCCGGCGTAATAGTTTCATCACCAAAAGCTTTTTGGAACAAATCTTTATATACGGCATCATCTTTTATTTTTCCAATAACTTCTAAGATTGAAGAATCCATTTCTTCATGAGTAATAATAGGAACAAGCGGCTGATTCTCCAATTGGAGTTTGCTTCCGTCCCAGTTGAAAAACTTCATAAAAATTAAATTCTGAATCGCCGGTGTATTTCGAAGTCCTACTCTTCCTTCGATTCCTATTCCCTGCGGATTATGATCGGCAAAAGCATTCGCCTGAATATGACAACTCGAACAGGAAATGGTATTATCAGCACTAAATCTTTTATCTGAAAATAATTTTTCACCTAATTCCACGCCATATTTTGTAAGCTTATTTAAGCTTACAAAAGAATTCAGTTCAGGAAAACCAGCAGGAATTTCGAGCGAAACTTCAGGATTATCATAATAAATTCCGTCAGTATCATTGCTGCTGCAAGACACTAACAAAATTAGTAATGATACAATTCCGATTAATTTTTTCATTCTAAATGATTTTAAAAACAGAGCCGTTTAGAACTTGAAAAATCAAACGGCTCTGAATTATAAATTAGTTTTCTACACTCGTAATTGAGAACATTCCGCTGATGTCACTTGAACCATTTCCACCCAAATTATCAACATACAATACCATATTAGCAGCAGTATGAATACTTGGTGTTGCATTTCCTGCACCTAATGTAATTGTGTTTGTTTTTCCGCTTAACAATTTATCAAAATCAGCTTTGATTTTAATTTTTGGAGCACTACCACCTACAATCGCATTTGTAGTCAAGTTTAAAGTAATGTCTCTGTAAGCATTCACTCCTTGTGTGTAGTTTGGAGCTGTTCCCTCAACAGTGCTTCCTGTATGAATTGACAAAGCTTTATTGTCAACATCATAGAAACCTTCAATTTTAGTAAAACGGTAACCTGTTCCCCATTCCCAGTGCATTTTTGTATCATTAGCTCCTGCAGCTGCATAGAAATTTGGAAAACGAACCTGATCCAGAGTGTTTATTTCCGGTTTAATTCCTAATCCAAATTTAATTTGCTTATAAGTCGCCGAAGGAATATTACTCAAAATGTAGCTCAATGAAGCCGCTTTTGACTGATCAATAACTGTTGCGCCTTTGTCTAAATCATTTACATTATAAGTTACTTCGCTTCCATCTTCTTTGATAAGACGGATATTACTAATTACATATTTTAATTCCGAAAAATGATGAATTTGCCCTCCGGCAGAGGTATTTGTTGTAGCCGAAGTTGAAGCAGCATCTCCCAGAACAATCGTATTATTTTTGAAGGTATTATTGAATTCTAAAGTCACATTATTAGCAACAGGATCATCATTATTTGAACATGATACGAATGCCAATGCGGCAAATGACAGTAAAAGGTATTTTTTAAAATTTTGCATTTTTATTATTTTAATATTGTATTTCTATGTTATAAATTGAGACTGATTAACAAAAAACACAACAGGCGGCGGTACAATAATCTCCAGATAAGGCTCTAATTTTCCTAATTCTTTATAAACAATTATTCGATTAGAATTGATTTCTTTAAAAATTTCAGCTTCAAATTCAATATTCGAAAACAAAGCAATTTCAATCTTTTTGCCAATACCATTAAGTTCGAGATCATTGCTTTTTTCTGATTTTTCCAACTCTTTTTTCAAATGGCAATTACCATGACATTGTAATTGTGGCTTAGCTTTATTAACACAAAACGCCTGTTCTATTTGTTGTTGATTCAGCTTAAAACAAACCACAATCAATGCCTGCTGGAAAGAAACCAACAGAAACAATATTGTCATTGTTATACTGAAAACTTTTTTCATTTTTTAGAAACTTAATTTTAAAGAGGTAAAAATATTACGTCCCATTCTTGGAATATTTCCCCAGTCGGCATAAGTGCTGTAATATTCGTTTAGGATGTTTTCGGCACCAACTTGTACAACGCTTTTTACATTTTTAAAATTGAAAGTATAATTAGCCGAAAGATTCCAGATTTTATAGGCTTTGGTTTCGTCTTCGCCATATTCCGGGCTGTAATTAATTTGTGCCAAATCGCCATTTACAGCAGTCTGGATTCCGAAATTCCCATGCATAAAATGAAGCGAAGTTTGGTAACTCAACGGACGAATAAATGGTAAATTCCCTCCTTTATCATCCAATCCTCTTGCATAAGTCAGAGTTCCTTTCCAATGCAAATGTTCTAAAATATCATAAGTCGTATTGACTGACATATTAAAAAGGGTCGAATAATCTAAAGCCGTATAACCTTTTACACCCACCGATTGATAATTCATCGGACTTCCCATACTCAGGATTCTACCAATGATATAATTTTCGATATAGAAATAATTGACCTTAGCCTGAATGCTCAATTTTTCGTTTTTAAATCCAGCCGAAGCATTTCCTTCATACGAAATTTCGTTTTTTAAATTTGGATTTCCAATGTAATCATAGCGATCAAAACTGTTGTAAATATAATAACCGTAACCCTCAGAAACCGATGGCGCACGATGTCCATAGCCTGTTCCAACAGAAAAATTAAACTGATCAATCTGCAACTGATATCCTGCGTTCAAATTTGGTAAAAACCTGGTTTTTTCCTGTGGCGCTCCCGGATGAAAAATCCAGTTGAACTCTACATATTTTGAATAATTGTAATTTACCCCCAAAGACCCGCCTAAGTTTACTTGGCTTTTCTCTGAAATATCCCAGGAATTATTCATAGAAAGTCCGGCATAACGAGTCGTAACCCATGGCCAGCTGTAAGCAAACATGGTTCTTTGGCTTCTGTCCTGCGGATACATTCGCATTTCGGCAATCGACAAATTATCATAAGCATTCAATGCTATTTCCGAAGAATAATTGTTCTTTTTCAAATTGGCTTTCGAAACCAAACCGTAAGTCGTACTCCAGCCAGGCATGTCCATGTGTACCAAATTTTCGGGACGCGTAGTGTCGTCCATATAATGTTCGATCGCATTAAAATAAATTTTGGTATCCACCACGCTCACTAATCCTTCTTCAAATAATTGCTTATATGAAGCCGAAGTAATCAACGCTCTGGAAAGCGACAAATCCATTGGCAAAGCCGGAAAACCAACATCTTTTGCCATATCAAAAATAGCATCAACTCTTACGGATGATAAATCACTGGTTTTATAAGCCAAACCTAACGAAGTATTGAACTTTTTATACTGCGAATGTTTTACAACATCGTTATTTCCATCAGAATAATTTTCTGCTTTTCGATAGGAAACACTTCCATCAGCAACAAATTTGTTACTCGAAAAAGACACATTGCCTAGATTGAAAAATTGCTTGTTGTTGAATTCGAAACCACTTTGGTACGCGCCACTCCATTTTTTTTCTACACTGAATGCGGTATTTTTTCTTTTTAAATCAATACTTCCGGCAACTGTAGCTCCGTGCAAACTTCCTTCCTGCCCTGATTTTATATCAATTGCTGCCAGATTATTACTTTCTACATAAGAAGTTATTGGATCCATTTTATCGGTACAAGCGCCAAAAACATGCATACCATCAATAGTCACCATAGAACGCTCGGTACTCATATTATTCAGCAAAGGTTCCCAGGCATAAGCACCACGTTTTATAAAACTGATATTATCCGAAGACGACAAAAATTCATCCACTGAAACTGCTATTTTCATTTCGGTTTCAATTTTATTCTTGGTCGCACTTTTTACTTTTACTTCCTTTAAGTTCTTTATACTGTCGTGCTGTATATACTTATTTTGAGCATTTACAGACATTCCTAAAAAAAGTAACATTAGTATATATTTCATCTTTTTAAAATAAGGTATCAATAAAAAGTTCGCTTTTCACTCCTTCTACTCCGGGCGTAAAATCAGTGGAAACAAGTGTTCCTTTTACAATCAATCCGTTTTGATTTTGCAAAATGAAATTCAGAGTCCAGTTGCCTGTCATTGTGTAATTAACAATACCTTGATACAGGCCATCATTTTGCTGAACCAAATCTTTATTGTTTGGCGAAGAGTGATTTCCCATAGAAGGTTCAGGCATTCTTGGATCTAATTTCAAAGTATAGCCGCTCACTTTTGAATACGAAAACTGAGTTGGATCAGGGAAAACTCCTGCAGGTATTGTTGGTTTATTGTATTTATAAATTCCGGCAACCAAGGCGTTTTCGGCAACTTTTGGTTTTTGTGGCGCTATTAACGCAATTACATATTGTTCGTTATCTTTTCCTGTAAAAGACGTCATGTTCAGGTTTTTATTACTCTGTTTTTCAACAGTAATATCTTTCTCCACTTTGTAAATTTGATTATCAGCAGTAAAATTAACGTACAATTTCCAAGTCGTAGCTGTTGAACTTTCGGTTGTAAAAACAGAATAACCAACATTGTATTTATTTACAGCATCGTAGCCTAAATTATATTCATGCGGGCAGGATGTTTTACTGCCGTCAGTATTACTTAATATTGGTAAAAAAGTCACATTAGAAGGAGTTACAACTTGATTAGTTTGTGTATTAACAACTTTTAAATGAAGTTCGTTATAGCCTTTATAAAATATTCCGTTCAAGGCTTCGATACTTATTTTATAACTACCGCTGGTAAACGAAGTTGCTTCTTTAAACTCATAGAATTCCGGAACTTCAGATTCTAATTCCGCTTCATAATCGGTTTTATCAATGGTACAGGAAGTAATCACAAATAGTATTGCAATTACAAAAAATTGGAAAGATTTCATTAGCTAATGAATGTATAAAACAGTTTGAAATTTAGCCTGTTTCAGCAAAATTTTGACAAACAAAATTCATAGAATCAGACCAGATGAATACGCTAAAATTAACGTGAATATGATTTAAAGTTCCAACTAAAATGTTATTTTTTGGGAAGAAATCAATAAAAAACAAACCTATAAAATGCTGCTTTTTAGATTATCGAAAGAACAACAATAACATTATACGCTATTATTTTTGAAACTAAAAATCGATTGAAATTAACAGAGGGGAGGATGAAAAGTACTATGAGAAACACTAACAGGTTTCTTTTCGAATAAAATAGAAGTATTTTTTTTCGATATAACAACAGGAATTACTTCAAAATCAATTTCAACAGTATTTTGAACATATACAAGCTCTACTTTGTCTTTTAGCTTGTCCTGCATTTTTCTTTCGTTATCAGAATATTTTTTTATGCTTTTTTGTAATTCGCATCGCCCATTACAGCTATTGAAAACCTGTTTACGCTGTACGCAAATAGTCTTTGCTATTTCGTCCTGATTGATTTTGAATGAAGCATACACAAACAGACTGCCAAAAGACGGCAAGAAAATTAAAATAGAAAGTACTATGATAAATAACCTTTTCAACAGCTTGTAAAATGTTTTGGGCACAAAAGTACGGCATTTTTATTTCTATTTTGATTAAAAAATTCTATTTATTGAATGAAATAGCTTTTTTAACAAAATAGTTAAACAAACCATTAAAATAAAAAAACCTCAAGAGTATAATTACTCTTGAGGTAAAAAATAAAAACCAAACTAATTATTTTTTTAACCAAAGGCCTTTATATCTTGATTTAACAAGATCTATCTATAATTCAATTTTTATTGCAATGGATCAAAAGTTGATGTACCTCCCGACCAGCCTGAAGTTTGTCCTAAATAAAGTGCAGTATTAAGAAAACTAGGAGGAAAACCAAAGAAATAATACTGATTATACCATTTAAATTTCCATGGTATTGTTACATTTACAGGATCCACATTGTCTTTTTCTATAACTTTAATATAGTTAGCATAAAAATAATCCACATATTGGTCATAAGTCGTTATACCGGCTGGGTAAGTTACAGGATTTCTATCGGCTACTGGAGCAACTCCATTTACTGGCAGGAATGGATCTGCAGTTCCCACATAATTAGCTCCATTTTTTTGTGCAATAAAAAATACTCCAGTTCTTCTCATACCTTCAATAGGAGTTTGGTTCAATCTTGTACAAGTACCAAAATCATTATTGAAAAGCATCCAACGTCTTAAATCCCAGAAACGTTTACTTTCATAAGCAAATTCTACTTTTCTTTCGTTGATAGCAGCAGCAAAATGCTGATCTCTTGTAACTACATCTCCCAAACCAAAAGTACCGCCGTTGCTCTCTATACCAGCTCTTTCTCTAACCTTTGCAATCAAAGCTTTACCCTCTGCCAATTTATTAACTCCAATAGCAGATTCTGCTAAATTTAACAGTACTTCTGCAAAACGCATTTCCATATAATCTGTACCACTAAATTGATAAGCATTTGCATTACTTGCTTTTGAATTAATAGCTTTTCTTATATACACATTAGTATTAACAGTTCCTAAAGTTTCCGTAAAACCAGTCGGTAAAACTGTTGCATCAGCTGGAGCTGTTCTAAACCAATAATAACTAAATTGTTTAAAATTAACATCCTCAGCGTAAGCCCATGGAGCTCCATTGTAAACAAATGTTTTATAGAATCGTGGGTCTCTATTTTTATAAAATGTTTGCAATGAATATGGATAAGCAGTAGAAACCCCTGGAGCTTTACCGTCTTTCATAGGAAATGCATCCATAATTTGCTTAGTTGCTCCAATAGAACCTGCTCCTCCAGATGTTTTAGAACGACATGCTCTTTCCCAGTTATTATTTCGCATCAAATTAGATGAAGAGGAATTATTAAATCCATAAACAATTACTGCCTCAGAATTTCCAGCCTCTGCAAACCACATGTTTTCCCATGCAACACCATTAGCAAAACCACCAGTACTAAAAAGTTTAAATCCATTAGCTTCTAGTATTGTTTTAGCCTCAACATTAGCATCATAAGCACGTTGCCAACGAGCTATATCATCAGTACGGTTAAATAATGGACTCGCCCAGGTTAATAAAACACGTCCTTTGAAAGCTGCAGCAGCACCAGAATTAATTCGCCCCCATTCAGCATTATCCCATTTAGGCGGGCATAGAGCTATTGCCTTATCTAAATCAGCAACAATTTGTTCTATACAGGCAGAAGTTGAACTTCTAGGTATTTTTAGATCTTGCCCCTCTCCTATAGAACTTTGAGCTGTTAAAACCAAAGGAACACCTCCATACAATCTAACTAAATCAAAATATTGCCAAGCTCTCCAAAAATACATTTGTCCTTTCAGCAGATTTTTGTCAGCTTCAGCCATTCCATATTTATCAATATTATCAAGGAATAAATTTATTTGCCTTAATCTGGTATAGGTATTATTTGCTATACTTTGAGTTACACGAGCCCCTATGTATGGTAAACAATTGGCATCTGTATTAGTTCCTGGTGCTGCCCAAACCTTATTCCAGTTTACCTCTCCTGGCAATTCATCGGTTGCTCTGGAAAAATTATCATTATTTACTGCTAAATCCCATGTAAAAACGGTAGTACCATTTGTAGGCAAAATCAATTTATAGATATAATCTACATAAAATTTGCCTAAAATTGGATCCTGATATACCTGTTCGTTAACACCCGTCAAGTCTTCTTTTTCAGCAAGGAAATCATCGCTACAACTTGCTAAAGACAGCATTAGCAAAACTCCTTTTAATATATTTATTTTTATATTTTTCATGATCAATAATTTAATTTGTTCTTAATTAGAAAGCTAAATTTATCCCCAAAGAATAGGTTTTTATATCTGGGTAAACATCATAAGCTCCATTTGGTCCTTTATAATCAAAAGGATTGTATAAAATGAATGGGTTAATAGCTGTAAGATTCAATCGACAACTACTAATTCCTAACGCCTTAATATATCTCTCTGGCATTGCATACCCTAAATTGATATTACGCATTTGAATGCTGGTAGCAGAACGTTGCCAAAATGTAGAAGTAGGTGCTAAATTTAGCGCTTCATTGTAAGGGTTTGGCATTGTACCATTTGGATTTAAAACTGGGTCATAAATATTATTCCAAATCGAAGGTCTATTATCAATCCCATCATTAATCGCTGACTTCATCGACTTTCTGGTTTGACCATCTACCTCATTCCATCCTCCACCGAAAGATGCCGTAACCACAGCATTTAAAGTGATATTTTTATAACCTAGCTTAAAAGTAGTTCCCATACTGTATCTTGTACCTTCTCTTTTGGCTAATTGAATCTGATCCCACTGATCTACAATTCCATCAGCCGGTGCAAATTCACCTGTAGTTGGATTCATAGGGCCACGAATATCAGCATAGGATAATGAACCCGGTCTAAGATTGGCTGCGGCTACTCCAAACACTTCCTTAATATTATATTTAGCCACATAAGCGTCAATATCTTCCTGAGTTTTTAACATTCCTACATAATCATGTCCCCATACACCTCTGTCAGAAGGTCCTGCTTTTACTCCCCAAGGCAACAAACTTTCCTGTGTATTGAAATCTCCTACAATTTGATTGTCATTACCCCAACCAAAGTTAATATTTACTCCATATTTAAAATCTTCTCCTATTCGATCATCCCATCCTAAAGAAAATTCATAACCCCAATTATCTCTTTTCCCATAATTCTCAGCAGCAACCGAACCTCCTACAGTAGCTGGTACGTCTGCCGTTTTACTCATCAACATTCTTGTTGCAATGTTGTAATACATCTCAGCTGTTAAAGACAATCTGCTGTTTAAAAATCTTGAATCAATACCAAAATTTGTTTTTAATTCTTCTGACCAGGTTGCATCTCTGTTAGGAGTTACTTCCATCTTTAAACCTGTTGTAGGGTTACCATTTCCTATTACTACTCCTTCACCATTTCGATAGGTAAAGCGTTGTCTCCATTGCCATGCTTTAGTATTATCAGCGCCTAATTTCCCTATGGAATATCTAAACTTTAAGAAATCCACCACACTGGATTTAAAGAAATCTTCTTTTGAAATTACCCATCCTGCTGATAAAGAATAAAACTTACCCCAATAATTTTCCGGGGCAAATTTGGTAGAAGCATCACTTCTAAATAGAAATTCAGCTAAATACTTTTCAGAATATGAATAATTCAAACGACCAACATAAGCTAATGATCCCGATTCAACCCCCGTAGTAGAACCATCTAAAACTCCAGGAGCGGTAAACAATTGTCCATTAGTTGTTGGCAGTGGATCTTCTTTGTAAAAATCATCACCAGTGCTTTCAGACTCTCCCCTTTCAACAGAAAACAAACCTGATACTGAATGTTTTCCAAAATCACGACTATACACCAAATTCAAGTTGGTTTGTTCCGATTGAGATCTACTATCCCCCCAACCTATCCTATTACCGTTATTATTAATTCTAGGTGTAATTTTATTATATGATGACAAATCTGCATTGGGGTCAAAAATATGTCCATTAGCCCCATGAACTCCTAGTTTAGTTTCAAACTGATAGGTAGTAAATTTAGTTCCTATATAAGTAGATCTGTTGTAAGATACGTTGCGAGCATAAGATGCTCTGGCAGATAATCCTTGTATAAAAGGTATTTGATACTCTACATTGAGATTAACTGACAAATTATTTCCTTTATTAGTAGAAATATTCCCTAAACGATTAATTTCACCAAAATGATATTGAGATTCATTTGAAGTATTTAGCCTTTGTACAGCTAAACCTTGAATATATTGAGGTAAATAAGGAGAAGCATTTAATAACCTTCTATAATCATTCTCCTCATTAGTACCACCATTTCTACTGTTAGTATTAGTTCTATCATTAAAGTAACCTGCTATTTGAATACCTGCCTTGAAATTATCCGAAATATTAAAATCAGCACCAGATCTGAATGTCCATTTAGCAAAATCAATATTACTTAAATTTCCTGTTTGAGTATAATATGATCCTCCGGCAAAAAAAGTAGCTTTCTCCGTACCTCCAGAAATATTTAAGGTATGTTTTTGATTTGTTGAAGGTTTCCACTCATCTTCTAATTGGTTATAATTTAGTGTCTTAAAATATTCTAATTCATCATCTGAAAAGAAAAACTGTGGAGCATTAATAGGCCTATTATGCCCATTAGGGCCATTCATAATATTATAATATCTAGCATAATCGTATGCATTTAACATTTTAGTTCTGTAGGTTTCATCCTGATAACCGTACAAACCAGCATACGAAAATTTAGTGGTTCCTTTTTTTCCTCTTTTTGTAGTTACAATAACCACCCCATTAGCTGATCTGGAACCATAAATAGCGGCTGCTGCATCCTTAAGAAATGTTAAACTCTCCACCTCAGAGGCATCCAAACTATCAAACAAAGTACTATCATTAGAACCATCTCCTGCAACCTGTAATACTCCATCTATAACGTACAAAGGAGTAGTATTTCCTCCATCTTTAGAAAGAGAAACAGATTTACGAACATTAATCGCTGCTGATTTTCCTGGTCTGGCCGTACCTCCTGAAACATCAATACCTACAATTCTTCCTGCTAATGCAACAGCTAGATTATTTGTTGGTAAATCTTCAATTTCACTTGTCTTTATGGTTTGTATTGCTCCTGTTAAGTGGGATTTTTTCTGCGTACCATACCCTACTACCACTACTTCATTTAAAGAAGCATTATCTTCTTCCATGGTTACATTAATAGTAGTAGCATCGCCAACCTTCTTTTCAACAGATTTCATTCCAATGAAAGAAAATTGTAATATACTTCCTTTTGAAACTTGAATTTTATAAGCTCCGTCAATATCAGTTAAAACGCCATTTTTAGCCCCTTTTTCAATAACATTGAGGCCTATAACTCCTAGTCCATCTTTATCTACTACTTTTCCAGTAATTAGAATCTTATTATTTGCATTTTGTGCAATACCAGTCAAGCTTATCATGCTCAATAGTAATACACTAAATACCATTTTAAATGTTTGTTTCATAAATGAGTTTCTTTTTTGGTTAAATAAATTAATTGTTTTGGGTTGGTTGATTAATTCTTAAAAATTCCGAATAACATTTTTAGTTATATGCTTCAAATAGTAAACACTAAATGAATATTCATTCATATCAATGTAAAAGTTTTCATTAATTAATGTTTTTATAAAATCATCAATCATGAAATACGAATAAAGATGTAAACGTTTACACTAAACAGAATAAGTTTAGCTTACGTAAATGCTTACTGCAAAATTAAATTGGGTTATTCTTTAAGGATTTTTCTTCAACGGATTTCAGGATAAAATCCGAGATAGCTATAAGTGGAAATAATAGCTCATCAAACTGCTGGTTAATAGTTTGTCTCATTAGTTAATTTTTAGTTGGTAAATAGTTAAGTCAGCCCCTAAAGACTTTTTTTTGGTTGGCTGTGAAATTAGACATAGATAAAATCAAACAAGGGGGCTATTTTACCTTTTAAGGGGGGTGATTTTACCAATACAATTCTAATGATCAAAAAAATAAAAACAACTAATTGATTTACAGTATCTTAATACATTTAAATTAACAAAGCAAAAAGATTAAAATAATATATTTAAAAACATTTTGTCTCTAATAGCATTTGTTATTTCAAAATAGATCAATAAAAATTGATCCACATGAAATATACAACGGCATTATACCACAACGATTGGACTATATTATATTTATGTTTGGTATAATTTTCATAAAAAAAGGGATAATAAGCACGATTCTTTTAAAATCTTTTGGCTTATTATCCCTCAAAAACTTTTTCTATTAGCACAGAAACTAATATTAAAGATTACGGTATTCGGCTGGAGTAGAATTAAATTTTTCTTTAAAACATTTCCTAAAATATTTCAAATCGCTAAATCCTACTTCAAAACAAATTTCTTTAATCAGTAAATCTTCTTTTTTAATTCTTTCGGCAGCTATATTCAATCGTATATCTCTAATAAATATAAGAGGAGATATTCCTGTCAAATTTTTCAGTTTATTAAAAAAACTAGTGCGTGACATTCCCATTAACTTCCCTAATTCATCAACCGAGAAATCAGTATTAGACAAATTATCCTTAACCTGTTGAATTACCTCAAACATAAACTTATGATCCTGCTCAGAAATTGCTAAAGGTTCTTCAATTGTGCTTTCAGTAATATTCCCACTCGAATAAAACAACTGTAGTCGTTTGCGCTGTTCTAAAATATTTTTTACTCTGGCTTTTAAATAACTTACATTAAATGGTTTACTTAAGTATTCATCAGCTCCATATTGTATGCCCTTCAGTTTTGATTCAATTGAAGTTTTTGCACTAAGTAAAATAATAGGAATATGACTGCTTGCAATATTATTTCTAAGCAGCCTCAACATTTCTACACCATCCATTTGAGGCATCATAATATCACTAATTATAAAATCCGGAGATAAACTTATGGCTTTCAACTGTCCTTCGACTCCATTTTCAGCTGTATGAATCGTATAATTATTATCAAATATCGATACAATAAATTCCCTTAATTCTGGATCATCTTCAACAATCAAGCCTACTACCTTATCTTTTTTTACTTCATTTAAATCAACTGAATCAACATCATTTTCAATATCATTAATTAAATCGTACTCATTATGTTCACAATCATGAAATACAATATTTACATCTTTTTTAAAATGTTCATATCCCTTTTGAAAACTAATCTGAAAACAACTTCCTTTTAAAGGTTCAGTATCGACAATAATACTGGCACTGTGCTGATCTAACAAATCCTTGACGATAGAAAGTCCAATTCCTGTACTGGGATTGTTTGGATTTTCATTATAATTAGAAAAACGTGTGAACAATCGCTTTTGGATAGAAGAATTAATTCCTGGTCCGTTGTCTTTTACGACTAATAACACTTCTGTTTCTGATTCCTCAACAACAACCTCAATAGTATCTCCTTCTCGGCAATACTTTAAGGCATTTGAAATTAGATTAACTAAAATTTTATCGAGACTTTCAGCATCAGCCCATATATTTGAATTTGAAATATTAGTTTTTAATTCCAATCGAATTTTCTTTTGCAAACTTATTGCTCTAAAACTTTCACAAATCTTATTACAAAACTTTCCTAAATCAATTTTCTGGACTTCTAATTTCCTATTTTGAATTCTTCTTAAATCTAAAATTTGATTTACCAAATTCAATAATTTATTGGTATTTCTTTCCATCAATCTGAGTTCAGTTTTTACTGAATCAGCCACTTTATCATCCAATAACATTTTTTCTACAGGAGCAGTAATCATGGTAAGAGGAGTGCGGATTTCATGTGAAATATCCGTAAAGAAATCCAGTTTCAACTCAGCTATTTGTTCCTGCATTTGCACATCATTACGCAATTTCAAAATGGTTAAAAAGATATGCTTAGCCAACAAAAACAAACCTATAGCCAACAATAGATAACAGAAATAAGCAAAATTACTATTCCACATTGATGGTAGAACATTAATCTTTATTCTTCTCTCATTGTTTACCCATAAATTACGATGATTAGTCGAGGAAATTACAAGCTCATATTCGCCCTTACTTAAGTTTGTATAATTAATTGATTGTACTCCTTTAATGTAGTTCCAGCCTTTGTCAATTCCTTCCAATTTATAACGATAAACTATATTTTCATTTTTTAAATAATCAAGCGCTGAAAATTGAACTTTAAAAAAGTTCTGATCGTGTTCCAGACTAATTTCTTTTAATAAATCAGTATTCTTTGGAGTTTCCTGATTGATCTCATACAGTTCTTTATTATTAACCGAAAAACTAGTTAAAGCTAAATAAGGTTTAAACTGAAAAGGAGTGATTTTTTTGGGATTAAAAATTACTGCACCGCTGGAATAACCTAATACAATTTCTCCATTAGGAAGAAGACATTTAGTTGCTTCTGAAAAAATTTCATTTCCAATAAGTGATTTTATCTCAGAAAAAGTTTCAGCACTATTTTTTTCAAGATCAAACCTCACAATCTGATTATCTCCCGCAGCCCAAATTTTACCCGACTTATCCTCTTGAATTGATATAATGCCCTGAATAAGAAAAGGAGTTGTCTCACTGCAAACGGGTTTAATTTTTAATTTACCTTCCTTATCTAAATTAGCCAGAATCAAACCTTCACCATTAGTACCTAATACTATGCTATTATTAGAAGTTACAAGAATATCTAAAATCTCATTTCCTGAAATTTCGGGAAATTCTTTAAATCTTACTTTATCTGTAAATATGTTATTTTCTGAAAAAGAAAACAATTTATCGTAAGAAATGAAAAACATTTTATGCTCTTTATTCTCAACAATAGAGCGAACTTTACTGGCAGACTTTATGGGGTATTTTTTTAGTTCATTTCTATAGTTAATAAAACGAAGCTCACTACTTGACTGCCTAATAATATTTACTCCTCCACCCCAGGTAGCAATATAAATTCTACCTGATGATGCCTCAAAAATTTTATAAATATTATCAGAACTGATACTATAAATATCCTTTTCGCTAAATTTATAATGATTTACTTTATACGTAAATGGTTTTTCAGTTGGCAACAAACAAAACAATCCATTTCCTTTAGTTCCAATCCATATTCGTCCCTTAGTATCCTGAATCATATTATAAATATCGGCACCCCATCCCGGACTATTTGATGACAAAGTTCCATCTGCACCTAACAAACCTATTTTCTTCTTTTTAGAATCAAGTAATGTTATTTTATTAGAACGGCTTGCAACCCAAAGGTTACCATTTTTGTCTTTCATCAGACTTCGGACATTATGCTTTTGATCTTTAGATGAACCTAAATCTAATACTGAAAAATTTCTGCTGCTAAAAGACATCATATCCAATCCTTGCTTAAAAGAACAAAACCACAAATTTCCAGTTGCATCAAACATTGCTGAATGCATCAAATCAGATACCTCTTCTCTGGGTTCTTTCATAAATTTAGCAATGGAAAACAATCTATCCTGGCTTTCATCCCAATAGGCGAAAGGTGTTCTCTTTGATTGAATCCACACATTTCCTTTTGCATCGGTAAATAAAAACTCTTTCTGCTCTGTATTGGATACAGTTGAATAATTTGACTCAACCGACATATACTTTAGCTTTTTAGAAACGAAATCAAATTTACATAGTCCTGATTTTGAAGTTTGAAACCAAAATTGTCTTTGGCGGGATAATCCTATATGATTAATAGCTCCTTCAGGAAAACCTGGTACTGTTTTACTATTATAAATATCTAATTTTCTAGTATTAATATCATAACAATAAAAACTCTTCGAATCTGTAAGAATGAATAATTTATCGCCAGCCAAAGGCTTAATTCTATTAACATCTTCTTTGACCGCAAGCTGAATATCAAAAAACCTTTCTAGCTTTTTAGAATAATATGTAAGTTTACCTTGAAAACCTCCAAACCAAATCTCGTTTTTCGTCTCCACAACACAATTAAATGGATAAGCGCCACCTGAGACTCTGGAGTTATTGAAAAAAAAGTATTCAGGTAGTAATTCTGATTTTTTTAACCTACAAACACCCGAGCTTGTCAAAAACCAAGTAGTTCCTGTCGAATCTTCAAAAACATCTTTTATTTTTTTAACCGAAAGTTTTTGAGCATTAAAATAAATACGTCTAATTTGTTTATTAGTCTCAAGAATCATTAAAAAATTTTTATCCTTAGGAAAAAGCCAAACCCTACCTGAAGACATTATTTTGTAATGGATAAGAGAAATATCTGATGAAGAATACAATTTGTTCTCCAGCGGATGATGAAAACTCAAGCTATTCGTATCAAAATAATAAATATCATTTTTTTTAGAATTAATCCAAATCCGTCCATTTTTATCAAACTTAAAACTATAGACACGATTCGATTTTAAATTCAATGAATCGTTTTCCAAAACCTTAAACTTTTGGAATGAAATTCCATCATAACGATACAAACCATTATATGTCCCCAACCAAATAAATCCTTTTTTATCTTGCTGGATATCTAAAATAATTGACTGACTTAAATTTACATTATGTGAAAAATGCGTTAAAGCTCCAAATGGTTGAGCTTTACAAAACACACTTATTAAATAAAAAAATACAATAATTATGCTTTTTTTAGACATTTATATTTTTTATTAACTTTTTAAGCGTACAAAACTATTAAAATTATAGTCTTAACCTAAAAACATAAGCTTTGCT
This sequence comes from Flavobacterium seoulense, assembly GCF_000695795.1. Classification (GTDB taxonomy): domain Bacteria; phylum Bacteroidota; class Bacteroidia; order Flavobacteriales; family Flavobacteriaceae; genus Flavobacterium; species Flavobacterium seoulense. Next base: position 138,203 of record NZ_JNCA01000009.1, on the reverse strand, counting down.
AATCAAATGTCCCTCCTTAAATAGCAATTTATCTCCATTTCAGAAAAACAATTTAATACTCTATTATATGTGGTTTTGCAACTACTTCAAATGAAAGCTACTAAAAATAAAAAAAGCTTCAGAAAATCTGAAGCTTTTTTTATAACTAATAGAGAATTACAATTCGTACCATTCTTTTTTAGACGATTTAGGATTGCTGCCTAAAATATTCTTAAGATTATATTTTTCAGCTTCTGTTTTTTTTAACTGATGTGTCCATGATGCTCTTTCTTTTGGTCTAAAACCTTCACCTTTACATTCGTATTCGGCAAAGAAAGCGGTTTTTTCATTTTCAGAATTTCCCCAATTATCCCAGGCAGCAGGAGCAATTTGTTTTGGTAATTCGCAATTGATAAATACTGATTTTGCCCAGGCTCTCCACGGTCTTCCCAAATACATTTTATCTACTTCTCCAGTTACACTAACAGTACAATCCTGAAAAACAAATCCAAATTCTTTGTCCTGAGGTGTATTTGGCGCAGTTATATACGAATTAGCTTTACACAAAATACTACAGTTTTTAAAAACAGCTGTTGCTGGCCCAAAAATAAAATCAGTAGTTCCTTCGATATGGCAATCTACAAAAAACTGTCTTGCACTTTCGCCTCCGTTATAAATAGTATCCTGGTTTCCTATGAATTTACAATTCTTGAAAACGGCTTTGTCAGCATCAACATATAGTGCTACTGCCTGACCTACTCTGCCAGCTGTATTTTCGAAAGTAATATTCTCAGCTCTAAACCTGTTTCCGGATATTTTTGCGGTATAAGAATCAAAGGTTCCCATTTTTCCTTTACCTGAATAATCATTATAGAATATAATGGTCTTATCGACACTTTCGCCTATAAAAGTAACATCGGTATTATTAGCCGATAATTCTATTTTTTCATTATAAACTCCATTTTTGATATATATCGTAATTGGAGCTAAAGGAAAAACACGCAATGCATTAATGGCATCCTGAATGTACTTATAATCGCCACTACCGTCTTTGGCAACAACAAACTGATATTTATACTTTTCAGGATTTGCTGTTTGTGCAAAAAACAATTGGTTCACCAATAAAAAAAACAGAATGTATTTTATTCGAATTGTATTTTTCATAAATAGAATTTTACTTATTCAGCTCTAAACTAGCCAGTATAAAAGGCCCTGTTCCCTTAGGATCGTTAGATCTGATTTTTTCACCAATGTAGTATTCGTAACTCCCATCTCTATATGGATTTCCGCCTAAACCGGCTACTGCACAACATTTATTTAAGTTTACAACGCCATTTTCTTCAACGCTAACTAAATTTTTCAAAAGTCCGTCGTAACCTTCATTGGCATTTTTCAAATACTTAGCTGGTAAATAACCTTTATGAACGCCTTTAGCTAATGTATAAACAAACATAGCGCTTCCAGTTGCTTCAAGATAATTTCCTTGTCTGTTGCCCTGATCTAAAACCTGCCACCAAACTCCTGATGCATCCTGAACCTTAACAACTGCTTCAGCATATTGGTTCAAATACTTAATCAACTTAGCTCTACCCGGATGATTTTTAGGTAAATAATCCAAAACATCTACCAGAGCCATTCCGTACCAACCCATTCCTCTTGACCAAAAATGCTGTGAATTTCCTGTTTCTTTGTTAGCCCAACGCTGTTCTTTACTTGCATCCCAACCGTGAAATAACAATCCTGTTTTTTGATCACGGCTGTGTTTTTGAATTAAATCAAATTGAAGCACCACATCGTCATACACTTTTTTAGTTTTAGCAGCATCTTTTTCATATTCTTTTGCATAGCGGGCGTGAAAAGGTTCAGCCATATACAAACCATCTAACCACATCTGGAAAGGATATATTTTTTTGTGCCAATAACCTCCATCTGAAGTTTTAGGCTGAGTTTCTAACTGTTTGTTTAAAGTTGTCATAGCTTTAAAAAAACGCTCTTCTTTTGTTTTTGGATACAAATACAATAATACATCGCCTGATTTTATCATATCCAGATTATGATCTTCAAAATTGTATGTTTTTATTTCTCCCGCTTTATCAATCATCGCATCAGCATAAGCGTAGATGTAATCATAATATTTTTGGTTTTTAGTTTTTTCATACACTTTAGCAACAGCACCTAAAACTAATCCGTTAGTGTAACCCCATCTGGGAACCGGAGCAAAATCTAACTTTGATGCCTCTGGAAAACGATGCATTTCTGAAAGCACCATTCTTTCTGACCATTTTAAGTTTTCAGGAACAATTTTTTCAGCTGATTTTTTGTTTGTAGAATTATTAAATCCATTTTTACAAGCTGCCAGCGATAAGCCAAGAGCTATAAAATAAATAAAAGAAATTCGGGTAATTTTAGTTTTCGCCATCTTATACAATTTTAAATGTTGTTTCTATTTTTTTGCCAATTGCTTATCGAATACTTTAATTAAAAAGTTGTTGATATAATCTACCGTCGAATTAATCCAGGGATTAAATAACCAGAAAGTATGCAATTGGATGTCAAATTTATGAACTTCTGTGTAAATTCCCCAATCTTTCATCATTCCTATTAATTCATCTTGTCCCGCATGGAATCTTGGAAAGCCACTATTGACAAATAAAATAGGACATGATTTTTCATTAGCCCAAAAAATAGGAGACGCATCTTTCCAAATTTCCGGCTTTTCATAGAAAGTACCTCCTAACCATTGTACATCTGGAGAATCAGGACCACGCTTTAGATTAAGAGACAAAGGCGCCATGAAATCGACTACTCCGTCTAAATCTACAATTGCCTGTATATCACTTGAAAAACCTAAATTTCCCTGATTTCCTTCTTTTGCCTCTACTCCATTTGTCAATCCAACTAATAAAGCCAATTGTCCTCCTGCCGAACAGCCTGAAATGGCTATTTTATCCGAATTAATTCCGTATTTATCTGCATTAGAACGAACCCATCTTACTGCCGATTTTATATTAAAAACCGCTTCCGGATATTGTGCTTCCTGCAATAACTGGTATTCGACACAAATGGTTACAATTCCTTTTGCTGCCAGTTTTTGCGCCATTGGTACCTGTAATGCTTTATCTCCAGCACGCCATCCGCCGCCGTGAACCATGATTAAGGCTGGATATTTTCCTTTTTTCTTTGGCGAAAAAACATCAAGATGCAAATCTCTGTCTCCATAAGGAGTATTTTTTAATGTGGTATAAACCAAATTTCTATTTTCATTTACGTTTTCTGGTAATTCATCTTTTGCAGGAGTGATTTGCGGAAAATATTTCAGGTATTTTTTGTATTCATTTTTTACCGTAAAAGAAGTGTCTTTGGGAATATTAATTGCCTTTTGCTGCGAATGTGCACAAAAAGAAATCAAAAAAAATAACCCAAATATATTCTGAAAAAATTGCTTCATAGCATTGAAATTTTATTGATTAAAAACTTTAGTTAAAAAATTATTTATGTATTCAATTGTGGGACTAAACCAAGGCTCATACAAACAAAATGAATGCGGTGCACCTTCAAATTCTTTGACTTCTGAGTAGATTCCGTTTTTATCCAAAACTTTAATGTAATCTTCCCGACCCGCATGCATCCACGGCACAGCACTATTGATAAAAAGTGTTGGCGGAGTTTGAGCACTTACATAACTCAATGGCGATGCGGCTTCCCATAATTTAGGATTTTCTGCTTTCGAATAACCAAACCAATACGTTCCTGCCGAAATGCTTTTGCTATCATCTCCTTCGCGACCATCTGGATGCACAAAAGATAAAGTTCCGTCAATATCGACTACGGCATTTGGATTTGATTTTGCGTCTAAATGACAATAAGTTCCTTCAAATAATGGCATATTTCCCGTTGTCCCCATAAAAGAAGCCATTTCGCCTCCTGCCGAAAAACCTAAAACCGCTATTTTATTGGCATCAAAATTATAAATCGCAGCGTTTTTTCGAACCCAGCGAATTACTGCTTTAATATCATAAATCGCAGCCGGAAAAAGTGCTTCGGTAGAAAGGCGGTATTCAGGCGTAAAACAAATATAACCTAAACTGGCTAACTTTTGCGCCATCGGATAGTGCTGTTCTCTACTTCCGGTACGCCAACCGCCACCATGAATAATGATAATTGCCGTTTTTTTCGAATTTGTTTTTTCGATATTATAAAAAGCATCAAGATTCAATTTTCGTTTCCCAACTTGGCAATAAGTAATATTTCGCTTTTCTTTCACCGAAGGAAATTGAAATTCAGGAACAATCTTGATTGACGGATGCGTTTTTACATCATATTTAAAAGCACTTTGCGTAGAATAAGAAGTATCTCTAACGCCGGTTACACCTTTATAAGACTGACCGTAACTATGACCAAAAAATAGAGCTGAAACAAAAACTGAAGCTATTTTAAATTGGATTGAAACATTGGTAAACAACATAATATTCTTATTTTAAACTAAAAAAATTAAGATAAAAAACCCATGTATTTCATAGAATGCTCTAGTAGTACATGGGTTTTAACCAACTATTTATTAACTAATTTATTCTCTAATTTTGTGGGTATCCATCATTTTGTTGCAATTTTGGATTTGCAGTTCGCTGCTCTTGAGGAATAGGGTATAAACCTCTAAAAGTAGCTGTAGTTGTAGTTTTGAATGCCCAGGTTCCTGTAAAATATGTTCCAAAACGAATCATATCTCTTCTACGGTGACCTTCCCAAATTAATTCTCTGGCTCTTTCATTTTCAATATCTTTTAGAGTCACAGCTAATAATGTAGAAGCATTACTTCTGCCTCTAACGATATTAATCAGGTTTAACGGAGTATCAGCAATTGTTGTAGTTCCGCCTCTAAATAAAGCTTCTGCTTTGATTAATAAAATATCCGCATAACGCATTAAAACCAAATCATTATCTCCATTAGATCCTGACCATGAAGTTCCTACCGGAGTGTATTTTAAAACTTTATAACCTTCATTGTCTTCAGCACTAATCAAATCTTTTACTGCAATAATATTCAACTGAGTTCCGTCAGGGTAAGCCAGAGGTGTCGTTCCGTCTAAATAATATTGTGGTCCATATTGAAGTAAGGATTTACGAACATCCTGATTTTGATATCTGTCTAAAGCTTCCTGATAAGTACTATATCCATTTGCCGGAGTAAATGGTAAATTATATCTCAGTTTATCTAATCCATTTTGAGCGTATAAAATAAACTGATTACTACCCGCATTATTAGAAGGCGAAACAGAGAAAGAAGAAATTACTTCTTTGAAATTTTGCTTATTAGTAGATTTAAAATTATCCAATACAGTAGCTTCTAATGAAAATTTATTAGTAGCGATAATTTTATCACACATTGTAATAGCTTCAGTCCATTTAGGAGTTCCTGTATAAACTTCTGCGTTCAGATACATAGTTGCTAAAAGTCCGTAGATGGCTTCTTTGGTAAACCTTGGATAATAACTCGCTCTGGTAACCGTAGTAACAGAAGGCAATTCTTCCACTGCTTCTAACAATTCTGTTTCAATGAACTTGAATATTTCAGCTCTTGGAGTTGTTCCAGGCAAATTATTCGGATCAATTCTCGCTACAGTTACTAAGGGTACATTACCCCAAAAATCCATTGCATAAAAATATCCATAAGCTCTTAAAGCTCTGGTTTCGGCAATTAAGGCTTTTAAATTAGCACTATTAGGAGAAGCTTGTAAACTTTCTAAAACCGCATTAGCAGTCCCAATTTCCTGAAAAATATTTTTCCAGGCTCTTCCGCAAGTTGCATTGGTTGGAGCAACCACATGTTTTATAATATCAATATTATTTTGGTCAAACCATCCACCACTGGCTCTTCCGGGAACAATAAATTCATCGGTACCAAATTCGGCTATACGCCAAGGATCACCAATATGAACAACCTGAGACAAAGATTGATAAACACCTACAACAGAAGAAAGTGCTTCTGCTTCATTATTATAATAAGTATCCGGCGATAAACTTCCGAATGTTTCTTCGTCCAAATTAGTGCATCCTGGCAATAAAAGCGATACAAAAAGAGAACATACTATTAATTTGATTTTATATATTTTCATGATAATACAATTTATAAATTGAAGTTATTTTAAAATGACAAGCTTAATCCCACACTCACCGTTTTAGCTTTTGGATAAGCTAAATAATCAATCCCAACCGGAGCAACTCCAGTACCTGACACATCTGAATTAACCTCAGGATCTAAACCTGAATATTTAGTAAACAACAATAAATTTTGACCTGTAACAAACAATCTAGCATTAGAAATTGCCGGAAATTTTTCCAGATTAATATCGTATCCTAAAGTAACATTGTCTAATCTTATAAAAGAACCATCTTCAATCCAACGAGAAGAATACTGTTTAGGCTGTGTTCTTAAAACACCGCTTGTAAGTGCTTCTGTTAATACATTTCGACCAGGAAGATTACTCAAATAAGCTAAATTGTTTGCTGTTAAATTAAATACATCATTACCTACTGAACCTCTAAAATTAAATCCTAATGAAAATCTTTTATAATTTAATGAGTTTGTAATTCCGAAAGTAAAATCAGGCTGCGCGCAACCAATAACTTTCATTTCAGGATCAATAATCTCAACACCATTCTCAATTCCTATAAACTCTCTGCCATAAAAAGTTCCTACAGGCAATCCTGGTTGTATTAACTGAGCATAAATCCCTGCTGTTAAACCTTGTCCCTGTAATGGAGCAACCTGAATATTATCGCCTTTATACAAACTATTAGACAAGCTTAAAACTTTGTTTCTGTTTCTGGTATAATTAATAGAAGTACTCCATGAGAAATCATTCTTTTTAATGATATCAGCTGAAATTTCTAATTCAATTCCTTTGTTTTGTACACTTCCTACGTTAGCTAATTGTGTACTCACCGCTGTAGGAGACGGAACCGGAATGTTCAATAAAAGATCGGTTGTTTTTTTAACATAATAATCGATGCTTCCGCGAACTCTTCCGTCTAAAATGGTGTAATCAACCCCTGCGTTAAATTGAGCTGTCTGCTCCCATTTTAAATCAGGATTAGCATATTGTAAAGGCAAAACAGTAGTAATTCGTTGACCGCCTACAATGTATCCTGCTGAAGTAGCACCAAGTCTTGTAATTGAATTTAAGTTACCTATTTCCTGATTTCCGGTTACACCATAACTTGTTCTAAGTTTTAAATCAGAAATTACTTTTGATTTAAAGAATTCCATATTAGAAACTCTCCATGCTAAAGATCCTGATGGAAAAACTCCCCATTGATTCCCTGAACCAAAACGGCTTGAACCGTCTCTTCTAACTGTTGCAGTAGCAAGAAGTTTATCATCAAAATTATAATTCATTCGACCATACATAGAGATTAATGTATTACTTCCTTTAAACGAAGTTACCCCTAAATTTGTACTGGCAGCCTGCAAACTATACCATCTAAACTCATCAGATAAAAATCCTGATACTGCATTACGAAGTCCGTCGTTTACAAAATATTGGTATGAATAACCTGCAATAGCATTGATGCTGTGTTTACCAAACTGATCATCATATTTTAAAATAGTTTCCAATAATTTAGAAGAATCTTCTAATTTTTGAACACTGGCATAACCTCCCATTCCCTGACCTAATGGATTTGATTTTTTAATGTATGAATTTCTGTTTATCGCCTGATTAGTATAACCTAAATTTACATTTACGCTTAAAGGTGTAAAAATTTTATAAGTAGTAGATAAATTTCCTAAGAAACGGCTATTAGTAACCTCATCTGACACATCATTCGAAAAAGAAACCGGATTTACTCTATAAGGAAGTACGTGGTTGTAGTTTCCATTGGCATCATAAATTGGGTAAGTAGGATTAAAAACATAAGATTCATAATTGATACTTGTTCCTGCCTCACTTCCTACAGTATTAGATACTGGTGAATTATTGGAAATTGTTTGTCCGTAATTCACTCTAAAATCAAATTGCAATTTGTCATCTAGTGCTGAATGTGTAACGTTAATTCTTGAATTTGCTCTTTCTAATTTCGAACCAATCAAAACTCCTTCCTGATCTCCGTATCCTAACGAAGCTCTATAAGAAGTTTTTTCGGTGCCACCAGAAAAAGACAAGTTGTAATCCTGAATCTTTGCTGTTCTGTAAATTTCGTCCTGCCAATTTGTATTTGCACCTAAATCAGAAAAAGTCAAACCTAAATCAGTATTTACTTTTCTATATTCATCAGCAGAAAGCACATCTAATTTATTAGAAACAGTAGCAATACCGCCGGTAACATCCAACGTTACTTTTAGATTACCAGTTTTTCCTTTTTTAGTGGTAATCACAATTACACCATTAGCACCTCTGGAACCATAAATTGCTGTTGAAGAAGCATCTTTTAAAACTGTTACCGATTCGATGTCATTTGGATTAATGGTCATCAAAGGATTCGTAGGTTCCTGATCGAAAAAGTTAGTTCCATTTCCTTGAATGTTTGCCGAACTCACTCCGGCTGTAGTAGAAATTGGCACACCATCAATAACATATAAAGGATCATTAGTTCCTGTTAACGAAGTTCCTCCTCGAATGATCACTTTATTAGACCCTCCTGGTTTTCCACTATTCTGAGCAATTACCACACCAGCCATTTTCCCCTGAATAGCCTGTTGTGCACTCAATTGTGGTCCTTTATTAAAATTCTCTGATTTTATAGAAGATACTGAACCTGTTAAATCTTTTTGTTTACTTGAACCGTAACCTACAACAACAACTTCTTCTAATTTTGCGGTTTCTGGCAGAAGTTGGAAATTGATTACTGACTGGTTATTAGCCTTCATTTCTTTAGTTGTATAACCTATAAATGACACAACTAAAACACTCTCATTTGATGGTACTTTTATCGAATACTTACCATCAAAATCAGTCTGAGTTCCTATTTGAGTTCCTTTTACAAGAACACTCACTCCCGGAATAGGCTGGTTATTTTCGTCTGTTACCTTACCCGAAACTTTTATTTCCTGAACGGCTTCTTCTTTTTCTTCAACGGGTCTTTCTTTGGTCTCGACTCTCGAAGCTTCTTTGATAATAATATTTTTGTCCGCTGTTATTTCAAAATCCAGGTTACGTGATTTAAAAATTGGCGTTAATAATTTTGAAATTTCAATCGTACCTTTTTTCAGCTGCACTTTTGGAGCATCTTTAAAAAAGTCGTTAGGGTAAATAAAACTGTAGCTGGTTTGTTTTTGGATTATTTTAAAAATTTCTTTAACTGATGCCAGTTGATTTTCTTCAATTGAGATTTTTTCCTGCGAAAAAGTAGTCTCAGTATTGAAACTGAAAACAGTTGTACAAAAGAGAATTAAGAATGTTTTCATCATAATCAGTAGAAGCCGTTTTTGAAATGCAAAACGACAATTAATAGAATTAATTTTCATAATTTTGTGGAGTTAGTTAGACAAATGGTTTAATTAATATATGGGAGGGAAGTAGTTAGGCAACCGCAAATTATCTAAACTACTGCCCCTCTTTCTTTTTATTTCAATAGCAGGGTTTTATTTTTAAATTCATATTTATTGATTATTCCTGAGTTTTTAATCGATTTTAAAATTTCATCAATTTTTCTATCTTTTATTAAAACGCCATTAAATTTTTCTTTTTTGATCGATTCGTTTTCAAATTTCACTTCGATATCATACCATCTTGCCAAGACTTTCATGATGTCTTCCAATGGTTTATCTTCAAAACTAAAAACACCGTTTTTCCAGCAAATATCATTATAGACATCTACTTTGGCTATTTTCACTTTATTAGTTTTAATATCAAAATTGGCGCGTTGATTCGGAATTAAATTTTGCTTCACATTAGCAAATTCCATTTCGACTTTACCTTCTACCAGAGTGGTAGCAATATTCGAATCGTCTTTGTAGGCTTTAATATTAAACTGGGTTCCTATAACATGGATTTTTTGAGCTTTCTGAGTTACTGTAAAACCTGCTCCGTTATGAGCTGTACTTGGAGACACATCAAAATAAGCTTCTCCGTAAACTAATTCTACTCCTCTGGTTTCTCCTTCTATAAAATGAACCGGAAATTTCAATTGGGTTTCTGAGTTCAGCCAGACTTTTGTACCATCAGAAAGTGTAATTGCAAATTGTCCTCCTCGTGGAATAGTCAGATAATTATACACCACTTTTTTGGAATCCGAATTAGATTTGTTATACAACAATTCTTTTCCGGTACTATTTACATTTTCATCATTATAGGTTTTCCCTTTTTCTAAAACAACTGTAGAACCATCTTCTAAAGTTAAAGTTGCTTTATCTGTTCCTACTTCTATTTTATTAGGAACTGCCGCAACAATAGTATATGTTTTTTGCTGATTGAAAAAAACTGTAAAGGTCACCAATAAAACTACTGATGCCGCGACAACATATTTAAAGAACGATTTTTGGTATAGCGGAATTACTTTTACAACTTCTTTTTTATCGAAATCCAGTTGTGAGCGGATTTTTTCATGTATTCTTTCCTGAACATCTTCTTTGGATCCTAAATGATCAGGCCAGTTTTCAATTTCCTGATTATTTAGAAAGAAATTCAGTAGTTTATCTAACTCCGGTTTGGTTATCGAACCATCCAGAAGTTTAGCAACTAAGTCTGAAAAATATTTTTGGTGATTTAAGCTCATTTGTTCGTTTTTTGGATGCTTATATAACTAAGTCTCCAAAAAAACGTTTCACACCTGCTCTATTTGTAATTATTTTTACTTTTTTTTACACATATTATTTTTTTATCTAAAAAAATATATGATAAACTCAATACTCACCGCAACTCCAAGCGATTCCTTTAAAATTTTAAGCGCTTTAGAAATATGACCTTCTACCGTGCGTTGCGAAATATTTAATTGTTCAGCAATCTCTTTATTAGACAACATATTTTCCCTGCTCAACTTATACACTTCTTTGCATTTATCCGGTAAAGTATCAATAATAGAGTCCAAATGATGAATTAATTCTTCATGCATTAATTTGGTTTCAGGATTTGAAGTTTCAATTTTGTTCTCAAAATTATCAAACAGCTCACCCTGCAGCATTTTTTTATTTTTACTAAAATGGTCATACACTTTGTAAACCGTACTGGTATACAAATAACTTTTTAAAGAAACCTTTATTTGTAATTTTGCTCTCCTCTGCCACAGCGAAATAAAAACTTCCTGAACAATATCTTCGCAAACAGATCTATCCTTAACAAGATTGTAAGCGGCTAAATACATGATTTCCCAATATTCTTTATAGATAATTGTCAAAGCACCCTCTTCATTTTGCTGAAGACGCTCAACAAGTTCCACATCAGTATATTTTTTTGCAGTGGTCATTTAAAAATGCATTTAAGGTAATATTGCATCAAATCTAAAAATAAATAATTGATTTTCGAATATCTTAAAATTTTAACATAAAATTTTATTAAAAACTGAAACCAATACCTACAAGCAGCAAATCCGCGTTAGACAAAAATGATTCGTTTCACATCTCACTAAAAGATTTAACTGAATAAAAATCTGCTAATTCAAAATAAAATTCTATTTTCGTAAACGATTACGAAAAAATGAAAACAAAAATTACCATAAGCGATATTGCGAAAGAATTAGGAATTGCTCCTGCAACGGTTTCCCGTGCTTTGAGCAATCATCCTGAAATAAGTACAGCTACTAAGAAAAAAGTCAAAGCGGTTGCCGAACGCCTGGATTACCGGCCGAATAAAATGGCTTCTTCATTACGTTCAGGAAAAACAAAATTGATTGGTGTGTTAATCCCCACAGCCGAGCATTTGTTCTTTGGATCTGTAATTCACGGAATCTCTAATTTAGCGAGTCAGCATGGTTATGATGTTTTAATTTACCAATCGAATGAATCAGAAGCGTTTGAAAAAAAAGGAATTGATACTTTTATTGATGCCAGAGTCGATGGAATTTTAGTTTCCATTTCTAAAAACACTACCGATTTTTCTCATTTCGAATTGGCGAAAGAAAAGAACATACCCATTGCTTTTTTTGACCGTACTAATGATAGTTTAGAAATCTCATCCGTTTGTATTGACGATTATTTAGGTGCTTTTATGGCAACCGAATCCCTTATAAAATCAGGATATCAAAGAATCGCTCATATTTCGGGACCCGAACATATTAAAGCTTTTTCCGAAAGAATTCGGGGTTACAAAGCCGCTTTAAGCCAATACAAAATTGCTTTTGACAGCAATTTAATTTACACAGGAAACATCAGTATTGATGCGGGGAGAAATGGCGTGCAGCATTTTTTAAAATTAGAACGCAAACCCGATGCTATTTTTGGTGTCGAAGATTTTACAGCTCTTGGCGCCTTAAAAGAATTAAAAACAATAGGAATTAAAGTTCCTGAAGAATTTGGAGTCATTGGTTTTTGCAATGATTTATTTGGCGAACACATCACTCCTTCCCTATCTACAATTGACCAAAAAACAGTTCAAATGGGCGAAGAAGCATTCAATTTAATTTATGAGTTAATTTCGAAAAAAAGCGAAAAAACCAATTATCAAAAACGAATATTAACCCCAACATTGATCCTAAGAGAATCTTCAAAAAGAGAATAAAAAAAATTTAACAATCTCCGTAAACGATTACGTAAAACCTATTAAGATGACATACGAACCAGCAGCAAACCGATACGATAAAATGGAATACCGCCGATGTGGAAATTCAGGATTGAAACTTTCTGCATTTTCATTAGGACTTTGGCACAACTTCGGAACGAACAGTGATTTCGAGAACAGCCGAAACCTAATAAAAACCGCTTTTGATAACGGAATAACCCACTTTGATTTGGCCAACAATTACGGTCCGCCTCCAGGTTCGGCTGAAACATGTTTAGGAAAAATTTTAAAATCAGATTTTAAAAACTACAGGGACGAAATGATTATTTCGTCGAAGGCGGGTTATACGATGTGGGACGGTCCTTATGGCGATTGGGGTTCGAAAAAATATTTGATTTCCAGTTTAGACCAGAGTTTAAAAAGAATGGATTTGGAATATGTAGATATTTTTTACCATCATAGACCAGATCCGGAAACTCCTTTAGAGGAAACTATGGCGGCTTTGAATTTAATTGTGCAGCAGGGAAAAGCCCTGTATGTAGGAATTTCAAATTATCGTCCAGCGGAAGCGGAAAAAGCTTTCAAAATATTAAAAGAAATGGGCACTCCCTGCCTGATTCACCAGCCAAAATATTCGATGTTTGAACGCTGGGTAGAAGACGGACTTTTAGACTTATTAGGAAAAGAAAAAGTAGGCTGCATTCCGTTTTCTCCATTGGCACAAGGATTATTGACAGATAAATATTTAAACGGAATTCCAGCCGATTCAAGAGTAGCCACCAGCGGACAATTCCTGAAAGCCGATCATATTACGCCCGAAAGAATTGAAAAAATCATGGCACTAAATGACATCGCAAAAGAACGCGGTCAAAAATTAGCTCAAATGGCATTAGCATGGATTTTACGTGACGAAAGAGTGACTTCCGTACTAATTGGTTCAAGCAAACCGGCACAAATTTTAGATTCTATCAAAGCTTTGGAAAACACCAATTTCAGCTCGGAAGAATTAGACAATATCAATTCTATTTTAAAATAAACCAACTTAAACCCAACAAAAATGAAGAATCAAAAAAACATAAAAACCTACAGTCTTTTATTCTTTTTAGTTTTTGCGACAACTGTTTTCGCTCAGGGGAGACAAACCATCAACTTTGACGCCAACTGGCAATTTACAAAAGGAGAAATCGCAGGTGCCGAAAAACCAGAGTTCAATGACAAATCCTGGAGAAATCTTGACGTGCCTCACGACTGGAGTATCGAAGGTCCTTACGACAGAGAAAATCCAACTGCACGTGGCGGAGGTTATTTACCTGCCGGAATTGGCTGGTACCGCAAGACTTTTAAAGTTGATGCTGCCGATGCTGGTAAATTATTCAGTATCGAATTTGATGGTGTTATGGCTAATAGCGATGTATGGATTAATGGCAAACATTTAGGAAAACGTCCTTATGGCTACATCAGTTTCAGCTATGATCTGACGCCTTATTTGAACTTTGGAAAAGACAAAACCAACACCATTGCCGTTAGAGCCGACAACACTATTCAACCCGCTTCCCGTTATTATACAGGTGCCGGAATTTACCGTCATGTACGTTTGGTTGCGACGAATAAAACGCATTTCAAGCATTGGGGAACACAAATTACGACTCCAGTAGTAACTTCTCAGAAAGCAGTAGTTTTGGTAAAAGCCGAAATAGAAAACACTGGAGCAGACGCATATAAATACATCGTAGAAATTGTTGACAATACAGGAAAAATAATAAAAACTAGCGAGAGCCAACAACATATAGCCACCAACAAAATCGGTTATATGAAAGATGAAATTGAAATTCTAAACCCTAAATTATGGGATATTGAAGCGCCTAATTTATATACGGTAAATACCAAATTGTATTCAGGAAAAACGCTTATCGACAATCAGACGATTACTATTGGAATCAGAAATGCCGAGTTTAGAGCCGATACCGGTTTTTGGTTAAACAATAAAAATTACAAAATAAAAGGGGTTTGTCTGCATCATGATGGCGGTGCAGTTGGAGCAGCCGTTCCGCTTGGCGTTTGGAAAGAGCGTTTGCAAAAATTAAAAGAAGTAGGCGTAAATGGAATTCGTACTTCGCATAACCCTGTAGCGCCGGAATTTCTTGATTTGTGTGACCAAATGGGATTTGTGGTGATGGACGAAACTTTCGATACCTGGACCGCAGCCAAACACAATGGTGAAAAAGGTTATAATTTATACTTTAAAGAATGGTGGGAACAAGACACCAAAGACATGATTTTAAGAGACCGAAATCATCCATCGATTGTGATTTACAGTATTGGAAACGAAATTCATGATGATTTGAGTTACCCGGAAGGCTACAAAAAATACAAGATGCAGGAAGATGTGGTAAAAAAATACGACAATACCCGTCCTGTAACGATGGCGCTTTTTAGACCAGCAAATTCTAAAGTATATTTAAGTGGTTTTGCGGAACAAATGGATGTTGTAGGACAAAATTACCGTGAAAACGAACTGATTGCAGCTCATGAAGCGCATCCGACTTGGAAAGTTATTGGTACCGAAAACACGCATGTTATTAATCAATGGCTGGCTTTAAGAGATAAGCCGTATATGGCAGGGCAATTTTTATGGACGGGTTATGATTATTTAGGCGAAGCCGACTGGCCGGAAACTACAAACAATCAGGGTTTATTTGACAGAGCCGGCAACTGGAAACAACAATCGTTACAAAGAGACAGCTGGTGGTCTGCTGAGCCTGTGGTGCATATTGTTCGAAAATCAGATAATGCGGGAGCTGGCGTTTGGGTTGCTGACTGGACTCCGAATGACTTTGATACTTATGACAATGCCAAAGTTAATGTGTACAGTAATTGCGAAGAAGTAGAACTTTTTCTGAACGACAAATCATTAGGTTCCTTGAAAAAACCAGCTGACGATTCGCCAAGAGAATGGAATGTTACTTTTGAAGAAGGAACGATAAAAGCCATTGGAAAAAACAACAGTAAAGTGGTTACTCAGGAAGAACATACTTCTGCCGGGAAACCTGCAAAGATTATTTTAACGCAAAGTAAAGGCACACTGGTTAATAACTGGGACGATGTCACTTTTGTTACCGCAACTATTGTGGACGACAAAGGAATTAGATGTGCCAATGCCGATCATCTAATCCAATTCTCTATTAGCGATTCAGGTAAAATCATCGCCGTTGACAATGGCAATATCATCAACCACGATGGTTACCAAGGGCAAAAAACAAGAGCCTACCAAGGAAAAGCCCTTGCGATTATTAAAGCCGCAAAAGATAGTGGCAGCATTTCTATAAAAGCGGATGTGGATGGTTTGAAACAAGGAGCCACAACGCTGAATATTGTTGCTGAAAAGAAGTAACAGTATTTATTTTTTTTATACTCTAAAAAGTACAGTGCAAGCTGTACTTTTTTTGTTTTACTAAACAATTTAAATTTCGTTTTTAATTAAAACGATTTACTGCAGTCATGTATGGAGTATCTACGGGGTATCTATGGAGTATCCATCTTTAAGAAAAATAAAACCAAAAAGATTTTTGGGGTATATATTTATATTTAAAATCATCGGTATTATTTTAATTAAAACAAGAAACCAACTATCTTTAAATCAGAAAATTATCATTATATGAAATGGTCAGCCAAAACTATCGTCCATAAAGGCGAAAAAAGAATTGCCGTATATTTTGAAAAAAATGCCAATTTAATTGCGCGTATTAAGCATATTGAAGATGCCCGATGGAGTCAGCAAAAAAAGGTTTGGCACATTCCGGATACTGAAGAAAACAGAATACGGTTTAAAATAGCATCAATTGCTCACAGTTTCCCCTCTGAAGAAGGAATAGTACAAATCGAGAAATTCAAACAGCATTTACGTTCTAAACGTTACAGCGAAAGTACTATATCAACCTATAGCGAAGCCTTAAAATCTTTTTTAACTTTTTACAGGGAAAAACCAATTCCCGAAATCACCAATGAAGATGTGATTATATATAACAATGAATACATTTTAAAAAACAAACTTTCTGCTTCCTATCAAAATCAAATCATTAATTCCATCAAACTATTTTTTTCCATAATAATAGAAACTAAAATAAATATTGATAACATTCATCGTCCAAAATCTTCTCAATTTTTACCAAATGTATTAAGTAAGGAAGAAACATTTAAACTTATTGATGTAACGACTAATTTAAAACATAAAACTTTATTAGCTATAATCTACTCTTCCGGGCTTCGAATTAGTGAAGCCATAAACATGAAAATAACTGACATCGATAATCAAAGAATGCTAATTCATGTAAAAAATGCTAAAGGTAAAAAAGACAGATACACGCTGTTGTCAACTAAAGTATTAGAATTACTTAGAGAATATTACACAATTTACAAACCAAAAATATATTTGTTTGAAGGACAAAACGGGGAACAATACAGCAGTCGAAGTGCACAAGCTGTATTACAACAATCTGTAAAAAAAGCAGGAATTACAAAACAAATTAGCCTGCATACACTTCGCCACAGTTTTGCTACACACTTACTTGAAGCAGGTACTGATTTACGCTATATTCAAGATTTGTTAGGACATAGTAGCCCTAAAACAACAATGATATATACTCATGTAAGCAGTACTTCTTTAAAAAACATTATCAATCCCTTCAACATGTAAGAAATATTTTTATTTTTGTAGTAGTATTAAAAAAATAATACGCAAATAATTAAAACAAAAACATGCGCATAACATGCCGTTTTGGAACAAAACATGTCAAATTTATGCGTGTATAAATTAGTTGGCGGATATTTTCGAGAAACTGGATGAATAAAGAAAACATATTAAATCAGAAATGTGGATAAGTTTATAAAAATCATTGAAGAAAGAAAATTAGCATTTAAAATCTCTCTATTTTATGTTGCACTTGGAACTTTATCTGTTTGTTCAGTTTATCCAAAAGACTTATTTTATGGAGATTGGTCACTTTATGGATTACTATTAACATTTCCCGTGTCAATATTTAGTTTCGGTTTTAGGTATGCCGAAGCAAATCTATTATATCCAGTTTTCATAATTCAATTCGTGATGTTTTTCATAACTTTCTTCGTATTGAGTTTATTTATAAAGGAGAAGAAAACAACTGACTAAAAAATCGATAATTAACAACTTAACTGAAGAAATGAAATTTAAAAGTTTGATATTTAAAGTTCCTGAACCTAAATTAAAAATAATCAAAAGTTTGTCGATTTATATATCAGAAAAACATTCCGAGATTATCCTCGCTCCTCTTTCTAAAGAAATAAAAGCCGGTTATACTTTTGAACAAGAAAATTGCGAAGTAATTAATCTAAATAGCTCATTGGAAATTATTGGAGAAAGTGTTAAAAGAAACTTCAACAAATTTGACATTAAAGAAAATAAAACTGTTACAGGAAAAATATCTGATTGGCCTGCCTTGAAAGCGAGTAAAGAGAAAACTAAAGTTGGATTTGAAAAAAATTATATACCATTACGAGTAAGCGGAATAACGGAATATAATAGTTCTTTTGAAATAGAAACAATCTTAAATTATCCGATAAAAATAGAATTGACAACAACTATTTCAGCACATTGCGAAAATTCCGAATTAGGTCAGCGAATATTGAAAATATACAATAGCGATATTTGCGAACGGAAAAAATAAAAACATCCGCCAACACACGCTACAAGCAATTTGGGTATTTGGCTTAATTTAAATATGGTTTTGTATTTGGAAGATTTGGAAAATCCGAATAATGGGCTTAATTTAATCCCAAACTGCTTGTAGCGCGAGAACGTTAGCCGCCATTTTTTGAGCTACTAATCTAGATTCAATTAGAAGTATTGACAATTAAATTATTCATATGACTGAAGCATTTCTTACAACTAGGCGAGGTTTTGTTCAAAAGTTAACGCTAACAAGATATGACTACTTAAATTGGATAATTGAAAGCGAAGCACAAAAAGCTAAATTAAAAAATTGGCTTAAGAATAAATCAGGTTTTTTAACACATGAAATTGAGGATACATGCTTTTTTACATTCGAAAGGTTATTAGAAGAGTCAACAAAACAATATAGGGCAAGTGGAGAGAAAACACTGTCAGCACCATTTAAAAACACTCAATTAATTTCGAATTTGATTGGAACAATATTGAAGAAAGAACTGTCAAAAAAGTATAAGCAGTTTTTTAGTCAAAATATTTTTATAGTTTCTACCATTGATTTATATCCTTTTAATCTGCTAAAAGCTTTTGAATTTAATATTGAGGTATTTGATTCAGGACACTTTTTAATACACGTGAATCCGGTCTCGAAGATTGTAAGTAGCAAAGTAGTTGATAAAGAGTATTTAGATTATCTAAAAAAGTCTAATTTAAATAATTCTAAAACTACTGAAATGGAATTTGCTGTAATTAATCATGAACGAAATTTCAGATTGAAATTTGATTTATTGGACGAATGCATTTTTGAAAAGATTGAGAAATTGCATTCCGAAAAAAATATGTTTACAGCAACATTTGATTATCACTTTTTAGCGAACTTTTCACCTGAAATTTTCGGAAAAATCGTTGAACATACTTCAAAGGATTTAAAACAGGCAATAATGTTTTTGAATGACATTCTTTCAAATATTAAACTTCCTTCCTTTCTGAATTTGCATGAGGAGAGATATTTTAAAGTGAATATTTCGGAACTTGATCGTAAAAATAATTTGCTTATTGGTTCAAGTTTTGAAGTAATCACAATATATTCCAAGTCACAAACACAATATGGGTTACGTATTGAATTTACAAGGGATAGTATTTCACGGGATGAATTAATCACAATTTTCCTAAAAAACGAAGAATTAATTGAAAAGCTAAATGATATTAAGGTGGTACCTGCTACAATAAATGCAAAGATTGAACAAAAAACAGGATGGAAGAATCCTTACATTACAAATGTTTTTATTGATAATGTTGGCGCTTTTTCAACTTCAAGTTTACAAAGCGCAAGTTACTTTCATGGTATTTATAAAGCAGTAAATAATTGGAATATTCTTCCTATTGTTTATGAGGATTTGGATATAAAAGTTTTTGAAAATCTAATGCTACATGCTTTCAATAAAAATGCTACAGAATTTAAAATTTTGGAACCAATTATCATCAAATCTACGAACGAAATTGACAAACAAGAAGTTCAACGAAGTATAAAAAATCAAGCAGGTAAAACTATGATTGCTGTTTTTTGTAAATATAAAATTCCACATGATAGCTTTGCGCCATTAAAAGGATTTAAATACCAAATTTATCAGGGCGATACAACAGATAATAAACAAAACAGAGCTAAATTATCAAATTTTACTTGTAAATGTCTTGAGAAAATGGGTGGAGTAATAGCTGCGATAGCAGACACATCAATAGCGGAAGATGGATATTTTATAGGTATCGACTTAGGACACACAACAAATGGAAAAGAAAAATTTTCAAACTTAGGTGTTTCATTATTTGATAGTTTAGGAATACTTTTAGGAGATTATGTCGAAAAGGAAATTCCTAGAAGAGAAAATTTGATTGACACTAATTGTCTCAATGCTTTTAAAAAACTAGACAAAATGTTAGAGGCTAAAAAATTAAATAAGCCTAAGCATTTAATTATTCACCGCGATGGCAAACTTCATTTTAAAGATATAAATATTTTAGTTTCTTGCGTAGAAACTGTTTGGGGTAAAATAAATGTAGACATTGTAGAAATTATAAAATCAGGCTTCCCAGTGATGGCTATAAAAGATGAAACGAATAAACCTATAAATCCAATTTCGGGAACTTCTTATCAAGATGATATTCACAAATATGCTATTCTTGCAACAAATGTTCAAGCGGATGAACAAAGTGCTGTGATTAATCCAATCATCATAAAGCATAAATATGGAGAGTTAGAATTTAGTAAAATTGTTGAGCAGGTTTATTGGTTTACAAAGGTTTATACAAACAATTTATATAATTCAACTAGGTTGCCAGCGACAACACTAAAGGCGAACAATGTAGTTGGAACTTCTAAAAAACTTCACAGATCAACTTATCTGGGATAATAAAACGGCGGCTAACAGCGGTTTTGCGCTATTGCTCAATAAGTTACAAAATTAAATTATAATTTCCTAACTTCGTTCAGTCTTGCCGAGCGAACTCAGTTCCAATTTCCGCAACAGTCGCAAAGCCACAGGACGTTGTGTGTAATGCTAGACAAAGAATATCTATAAAAAAAGAAAAATATGAAAATAGGGAAAGCTCGGTTTGTTTATGAAGTGGAATTTGAACTTGATTTAGATTTTTATTTTCAAACAGCTCATGTCTTCACTATTTCAAAAGAGCAATATTCAGAAAATTATCCAACACCTATTTTGGATAATGTAGAAATAGATAATAGAGATAATGTTTATTGTTATTTAATAATTGATTCTACATTTAACTTAGAAGAATATGACAGTGTAACAGAAGGCTCCGCTAAAACTAGACCTCAATTACTTATCATTCAAGGAATATTAGCTTTTTTAACTAATAAAGCTTTTCTTACTACATATTGTATTAATATTCAGCATTGTATAACTAACCAACATATCATTGAGAATGCTACCGAAATCATATTTAGTGTAAGTGAAAAAAATTTACAAAATGATTTAACTAGTTTACTTAAAACTATAAAAAATTCTAATGAAAGTAAGAAAATTTTAATATATACCTTACTTGAAAGATTTAGAAAAGCACTTCACTTTGAAGAGTTAAGCACAGAAAATTTAGTATATATTGATGAGTCAGTATTAGCATATATTCATATTTTAGAAGTTCTTTCAGACGAGTTCAAACATAATTTAGAAATAGACTTAAAAGAAGAAAGAAACAAATTAATCACAGAAATAATAACTGAAGCAAAAGCTTGTAATGATAGCATCCCAACAAAAAAACTTAAATCATTAATTAATATATTAAATACAAATCAAATCTCCCTTAAGAGCAAAGTAATTCAAATGCTTAAAGAACTTTCAGTTTACAACGAAAAAACTGACTCAATCGTTTCTCGTTTTATTGAGCATAGGAATTCAATAGCTCATGGAAGAAAAAACTTATATCAGGATGTAGTCGTATTTCCTTTAAAACCATTCTTTTCCTTCATTAAAGATATTTATGAACAACCAATAGCCATTAAACTATTGGCATCCGTTAGTTTTTCAAAATATGCAAAACTAAAAGTTTGGCAAAAAGAGTGGAAAGAATATTTGTTACATTATGAATTACCAACAATTTCAATGGTTAAGATGTTTATTCAAGATAAAACATATGAGAACATACCTAATAAAGAATTCCTTAGTGGTAAAAAAAATGGCATTACCCCAATGGTTCTAACATATTACTATATAAAAGGTAAAATTAAATTTAAAGAACTTGAGTTAATACTTTCTAATATAATTATATCATCTAGAAAAACAGAAAACATTTGCTACAACTTATTTGATTCTTGTCTAATATTAAGTGATTCAACAGATAAAAGCTTAGCTAAGAATGCGCAAAAAGTTGTCAAAACCGCATACCAAAATAGAACTTTCCCATATTCAAACATTAGAGATTCAATTAAAGAATTGAACTATAATGATATTTCTGTTCAATGGTTTGAAAAGTGGTTAAATAACGAGAAAAAATAAGCACTACACACAACAGCTACTACAACGGATTTGGGCAATTGGCTTAATGGAAAGATGGTTTTGTATTTGAATGATTGGGCAAATCCGAAAATAGGGCTTAATTTAGTCCCAAACCCGCTGTAGTACCAAGACGTTAGCTGTGATTTTAGAACGACACAACCTAAAACGAAATGAAGACAGTATCAGAAATAAAATTTGAAAAAATAATCAAGAATGGATTTCAAGAAATATTGAAGCCATTAGGTTTTAAGAAAAAGGCGAATAACTTTTACTTGAAACTTGATACTATTGGTCAAATTATTAATGTTCAGAAAAGTTCTTTCGGAAATAAAGACAACATTAGTTTTACCATAAACACAGGAATTTTTGTTCCTGAGTATTGGCTTGCATTTTACAATTACAGCGACAAAGGACTTCCTGACTATCCTACTGAACCAGAATGTTTGATTAGGAAGAGAATTGGAAACCTGCGAAATCAACACGATACTTGGTATGACGTAAACGAGAGAACTGACGAGCAACAACTTATCGAAGAAATGAGAAAAAATTTGAGAGATTTTATTTTACCATATTTTGACCGACTAGATAGTAGTGAAAAAATGTTGCAAGAGTTGGAAAGTTCAAATATGATGATGTCACCTTTAGGGAAACTAATAGTTTACGGAGAACTTAAAAAATTCGATAAAGCTAAAACGGAATACCAATTACTTTTAAAGCATAAAACAATCCCTAGTTTCCTAATGACAGTTAAAGAATATGGACAGAAATACGGACTTGACAAATAAAAAAAACCACAGCTAACAAGGGTTTTGCAATAGTGGGGCGAAACTGCAAAGTTCAACGGTAGTTCTTCGGTTCAAGTTTTGTGCAAAATTGAAGATTTGTACTTCGATTGCCCCACCATCGCAAAGCCCCGAAACGTTAGCGGTCATTGTAAAACTACACGACCGAAAAGAACCATTCTCAAAAAAAATGAAAATAGAATTAGAAAAATATAATCCTGAGTGGCAAAACCAATTTGAAAAAATTAAAATTGAATTAAAGGAAAATATTGGTTTTCTTCATCCTCATATAGAGCACATTGGGAGTACGTCTATTAAAGGGTTGTCGGCAAAACCTATCATTGACATTTTAATTGGTTTAGAGCGTTCAGACTTACTTGATGAAGCAATTAACCCTTTGCTTGAACAAGATTATGTTTATTATCCCATATTCAATGAGTCAATGCCTTATCGAAGATTTTTCATAAAACACAAAGAAAAAAGCAATCATTTAAACATTATAAAGGAAGAAAAAGATATTCCTCAAAGTACAGAAGAGCATAATTTAAGACTGGCTCACATTCATATTTTAACGTACAATTCTGAACATTGGGTACGACACATTGCATTTAGAAACTACTTGCGAGAACATTTAAGCGTTCAGAAGGAATATCAACAACTAAAAGAAAATTTGAGTACCAAAGAATGGATAGATGGAAATGATTACAACAAAGCAAAAGATAGCTTTATTAAAACCGAAGAAAAAATAGCAATTGATTGGCACAATAAAACAACGAACCGCTAACAAGGGTTTTGCAATAGTAGGGCGAAACTGCAAAGTTCAACGGTAATTCTTCGATTGAACTTTTGTGCAAAATTGAAGATTTGTGCTTCGATTGCCCCACCATCGCAAAGCCCCGAAACGTTGTGCGAGATGTGACGAATCTAACGTGAAAAATTGCAACCCAGTAAAATGAAAATCGAAAATCATATAGTCAATAATATTAAAATCGCAGAAATTATTTCTGAAGATTTTATTATTCAATCTATTGAAGACGGAGCAGATCTGTTAGGCAATCTATATTATTCCGATTATGACAGAATTATTTTGTATGAAAAGAATTTACTGCCTGATTTTTTTAACTTAAAGACTGGAGTCGCTGGCGAAATTCTTCAAAAATTTGCAAATTTTCGTGTGCGCTTGGCTATCGTTGGGAATTTTGACAAGCATAAGAGCAATAGTTTAAAGCAATTTATATTTGAGAGCAACAAAGGTAAACAAGTTAATTTCGTCGATTCATTATCACAAGCTATAGATTGCCTCGCAATGTAAGTTTAAAAACACACGACGCACAACAGCGGGCAAAAAATCACGGCTAAATTTTAGTAAGTTCACGTTCCAAAATTTCTAATAAACATTATATTAGCGGAGAAAATGCAGCTCATTTTTTCGCCGCGATTTCTGCCCGCGAAACGTTGACAGTAATCGCATGAAATCCGTATAAGAATAAACTTTTAAAATGATTTACGCAGTCAATAAAACAGAATACGAAGATTTGGTTTCAGTTTGGGAATCTTCAGTTAAATCAACTCATCATTTTCTAGCAAAGGAAGATTTTGAATTTTATAAAAAATTAATCCCAAGTTTTTTTGAAAACCTAATCTTGCATTGCGTAAAAAATGAAAAAGAACAAATTGTCGGATTCATGGGAACCGATAAAGATAACCTGGAAATGTTATTTGTTCACGAAAGCGAAATAGGAAAAGGTTTTGGTAAAAAACTTTTAGTTTATGCAATTGACAATCTGAATATAAAAAAAGTTGATGTTAATAAGGATAATCCACAAGCTATAGATTTCTATACTCGTTTTGGCTTTGAAACTAAATCAGTTTCGGATGTAGATGGATTTGGAAAACCTTATCCAATTTTGCATCTGGTATTAAAAAGCAACTAACTACCAACAATGGTAGCTGTTGCGCAAATACTTTCGTGGTCTAACAAATTATCATAACTAAATTACTCCACACTAACAATCACTCTTTGATAACGGGTCAAACGCGGAGTTCCATGATCAGTAACTGCAAGGATAATATGCATCGTTCCGGTTCCCGGTTCCATGGTGCGCTTTGTTGGCACTACGAAAGAAGCTTCGGCCTGGTCAAAATTTTGAATTTCGAGTGGCTGACCGCTATTCCCACTTGAAACTCCCAGAGTTCCGGCTTCTTCATAAAAAAACCATTTATATGAAAGCGCATTTCCATCAGGATCATAAGTACCTTTGGCACTTAAATTAATTTTATCTCCTTTTTTGGCTTTCAAATTATTATCATGCCCTAGTTTTACAACAGGCGGATGATTGGCACTTTTATAATCCTTGATTGTCCAGTCCATTCTTGCGACAAAATCATTTTGAAAATCGTTTCTCCAGCGCCAGATGGTTTCGTGATTTCCGGTATGCCAGTGTCCATCGGTTCCTAAAACCTCATCCTGAGCATCTGTCCATATTGGACGGCTTTCTGCAGAAAGATGCCATTTTTGCTTTCTTGGTGTATACAATTCATAACGACCGCCCCAACCTCCGTATTCCGGATGTTCGGCATCATTCAATCCGTTATTTATCAGCGATAAAAAAGAAGGCGTATCTCCTTCCATCAAAAATTCCCAAAAAGGATATTGTGCTCCAAGCACTCCTTTTTTTCTAATGTTTTTATCCAGCCATTCATTGGTTACCACACTAAAATCGGCTCCATCACATCGCGCATGGAAAAAATCACCGCTTATTCCGCTCCAGGTCGCATGATGGTAAGCGCCTCCCTGATTGAATCCGGGACTTACTATATAAAATAATTTGGGGAACCCGGCACGAATCCAAGGTCCGCTATCATCCTGATCGGAAATAGCATATACTCTTAATTTCGATACAAATTTTTCTAATTCTTTTGTCGAACGCGTCTGCTTTACTTTCCATAATGCCTGTCCCAAAACGTTTGGTCCGCCCCAAACCGGTATCCATAATGGACGTGAATCATTCTTATCTACTGATTGAATCAATAATTCGGAAGCCGGTGAATCTTTACCTTTTCCTATGGCTGCCATTCCGTAATCTGGTAAACCTTCAGTAGTAACCGAATTCAAATAATCTGCTGTGGGGAAACCGCTTTCATGTTTTTCTAAATTGTCTCTCACTTTCCCATAAGCTTCCACAATTTCTTTGATACGATAAACCGCAGTCTTTTTTTTCTGATGGATTGAGGTTGTTGCTGCCAGACCTTCGATATCAAAATTATTGGCATACGTCAAAAAACGAACTAAGGACATCGCATCATCAGGTTCATTTTCGATATCGGTAAGTATAAAAACTCTTGGTTTTACCTGGGCAGTAACCATACTAGCTGTAAAAAACAAACCTAATACTATTGACTTTATTCCCAGTGAAAAACAACGGTCTCTTTTTATCATATCTTTTGCTTTTTTAATGGATTGAAATTGTTTTACTAAAAGTTATACCAATTATATTTATAAATTAATCATATTGTCAACTAGAATTGATGATAGCTATTAGTTTTTACACAGAGATCCGCAAAGCTAACACGGAGACACACAAAGATTAAATTAACTTAGCGTATCTCTGTGTGAATTCCTCTGTGAATCTCTGTGAAATATTTATATTCATAAATGGTATTATTCCAGTTCATGACGGCCATCATTGATGATTTTCCCACCTTCACTCACTTTATAAATTCGCAATGCCAAATATTGTTTGGATGGCAATTTTATTGAAGAATTATTTTTATCGATAAACTTGTATTTGTTGTTTGGCATCGGAATTACTTCGAATGTTTTAGCAAGCGGAGTAATAGTCATATTCCAGGTATCGATGATATCGGCTTTGAATTTGGCTCCTTTTGCAAGTCCGTTTTTAGGCAACACAAAATCCCATTTTTTAGGTTTGTCTTTTCCAAAATAAATAAGGTAATATTCTCCTCCTTTTCCTGCCATATTATTTTCATAAAAATGGTCTATGGGTTCCAAATATCCTACCGGATTTGTCTCCACAATATTTCTTAAAAACCCAATTCTTGACGGACTGCTTCCTACTAAACGACCTCCATAAGATATCCACGGACTTTCTTTGTAAGACTCTCCATGCGTGGCATAACCGCCGCCAATGATGGCATTCCAAAAACGAAATACTAATTCCTCTCCTGTTAACTGTCCCCATCGGCTTTCAATATCACCTTCATAATTAATTTCATCATTCATGATGGGTTTGTTGTACACATCTCTCAAAATTGAGGTACCAATAGGAGATTTAACCACATTATAATATTGGTAACTTACGTGGCTAACCCATGGTTTAGTGTAATCATAAATTCGGTCTGCGTTATGAATGGAACGCAAATGATGGTACGGATCTTTTTACTGAACTAATTTAAAAAGATCATCCCAGTCTTCATCATTCATGCTTTTCATAAAACTATTTTCATTGGCCAGACTCCACCAAATATTTCGAAAAGCAGCATATCGGGCTACCATATAGCGTGCAAAACGTCGGTTGACTTCCTGCCCTGCTGTATCAAAGCCCCATTTTCCTTTATCGTAAGGACGAAACAAAATAATGTCGGCTTCGATGCCCATATTTTTTAATTGTACTACACAGGAATCCAGTTTTCTAAAATACTTCGGATTAAATTTTGAAAAATCCCAATTCTCTTTATTATCTCCTTCGAAAGGGAAAATTGTTAATTTAAGCGGTCCTTCGATATACCTGTCTTTATAAGGCGGAACTGCCAGAAAACGGGCTTTGTTAAACGGACTCGTTTTTAATGTTGCTACCGTTTGCTGCTGTGCTTTTTTATCCTGAAAAGGCCATTCGTAAATTGTGGTACCAAAAGGATAATAAGGCGTTCCGTCTTCGTATTTAAAATGAAATTGATTACTGACTCTTACCGGACCATGATTATTTGATGAAGGTTTTATACATTCAAAACTTCCTTTTTTATCATTGAGTTCTGATTTATTACTGGTTGTAACATAATTCCATGTTCCTTCTTTATCCGGCATAAACCTGATGATATAATTGCCATTTCCATTGTAAAAACCTTCCTGTTCAGTAACATTTTCTCCATTCGAAAAACGGGCTATTAATGTAGTTCCTACATAAGGATTCCCTGCCGAAGAACCATTCAGCGTTATTTCAAACATATCCCATTTTTCGATTTTATTCTGTGCTGTTACTACGCAATTCAATAATACTAAAACTAAGCTGGCAATTATTGTTTTCTTCATATTTAGAGATTCTTAAGATTCTATTGTTGTTCTTATTTCTGTCGAATTAAACGGCTAATTTATTTATTTCTTAAGCCAAGCCCATCTTTTAGCCCAATCTAACAAAAATGCTTCACGGAATTTAGAAATGGTTTTAGCTCCTTGTTGCTCATCGATAAACATTTTAGGATCGATCAGATCTCCATACCAGTTTGCGCCCAATATATAATCATCCGAATTAGGTTTTCCAGGCCATGGAACAATACTGGTATATTGCCCAGACTGCCCATTTAATTCAGAAATACTACTTTTAATTACATAAGAACCAGTTTCCGGTTTTTTAGACGAATAACGTACCGCATAATTTCCGTTGCCTAAATAATATCCCGGCCATAACTGATTGCCAGTTTCTAACTCAAAACAAGCCGAATCTTTAGCAATTTTTAATTCCGGTCCTTTAAATCGCCATTCTAAAACAGCATAAGCAGCAACGGTATCTATGATAGTTGTATTGGATGTAAAAATATTTCTGGAACTTCTTTGTATCGGTGTAAACTGACCTCCCCAGCTTTCGCCTGTTGGGTCATTTGGATTTCCATTCATTAAATAAGCCAATGAAGGTGTATCGCCCATTTTAATTTCGCCTCGGTAATATTTAATAAAATCTTTCCCCATTGCTCCACGACCATCAATATAATTAGGATAATAGGTTTTAGCGGTGATATTTTCCGGAGCCTCTTTATCCATAAACCAGCCTCGGTAAGTAGCATTGGCTTCGATCATCCAAAGATTTGGAAAATTTTCTGCTACATACGCATAGGCATTAATACACCATTTTTTATTGGGACCGCCAATAAAATAAACCCGAATATTTTTTTGAATTTCGGGAGCATCATGCAGTGCCTGTGCTAAATCTTCGATACCGCCCCAAACCAAAACCCATAAAGGCTGATCGCTTTTCTTTTTGGCACATTTAATAATCCAATCAGAGCCTTCAGTAGGTTTTGCATAACCAATGTAAGGAGCACTTTCGATAACTCCTTGCTTAGTTATTTTTCTTAGCGAATTAGGATCTGGAAAACCTTTTTCATGCTTTTTTAATTCAGGTAAATCTTTTTCGTAAAGATCAATCATATCGAGAATATTTTTCTTTCGGCCATTACCAAAAGGCGAAGAAACTAATCCTTCAATTTCAAACTGATTCGAATACATTAAAAGATGAATCATCGACTGAAAATCGTCATCATCTGTTCCACCTATATCTGTACTTATAAGAATTCTGGGTTTTGCTTTTTGCTGTGCATAATTATTTTGAATTGGAACAATATTTAGCATCAATAAAAACAGAATTACTAAGACCTGATTTATACTTCCAACTGTTTTCTTTATTGATTTTCCCATAATTACTTGAATAGCTCTAATTATTTCATGACTAGCATGTAAACTTACAAAATAATCAAAAATAAAAACAAGTAAACGAAAATAAAAATAACAAAACGAAACAAAAATTATATCATTTAAGAGTAAAGTTGAACTATTAAAAAGCAAAAAGGGCATGAAAAATTTCAACAGCTTCTATTTTACAAAAAACTAATGCTAGACAAATTCAAGTAGCCAACTGATACTAAAACGATTAGCTTTCCACAAAAAAACTAATCTAAAATTTAGTTATAATAGTACTCTTCATAATTCGTTTTTTTCTCAAATAAGCCTATATTTGCGACCTCAAAGCAGATAACTACTTATAACTACGGGCGTAGTTCAAGGGTAGAATAGCGGTCTCCAAAACCGTTGATGGGGGTTCGAATCCCTCCGCCCGTGCCAATTCGAAATCTTAAAAAGAAAGCCTCAAAAAAATATTTTTGAGGCTTTTCTATTTTTATAAGCTTAGGTTTTATTTCTTAAAAACTTTTTTCAGGAAACTATCTATGTAATTAATCGTAGGCTCGAACCAAGGATTAAAAAGACAAAAAGTATGTGGTGAATTTTCAAATTCATGTACTTCTGAATAGATTCCGTTTTTGTCTAAAACCTTTCTAAAATCATCACGACCAGCGTGCATTCGTGCAACCGAACTATTAATGAATACTATTGGCGGCGTACTGGCACTGACATAACTCAATGGTGAAGCTGCTTCCCAAAGTTTAAAATTTTCTTTTTTTGAATAACCAAACCAATAAGTTCCGGCAGAAATATTCTTGCTGTCATCACCTTCACCACCTTCCGGATGCACAAAAGATAAAGTTCCGTCGATATCCACCACTGCATTTACTTGAGATTTCGAATTAGAATTGGTTACCACGCCTTCAAACAACGGCATATTTCCGGTAGTTCCCATAAAAGCTGCCATTTCTCCTCCTGCCGAAAATCCCAAAGCTACAATCTGGTCAGGATTCACATTATATTGCTTAGCATTCTCACGAACCCAGCGAATAGCCGCTTTGATATCATAAATAGCTGCCGGAAAAAGAGCTTCAGTAGAAAGACGGTATTCGGGAGTAAAACAAACATAACCTAAACTGGCTAGTTTTTGCGCCATTGGATAATGTTGTTCTCTGTTTCCTGAACGCCAGCCACCACCATGAATGATAATAATTGCTGTTTGTTTTTCAGTAACATTTTTATCAAAAAAAACATCCAGTTTCATTTTGCGTTTACCATAACTACAATAAGTAATGTTATTTTTTTGCTTTACAAAATCAAAATCCATTTTAGCAACCATCGTAGTATTAGGATGGTATTTTAATGTTTTTTTAAAAGCACTAGCCGTAGCAAAAGAGGTGTCTCTGACCTGAGTCAGTCCTTTTAAATATTGTGCATGAAGCTGAGATGTTATTGTAAACATTAATAAACAACTGGCAATAATTTTAATTTTGTTCATCTTAAATTCTTTAAAATACAGTTATAAACTATTGAGCAATATAAAAAAATGGTTTGGTTTAAATACATAAACCAAACCACTTAAAAAAACAATCTTAATTTTTAAGCTATTTATTATAATCGTTTTTACTATTATTTTAATTCGAACGCACCCAAATCAGGAGCCACACCTAAATATGGAATACCATCAATTGCAATTCCTTTATCTATCAAATTACTTGTAGTTTTTAATTTCATAAAAGTTACATCTGGTAGGCTACCATCGGCTTTTCTTGGCTGAATTAATTGGCTAATATCTGTACTTTCAAAATCAGCAGCATCAGTAACCAAACCGTTTTGCCAACCATTATTAGTTACATCTAAAACTGTTGCTTTAACACTACCAAAAGCTCCAATAGCACAAGAATTTTTAAGAGTTAATTTTGCCAATGGATTAGTACTGCTGAAATTATAATTATTTCCGTTACTGTAAGCCGAACAATTATAAATTTCGACATTACCTCTATTACTGTTATGGTCAAATCCATCAGCAACATTTCCTGCAGCGATACAATTTTTATAAACAGCATTGTGTTTTAATAATTTATCATCGCTGCCTCCTGTTTTAAAGCCATTTCCATCACCGGCTCCCTTAGTTTCATTTTTAAGATAACCATTTTTAATCGCCCAGCAATTAGTATAAGTAGTTGTAATATTATCTGTTCCTCTTAAATAACCGTCCCAGCCATCATCCAGATTTTGCCAGGCTCTGCATCCAATAAATTTATTCCCCATTCCTGCCGTTAATTTACAAGCGAATCCATCGGCATTTTCAAGTTTAGAATCGGCATTAAAATAAGAATCACAATTTAGAATCGTATTATTAGAAGCTCCACTATCAATTTGCAAACCAGAATCAGAACATTCTGAGAAAGTACAAAATTCAATTGTATTATTATTTCCTTTGACTTGTATTCCATTATCACCTGCATTGTATATATCAATGGCTTTAATATGAATATAACTTCCCGAAATTACAATTCCCTGATTAGAATCTCCTTCTGTCATTGACGAAAAATCAAGTTTAGCACGAATTCCATCTGTCTGACCTAAAATAGTAATTTCACTACCCGAAGTTCCTGAAGTATTCAAATTAATTCTGGCATTCATAATATAGTTCCCACCGTTAAGAAAAACTGTTTCACCTTCCTTAACTTTAGACAAAGCTGCAAGTAATTCGGTCGCATTAGAAACGGTATAAGTATATTTAGGAGCCGCAATAAAAGACGAAATAGTTATCGTTTTTGTTGCTTTGATTGTATTCTTATCTGCCACTGTTGCCGTAATAGTTACCGTACCATTTTTAAGAGCTGTAACCAGTCCTGTTGAAGAAACTGTAGCTATACTAGTATCCGAAGAAGTCCATGCTAATGTTTTTGAAGTGGCTTCTGATGGTGAAACAGTAGCATTCAATTGTGTAGTGTTACCTGTTGTAATATCTGAACCAGATACTGTAATAGACGAAACATAAATAGTATTATCATCATTATTAGAAGCTTTCACTTCGTCTTTAGAACAGGAAAAAAGAACGAAGAAAAAGAATAGGTTTAAAATATATTTCATGGTTTTCTTTAAATTGATTTATGTAATTGATTAAGAAAAAAGATGACAAATTCGTTTAAAAAACAGTTTATACCTAAAGAGGTATGCTATATGCATACCTCTTTATTTTTTAATTAAATTATTAAAGATTATTTAATCCAAAGTGGATCACCTATTAGGTTATCTTTTAAATTTTGATTACTAATAGTAAAATCACCAGTTGCCGCGTTTGCAAATCCCGGATCTAAAAGGGTAAAAGTACCTGAACTATCAAATTTAGTTGCCGTAGTATGAAGTCCTGTTGAGTTAAAATAATTATTATTTAAAAAAGTAGGATTGGCTGTATTTGCCTGATTTGAATAAATTGCAGCAGTATTAGCAAATAGGGTTTTACGAACCGTCAATGCATTATTTAGAAAACGAACGTATAAAATTCTGTTTGAACTTGTCATTGTAGTATTGTAAATAGTACAAGCATCAATCAAAACTGTAGTAGTCAAACCGGTTCCTGAAAAACCAGTTGCAGCATCTATACGGACAAAGTCTCTCTGATTAGAACATTTTTCAAAAGTACTATTCTTAAGAGTAACATTCGCTACATAGGTATTTCTGAAATCAATAAAATCAGCTCCAACATTAGTGTTGACATTAGTTATTATACTATTTTCAACAGTAAAGGAATTCACCTTTGATGTACTAGCATTTGCAGCAATTAAAGCACGTGTAAAATCATGTATCTTACATCCTTTAATTATAAAATCACCATAATTTGAACTGGCTCCCGCCACAGTAATAACACTTGCATTGGTAATATTTTCGAGTACACCACTAGTATTGTATACCCTTCCATCTAATTCTAAATCCAGTAAAGAAACATTACTTGTTCCAGCATTAACTGTCACTTTATAACGTAAAACAGGTTTAGCTTTTCCTGGAATTCCACTAATAGTAATTGATTTTGTCAATACGATATCAGTATTTGGAGTTACTCCATCTACCCCAAATGATTTATATTCACCAGGTTCTAAGAATAATTTTGCTCCAGAATTAGCATTAGCAATTACAACTAATAAATCATCCGTATTTTTTACCAAAATACCATCTCCTATATCAATACCTGTAGTGAAATTTTGTACACCGCGTTTCTTTGTTCCATTGTATAAAGTAGCCGTGTAAGCTGTTTCAGGATTTAAACCTGTAATCGTTGCAACACCGTTTATTTTTTCCTGTGCTGTAATTACATGAGTAATATTTCCTGGAACAAGATTGATTTGAGTTACTGTACTATTTGGTATCCATCTAAGTGTAGCTTCTTTAGATAAAATATCCCCATCAACTATACTTGTGAATATTTGTTCACTAAGCGTAGTAACTTTACCTATAACCCATTTAGAATCATTTGCTCCTGTAGCGCTAACAGCCTTTATTCTAATAGAATAAACTGTCTCTCCTTCTAAGGCTACAGTAACAGGCAACTCAGCTGCAGAAACACTCACCGTTTTATAAATAGTAGAAAATGTTTCATCATCAGCACTAAATTCAACTACATAATGATCAACTCCTTCACGTGCTGTCCAGTTCAGCTCTACATTTGTCTGATTTCTAACCCTGGCTGTCACTCCAATAGGAGAGAATGCTCTGTCTACCAGTAACTCATCTATTACATCTTCACTATAGCTTTCACAACCAGAGAAAACCAAGATAAAGAATATTGATGTCAATACTCCTTTTAAAATATATTTTGTTTTCATCATAATAACTTATCGTTTATTATTTAAAATTTAATAGTTATAATCATTGGTTAATTTACCATTACTACCTGAGATATAAACTTGCCATATTGGCCAGAACTGTCTGTCATCAGGATTTACACCTACTTTAAAAAGATTTATCACTTTTGGTTTTGAAGCTTCGTCATCAAACTTAGTCCAATCAAAACTCGAATATTCCACACCTGGACTTACCGTTTCACCTCTGTTCAACCCATAAATATCTAAAGTAACATTATCTTCTTTATACTTATAATATAAAGTAGTTGGAACATCAGCATATTCTCCAGAACGATTTTTTAGATTAGTCATTTTTACTTTTGCCTCTTCTAAATTTGTTTTTAACAAGTTCCAACGGATTAATGCCTGCTTACGCTCCATTTCACCAGTAAATTCAAATTTATGTTCCTTTACAATAGCATCAAACATAGCCGTTTTACTCGTTAAAGCATTTACATAAGCATCTACTTTAACAGCTTGTACAGCAGGAGCAAAAGCTCTTTGACGAATTTGTTTCAAATATGGTGCAGCAGCAGCAGGCCCCTCTAATTCGTTAGCAGTTTCAGCAGCCATCAAGAGTACTTCTGCATAACGCATGTAGATTTTATTAACTCCGTCATCATTAGAAGAAGTTACAAAACGAGTCATCCATTCGTAACGAAATTTACCAAAATACCAAGTATCTAATTTTACTAATTCCTGTTTAGCAACCTTATCTACTGGTGTTCCCCATCTGTAAGGTACACAGGTTACATCTCTACGGCTATCAGCCTGATCAAAATCATAAAAAACGGTTGGAAGCGGACCAGAAGCTCCTCCTCTGGCACCTTGAGCCTGCCATTGATCTACTCCTGAATGTTTAACAGCAAAAGTAAACAGCATACGTCCACGACCTGAAGCAAAAGGGATTTCCCATAAAGACTCTCCTCCTGCGGTTATGTTTTCCTGATTGTATTTTTTCCATAATGTTTCAAAAGAAGATTCTAAATGTCCTGCTGAAGAATTACTAAGTATAGAGCGACATTCATCTAATGCTAGTTGATACATTTTTTCAACAGAAAGTTCTGGGTCGGTACTTCTACGAACTGCATCAGGATATCTTTGAAAACCACTGGCAGCCAATGCTAAGCGTGCACGTAATGCTTTTACAAAAGTCTTGTTTACCTTTTCTGTTGTATTTGTATTAGCTGTTTCATTTGGCCATGGCACCAAAGCTTCTGCTTCTCCTAAATCGGCAATAATTTGTTTGTAAACAACATCGCGGCTTGATTTTGCCAAATATAAAGTTTCAGAATTGATAGGTTCAAAACGGGCTACCACATCTCCAAACGCTTTTAATAAATCAGCATAATAAACGGCACGCAATGTTAATGACTCTCCTAATAAATACCCAAGATCAGTTCCTGGTTCCGGATTACCAAATCTACGTAAACCACGAATACAAATATTAGCTCTTTCAATTCCAGAATACATAATTCCCCATGTACTCAATGAATTCAAATTACCTAAAGGATCAATATTCATTACTGAATTAGTTGGAGTAGCATTATAATTACTTAAATCAGCTCCGGCATCACCAGCTCCTAAATTAAGATTCCATTCGGCATCAGTATTTAAACCATAGTATGGTAAAAAACGGCCTCTGTAAGAATTGGTTTGTCCAAACTGATCTTTTATCCCATCAACAGCACCTTTTGCTAAATCAGCACTGGAAAATATAACAGATTCATCTAAAGTTGATATAGCTGGCGATTCTAAAAAATCAGAATCTAATTCCTGACAAGATCCTAAAAATCCTGCTACCACTAATCCTAAAATTATTATATGTCTTTTCATCTTCAAAATACTGTTTAATTAAAAATTAAGGTTTAAACCTAAAACTACTTGTCTGCTACGAGGGAAACCTGAATAATCAACTCCCGGTGTAAGTGGTGTTTTTCTTCTGGTTGACACTTCCGGATCTAGACCTGAATATTTTGTAATAATGAAAACATTATTAGCAGTAGCATAAAATCTTAACTTAGAAAGACCAATTTTAGCAACAAATTTTTCTGGTAATGTGTAACCTAATGACAACATATTTAATCTTAAGAAAGATCCATCTTCAACTGCCCAGTCACTGAAAACAAAATTTTTCATGTAAGGAGACCACATCGTAGTATTAGCATTAAGCGCTGTTAAAGCATCTGGATCAGTAACTAAAGTTCCTGTAGCTGGATCTAAATTTGTCCATCTTGTACCATCAGCCATATCTGTAGTAAGATTTCTATATTGCCCATTATCATTAGAAGTATTAAATTCTATTTTATTAGCATTATAAACATCATTACCCACACTCCAGTTAAAAGCTGCTGATAAGTCAAATCCGTAAGCATTCGCATTAATCACCATACCACCTGTATGTTTTGGATTAGCATTTCCGATAACCTTTTTATCTGATGTGGTTATTTTATTATCTACAGAACCATCTACATTTTTTAATTTCATCATACCTGGTCTAAGTGTACCTACAATTTCAGTAGCATCGGCAACACCACTTTTTAATGTATATTTTCCTGTTCCTGCATCATAATTAAAATCCGAAACTTCATAACGCCCATCGCTAACATAGCCATTCATTTGACCTATAGACTGACCTACATTTACCATAAAATCGTCTGATATTTGTGTGGAAGCCCAACCCGTATTAGCTAATAAATTTTCTAAAGATCCTAAAGAAGTAATCTTGTTTTTATTTACTCCTACATTGAAAGAAAAGTTCAACCCGTAATCTTTTTTATTGATTGCAACTAAATTCAAAGAAGCTTCAACACCTGTATTTTGAGTAGATCCAAAATTTCTATACTGTGAACCATAACCAGAACCAGGAATAGGGAAATTGATCAAAAGATCTTTTGTTTTATTATTATAAACCTCTACAGAACCATTAATACGCCCTTTGAATAAATCAAAATCAAGCCCTATATTTTGAGTTATAGTTGTTTCCCATTTTAAATCTGGATTAAATAATGTATTTGATGCCGCCCAATAACTAGAAGCATCGTTCACATAAGTCGTAACTTTTGATTCAAAAGTTTGTACTGTTTGCCCTGCAGGAATATTATTATTACCCGCTTGTCCATAACTAAATCTTAATTTAAGTGCATCAATCCAAGAAACATCTTTTAAGAAATTTTCTTCATTAATTTTCCAGGCTGCCGCTGCTGACGGAAAGTATCCCCAACGATTATTTCCTAAAAACTTACTTGAACCATCCATACGGTAAGTTGCTGTAAATAAATAACGATCATTAATATCATAATTTACACGACCAAAGAAAGAAAGCAGTTTGTCATCCGGGCTATAAAAATTATCTACTACTAAAGGTGTTCCTTGAGAAGTAAGATTTTTTGCGGTACCAAAATCAAAATCCTTTGGGAATCCCTGAATTTCACTTGTAACTTCATTAGTACGATATACCATCATCTCTTCTCCTAAAAGAAGTTTTAATCTATGTTTATCACCTAAGAATTTTCTAAAATCGTAATTAGCAGTGTTAGCACTTCTAAATCTTACATTTTTAGCATCACTTATCATTAACGAAGGTTTACCTTGATTCTCTTCTGCAGGTCTGTTCAATGCGTAATAAGTAGAGCGTCCATAAAAACGATAATCTGAATTATAGTAATTATCCAAACCTACATCTGATTTCAATTGAAGATTCTCAATTGCTTTCCAGGAAATACTTCCTAACATGTTAAAGTTTTTCCTAGTTTGAGTACGCTGATTGTCATTTACTGATACGAATGGATTTACAAGATAACTTGAAAGTGCTTCATCTGTATCATCAGTTGTTAAACCTGGCAGGGGAACTGGTGAATAACCAACACTATGTCTCAAACGTGCATCGGCAGCTGAAACTTCATTTTGTTCATTTGTCCCTCCTCCATTAAT
Organism: Flavobacterium seoulense; assembly: GCF_000695795.1. Classification (GTDB taxonomy): domain Bacteria; phylum Bacteroidota; class Bacteroidia; order Flavobacteriales; family Flavobacteriaceae; genus Flavobacterium; species Flavobacterium seoulense. The sequence continues at coordinate 99,670 of NZ_JNCA01000009.1, read as the reverse complement.
TTGAGTATCAGAATAACGTAATGTATAAGTTAAATCAATTTTACTTCCGGCTTTGGCTCTTAATGACATAGAAAGGTTGTTTCTCACAAAATCAGAACCCTGCATAATGGTTTTCTCGTCATAATGCGCATAGTTAAAATTAAAATTAACTTTGTCTGATCCTCCGCGAATTCCTAAATCACGGCTTTGTGTTTCCCCCATTCGACCATAAATTTGTTTTTGCCAGTTATTACCTTTCAAACCTTGGTACTGATCATGATCCTGCCATGATCCAAAATATTTTTCATAAGAATCTACCCTATCTCTAAGCAAAGCATATTCATATTGCCATTTTACAAAGTCTCCAGGTTCTAAAACATCAATTGTTTTAGCAATTTTTTTAAACCCGAAAAAAGAGTTAAAACTTACCGCTATTTTACCTTCTTTACCTGTTCTTGTAGTAACAATAATAACCCCGTTAGCACCTCTGGAACCATAAATAGCAGTAGATGAAGCATCTTTTAAAACAGTAATATTTTCAATATCTGAAGATGAGATATCACTTAAACTATTTACAGGAAAACCATCTACAATGATTAAAGGAGAAGCATCTTGCGTTAAAGATCCACCTCCACGAACTCTAATCTTAATATCAGCATCCGGAGAACCTTCAGAAGAGGCAACTTGTACACCAGCCATACGACCTGTTAGGGCTTCAGCTACATTAGAAATGGGCTGTTTTTTCAAATCCTCTCCAGAGATTGATACTACAGAACCTGTTAAATCTTTTTTCTTAGCTGTTCCATAACCAATTACTACAACTTCGTTTAACGCTGCACTTTCATCTTTTAAAACTATATTTAAATTAGTGCTTTGTCCTACTGTTTTCGATAATGTTTCATATCCTATAAATGAAAAGACTAAAACACTATTTGAACTACGCACACGTAAAGTAAATTTCCCATCAAAATCAGTTTGGACACTATTCTTAGTATCTTTCTCTATAATATTAACCCCCGGAATAGGCATTTCCTGAGCATCTTTTACAACTCCTGAAATTTTAATTTCCTGAATATCTATAGTTTTTGAAGTTGTACTAACCGAAGTAACAGCTTGTTCTTTCTTTTTCACTAATACTATCTGACGATCATTTATAGTATAAGCTATATCTGTTCCTTTGAATACTTTTTCTAAAATTTCGGTTATTTTCTTTTTTTCAACATTAACAGAAACTTTTTGATCCAGATCTATTAAATTGCTTTCAAATAAAAATCGATATTCTGAAACAGATTCAATTTTATTGAACAGCTTTTCAATAGAAGCGTTGTTTACATTTAATGTTAGCTTTGTGTTTTGAGAATATGTACTGGCTTCAATTCTTACCAAAGACAGTATTAGCAATAACGTGGTTAGTTTCATCTTTAAGCTAATTTTAGGTAAATACGGACTGAGCCATTTTCCTTTAATTATTTTTTTCATAATTTTGGATAGGTTTTAAATGATTTTAATTTCGATACGTCGTTTGAAACACATTACTAAATCGGGAAATACTGGTACTATTTTCCGATTTTTTTTGGTGTATTTCTTCCTTAAAAAAAATTACATTCTTATTTCATGAATTAGTTATTAATGTGTTAGTAAATTAGTTAGTTTATTTTTATTAGTTTTCCTTCTTTCTTAAAAGTAAAATCCTGAATCTTACTCATTGTTTCTAATACCGTCTCAATACTTTCAATGTTTTTATTAAAACTAGCATTGAATTTTTTATCTAAAAGCTCGCTTCTTTTATTTTGAATCTTAACATTATAAACGCGTTCTAACTTTACAATAATATCTCTAAAACTTGCTTTTCTAAAAACCAATTCTCCTGTCATCCACTCAGTGTAGATTCGGGTATCTACTTTTTCAACAGCAATTCCTTTTTTATCATTATTCCAGGTTCCTTTTTCACCAGGAACTAACATTTCATTAACATTTGATGCTGATGCGCTTGACAAACTAACTGAACCTTCAACTAAAACGGTATTGATATCAGCATCTTCTTTGTACGAACTCACATTAAATTTGGTACCCAAAACCTTAACATCAACTCCTCTTGTTTTTACAATAAAAGGATGTTTTTTATCTTTTGTAACATCAAAAAAAGCTTCTCCTTCTAAAACAACTTCTCTGCTATGGCCTTTAATAAACTGAACCGGATATTTTAGAGATGATCCTGCATTCAGATTAACAACAGTTCCGTCAGATAAAGTAATTACAAAAGTTTTTCCGAAAGGAATTTTAATCTCATTATAAATCAATTTATCAATTGACTTATTCGAATTATAGCTAATAGCATTCTCTTTTTGAGAAGCTACCACCTGACCATCTTTTTTTATGATTTGTTGCTCTCCGTTAGCACTTAAAACCTGAATATCTCCATTTTCTAAAACTAATTGAATGGCATCATCAGGGATTACTACTTTTACCGGACTTTTAGTTTCATATTGAAAAACATAAACTAACCCCAAAAGGCACAGGAAAACAGCTGCATATTGAAAAATATTTCTCCAATTAATTATAATGGGATTTTTCTTTGAATTGATCTTTTCCTTTAATTCATCCCAACTTTTATCAGCATCCATTGATTCAACATACAACAATGCTTCTTCAAGCAAACCATTGTTTTCAAGTTCTTTTATCAGCTCTTGTTCTTCCTGAGATAACAGTACCATTTTAGAAGCATCAATACTTCCATTAGTTACTATTTCCTTTAATATATTAATCAAATTAGGGTTTGAGTCCATCGTATTTATCTTGTCTGTTAAAGTTATGTTAGGAAAATAGCATTTTAGGGTGACAGCTTAATCAATTATTTTTTATTTTTTTAAGTATTCTAAAAAAATAAGCTTTTTATTTTGCTCTTAATACAATATAACACACAACTAATTAAATATTAAATAATCCAGAAGCGACTCAAACACCAACTTTAAAACCTAAAAAAGAGCCACTTATAAAAAAATCAATTCCTTTAAACGCAAAAAAATAGCCTGAAAATTTTCAGGCTATTTTTTACACATTTTATAAAATATTTTAGTTAACTGTAAACTTTACAATTTGAGAAAAAGAACTACTATTCCCATCAGAAGTTTTAACCCTCCAATAATACGTTCCACTAGCTACAGCAACACTAATTTGTGTATCTGACAAATTAGTTAATGTAGCTGCAGGAGTTTGCTTTCCATCAACTTTATCAAGATAAACAGTGTATTTCAAAACACTACTATCAGTATCTGAACCTGCCCATTTTAAAGTAATTTTACCATCAACAGCTGTTACTATTTTATCCTGAATTGGTGCAATCAAATCAGCTGGAAAAGGAGCATAATTTGTAACACTCACACCCGCCGAAGCATAAAATTTCCAAACAGAACTACTATTCTTTTTCTCTAAAGCACCATTAAATGACGAAACCTCCCAGGAAAAAGGAACATTTTTATCTAAGGTAAGCTTATACGAAGTAGTCTTAATATCATTTTGAATTAAGACTACTTTACTAGTTTGCAAATTAGTCACTTTTAAAGTATAACTCTCCTGATCACTAGTTGGCTCCCATGACAAAACAACTTCACACTTAGTACTTGATATTGATTTTCCTTCGCAAGTAGAATTATCTAAAGGAATACTTAAGTGAAGTTCTCCTAATTCAGGAGCAGTATTTTCATTATCATCTTTACTGCAGGCTGTACTAAAAATAACCAATAAAAGAACTATATAAATTAATGGCTTTCTCATTTTTTTATAATTTTAAATGTTTTACTTATCGTTTTTCCGTCTAATTGTATTAAATAAACACCATTCATGTAAGAAGATAATTCTAACTGAAAGTTTCTATTACTCTCAATAGGTTTAACAAAACTGGATATTAAATTCCCGGTAAGATTAAAAACTTTGACTGCTACCTCTTTATCTTCTCCCGCTAAATACACCTGAACAACTCCCGATGTTGGATTAGGAAAATATTGAATTCCTTCTGATAAAAATATAGTTTCGTTAAAAACGCCCTGACATTCCAGGTCAGTACTTACCGTAATGGTATTAGTTCCTGACTTTAAAGCTGCCGTATAATCATTCCCAGCAACTATTTCATCAACCCCATTAACAGTCACTTTATACTGCTCTGAACCACTCATAGTAAGTTTAACTGTATTTGAATTTTTAGAAACAAAAGAACTAATTACTATTTTTTCCGGCTCTTCGATCTTCACTTCATAACATTGCTTATAATTTGGAATACCTGTAGTTGTAAAACACACCTCATAAGTTCCTGCTGCCAAATTATTTAATGTCGCTGTATAGCTATTATCAGTATTCAATACTAGGTTTTTATCACTAATTGCAACATTATACACTAAAGTTTTTTCTTTAGAAGAAACTGTAATCGCACCATTTTTCACACCATTACAAGTAGCACTACTAACTAACACTGAAAAATTATCAGATGGCAATGTCAGAATTGTTTCCAATAAAGGAATAGGATCCCATCCATCAGTTCCTTTTGTAAAATTAAAGGTTGTAATATCTGAACCATCAGCCAGCTTAGGAGTTGTAAGCGACTTAGACCAACTTACACGATTCAGAGTATTATAAATTCCTGAATTTTCTATTGTTCCAAATTCATAAATATTATCAGAAGTTCCACCTAAAGAATTAGTCCATCCCGCTGGAGCAATTAAAGACAAACCTTCAGAACCAGGAAAATTAGAGGTTTCGATTTTTGTTTTATACAAAACCACTTCACTAGTATTAGCAGACCAAGGACGACCAAAATAACCTGGTTTAGCCCTGTATGCAGAAGCTGTTTCAACTCCCGGAATTGCCGAAGTAACATTACATTCGTACAACAAGAAACCTCTGCCTGAACTTTGTTGCGGGGCCGTTAAATAAGAAGCATCTCCTGCAACATCACTCACATTCATTACAAAATCAGTTTTATAGAATACTCCAATCATTCCTCCAAAAATATAATCAACAGCCCCCATTACAGCGCCTTTGTAAACCACTACTCTCGAACCTACACCTCCATAAAACGAATCCTGACGACCTACTACTCTACAGTTTTTTAAAACAGTCTTATCAACACCGTTAGGAATACCAATAGCAGCCGCTCTTTCTACAAAGCTTCTGTTTTGAACAGCCGTATTACCATAATCAATTGGTCGCTGACCTTTGTTCCCCACAGCCCACATAACCACTTTATCCTGAGATTCTTTTTTAGAAATGTACTGGTTAAATGAATTTTCAAAAATAATATCATTCGCCTCAAAACCATTAGCAGCAATTACTGCCGTTGCATTCCAGTAAGATCCGTTTGTTGTACCACTAACATTTTCGTACTTATAACTATCATTAGCTTTATTTACTGCTAAAACATCAGCGTTCCATTTATTATCGTTTCCTTGGCTATAATAGCTATATCCATAACCATAATAAGAAGTTATACGAACTGCATTGCCATCAATATCGACTCCTTTGTTTTTAAGAGCAATACTTGGTTTAGCCGCAGCATTCTTAAACGTAACATTTGCACTGTTTACAACAATCATTTCTTCATAATTACCCGGATCAATAACAACCGTTACTCTTTGATCTGGAGTACGAACCATTTGAGAAATTGCTTTTAAAGCTTCATTAATCGTTTGATAATCTTTATTAACCCCTACCGTAATTACAGGTGAATAAGAAAGAATCGAACTAACAGTAACATCTGTAAAATAACTTGTTGAGTTAACTGAAATAACTACATTACCCGGAGTTGTTCCCGAATACACATAGTCTACTTTTTCAAAAAGTCCTGTGCTATTACTTGTAGTTACAACCGGAGCTCCACCTTGTATCGAAAAATTAGCCACATAATAGTAAGTCACCGTCACTTTTTGATTTGGAGCCACAGGAACACTTATAGTAGATCCGGCTGAAGCATTAAGATGTCCTTTAGCGATTTCATTTGCAACAGCACCAGTAAAAATCATTCCTTTATAAGCAGTTGCTCCGTTAGCGATCACTTTATCATCAAATGACCAATTAGTTACTGTTCTAAAAGTCAGTGCTTTTGAAACTGCTGCATTAGAAACATTCAAATTTGAAGTCGAAACTAACTCAACAGGATATTCATCTAGCCCAAAAGCTGTTAGTGAATAAACCCCGTTACGTAAATTAACATTCTTAATATCTGCAAAAGAATAGCTTACTCCGGCTTCATTAATATTAGTAAAAACCAAGCCCAATTTAGCCAACTGATTTGCATCTAAAGAAGCAGAAGTTACTGTAACTTTATATTTAGGTTTTTCAGTAAAAACAATATTACTATTTGCATTAGCCGATAAAGTAATGGTATTCGCTAAAATTTCATATTCATTAACACCAACTCCTGAAATCGTATATTTTACATTAGCTTCTAATTTTACTGAATACACTCCTGTAGCAGTATTGATTACCGGCACTGGTACGTAAGTCGCATTAGCAACCGGATCCGGAGTATATTTTAAACTTAACTTAGAAATATCAGTACCTAAACCTGTAATATTTCCTGTTACGGTGTACAACGTTATTTTAGTAACAGCAATATTATGCAGATTTGCCCCTACTGCTACTGCAAAAGTTTCACCGCTGGTTACCAAATACCCGTTAGCATTCCCAACACTTAATGTATAAGTATAACCTGCTGGTACATCAACATTGTATTTTCCATTAGTCACAAGGCCAGTCCAGGTCTTTCCAGATTCATTTGTGAAATTAACTGTATATCCTGAAGGAATATCAGTTGCTTTAGTAACATCAATACCCCCTGAAACTGCAGTTAAAACAGCTGGTTTTCGGGTAATTCGATAATAACTTGGTTTATTTATCTGATCATAAATTTTATATACACCTGTTTTTTTAGCTACAAATTTATACTCATTTGTTGTAGTTGTAGTTGCAGCTAACTCTGACTGTACTGTTGCATCAGAAAGATATACAAAGTTTAACATTCCTGCAGCATCTGAATTTGCAACAACAGTTAATTCATCATTTTCTTTAAGATTGAAACTTAAATAACGTGCTGCTTGTGCTGATCCATTTACATAAATTCTACCTGAATAACCTGCTGTCGCACCTGAACCTACATTAGAATCATATCTGGTAATTGCAGTGTTACTAGTTCTAAGGCGATCATTTGAACCACCTACCCACGATAAATCACCAGCTGTAAATGACGCAGGCATTACATAAGCTGTACTAGCCGTTCCCACAACATGAGTACCAGGATACCATGAATTAATTGTAGCTACATCTAATTTATTATTATACAAAGCAGCATCTAATTGTTGTGCTCCAAAATCCCAAACATCCGATTTATCATTTGTCACAGCCGCTGACACCGTTAATGTTGCCGAAATACTTCCGGCAGTATAACCCGCACTGGCAGCTTGATTTGCAGTAATTGTCGATGAACCTGCGCCTACAATAGTAACCGTGTTTCCGCTTATTGTAGCCACACTTGTATCACTACTTGTATATGTAAAACCACCTGTACTATTACTTGTTGGAGCTGACAATGTAAAAGGAGCATCACCAACAATTTTATTAGCAATCGAAAAATCTATAATTGTTGGCGTTACTAATGTTGGCGCATCATATACTGTTTTAATATAAAATAAGTTAGTCGTATCTCCTTTAGCAATAGTATATGTTCCTGCTGGAAGCGAAGGCACAGTAACTATACCTGCAACTGCCGTATAAGATGTTCCATTAAGTTTTACTTTTCCTGTAAAAGTATTATCAAAAACCAATGTTAAAGCGGATACTCCAGTAGTCATGTAAGTAATGGTTGTAGCACTTTCCATTTTTAAACGAGCAGTTAAATTCAAACCATCGTATGTTTGAGTTCCATTAGTGGAATTCATATTTCCAGTTATAGTATAAAAAGTACTTATTTTGCCCGATGCAGTAAAGTCATGTATCTCATTGTCCCCTGAAGTACCAGGAGTCATTACCGTTATAGTTCCCGATACAGTTGTTGGAGTTCCTACAGTTCCAGTAGTAGCAACAGAATAAGAAACCGTAGCGGTTGGCGTGCCCGAAACAGTAATCGTTTTAGCTACAGCATTCTTCACAAAACTAATTCCTGATGCTGGCAATCCAGTCACCGTAGCATCAGTTGCATCACCACTCCAAGTAAAAATCACAGTTTCAATAGAATTCCCTTCTACTACTGTTTGCTCCGCATTTGAAGTAGTTACAGTAAGTTTTTGATTACTTGGCTGAGACTCTCCCTGCACATAAACTAGTGCTGATTTATAATTAGTAATAGCCGCTTTTAATGGAGCATTTACAGCATAAGAAGTATCATCAGTAGCATTATTAAAAGTCCATTTAAAATCTCCTCCTCCTACACGACCTGAGTATTGAATAACTTTCGCCTTTGCAACTTCAGGAGAATCTGGAATCAAATTTTTAACATACAATGCCGGATCGGTATCAAAATTATTATAAACATTTGCACCTGCAAAAGATTTTACCGTATTAGGAACCTGCTCTCCTCTAGTAGCAGCTACATAAGCATCAAAATCAACTGTTGAGCTAATTTTCCCTGAAATATTATACAAAGGATTCGTATCTCCATAAGCTACAAATCGCATCGTATTAGTACCAATATCTGTATCCATAGTATTATTAAAAGCCTTTATTGTCCCTCCGTTTTCACCAGAAAAAGTTCCCATATTTCCCGGATCATTAGCCTGCTTTGAACTACTCCATACATCAGTACCCTGCATCGAAGTTAGCATTGGATATTTAGAATTACGATAATAATTATTCTCAATAAACAATGATGAACCTAAAGTAGAGCCAGCACCATATTTAGAAACTCCATCATAATAATTATTATAAATATGAGCTGAATAAAAACGTACACGCGGATGACGTGAATCTGAATGATCAAACCAGTTATGATGGTAGGTAACATACAAACCTGTAGTTATATTTTCGCTCAATCCTAAAAGACTACATTTACCATTATCCCAAAAACGATTATATGAAAATGTACAATAAGTAGACCCTTTATTATCTAATGATCCATCACCCTTTATTTGATCAGCATCACTACCAGCATTACCATAAAACATATCATTATGATGCACCCAGACATGATCATTACTCTGCTGCAAACCAATATTATCACCAGCAGTACTATTAACATTCATAGTACCCAGGTTTCTAATTTCTATATTTGATGCCGATTTTAATCGTATTCCCCATCCATTACAAACAGCATCATTACCTACACCTTCAAAAGTTATCGAACCGGAAGCATTATTTTTATTTTCAATTACGATATCACCGCCATCCATAACATCCATATCAGTAATATTTCCTATCAGACGAACAATTAAAGGTCGTGTATCAGCACCTTTTTTAAATCCAAACAAAATATTTTGAATTCCAACACATGGATTCGTTGTTGCTCCGGTAACATTTAATGAAACCGTGTTTTTTGTATTCTCGGTAACATATACTATAACAGCATTAGATTTTACTGTTCCATCTATATTGTAAGCTCCTGGAATACGCCCGCCTTGAAACGCAAAACCGTTACGGTCATGAGCTAAAACAGTTATATTTTGTGTAGTAGTTCCCGTGCCCTCAACTCCAGCGACAACAGGTTTCACAGTAACCGTGTAAGTTCCTGCTGCCAGCCCCAGAACATCAGCTCGAAAATAAGTCCCATAACTTCGAATAAGCTGGGTATCTATTTTTTGATTAGTAATACCATTACCACTATAATAAACATTATAGCTCTGCGCCTCAGACACGGGCTGCCATTTTACATACGCAGACTCTAGCCATCCAGCTGACTCAGTAATAGTTACTGATTGCGAATACATTTGCAGCGATGTAAAAAGAACGGCGAGATAAAGTAAAATTTTTTTCATAATTTTGGTTGGTTTTTAAATGATTAAATTTCGATACGTCGTTTGAAACACATTACTAAATCGGGAAATACTGGTACTATTTTCCGATTTTTTTTATGCACTTCTTTGTTTAAAAAGTTTTATTTCATAGATAAATAGATTTAGCGGGTTAATAATTTAAAATCATCATTTTTTTGAATTATGAATTTTGTTTTATAAAAAAGACATTTAATTCTGTTTTAGTTAATTGTTAAATATTTGTTACAAAAAAAATGTTTTAGGGTGACGCGATTAATAAAATATTTTACTTATTTTTACATATACCTAAAAAAAAAGAACTTTTTATTCTATATTTGATTAATGTAATCTATTACAACACTAACAAATCTCATTTTACTAATGTCTTCTCATAAAGATTTAAAAATATTCGAAAGCCTGTACAAAGAGCATTTTGCCTATTTTTCTTTAGTTTCTTTTAACATAACTAAGGATAAAGATGTAGCAAAAGATGTAGTACAGGATTTTTTTATTTATCTATGGGAAAAAGAAGAAGCTATAAACTTTACGACTTCATTTAAAGCATACGGAACAAGAGCTATCAAAAACTTAAGTTTGCAGCACTTAGAAAAAAGCAAAACAATAAGTATTGATACTAAAAAAATAATTCTTCCAAAAATGGAAGAACAAACAATTTTTGAAAATAGCGAAGAGAACAAAAAACCTAAAATTGAAACACTTGTAGAGAAAATTCCTCAAGCGAGAAGAGAAATTTTTATGTCTCATATTGTAGAAGGACATAGTTATGCCGAAATTGCCGAAATGTACAATATCTCTATCAATACTGTAAAAACACAAATGAAGAGAGCTTATGCTTTTTTAAGAGAATTTGAAAACAGCAGTACACTTACCCTTATTGGCACATTGTATTTATTATTTAGAAATTAAGCAAAGTAATTCCAATAAAAAAAGGCTTCAATCAAGTTAAATGATTGAAGCCTGTTTTTTTTTTAGCTATAGCCTAAATTAAAAGCTGACTGTATTATTTCACCGAACTTGGAACACCTATTTTATCACCAATTATAATTTCGTTTACACTTATATTTTGTGTATTTGTTAAAGTCATTCCGTTTTTAGCTGATTTCACAGTAATTCTGTCTAAAACAACATTTTCAACTTTCTTTTCCGGAAACCCCTCGATGATAATTGCAGCATTCGAAGCCGATTCGCAACTCACATTCGAAATTGAAATATCTGAAATTTTTGACGGATACAAACCACCGCCTTCTCCATGATAATTTGCAGTCATGTAGATACAATCTTCTACTTTTCCAAAAGCTATATTAGAGAAATATAAATCTTTCACATAACCTCCTCGATCAGAATTCGTTTTTATATAAATTCCTCTTTTCAAATAACCGCTAGCTTTACAATTATCTACAAAAACATTACGAACTCCAGCCGACATTTCGCTACCAATAACAATAGCGTGTAAACCTTTGAAATCACAGTTTCTAACAACAATATTTTCTGATGGAAAACCTGAATTATCACGCCCTTCGTTATCTCTCCCAGCCTTTATAGCCACATTATCGTCACCATTATTAAACTTAATATTTTCGATTAAAATATTACTGGAATATTCAGGATCAATTCCGTCATTATTATTGTTTTGGGCATCATATTTTAAACCGCGTAACGTAATATTTTTAGATTTTAGCAAATGCACGCACCAAAAAGGAGAATCTTCGATTTTTACATCTTCAAGCAAAATATTCTTAGAATCCAAAAACTGAATTAATTGTGGCCTTAAATAATGACCTTTACCAAAAACCCTTTCTTTTAAAGGAACATTAGTGTGATTCATTTCTCTGCTCAACTCTTTGTCTTTTCCTTCCAGCGGTTTCCATTTGATCCAGGTATCTTTAGCTTCTCCATCAATAATTCCGTTTCCTGTTATGGCTACATTTTCGACATTATTTCCATAAATTAACGGACTATAATTATACAACATAGTTCCTTCCCAACTTGTTAAAACTAAAGGATAATCATCCGGATTTGATCCAAAACGTATTTTAGCTCCGGTTTCCAGATGCAATTTTACATTACTAACAAAATGAATCGGTCCGTTAATCGTGTAAACTCCTTTAGGTACAATAATGGTCCCTCCCTGTTTTTTAGCGCAGGCTTTCATTGCTTTATCGAAAGCAGCTTTACAATTAGTAACCGAATCGCCTTTGGCACCAAATTGCGTAACCGTAACTTGATATTTTGGAATTACAGGCAACTGAATACTATTGACAATTCTTTCTATTTCAACTTTTTTATCTACACTTTTAGTTTGCGAACACAAAACATTGAAACACAACAACAGGACAAAATAAAAAGAATTGCTTTTCATACTTTACTTATTTAATACGTTTTTTTAAATCTAAATCTGTTTTTTTCAATTCGGCTACCACTAATTTAGCTATTTCTGTAGCACCAAGTAATGATAAATGTGTATCATCATGCTTTTCGGTTTTGAAGAAAGTACTTTCACCTGCATTAAAATGCAAATGTAATTTCTTAGAACCTTCAACACCATAAGATTCCTCTAATAATTCCGTTAAATATTGTAAATCAATAAACGGAACTTTATAATCAGTAGCCACTAATCTGGTTTCTAACGGATACAATCCGTGCGTATCAACTAAAGTTCCTTCTGCATTAAAATTTCTTCTAACAATTGATGAGAACAAAACCGGAGTCGCACCTTTAACACGAGCTTCAGTCACAAATTTGATTAGATTCTGGCGGTAAGCCGTACGCGGATTAGTATATACACTTGGTTTATTTTCTTTTTGGTCATTATGCCCAAATTGGATAAAAACATAATCGCCCTTTTTTAATGTTTTTAAAATAGAATCCCAACGTTTTTCGTTGATAAAACTACGTGTACTGCGACCGTTCTGCGCTCGGTTATCCACCACCACGGTATTATCAAAAAATTGTTGTAAAACCTGAGCCCATCCGTGTTCCGGATTTTGTTTTGGATTGGCTTTATTTGCCATGGTCGAATCACCAATAGTATAAATCGTTGTCTTTTTTTGTGCCAAGCAACTCGTGGCAATTAATAAAAAAAGGAATAATTTAATTCTCATAATTTTCAATTTTTAATTTGAATACCAATTCGAATTTGATTTCGAATTAGCATCTCCTAATATATTTTCTAAGGTATATTTTTTAGCTTCTGATTTTGTTAATTGATGTGACCAACTCACTCTGCTTTTTGGTTGAAATCCTGGTCCTGAGCAATTGTATTCGCCATAAAAAGAAGCTTTCTCCGCATCTGCTTTAGACCAGTTGTTCCAGCCTTCTTTTCGAATATGATTTCCCATTTCACAATTCAGATATACTGTTTTAGCATTAATTCGCCAAGGACGCCCCAAATAAACTTCGGTTGCTTTTTCACCAGCAGTCAATTTACAATTCATAAAAACAAAACCGTATTTAGAGTTCTCAGGAGTTGAAGCCGCGGTTACGTATGAATTGCTTTTGCTATGAAGCGTACAATTATCAAAAACAACCGTTGCACCACCAAAAATAAAATCAACCGTTCCTTCGATAAAGCAATCTTTAAAATACTGTTTAAAACCTTCACCCGAACTATACAAAGTATCCTGATTTCCTAAAACAATACAATTAGAAATCACCACTCTATCGGCAACTACAGATAAGGCAATCGCCTGACCAACTGGACCGGCTGTATTTTGAATCGTCAAATTACTGGCTTTAAAATCATTCGCTTCTACCAATACTGTTGGCGTAAAAAATGTACTATTTCGACCTAAATTAATCTTCCCAAAATAATCATCGTAACTAATAATGGTTTTTTCTTTGCTTTCGCCAATCAATGAAATTTTAGTATTCCATTCCGGAACACGAACTTTTTCATGATAAGTTCCGTTTTTCACCGTAATCGTAACCGTTTTATACGGAAAAGACGGTGAATTATATATTGCATCCTGAATACTCGTGTAATCTCCGCTACCGTCCTGAGCAACTACAATATTATAATCATCCTTTGGTTTCTTAACTTCTGCTTTTTGAACCGGCTTTACCGCTACAGAAAGATTATTTTTCCATTTTTCGTATTTTTTCAATACTTCTTTCGGCTCATTGGTATACCAGGAATAACCGTTTCTTCTTTCGTCACCTACCTCGGCCAAAGTAGCTTTTTTAATTCCGTCACGATCTGAAAAGAAAGGTTTATTATTTTCTAATTCCATAAAACGAGCCCAAAGTGGAAGTGCATTAGCATCTGGAATCATTTTCTTATCTACAACTTTTCCATTCTTTATAACACGTTCTTCTTTTAAGCCGTTAATCTGAACTTTTTCAAACCAAACCACTGCAGCATCCACCGCATTAATTACTTCTTTTGAAGGATTTTCGAGCGACATTAACAGTAAAACAATCTTAGCCGATTCTTTTCCGCTTAACGATGGTAATTCATACGCACGGGCTTTAGCCGGTAACAAGGTAATTTCATCATGTTGCGCACACCAGGCTGTCAAAACACCATTTTGTTTGTATTGACTTTTGATAATACAATCAATTCCTTTGTCGAAAGCGGTTTTGGTTTTTGCAACAATTTCTTCAGATGGCTGTATCGAATAATATCCAGTTTTATCTTTAATTTCTTTTAAAACATTCAGGATATTCACCATCGAATCATCATTGTACGTAATATGAGTGTAATATCCTTTTTTCAACGGATAAAATTGTGGCCAACCGCCATTATCATATTGTGCTGCTAACAAATAATCCAATCCGGCAAGAAAAGCTTTCTTGTATCTTTCATCAGGCTGTTGTTTGTAGATTTTTGACAAAAAAAGCATTTCCTGACAAGTCGCTCCATTATCAGTAGTACAACCTTCAGTCGAGCTTTTTAGAGCCAATAATTCTTTCTTTTGAGTTTCAGAAAGCGCTTTTTGAATTTGAATATTTTTTGGCCAGCCACCAATATTTCGTTGGTACAATAATACATTTTCGGCAACCGCTTTTGCTTCTACCGATGCAAACCATTGATCATTATCCATCTCGGTAATGCTTTTCCATGATTTATCCAGCACTTGCGCATACGAACTATAAGCTATTGCAAAAAAGACAAAAAGTGCAATTCCAACTTTATAAAAAGTATTCTTCATTTGTTATTTACTAAATCTAAACCAGTCGATATCTACACTTCCGGCATCATTAATTTTTCCTTCTCTAAGCGCTGCAATTCCAATTTTAGCACCAATCCATTTTCCTTCACGCGATTTAAAATCGGTTCCTAATGATTCGAATTTTTGCCCATCTAAACTATAAAAGAAGCTGCATATTCCGCCGTCTTTCACTTTTACCTGAAGATAGAAAGTATTGCTTCCCAGTTTTACCGTTTTACTTTCGGTTTCTGTTCCTTTTTTATCCGCATTTTTACAATTCACCTGAGAAATAAATAAAGCTCCTTTTTCCTGCTTTACTTTCAACATGCTGTAATCTAATCCCAGTACTACAAAATTGACACTTTCACCATCAAAACGTGAATGAAAAGTCATTTTGGCTGTAGCCGTAAATTCATTGGCAGGAAACTTTTGTGTTAAAATATTAGGCACATCAAATAAGTTAGCTGCTTTTTCAGGCATTGGACGACAAAATAAAGTATAATGACCGTTTGGTGTTGGCATTCCCCAATATATTTGGTAATTAGCGTGCCACTGCCATTGCAATCCTAATTTAGTTGAATTAAATTCATCTGAATCCGGCGGAGTCATAATTGGATAGGTTTTTCCAACATTTGGTTTTTTATAATTCAAAACCGGCTCTCCTATTCCGTCGTTATCATTATCAATACCAATTACCGGCCAATCGTTAATCCATTTCATAGGCTGTAAATGAACAATTCTTCCGTAAGCACCTTTGTCCTGAAAATGAAAAAACCAGTCTTCACCTTTTTGAGTCTGCACCCAGGCTCCCTGATGAGGTCCATTAATAGGTGATTTTCCCTGATCCATTACTTTACGTTTCTCGTAAGGACCAAAGACATTTTTAGAACGCATCACCGTTTGCCAACCTGTAGGAACTCCTCCTGCCGGGGCAAAAATGTAGTAATATCCATTGCGTTTGTAAAACTTTGGACCTTCAACAGTAGCTTCGTCAAAATGTCCGTCAAGTACCATAACAGCATCGTCATTAGCAATTGTTCCTTCTGGATTCATTGTACAAACCGCTAATAAACTTTTAGCTCCGGCACGACTTCCTGCAAAAGCAAATCCTAAATATGCCTTTCCATCATCATCCCATAAGGGTGCAGGATCAATCAATCCAACTCCTGATTTTACTAATATTGGATCTGACCAAAGCCCTTTTGGATCTTTAGTTTTGATCATATAAATTCCGTAATCCGGATCTGGATAATAAATATAATATTCTTTATTATGGTAGCGAATACAAGGTGCCCAAACTCCGTTTCCATGCTGAGGTTTGTCGAAAACATCAAAAGGCGGCTGTTTTTGAAGCGCATAATTCACTAATTCCCAATTTACTAAATCCTTAGAATGCAAAATTGGCAATCCCGGAATACAGTTAAAAGAAGAAGCAGTCATATAATAATCATCTCCCACACGAATAGCATCAGGATCTGAGTAATCAGCATGTAAAACAGGATTTTTATAGGTTCCGTCACCATTATCGGCAACCCAAACTTTAGAATATTCAGTTGTTTTTTGTGCAACAGTTAGCTGACTCGAAAGCATTACTAATCCTATTGCAATTGTATTATTTAAAAAATTCATAATGGTAAAATGGTTGATTAATATGCGTAATAGAAAATTATCTGTTTAATTCGATAGCAGCGAAAATAAATGGTCCGGTTGCTTTAGGGTCGTTGTCTTTCTTTTTCTCATTTACATAATATTCATAAGAACCATCACGGTATGGATTTCCTCCTAAACCTGCTACCTGACAACATTGAGTCAAAGTAATTCCGCCATCTGCATCAACTCTGATTAATTTTGTTGTTAAACCGTCGAAAGCATGATTAGCTACTTTTTTAAATTTAGCTGGCAAATAACCTTTGTTTACTCCTTTAGCCAAAGCATAAGCAAACATTGAAGATCCGGAAGCTTCAAGATAATTTCCTTCTCTATTTGGCATATCAGTTACCTGATACCACAAACCTGTTTTCTTGTCCTGTACTTTTTCTAAAGCTACCGCTAAATCATTCAAATAACCTACTAATTCTTTTTGTTTTGGATGCTCTTTTGGGAAATTATCTAAAACATCAACTAAAGCCATTGCATACCAACCTAAAGCACGAGACCAAAAATTTGGAGATTTACCTGTAGTTTTATCAGCCCAAGGCATTTTTTTACTTTCGTCCCATGCGTGGTACAACAATCCTGTTTTAGGATCTTTGTCGTTTTTTTCTAATAATTCAAATTGTTTAGCAACATCATCCAGTTTTTTTCCGTTCTCAAATTTCACAGTATAATGAGTGTAAAAAGGCTGTCCCATGTACAAACCGTCTAACCACATTTGGTTTGGATAAATTTGCTTGTGCCAGAATCCTCCACTTGGAGTTCTAGGCTGATCTTCAAGCTGCTTTCTAATAGTTTGCATCGCCACTAAATACTTATTTTCTTTAGTTCTGTCATGAATATCAAATAAAATATTAGCTGCTACCACCATATCGATATTGTATTTATTCATATCATAAGTAGCAATTTTGCCATTTTCATCAATCAAAGCATCAGCATATCCTTTTACATATTCATAATATCTTTCATCTCCTGTTTTTTTGTAAAGTTCCTGAATAGAACCTGTTACTAAACCGTGAACATAATCCCATTTTGCAACGGTTCTGTCATCAAGTTGAAAAGCTTTTGGGTGACGTTTCATCAGCGTTAAAGCCATTTTCTCTGACCATTTCAAATTAGGAGATGTTAGTTCTTTTTTAGCCGAAGATGCTGACGACTGTGATTTACAACTTGTAAATCCTAACGCTCCTACTAAAAGAAACGTAAATAAGAATTGCTTTGCTTTCATTAATTTTATCATTTTATATTATTCTATTATTTATCTAATTCGATAGCTGCTAATAAAAAACCGCCTAATCCGTGAGAGTTATCAATCTTGATTTTTTCACTCATATAATATTCAAAAGAACCATCTCTATATGGATTTCCTCCTAAACCTGCACTAGCACAAACTTGCGTAATATGCAGTTCTCCATTATTATCTACTTTTATTAGTTTATTCGTCAAACCGTCAAAACCTTTAGTCGCGACTTTATTGAATTTGGCTGGCAAATAGCCTTTATTAACTCCTTTTGCAATAGCATAAACCAACATGGACGAACCCGAAGCTTCTAAATAATTTCCTTTTCGATTTGGTAAATTTGGCACCTGATACCATAATCCCGAAGCATCCTGATATTTACTAACACCGTTAGCTAATTCGTTCAAATACCCAACTAATTCTTTTTGCTTAGGGTGGTCTTTTGGAAAATAATCCAAAACATCTACTAAAGCCATTCCGTACCAACCCAAAGCTCTTAACCAAATATGCGGAGCTGTTCCAGTTTCTTTATTAGCCCAAGGCATTTTTTTACTTTCATCCCAGGCATGAAAAAACAAGCCTGTTTCTTTATCATAAGCATGATTGCGTAATAATTCAAACTGATGCGCTACATCATCAAGTTTTGCGCCATTTTCAAACTCAACCGTATATCTTGCATAAAACGGCTGCCCCATGTACAAACCATCTAACCACATTTGGTTAGGATAAATAGCTTTGTGCCAAAATCCACCAGATTGGGTTCTGGGATAATCAACAAATTGATTTCGTAAAGTTTGTAATGCTTTTAAATATTTTTGATTATTTGTTTTGTGATAAAGACCAAAAAGAATTTTTCCTGCATTTATAAAATCTATATTATGATCTTTTGGATTAAAATTTTGAAAAGAACCTGTACTATCAATTAATACATCTGCATAATCTCTTATGTAATCAAAATATTTTTGCTCTTTGGTTTTGGCATACAACTTTTCATAAGCCGTTAAAATCATCCCAATTTTATAATCCCATTTTGGTTTTTCGTGATTATCAATCTGCCAGGCCTTAGGATGTCGCTTCATAATGGACAATGCCATTCGTTCTGACCATTTAAGATTAGTTGGAATTATCTGCTCTCTTTGTTGTATTGAAGCACTCTTACTTTCTGACGGTTTACAACATAAAAACAGGACAAAAATGGTAATTACACCTAAACCAGAATACACAAACAAAGAAAGTTTTTTCATAACACTACATTTTAAAGTGAGTATTCAATTGTTTTTATTAAGTATATGCTCTTTAAATTATTTAGGGCTTTCTACTTTTTCTCCATTTATTGTAGTATTTATAAATTGAATATTAGTTACATTTTCTATAGAATATGCTTTTCCAACTTTATCAATCGTCACATTTTTCAACACCACATTATCTATTGGCAATTCTTTATATCCTTGTGCCAGAACTCCAAATTTCCCGCCGTTTTTAACTTTAACATTTTCCAAAATAACATTTTTAACCTGCGGAATAAAATTTCCTGTTTGATTACCATAAACATTATAAAACATGTTGATTCTTAAAACAGCTTCTTTTACCTGACCTACTTCAATGTTTCTAACAAATACATTTTCAACAATTCCACCTCTTCTGGAATTTGATTTTATTCGGATGGCTCTATCAAGATTAGGACTATCCATTTTACAATTTTCAACAAAAACGTTTTTAATTCCTCCAGTCATTTCGCTCCCCATAACAACACCTCCATGACCATCAAGCATCATACAATCTTTCACAATGATATTTTCGCTTTTCATTGCTACACGTCTTCCATCTCCATCTTTTCCTGATTTTATTGCAATACAATCGTCTCCGGTATTAAACGTACAGTTTTTTATAATTACATTTTTAGAGTATTCGGGATCACAACCGTCATTATTAGGACCATGACTTTCTACAGTTACACCATCAACCGTTACATTAGTAGATTTCATTGGATGAATAACCCAAAAAGGTGCATTTATAATTTTCACATCTTTAATCAAAGCATCTGTACAAGTATGAAACTCTATAAAATTTGGTCTCAAATACGATCCTTCTCCAAATATTCTTTGTTCAACAGGAACATTTTGCTCACCCGATTCTACTAAACGAATACGATTTTGAGGATCATTTTGATTACCTCTTCCTTCCTTCCATCCGTATTGTTTTGCTCCACACCAGTACCACCAGTTATCATTATCGGCTTGACCGTTTAAAATTCCTTTACCTGTAACAGCTATATTTTTTTTATTGTAAGCATAAATTAAAGGCGAATGATTCATACATTCTGTCCCTTCAAAAGTGGTTTTAACCAATGGATAATCAGATGATTTAGTACTGAAGAGAATCTCAGCTCCATCTTCTAAATGAAGATTGACATTATTATCTAAGTGAATTGGGCCTGTTAAAAATTTTCCCGCCGGAACAATTACTTTTCCTCCTCCGTTTTCAGTACAGGCAGCAATTGCTTTCTTAAAAGCTTCCGAATTATTATCAATTCCTCCACTTTTAGCCCCAAAATCAACAATGTTGTAGGTTTGTTTTTTAAAAACGGGAACTATTACTGATTTTTCTATTTGTTGTTTTACTTTCCAGGGATTAGCTAAAACATCATTCTTTTTTTGTGCTGAGCAACTACTCAAAAAAGCCAACATTAAAACTGCAGAAAAAGATAATAAGGAACAATAACTTTTATTTTTCATTGATTAAAAAATTTAAGATGTATAATTTTAGATTTTAAAAAGTCTTCAACAAAACAGAAAAACCGAATGATTTTATGTAATCGATTACACAAATCTATATATATTTTTAATATAAAACTATAAAAAAGACCGAAATAAATGCATTTATACAAAAAAAAGAAGAATTATTTTATTTAATTAAAAAATAAGAGTTTAATTCGCAAAATACTACAAAAGACGATTTTAATAATAAAAAGACAACTAAACTGTTTTTTTGATTTCAAAATGCTATCAATATCAGTACCAAACAAATAATTATTTAAAAAAAAATATTATTTTTACCGAGATAGACCACTTATAATGACTGAAAAAACAACTATTTATGACATTGCAAAAGAATTAAACATTACTGCTGCAACTGTTTCCAGAGCTCTAAATAACAATCCTAAAATTAGCCAAAGTACTCGAAAATTAGTCCTTGAAACGGCTAATAGAATGAACTACAAGCAAAACAGATTAGCATTAGCACTAAGAAGCGGAAAAAGCAATAATGTTGGCGTTATTGTTCCCCGTATTAATACTAATTTTTTTGCATCAGTAATCAGAGGAATTGAAGAAAGCTTGCATCCCGAAGGTTATCAGGTTATTATATGTCAAACTCATGAAAACGAAAATAGAGAAATTGAGAACATCAACACTTTATTAAACGCTCAGGTTGACGGAATTTTAATGTCTATTTCCAATCTGCCGGATGAAAACAATCATTATATAGAACGTGTTGTTCAAAAAAATATTCCCTTAGTCTTTTTTGACCGAAAGAAAGAAATCAAACATGTAAGTTCAGTTACAATTGATGATTACCAAGCTTCTTACCAAACGACACAACATCTTTTAGAACAAGGTTGTGATAAAATAGCTTATTTTTCAGGAGATCGTTCATTAGAAATATATGAAGATCGTTACCGAGGTTACGAGAAAGCTTTATTAGATAATAATATACCAATAAATAAAGATTATATCATTACTATAAAAAGTAATGTGGTAGAAGGAAGAGAAGCTGTTGAAAAATTATTAGCCTTAGATAATCCTCCAAATGCTATTTTCTCAACGAGTGATTTTGCTGCTCTTGGCGCCATACAAAAACTAAAAGAACACGATATTAAAATCCCGGAAGATTTTTGTGTTTTTGGTTTTGGAAACGAACCTTTTACTAAATTTATGGAACTATCCATCTCGACCGTTGATCAGTCACCAGTAGAAATGGGTAAAATGGCCGCCCAGGTTTTTCTAGACAAAATAAACAATGTTGACAAGAAAAAATCCGGAAAAACGGTTGTACTAATGCCTAAATTATTAATTAGACAGTCTTCGACAAGAATTTAAAACATAAAAAAAGGGAGGCGTTTTAAAAAACAACCTCCCTTTTTAACTAAAAACAAAATCTAAAAACAATCTTTATAGCGATACTCCTCTTTTCCAAGGAATAAAGTCATTTTGGTTTAATATAGCAGCCTTAGTTTTTACATCACCACTAGCTACTTTAATAATAAATTCTAACATTTCATCAGCTGTTTCTTCAATCGTTTTGTCACCTGTGATAATTCCACCAGTGTTGAAATCGATAATATCAGACATTTTATTAGCTAATTGCGTGTTAGACGATACTTTTACAACCGGAGCAATCGGGTTTCCTGTCGGAGTTCCTAAACCTGTTGTAAACAATACCATATTAGCACCTGAACCTACCATTGCAGTTGTACATTCAACGTCGTTTCCTGGAGTACATAATAATGTAAATCCTGGCTCGTTGATATATTCACCATAATCGTAAACTCCTACAATTGGTGAAGTTCCTCCTTTTTTAGAAGCCCCTGCTGATTTCATTGCATCAGTAATCAAACCGTCTTTGATGTTACCCGGAGAAGGATTCATATCAAATCCAGAACCTGCATCAATAACCGTTTTTTCATACCATTTCATTAAATCTAAGAAACGTTGTCCGTCTTTATCATCGATACAACGGTTTACTAATTCCTGCTCTACTCCACATAACTCAGGGAATTCAGAAAGAATAGTTGTTCCACCAAGTGCAACTAATTTATCAGACAAAACTCCTAATGTTGGGTTAGCCGAAATTCCAGAGAATCCGTCAGATCCACCACACTCTAAACCTATTCTTAATTTAGATAATGGAGCTGGTTTTCTTTCAATTTTATTAGCTTCTTTGATAGCAGCAAATGAATCTTTAACTACAGTGCTCAACATTTCTTCAATAGTTCCGATAGATTGTTGGTCATAAATCAAAACTGGTTTACTGTAGTTTGGATTAATTTCCTTCATCGCATCCTGGAAGATTGAAATTTGTAAGTTTTGACAACCTAAACTCAATACTGTAGCTCCGGCAACGTTTGGATTGTTTACATAACCAGCCAAAAGTTTAGCCAAAGAGTGAGAATCCTGACGAATTCCTCCACAACCACCTTGGTGCTGGATGAATTTTACTTCAATATTTTCGAATAAATCTACTTCTTCAGATTTTGCAACTACTTCATCACCACCTTTTTCAGAATTAACTAATGAACGAAGTAATAATTGGTAATCATTCTCTTTTGGTTTTTTCAATTCTTTTTCGAAAATACCTTTTAAGATTTCAATGTTTCTGTTTTCACAAAAAACTAACGGGAAGAATAACCAAACATTTTCAGTTCCTACCTGACCGTCTTCACGGTGGTATCCCATAAACGTTTTATCTTTCCATTTGTCTACATTAGGAACAGTCCAACCGATAGTTTCAGTCTTACCAGAAACCTTTGCGCTTTCGTGTTTTACATTCGTAGTAGCAATAACACCACCTTTAGCAATTTTTTCACTCGCTTTTCCAACGATTACACCGTACATAATGATCTTGTCTCCAGGCTCAAAATCTACCATTGCAATCTTGTGCTTCATTTTAGTATCCGATAATACTAAAACGTCTTCTCCTTCAAATGGGATAGTTTCTCCAGCTGTTAGATTAACTAACGCTACAGCAACATTATCCGTAGGATCTACTTTTATTAACTTCTTTTGCATTTTAATTACTTGGTTTTTTTGTTTTTTTGTCTTTTATTTTTTTTGAGAAAAATTGATATAGCCTTGTTCAATACCATTGGCTTCAATTTCGTTTAAAGCAAGCACTAAAGTTTGTGCTAATCCGTCAACTTTATTTAAATCTTCGTCCCAGAAAGCTGTATTGCTTAAAACACTAGCTACAACTGCATCTAAATCTTTTAATTCCCATGCTTTTTTGAATGCTTCAACTAACTCCGGAGTATCTTTTACCGGTAAAGCTTCGTTATTCCAAGTCCCTTTGTAGAATTGGATCAAACAAGCTAATGAAAAAGTTAAACTCGTAGGAAGTTGTTTAGTAGCATTATAATATCCTAATAAACTCGGTAAAACTCTCACTTTGAATTTTGAGATTGAGTTTAAAGCGATATCAGCAAGCGCATGCTTGATAAATGGATTTTTGAAACGATCCATTACTTCTTCAGCATAAGCCGTGATTTCGTTTTTGTCCATAGGAAGCGTTTCACTAATTTCACTGATAACATTATCAACAAACGGTCCGGTAAAACCACCGTTAACTGTTTCCATAACTAATTTGTTACCATATAAAAGAGAAACAGGAACCATCGCAGTATGAGCTCCATTCAAAATACGAACTTTAATCATTTTGAAAGGACGAATATCATCAACAATCTTCACATTCAAATCTGTTTTGTGGAATGGTAATTTTGCTTTTAAATCTTCTCCTCCTTCAATTGCCCAAAGGAAAAATGGCTCAGCAGCAACAATTAAATTATCCTGATAATCTAATTTGCTATTGTAGTCTTCAATTTCAGCTCTTGGATATCCAGGAACAATTCTGTCCACCAAAGTACTGTGGTAAGTACAAGCATCAGAAACCCAAGTTTTGAATGCGTCCTCTAATTTCCATAAATCAACATATTGCAAAATACATTTTTTCAATGCTTCTGAGTTATAATCAATCAACTCACAAGGAATGATTGTCAATCCTTTAGCAGCATCTCCATTAAAATGTTTGAATCTTTCGTATAATAAAACAGTCAACTTTGCAGGAAATGAAGCTGGTGGCTGCATATCCGGAGTATCAGTATTAACAAATTCAATACCTGCTTCAGTAGTATTTGAAACAATAAATTGCAATTCTTCTTCTTTAGCTAATGCTAAATAATCAGCAAAATTACTATAAGGATTTATAGCTTTTACAATATTAGAAATTAACTGAATATCTTGGATTTTTTCACCTTTTTTGATTCCGTTCATAAACAACGTATAAAGACCATCCTGATCATTAATCATGTCTACCATACCACCTGCTAATGGCTGAACAACCGCAATTCCGGCATTGAAATCAACTTCATTATTCAATCTTTGAAAAGCATAATCAACGAAAGCTCTTAAAAAGTTACCTTCACCAAATTGAACTACTTTAATTGGGTTTAATTGCTCTAAACCTCTATTTTTTCTGTTTAATTTTTCCATTTTAATACTACTAAATTATTTTAAAGCAGTTTTCTCATAATAGTTCAAACGATTGAATCATTCAAGAATTCTGCAAATTTACATTAAAAAAACATTTAGGGATAAATATATTTTGAAAATATTTACCCCTAAAATAAATCTTATTATTTATTTCTAAGCTCTTTAATCGTTGTTATGGTCTCTTTTACTTTTTGAGTTAATCCGGCATAATCCTTAGTTTTTAAAACTTCAGCTGAGATTAACTGAGAACCAATTCCAACACAGTAAGCACCAGCATCAAACCAAGATTTTAAATTATCTCTTTCTGTAGAAACTCCACCAGTAGGCATAATGTTTGTCCAAGGACATGGTCCTTTAACACCTTTGATAAATTGTGGTCCGTAGATTTCCCCAGGGAACAATTTAACAATCTCGCATCCTAATTCTTCTGCTCTGGCTATTTCAGATAATGTACCACAACCAGGAGACCATAATACTTTTCTACGATTACAAGCTATAGCAATATCTTCTCTGAATACTGGAGTTACAATAAAATTAGCGCCTAATTGCATATACAATGAAGCAGCCGCAGCATCCGTTACTGATCCTACCCCCATTATCATTCCAGGTAATTCTTTGATAGCATATTTTGTCAATTCAGCAAAAACTTCGTGAGCGAAATCTCCTCTGGCAGTGAATTCCATCAAACGGGCACCACCATCATAACAAGCTTTCAAAACATTTTTACTTAATTCCAAATCATTACTAAAAAACAAAGGAATCATCCCTGTTTCTTTCATTGCAGTAGCAACTTCTATACGTGTAAATTGAGCCATTTTATATCTTTTTATCTTGAAACCTTACCTGTGAAATCTCCGTCAAGTAATTTTTCAATTTCATTTTTAGTAATTAAATTATAATCTCCGTAGATTGTGTGTTTTAAACAACAAGCAGCAACAGCAAAGTTTAATGCTCTTTGTTTATCCAAAGGCTCTTCATTCAATCCGTAGATTAAACCTCCCATAAATGCATCACCACTACCTACTCTGTCTACAACTGGAGTTACTTCTTGTACAGCCGCTTTGAAGATTTCTTTTCCATCATAAAGGATTCCTCCAATACGCTGATGAGAAGCACTTACAGAATAACGTAAAGTTGTTGCCATGTATTTTAATTCAGGACAAAGCTTAAAAACTTCGTCATAAACAGCCGGCAAAGTTTTTTCTTTTTGATAATCAGGATCTACTTTATCTAAACCTAACATAAAGTTAGCTGTATCAATATCACCTAAAATAATGTTACTGTACTTTAACATTTCAGGCATAACATCTTTAGGCTGTTTACCATAATTCCACAATTTAGAACGGTAATTCAAATCGGTAGAAATAGTCAAACCTAATTCATGAGCCACTTGGATTGCTTCCATACAAGCTTCGGCAGCCGATTCTGAAAGAGCCGGAGTAATACCGCTCCAGTGAAACCAGGTTGCATCTTTTAATATTTCTTTCCAGTCAAATTCTCCTTTTTTCAAAGTTGACATTGAACTGTTAGCTCTGTCATAAATTACATTACTTGCACGCGTACTGGTTCCTGTTTCAAGGAAATAAATCCCTAAACGATCGCCACCTTTCAGTACATTTTGACAATCTACATCCAATTTACGCATTTCGTGAATAGCGCAATTTCCTAATTCATTATCAGGTACTTTAGTTACAAATTCCGCTTTCATTCCGTAATTTACAAGCGAAACAGCTACATTAAATTCTCCCCCACCATAGGTTGCTTTATAAGACTCAGCCTGAGCAAACCTCAAATGTCTGTCTGTAGACAAACGCAGTAGAATTTCTCCAAAAGTGACTACTTTTTTCAAGTGAAATATTTTTATAAATTATACTTTAATTATTTTACCGGAAATTTGAAATATTCCTTAGCATTACCGTAACTAATGTCAGAAACCATTTTTCCAATCCATTCCATTTCAGAAGCCGGTAATTCCCCTCTCTTGATTTCATCTCCTAAAAGATTACAAACAATACGACGGAAATATTCGTGTCTTGGGAAAGATAAGAAAGATCTAGAATCAGTCAACATTCCCACAAAACAACTAATCAAACTCATATTAGAAAGAGCGTTTAATTGTTTAATCATTCCGTCTTTTTGATCTAAGAACCACCATCCTGAACCAAATTGTACTTTACCTCTAACACTTCCGTCGTTAAAGTTACCAATCATGGTAGCCATCACTTCGTTATCAGCAGGATTCAGGTTATAAATAATAGTTTTAGTCAATTTATCTTTAGAATCTAAAGCATTTAAGAATGCAGATAGTTTTTGAGCTTGTGGGTAATCACCAATAGAATCCCATCCTGTATCAGGACCTAAGATACGGTGCATACGAGCATTGTTGTTTCTCAAAGCACCTAAGTGAAATTGTTGAACCCATCCAAATTCATGGTAAGTTTCACATAAGAACACTAAGATAGCACTTTGGAATTTCAAAGCTTCTTCATTGCTGATTGCCTGGTTTTCTCTTTTCTTTTTGAAAATAGCAACCACTTCGCTTTCAGTATAATTTTCAAAATAAATTTGGTCTAATCCGTGGTCACATAGTTGACAACCATTCGCATTAAAATACTCAATTCTGTTTCTTAAAGCCGCTTGTAAATCAGCATAAGTATTGATCTCGATAGATGCTTTTTGTCCTAAAACATCAAGGTATTCGTTGTAACCGTCATTAGCAATTAAAATCGCTTTATCAGGACGGAAAGCTGTACTCACTGTAGTTTTGAAATCACTTTTAGCCAATTGCTCGTGGAAATCCAAGCTATCAATAGGATCCTCAGTAGTACAAACTAATTCAGCATTAACTTTTCTAAGCAAGTTTCTTGTGCTGTATTCAGCAGAATTTACTTTAGCAGAAGTCTCTTCGTAAATTCTTTCAGCTGATTTTTCGTTTAATAAATCAGTAATATCAAAATAACGAGCTAATTCTAAGTGAGTCCAGTGGTACAATGGATTACGCATTGTATAAGGAACTGTTTTTGCCCAGTTTAAAAATTTATCTTTATCAGAACCATTTCCTGTAACAAATTGTTCGTTGATTCCCAATGTACGCATTGCACGCCATTTGTAGTGATCTCCTTTAATCCAAACATCAGTAATGTTGTTGAAGATTTTATCTTCGGCAATAAACTGAGGATTCAGGTGATTGTGGTAATCAATAATAGGTTGATTTTTAGAATAATTATGATATAATTCTTCTGCGTATTTATTTTCTAATAAAAAGTTATCGTTTATGAAAGTGCTCATTATAATTTTCTTAAAATATTAATCTTCGTTTGATGGTTTACCGATAGTAGCTAAAATTCCACCATCAACATATAAAATATGACCGTTTACAAAATCACTTGCCTTAGATGACAAAAAGATAGCTGCTCCGGCTAAATCACTTGGATCTCCCCATTTAGCAGCTGGCGTACGGCTGATGATAAAATCATTAAACGGATGACCGTCAACACGAATAGGTTTTGTTTGTTCTGTAGCAAAATACCCAGGACCAATTCCGTTGATTTGCACATTGTATTTAGCCCATTCTGTAGCCATATTTTTAGTCAGCATTTTCAAACCACCTTTGGCAGCAGCATAAGCCGAAACAGTACTACGACCTAATTCGCTCATCATAGAACAAATGTTGATGATTTTACCTTGTCTTCTATCGATCATTCCTTTAGCAACATACTTAGAAACAATAAAAGGACTCACTAAATCAATATCAACAACTTCTCTAAAATCAGCCACTTCCATATCTAACAATGGAATTCTCTTAATGATTCCAGCATTGTTGATTAAGATATCGATTGGTCCCACTTCGCTTTCGATTTTCGCAACAGCTTCTTTAACTTGTGACTCTTCAGTCACGTTAAATTTATAACCTACAGCGTTGATTCCTTCGCTTTTTAATTCTGCTACAGCATTGTCAATTTTTTCCTGTGAAGAATTTCCGTTTACAACAATCGTTGCTCCGGCTTGCCCTAATCCTTTAGCCATTGCCATTCCCAGTCCGTGAGTACTTCCTGTAATAAGAGCAACTTTTCCTTGTATATCAAATAAATTTGTCATTTTTTTATCTTAAATCAGTGATTTTACAAACATCCATATCTCCGTAATCCAGGTTTTCACCAGCCATACCCCAAATAAAAGTATAATTTGAAGTTCCAGCTCCTGAGTGAATAGACCAAGGTGGAGAAATTACTGCCTGGTGATTGTTCATCCAGATGTGTCTTGTTTCCTGCGGTTCACCCATAAAGTGACAAACCGCTTGATTTTCCGGAATATCTAAGTAAAAATACACTTCCATACGACGATCATGAACGTGAGCCGGCATTGTATTCCAAACACTTCCCGGTTTCAATTCAGTCATTCCCATTTGCAATTGACAAGTAGTTACCACACTTCCAATAATCATTTGGTTTACTGTACGGTGATTAGCTGTTTCCATCGTACCCAAGTGTAATTTATTAGCTTCAGCTAAACTTACTTTTGCTGTAGGATAAGAGGTGTGAGCCGGAGCAGAATTAATATAAAACTTAGCAGGATTTTTAGCATCTGCACTTTTAAATATTACTTCTTTATTTCCGCTACCAATATATAAAGCATCTTTAAATCCTAGTTCGTACGTTTCCCCTTCAACAACAACAGAACCATGTCCTCCTACATTGATGATTCCAATTTCTCTACGCTCTAAAAAATAGCTTGACTTTAAAGGATCGATTGTTTCAAGAACTAAATCTTTAGTAACAGGAACTGCTGAACCTGTGATATATCTATCATAATGCGAGTAAGTAAATGTAAGTTCATCTTCCTGCATTAAGTTATCAATCAAAAATTCATCTCTTAATTGCTTAGTATCATATTGTTTTACTGCTTGAGGGCTAGAAGCGTATCTAGAACTATAATTCGCCATAATTATTCTGTTTTAATGTAATCGATTACAAAGGTATTAATTTAATTTATTTTTATATCTACTTTTATGAAAACAAGTTGTTGACAAAAAGTTAAAAAACCAAAAAAAGCCCTCTTAAACTTAAGAGAGCCTTTTTTATTTATTCTTTTTACAAATCAGTTATTGGAGCATATTTAGGCACTAACGATTTCATAACCGCCCAACCTATTAAATAACACACTGCACAAATAGAGAAGATAATAAAGTAACCTGCTTCTATACCTTTAAAGCCTAGGAAAACCATATCTGTTTCTTTAGTATAATCAAACAAAACTCCTGATCCTTTATTAATAACTGTAGATCCTAAGCCACCCGCTAAACCACCAATACCAGTAATTGTTGCAATTGCTTTTTTAGGAAACATATCTCCTACAGTTGTAAAAATATTAGCAGACCAAGCCTGGTGTGCTGCACCTGCAATACCAATTATAATTACCGGCAACCAATAAGAAATATAACCTAATGGCTGAGCCACTAATGCTAGTAGAGGAAAAAATGCAAATATCAACATTGCTTTCATTCTTCCTTCATAAGGATTCATTCCTTTTTTCTCTACGAAATAAGTTGGCAACCAACCTCCAATAATTGACAACAATGTTATCATATACAATACAAATAACGGGAAAGCTGCTTCTGTAGAATCCATTCCGTAAACTGAACTTAAATAAGCCGGAGTCCAGAATAAGAAAAACCACCAAACACCATCAGTCATGAATTTACCAAAAGCAAAAGCCCATGTTTGTTTGTATTTAAAACAATCTTTAAAACTTACTTTTGTAGTCGTTTCAGGAACATAACCTGCTATTTTACTATCAGCAACATCATCTTGTTGAATATATTCTAATTCACCAGCATTCACTCTTGAGTGTCTTTCTGGTTTATCATACATAAAAATCCAGAATCCCATCCAAACAAATCCTAAAGCACCAATAATGATGAATGACATTTCCCATCCAAAAGATTTTGCAATAAAAGGAATTGTAATTGGCGCAGCCAATGCTCCTACTGTTGCTCCGGCGTTAAAAATACTAGTAGCAAAAGCTCTGTCTTTTTTAGGAAAATATTCAGCTGTAGTTTTAATTGCCGCAGGAAAGTTCCCAGCCTCTCCAACTGCCAAAACAAAACGAGCAAAAATAAACAAAGTAACACTTACATTAATTACCAGAGCCGTATCGTTCACAGTTTCAATAGCTTCTTTAGCCCCTTCAAAACCTACAAACCAGTTTCCTGTTATAATTCCAGAAGTTGCAATTCCTGCAAAAGCATGTAAACAAGCACCTATAGACCAAACTCCAATTGCCCAAAGAAAACCTTTTTTAGTATCCATCCAGTCTACAAACTTCCCTGCAAAGAGCAAAGAAACTGCATAAAAGATAGAGAACAAAGCTGTAATATTTCCGTAATCGTTATTTGTCCAATGAAACTCAGGTGCAATAAAATCGTTCCATGTTAAAGACAGTACTTGTCTGTCTAAATAATTAATAGTAGTTGCAAAAAACAATAACGAACATATAGTCCAACGATAGTTTCCAACAGCCTTGTTTGTTTGATTCATAATCAGAGATTTTTAAATATATTATATTTGGTTAAATTTAAATATTCAGTACAAGCCTAAAAAACAGCCATTAAAGCTATAAAAAAGGTAAAAAACTAATAAACAATCTATTAAATCATAGCTGCAAACGAACAATAATCTGCAAAAGATGATGCAATCGATTACACAAATGTAATTCTTAATAATTGAAACACAAATGTTTTCTCTTAAAATTAAAAAAATCTAACATAAATAAACATATTATTTAAAAATTAAACCCTTAATTTAAACATCCGCTAATTTATATATTAAATTCTATAATTAGCGAAACTATTCAACCAAAATTATGCCAAAAAATTAATTTTTATTGAATATTCGTTAAAAATGAAATTGAACAAAGAAATGTTTAAATCTGAGTTGTTCTAAGCATTAAATGATTAAAAAAATCACTTAATCAATCGGCTTGGAGAATAACCAAATTGTTTTTTAAAACATCTGCTAAAATACAAAGGATCATTAAAACCTACCTTGTCAGCTACTTCTGAAACATTGTATGTTTTTAATTTGAGTAATTGCGCTGCTTTTTTAAGACGAACGGTGCGTATAAATTCATTAGGAGACAAATCAGTCAATTGTTTTATTTTTCGATACAATTTAGACGAACTCATTCCTAGTTCAGCACACATAAAATTAGCAGTAAGTTCCGGATCACTAATTTTTTCTTCGATTAAACCTGTAATACTCGCGATAAAATCGACATCTAATTGTGAATGTGTTAAGGTTGCCACATCACTTTCTATCTCACCTGAAAATTTTTGTTTTAACTCAATTCGGGTTTTTATAATATTATCAATTCGGGTTTTTAACAATGAAGGATCAAATGGTTTGACCATATATTCATCAACTCCTAAATTATAACCTTTAATCTTGTTTTCATTTTCAGACAATGCTGTTAACATAATTAATGCGGTATGACTAATTTCCTCATCGCTTTTCAAAGTTTCGACAAACTGAAAACCTCCCATAACCGGCATCATCGCATCGACAACACAAAGTGCCGGTTTTATTTTTTTACAAAGATGCAGTCCTTCATCACCATTTTCGGCCTGATACACTTTATAGTAATCTGATAAATAATCAACAATAAAAAAACGAAGTTCGGCATTGTCTTCAATTACTAAAATATTCTGTTTTAGTTCTGTATTTTGATTGGGTTTCTTTACAGTATCCAGAGGAGCGTACTCCACCTCGGCTTCTTTGTATTCAATATCAAAAACCTCACTCTTTTTATAACTGCTTTTAGAAATAGGTAATTCAAATGTAAAAGTACTTCCCTGCAATGGAACACTTTTTAATTTCAAATGCCCGCGGTGTACCTCAACTAAAGAAATCACTAATGACAAACCAATTCCTGAACCTGTATTGTTCTTTTTACTGGTTTTTACCTGATAGAATCTGGAAAAAATCTTTTTCTGACTTTCTAATGGAATTCCAATACCATCATCACTTACTTCCACAATCAATTTATTTTCTCCATCATTTTCCTTTACTCCAATAAATAAATCTACAGTTCCAAAATTGTTAGTAAACTTTAAAGCATTCGATAGTAAATTGTATAAAATTTTATGGTATTTATCTACATCAATCCAGCCTTCGAGACTTTCAATTTCGTAATTAAAATGAAAATTAATTTCTTTTTCCTGAGCTAATTGTCTAAACGAATCAAAAACTGTTTGGGTGTTAGCAATAATTTCAGTTTTAGAAACTTTTAGCTTTAACTCTCCCGATTGTGCTTTTCTAAAATCAAGAATTTGATTTACTAACAATAACAACCTACTTGCATTTTGATAAATTAAATGCAGCTTCGATTTATCATAATCAAAACCTTCTTCCTGTTCTAATAATTGTTTCGCAGGACCTAAAATCAAAGTTAAAGGTGTTCTTAATTCATGAGAAATGTTCGTGAAAAACTGTAATTTTTCATTAGACAAACGTTCATCACTGTCTCTTTTCACTCTTTCTAATAAAAGCGCTTGTCGTAATTTAATTCGGGATCTAATTTCTTTTCTAATATAATAAGCTGACACTGAAAACAACAAAATCAATAACAGGAAAATTTTAGTATTTGTCCAAAAAGGAGATAAAATCGTGATATTATAAGCCTTCGTTTTACTCCACACACCATCACTATTACTGGCTCTTATTTTAAAAACGTATTTATTTGGATTCAAGTTGGTGTACTGAATTGTTCTTGCATCACTGGTAGTTGTAATCCAGTTTTTATCAAAACCTTCGAGCATATACTCAAACTTATTAAGCCTCTCATTTGTATAGGAAGGTGTCGAAAACTGAATAGAAAAATTTCGATTATCAAAATTAAGTTCTACCTCTTTATTGCTATTAATATCTTTATAAAATGGAATTTGACCGTTAATTTCTACTCCTGGAAAAACTTCTTCGTTTTGAACTTTGAACTCGGTAATAATAGGTTGTGGAGAAATTTTATTCTCTTTTATCTTATCGGCAGAAAAATAGATAATACCATTTTTACCACCTAAATAAATAGTCGAATTATTTAAACTGTAAAATCCTTTAGAGCTAAAAACATCTAATCGGTTTCCGCTATCAACATAATAAATATTTATCTTTTTTGATTTCTTTTTGTATCGGGCAATACTATTGTTATTAATATTTAACCATAAATAACCATCATTGTCCATTTCTAAATCGGTAATCCACTTACCATATAGTTCTTTAGGTTCCAGAATAGGAATAAAATTATCTTTTTTAGCATCATAAATCCCTAAACCTTTCACTGTTGCTACCCAGATATCTCCGTTGGTATCAATCAAAATATCACTGACATAATTAGCCGGAAGTCCTATTTTTTCATCTTCTCCTTTTAAATAAATCTTAAGTTTTTTGGTCTTTAAATTATACTTAGCAACACCCGTTTCGGTAGCGAACCATAAATTTTTAAATCTGTCGGCCTTAATTTTACTAATTTGGAAATTAGGCAATAAAACACCTTTTGGCACTTTAACATCTAATGTTTTTGGATCTACAATTACAGCGCCTTCTCCAAAAGAACCTACCACCAAAGTATTTTCGTCAACAACTAAAAAAGAAATTATCGGAGAGTTTTTAATTCCCACATCAACTAATCTAGAACTATTTGATAAATAATTATAGACTACTATTTCTCCATTCCACAAACCGCAATATACCGTTTTTCCATCATTCGAGTAAACACTGGCAATATCGTTTTTGCTATTATGTAACGGAACGAAAGATTTATCTCTGGAAACAAAAAGCCCGTTGTATCTTGTTGCTGCTATGACGTTTCCATCATAAGTTTTTGCAAATCCTCTAATATTAGGTTTTTGATTGTCATTATACAGTGAAATGTCCTTACTAATTTTAAACTGATCGCCATAAGGGTCATATTTATCTAAACCGTCTTCGGTTCCTATCCATAAAACTCCTGTTTTATCGAAATATAAAGAATTAACTAAATTCCCTACTAACGAACTATCATCAGTAAGTTTAGAGTAATAACGTTGGAAATTTCCATTGGCTACATTTTCTAACTGATCACAAACCACAAGTCCTCCCAGAGTTCCTAACCAATATTTCCCATCAGGAGCCTGAGCGACAGAAATAAAATAAGGTCCTAACTTATTTCTTAAAACGGCATCGTTTATGTACAGATTTTCAAATAAGTTTTTTGCTTTGTTTAACTTGTAAAGTCCGTCCCTCGTCCCTACAAAAATATCCGCTTTTACATCTTCATATATAAAATTGATGTATGGATTTTTTTGATTGGAATTAGGAATTGATAAGGTATAAGTAGTAATCTTTAAAATTTCGCCTTTTGTTCCTAATATAATTTTAGCTACTGATCCTTTACCAAAACTTCCTATCCAGATATTTCCTTTTTTATCCTGAAATATCTCTTTGATATAATCAAATCCTTTGATATTAATCTTTGAAAAACGCTGCTCTTTTGGAGAATAAACAGCAACTCCTTTAGACATTGTTCCTACCCAGACTCTCTTGAATTTATCTACATGAACCGAACGAATTTCGTCCTCAGGCAAGCTATTTGGATCGTTTTTTTTATTAAAAAAAGTAGTAAAAACATTGGTATCCATTTGATAAAGCGTAAGCCCTTTTCTGGTTCCTATCCATAAATCATGCGAAGCTTCATCAAGTTCTAGTGCAGTAATATCATCATTATAGAGTTTGTTTTTTCCAAATTCAGAACTCATATAAGGCTTAAACTGATAACCGTCAAAACGATTCAAACCAAAGAAAGTTCCCAGCCACATAAAACCGTTCTTATCCTGAACAATATGTCTTACCGAATTATACGAAAGTCCATTATTTTCATTATAATGCTCGAATTTTATATTCTGTCCCACAAGTTTGGACACAGTAATCAATAGAAGGAAAACTATAATTACTTTAGATTTCATAAGTTGGTTTGGTTGGATGGTTTGGTTTTTGAACAAATTTAATTGCGAATACTATTCCGTTTCAAATTTATAATAAATTTATCAGATGGAGCAGCTTTTAAAAACTTTTCAAAAATGGAGCAAAACTCATAAAAAGAAGTTTGGATTGCAGTAGGCTTTTCTAACAATTGATACTGTTTTTTATACGAATCTATAATTATTTTGTATTGATTTATTCGCTTAACGCCAATGTCCTTTAACGCTAATTCATCTGCAGAATACATTCGATGATAATCAAAAATAAAATCAAAACCAGTCCAGTTTTCGTTCTTGTATTTTTCTTTTTTCGAAGCAGAAACATGAGCTAAAGTCATTAAGTCTTTTGCTGTAGTTTTCAACATATAATCTTTGAATTCTACAGGCCAATCTTTCTCAAGAAATCGGCTTCGAACCAATTCTTTTAAATGCCAATTAGTAAATTCCTGATAATTTTTGGCTTGTAATATTCCTTTGTCCCATATTTTAGGATCATTACTATTTTTTAAATAAGCATATTCCTGTTCGTACAAAGGAAAAAGCGTTTTAAATCCGGGAACCGAATCAATAATAACCGTATTTATTTCTACCTTATTTTTATTTTTGATTGTCAAAATTTTATATCCTGGAATATATGCCGCCAGCGATGGAATTTGAATATTAAATAATCCTTTACCATTATCATACTTTCGAACTCCGGTATCATTTATGTGCATGTGCCCTGCAAAATGAAGCTGTACTCCTGCATTAGCAAAAATTTGCGCTACTTCTTCACTTGGAACTCTGTGCAACTGCATTTTATCTTCGCCAAATAACTGCTTCATCATTTCCGAAGCGTCATCATTAAATTCCACCATAGGATAATGACTAAAAGCAATAAGCGTTTTTCCTTTTTTCTTTGCTTCTTCGACTACTTTTCTTGCCCAGCTTATGAGATGTTTTTTATGAGTCAAAACTGTATTGTACCCCACTCCCGGACCATTATAATTCAATGGATTTTTAGGATTTTCTTTTACGGCTTCTTTTGGCACATACACATTTCCGTCAATGGCTAATAACCAAACGTTATTTTGAGTTTCGACTAAATAACTCAAATCGGGCACTATAGTATTATAAGGTGGAATGTTATAATTTCGTTTGTCAATTGAAGCTTGTGCTACAGCTTTTTCAAAACTATAGTTATCATAATTGTAAGTTGCAAAAGGAGTTTCCCAATAGGTATTTTCTTTTTTTGGAAAAAAACCAAAATCGCCTAGTTCCTTTAAAACTTCGGCATAACCCATGGTTCCAATATCTTTGGTAATCACAACAGCAAGTTCATCTTTGCTTTTAGGAATGTACATTCCTGTTTTACTCATAATTACCTGTTCTTTTCCTCCAATACCTAAAAAATCAGTCTTTCCGGCATCAGTCAAATAAGGTTTGGCAACATCATGGTTTCCTGTAGTAATGATAAAATGAATTCCATGTTTTTTCGAATAATCATCTAAAATTCGCTTTAATCCCCGAATATTTATTGGCTGACCATCATCACTAAAATCTCCAGGTAAAACCACCGTTTTTATCTTTCGTTTCACCACATCATCCAAAGCTGCCAGAAAAGCAAAATAATTTTCATTGAACAATCTGGTCGATTGCAATTGCGACTTCATGGTTCGAACCAAAGTATATTTACCATCTAAAGGATTCGAAATTCCTTTGTAATCCGAATCCCGAAATGTACCATAAATGTCTAATAAATGAACATCTGACAGAAAGGCAATCTGAGTATTTTTAGACTTATTCTTAACCGAAGTACAGGAAATAACAATAAAAAACAGGCCGCCAATTATCCACTTACAATAGTTCATTTTTACTTTTTTTTTCAAATTTACATTTTAGTTTCCGGGGGAAAAGCATATGAATCTTTCCAACCTCCCAAATCAATTAAAACGCGATCGATCATTACTCCCGGATCAACCATCCAGATTCTTAACTTATGTTTTCCTGCTTTGTTGATAATTTGTTCTGTTGATTTTACAGCAGCATTTTTTAATACGTTTTGCAGCCATTCGTCACTGCGTCCAAAAGTTTGAAAATCTAAAATTACAGGTTCTGCATCATCAATGGCTACAGCGCATCTTACTCCTTTTCCATCATAAAAAGCATGCGTTGGAATAGCCTGCACTCTCACATTGGCCTGACCAAAGTTAAAACTATAAAAATCATATTCCATTACGGGACTGTTATCTTTTATAGCTTGTACATCCATTTCTGAAGTAGCGGTTCGGGGCAAAGCCACACTCACTTTCCCGGCATAACCAATGCCTTCATAAGTTTCCCATTGTGCATGCTTTCCTGATTTTTTATTCGAATAATTCGCAGCATTAATCGACACAAAACCCTTGTCTTCAACAAAACCTTTGTAATTTTCCAGTTCTTTAAATTTAGGATTAAAAGCCGAAACTCCAATAGTGATTAAAGTATCTTTACTCACAAAATCAATTGCAGAGTTCACCTTATAACTTGGCGGAATCAACTGATAATCGTGTCCTAAAGGCGCTTCTTTTTGATTTTCTCCTTTTGGGACTTTAGTCCAGTCAATACTTACCCAAAGACGTTGCTGACTATTTTCTTTATTATCTAAAGTTCCTTGATTTTGAGAAATTTTAATCCAATCGGCTTTAGGTTTTGCCTGCCAGGAAACCTGGCCTTCCCCTTTCATAAAAACATCAATATAATATTGATTTTTCACATAAGCATTAAAAACAGGCAACACATCGGCATAGGAATTTTCAGTTCTATGATTCACTTCCATTTCATAACTTTCCAATGCCAATTTCAATTCTGGTTTCGCTTCTACAGCTGTTGTAGTTGCTGTTGTTTCTGCAAAAACCGGCAAATATCTTGGGGACATACTCATAATATGTTTCCATTTTCCGTTAGCAAATTCGTTATTAAAATAATTCGTTTCTTTCTGAATTCGTTGAAAAGCTTCAGATGATTTTTTGGCAAAAAAAGCAGCACTTCCTCTTCCCTGCTCAGCTACAAATTTATTTTTATACGAATACAACCATTTATGATTTAAACTCGCCGCGCCAACAACCGGATAAGTTACCAATTCGTAAAAAGCATTTTGACGATTTGCTGGAATCTCTTTTTGCAATTTTTCAGCAGTATTCATCAAATTTTGGTATTCGTCAATCCTTTTCGAAACCTCATCTCCATAATGGATTTGAGTCAGCGCCGTTGGTTTTGATTTGGTTTCCGGTTCTACCTGATTCCATGCCATAAACTCAGGACGACGTTGAAATGCCAAACGATAATATTCGAAAAATAATTCTGTTATCGAATTAGAATTCTGAGTTCCAAATTCTCTCGAAGCCCAGTTTTGCATGTGTGTTTTCACACTTTGGCTTTTAGCAAAAGGGTTCATATCCCAAGCCATATCAAGAAACAATTCGATATTGTATTCGTGCGGTTTGATATCGCCGCAGTTCAAAATCCATAAATCACGGGATTGAAATTCATAGGCTTTTTCCATTTCTTCCCACATCAAAACAGGATTAGTCGAATTCAACCACAAATAATCATGTGGACGTCCCCAATAAGAAGTATGGTAATAAATTCCCGCACCACCCGAACGTTTTTGTTCTTTTGGGTTACTCAATTGACGGATGTATCCATAATTGTCATCCGTCCAAACCAATTGCACATCTTCTGGGAGTTGTAATCCTTTTTGGTAATAATCCAATACTTCTTTATATGGAATAAATGCCTGCGGAATTTTAGCAGCATCTTTCCCTGTAGCTTTTTTCAAAATCGCTCTTTGATCGGTAATTACCTGCTCCAATAATTTAACCTGAGAATCCGAATCGTCTTCGCCTACAATCATCGGTGAGTCATGTTCGCCACGCATTCCTACAGTATAAATATTTTCGAAAGGAGCGGTTTCCTTAGCTCTTTTCCTGAAAAAATCTTTGATTACTCCTGAGTTGGTATCATAACGATATTCACCCATAGTATTATGCTTCCATTCTGCGTTAATATTACTTAACATCGGTTCTGCGTGCGAAGTTCCTACCACAATAGCATAATCATCAGCAACTTGTTTGTTTTTTGGAAATGAATAAAAAGCTTTGGTGCTTTTATGCATCGCTGGCCAAATGGTATTGGCTCTCAAACGCAACAACAATTCGAAAACTTTAGCATAGGTTTTTGGACCAATATCTCCAGTTTCCGGTTCGAAAGTTTTAGCTGCCCAGGGCTGCAAACCCCAGTCTTCATCGTTTAGAAAAATTCCTCTGTATTTCACTGATGGCGAACCATAGGTTTTCGTTTCAACATTTAAGACTAGATCGTCTTTTTTGTCAGGCGTAACATCAGCCCACCATTCCCAAGGAGAAACTCCCATCATTCTGGAAATTTCTAACAAACCATAAGCTGTAGCTCTTCTGTCAGAACCTACAATAACCAATGCTTTTTTAATGGTTGCTGTTGGATTTTCGACTACTTGAATTTTATAGGTTTCCCATTTATCTTTTACATCAGTAACAGTAATTTTTTGTTTCGAAACTAAAGCATCAATCCATTTACTTTGTCCAATAGTCCCTGCCATGATTACTATTCCTGAACTGTTTTTCGCAACTGCCAATCGTTGATTGCTGATAGAAAAAACATCATCAGCCAACATTTTAGCAGCGATATGAACCACTTTTGGTTCTTTGTCTTCTACTAAAATACTCGCTTTTTGTTTTCCTGAAACAATAGTAAAATTGCTGTTTTGCGCCTTTATTGCATTAGCAAAAAGAACAATCAAAACTAGAAAAAAGGTATTGCACTTATTTTTAAACATAATTATATTTTTTAATTCTTTCAGAACTATTTGCATCGAAATAGCCTCATTAAATTTTAATGTAAATGCGTTTTTTATTCAACCACCAGCCCAAAGACCAGCAAATCAACATGAATATAATGGCGGTGACAAATGCACCAAAACTTCCTGGAAATATCCTTTGAAAAATACGTTCACTAACCCATTCAAAAGCATCCATCTCTGAATTTACCGGAATGAGACGTAAAGTGATAAAAAACAATTCAGAAAACAAATAAATAAACAAAGGATTTTTACCAAAAACGGTGGTAAATTCTACTCCAAAATGCTTTTGTTTTAATTCGATAAAATAAATTAAAATAGCCATGATGGACAAATCAATTCCAACGGTGTACAACACAAAAGAACCTGTCCATAATTTTTTAGAAATTGGTAAAACCAAATCCCACCAACGGGCTAAAGCCATCAAAAGAAAACCAACAATCAACAGTTTTGCTATTCCTTCAAATGTTTTTCCAATTCTTTGAATAAAACTCCCAGCGATAAAACCGCCTACAACATTGACAATGGAAGGCAAGGTGCTTAAAATTCCTTCGGGATCAAAAGGAATACTATCGCGTTTGTAAATATGACCTTCTCCTAAAACAAATAAATCAAAACGAGTTACAGCATTGGTAGCCATTTCTAATTCAGCTCCTGGTTGTCCAAATAAATACAATATTGCCCAATATCCCAACAACAATATTACCGAAAGAATTATTGCTGCTTTCTCTGACAAATAATAAAAAATAATGGCAGTAACAAAATAACATAAAGCAATGCGTTGCAAAACCCCCATAATGCGGGTTTCGGCAAAAGGTTTTAATTCCCAGACGCCATCCATTCCTTGTCTAAAAAAAGGAAACCAATACATTAAATAACCCAGAAGAAAAATGATAACGCTGCGTTTGATGACTTTTTTCCAAAATACATTAGCCGTAGTTTCTTTCATTTTTCCCATAGAAAAACTCATTGCATTTCCCATTGCAAAAAGAAAGGAAGGAAATACCAAATCGGCTAAGGTAAATCCAAACCAATTGGCATGAGTCAAATAGTCATAGAAATGAGCTCCCGTTCCAGGTGTATTGACTACAATCATTAAACAAATCGTTAGTCCCCTGAACATATCAAGGGACAAAAAACGATTGGAATTTGGGTTAGAAATTGCGTTCATGTTTAGTAATCGTATTTAATTGGTGCCATTCTTTCCGTTACGGGAATAATACGGGATCTGTATTTTTTATGTAATGCTTTGGCAACATCATTTGGATTCCCTTTAGCTTTTACAGGAAAATCTTTTCTCTCCGTTACCCATTTCCATTCCCATTCTTTTATTTTATTATCAAAATTATCCTGATTGAATTTTCCCCAATTGGCTTTTACATCTGTAAAAAATTGTTGCCAACGCGGTTTGTAAAAATCAGTAAACAGTCCACTCCACTGACGGTTGCTGTATTCATGCAATCTGTTATCAGCTCCACCCCAAAGCGTAATTAAATCACGGGCGTTTTGCTCATACAATGCTTTTTCTTTTTCATCAATTCCCCAGCTTCTGGCATCGGCAATCCATGGTCCTAAAAGGAAATCCTGACGTGTCGCTAATAACAAATCCATATCGTCAATCAATTCTAAAAATTCCTTGCTGTATTTATCAAATGCTACTTTATCGTTATTTTGATACGCCTTAGTTATTTCTTGTTGCAAAGGCAGTGCATAATTTGCCAAAACTTGTCTGCTCACATCTACCAAATCATATTGGAAACCATCTGATTTTTGAGCAACAGGAATGGCTTTTATAAAAAGATCCCAGGCTGGAAGTAAATCTTTTGGTGCATAATTTAATTTGGTTCTCGCCCAACGACGATAGCCTTCAAAAGTAGGACGCGACACAATAATTGATT
Organism: Flavobacterium seoulense; assembly: GCF_000695795.1. Classification (GTDB taxonomy): domain Bacteria; phylum Bacteroidota; class Bacteroidia; order Flavobacteriales; family Flavobacteriaceae; genus Flavobacterium; species Flavobacterium seoulense. The sequence continues at coordinate 56,654 of NZ_JNCA01000009.1, read as the reverse complement.
CTGCTCCATCACGAATCACTTCTCCATTATATACTGTTTTTACCAGAATATCCCAGGCTTTAGAAATATCAGCATTTGATTTTCCGTAACGGTTTAAAGTGTATTTAGCTAACCATGAATTTAATTCAATTGGTGTATCTCTCCAGGTATTATCCGTCATCAACTCATACAAAACCGGATTTTGTTCAATGGCTTCCATTGTTAATCCAATTCCTTTTAATTTTCCTGATTTAGGATCTTTTAAAGCTTTAGCAGGTTCATTGGCAACGGCTTCGATTCTTCCAAACATTGAAATATTTCCACCAAAATTGTGCAGCATATTCCAAATCCATTGTTTGCCATAAAAAGCTTCTGTTCGTTTCCAAACGGGTTCAATTTCGGTAGCCAAATCCAATACAATCATGCGATCATCAGGAACTGCATCCAGCATTCCTTTGATTTGTGGCGCTTCCCAAAATTCTCTGTGACTGTAAAAAAGCCAACCCTGCATTACCCAAACCGCATCTTTATCGGCTGATTTCATGCCTTCGAAAATCTTCTTACTTAATTCAGAAAGATAAACAGGATCATTCGAAGGCGGTGTATTTTCGTTAAAAGTATCTGCTGAATACAAGTGATCGGTTCCGTAAACTTCAGATTGTTTTTCTAAGAATTTCTTACCAATTTCGGCAAATAACGGATCATCAGAATCTAAGATGTAAGTATCTTCAAAATCATTCCCCCAGTTGGTTTGTTTTAATTTAGCATTTGGAAAAAACTTTTTAAAAGAAGCAGGAACGTGACCTGTAAAAGCAGGCAACACGGTTTTCATTCCTAATTCACGTTCTCTTTTTAGAATTTTCAATTGTAAATCGCGGTGCGTGTCTTTCCAGTTTTTAGACAAAGGTCCGCCCCAGCCATCTAAATTCCCCATCCAAAACCAGGAGAAATAAGCAGGTCCACTAAAAAAAGTACTCAAATCTTCATCGGTAAAACCATAAGATTTATAAACTTCATCCCAGATGTATTCTTCTCCTGTAATGGCAAGCGGCATGTTGATTCCGTGCAAAGCCATCCAGTCAATTTCTTTTTCCCAACGAGTCCAATCCCACCAACTCATGCTGTAATTGAACGTACAATAGTTCAAATAATAGCGGTATTCATAAGGTGTTTTTTTATGAATCAATTTAGGAACTGCTGGTAATTTTTTAGGCAAATTCAAATTGGTTCCATTCCAGGTAATTTGGCTGTTTGTGAAATTATTTAGATAATAATACAAAGCCGATGCAACCGAAACCCCATTGTTACCTCTTAAAACAATTTTGTCTCCCTTAGAAACAATTTCGAACCAATCTTCTTTATTGGAAGATTCGATTTCGACACTAAACTGCGAAGCGTGGTTAGGCACAACACGAGCAATAAGCTGGCCAGCAGTAGTAGCTATTTCTGTTTTTGATTTTGTCGGTTGACAGTTTCCTGCTTCAAAAACAAAAACAATAAACAATAGGATTAATTTAAGATTGGTTCTCATATTTTTTTAGATTATATTATAGAAAATCAGAAACTGGAAATACCAGTTGGTTTTATTTTTTTTATGTTGTGATTTGCATCAAAATTCAGACTATCAATACAAATTTGACGTAAAACATATTTTTCTTTTTGCGGAAAAATTCGATGGTACAAAATATAATCCTGTCCATTTTCATTAAATACGGAATGATGTCCTGGTCCATAAGTTGTACTATCAGCAGACGTTTCCAGAATAGGACTATTCGAAGCGGTTTCAAATGGACCTAATGGAGAATTTCCAACAGCATATCCTACTCTATAAGTAGCATCTATGGCTTTTCCTGATGAATACATTAAATAATATTTTCCAAAACGCTTAATCATGTATGGAGCTTCAAAATAATCTTTAGGAGTGACTGCTTTGGGTTCTTCATGAAATGAAATCATATCCGAATTCAGCTTGGTCGCCATACAAACACCATTTTTCCAATTAAATCCGGAACCCCAGTATAAATAAGCCTGACCATCTTCATCAATAAAGCAATCGGCATCAATATTATGTACAGCAGGATAGTCTTTTGATGCAATTAAAGGAGAAGAATCTTCTTTGGCATTTTTCCAGGGACCTAGCGGAGCATCACTCACACCAACCCAAATTTCGCTTCCCACAGAAACATACATGTAATATTTTCCGTTAGCTGCTTTTTTAACAGAAGGCGCCCATACCATAGAATCATTGGACCCCGGACTTGTACAGGCCTTTTTTGTTGGCCAATTTAAATGATGACGCTCAAATTTTAAAAAATCCTTTGTTGAAAACACAGCCAGTTCATCGCCTCCCCAAGGATCAATTGTAGCATAAATAAAAAAAGTATCTCCTTCTTTTACAATGCAGGGATCTGCAAAATATCCTTCTATAATGGGATTTACTATTTTTGGTTTAGACTGTAGATTGTCCTTCTTGCTTGTTAGCTTACAAGAAATCAGCAATATGCTCATCAGCAAAATAAAAATACCCGGTTTAAAATTCTTCATTACTATTATTTTAATCATCAATAAAAATTATTATTCCTCAATTGCCTGATCTGATTTAGAAGGAGGAACTTGTTTTGTTCCCCATGTTTTAGAAGGCGTTGCAGCCATTTCAAATTCTAACACACCACCTGTAACAATATCACTATGCTCAATAAATGCATTTTCGAACGCTTTTCCGTTTAATTTTACCGATTTGATGTACTTGTTTTTATCCGAAAGATTCTTGGCTTTAATGGTAAAATCTTTTCCATTTTCCTGATGAATCACTGTTTGCTTGAAATAAGGCGAATTAATCAAATAATAAGATTGTCCCGCATTAGGATACAAGCCCATCATGTGAAAAGCCAGCCAGGAAGACATAGCACCTGAATCGTCATTACCGGGAATTCCGTTACGGCTGCTGTTGTAATTTTCATCAATAATTTGGTGAATGCGATCGTTACTCAAATCAGGACGACCAATCCAGTGGTACAAATTCGGACTCAAAAACGAAGGCTCATTCGCTACATTGTAAAACTTTTTGTCAAACAAAGTGTTTAGTCTTTTTTTGAAAGCTTCATTTCCGCCAGTCTTTTTAATTAACATCGCTACATCATGAGGCACTGAAAGTGAATATTCCCAAGAACTGGCTTCGTAAAAAACACCACACCACCAGCAAACACAATTAGGCCAATCCTGCGCCAAAGGTGTGTAAGGCACATAAGATATCTTTCCGTTAGTGGCTGCACATTGAATACTGTCAACCCATTTTTTATTGGAATCTTTTGGCATAATAAAACCACGAGAACCATTATCTTCAATATCTCTCCATAAGTTTTGCCAGTTGTCTGATTGCTTGATAAAACGCCAATATTCTCCTTTACGTTTGGTTCCTTTGGCTACAATTGCTAAACAATAATCATTGTACGAATACTCTAAAGTTCGGTTTCCGGAACGCACATAATCTGTCGAAACATATCCCAAACGATTGTAATCTACTAATCCGCCGCGACCTTCTTTTTCTTCATTTCCTCCCGGAGGGAATAAAGCATCTTTCATCATCGCTTCTAAGCCTAATTTATAATTGATGCCCTCTAAACCTTTTACAAAAGCATCAGCAATTACTACTTCAGCGTTTGAACCTCCCTGAGTTCTTCCATTTGCATTTCCACTTCTGGCTTCTGGCAAATAACCATCGCGCTTGTAAATTTGTAACATCGCATTGACAATATCAATTTCTCGTTTAGGATCTAAAAGCGTAATTAATGGACTTGAAGAACGGTAGGTATCCCAAATAGCGTAAAAATCATCGTAATAAGGAGAATCATTTTCCCATAACGGATTTTCTCCTGTACGATCCACAGGCATCAGCATAGTGTGATACAATCCTGTATAAAACATAGTTTTCTTTTCTACTGAAGCTTCTTTTTCGACTTCAACTCTTTGTAATAAGTTTTCCCATTTTTGTTGGGTTTCTGCTAATTCCTTTTTAAAATCCCAGTGCGGAATTTCTTTGTCAATATTTTCTCTGGCTTTTAAACTGCTGATAAATGAAATTCCAATTTTCATGTTCAGCGTTTTATTTGCTAAGTTTTCGAAAAACAACATGGCTCCGGTTTTCTTTCCGTTATCTACCTGATTTTTTTCATTTGGAAAAAAAGTTTCTCCTTTCCATGTCGAAAAATTAATAAATGGTTGCTCAAATACTGCCGAAAAATAAACCGTATAGGTACTTCCATTGTTCCAACCTCCACGGATTTTAGTATAACCACGAACTTCAGTATCCGAAATCACTTCTACCTGAGAGCCTACAAATTGCTGTGCTTCTCTTCCATCAGGAATGATAGATTCGTCTAGATATCTTCCTAAATCAATTTTAACTGCATTTTTCGAATTCGAATCAAAACCAAATCGGTAAAAAGCCGCTCTGTCAGAAGTGGTAATTTCCGTTTGAATTTTCCATTTTTTCAATAAAGCACTATAATAACCTAAGGCTACTTTTTCGTTCTCGCGTAAAGATTCCTGTTTGATGGTTTCAAAATCTCCCGAAATAGGCATAATCGAAACATTACCATATTTTGCTCCACCGCCCGTTCCACTTACATGCACCTGACTAAATCCGTAAATTGGTTTATTCAAATCAGTTGTAAAACCGCTATTGGCATTTAAGTCGTTATCAGGTCCCGGTTTGACCATTCCGTAAGGACATGATGGTCCCACAAAAACATTTCCAAGCCCTTCGGAACCAATCATAGGATCAACAAAACGATGATTTTGTGCGTTCAAAAACAAATACTGTAGTAACAATGTTAAACAAACAAAAAAGGAATTTTGGCTTTTCTTCATAATTTTTATTTTAAATACAAATGCGATTTTATCGTATGGTTTTAATATTCGATTCTTTCAAATCAATTTTAGATTCAGCGACATTTTTTAAAACTACTTGCTCGGTTTTAGCTTCCGGTAAATCGATTTGTTTCATATTCAAATTCTGAACATCATCAAATACAAAGGCAGGTCGGAAATCAACATCGTCCAGACTAACTTTTACATTTTTGAAACTAATTCCGTTAGCATGACGCACATAAAATGCCCAGGCTGGTAATTCGCCAAACATGGAGAACTCCGGATAATCCTGAATTTTCTCAGGCACTTGATGCAATCGGCTAATCGGGATATAAGCCATTCCTTTGCTCGCTCTACCCGGATAGGAAATAGTAATATCTTCAAGACTTACATTCTCAATTTTGTATCCCGGAATTCCAACAATTGATGATGGAAACGGATTATGGAAAAAATCGACTTCGGGACCTCTTAAATCGTAATTGCTGTCCGGTCTTCCAAAAGGCACCTGCACTTTTATATTTTTAATACTCACATTTTTAATGCTTCCTGCTTTTTCTCCGCTTCGTTGTCCTATTCGAATAAAAATTGCATTGCCTGTATTTACAGCATTAATATTTGAAACTTCAATATTTTCTATCTCAGCTCCATCAACCGATTCGATAGCAATAGCCGAACGAAAAGTATCAAAAACCTGAATATCTTTTATTACCACATTCTTGAATCCGCCATAGGAAGCAGTTCCAAATTTTATCGCACTGGCACTGGATTTTATCGTACAATTAGCAATATAAATTCCATCATTAGCATATCCTGGATAATAAGATTTAAGGCAAATTCCATCATCTGCAGTGTCTAAATCACAATTAGTAATCTTTACATTTTTACAATCTGTAATATCAATTCCGTCATTATTCCAATAAGAACGATTGACCACTTTTAATCCATCCAGACTTAAATTCGAACATAATTCGAAAGACAAGCCCCAGCATGAAGCAGCAGTCAATTGTAAGCCTTCAACTGCTACTGCATCACATTGAGAAAAGCGAAACAACTTAGGTCTCATGGTTTCGTTAGGTCGGTTTCTTTTAATGGTATAATTAGGATCTACCGCAATTCCGGCATGATGTAAACTGTCTATATTTAATGCCAATTGTAATCCCTGACCATCTATTTTTCCTTTTCCGTATAATTTGATATTGTTTGCTTTATGTGCTACAATTAAAGCCATTTGCGAATTATCATCTTTTTTAGGAGAATCAGGTCGTCCCGGAAATTCCATTTTAACATAATCCACAGGATTTGTGCTTCCTAACAAAACCGCATCTTCTTCAAGATGCAGACTCACATTCGATTTCAATTGAATACTTCCTGATAAAAAGTGCCCTTTTGGAAAAACTACGATTCCGCCTTTATTTTTAAAAGCAGCATCAATTGTTTTTTGAATCGCTATTGTATTTAAAGTTTTCCCATCTGCTTTGGCGCCATAATTAGTAATTAAAAACTCCTTTTGAGTCTTGTTTTTATTTTGCGCACAAGCTTTCGAACCTAATACCAAAAGGCTTGAAATTAGGAACACAAATAACAGATGTAATTTTAATTTAAACATTTTATCTTTATTATAATTTTATCAGAACCAAAACACTTTTTATATTTAAAAACTTAAAAAACAACAACTTACACACAAAACACTCCTTTAAAAAAAGGCACAAAAAAAGTGCACAGATGACACTGATGGATCTAATAAAAAACTGTTTTTTTAATTTCAGCCCTTTAGATTTAGTATCATCTGTGCACTTTTTTACTTTTCAGAATTTCAAATCCTACAAGAAATAAAGTGCTATTTTCACTCTATTTTATGTAAGCTTCTAATTTATCCAGCGTATTTATCTCTTTTTCTCTACCACAAACTGAAATAATTTCAGTTGCTAAATGTTTTGTAGGTTTAGAGATTAATAAATACTGTGTTCCGTCATCGGTATTTTTTACATAATCTTTTGGATTATATTTTATTGCCGCTCCAATTCCTACTACCTCAGCCGCTACGTCTTCAGGATGTTCTCCCCAAACTGCGATGTAATTATTTCCTTTTTTAGTTTCAAAACCTTTAAAGTAATTTACTCCTGTAGCAAATTGTACTTTTTCGCCGTTCAAACTAACTGCTTCAACTTTAGCTTCTCTTTTTCCAGAGAACACGGTAACACGAACCAGGATATCAACTTTTTTCCCTTTGTAAGGCACACCTCTGGAAATCATTTCCATCCATGAAGTTGTGTCGGTTTTTCCAACACGAGCCAAACGATTTGTTACAGGATCTAATGAAACTAATTTTTCTCCGTCCCATAATTTCACTCCTCCTAAACCTACAGTCGATGCTACTTTATAATAATCAGCTCCCCATCCTTCTTTTTGTTGTGCCGGAGTAGGATACCAACTTGCTTTTTTCAATTCCAAACCTGGATTAGCTTTGTTGTAAACATCAATCGCTACTTTATCGCTAAAATAAATTCGCAATGCCATCCATTCGTTTTCGACTGCTGGTCCATGATGACCAATCGTTTTGTATAAATCACCTGATTCTGAACCAATGTCTGTCAGGTAAGTTATCTTATCAGACTTCATATACAAACTTGTGTCTGTATTATTTTGCCCAAAACAAACACAAGCAAACAGCAAAGCAGTCATAAATGATAATTTCATAATTTCAATTTTATAGATTAAACTTAATTTTCGTAAAATTAAGTAAACTTTCTACAATGCCCGAAGAAATCCTCTATAATTAAGAAATTGTCATTTTATGATGAAATGGTGTAAAACCAGTAACATAAACATGCAATCCATCGGTACGCAAACTTCCCTGATGATAGGTATATTCTTCACTATCTAAGTTATTTACGCTTTGATGTTCTGCTTTTCCAGGTCCAAGCTGTATGCTATCATTTTCCATACTTACAGTCGCAATACTTGATTTTAGGAAATAATTTCCTTTATCGCCTAATGTTGCTCCTTCTATTTTTGTTCCTTCTTTAAAGCACATTTCAATCGTTATTTCAGTATTAGGCGGACCATCTACTTTGAAATCTAAATTTAATATGCCGTTATTTTCTTCGATTTCAATAATTGTTGTTTGCTTTTTTACATTGGAAGCTACTCTATTCTCGAAATCCATTTTGTTCCAAAATCGTCTGTCTTTTGATTCCGATAATTGGTAATCTCCATCTGGTTTTATAAACTCAGCTGCCAATGGCTGATAATAATCAGCTTCTTTTGTTTCTCTCAAAATGTATTTATTACCCACTTTTTCGATACCATCACTACTGAAATATCCCATTCGAAAGAAAGAAGAAGCCATTCGCATGTATTTTAAAACAGCTTCTCCTTTTCTATACATCAGGAAATTAGGGTTTGATGATCTTCCGGAAACTATCATTAAAGGTTTATCATTACCTCCAAATAATGTTATCGAAGTTTTTCCACGTCGAATTCGAGCCAAATTTGAAAAGGTGAAAAACTGTTCAAAATCAAGATTCCACTTCGCGTCAGCAGGAATTTGTTGTTGTAATTTTGGATTTTCCATAAACGAAACCAACGAATCCTTTAAAACATATTGTTCAAAATCAGGCGTTTTTTCAATGCGGTTTACCATTGCTATAAACATTGGATTTCCGGTTTTAATCGCCATGAATCGGTATTGCAAATAAAATTTGGTCGCCGTTAAATTCATAAACTGATCCTGTCTTTTAGAATCCACCGTAACTAAATCGCCATTTGGTTCTGTATAATAATAATACGTAATCAGGTTTTTATGAACAATTTCAAGCAATTCCGGTTTATTGAGCAAAGCTGCCATAGTAATCAACGCCTTGTCAATAACTGCCGAATAAACGCCGCTTCGTTCTGCATAATGTCCGTCTTTATTTAGATAAATACCTTCGGCCAGCCATTGATCAATTCGGTTTACATAGCGTACATCCGGATAAAGCGAATTGATATTGGCCAAAGCCGTACAAACTACCCATCGGTGATTAGGCGTATGAATACCTCCGGTTATCATGGCTTCGCCTGCATTTTGAATAAATTTTTTAAGTTTATTTCTTAAACCTTCTAACTGTTCTTGTTTGTGATTATTTAAAACTGTAGCTACCGAACAGATTGATTCTAAAACAAAAGCCGTATCAGGTGGCGATTGTCTATTACCTCCAGCATCAAGCGTACCGTCACTATATTGACTTTTTAATAAAATATCAGCCGTTTGATTAAGATGTTCTACTAATTTTTCTGATTTATAAAAAGCGGAGTCCTTATGAGAAACTGCAGCAGACAATATTGCAATAGTAGTTGCCAATGGACGAAAATTACTCAGGCGAATTCCAGTATTTGGTAATCCTTTTTGAAGCACTAGTTTTACACTGGTATCATTAGTTGCAATCAGCTTTTTCATCAGCTCATGATCTACTTTTGCAGTAGCATCAGCACTAAAAAAAGTGTCATTAGCCAAAACAGCATCACTAGCCAAAGCACCAAGCAATGACAAACTTCCCAGTTTTAAAAACTCTCCGCGGCTCATTTTGTTCATACTGATTTGTTTTACTAATTAGACAATGAAAATGGTTTACTTTCTTTAGCCGTTCCCCATGATTTATTAGGCTCATTGCCCATTTCGAAATCTAAAGTCCCTCCTTTTAAAACAGAAAAATGATCTAAAAAAGTTTTATCATATTCTACTCCATTAAAGCGTAATTTTTGAATATAATTATTTCCCGAAGAAGCTCCTTTGGCATTAATTGTCAATGTTTTTCCGTTTTCTAATTGCAATGTAATTTTATCAAAATGAGGTCCCGAAATCACATATTGAGGAACTGACGGAGCTACCGGATAAAATCCTAAGGCTGAAAACACATACCAGGCCGACATTTGTCCTGCATCATCATTTCCGCTCAAGCCACCTACCTGATTGCTATATTCGGTTTTCATGATTTGGGTAACCAATTCCTGTGTTTTCCAGGCTTGCCCAGAATAGTTATACAAAAACGGAATCTGGTGACCAGGTTCATTTCCATGCCAATATTGTTTGGCGGCATGGAAACGATCGAGGTTGGCATTAAATCCATCTTCTCCTCCCATTAAATCGATTAAACCTTTGATATCCTGCGGAACATACCAGGTATATTGGTATGGCGTTCCTTCGGTGATATAGGGTTTTCTGATAAACTTGTCAAAATCTTTAGTAAAAGTGCCATCAGCAAAGCGACCTCTTACACAAGAATCAGCAACGCTGTAAACATTTTTATAATTCAACGCTCTTTTTTTCAAAAGTCTGGCGTGTAAAGTATCTCCTTTTTTAGCTGCAATTTGCGAAAGCGCAAAATCATCAAAAGCATATTCTAAGGTTCTTGAAACCTGTTCGCCTTTATGAAAGGATTCTAAAACCTGATCTTCTAATGGGATATAACCATATTTTAAATACGATGTCAAACCACGGCGTCCTTTTCCGTCCAAATAGTCAGCATGATTAGCTGGCGATTTGAAGGCATTTTGCAATAAATAACTGTATTGTTTATCTGAAATTTCGATATTATTTTTCAAATAAGCATCGGCTATTGCTGCTGTAGAATGATCGCCTATCATTGCTGCAGTATAACTATTCCAGCAAGGAAAAGCCGGCAACCATCCGCCTTGTTCAGCCATTGAGAACAAACTTTTCATCATTTGTCCATTGACTTTTGGCGTTAACAAATTGAATAATGGATGCGAAGCTCTGTATGTATCCCACATGGAATAATCAGTAAAATAATCTTCTTTACCGCTGTTCATTATTTGCTTTCCTCCATTAAAACTTACATACGTTCCATCAACATCATTAAAAGTTCTTGGATGCAAATAACTATGATACATTGCTGTGTAAAACTTTACTTTGTCATCTTTATTGGTTCCTTCAACTTTTACTTTTGAAAGTAAAGTTTCCCAGGTATTTTTTAAATTTTCTTTCGCTTCAGCAAAATCTAAATCTTTAGTTTCGCTTTCTAAATTTTTTCTGGCTTGTTCGATACTTGTAAATGAAGTTCCAATTTTAGCTTCGATGGTCTCTCCCTTTTCAACCATGAAAGAAATATAAGCTCCTATATTTTCCTGATTAGTAATTTGGGTATTTCCCTTTAGGATTTTTTCATTTTGATAAACTCCAAAATAAGCTGAATTTTTACTTAGTTTCACTACAAAATAGCCGCTAAATCCTGCTTTGTCTCCCCATCCCTGATAAATTTTATGTACCGGATTATAGCCTACGATTTCGTTTTTATCAGCATTTATTTGAATAAATCCTTGTGCTTCATCGCTATTTGGATTCACAATAATGTGCGCTTCGCCTGAATTTTCGAATGTAAATTGGAACAAACCACAACGCTTAGTTGCTGTCATATTTACATCAATCTTGTAATCAGCCAGATTTACATTGTAATTATAGGGAGTCGTTTTTTCGGTATCATGAGAAAAATTCGATGCTCTTTCATCAGCCTGACATTTCAGCTTTCCTGTTATCGGCATAATGGTCATACTTCCATAATCCTGCACGCAAGAGCCACTCAGCCAATGACTTCCTCTAAAACCTGAAATCTTAGTATCAGTATAATAATAAGGAGCTACACATTTGGTTTCAGTCGCCTTAGTTTGTGGCGTCCAGTTAGTCATTCCAAAAGGAACCGTAACATAAGGGACAACCTGCGCATTGCTTTCAGTTTCATCTTCGCCATGCTGCAAAGCACTAATAGTTGTAGAAGGCGCTGTACCAATTAACGGATTAACAAAATCTACATAATTACTTCCTGAAGGCTTTATTGAACATGATAAAATGAATAATAAAACAGGGCCAACTGCTACGCTATATTTTAGTGAACGGTAAAAATTCATATTTATCTGTTTGTTTTTTTTGATGAAAAACAAGCTGCTTTTAAAGATTTTAAAGCTTCTTCATCAAGAATAATTTTATATTTAGGGCTATACTTTAAGTATTGTTTTGGGCAAAAAACATCCTATTCAACAATTGAAATACTATTAGAAACAATTTGGAAATGAATTAATTTTTAGAAAGACATTTTTCAATTCTCTTTTAAAACAGTTTGATTTCTTCTGAATCAAAAAAATGAAACTATTGAAACAAGTATAAAATGTGTTTCTTCTTTATTTAAAACAAAATCCATTTATAGTTCAACAATACCACAAAATCGAATTATCATTTTTTAAAAAGAAAAGAGAAGAAGAACTAGCTTCTTCTCTTCTCAGGGTTAAATAAATCACCAACTTAACTTAACCAACTCTTAACCAATCAACAATAAATAAACTTAATTAATGTAATCCGGATTTTGTTTTAATGCAGGGTTTAACACCAATGCACTTGTTGGAATTGGGAAAACACGGTATTTAATATTACTCTCTGTTTTGAATCCCCAAGATCCTTCAAATTTTCCAAATCGAATCATATCATTTCTATGCCATCCTTCCCAGGCAAATTCGCGACATCTTTCTTTATAAAGATCTTCTAATGTTACACTTGACCAGGCAGCAGAAGTACTTCTGTTAGAACGAATAGTATTTACTAATGAAAGCGGAGTATCTCCTAAAGTAGCTGTTCCTCCACGAAGAATAGCTTCAGCTTTCATCAAAAGAATATCTGAGTAACGTAAAAACGGTACATCATTATTTTGGTTACGACTTGTTGAAGAAGCATCTGGATAGAATTTAATATTTCTATAACCAATATTCCAGGCAATTTCGTCATTACCTAAATCAAGTGCTTTTACATTTGCCATACTACCTCTGTATAAAATTGGTTTTGTTAATTCTAAATGGTAAGTATAAGCAGCTCCACCATCTGAACCTGTATAATATTCATCATAACCTTTTTTAGTTGTAGTAACCATTATAGGTGTAACTCCATCAGCTAAATACTGTTTTCCAGTTAACCATTGTTTGTTACGAATATCATTAGCATCACTTTCAAAATTAGCATAGAATTCCGGCAAGGTACTTCTAGGAGCACTTGGAGTAAACGGAAGTCCAAATCTTGCACGCATAGAACGAGGAACATCATAACGGGCATGATACATCAATCCGCCACCAGCAACAGCTGGGTCATAAGGAACAGCAAAAATAAATTCTTTCATTTGCGGACCATTGTTTGGATAGAACATTTGTAAATAAGTAGCTCTTGGTTCAATATTATACAATCCTGATTTTATTACCTCATCACAAGCTGCAATACAATCATTGTTACGTTGCGTACCTGTATAAACCTCAGCATTCAAATACATTTTAGCCAACAAAGCATTCGCAGTTTGTTTGTTAGGTCTTCCATACGTTGTTACTCCAGAAGCTGGATTTAAATTAGGAATCGCTTTTTTCAATTCACTTTCAATAAAATTGAATACTTCTACTCTGGTTGATTTAGCATGAGAAGAAAAATCACCATAAAGGGTATCTAATGGTACTGCTCCATAAGCATCCATCATAGTAAAATAAGAAATAGCACGCATTGTTTTCAACTCAGCAATTAAAGTTGATTTTTCAGTACCTGCAGGCATCGCAGTTTGTAAAATTGAAATAGCCTGATTACTTTTCCCTATTACAGTAGACGACCATCCCCAAATTCCGCCCGAGTTATCCGGTGTCCAATCATGAAAATGCATAGAAAGGTAATTTCTATTATCAAACCAGTTTCCTCCTCTTGCTGGCAAAATGGCTTCATCTGTACTTAATGATTGTGCCCACCACCAGTTGAATGAAAATTGGTCACGAAAAGCAATGTAAACCGGTCCTGCTGTTTGAATGAACTGTGTTGAATTTTGTGGAAAAACCTCCGGTGTTAACTGTGTCGTAATTGGCACATCTAAATCTTCACAGGATCCGAATAAACCAATAGCAAGCATCGGAAGTCCTAAATATTTTATTATCTTTTTCATAATATTTACAATTATTACAATTATTATTTCTTTAGAATGTCACGTTTAAGCCAAACAAGAATGATCTTGTTTTTGGATAAAAGTTATTCGAATCTACACCAGGTGCAGTACCTCCTTGTTCTACCTCAGGATCAATTCCGCTGTATTTTGTAATTACAAACAAATTATTGGCTGTAGTATACAAGCGTAAGCTTTTAACATATTTATTAATATTCTTAAAGTTGTACCCTAGAGTTGCATTATCTAATCTGATATAACTACCATCCTCTATAAAACGTGAAGAATAACGGTATGAGTTAAAATCGGCTGGAGATTCATTCTCTGCATCAACTAAAATATTAGTAGTCATAGCCGTAGTAGGTCTAAATAAATCAGCACGGGTTGCATTGAAGATTTTATTTCCAAATACTCCTCTAAAGAAAACGCTCAAATCAAAGTTCTTGTATTGGAAATTATTTGACCAACCAATTAATGCCTTTGGCTGTGCATTTCCTACATAATGATAATCAACACCATTTAATGGAGCAGTAGTTAAATTTCCATTTTTATCATAATATTGAGAAACCCCTGCAGCATTTTTTCCCGCATAATCTAATGTAAAGAATTGTCCAAGAGGTTTTCCTTCTTTCAAAATTTGTAAAGTCGCTCCAGTTTGTCCAGCACCGTCAGGCTGTACTCTTCGGATAGAATCTCCTCCGATAAAGAAAGGATTAGTTAATTTTACTATTTTATTTTTATTACTAGCGATATTTAAGTTAGTTGACCAAGTAAAATCTTTTGTTTGAACCGGTGTAGCGCCTAAAGCAATTTCAATACCTTTATTAGACATAATACCACCATTTGCAACAATTGATCCTACTGGTACTAATACTGGATTTACCTGATAGTTAAAAATCATATCAGTTGTTTTCTTATCGTACACGTCAACAGAAGCTGTTACTCTTCCTTTTAACAATGATAAATCTAGACCAAGGTTTGTTGTTGCTGTTTTTTCCCATTTCAAATCAGGGTTTGCAGCTTGTATTGGACCATAAGCTCCAATTTGTTGTCCATTATAGTAGAACGTTCCGGCACTTCCTGAAATAAATTGAGCAGTGTAAGCATTAAATCCTGAAGAGTTACCTGTAACACCATAACTTGCACGAAGTTTTAAGTCGCTAAAGATGTTTTGATTTTGCATGAAACCTTCTTTGTCAATTCTCCAAGCTCCACCCACAGATGGGAAATATCCCCAACGATTATTAGCTCCAAAAACAGAACCACCGTCTCTTCTAATTGTTCCTTGTAAAAGGTATTTGTCATTATAATTGTAATTCACACGGGCAAATTCTGAAATCAAACGTGTTTTTTGGTAAGCCTGACTATCTCCAAAATTTACTACATAACCATTTACTGAAGTATAGTTACTTAAAGCTAAGTTATTATACCCTACATTGTCAACAGGAAAATTAGTTGCAGTAGCCTGAAAACCATCTCCTAATATGTTCTCTTGCCAAGAATAACCTAAAACCGCTTTTACTTTATGATTACCAAATTCTTTATCCCAGTTTAAGAAACTCTCAATAATATTATTTGTGTTTTCATAGTAGTTTCTTAATGCTGACCCATTTACACCAAAATTAACTAATGATTTTGTCAATGGTGGATCAGGGTTATTGTAGAAATTCGCACTATTATATTGAGAATAATAGCTATCATAAAATTCTCCGTGAGAAGTACTTAATTTTTGGTGTGCAACATTTAAGTTATACGTAAATCCAAAAGGAAGTTTAATCTCAGTAGTAAAATTACCAATAAGGTTATTTGCTTTTGTCTCATCAGTTCCATGCTCAATCAAAGCCACTGGATTGAAATATCCTGTACTAGTAAAGTTTTCGAAAAAAGTACCATCAGCATTTCTAACCGGAGAAACAGGAAGGTGATTTATCGATTGTAAAAGCACCGTATTACGTTGTGGTACATTTTCATATTTACTTACAGAATTAGTAACATTTAAACCAAATTTTACTTTATCATCAAAAGCATATTGTTCAACAGATAAACGAGCGATTACACGACCAAAATCACTTTTCTTAAGAATACCTTCTCTTTTAATAGAAGTAATACTAGCTGAATAATTACTTTTTTCTCCTCCTCCGCTAATCGATAAGTTATGACTGCTTGAAAGCGCTCCTGATCTTAAAACCTCTTTTTGCCAGTTTGTATCTGCACCTTTATCATTTTCAGGAGTAAAGTTCAAATTATTTTTAGTAGTGAAAGCTCTTAATTGTGTAGCATTCATCATATCCAATTGATTAGATACGTTTTCAATACCAAAATAACTGTTGTATGCAATTTGAGTTCTTTCTTTACTTCCTTTTTTAGTAGTTACCATAATAACTCCATTTGCAGCACGGTTACCATAGATAGCTGTTGCTGCAGCATCTTTAAGTACATCGATAGTTGCAATATCATCTGGAGAAATCATAGAAATATCAACACCTGGAATTCCATCTACCACATAAAAAGGTCCTTGCGAACTATTTAAGGTAGAAACACCACGCATAACAACAGAAGCTTTTCTTGTTGGGTCACCACTTGATGAAATATTCAAACCAGCAACCTTACCTTGTAACAACTGCCCCACATCACTTATTGCTCCTTTATTCATATCTTCAGCTTTTACCGAAGTAACAGATGTAGTTAAGTTTTTTCGAGAACCTTTACCATAACCTACTACTACAACCTGCTCAAGATTATTAGCCCCTGATGTTAATTTAATTGTCAAATTCGTTTTTGATCCACTTAGCTTAACATTTTGATCTGCAAAACCAACATAAGAAACAAGCAAACCTGCACTCGGATTTGAAACTTCTAATTTAAATTTACCATCTAAATCTGTAACAACCCCTTTTTTCGTTCCAGCTTCCAAAACATTTGCACCAGGCAAAGGCATATTCTGGTCATCTACAACCTTTCCTGAAACTTGCGTTTTTTGCGCCCAGGAATTAATTGAAAACGCTATCAAGAAGAATAACGTTAATAATTTGAATTTGGTTTTTTTCATTTTTAATTAGTATTAGTTAATAATATTATGGTAAAATTAACAGTAAAGCCGTTCTTCGAAATGGATAAATTCATCAAAAACATATAAAATCCAGTCAAATAAGCCTTAAAAAACAGCACAAAAATTACATTTTGCATTTTTTAAACCTTAATTTTTTAAATTATAATCAAAAAAGGCCTTAATTCACAATACTTTAGCTTTTACAAACCTAAAATCTTGCTTTAGTAAATAGTTAAGTTAATTTTTTAGCTGTTTTTAACATTCGAAGTGAAAAAACAAGTTGGTTTTTATTCAAAATTCATGTCCGAAAACATAATTGGGTAAAACAACACTATTATATAAGGAGTTCCTCCTATATATTATGAAGGAGAAAAGTATTTGAAGTTCAAAAAATAAAATCCATATCATTCTATCCTAATAAATACAATGTAATTAATTCGCTAAAAGATATTATTCTGAAAAATTTATCCATGTTTTTGAATCATTTATCCATTTTGCAAAAACAAGATGTCTGTAATTTTGAAATAGTCAATCAGACAGACAAAAAAATACGCTATCACATAAAAACCAAATAAAAATGAAGAGCATCAATAATTCAGACAAATTCAATAATCCAATGGATCAAATTGATGATTGGGAAGAAAACTTAATTGAACGTTATCCTGATCCTGCAGCTGAGAAAACAGAAGAAGAATTTAGAAACTATGTAGATTCAGAAAGAGTAGAAATAGTAAAAGAATTTTACAGAATCAATCATACTTATCAAACCTATGATTTTGTATGCGAAAAAGAAAAAGAATTCCTGAAATTTGACCGAAAAGAAATGTCGCTATGGGAAGCCGTTGATTTCTTAAACACTTTAGTTGATGATAGTGATCCGGATATTGATTTAGACCAATTTCAGCATTTATTACAAACTTCCGAAGCTATTCGTGCCGATGGCCATCCAGACTGGTTTGTGCTTACAGGATTTTTACACGATATAGGTAAAGTATTATGCCTTTTTGGCGAACCGCAATGGGCTGTTGTAGGAGATACTTTCCCTGTAGGCTGTCAATTCTCAGATAAAATTGTATATCCTGAATTTTTCGCTGCAAATCCAGACAGCACTAACGAAAAATACAATACTAAATACGGTGTTTATTCACCTAATTGCGGTTTAGACAATGTAAAAATGAGTTGGGGACATGACGAATATTTGTACCAAATCATGAAGGATTATTTGCCAGAACCTGCTTTATACATGATTCGTTACCATTCATTCTATTCACAACACAGGGAAAATGCTTACACGCATTTGATGGTCGAAAAAGACATTGAAATGTTTGAATGGGTAAAAAAATTCAATCCTTATGATTTGTACACAAAGGCTCCTGTAAAACCAGATTCTAAAGCATTACGTCCTTATTACGAAGAGTTGGTAGCTAAATATTTACCAGCTAAATTAAAATTCTAAAAAGAGACCTATTAACTTAATAACCATTTGTCATGTTATACACTTATCTGGGCTTTTTTGGATTCACACTTCTGGTTGTTTTTTATACCAGCTATAAGCTTCGAAAAGATAATCTTAACACTTCAAATGGTTATTTTTTTGCTGGAAAAAGTTTAACCGCTCCTGTTATTGCAGGATCAATGCTGTTAACTAACATTTCCACCGAACATTTAATAGGAATGAACGGCAGCGCTTATAAAAACGGAATTATTGTTATTGCCTGGGAAGTTACCTCGGCAATAGCATTAGTTATCGCTGCTATTTTTATTATTCCGCGGTTTTTAAAGCTAAAATTGACTACAATCCCTGAGTTTCTGGAGAAACGTTTTGATTCCAGCGTTCGCTCTGTAGTTGCAGTTTTATTAGTATGCTCTTACATATTCACGCTATTACCTATCGTTTTATATGCCGGAGCCATTAATGTCGAAAGCATTTTTGACTTTTCTACGGCATTTTCAATTCCTAAAGAACAATCTTTATTATACATCGTATTTATCATAGGAATTATCGGATCCTTATACACCATTTTTGGTGGATTAAAAGCGGTTGCTTATTCAGATTCTCTCAACGGAATTGGTTTAATGCTGGGCGGAT
Organism: Flavobacterium seoulense; assembly: GCF_000695795.1. Classification (GTDB taxonomy): domain Bacteria; phylum Bacteroidota; class Bacteroidia; order Flavobacteriales; family Flavobacteriaceae; genus Flavobacterium; species Flavobacterium seoulense. The sequence continues at coordinate 37,720 of NZ_JNCA01000009.1, read as the reverse complement.
TATTAGTCACTATTATTGCTTTGTACCAAATTGGAAAAGGAAATATTTTTGACGGCGTAAGTTCGATTTATCATTTTGCTCCAAAGAAATTTGACATTATAGGCAGCGAAGATTCCGTTTTGCCTTTTTCGACTCTTTTTACAGGATTGATGATTAACCAAATTTATTTTTGGGGAATGAATCAGTCTATTATTCAAAGAGCTTTTGGGGCTAAAGATTTAGTCGAAGCCCAAAAAGGCTTAGTTTACACAGGCATTTTGAAATTACTAATGCCTTTAATTATTGTTATTCCCGGATTAATTGGTTTTTACTATTTCCAGGAACAATATTATGACAAACCTGATTTAATTTATCCGCTTCTGGTAAAAAAAGTACTCCCTACCTACCTGTACGGACTTTTTGCAGCAATAATATTAGGAGCGGTTTTAAGTACTTTTAATAGTGTATTAAATGCAGCCAGCACGATTTTTTGCATTGATATTTACAAAAAAAGCTTTAATAAAAATGTAACCGAAGAAAAACTAGTTCATTACGGTAAAATATCTTCTTTGGTTTTGGCGTTATTATCTATATCCATAGCGCCATTAATGGCTTATTCGCCAGCAGGATTGTATTTTTTATTACAAAAATTAAACGGAATCTTTTTTATTCCTATTTCATCCATACTGGTTGCAGGATTGTTTTTCAAACAAATTAATGCCGCAGGTGCAAAAGCAGGCGTATTATTTGGGTTCATTTTTTACATTCTAACCTCTTTTGTACTGCATCTTGATATTCATTTTGTGCATTTATGGGGAATTGAATTTGTATTCAACTTCATTATTATGCTTGTTGTTTCAAAAATGTATCCTCATTCAAAATCAAACATTGCATACGAAGAAGAATTGTCAAAAAAATATGAAAAATCGTGGTCAGGGATGAATTTAGCAGGAAGTATATTAGTCTTTTTGACCTTATTAATTTATATAATATTATCTTAGTAGAACGCTCATCTACTATAACAAGAAAAAAACAACACAATGATAAAAAGCAATATTGACAAAGCTACTGGATTTGAAAAAAGATTTGAAAACATCAACACGGTGGTTTTCGAAAATTCAAAAACAGCCTCAATAGCCGTTGCACAAGAAATTGCAGCACTAATCAGATCAAAACAGGAACAGCAACAATCTTGTATTCTTGGACTAGCCACAGGATCTTCACCAAAAGGTTTATATGCCGAATTGGTAAGAATGCACAAAGAAGAAGGTCTTAGCTTTAAAAACGTTATTACTTTCAATCTGGACGAATATTATCCAATGGAGCCTGATTCTATCAATAGTTATGTACGCTTCATGAAAGAATTATTATTGGATCAGGTAGATATTTTACCTGAAAATTACAATATTCCAGATGGAACTTTATCAAAAGAAGAAATTCAGGCCTACTGTGCTAATTATGAAGAAAAAATAGAAGCTCTGGGCGGAATCGATTTGCAGGTTTTGGGAATTGGAGGTAACGGACATATTGGCTTTAACGAATCAGGATCTTTACAAAATTCAAAAACAAGATTAGTTGCTTTAGACCATATTACCAGAGTTGCCGCAAGTAAAGATTTTTCAGGATTAAGTAATACGCCAAGAACAGCAATTACACTTGGAGTAAAGAAAATCATGGAAGCTAAGAGAGTTATTTTATTGGCTTGGGGAGAAGGAAAATCGAATATTGTTAAAGCCTCTGCCGAAGGAACTGTAACAAATTTAGTTCCTGCATCTTTCCTACAAGAACATGATAATGCTGTTTTTATTTTAGATCAGGAAGCAGCGTCTAAATTAACCCGAATCAACAAACCGTGGCTAGTCGAAAAAATTGTCTGGACCGATAAATTGACCCGAAAAGCAGTGTTAGGAATGGCACTAGATCTAAAAAAACCAATTCTAAGACTTACTGACGCCGATTATATCGAAAACGGAATGAGTGACCTATTAGCCGATTTAGGTCCTGCTTACGATATTAACATCAAAATTTTCAACAAATTACAAAATACTATTACTGGATGGCCAGGTGGAAAACCAAATGCTGATGACAGTAATCGTCCGGAACGTGCTGAACCTGCTAGAAAAAGAGTGCTAATTTTTAGTCCGCATCCTGATGACGACATTATTAGTATGGGTGGTACTTTTATGAGATTACACGAGCAAGGTCACGAAGTTCATGTAGCCTATCAAACTTCAGGAAACATTGCCGTTGCCGATAGTGAAGCCGAAAGATTTGCCCGTTTTGTATGTGATTACAATGAAAAATTTGACATTAAAAGTCCAGAAGCCAATTCAATTTACGAGAAAGCTCAGGAGTTTTTAAACAACAAAAAAGCAAGCCAGATAGATACTCCGGAAGTAAGACACATTAAAGGACTTATTCGAAAAGGAGAAGCGCGAGCCACCAGTCATTTTGTAGGTTTAACAGATGACCAAATTCATTTTATGGATTTGCCTTTTTATGAAACCGGAACTATTGAAAAAAAGCCATTAGGAGCTGAAGATATCCAATTTACAATGGATTTAATCGAAAAAATAAAACCTCATCAAATATTTGCTGCAGGAGATTTAGCCGATCCTCATGGAACACATAAAGTTTGTTTAGACGCTATTTTTGAAGCTGTAAAAAATCTTAAGCCAAAAGATTTTATGAACGATTGCTGGCTTTGGTTATACAGAGGAGCCTGGCAGGAATGGAGCATCGACGAGATTGAAATGGCTGTTCCTATGAGTCCTGATCAGGTTTTAGCAAAAAGACATGGAATTTTCAAACACCAGTCTCAAAAAGATGGTGTGGTATTTCAAGGTACTGATGCCAGAGAATTTTGGCAAAGAGCCGAAGACAGAAATAAAGAAACTGCTGAATTGTATGACCAGCTTGGTCTATCTAACTATGCAGCAATGGAGGCTTTTGTAAGGTGGAAATATTAAACTACACTAACCCTTTTTTATAGAGAAAAGCTGTACGGATTTTTATTAATTCGTGCAGCTTTTTGAATACATAACACTACTAAAATAAAAAATGAATTTATTTAACATTAAAAACAAAGTTGCAGTAATAACAGGAGGAACAGGAGTTCTTGGAAGCTCAATTGCTGAACATCTGGGCGAATCCGGGGTAAAAATTGTCATTTTAGGAAGAGATCAGCAAACAATAGACAAAAGCATTGACAGCCTCAAAAAAAATGGCTATGATGCCCTTGGAATTGCCACTAATATCCTAGACAGAGAATCATTAGAGAAAGCCAAAAATAGTATTCTATCACAGTACGGAAAAATTGATATTTTACTCAATGCCGCCGGAGGTAATATGCCTGGTGCTACAATAGGTCCTGACCAGACAATTTTTGATTTATCTATGGATGCGTTTCAAACTGTAACCGATTTAAATTTAAACGGAACAGTACTTCCATCGATTGTTTTTGGTGAAGTTATGGCTAAGCAAAAAGAAGGTGTAATTATCAATTTCTCATCAATGACAGTAGATAGAGCGGTAACTAGGGTTGTTGGGTATTCTGCTTCCAAAGCAGCTATGGAAAATTTCACAAGATGGATGGCTGTAGAAATGGCTACAAAATTCAGTAGTAAGATTCGTGTAAATGCCATTGCTCCAGGATTTTTTATTGGAAACCAAAATAGAAAATTACTAACTAACGAAGATGGTTCTTACACTCAAAGAGGAAACAGTATTATTAATAACACTCCCATGAAACGCTTTGGCGAGGCTGATGAATTAGCTGGAGCGATACACTTTTTATGCAGTGATGCTGCGCAGTTTATCACAGGAATTGTACTCGCTGTAGATGGTGGTTTTAGTGCTTACAGTGGTGTCTAAACTAAAAATAAAAAAGCCTGAGAAATTAATTTCTCAGGCTTTTAAACACTAAACTTATTATAAAACTAACTTAATAAAAAAAACAATTTTCTAACCAAAAAAAAATTATTCTTCAGACACGATTGGTCTTTTATCTACTTCAATAGCAACATTCATCAAATAAGCCACACCACTTTCGTTAACCATAGTCATGTTAAGCGTATCTAACATTGCTAATTTTCTAGATACTAATCCATTAAATTGATTATAAGAAATATTCATCTCTTTTAAATTATTCAATTTTTCAATTGACAATGGTACTTGTCCTTGAAAATTGTTTTCAAACAGACTAAAATTAGTTAGTTGAGTCAAATTAGCAACGTCAGGGCTTAAAGTACCTCTTAATTTATTGCTATTCAACAATACTGTTTTTAAAGTTGTCATTCCATAAAATGAAACTGGAATTGTTCCTTCAATTTCATTATTAAAAACAGCCAGAGTTTCTAAACTTTTCAAATTCCCTAAGTTAGAAGGTAATTCGCCTGAAAGTTTATTCATGTACAATTCCAGAGTTTTTAAATTACTTAAATTACAAATTGAAGCAGGAATTGCTGATGACAAACTATTGAAAGACAAGTCTAAAACTCTTAATTCTTTTAAATTCCCTAAACTAGCCGGAATGCTTCCTGAAAGACTATTTTTATGTAAATTTAATTCTTGTAAGTTTTGTAAATTTCCTAATTCAGCAGGAATATTACCTACCAAATTATTATCCTGAAGATCTAAAGCAACTACTTTCTCATTAACTACCTTAACACCCGCCCAATTAGTCATTGGCTGAGACAAATTCCATTGTACTTTCCATTCACTACCATTAGTAGCTTCATACAATTTAACAAGGATTTCTTTGTCAGTAAGTGCAGTATTTGCAAGCATTGAAAAAGAAGAGAAAACCAATAAAACAAGAGTAGTTATTTTTTTCATAACCTAAATTTTTACTTTGTAGGATTAAAAGTAGTACAAATCTAGATTAAACACTAAAATAATCGACGAAATGCACTTAATTTTAACTTTAAAGAGAAATATCCTTACAATCTAAGTATAAAAAAAGTTCAAAATATTTTATTTATATCTGAACAACTAATTAAAAACCAACCACATGAACATTAACTTCTTAGCACTATTTGTTGCTGCATTATCGACCTTATTTATTGGATTTATTTGGTACAACCCAAAAGTATTTGGAACAATCTGGATGAAAGAATCGGGTTTAACCGAAGAAAAAATGAAAGGCGCTAAAATGCCTGTTATTTTTATCATGGCACTGTTTTTTGCCTTTTTAATAACTATGATAATACAATTCCTGACCATCCATCAATGGGGCGCTTTTGGAATGATTGGCGGAGGAAATGCAATCGACACAAAACCTTCTTATGCTGCTTTCATGGCTGATTATGGAACTGCTTTTAGAACTTTTAAACATGGTGCTTTTCATGGTTTTCTCACAGGACTTTTTCTGGCTTTTCCTATGATTGCAACCAATGCTTTATTCAAAAGAAAAAGCTGGAAATACACTTTTATCAATAGCGGATATTGGACCATTTGCTTCACAATTATGGGCGGAATTATCTGTGCCTGGCAATAAAAAAACACATCCTCACTTAAGCAATTTTGAGAGGATGTCTTATAATAACTTGTCTATCGATTGGGCTAATTTAAAATCTTTATCAGTCACACCTTTTGCATCGTGAGTAGAAAGTCGGATATTGACTTTATTGTAAACATTAAAAAGTTCCGGATGGTGGTTTTGACTTTCGGCTAATAATCCAACTTGGACTATAAAACCAAGCGCCTGATTGAAATTTTTAAACTCAATTTTTTTCTCAATACCGTTATTTGAAAAAGTCCAATTTGTCAATCGAGACAAATGTTCCTGTGCTGTTTTTTCATTATAAGTTTCCATAATATTTCTTTTTATAAAATTAGTTAATTTCCAGTTTTAACAATCGTGTAGTCTTAAAAATAGTACTTTCGCAAATAATTAATTCCCTCAACAATTGAATTTTTCTTTTTCATTTAAAATACACGATGCTGTTCAAAATTTACCTGATGATTGGGATATTTTGGCAACAAAAAATATTTTTCTTTCTAAAGATTATTTAAAAATTTTAGAATCTGCAGCTCCGGAAAACATGAGTTGTCGCTACATTTCTTTGTTTGAAAACGAAAGAATCATCGGCATCGCTGTTTCTCAATTTTTAGACTTAAGTCAAATTCCATCTTTTGGAGAAAGAGACAATTGCCTGCGAACAAAAATTAGAAATATTGTTTTTAAACGATTTGGCTCCAAAGTTTTAATCATTGGCAATAATATGCTAACGGGACAAAACGGTATTTTATTGGATGAAAATGCATCTATTACAACCGTTTTAAAATTATTAAAACAAGCTACTGAAGCATTAGAAAAACAATATAAAAAACAAGGAAAAAATCCCCATCTTACTATTTTTAAAGATTATTCTGAAACTGAAATCAATTATTTTGACAGTCCGGAATTTGATTCTTTTTATCGTTTTTCGACGCAGCCTAATATGATTTTCGACATTAAAAATTCCTGGTCTTCTTTTGATGATTACATAACCGATAAAACCAAAAAATACCGCGATCAGTATAAAAGAGCGCGGAAAAAAGCATCGGAAATTACTAAACAAAAAATGAGTTTAGAAGAAATTCAAAAACATAGCAAACGAATTCACAAATTGTATTTGAATGTGGCAAAAAAAGCGGCTTTTAATACTTTTTATCTTGATGAAAATCATTTTGAAATTTTCAAGAAAAACTTAAAAGACAGGTTCCTATTTTACGGTTATTTCGAAGATGACAAATTAATTGGTTTCAACACCTTAATTAAAAACGGAAGCGATATTGACACTTATTTCCTGGGATATGACGAAAATTGTCAAAAAGAAAAAATGCTTTATTTGAACATGTTATATGACATGATAGGCTATTCTATCAATAAAAAATACAGTCGGATTATTTTTGCCAGAACGGCATTAGAAATTAAAAGCTCAGTAGGTGCAAAAGCTGAAAATATGTATGGATTGATGAAACACAACAATCCTTTTCTGAATTTATTTGTATCGAAAACGTTTCATTATTTCGAACCAAAATTAGAATGGAAAGAACGTAATCCTTTCAAATAGAAAACTAGGTTTTAAGCGATGCGATTTTTAATTTTCTTGCTGATATCGAAATATCTAAATTAGTTTGATTACCACAATATTCTCCATCAATTTGAAAACTGGTTGGTTTATCTATGTTTATCAAAGCTTTATCAGTAGAAATAACCGTAACATAACCAGATGAAACCGGAATTTTCCCCATAATAATTTTTAAGAAAACACTAATAGTTATCTTTCTTAAAATTATTAATTCAAATTTTCCGTCACCCATAATCCCAATTGGATTAATTACCACGCCTGTTCCGTATTTTTGAGAATTAGCAATAACAATCATTTGTGCTTTGGTTTCAAACAGTTGTTCATTACTTTTTATATTTACATGAAACGTTTTTCCAGCATGCAATAAAGTTTTAAAAGCTTGTTGCGCATAACCTAATTTCCCTCTTATAGCGCTTTTTTCATAGTTTTTAATCAAATCGGCATTAAGACCTAAATCGCTCAGATGCACACACATTTTATTATTAATATTTATAAAATCAATGGCTAAAAAATGATCCTGAAAAGCAGTTGCAATATTTTCTTCCTGTGATTTTATCAAACCCAAATCGGTTGCTAATCCGTTAGCTGAACCTACAGGCAAAATACCAAAAATTACATCTTCATTTTCTAAAGCTTCAATCACAATTTTTATTGTGCCGTCTCCACCTGCAATAATTACACGATCTGGCTGATATTGGGTATAAAAATCCTTAATATTTTTTAAATCATCGACTCCGGTAGTTTCTATACAATACAAATCATGATTTAAATATTTAGCATAATGAGAAACCTGAGCAATCAAATTGCCCTTCCCTAGCCCTCCCGAAATAGGATTTACCACCATCATTACGTTCTTTTTCTCCATTTTGCTTCTTTTTTTTCTTAAAATTAATTAATTTAGAATACAATACAAAAGAAAGATTAGAAATGAAACCTATTATAAAATTATACCGCGGTTATGCCAATGAACAGGAATTAGTAGTAATGGGACATGTTTTCAAACCAACAAAGAAAGCTGAGTACGATTTTCAGGATAAAAACTTCAAAAATGCAAGTTCGATAATTGGTATGTATCGAATGAAAACCTGGACAAATTCAGATATTTACTTAAAACACAACAACAAAATAATTCATACTAAAACACTTTCTGACGGTTATTTTAAATTTTGCATTCCGCTTGAACAGACTGATTATGGCTGGATTGATTATGAAGTGAGTTTAAATTACCAGAATAAAACTATTACAGCCAAAGAAAGTTATATTCGTCCACGAGTGGATCATTTGGGAATCATCTCAGATATTGATGATACTTTTTTGATCTCGTACACGATGAATCCGTTAAGAAAATTATATAATTTATTATTTCGAAATGTAAACAGACGTAAAATTTTTGAAGATGTAAATGCACATTATCAAGCCTTGAGCCAATCAGGAAGAAATATAAATGAGGAATTGAATATTTTTTTTTATGTTTCCAGCAGCGAATGGAATCTATACCGTTTTATTGTCCGTTTTACCGAAATTCATAAATTACCCAAAGCCGTATTGTTACTCAAAGATATTAAAACAAGTTTACTGAATTTTTTCTGGACAGGAAGAGGTGATCACAATCATAAATTTGAAAAAATAAAACATGTTTTAGAATTCTACCCTAATCTAAAGTATATTCTTATTGGTGATGATTCTCAGGAAGATCCTTATATCTATGAATCTATTTGCAAGATTTTCCCATTGACAGTACAGGCTATTTACATTAGACAAACTACTAAAAAGAAAAAATCTAAAGTAATTAAAACACTTCAAAATTTAGAAACTCTTTCAGTAGAAGTTTGTTATTTCAAGAAAAGTAAAGAAGCAATAGCGCATTCAAAAAAAATAGGCTTAATTTCTTAAGCCTATTTTTTTATTCTCTACAATTTATCTATTTCTTCCTGAACTACTTCCCAGTCCAGTAACAATTGATCTAAATCTTCTTTCTTTTTGTTATAAGCTTTAAAAAAAGCAGCATCTTCAATATGTTTGTCATAATTTGAAGCCAACATTTTATCGTCATGCTGAATGTCTTTTTCCAATTGATTAATTTGGCTTTCAATCTTACTCAAACGATTCTGCAAGGTTTTCCCTTTTTTCTGATCTTCGTAAGAAGTCTTTTTAGTTTCTTTTGGTGCAGCGGTTTTTACAACATCTTTTTTCTCTACTTCACGCATGTTTTCCATATTGCGTTGTTCTAAGAAAAAGTTGATATCACCTAAATATTCTTTTATTTTTTGATCTTTAAATTCGTAAACAATATTAGACATTCCCTGCAGGAAATCCCTATCGTGAGAAACTAATAACAAAGTCCCGCCAAATTTTTGCAAAGCGGCCTTTAAAACGTTCTTAGATTTAATATCTAAGTGATTCGTAGGCTCATCCATCAACAAGACATTGATAGGCTGCAAAAGCAATTTACACAATGCCAAACGGTTTCTTTCACCTCCTGAAAGTACTTTTACTTTCTTTTCTACATCATCACCACGGAACAAAAACGAACCTAACATATCTCGCACTTTCGAACGATTACTATCTAATGCGGCATCTTCCATAGTTTGCAACAAAGTAATTTCGCCATCTAAATATTCAGCTTGATTTTGAGCAAAATATCCTAATTGTACATTATGCCCTAATTTAATATTTCCTGAATATTCGAATTCATTAACTAATGCTTTGATAAAAGTCGATTTTCCCTGACCATTTTGTCCCACGAAAGCAATTTTGCTTCCGCGTTCTACTAAAAGTGAAATGTCTTTTAAAATAGTTTTGTCTCCATAAGCTTTCGTTACATTTTCGGCTTCGATTACTACTTTTCCGGGTTCTTTAGAAACCGGAAACGAAATATTCATTACCGAATTATCATCTTCATCAACTTCAATTCTCTCAACCTTATCTAATTTTTTAATTAAAGATTGCGCCATCGAAGATTTAGTAGCACTATATCTAAATCTGTCTATTAGTTTTTGAGTTTCTTCAATTTTCTTAGCCTGATTTTTTTGAGTTGCTAATTGCTTTTCGCGAAGTTCCTCTCGCAATTCTAAGTATTGCGAATAAGGTTTATTGAAATCATACGCTTTTCCAAGCGAAATTTCGATCGTTCTATTCGTAACATTATCTAAGAACATTTTATCGTGCGATACAATCACCACTACTCCCGGATAATTGCGAAGGAAATTTTCCAGCCAAATAATACTCTCAATATCTAAGTGATTCGTTGGCTCATCTAGCAACAAAACATCATTATTTTGCAATAACAATTTTGCCAACTCAATACGCATTCTCCAGCCTCCCGAAAAAGTCTCAGTTTGATTATCGAATACTTCTCTTTTAAAACCTAATCCTAAAAGAATTTTCTCCGTGTCACCTACATAATTGTATCCACCCAGCAAATCAAACCGATGTGTGTAATCAGATAAATCTTCGATAATCTTACTGTATTCTTCACTTTCATAATCGGTTCTGGTAACCAATTGATGATTGATTTCTTCTAATTTTTTTTCGACAATTTTGATTTCAGTAAAAGCCTCATAAGCTTCTTCAAGCACCGTTCTTCCACGTTCAAAATCAATATCCTGACGCAAGAATCCCATTCGAATATCTTTTTCCTGAGAAATAACTCCTGAATCCGGTTTAAAATCACCAGCCAGCATTTTAAGCATCGTTGATTTTCCTGCTCCATTTTTCCCTACAAGACCCACTCTGTCTCCGGCACCTAATCTAAAAGTTACTTCTTCAAACAAATAAGTACCTCCAAACGAAACCGATAAATTGTGTATATTAAGCATATTTTATGACTAATGTTTACAGGTAATTTTCGAAAAAATGTACCTTTGATAAAATTTTTTGCAAATGTTAAAAAAAGGATCCAAACTAAATAGTATTTTAACAGGAACTTGTCCGAAATGCCAAAATGAAAGCATGTATGTAGATAAAAATCCGTTGAATTTGGCTAATGTTTTAAAAATGAACGAAAAATGCTCTCATTGCGGATTAACGTATCAAATTGAGCCTTCGTTTTTTTATGGCGCAATGTATGTGAGTTACGGACTAAATGTTGCAATAGGAATTGGATCTTTTATAATCTCTTATTTAGTATTTCACGCTTCGCTAAAAACATCATTCATAGCCATTGTAGCGACATTAATTATTTTAGGACCAATGGTGTTAAGATGGTCAAGAAATATTTATATCAATATGTTTGTTTCTTACGACCCCAATTTCAAAGCTTAAAACTATTTTTTCTTTCTTAATTTAAAGCGGTTAATATCAATTTCTTTTTGCACAGGAATTCCATTTTCTATGGAATCAAATAATTCTTTAGCCATTGCCGGACCCAACATCACTCCACGGGTTCCTAGTCCGTTTAAAATATGAACTGATTTATAATGAGCATGAGTTCCTACTAATGGCCTCCTGTCTCTCACTGTAGGTCGCACTCCGGCAAAATGTTCTATTATTTCGAATTCGCAATTAATAATTTCCTTAATTCGATCTGTTAATTCCTGTTTTCCTTCTTCGGTTGGCAAATCGGTTTTGTCTTTCCAGTTGTACGTAGCGCCAACTTTGAATAATCCATCACCCAATGGAAGAATAAATACCGAAGTATTCACAATTACATCTAAATCCAGGTCTGGAGCTTTAATAATAAAAAGTTCTCCCTTAGTTCCATCCAGAGGTAAATCATTAAAATAAGGATTCACATGCATACCGAAACCTTCGGCAAAAATGATATGTTTAGTTTCAATGTTTTTGTAGCGAATGCTATCCGATAAAACCTCCAAAGTATCATAATCAAATCCTTCTTGAAGTAAAAGTTCTTGCTGCAAAAGATATTTTTTGTAGTTTTCCAGTAAAGCAGCCGTATCTACATAACCTGTATGCAAAACTTCACCATAATGATACGGGGCATCAATTCCTGAGTAGTTTTTTGTGATTATCGATGTCGATAAAAATGGAGCTAAAGCAGGTTTATCTGAAGCTGCAAACCAATTATTTTGCTCTTCAACAGAAAAGAATTTTCGAAGAATGGGTTTCTTGAAATCTACTTTGATTTCGAGTTTTTTTTCTAAATCAGTATAAAAATGATTCATCAAAAGTAATTGTTCCTGTGCCTGCCAAACTTCACTAAAACGCTTTAAAATAACCGGATTATATAAACCTCCGGCAATTTTTGAAGAATTTTGCGAATCATTATCAACAACTATAATCTTTTTATTGTTTGCCAAAGCAATTTCAGAAAACGAAATTCCAGCTAATCCACAACCTACAATTAAATAATCTACCATTTTAATCAAATAAAAAACAAAAATACAGAAAACAAAAAACTCTTACCATCAGGTAAGAGTTTTTATAAAATTTATATTTGAAATTAGTAATTCCACATATCCGATTCAAAATCACGAATTTTCTCTTTCACGCGTTCGGCTTCGAGTAACTGATTTTGAGCATTATCTTTCATGTATTCTTTAATTTCTCTATCTCCATACACGTTTTCTTCTTTGTAAATCACACTATTAAAACGCCTTGAATTTAGTATTTGATCGAAAGATACCGGCATTGCCGAGTTCTTATTATTGAATGCTTTGGCTTCATGCAAAACTTCTCTAGCGTCTGGGAAGAAAATCCAAAACAATTCAATATAATCTTTCTCTTCGCTATTCATCGTGTACACATCTGGCGTAACCGGACAAATGGCAAGCAAACGGTATTTCAATTCGCTCTGACGTTTGTCAAAATACCAAAAACCTTTGATCTTGTATTGTGTAACATCCTGAGCAGTCAAATCGGATCTCAAAATATATTCCTGAGATACTTTTTGTCCGGCATTAATTTGTTCTCTACCAGCATCGGTTGTATCAATTCGACTCAAGGAAGCCTGAATATCTTTATACGTTTTTTTGGTATTAAAATAACTATCTGAATATACTTCGGTAATTGCACCACTTTTAATCGCTCTTGTTAACACATCATAAAGCGAACGTCTGTCGGCACCAATATTAGCCGTATCAACAGGGAAATATAGTGGAAAATTAATTTTCTCACTCAAATCAATTATTTCCCAAACCATTTTACCCATCAATACATCTCTATCATGAACATAACCATAAGCTAATGGCTTATCATTATCGGAAATGAGTTGCGCCGGAGTCTTCAATCCAATTTCTTCTGGAATTTTAGCATTCAGCAAATTAGACTGAGCATAAGAAGCTACTCCTCCAATTAAAGAGATTGCAATTATCAAAAAATTTCTCATATTCATCATAGTATCATTTAATAAGAATAAATGTAAATTTCTATCCTGGGCAAAAGGTATTTAATTATTGTATTTCAAAAATAACCGGAGCTGTTCTTGGCAATAAATAACTACCAGCGCCTACTAATTTTGTTTTAATTTCAGAAATAGTAACCTGATCACCTCTTCCTGCTTTAGACAATATTGCTTTACATTGCGCATTTAATTTATCACCTTGTACAACAACTGTTGGCTGACCTGTAACTTTTAAATTAAATCCAACAACATCAAGATTAACATCAAAATCAAAGTCTACTAACTTAGCTCCAATAGTAGCAATTTCTAAGTTTGATTTAGGTCCTTTTACAACACCCATTTCACCTCTGATCGTACCTGTTGGACCAGGAATTCCTTTAATTCTGAATACTTTTTTATCAGAAGCTACTTTACCATCAGACATTTTACCTGAAACATTAATCACTACTTCATTTCCACCTTGTGGATTCATCACATATTTTCCGTTTCCAACTTTACTTAAACCGGGAGCTGAAGCATTCACATCTTTGTCAGCAATACCTGCAAATGAAATAGAAATAGGATTTGAAACTCCTCTATATACTACATTCATTTTATCTGCAGAAATTGTTGCTGAATTAGGTCTTGGCACTACAACATACTTTCCTTGAAATTTAAGAGGTACTGTTTTACCATCTTCAGCAAAAGTAAATTGCCCGGCAATAGTTTGTTCTCCAACACCACCTGCTGTTAAAGAGATAACTGCCTGTCCATTTACAATTTTTCCAGGACCAGAAAAAGAAGTTGGCTTTGTATTTTCGTCATAACGACCCAAAACTACTTTACCAGTAACTGCTTCTCCCTGAAAATAAGCATTTTTATCTAAAACAACAATTGCTTGATAATTGCTATAAGAAGCTGCAGCAACTGCTGCTTTTCCTAAAGCTGCACTATACACATCAGATTCTGCTTTATTAATATCATTTTGCCAGGTCGAAAGTTTTGCAACCGTTGCAATAGCTGGAAAGTCTTTAAAGTGATATGATAAAAATTTTATAGCAATACCTTCTTTATTTTTAACATCAGAAACATCAAATTTAGTTTCGATTTCACTTACAATCGCAGCATATTTTTTATCTGACAAAGCGGCTTTCATATCTGCTTTATACTGATTAATTGTCGCAATAATTTCGTCTCCTTTTTTAGTATAACCTTCTCCGGTAAACCAGTCAGCTATATTGTCTCCTTTATCCATTTCTTCGTAAGGAAGTTTTCCAGTTTCCGGATCCACTTCATAACCTTTTGTTGCCTGCTCTTTTAATGAAGCAATATAGTTGAAGAAATTATCTGTTATTGTTTTTACTTTATGAGCTGTTACTGATGCTGCTGTAAATTCACCTTTTGCTTCGGCTGCTTTAGCATCTAAAGCCATTAGCATTTGGTCATTCGATTGCTTGGAATTAGTGTTTGAACTTTCGAATTTTTCATTCATTAATCCAAAACCTGATATTACTTCTTTTGAAACATTCATTGCCAACATAGCGATGAAAACCAGGTACATCAGGTTAATCATCTTCTGTCTAGGGGTTAGTTTTCCTCCTGCCATATTTTCTAATAATTAGTTTTAGTAATTTTTCTCAATTTTCTTTTAAGTCTAATTATTAACCTTTATTATTCATAGCAGAAAGCATACCTCCATAAACACTGTTCAATGAAGTGATATTAGCTGTCATAGATTGCATTTGCTCTTTTAATTTAGAAGCATTTTCAGCAATTTCTTTGTTAGCCTCAGCATTTCTTGAAGCACTTTCTAATTGTACTTTGTATAAACTATTTAATGATTCCATTTGTGCTGCAGCAATAGATAATTCTTCGCTGTATTTTTTTGTAGCAGCAATTCCGTCAGCAGCAGGAGAAATTCCTTTAGCAGCTGATTCAAAATTTTTGATACTGTTTCCTAAGCTTGCCATTAATTCGCCGTCAATTTTAGCATCTTTCAATAAATTATCTAATTTTTGAGATAATAATCCTTGTGCTTCAGATGGAGATTCTGCTTTTGGTTTTCTATTAGCATTTGGAGTTCCATTAGCTAATTCTGGATAAACTAAAGTCCAGTCTAATTCATTATCTACAGGTTCGAATGCAGAAAGCGCAAAAATTAAAGCCTCTGTTAACAATCCAATAGAAAGCATTAAGGTACCTGTTAATGGTCCAATTTCGAAATGTGTAATTTTAAAAAGAGCTCCAACAATTACAACTGCTGCTCCCATACCGTAAGCAAAATTCATTGCTTTTTTACTTAATAATGCCATAATCTTAGTTTTTTTTAGTTTAATGTAGGTGTATTTATATTTAATAAGGGGTATTACTATCTTCTTGTACTAGCTCTTCCAGTTGTTCCATTTCCTGTGGTTTGAAGTCCCATATAATCCTGAACTGTTCTAAACCCGATGAAACTTCTAGCTGAATCAGCATATTCAAAATCTCTTGTACTTACCTGCAAGAAATAAGCAACATCTTTCCATGAGCCTCCACGAACCACTTTTCGTTTATTAGATGCATCTAAAACATTTGGGTTCATTGTTGAAACATATTCGTAAGCATTTGGATCATAAGAAGAATCCGTCCACTCTGATACGTTTCCTGCCATGTTGTATAAATTATAACCATTTGGCTCATAAGATTTAGCCTCTACGGTGTATAAAGCCTGATCAGCAGCGTAGTCTCCTCTGTTTGGTTTGAAATTAGCTAAGAAACAACCTCTGTCATTTTTAGTATAAGGTCCTCCCCATGGATAAGTAGCCGATTCTAAACCACCTCTGGCAGCATATTCCCACTCAGCTTCTGTTGGTAATCTAAACGAATTAATCAAATTACGACCATTCTTTTTAGACTTAATATAAGTGTTTTTGTTTAACGTTCTCCATGCACAAAAAGCTTTAGCTTGCGTCCATTTTACTCCTACTACCGGATAATCTCCATAAGCTTTGTGCCAAAAATAATCATTATGCATTGGCTCATTATACGAATAAGCGAAGTCTTTAATCCAAACTGTAGTATCTGGGTAAATTTTTACTTCTTCAGTTCTGATAAAATCTTTTCTTTTTCCAACTTTAGCTTTAGCTGCAGCCTGAATATCCATCCATGAATAACGGAATTTCAATTTATCTACATCAATACTACGCAATCCATTGTACGATTCCTCAATTGGAATATACATAGAATCCATAACCTCCACATAATATTCATCTGGATATTGTTTTGGATCCTTGATTAATTTTACATTTCTGTTTAATTTTCTACCTGCATATTGGTCATCAGCAGTTCCTACACTGTAATAATTATCATACATGTATTTATCATAAGCAGTCATTTTCTCAGGATCAGCATCGTTAAAAGCAAAATCACCAATACTTCCGGCTTTTTTACCTTTTCCATCTCCAGGTTTTGCGCCAGTTTCATCAGCAAGAATAGCTAATTTCATTCTGATTGTAGAATCTTTTACCCACTCCACAAATTGACGGTATTCACTATTAGTAATTTCAGTTTCATCCATATAAAATGAACGCACTGTTACCGTTTTAGTCTGAGCATCCTGAACTCCGGCAATATCTTCATCAGATTTCCCCATAATATAAGCTCCACCAGGAACTAAAGTCATTCCGTATGGTTTTTCCGGATGCCATTTGGCTCCTTTAACACCAACTAATTCACCTTTATCACTAGATTTACCACAGCTTATTAAAAGTGACAAAATTGCCATAAATGCAATGAACTTCTTCATATAATTTCGGGTTATTTATTCTTTATTTTTATGTATGTAAACGTATTTATTATTTATTAATAAAACAATATTTTTTTTCTCTAATTAAATACTCACCCAAAAGTAGAGTTAAATAAATTATAAAAAAAACTTTTTATCGACAAAATGCATAAAAATACGATTAAAAACATATTTTATCGACGAATCGCAATTTAACAACTACACAAATTCCAAATAAAATTAATTAAAACGAACTATTAACTACTAACAAACACAGCTTTAAAGCACATTTTTCCTTTGTGCTTTCCACCATCTTTCAGGCAATTCCTGATTACAGGCAGCCAAATACTCTTCGTATGAACAAGGTAATAACGTATTTCGTTTTAATTTATTATTCCCGTTTGAAAAAGGAATTTCTATCCACCAGCGATCTGTTTTATCACTTTTGTAAAAAACCAGCATTTCCTCATCAATTGGCACACTATATTTTATATAATTCTCCCTGCTTCCAAAAGGATATTCCTTAGAACGATAATGATAACCTTCAATAAAATACCAGATAATCTGAGTCATCAAAATAGATTCCTGACGGGAACTATGATGATTAAATATTCCAAACATCGAAACCTTATCACTAATTCCCGCATATCTTGCCAGAGCACAAATTTCTTTTCCGTTAAAACCATTGGGAGCAAAAGAAACAAAATTTCCGGAATCAGCTGATTTTACCGAATTCAAGTCTAAACTAACAAAATCAGCATCTCTAAAAACAGGTTCAGCAATAGCGATATTATTAGAAACTTCCCCAAGGCGATAGGCATCAAAAAACAGTTTTTCGATTAAATCTATTTCTTCCTGAGAATTATAGTAAGTTTGGTAACCAATATTGCAAAAATTAAAAAGATTATTAGGTTCATCAATAATCATTTTTGACAAATAAGAATTGCTCGACATCTCTTCTTCCTCTTTTCCAAAGTCGAATTTACTGTCAATAGCAACCAAATTCACCATTTGCTCTAATTCATCATAAGCACGATACATGCTGTATGTTAAATCCTGAGAACCTCCAATAATTATGGGGATTATTTTCTTTTTTATTAAATCAGAAACTACTTTACGTACTGCAAAATAGGTATCCTCCTTAGAATTTCCTGGCAAGATATCACCTAAATCAGCAATTGTAGTAGCCCAGTTTCCTGGAAACATACTGTACAATTCCTGCCTAAAAGCAGATAAATCACCTGAATCTTCTACGACATCATTTCCTCGATTTTCCAAAACACCTACCAGAGCAATGCTTACTTTATCTAAATCCGGAAAATCCTCTTTAGTGTGAAATACCACTTTACTTCCCAGTTGCTGAGAACTTAGTGATTTTAGCATCCTTAAAAGCGATTCATCTATTGGCTCCAGAAAATCAAATCCTATCATAATATTTTATTCTTCACATTTTATTTCCTAAGAATACGAGGAAAATAGTAGTATTATTTCTTTTTTGCAGTAGTCTTTTTTGCAGCTGTTTTTTTGGCAGCCACTTTCTTCGCTGGTGCTTTTTTAGCAGGAGTTTTTTGAGCAATTAATTCCTGAACTTCAGCCAAAGTCATTTTAGCCGCATCCACATCTTTACTCAATTCAATTTTGATTTTTCCTTTCAAAATTACCGAACGTCCCCATCTGGCTTTTTCAACAACAATTCCTTCTTCTTCCCAGTTATGAATTACCTTATCGATATTTTTTTGTAATTTATCTTCAATCAAAGCCTCAATATCAGCCTGAGATAAATTATCAAAATCGTATTTTTTACTCACATTTATGAAAATTCCGTCCCATTTAATAAACGGACCAAAACGCCCTGTTCCTTTTTGAACAGCTTCTCCTTTGTAAGTAGCAATTGGCGCATCAGCCTTTGCTTTTTCTTCGATTAATTCCTGTGCTCTTTCTACAGAAACATCCAATGGATTTTCGCCTCTTGGCAACGAAATAAAAACACTTCCGTGACGTACATAAGGACCAAAACGACCATTATTTACTTCTACTTCTTCACCTTTATAAGTACCCAGATTTTTAGGCAACAAGAATAAATTTAATGCCTCTTCCAAAGTAATATTACCAATGTTTTGCTCTTTCATTAAACTGGCAAACTTCTTATCCTCATCTTCGGCATCGCCAATTTGAGCCATTGGACCAAATTTACCTAAACGAACAGAAACCGGTTTTCCTGTTGCCGGATCTGTCCCTAGAATTCGTTCGCCGCTTTCTCTATCGGCATTAGCTTCAACATCTTTTACTGTTGGATGAAACTGATCGTAAAACTCCTGCATCATTTTTGCCCATTCGATATTCCCTTCGGCAATTTCATCAAAATCCTGTTCTACTTTGGCTGTAAAATTATAATCTAAAATATTCCCGAAATTCTTCACTAGGAAATCAGTAACAATTGTTCCAATATCAGTTGGCACTAATTTTCCTTTATCCGACCCGGTATTTTCTTTCAACAACTTCTCTCCTACTTTACCAGATTGCAAAGTAAGCTGTGTATAATTACGTTCCTGACCTTCTAAATTTCCTTTCTCAACATAATTTCTATTGATAATTGTAGAAATTGTTGGTGCATAAGTTGACGGACGACCAATTCCTAATTCTTCTAATTTTTTAACCAAAGAAGCCTCAGTATATCTTGCTGCCGGACGCGAATAACGCTCAGTAGCTGTAATAAAATTGTTTTGTAATTTCTCATTTACTTTCAAGGCAGGCAACATTCCTTCCTGTTCTTCTTCGTCATCATCATGTCCTTCTAAGTACACTTTTAAGAAACCTTCAAAAAGCAATACTTCTCCGGAAGCAGTAAATAATTCGCTATGATTATTCGCTTCTATTTTAACATTGGTACGTTCTAATTTAGCATCACTCATTTGCGAAGCCAAAGTTCGTTTCCAAATCAAATCGTACAAACGTGCCTGATCTCTATCGATATTTACGGTGTGACGTGACATATCCGTTGGACGAATCGCTTCGTGCGCTTCCTGAGCTCCTTTGCTTTTATTAGCAAAAGTTCGAGGATTAGAAAATTCTTTTCCGTAAGATTTGATAATCTCCGCTTCCGCAGCTTCCATCGCTTCTTTAGAAAGATTTACCGAGTCAGTTCTCATATAAGTAATCAATCCCGCCTCGTACAAACGCTGTGCTAATTGCATGGTGATTCCAACAGGCAAATACAATTTACGAGCAGCTTCCTGTTGTAAGGTCGAAGTGGTAAATGGCGCTGTTGGTGATTTTTTTGTTGGCTTTGTTTCTAAGTCAGCAACTTTGTATGTAGAACCGATGTTTTTACTTAAAAAATCTTCGGCTTCTTTTTTAGTATTGAAATTTTTAGGCAGTTTTGCTTTAAACGATTTTCCTGATTCATTAGTAAATTCGGCCACAACAGAATAAGAAGCGACAGCATTAAAATTCTGAATTTCACGCTCGCGCTCTACAATCAAACGCACAGAAACCGATTGAACACGACCGGCCGAAAGTCCGCCTTTAATTTTTCTCCAAAGTACAGGCGACAATTCATAACCCACCAAACGGTCTAACACACGACGCGCTTGTTGTGCATTCACTAAATTATAATCAATTTCACGCGGATTATCGATTGCTTTTAAGATAGCATTCTTTGTAATTTCGTGAAAAACAATTCGTTTTGTTTTCTTTTTATCTAACTTTAATTCTTCCGCCAAGTGCCATGAAATAGCCTCCCCCTCGCGGTCCTCATCGGAAGCCAACCAAACCGTTTCGGCATTTTTAGACAAAGATTTTAATTTAGTAACCAAGGCTTTTTTATCAGGAGAAACTTCATATTTAGGTTTAAATCCATGTTCTACATCTACTCCTATTTCCTTTGAAGGTAAGTCGGCAATATGCCCATAACTTGACTCTACTTGAAAATCATTTCCTAGAAATTTCTCGATCGTTTTTGCCTTTGCAGGTGACTCAACTATTACTAAATTCTTTGCCATTACTTTATTTTTCTCAGACAAAAGTAGAAGATTTTTTTAAATACAAAGACTTTAGATTTTTTTTTTGAAAGAAATAACATTTTGCCAGATACATTATATAGGTATGATTGTTTTGAATAAAACACCAAAAACACATTATAAAACAGCTACATTTTGTATTCAAAATTTAATCTCAATTATAAAATAGTTATCTCTACTTTTTTGACTTAAACTTAAATGTCTTAAATTTTGTTAATTCTTTAGCTGACATCTTGTCATATCCATTTCATTTCTGCTATCTTTGTACTTTGAAACAACTTGAATGGAAAAGATTATTGAAGAGAGCAAACAAGGCGAAAGTCTTGTACTAGAAAACAAACCTGAGAATACTAAAAAACTCTTTATTGAAAGTTATGGCTGTGCGATGAATTTTTCAGACAGTGAAGTGGTAGCTTCCATTTTATCTGATGGAGGATACAACACCACTTCCGTTTTAGAAGAAGCCGATTTGGTTTTGGTAAACACCTGTTCTATTCGTGATAAGGCCGAACAAACTATTCGTAAACGTTTAGAAAAATACAATGCCGTAAAACGTACGAATCCGAAAATGAAAGTGGGCGTTTTAGGCTGCATGGCTGAACGTTTAAAAAGTCAGTTTCTGGAAGAAGAAAAAATAGTTGATTTAGTAGTTGGACCTGATGCTTATAAAGATTTACCAAATTTATTAGCCGAAGTTGAAGAAGGTCGTGACGCTATCAATGTAATTTTATCAAAAGAAGAAACTTATGGTGATATTTCACCCGTGAGATTAATGAGTAACGGAATTACAGCTTTGGTTTCCATCACTCGTGGTTGTGATAATATGTGCACTTTTTGTGTAGTTCCTTTTACCCGTGGTCGGGAGCGTAGTCGTGAACCACAAAGTATCATGTCTGAAATTCAGAATTTATGGGATAATGGATATAAAGAAATTACACTTTTAGGACAAAATGTTGATAGCTATTTATGGTATGGCGGCGGACTAAAAAAAGATTTCGTAAACGCCAGCGAAATGCAAAAAGCCACTGCGGTAGATTTTGATCAATTATTAGAAATGGTCGCTGTTGGATTTCCTAAAATGCGTATTCGTTTTTCGACTTCTAATCCACAGGATATGCACGAAAGTATTTTGCATGTAATTGCGAAACACCAAAACATTTGTAAGCACATTCACTTGCCTGTACAATCAGGAAGTAACCGAATTCTGAAAGAAATGAATCGTTTGCATTCTCGTGAAGAATACATGACTCTTATTGATAAAATAAGAACTATTATTCCAGATGCAGCTATTTCACAAGATATGATTGCCGGTTTCCCAACAGAAACTGAGCAAGACCATCAGGATACTTTGAGTTTAATGGAGTATGTAAAATATAATTTTGGTTATATGTATTCGTATTCTGAACGCCCGGGAACATTGGCAGGAAGAAAAATGCAAGACGATGTAACCGATGAAGACAAAGCAAGAAGATTACAGGAAATTGTCGATTTACAGCAAAAACACGCCTGGTTCCGTTCTGAAGAATTTATAGGAAAAACGGTAGAAGTATTAATCGAAAAGGTTTCTAAAAAATCAAAAGACGAATTCTCAGGTAGAAATTCTCAAAGTATCACCGTAGTTTTCCCAAAAGAAAATTATAAAATAGGTGATTTTGTAAATGTAAAAATTACAAGTTGCACCAGCGGAACCCTAAAAGGCGAAGCGATAGGGTATTCTGAAATGAATTAAAAGTTTTGCCACAGATTAAAAAGATTTTCACAGATTCTTAAAATCCTTATTAATCCTAAAAATCTGCGACAAAGAAAAAACAAATACACATGGAAGGTTACAGAGAAGAAGAAACATACAAAATTATAGGAATTTGCATGGAAGTTCATCGAAATCTCGGTCCTGGATTATTAGAAGTAGTTTACAAAGATGCTCTGGAAATTGAATTTAAAGAAAATAATATACAATTTGAGAGAGAGAAAAAGAATTTTCAGTTGAATACAAAGGTAAAATCTTACCTCATAAATTTTATGTTGATTTTGTTGTTAACGAAGATATTATTTTAGAAATTAAAGCTATAAAAGAATTCTCTAATGAGCATATTGCTCAAATTCTAAACTATTTAAAACTAGCTAAATCAGAAATTGGATTATTAGTAAATTTTCAAACAAAATCTTTACAGTATAAAAGATACTCTTTATAAAAATCTGTGAAAATCTTTTTAATCTGTGGCTAAAAAACAAATCATAATAAATTCATAAAATGAATTTGTGTAATTCGTGGTTAAAGAAAAAAATATGGAATCAGTTCAAAACATAAAACAACGATTTGAGATTATTGGGAACGACCCAAAGCTCAATCGTGCGATAGAAAAAGCCATTCAGGTTGCTCCTACTGATATTTCGGTTTTAGTAACTGGAGAAAGCGGTGTAGGTAAAGAAAATATTCCCCGAATAATTCATTCATTATCACACAGAAAACACGGTAAATATATCGCTGTAAACTGTGGTGCTATTCCTGAAGGAACTATTGACAGTGAACTTTTTGGTCACGAAAAAGGCGCTTTTACAGGTGCCACAAGCACTCGTGAAGGCTATTTCGAAGTAGCTAATGGTGGAACAATTTTCCTTGACGAAGTGGGCGAACTACCGCTAACTACTCAGGTACGCTTGTTGCGTATTCTTGAAAATGGCGAATTTTTAAAAGTAGGTTCATCGCAGGTTCAAAAAACAGATGTCCGAATTGTGGCCGCTACGAATGTCAATTTGTTTAGCGCTATCGAAAAAGGGAAATTCCGTGAGGATTTATATTATCGTTTGAGTACAGTAGATATTAATTTACCTCCATTGCGAGATCGAAAAGATGATATCCATTTATTATTTCGAAAATTTGCTGCCGATTTTGCACATAAATACAAAATGCCGCCTTTAAAACTGGATGACAATGCAGTACAATTATTGCAAAAATACCGATGGAGCGGAAACATTCGTCAGCTTAGAAACGTTGCTGAACAAATTTCGGTTTTAGAAACTAATCGGGATATTTCGGGAGCGACTTTGCAAACTTATTTACCACCTACAGAAGGTAATAATTTACCATCAGTAATTAATAGCAACAAAGCCGAAAGCGATTTTAGTACCGAAAGAGACATTCTATACAAAGTACTTTTCGACATGAAAAGTGATTTGAATGATTTAAAAAAACTGACTTTGGAACTAATGAAAAGCGGCGCAGCCAAAGCTCAGGATATTAATCCAAATTTAATTCAGAAAATATACGGTTCTAAAGAAGAAGACAGCGAAATTGAATTTGAAGAGCAGCCGGTTACTGCTGTGATGAATCCAAATCATAACGAAAATTACAATAATTCAGAAGACAATTACCTTTTTGCCGAAACCATCGAAGAAGAAGAAATATTACGTCTAGAGCAAAAAGAAATCGAAATGATTAAAAAATCATTAGAAAAAAACAAAGGAAAAAGAAAAGCTGCTGCTGACGAATTAGGAATTTCGGAAAGAACACTGTACCGAAAAATCAAACAATTCGATCTTTAAAAAGAAAAACCAATATTAAAATCCTAAATTGCTCCGCCAGTTCGCTAACGCTCGAGTCCAAATTCACTATCTTTGACAGAGTTTTTGAATTTCGAATATTGGAATTTGGAGTTTAAAAATTGGAATTTATTACATATTTTCATGAAAAAAATATATTCACTTTTTGCACTAATCACTCTTTTTATGTTGAGTGGTTGCGGAATTTATAACTTTACCGGAACAGGAAAAATTGATGCTAAAACCTTTCAGGTTAATTTCTTTCAAAATAATGCTGATTTAGTTGAGCCTGGAATTGATAGAACTTTTACTCTGGCATTACAGGATTTGTTAATGAATCAAACCAATTTAAACTTGGTAAACAGTGGTGCCGATTTAACCTACGAAGGCGAAATTGTGGATTATCGTGTTAGTCCAATGACTGCTACTGCCGATCAACAGGCTTCTCAAAACCGATTAAAAATACGAGTGAATGTGCGTTTTATGAATAGAAAAAAAGAATCTGATGATTTTGAAAAAACATTTGAATTCTATTATGATTTCCCTGCGGCTGCACAATTGCAAGGTGCTGTTTTAACTACTGCGCTGGATGAAATTTTTGAAAGAATTACGCAGGATATTTTTAATGAATCATTAGCCAAATGGTAAATGTTGATTCGGTTATTCGACAATCAAATAACCAAATAACCAAACAAACCTTATGAACGTAACCGATTATACTTATTTAATTAACAAACCCAATACAATTACCGAAAAGCAAACACTTGCTTTAGATAAGGTATTGGATGAGTTTCCTTATTTTCAAAGTGCAAGAGCCTTACGGCTAAAAGGACTTTACAATGAAAATAGTTTTAAGTACAATTCGGCATTAAAAGTTACGGCGGCGCATACTACCGACAGAGCTATTTTATTTGATTTTATCAGTTCAGAAGAATTTAATGCTATCCAAAAAGCATTATTCGAAAAGAAAGCTAACGAACTATTATCAATTAATGTAGTTGACAGCATCGAAGTTATTCAGGAAAAAGCTGTAGAAATAATTGAAGATTTTTCATTATCAGAAATTAATCAGGATAATGAAACTGAAACTTCATCAACAATAAATACTGCTGAAGAAAAATTAGAATTAGGCAAACCTTTAGAATTTTCTAAAAACGAAACACATTCTTTTCAGGAATGGCTTCAACTTTCCAGAATTCAGCCTATTGACAGAACATCTGAAGCTAATTCGAATTCGAAAAACGCAAACCAAGAAGAGGAACTTAAAAAGAAAAAAGAATCTATAATCAACAGGTTTATTGAAAACAACCCGAAGATTTCCCCAATAAAACCCGGAACTACATCCATAACAATAGACATCAATAAAGAAGACACCAGCTCATTGATGACTGAAACTTTGGCCAAGGTATATTTAGAACAAAAAAAATATCAAAAAGCGATTCAGGCATATGAAATATTAATTTTGAAATATCCAGAAAAAAGTAGTTTCTTTGCAGACCGCATATCGGATATTAAGATTTTACAACAAAACAATAATAATTAAGTAATGAGCACATTTTCAATTTTTTTAGTTTTAATAACAATAGTTTGTTTCCTACTGATTGTAGTAATTATGGTTCAAAACCCTAAAGGTGGTGGTTTATCATCTTCATTAGGAGGATCAACTCATTTAGGTGGAGTACAAAAAACAACTGACTTTTTAGACAAAAGTACCTGGACTTTAGCTATCGCTTTAATCGCTTTAATTTTACTTTCAAGTTTAAGCTTCACTGGATCTTTAAGCGATAACGATTCTAAAATCATTGACAATACTGAAGCTGCAGCTCCTGCAACTCCAGCGGCTACTAATCAGCCAGCTGCGCCTGCAACTCCAGCTCCTGCAAAATAATATCTATCTATCTGATAGATTAAAAATGCCAGCCTGTCAAAAGCTGGCATTTTTCATAAGAAAAAATGTCAGCATTTTTCGTGTGGCATAATTTCTGAAAACAAAATAGCAACAATAAAAATCATAATTTAAAATATAAAAACATGGCATTAAACATTAAACCTCTTTCAGATAGAGTTCTTATTGAACCAGCTGCAGCCGAAACTAAAACTGCTTCAGGAATTTTCATTCCGGATACTGCTAAGGAAAAACCACAAAAAGGAACTGTTGTAGCAGTAGGAAATGGATCGAAAGATCATGACATGACTGTAAAAGTAGGCGATACTGTACTTTATGGTAAATATGCTGGAACTGAATTAAAACTAGAAGGAACAGATTATTTGATTATGCGTGAAGATGATATACTAGCAATCATCTAAAATCCCCTCCCAACCTCCCCGAAGGGGAGGAGATTGAAATAAATAAAAATATTTACAAATAAAAACTATCTCGGCTCCCTCTCCTTTGGAGAGGGCTGGGGTGAGGAAAAATAAACAAGAAAAATGGCAAAAGACATAAAATTTGATATCGAAGCACGTGACGGATTAAAACGTGGTGTTGACGCATTAGCAAATGCAGTAAAAGTAACTTTAGGACCTAAAGGTCGTAATGTAATCATTGGAAAAACTTTTGGTGGACCAACTGTTACTAAAGACGGTGTTTCTGTTGCAAAAGAAATTGAATTAAAAGACCCATTAGAAAATATGGGAGCTCAAATGGTTAAAGAAGTAGCTTCTAAAACTAATGATTTAGCAGGAGACGGAACTACAACTGCAACTGTTTTAGCACAAGCTATCGTAAAAGAAGGTTTAAAAAACGTTGCTGCCGGAGCTAACCCAATGGATTTAAAACGAGGAATTGACAAAGCGGTTGAAGCTATTGTTACTGACCTTGCAAAACAATCTCAGGTGGTAGGAAGTGATTCAGATAAAATCAAACAAATTGCTTCTATTTCTGCAAATAATGACGAAGTTATTGGTGAATTAATTGCTACTGCTTTCGCAAAAGTGGGTAAAGAAGGAGTAATTACTGTTGAAGAAGCTAAAGGTACTGATACTTTTGTTGACGTTGTTGAAGGAATGCAATTTGACAGAGGATACCTTTCTCCATATTTTGTTACCAATTCTGAAAAAATGGAAGTAGAATTAGATTCTCCTTACATTTTATTATACGACAAAAAAGTTTCTTCTTTAAAAGAATTATTACCGGTTCTTGAACCAGTTGCTCAATCAGGAAAACCATTATTAATTATTGCTGAAGATGTTGATGGTGAAGCACTTTCTACATTAGTGGTAAACAAATTACGTGGTGCTCTTAAAATTGCTGCTGTAAAAGCGCCTGGTTTTGGAGACAGAAGAAAAGCAATGCTTGAAGATATCGCTATCTTAACTGGTGGAACAGTAATTTCTGAAGAAAGAGGATATACTCTTGAAAATACGACTATCGAAATGTTAGGAACTGCTAAAAGAGTAGCAATTGATAAAGACAATACTACTGTTGTAAGCGGTGCTGGTGAAGCGGAAATGATTAAAAACCGTGTGAACCAAATTAAAGGTCAAATGGAAGTTACAACTTCTGATTATGACAAAGAAAAATTACAGGAGCGTTTAGCTAAATTAGCTGGTGGTGTTGCTGTACTTTATGTTGGTGCTGCTTCTGAAGTAGAAATGAAAGAGAAAAAAGACCGTGTTGACGATGCTTTACACGCAACTCGCGCTGCTGTTGAAGAAGGAATTGTTGCCGGAGGTGGTGTAGCTTTGTTAAGAGCTAAAACTTCTTTAGCTGAACTTAAAGCTGAAAATGCTGATGAAGCTACCGGAATCCAGATTGTTTCTCGTGCTATTGAAGCTCCATTAAGAACTATTGTTGAAAATGCAGGTCTTGAAGGTTCTGTAGTGGTAGCAAAAGTGGCTGAAGGTTCAGCTGATTTTGGATATAACGCTAAAACAAATGAATATGTTGATATGCTAAAAGCAGGTATTATTGATCCTAAAAAAGTAACTCGTGTAGCTTTAGAAAATGCAGCATCAGTTTCAGGAATGATTTTAACTACTGAATGTGCATTAATCGACATCAAAGAAGAAAATGGTGGCGGAAACCCAATGGGTGGTGGAATGCCAGGAATGATGTAATATTTTTAGAATTACAATATAAAAATTCCAAATACCAAAAACTGGTATAAAACTAAAAAAATCCGTCTTGTTGAATTACGAGACGGATCTTTTATTTTTCTCTTCTATCCAGCGGGACATATATTTTGTACTTTTTAAAGTATGATGCTGCAGCAACTCACCCATAAAATTATTCAAACGATGCTGTTTGAAATTCGAAAGTAAAAATTGGATTTGTTTCGAAAAATCAACTTCGAACAAACTTTTTAAATAGCGGTTTTTAATTATTTCAACACCATTATTTTGAGCCTGAAGCCAAATTTCTTTTTCCTTATACAATTGAATTGCCTGTTCAACAAAAGTATCTGGATGATCAGCAACAAAACCATTCCACTGTAAATTACCTTGCATCGACTCATTACCGATAGAAGTGGTAACACTTGGCGTTCCGCATTGCATTGCTTCCAGTAACTTTCCTTTTATTCCTGCTCCAAAACGAAGCGGAGCTAAAACCACACGGGCTTTTTCGACAACTTCATTAGCATTTTCTGCCCGACCCTGAATCAGGAAACCTTCTTTTACATTATGTAATTGCGTGACTTTTTGAGAAGGATAAGCTCCGTAAATATTCAAAACAGCTTCGGGAAATTGCTTTTTTATAATTGGCCAAATTGTTTCTTTCAAATACTGAACTGCGTTCCAGTTAGGCTCATGAAGAAAATTACCAATAAATACAAAATCTTTTCGCTCTTCAAAAGAATGTAATTTATCTAATTCAGGAATCGCTTCTCTTTTTAATAAAAGTGGTAAATAATACAATAACCCAGCATCAATTTTAAAAATTGTAGTTAATAATTCGATTTCATATTCAGAAATCATCAACGACAAATCACAACGCAAAATACTTGCTATTTCACGTTTAGCAACTTCTTCAGCTAATAAATCTAAAACCTTAAATTCACGCTTTTCTTTAAATGCTTTTTGTCTTGCTAATCGCAAACAATGTAAATCTTCAGTATCTAAAATCCGTAAAGCATCCGGACAATTTTCAGAAACACGCCAGCCAAATTGCTCTTCGATCATAAATCGATCAAATAAAACCACCGCTGGATTTAATTCTTTTATAAAACTATCAAAACTGGAATTATTCAATTCAATGGATTCTTTTTGTACATCAAACTCACTCAAATCAACCATAAAATCACTATCCTGCGCCGGACTGGCAAAAATAACCTGAAATCCCTGCTTTTGAAACAACGAAATTAATTGCATCATCCTACCTCCTGCCGCCGAAGAATTGGGCTCAGGCCATACAAAACCAATAATTAATAATTTTTTCTGATTCATTGAACTAATAAATGAAGTAAACTAACGGTAAAATAGCAGCAAAGGTCGAAAATATAATAGAATACAAAGCAAAAAACTTAATTTTGTAACTTAAAACACAAAATCATGTTAGGATTAAAATTAGCCACAGATCCAAGATGGGTCAATATCGTAGAATCTAATATCGAAGAAATCCTGACAGACCACGCCTGGTGTGAGCAAAAAGCGGCTTCGAATGCTATAAGTTTGATTACTCAAAATTCAGAAAAAGAAGAATTAGTAAACGAATTAATACTGATTGCCCAGGAAGAATTAGAGCATTTTAAAATGGTTCATGATCTTATTAAAGAACGTGGACTTACTTTTGGTCGTGAACGCAAAGACAGCTATGTTAACGAATTGTTCAAATTCATGAAAAAAGACGGAAGTCGGAACGATGCTTTGTGCGAACGTTTGCTTTTTTCGGCAATGATTGAAGCCAGAAGTTGTGAGCGTTTTAAAGTCCTTTCAGAAAACATAAAAGATCCTGAACTGGCTAAATTTTACCGTGATTTAATGATTAGCGAAGCAGGTCATTACACTACATTTTTAGGTTTTGCCCGAAAATATGCCGACAATGTAGATGTTGATAAACGATGGGCAGCATGGATTGAATATGAAACTTCGATAATTACTAACTACGGAAAGAATGAAACTGTTCATGGATAATAATTTATTCCGTAATTCATTCCTAATCTTATTTGCCAAATAACTATTATTATCATGTCTCAAAAAAAAGTTCTGATTTTTAAAATAATAAAATATATAGGGATCACACTACTAACATTATTGATTTTTATGTTTGCGGCTCCTTATATTTTTGCCGACAAAATCAATGCAGAAATAAAAAAAGTAGCCAATCAAAAATTAAATGCTAAACTGGATTATTCTGAATCAAACATTTCTTTTTTCCACCATTTTCCTTCTTTGACTGTAAGTTTAGAAAATTTCAAACTAAATGGTTCTGCACCTTATCAAAACGAAAGTTTAATCACAGCTAAGGAAGTTGCTTTTGGTATTGATGTTCCTAGTTTAATCTTTGGAAAATCAGTCAACATAGACAAAATTTTTCTTTCTAACGCTGATATTAATGTAAAAGTAAGCAAAGAAGGATTAGCTAATTACAATGTTTACAAAGCGGATAAAACAAAAACTACTGAAAAGAATGAAGAAGACAGTTCGTTAAAACTAGAAAAAATAGAAATTGACAATACTAAAATTGTCTATGATGATTTATCGACCAAACTTCATTTTGATATTTTTGGTTTTAACTATTTAGGAAAAGGTGATTTAAGCAAAGCTATTTTTGATTTATCTTCTAAAGCGCAAATAGAAAAATTGAATCTTTTGTATGACAATGAGCCTTACTTAATGAACAAAAAAGTAAATGCTGATTTGATTACCAAAGTAAATGTCAACTCACTTTCATTTATTTTTCAGGAAAATGATTTGAAAATAAACAACCTAATTGTTGATTTTAAAGGAAAATTTGACTTCCTAAAAGAAGGTTACAAAATGGATTTTATCCTGAAAACCACTAATAGTGATTTACATGATTTCTTTACCGCTTTTCCTCCAAAATTTATTACCTGGCTGGACAAAACTAAATTATCCGGAAAAACTGATTTAAATTTATCTTTAAAAGGAGATTATATTGCTTCAAAAAATATAGCACCAAAACTTGAGTTGGATTTCAAAGTAAAAAACGGAAGCGTTAATTACAATCAAAGTCCTGCCACTATTAGCAATTTGAATATTGATTTTGACACACAATTGCCTTCATTAAATCCAGATTCTTTAATTGTAGATTTAAGAAACTTATCACTCAATCTTGGTGAAGAAACTTTAAAAGCAAAGTTATACAGCACAGGAACTTCAACTATTGATGTGAATGCTATGCTTAACGCCAAAATTGATTTAGAAAAACTAAATCGTGCCATAGGAATTCCGGATATTGAACTAAAAGGAATGCTGGTAGCTGACGGAACTGCAAAAGGAAAATATGACAAAAAAAACGGAACTTTCCCAGTGACCAATGCCGTTATTAACCTGACAAATGGCTATTTAAAAACAAAATACTATCCAAATCCAATAACTGATATCGGAATCGTATCGACAATTTCGAATCCAAAAGGAACTTTTGAAGATTTAAAAGTAGTCTTGCAACCCGCTCAATTTACTTTTGAAGGAAATCCGGTTTTTGTAAAAGCCAATCTTAGTAATTTTGACAATCTTATTTATGATATTACTGCCAAAGGAACTTTGGATATTGGTAAAATTTACCAGGTTTTTTCTCAAAAAAGTCTTGATGTAAATGGTTTCATTAAAGCTGATTTAGCTTTAAAAGGAAAACAAAGTGATGCCGAAAAAGGATATTATTCGAAACTAAAAAACAGCGGAACACTTGAAATTAGAAACATAAAATTAGCTTCTGAATATTTACCGAAATCATTTCTTATCAAACAAGGAATTTTTAAATTCAATAACGATAAGATGCGTTTCAATACATTCTTAGCTTCTTATGGAAAATCTGATTTTAAACTGAATGGTTATTTGCAAAATGTATTCAATTTTATGGCTTCTAAAAACGGCGTTTTACACGGTTCTTTTGCTTTAAACTCAAAATACATCAATGCAGACGAATTCATGTCTGAAACAACAAAAAAAGAAACTACAACGACGACAACTTCTGAAACAGGAGTGATTGTTATTCCTTCTAATTTAGATTTACATTTTACAGCCAATGCTCAAAAAGTGGACTTTAATGAACTTGAACTTAAAAATGCAAAAGGAAGTCTAAAAATGAAAAACGGTTTACTTAGTATGCAAAATACAGGTTTTGATTTAATAGGTTGTAATGTCGCTATGAATGCTACGTACAAAAGTGTCAATACTAAAAATGCCCGATTTGATTACCATATTAAAGCGAATGAGTTTGACATTAAACGTGCTTATAACGAAGTAAAATTATTTAGAGAAATGGCTAGTGCCGCTGAAAAAGCACAAGGAATAATTTCGCTAGATTATAATTTAAAAGGAAGGTTGAATGCTAATATGGAACCTGTTTTTCCATCACTTACAGGAAACGGAATAGTTTCTATAAAAAATGTAAAAATGTACGGCATGAAAATGTTTAGTACTGTTGCTAAAAAAACATCTAAAGAAAGTATTAAAAATCCTGAACTTAATAAGGTTGATATCAAATCGTCTATTAAAAACAATATAATTACTATAGAAAGATTCAAATTTAAGTTTGCCGGATTCCGTCCCCGAATTGAAGGAACAACGAGTCTGGACGGAAGATTAAACCTTAAAATGAGATTAGGGTTACCTCCTTTGGGAATCCTTGGAATACCGTTAATAATTACCGGAAATAAAGATAATCCAAAAATAAAAATTGGTCGAAAAACCGAAGATTTAGAAGAAACAAAGGATAGCATTCAATAATTTCCTCTTTTCCAAATAACAAAAAAATAGCCATCTCAATTACGAGATGGCTATTTTGTTATAGCTTTTATTTTAAAATACTATTTCTTCACAATAGCTTTTATTGTGTAATATTTGCCATTCTTGACATGCAAAAAGTAAACCCCTTTGTTTAAATCATTCAGAGACATTTGTTGCATCGTACTTGTTAAAGGTTCTGATTTGACTTTTCTAGCTAAAATATTATATAGCGAAAGTTGAGCACCATCAAAAACAGTATTTACTTTCACATTTAGAGTTGTTTCAACCGGATTAGGAAAAACAGTAACATTTTCGAAAATGCCTATAGCAGAAGTACTCTCACAACTTCCCAGTTTATCACCATGATTCAAATGAGCCTGAACTGCATTTTTACTTATACAAATCTCGGTATTATTATGACAAACCATAACTTTATCACCTGAATTACCACACTGCACATTTATTGCATTAACTTCTATTGAAGAAGTAGTTTGACAACCTTTGGCATCAGTTATAATTACAGTATAGCTTCCTGCAGTTGCTATAGCTATAGTCTGAGTCGTTTGATTTGTACTCCACGCATAAGAATAAGGTGCTGTACCTCCAGCAGCAATCGCTTTGATTGATAGCGAAGAAGTTCCATAACCAACATAGATGGTGTTTTTTTCATGTGCGTTATTAATAGCATACACATCAGGAATTGAAGCGGTCAATGCGATAGGATTTGAATCATCACAGTCGTCATTATTTTCTACACCACAAGGTACAGGTTCACCACTGCCCAATCCATCATCATCATTATCTGCATATAATATTTTACTATCATCGCAATCAGTATTATTTGTAGCATATCCTTCAGGAGCAACAGCTGAACATAACATTACTGCTACGTTCGATCCAAATCCATCCCCATCGGCATCTACATAATATAAAATTGGCTCATGAACATTAGGATCATTATCATTACAATCATCAATACTAGAATAACCGTCATTATCATTGTCAATTAGAGTAGTTACATTAAATAT
This sequence comes from Flavobacterium seoulense, assembly GCF_000695795.1. Taxonomy (GTDB): domain Bacteria; phylum Bacteroidota; class Bacteroidia; order Flavobacteriales; family Flavobacteriaceae; genus Flavobacterium; species Flavobacterium seoulense. The sequence continues at coordinate 3,185 of NZ_JNCA01000009.1, read as the reverse complement.
TTCTGAATATGCTGAAGAATCTGTTTTATTAGTTGCTTTTAATCGGTAATAGTATTTTGTATTAGAAGTTAAATTACTATCTGTGTAAGTCACTGCATTAGCTTCGACTTCCTTTATTTTTACAAATGAAATACTATCTATTGACCGTTCGATAACAAAATTAGCTTCATTATTAGAATTATCTTTCCAATTAAGTATTACTGAACTTGAAGGATTAGGAAGAGGCGTTAAATTAGCTTGAAAAGTTACTTCTGAAGGTGCATTAATAACTGTTGTATTGTATATAGCCGTAATTTCTGAAGCTGATAATGCATAATTGAATATTTTTAATTCATCTAATTTTCCTTTGTAAGGAGCAGGAGCTGTTCCCACTGCTAATTCCAGTTCACCGATATTTCCAATCACTAAATCTGTTGGCTCAGCAATTCCTCCTACTCCAGTTTCGTCAAGTTCACTCTGAAGTACTCCGTTTAAATATACACGTAATTTATGTGCAGTTACATCTCTCATCAAAACTACATGTTCCCAGTTTCCTGTATAAAATTTAGATCCAGTAGCTTTAACTTCTTTTTTAGTAACATCATCATCTATTGCAAAACGTAGTTCTCCACTTTTAAATTCCAGATTGTAGCGTTTACCTGTTGCACCTGTAGTTGTATTCTTTGTAAACGAACCTTTACACAATAAATACACTGAACTTGTTGATCCGGTAGGAAGCAAATTAGAAGCCGCATTCATCCAAAATGAAATCGTAAACGAATTGTTATTTAAATAAATTTGATCCTGATTAGGAATACTTGCCATATAATTATTGCTATTAGATGTCGCAAAATTAAGTGCATTATTAGCTTTTCCAGTTATTCTGACATTACTGTTATCAAAATCAGATTCTAATTTTCCACTATTATCATAAGTTGATAAATCACTAATCTCATCTCCATCTCCTGCTGCTTCTTTAAATGGCCAATGTCCAACCAGACCAACAGGAAAATCAGAAATTGTTCTAAAATCCCAAGTATCTCCAGTAGTTGTTCCTTTTAAATTTGTTGCATCAACTCTCCAATAATATTTAGTATTTATTGCCAAATTAGTTGCCAAATAAGAAGGACTAGCCACATAATTCACATCGGCTACTTTTGTTAATTGAGACGGATTAGTTCCAATGTAAACACTATAAGTTGTAGTTGTGTTACCTCCGGTCCATTTCAATAAAAGACTTCCATTTGCTAATTCACTAAAATTAAATCCATTTGTTGGACTAGGATTTAGTGTTTTTGTAGGAGCTGAAGGAATTGCTGGTGTAGTAATTGAACTTAAGTCACTATAAGTTGAAGATTCGGTAGTTGTAATAGCTTTAATTCGATAAAAATACTTTGTATTAGGAACTAAATTAGTATCGGTATAAGAAACTGTATTTGCTGAAACCTGTGCAATTTCTGTAAATGTGTTACCATCTAATGAACGCTCAATTACAAAATTAGTTTCGTTAGTTGAATTATCTTTCCAGTTTATAATAACTTTACTTGAGGGAGTTGGTAACTCAACCGAAGTTGCATTAAAAGTAATAGTAGTTGGAGGAATAATAAATTCAGGTGGAGTAGTGTTAATCAATCCGTTTATATAAACCTCAATATTTAAATATTCTGGAGAAGTAGTACTGAATGCAAGAGCATCGTTCGGATTATTTTTGTCTAATCCATTATTCTCTTCCCAAATATCAGGCATACCATCATTATCAGTATCTAAAGGTGATGGCGCGTTATAAACATGACCTGCTCCTCCATTAATAAAACCAAACTGTTTTGTTAAATCAGATTGTACATAAACATAAGTAGCTGTCGTTCCTTTAGACATTAAATCAGATACCATTAAATTATCTACCTGATCTCTTCTAGGATACGAAGCTCCTACACTTGATACTATCTTATCATAAGCTGCCTGAGCTGACAAAGGAGTATTTTTCATTGGATAATCATAAGGAGTAGACAAAATTGTTGATGCATCTCCTGTTGGATATCCTGTCAAATCCTGAGGAACTAAAGCTCCATCTAATAGTCCGTTTTTATTATTATCGAAATAATTTCCAGAACCATACACATTAAAATTAGCATTTCCTCTATTAAAAGGGGTACTGATTGAATTACTTGTATTTGGTCCACCAATAAAATAATTATTAATAATATTCACATCTGAACTACCTGCTGAATCTCCTCCCATAATGTAGGCATCTCCAGATTCAGTGTGTCCATAAGTATTTCCGTAATTACCCCAATTATAAACAACGTTATTTACAAACTCGTTAATCCCCTTTATTTTATTGTTACGGGTCTTGTTACAGATATATAAATTACCAATTAAACTAATCTTTCCACCTGCAGAAGGCTGAATCAAACCACCAGCAGAGTGATTATGACGATGTAAGCCTTGCCCCATAATAGAATTCTGTATGGTTATATTATCAGGACTCGTACCCTTATTATCCCAGTTAATTGAAAAAACTTCATCTGTCCCCCAACTAAAAGTCATATGATCAAATATCATATTAGCTCCATTAGCTAAACCAGATGCATCCTGATTTTGAGAAGTACCTCCATAACGTATACGTAAATATCTAGCTATTGTATTACTAGCTCCTGTAAAAGTAACTCTTGGCCCTAGAAACACAATTCCCTCTCCAGGTGCAGTCTGTCCAGCTATAGTTGTATTTTTAGAAACAACAATTTGCGATTGTAAGTTGACAATTCCTCCAACTTTAAAAATGACAAAGCGTCCTTCTTGGCTAACAGCATCTCGAAATGATCCTGGTCCACTATCATTTAAATTGGTTACTAAATAAATTTTAGGATTGGCAGCACCTCTGGCTCCCGTTGTAAATCTACCGAAGCCCTGTGCTTCGGGAAAGGCTAAAGTCTGGGAAGTTAAATCCCCTGAACCTAACGCAAGACCACAAAGCATTAAAGCTTTTGGAACTTGCTTAAAAAGTAAAGTTTTAAATTTCATAAATAAAAGATTAAGGTTGGTTACTCAAATCTAATTATTTAACATTTCATTAGCATCCTGTCCTGTCCTGTTCCGATTTTTTTTTAATTTAAAAACATTTCTAAAACGAAATGAATCAATCAGTAGCTATAAACCAAAAAACTCCAACTATAACTAGTTGGAGTTTTTTTGTGTTGTACTCAGAG
>NZ_JNCA01000008.1 GCF_000695795.1 Flavobacterium seoulense | reverse complement strand
AGAAAAATTTAAAGTTTTTTTTATTCTTTTTTTTCAAAGCTTAAAAAACTTTTCTCTAACCATTATTTCAAATAACTTGCCACTTTTGCGGAGTGCAAAGCTAATTTTTCTTTTCTTATCTCACAAGCTTTTTTTTGACTTTTATTTTTAAAATAATCATCACTTGCTTGTCAGTATATCTTAGAACGTATTCGCTGTTGCGGGTGCAAAAGTAGAACCTTTTTCCGTTTAAACAATAGCTTTTTCAAACTATTTTAAAACTATTTTTTAATACACTGGAAATATGAAAGTTAAAAAACAAAGTTTTTCTCTAACAAAACTAATTCTGTTTTAAATCATCCTGAAATGGCAAATAAACCATAAATACCGCCCCTTTATCTGGAGAACTTTTTGCAGAAATATAACCATTATGCGCCTGAATAATCTTTTTACATAGCGCCAGCCCCACTCCAGAGCCCATATATTCGTTCTGACTATGCAATCTTGTAAAAATATTAAATATACTTTCGGCATATTCCTGATCAAAACCTATTCCGTTATCCTCAAAAACAAACTTAAAATAGGTTGAATCTCCGTAATTGACATCTTTTACTTCTTTTTCAACAGAGATAGCGATAAGTGGCTTTCTATCCGGAGAGGAATATTTTAGAGAATTCAAGAGAATATTTGAGATAAGCTGCTTCATAAGAAAAGGAACCACATATACAGAAGGTAAATCAGAAGAAACAATTTCCGCTTCTGTATCTATTATGTTATCTTTTATATCCAAGAGAACTTCTTTTAGAATCTCATTCATATCAACCAACTCAAATGCTTTATCCGCATTTTTAATTCGAGTATATTTAAGAATATCTGATAGTAAATTCTGCATTCGCATCGCTGACTTACTCACTCTATCCAGTGAATCAATCATATTATCACTCATACTATCTTTTTCTTTAAACAACATCATAGAAGAAATAACCTGTATTTTACGCAAAGGCTCCTGAAGATCGTGAGTACTAATCCAGTTTATATTCTGAAGTTCCTCATTACTTTCTTTTAACTTCTCACTTAATTTACGGTATTTAATTTCTTCATCACTCAACAACATCAAATTAATTTGCTTTTGCAGAGCGTGCGCATATTTTGCCGCAACATTAAGTTCAGGGTGCAACCACGGAGTACTTCTGTTTTTACTTATCTGTTTCCATTTTGCAAAAGAATTCCTTGGATGCAAGCCATTTTCATCTTTAACAATCGCTTTATTTGGATCTCCCCCCCAGTTTACCTCGATTATCGTTTCAGTTCGATACCATATAATAGAATTATTTTTTCCTAATGAATGATAAACAACCCCAGAAATTTTATCCCACACCGATTTCATAGTCGGAATAAAATCAATTATTTTATCTGTAATAAAGCTACTATCATTAGAATGATCAAAAAGCCAGTCAGACAAAGACGGAATAACACTTGCCGGCGGTGTAACTCCATTTTTATAAACCTCTCCATTTATATATAATGAAACACCCGAAGCATTACAAAGTTTAAGCAATTCAGGACTAACACTAATAATTTTAAACGACTCCATAATAGGAGGCAAATCAAGCCCAGTAACTTTTTCCAGAGCATTATTAGTTTTTCTGGAAACTTCATATTCCTCATTTGATTGCCTAACATCAATTTGAGAAGTAATAAACTGCCCTTGAAGTTGCGCAGCCAATCTTATTTCAGGAGTGATATTTTTAGATGAATAATGATGACAAGCAATCAACCCCCACAATTTACCCTGATGTATTAACGAAATAGTCAACGTTGCACCAACACCCATGTTTTTTAAATATTCAACATGTATAGGCGAAGTACTCCTTAATATAGACAAACTCAAATCTAAGTTTTTATCCTTATCGTCATCTATTGTATATATAGGTACAGGCGTATAATCCATATCCGTAATTAACCTTAACACATTCCGCATATACAACTCTCTTGCCTGGACAGGAATATCGGTATGCGGATAATACAAACCCAAAAACGGTTCTAAATCTTCACGGCAACATTCAGCAAAAACTTCACCATTATACTCTTTATCAAAACGATAAACCATTACACGATCATAACCCGTCAATGAACGCGTTTCACTAGCAACCATCTGACAAAGGCTTTTAAGCGATTGCGTAGTATTCATGTAATTTATAAACTGAAGTGTCTGATTATAAACATCGGTAACACTCTCGATTTTAACATCACAAGGCTCTGCTTCGAATACATAATAATCATTACTTTGATGAAAAAAGCATTGAAACATTTTTTTTTCCAATTCCATTTTCACCTGCAATACATTTGCATTTAACGAAGAACCTTTAATTATATCAAAATTTTCATCACCAAAAACATCCTTAAAATCTTTTCCTAAAACTTCCGCATATTTAAAAGACAAATACGTAGAAATATTTTCACTGCAAAAAGCAATCTTATACTCTTTTGTCAATCCAATTAACAAACCATGAGGCTGAATACTTCCCGGAATATGAATTGGTTCATTTTCACAATTAGTCAAATTGACAATATCCCTGTTTACAATATCTCTTATCTTCATTTAGCGTAGTTTTCAAAATGCTTATGAATAATTCCAAAGGCAAAATTTGCCCCCTCAATGATTACATCTCCACAATCATGATCCTCTTCGTACCGAACCATTTCTGAAATAAAATTTTTCCATAATAAACCCGTATTTTCTTTATAGCCGGCAAAATATTGAGCACCGTAATCAGAAGTAAAACCTAATTGTTTTTCGATATTTTTCAAAATAACCCTTCCTCCAAGTGAAGAACCTTCTAAAACATACATAATTCCCAATGCAAACGGAATTTCAAAATCAGCATCAAATGCTGTACTCTCATTTCTTGCGGAAAAACCCAAAACTCTTAAATCAGACTGTATTAAATTCAGTTTCTTTCTCTGATCAACATCTGAAATAAAATTCGAAATCACAGGATACACCTTTGCCTCCACATCTTTCACTATAGATTGCATAACCAACAAATATTCGGCATATTTTTGAACTGTAATTTCAGGAGAAACAATTAGCTGAGACAATGACACAGATTCTAATTGCTTATGAAGAGATGATGTAGACGACCTAAGTTCATCTAAAAAAGTAATTTGAGAAACGGTTTGATTATGAGAGCTTGTCATAAAAAATAGGGGGTATTTTTTTGTCATCAAAAGATTTTGACGCCAACATGAAGATTATATTTAACTTAGTATTTTTTCAAAAATAATCAAATTACTTTACAAATTCGATACAATTAGCCCACACTCCATTTTATTTTAAAAAACCTTCAATTTCTTCATAAAAATTATACAAATCCTATTATCGAAGTTACTGCAAATCATTTATATTTGCAGTCCATAAAATTTAAAGAATGATTAAGATTACTTTGCCCGATGGGTCAGTTAGAGAGTTTGCGTCAGGCGTGACTCCAATGGATGTTGCTAAAAACATTAGCGAAGGATTTGCAAGAAATGTAATTTCTGCTTCTTTCAATGGTACAACTATTGAAACCGTTACTCCTTTGACCACCGACGGTAGCCTTACATTATATACATGGAACGATGCTGAAGGAAAAAAAGCTTTCTGGCATTCTACTTCTCACGTAATGGCACAGGTTCTGGAAGAAATGTATCCTGGAATCAAATTAACTCTTGGTCCTGCGATTGCAAACGGTTTCTATTACGATGTGGATTTTGAAGATCAAAAAATCACCGAAGCTGATTTCAAAAAAATTGAAGATCGCGTTCTTGAAATTTCAAGAGGAAAACACGAATTCAAATTGCGTCCTGTTACAAAAGCAGAAGCTTTAGAATTATACAAGGATAACGTATATAAAACAGAATTGATTTCGAATCTTGAAGACGGAACAATTACATTTTGTGACCACGACACTTTTACGGATTTATGTCGTGGAGGTCATATTCCAAATACAGGAATCATCAAAGCCATGAAAGTAATGAGCGTTGCTGGTGCTTACTGGCGTGGTGACGAAAAAAACAAACAATTGACACGTGTTTACGGTACTTCTTTTCCTAAACAAAAAGATCTTACTGAATATTTAGCTTTATTAGAAGAAGCAAAGCGTCGTGATCATAGAAAATTAGGGAAAGAATTAGAATTGTTTGCTTTCTCTCAAAAAGTAGGTCAAGGTTTACCGTTATGGTTACCAAAAGGAGCTGCATTAAGAGACCGACTAGAACAATTCCTGAAAAAAGCACAGAAAAAGGCAGGTTACGAGCAAGTTGCTACTCCACATATTGGACAAAAAGAATTGTATGTAACTTCTGGACATTACGCAAAATATGGAGCAGATAGTTTCCAACCAATAAACACTCCTGCCGAAGGCGAAGAGTTTTTATTAAAGCCAATGAACTGTCCTCATCACTGCGAAATTTACAATGTAAGACCTTGGTCATATAAAGATTTACCTAAGCGTTATGCTGAATTCGGTACTGTATATAGATACGAGCAATCTGGAGAATTACACGGTTTAACTCGTGTACGTGGTTTTACTCAGGATGATGCACACATTTTTTGTACTCCGGAACAATTAGACGAAGAGTTTAAAAAAGTAATTGATTTAGTTCTTTATGTTTTTGGTTCATTAGGTTTCGAAAATTTTACTGCTCAAATTTCATTGAGAGATCAGGAAAACAGAGAAAAATACATTGGTACAGATGAAAACTGGGAAAAAGCAGAAAACGCGATTATTAACGCTGCACGCGACAAAGGATTAAACACTGTTGTTGAATATGGTGAAGCTGCTTTTTACGGACCAAAATTAGATTTCATGGTTAAAGATGCTCTTGGAAGACAATGGCAACTTGGAACTATTCAGGTAGATTACAATTTACCTGAACGTTTTGATCTAACATACAAAGGATCAGATAATGAACTACATCGTCCGGTAATGATTCACAGAGCTCCTTTTGGATCTATGGAACGTTTTATAGCTATTTTACTGGAACATACAGCAGGAAATTTCCCTCTTTGGCTTATGCCTGAACAGGCTATTATCTTGTCTTTGAGCGAGAAATATGAAAATTATGCCAAAAAAGTTTTAGAATTGCTAGAAAATCACGAAATTCGCGGGCTAATTGATAACCGAAACGAAACAATTGGTAAGAAAATTAGGGATGCCGAATTACAAAAAATCCCATTTATGCTGATTGTAGGTGAGGAAGAAGAGAAAAACGGTACGATTTCTATCCGTCGTCAAGGTCAGGAAGGAAAAGGAAATATTAGTGTAACAATAGAAGAATTTGCTTCGATTGTAACCGAAGAAATAAACAAAACATTAAAAGTATTTACAGTTTAACTTAAATTTTAAAGTCATAGCAATAAGAAGCAACAGAGGTTTTCAACCTCGCGTAGAAAAAAAAGATGCACACAGAATAAATAATCTTATTCGTGGAGTGCAAGAAGTAAGGCTTGTAGGTGAAAACATTGAACCTGGAGTTTTTAAACTTTCTGAAGCATTACGCTTAGCAGATGAGTTTGAACTGGATTTAGTTGAAATTTCACCAAACGCAGATCCACCGGTTTGTAAAATCATGGATTACAAAAAATTTGTTTATGAGCAAAAGAAACGTGAAAAAGTTCTAAAAGCAAAATCTTCACAGGTTGTTGTTAAGGAAATTCGTTTTGGTCCTCAAACAGATGAGCATGATTATGAATTTAAAAGAAAGAACGCTGAAAAATTTCTAAAAGAAGGAGCTAAATTAAAAGCCTTTGTTTTCTTTAAAGGACGTTCTATTATTTATAAAGATCAAGGTCAAATCTTATTATTAAGATTAGCTCAGGATTTAGAAGAACACGGAAAAGTAGAAGCAATGCCTGTTCTTGAAGGAAAGAGAATGATTATGTTCATTGCTCCGAAAAAGAAAAAATAGTATTCAGTTTGCAGAAAGCAGATTGCAGAAAACATAATGAGTTGGCAAAGGCTATTTTAGCTTAGCAAACTCGCAAAAATAAGTAAGTAAGATAAATTAAAACACTAGGAAAAAATGCCTAAAATGAAAACCAAATCTAGCGCCAAGAAACGTTTTAAAGTTACTGGTTCTGGAAAGATTAAAAGAAAACACGCTTTTAAAAGTCATATCTTGACTAAAAAATCTAAGAAACGTAAATTAGCTTTGACTCACTCAGCGCTAGTTCACTCTACAGATATGAAAAGCATCAAACAACAATTAAGAATTATATAATTGTTAATCGTTAAAAGTTATTCGTTAAGAGTTTCAAAACTCACAACTTCTAACTTCTAACTTCTAACTTTTTATTCTTTAGGTTAAAACAATTTCAATAACCTTGGAGTATGGCTATAAGTTCTCTTGATTAAATTCGGGACGCCTGCTACAAAAAAACAATAAAATTATGCCAAGATCGGTAAATTCAGTTGCTAAAAGAGCAAGAAGAAAAAAAATAATGAAGCAAGCCAAAGGTTTCTTTGGTAGACGTAAAAACGTTTGGACAGTTGCAAAAAATGCGGTAGAAAAAGCAATGCTTTATGCATACCGTGACAGAAAGCAAAACAAGAGAAACTTCCGTGCATTATGGATTCAACGTATTAACGCTGGAGCTAGATTAGAAGGAATGTCTTATTCTCAATTCATGGGAAAAGTTAAAGCTAACGGAATCGAATTGAACAGAAAAGTTCTTGCTGATTTAGCTATGAACCACCCAGAAGCTTTCAAAGCTGTACTTAATAAAGTAAAATAAACGTTTTATCAACTCAATTTAGAATTACTTACTTATATAGAAAACCTCATTCTTCGAATGAGGTTTTTTTTTGTTATGGTCTATTTTCAAGCATAATTAGGTTTTTTGCTTCTTCTTTTTAGCGGCAGGAAACAAAACATTGTTTAATATTAAGCGATATCCTGGAGAATTAGGATGTAAATCTAAAACTGTTGGCGCATCACCCACTTTATGCTGATAATCTTCCGGATCATGACCTCCGTAAAAACAAAACATTCCTTTTCCTTTTTGTCCATGAACATATCTGACTTCACCATTTAATTCACAAGTTCCTAAAGTTATAATATTCGATTTCACTAATGCGGCATCAAAAGCCGTAGTTTGTCCCATAAAACCTTTAATAAGCTGGGTATGATTTTGGCATAACATAGAAGGAATTGGATCCCATTTAGCCGAAAATTCCATCAGCGTAAAATAATCTTTCTCCATAGGAACAACTCTTTTTTCAGTCATATCAATATCTGAAAACTCGTATTTCTCCGGACTTCTCTCCAGAGTAAAGTCTTTAAAAGCAAATGAATTACTATAATTTAATTTTGATTGATAATTGGCTTCACTTGGATCTCCGTCAAACATGGTTTCGCAAATATCAACTCCATCAGCCGCTAAAGCGATATCAAAACTATCGGTTGCTGAACACATAGCAAACATAAAGCCTCCGCCTATCACAAAATCTCTTATTTTTTTGGCTACCGCTCCTTTTTCCTGAGAAACTTTCGAATAACCTAATTTGGCAGCAAGATTTTCAGCCTCTTTTTTTTGTTCAATATACCAGGGAACATTTCGATAAGAACTATAAAATTTACCATATTGTCCGGTAAAATCTTCGTGATGCAAATGCAACCAATCATAAAGAACTAATTGATCGCTTAAAACTTCTTCATCATAAATGGCTGTAAAAGGAATTTCAGCATAAGTTAAGACCAAAGTCACCGCATCGTCCCAAGGTTTTTTACCTTTAGGAGTATAAACAGCTATTTTTGGTGCTTTTTCGAGAATTACATTTTCCATGTTTTGCGATGGGCTTGCAATTTCGTTCAAAATAGTTTGTTGTTCTGAATCAGAAAGAATTTCAAAACTTACGCCTCTAATTTGGCATTCTTTTCGAATTTCAGTCGCATCTGGTAACAAAAATGATCCACCACGATAGTTTAACAGCCAACTTGCCTTGTATTTTTTATCCAGACACCAATAGGTAATTCCGTAAGCTTTTAAGTGATTTTGCTGCGAAGTTTCATCCATTGGCAACAAAATAAAAGAAGCTTTTGCCGAAAAAGAAAGTAAGACAATAAAGAGTAAAGCTATTTTTCTAAAAACCATTAGACTGTTTTATTTCAAATATAGCGCTTTTATCTTAAAAAGGCATATCATCATCGTCGTCATCATTCAAATTACTTCCAAAAGCCTCGTGTGCCGAAGGTAGATTTTTAGTAATAAACGAATTATCATCCTGATTCATAGAAGAAGGTAAATCGTCATCATAACCACCGCTGTAATCATCTAAGTTATCAAACTTACCTAAATGCCCTAAGAATTTCAAACGAACGTTTTCGATTCCACCGTTACGGTGTTTTGCGATCATGATTTCGGCCTGACCAGCTGTTGGTGCAGCTTCATCATCATCCCATTCGTCAATTTTGTAGTATTCCGGACGATACAGAAACGATACGATATCGGCATCCTGCTCAATCGCTCCCGATTCACGAAGGTCAGAAAGCAAAGGTCGTTTACTGGATCCACGGGTTTCTACGGCACGCGATAACTGCGAAAGTGCAATTACAGGAACATTCAATTCTTTGGCCAAAGCCTTTAAGTTTCGGGAAATAGTAGAAATCTCCTGCTCACGGTTTCCACCTCCTTTAGCATTTCCACCGGCAGTCATTAACTGCAAATAATCGATGATAATAATCTTTATACCGTGTTGCGAATGCAAACGTCTTGCTTTTGCTCTTAAATCGAAAATAGAAAGCGAAGGTGTATCATCAATAAATAAAGGTGCTTTTTCTAAATCTTTCACCTTTGTACTCAACATCGTCCATTCGTGTGGTTCTAATTTGCCAGTACGCAATTTCTCTGATGACAATCCTGTTTCAGATGAAATTAAACGGGTAATTAACTGTACTGATGCCATCTCCAGCGAAAATACCGCTACTCCGTGTCCATAATCAATTGCCATATTTCTTGCCATTGACAATACAAAAGCGGTTTTTCCCATCGCAGGACGCGCCGCGATAATGATTAAATCACTTGGCTGCCATCCAGAAGTTAGTTTATCCAGATTAGTAAAGCCAGTCTCAACACCACTTAATCCTTCTTTTTTACTAATTTCTTCAATTTTCTTTTTGGCTTGCAATACTAAACTTTGTGCCGTTTCTGAACTTCGTTTAATATTTCCCTGAGTAACTTCATACAATTTCGATTCAGCTTTGTCTAATAAATCAAAAACATCGGTAGTTTCATCATAAGAATCTTCGATAATTTCGGATGAAATCCGAATCAAACTACGTTGGATAAATTTTTGAAGAATAATCCTTGAGTGAAATTCAATATGCGCCGAAGATGATATTTTTTGCGTGAGCTGAATTAGATAAAAATCGCCTCCAGCTAAATCTAATTTTCCGTTCTTTTTCAATTGTGCCGAAACCGTCAATAAATCAATTGGCTGAGTTTCGGTAAATAATTGTACAATTGCTTCAAAAATGTGTTTATGTGATTCTTTATAGAATGCGTCAGACTGAAGGATATCAATTACATCATCAACTCCTTTTTTATCAATCATCATCGCACCCAGAACTGCCTCTTCTAAGTCAACCGCTTGAGGTGGCAATTTTCCTTTTTCCAGATTGATGATTGTTGTTTTATCCACCTTAACAGGCTTAACATTCTTGAAATTTTCCATACTACGAAAGTAACATAAATTTTTAAAAAAATACAGTTTAGTTATTACAAGAACATGTTTATAACTAAGTCTTTTTTGTTTATAACACAAAAAAAATCCGTCTCGTTCTAAGTTTTAGCACGAGACGGATTTATAATTTTAAAAAATGGAGTTCTTATTCTTTAAACTCTCCCATTTTTGTGTATTTATCCATTCTTTGAGCGATTAACTCTTCTGTTGATAAAACTTTCAATTCGTTATATCCTTTCAAAATATATTCTTCAACAGTTTTAAAAGTAGTTTCTCTGTCATAATGTGCTCCACCTAATGGTTCAGGAATAACATCATCTACTAATTCCTGCTTTTTCATATCAGAAGACGTCAGCTTCAATGCTTCAGCAGCTTTCTCTTTGTATTCCCAGCTTTTCCATAAAATAGAAGAACAAGATTCAGGAGAAATAACCGAATACCAAGTATTTTCAAGCATATAAACACGATCTCCTACTCCAATTCCTAATGCTCCTCCTGAAGCACCTTCTCCTACAATAATGGTAATAATAGGCACTTTAAGCAAAACCATTTCATAAATATTTCTTGCAATTGCTTCTCCCTGTCCGCGCTCTTCAGCTTCTAAACCTGGATAAGCACCCGGAGTATCAATTAAAGTAACAACAGGAATATTAAACTTCTCTGCCATTTTCATTAATCGCAACGCTTTTCTATATCCTTCAGGATTTGCCATCCCAAAATTTCTATACTGACGCGTTTTAGTATTGTATCCTTTTTGTTGACCAATAATCATAAAAGACTGACCACCAATTTTTCCTAAACCACCAATCATTGCTTTATCATCTTTAAAACTTCTGTCTCCATGAAGTTCTAAGAATGTTTCTCCACAAAGTCCTCTAACATGGTCTAGTGTATAAGGTCTGCTAGGGTGTCTTGATAACTGAACACGCTGCCAGGCAGTAAGGTTTTCATAGATATTTTTCTTAGTCTCAATCAGCTTATCGTTGATTTGAATACAGGTAGCTGTAACATCAACTTCTGATTCCTGCCCAATAACCTGACATTTTTCTAACTGTTCTTCAAGTTCTTTTATTGGAAGCTCAAAATCTAAATATTCCATAGGATTTGTGCGTTATTATTTTATTTGGAAGTGCAAATATAAAACATTAAATCATTTACACCCGTTTATTTTTTATTTTAGTACTCTTTACAAAGATACAATCTTATGATAGTTTCTTTTAGCAAAATAGCTCAAAACAATTATATCATTTATAATCAAATAATTAATATTATTTTCAAACTACATTTTTTTATTTCTTCAAATTACTTCGGTGTTTTAAAATTCCGTTAAGAATAACTGTTAACACAATTATCACTGCACCTACATAAAATGAAGCACTCATTTTTTCTTTTCCTCCAATAATAAAATAGGCTAAAACAATTCCGTAAACAGGCTCTAAATTAGTCGTTAACATTACTGTGTAAGGACTCAATTTTTTCATTACACCTACAGAAGCTGTAAATGCATAAGCGGTGCAAACAGAAGACAAAACAAATAGTAACATCCAATTATTGAAAGAAAGATCAAAAAAATCTACTGTGAATCTTTCTTGCACAACAAAATAAGCCGAAATAAAAAAAACTCCGGCTAAAAACTCATAAAAAGTAATTACTGCCGAATCGTGTTTTTGAATTAATTTTCCGTTAAACAAGGTAAATAAAACTCCTAACAAAATAGCCAGAAAAGCGTATAGAATCCCTTCAAAATAGGCTACCTCAACCTGCATGATTATTGACAATGCAGCGATGATTATTAAACCAAAACATACTTCGTACCAAAGTACTTTTCGACCATAAAACAAAGGTTCTAATAAAGAAGCCAAAAACGCACCTAATGAAAAAACCGATAAGGTAATCGACACATTAGAAACATGAATGGCATGAAAGAAAAAAATCCAATGCAATGCTATTAGTAAGCCTACAAGAGTTAATTTAAGGAAAACATCCCAGGGAATACGAAATGATTTTTTAGTAAAGAAAATATAAAAAGCTAAAAAGAATGATGCAATAACCATTCGATACCAAACAATTATATCTGCAGCAATGGTGATTAAAGCTCCTAAAATAGCGGTAAATCCCCAAATAAAAACAATGAGGTGAAGATTGAGATAACTTTTAAGTCTATCGTTTGGCATTGCGTAATAAATAAACCGCTAAAATTCCGAAAACAATATTAGAAAACCATACTGCTACAAATGGTGAAAAAGTAGATTTTTCGGCCAATACTCCAAATATCTTATCGAAAAAAACAAATCCAAAAGCCACAGCAATTCCTATAGTTAGATTCATCCCCATTCCTCCTCTTCGTTTCATCGAAGAAACAGCAACAGCAATAATCGTTAAAATAAATGCCGAAACCGGAACACTGAATTTTTTATACAATACTACCATATAAGTATTAATATTCGAAGAACCACGCTTTTTTTCTTTGTCGATAAAATCGATTAATTCATTCAGACGTAATGTTTCGGCGATATAAACCACAGGCGTTAAATCTTCGAGCTCAAACTTAAACTTGACATTTTTTTCAGGTAAACTTTCTATTTTATCACCTAATTTCCCTACGGTTCTTTTCGAATAATCATAAAGTGTGTAAGTGCTGTCTTTTTCATTCCATTTAATTCTGCTGGCAGTAATTTTAGAAACCATTTTTTCTTTTTGAAATCTCTCTAAAGAAAAATTAAAAGCCATTTTAGACGAAGTATTAAAATTACTCACATACAAAAATTCATGATCATTCAGCTGTCTGTAAACATCTGTATTATCACCAGCCATTTGTTCCCTTCCTCCCGATTTTAAATAAGTATATCTAAAATTATTAAATCCTTCACTAGCTCTTGGAACCACATAAAATCCCATTAATAATACACCTATAGAAACTATCGTAGCACCTATGATAAATGGTCTTAAAAAACGTGTAAACGAAATTCCGGAACTTAAAATCGCAATAATTTCGGTGTTATTTGCCAGTTTTGAAGTAAACCAGATAATAGATAAGAAAAGAAAAATAGGAAATAATGCGTTAGCAAAATAGATAGTGAAATTATAATAATAGGTAGCAATTTCCAAAAACGGAACTTTGTTCTCTATCATTTTATTAATCTTTTCCGAAACGTCAATTATAATCCCAATTGGGATAAACATCAACAACATAGCTCCAAATGTAGCTAAATATCGTTTCAGGATGTATCTATCTAATATTGTTAACATATTTTGAAGTTAGAAGTTAGAAGTTAGAAGTTAGAAGTGGGGAGTTAGAAGTTCGTCGCTAAGAAACTTCCAGCTTCTGACTCCCAGCTTCCTGCTTTTTTACAAACGCTGACTCATATTTTTAACCATCATTTCTTTCCATGCTCTAAAATCACCTGCTATAATATGTTTTCTGGCTTCACGAACCAGCCACATATAAAACCCAAGATTATGAATAGTAGCAATTTGTTTTCCAAGGTATTCATTGGCAGCAAAAAGATGACGCAAATAAGCCTTAGAATATTCGGTATCTACAAATGTAATTCCCATTTCGTCAATCGGCGAAAAATCATCCTCCCATTTCTTATTTTTGATATTGATCGTTCCATTTGCTGTAAACAACATTCCGTTACGAGCGTTACGCGTAGGCATTACACAGTCAAACATGTCAATTCCTAACGCAATATTTTCCAAAATATTAATTGGAGTTCCCACTCCCATCAAATAACGCGGTTTGTCTTCCGGCAAAATTTCAGTAACTACCTCAGTCATCGCATACATTTCCTCAGCCGGTTCTCCTACTGAAAGTCCTCCAATAGCATTTCCTACCTGACCCGAATTAGCTATATATTCCGCCGATTGACGTCTTAAATCTTTATATGTACTTCCCTGAACAATAGGAAAAAAAGCCTGATTATAACCGTATTTCACAGGTACTTTATCCAAATGACTGATACAACGGTCTAACCATCGGTGCGTCATGTGCATCGAACGCTTGGCATAATTGTAGTCACAAGGATAAGGCGTACATTCGTCAAAAGCCATGATAATATCGGCTCCAATGGTACGCTGAATTTCCATTACATTTTCAGGTGTAAAAAAGTGATACGAACCATCAATATGCGATTTAAACTTTACTCCTTCTTCCTTAATTTTTCTGTTATTCGAAAGAGAATATACCTGATAACCTCCTGAATCCGTCAAAATATTACGATCCCAGTTCATAAATTTATGCAAACCTCCCGCTGCTTCTAAAATTTTAGTTTGCGGACGCAAATACAAATGATAGGTGTTTCCAAGAATAATATCAGGATTAATTTCTTCTTTTAATTCTCTTTGATGCACTCCTTTTACCGAGGCTACAGTGCCTACAGGCATAAAAATAGGCGTTTCAATCACACCGTGATCTGTGGTAATGCTTCCTGCTCTTGCTTTAGAAAGTGGGTCTTTTTGTAATAAATCAAACTTCATACTGGGATTTTTCTTCCGATTGTTCGGCTGGCAAAGATAGTTTAATTTAGAAAAAAGTGACATCTTTTTAACAGCAAACTAACGCTTAAAAAAACAGCTGGATTTTTTATATTAAACATTAAGAAATTTAAGAATATTAAGTAAAAATTCTCCTGACTTCTTAACGGCAATTTTAGAATAAAATGGTGTTTAAAGTTGTAACTTTGTACTACTAATAATTTTAGCTACAAGCATAATGAAACTTAATATTCAGGATACTTTCAACAAAGAATTACCCGCCGACCCAATTACCGAAAACTACGTTAGACAGGTAGAAAATGCCTGTTTTTCATATGCAACACCTATAAAAACGGCTAATCCACAAATACTTCACGTTTCTCCGGAAATGTTAGAAAAATTAGGATTGACTGAATCTGACGCAAAAACTGATGAATTCAAAAACGTTTTTACCGGAAACGAAATTTTACCTGACACAAAACCTTATGCTATGTGTTATGGAGGACATCAATTTGGTAACTGGGCAGGACAACTTGGCGACGGACGTGCTATAAACCTAACTGAAATTATTCACAACAACCAGCGGTGGGCAATTCAACTTAAAGGTGCCGGAAAAACTTCTTACTCAAGAACCGCCGATGGATTAGCTGTTTTACGTTCTTCCATCCGCGAATATTTATGCAGCGAAGCCATGTTTCATCTGGGCGTTCCTACTACAAGAGCTTTATCATTAGCTTTATCAGGTGACGAAGTTTTAAGAGATGTGCTTTATAATGGGAATCCCGCTTACGAAAAAGGAGCTATCGTTAGCCGGATTGCGCCGAGTTTTTTACGTTTTGGAAATTACCAGATTTTGGCTGTTCGTAATGATGTCACAACGCTTAAAACCTTAGTTGATTACACTATCAAGCATTTTTACCCTGAATTAGGCAATCCTTCAAAAGAAACCTATCTCGAATTTTTCAGAAAAGTAGCCGAAAACAGTCTGGAAATGGTTATTCACTGGCAACGTGTAGGTTTTGTTCATGGAGTAATGAATACTGACAACATGTCAATCTTAGGATTAACTATTGATTATGGCCCATACGGCTGGCTCGAAGGTTACGATTATGGCTGGACACCTAACACCACCGATTCACAACACAAGCGTTACCGTTATGGCAACCAACCCAACATTGTGCATTGGAATTTGTACCAATTAGCCAATGCTTTATACCCATTAATTGGAGAAACAGAAGGATTAGAAAAAGTCTTAGCTGATTTTGGCACTGCTTTCGAAAGCAAATATTTGAACATGATGCGTTCTAAAATTGGTCTTTTCTCCGAAAACGAAAATGATCAAAAACTCATTCAGGAATTAGAAAACAACCTGCATTTAACAGAAACCGACATGACGATTTTCTTTAGAAATTTAAGTCATTTCCAAAAAGAAAATCCAGAACAAGGAATCTCGATTATTCAAGATGCTTTTTATAATGCTATCGAAACTGAAACAACTGAAATCTGGAACAACTGGTTTAACAGTTACAGCCAAAGATTACAATTAGAGAAAGAGTCTAATGCCGAAAGAGCTGAAAAAATGAATGCCATCAATCCAAAATATGTATTGCGAAATTATATGGCACAACTAGCCATCGATGCTGCCGACAATGGTGATTACAGCCTTATTGATGAACTTTTCAATTTATTAAAAAACCCTTATTCTGAACAAGAAGATCAAGAAAAATGGTTTGCTAAACGCCCCGATTGGGCTAAAAATAAAGTAGGCTGTTCAATGCTTTCTTGTAGTTCTTAGCACTAAAATTATTAAATCTTAAAGTACAGTGAAAGCTGTACTTTTTTTATATAAAAAAACTCAACGTATTTAACCCACTAATTTTATATAATAAATCGTATTTTATAACTTTGCATTAATTATTACAACAATAAAGCATTATGGAATACAGTATTTTAATAGTTCCCGGATTAGGCGATTCTACAACAGGACATTGGCAGGACAATTGGTTACATCATTTCCCAAATGCAAAAAAAGTAATTCAGGACAATTGGAACCAACCTCAACTGCAAGATTGGTTAACAAATCTGAATACTACTATTAAAAGTATTGATACACCTATTGTTATTGTAGCACATAGTCTGGCAGTTTCTTTAGTGGCGCATTGGTCCCAACAAAATGACACCAGTAAAATTGCCGGAGCTTTACTCGTTGCTCCTGCCGATGTAGAATCTCCAGCGCACACTCCTGAGGAAATTTGGAACTTCGCCCCGATTCCTTTAAACAAATTAAATTATCCTTCTATAGTAATTACCAGCGACAACGATCCTTACATTTCAGTTGAAAGAGCCGAATATTTATCAAAAAACTGGAGAAGTCGTTTTTATAATGTAGGTTCAAAAGGACATCTCAACTTTGCTTCAAATTTGGGACTTTGGGAAGAAGGACAGGAAATATTACAAGACTTACTATTGCAAATTGCTCAAAATAAAAAATAGATAAACCAGACTAAAAACTACAGACTTTTCTTGTGATTTAGAAAGTAATTTCATTATGTTTGTACAACTTGTAGAAAAATTCTCCTTTAAAAGTTATACTTATGGAAATTATAGAAAATCTGGATCCTTTATTAAAAACTTTTTGGTATGTAGCTATTCCAACTACGCTGATTTTTAGCGTTCAGGCAATAATGACCTTTTTAGGTGTTGATTCTACTGATGGACTTGAAGCCGATTTTGACGGCAATCTCGATGGAGGTGACACTACTTTTCAATTATTTTCTCTTCGAAATCTAATCAACTTTTTATTGGGTTTTAGCTGGACGGGAATTTCCTTTTTTGGAACCATAAATAATCCAATAGCACTAATTATTGTTTCGATAATTGTAGGATGCTTGTTTGTATTTTTATTTTTCATCATTATAAAGCAAGTTCAAAAACTAGAAGAAGATAATTCTTTTAAACTTCAAAATACGCTAGATAAATCAGCCGAAGTATACTTATCTATTCCTGAAAACAAAAAAGGAAAAGGAAAAATTATGATTAGCATCAAGGGGACTTTTCATGAATTAGAAGCCATGACAGAACATCATGAAAAAATAAACTCCGGAACTACTGTTAAAGTAATAAAAATAGAAAACAACATAATCATCGTACAACCCATTTAAAACCAATCAATGACACCAGTAATTATTATTGTAGTAGCCGCAATTGTCTTTTTTGTAAGTATCTCAGCCTTAATTTCAAGATACAAAAGATGTCCTTCAGACAAAATATTAGTAATCTACGGAAGAACAGGAGGAACTTCGGCAAAATGTGTCCACGGTGGCGGTTCTTTTATTTGGCCTGTAATTCAGGATTTTGCTTTTCTGGATTTAAAACCATTATCTATTGAAGCTAATTTAACTAATGCCTTGAGTAGACAAAACATTCGTGTAGACGTTCCTTGCCGTTTTACTATTGCAATTTCGACGGAAACAGATAGTATGAATACTGCAGCCGAAAGATTATTAGGTTTATCATCGGAGCAAATTCAGGAATTAGCTAAAGATATTTTATTTGGTCAATTGCGTTTAGTAATTGCCACAATGACGATTGAAGAAATTAACTCTGACCGAGATAAATTTTTAGATAATATTTCTAAAAACGTAGATAGCGAATTACGAAAAATCGGTTTAAAACTAATCAACGTTAACGTAACTGACATTAAAGATGAGTCTGGCTATATTGAAGCTTTAGGAAAAGAAGCTGCTGCAAAAGCTATCAACGAAGCCAAAATTAGTGTTGCTGAACAAGAGAAAATTGGGGAAACTGGAAAAGCTTTGGCAGACAGAGAAAAAGATACTCAAATTGCCGAAACACATAGAGATCGTGATGTAAAAATTGCCATTACTCAAAAAGATCGTGAAATTAGTATTGCTTCTGCTACAAAAGACGAAGCCATTGGAAAAGCTGAAGCCCAAAGAGATACCAGAGTAAAAACTTCTGAAGCGAATGCTATTGCTATTCAGGGAGAGAATGAGGCTAAAATTGCTATTGCCAACTCAGAAGCTTTAAGAAGAGAAAAAGAAGCTGAATCTTTACGCATTGCTATAGCTGCAGAAAAAGTACAGCAAGCTAAAGCCTTAGAAGAATCTTATATTGCTGAACAAAAAGCCGAGCTTGCACGTTCTGAAAGAGAACGTTCTACCCAAATTGCTAATATTGTAATCCCTGCCGAAATTGCTAAACAACGCGCTATTATCGAAGCACAAGCCGATGCCGAAAGAATCAGAGAAAATGCAAAAGGAGAAGCAGATGCTATTTTTGCCAAAATGGAAGCTGAAGCAAATGGTCTTTATGAAATTCTGACTAAACAAGCCGAAGGATACAAACAAGTTGTAGAAGCTGCCGGTGGCGACCCAACACAAGCGTTCCAATTATTATTAATTGAAAAATTACCTGAATTAGTAAAAACTCAGGTGGAAGCTGTCAAGAATATTAAAATTGACAAAATAACTGTTTGGGACTCTGGAAACAACACCGATGGAAATGGTTCTACAGCTAATTTTATTTCAGGAATGATGAAAACCGTACCACCATTGAACGATTTGTTTAATATGGCAGGACTTAATTTACCAACTTATTTAAAAGGTGAAAACCAAATTGAAGCACCTATTTCAAACCCGGAGACACCAACTGGAAACGAAAAATAATGTTGCAATCTGTTCAAAATAGAAAACCAAAAACACTCAAAAAGTCCTAATCCGGGACTTTTTTTGTTACTATAACGT
Organism: Flavobacterium seoulense; assembly: GCF_000695795.1. Lineage (GTDB taxonomy): Bacteria > Bacteroidota > Bacteroidia > Flavobacteriales > Flavobacteriaceae > Flavobacterium > Flavobacterium seoulense. The sequence continues at coordinate 4,937 of NZ_JNCA01000008.1, read as the reverse complement.
TTGATAACAAACAATTCAAAAAATCATTTGTCTTACGGGAAAATAAAAATTACATTTGCAACAGTTTAACTTTTACGATCAAAATGAAACCTAACACTCAACAATTAAACGATTTAATTATCCAAGTAAGAAGAGACATCCTTCGAATGGTACACGCTGTTAATTCAGGTCATCCAGGAGGTTCTCTAGGTTGTACTGAATTTTTAGTAGCCTTATATCAAAACATAATGGACCGCAAAGAAGGTTGGAACATGGACGGAGTTGGAGAAGATTTATTCTTCTTATCAAACGGACATATCTCTCCGGTTTTCTATAGCGTTTTAGCAAGAAGTGGGTATTTCCCAGTTGCTGAATTAGCAACTTTCCGTTTGTTAAATTCAAGATTACAAGGTCACCCAACAACTCATGACAACTTACCGGGAGTACGTATTGCATCTGGTTCTTTGGGTCAGGGATTATCTGTAGCAATTGGAGCAGCTCAGGCTAAAAAATTAAACAACGACAATCATATCGTTTATACTCTTCACGGTGATGGTGAATTGCAGGAAGGTCAAAACTGGGAAGCTATCATGTATGCTTCTGCTAAAAAAGTAGATAACCTAATTGCAACTGTTGACCTTAACGGAAAACAAATTGATGGTACTACTGACGAAGTTTTAGCAATGGGAAGTCTTCGTGCTAAATTTGAAGCTTTTGATTGGGAAGTTATCGAAATCACTAAAGGAAACGACGTTGAAGCAATCATTGGCGGAATGAATGAAGCAAAAGCAAGAACTGGAAAAGGAAAACCAGTTTGCGTATTGCTACATACTGAAATGGGTAATGGTGTTGATTATATGATGTTCAGTCATGCTTGGCATGGTAAAGCTCCAAACGATGAGCAATTAGCTAATGCATTAGGACAAAACTATAACACAGGAGGCAATTCAGATTATTAATCCCCTCCTAACCTCCCCAAAGCGGAGGAATTATCGAAATTAATAAATAACATAAACCCTATTACCCCAATAGGAACTCCCCTCCTTCGGAGGGGTTGGGGGAGGAAAATGAAAAAATATATAAATACAGGAAGCAAAGATACCCGTTCAGGTTTTGGAGTGGGAATGACTGAATTAGGTCAAAAAAATGAAAATGTAGTAGCACTTTGTGCTGATTTAATTGGATCATTAAAATTTGATGATTTCAAGAAAAATCACCCGGAGCGTTTTTTCCAAATCGGAATTGCTGAAGCAAACATGATTGGAATTGCTGCAGGTTTAACTATTGGTGGAAAAATTCCTTTCACAGGAACTTTTGCTAACTTCTCTACAGGAAGAGTTTATGACCAAATTCGTCAATCTGTTGCTTACTCTGATAAAAACGTAAAAATCTGTGCTTCTCACGCCGGATTGACTCTTGGAGAAGACGGTGCTACTCACCAAATCCTTGAAGACATCGGTTTGATGAAAATGTTACCAGGAATGACTGTTATCAATACTTGTGATCACAACCAAACTAAAGCAGCTACAATTGCTTTAGCTGACCACCACGGTCCGGCTTACTTGCGTTTTGGACGTCCGGTTGTACCTAACTTTACTCCTGCTGACGAGCCATTCGTTATTGGAAAAGCAATTATGTTAAACGAAGGTACTGATGTAACAATTGTTGCTACAGGTCACTTAGTTTGGGAAGCTTTAATTGCTGCTGAGAAATTAGAAGAAAAAGGAATTTCTGCCGAAGTAATCAACATCCACACGATTAAACCATTAGACGAAGAGGCTATCTTGAAATCAGTAGCTAAAACGAAATGTATTGTAACTGCTGAAGAGCATAACTACCTTGGAGGTCTTGGAGAAAGTGTTGCTGGCGTATTAGCTTTAAACAACCCAACTCCGCAAGAATTTGTAGCTGTTAAAGATAGTTTTGGTGAGTCTGGAACTCCTGAGCAATTAATGGAAAAATACAAATTAAACAATCAGGCGATTGTTGAAGCTGTAGAAAGAGTTATCGCTAGAAAATAATTCGATTCTAAACTATATACAAAAAATCCCATTCACCGCGGTGAATGGGATTTTTATTAGCTGAATTTCATATTTTATTGTGCATAAAGCAACGATTGCATTACTTCAAATGAAATACTTTCATCTTCATTTACAAAATACTTCAGTAAAACTTCGCCCCACATTTTACCATCGCTATAATCAGCAATTATCCATCGGTGGTTCAACACTTTTACTTTATTAATTACAAATTTATTAGCTCCTATCTGATCCTGACCCACATAAGGATTCCCTTTTGGATTCGAATTCAAATCCATTAATTTTTCTGTTATTACAGGAATTAATTTCTCGTAAGCGATTGTTTTATTGGCTACAGCCGAATCAAAATAATTCTGAGCATTCTCATTTTTTTCTAGCGAAAAATAATTAGCATCATTCAGCTTAGCGGTAACCGAATTCAGGCTATCTCGTAGTTTCTTGGTCGTTTTTTCATATCTGTTTTGCTCAAACTTCACTTCACTATTCAAAAACGAATACGTAAAAACATTAATCAATATCAGTAAAATAAAGGCATAGAGCAGAAATGATTTTTTCATTGTAAATTATTATAAGGTGATTTCTAAATTATCATAAGCAAGGAACACGTTTTCAGGAAGTCTTTTTTGTACTTCTTCATGAAATCCCATAATATGACTAATATGGGTCAAATAAGCTTTTTCAGGTTTTACCAAAGCAATAAAATCCAAAGCTTCCTGTAAACTAAAATGTGAAAAATGCGGTTCTTCGCGCAAAGCATTTACCACTAAGACCTTTAAATCTTTAAGTTTTTCGATTTCGGCAGCTTCAATAGTTTTTACATCAGTTAAATAAGCAAAATCGTCTATTCGATACCCAAAAACCTGAAGATGTCCATGCAGCACATTTACAGGAATTGCCCATTTATTCCCAATAGGAATAGATTCATTATTAACAACTTCAATTGTTTTTACCGAAGGAGCACCCGGATATTTATTCACCGTTTCGAAAACATAACCAAAACGGCTTCGCATATCATCCAGAACTCTATGATGAGCGTAAATTGGCATTTCGCCCTGTCTAAAATTAAAAGGCCGAATATCATCTAAACCCGCAGTATGATCAGCATGCTCATGAGTAAATATAATTCCGTCTACTTTTTGACAATTAGAAGCTAACATTTGCTGTCTAAAATCAGGTCCACAATCAATCACATACGAATAATCATCCCAGCGAATCAATACCGAAACCCGAAGTCTTTTGTCTTTACTATCTGTACTTTTACATACAGGATGATCACTTCCTATAACCGGAATGCCCTGAGAAGTACCTGTACCTAAAAAATATACCTTCAAATCTTATTTTTTTCACAAAAATAGGATTATTTCTCTTTTATTAGGCTAGCTATTTAATTAACTTTGTAACATCAGGCAAATACATAAATTTTAAAATAAAAAAATGGGTAGCGAAATAAAACTAAAAGGAGACAGAGTCATTGCACAAGTCCCTTCAATTAAAGACAAGGCACTACGTATCAATTTAAATGAAAATATTTATGGAACATTTGCCGAGATAGGCGCAGGACAAGAAACAGTAAGACATTTTTTTAGAGCTGGTGGTTCTTCGGGAACTATTGCAAAAGCTATGTCGGCTTACGACAAAGACTTTAGTGATGCCGTTTATGGCGTAGAAAAAGACGGTCGTTATGTTACTGAAAACCGATTGAAGAAAATGCTTTCGCACGAAGTTGACTTAATTGAAAAACGACTAAATCGAGAAAAGCATCCTAACAAAATGTTTTTTAGTTATGCCAATACGGTAGCTACTATCGATTTTGCAAAACAATTTAAAGGTCACGGATGGGTAGGAATTAGTTACCAAATTGACCCAAATGAAGATTACAATGAAATCATTCTTCATATTCGTTTTAAAGAAACGGATGCCAAATTACAACAGGAAACCCTTGGAATTCTTGGTGTAAACCTGATTTATGGTGCTTATTACAAATACAACGATCCTAAAAAATTACTGCGTTACTTATACGATCACTTAGACAAAGACCAACTGGAGATTGACACTATCAACTTCTCAGGACCTCGTTTTGCCGATGTTGACAACCGTTTAATCAGTTTACAGCTGGTTAAAAACGGAATGACAGATGCCGTAATGTTCAACCCAAAAGGAAAAAACATTCTTCCGGCAGCAGTTTTATACAAGAAAAACATCTTAGCTATTAGAGGTAGTTTCCGTCCGGTTACTAAGGTAAATATGGACATGTATGAGAAATCATTACAAATGTTCCTTGAAGAAAACAAAGTAGAAAAAGAAAACACGCTGGTTATTTTTGAAATCACTTTATCGAACCTGCGTTCTGACGGAGAAATTGACGAAAAAGATTTCATGGATCGTGCCGAATTACTTTGTTCGTTAGGACAAACAGTAATGATTTCTAATTTCCAGGAATATTACAAAGTGGTAGAATATTTTGCTAATTATACTAAAGCCCGAATGGGACTTTCTATGGGCGTTAACAACCTTGTAGATATTTTTGACGAAAAATACTATCGTCATCTAAGTGGTGGAATTCTGGAAGCTTTTGGAAAATTATTCTTTAGAGACATGAAAGTATTTTTATATCCAATGCTGGACGAAAATGGAGAAATCACTACTTCCGAAAGTCTGAAAGTACATCCTAGAATGAAAGAATTGTATAAATTCTTTAAATTCAACGGAAAAGTAATTGATGTTGAAGATTACAATCCTGAAAATCTAAAAGTATTCTCTCGTGAAGTTCTTAAAATGATCAATCATGGAACACCAGGATGGGAACCAATGCTTCCTGCGGGAGTTTCGGAAGTAATCAAAGAAAAGCATCTTTTTGGTTACGACCCAAGCAAAACATTAGTTGAATAAAAATCAATTTTGTCTAGTCCTGAAAAAGTG
>NZ_JNCA01000007.1 GCF_000695795.1 Flavobacterium seoulense | reverse complement strand
CCAATGACAAGTCTTAGCTTTTATCTTTCTCTTTCTTCTGTTGAAAATAAATTTACATATTATTTAAAGAACTTTCCTTGTGCAAACATAGGATGACAAAAAGGAGCTTGTGGTTTTTTTATCTCGATAAATTAGAGCGTAATAAAGTAATTAAATTAATAATGAAACAATTTCTACTATTCACTATAAAAACAATAATTATATTCTTGCTATTAGCAGTCGTACTAGACGTACTATATACTTATGTTTTTTTACAATCTAAAAATCGCGGAAAGATAGAAACGGTTTTTAATTCTAAAGCTCAAAAATATGATGTAGTGATTTTAGGATCATCTCGCGCCAATAATCATTTTGTTACACCAATGTTTGAAGAGAAAGGATTAAAAGCATTTAATTACGGTATGAGTGGTGGACATTTATTTGAAGCTTCATTAATGCTCAAATTAATGATAGAAAGAAAATATGAAATTAAAAATCTCATTCTTGAAGCCGATTTAAACCTTGCCAACGATCATCAGGCCGAAGGAATTTCGGCTAAGTTTTTACCGTATATTCATAATTCAGATGTTGTAAAAAAGCATTTCGAATCTCAGGAAGATTTTAAAGAGTTATATTATATTCCGTTTTACAGGTATATAAAGTATGACAGTAAGATTGGTTTTAGAGAGACATTTTTTACTCTGATTCATAAAAAAACAAGTTTATTGGATAACCAGGGATATTATCCATTATTAAAACATAAAAAGGGTAATATGAAAAACAATATTGTCAATCTGAATCCTTTAGTTCATAATAAATATTACGAAGAAATTAAAGCAATTTGCAAAGCCAATAATATTAATTTTATTGCCGTAATGACTCCGATGTGTGAAAATGTCGTTGGCATGAATTATTTTGATAAAGTAAAAAAAGCCTATCCTGAAATCCATAATTACGAGAATGCCGTAGTGGAGAATAACTATTTTTCGTCTTGTGGTCACATGAATGATGAAGGAGCTAAATTTTTTACTGCTAGAATTCTAAAAGATTTTTTTTAAAGTACCGAATTTAGATTGTGGATATTTAATTCACAATTCACAATTCACAATTCACAATTTTATGAAAATAGCTTTTCTAACTCCGGAATATCCTCATCCAAGAACAGGAAATTCAGGAGGTATTGGTACCAGTATAAAGAATTTAGCAAAAGGCCTTTTGCAGCAAGGTTGTGAAATTAGAATTTTGGTTTATGCACAAAAAGAAGAGGCTGTTTTTGATGATGATGGAGTTATTATTCAGCAAATTCAAAATATAAAATTCAAAGGAATTTCCTGGTATTTGACTCGTAAAAAAATAGAAAGACTGATTAACCAACTATATAATGAAAAAAAAATAGATTTGGTGGAAGCTCCGGACTGGACAGGAATTACCTCTTTTATTCAGCCAAAAGATTGTCCGGTTATAATAAGACTAAATGGATCAGATACTTATTTTTGCGACTTAGATCAGAGATCTGTAAAGTGGAAAAATAAGTTTCATGAAAAGAGAGCGTTGCAAAAAGCAGATGCGTTATTGTCGGTAAGTCAGTTTACGGCAGACAAAACCAATGAAGTCTTTGGTCTGAAAAAAGATTTTACAATTATTCCGAACTCAATTGATGTGACTTCTTTTGAAAGAAATATAGAAATAGCAGAAGTAAATAATACAATTTTATATTTCGGAAGTCTGATTCGAAAAAAAGGGCTTTTAGAATTGCCTTTGATTTTTAATGAGGTTATTGAAAAGAATCCAAATGCCAAATTAATTTTAGTGGGCAAAGATGTACCTGACATTGTTTCTGGTTCAAAATCTACTTGGAAAATGATGAAATCTTTGTTTACTGAACAAGCTTTATTGAATGTAAACTATTTAGGAAGTGTTCCTTATCACGAAATTCAGAAATACATTAACGAAGCAATAGTTTGTGTATTCCCTTCTTTTGCCGAAGCCTTACCTGTTTCCTGGATTGAGGCAATGGCAATGCAAAAAGCAATTGTGGCTTCTAATATTGGTTGGGCAACTGATGTGATTGATGATACAGTGAATGGTTTTTTGGTTAATCCAAAAGAGCATAAAGAATATGCAGCTGCAATTTTGAAGTTACTTGCTGATGAAAGTTTAAGAGAAGAAATGGGAAAAGCAGCACGACAAAAAGTGATAAACAAATTTTCTATAGCCATGGTAGCAAAACAGAGTTTGGATTTTTATAAACGAATACAGAAGTAAATTGTGATTGTAATCTATCATTCCGAAGCTAAAATTAAAGAAGTACTAAAAGATAGAAATCAAAGAATTGATTTTGGTTCTCAGTGGAGCCTTGCAAAAGGGATGTGTACTATTGCGAAACAGTTTCCAACTGAAAAAATAGTATGGTGTCATATAGATTTAAAACAAAATTTGAATTTTTCAAAATTTGAAGCCATTTTTCACCATAATCAATTAATGCTTTCGTTTAATCCTGATGTATCTTCTTTTTTAGGGAAAAAGATAGGATATGTAGAAGAATCGCTTTGTATTTCAGTCAATAAAAAAGTGACCTATCCTACCTGGCAAATGAGTAGTGCGGTAGGAGTAATTCATGCTTCGGTAATTATAGCCTTAAAAGAGCAAATACCATTAGATACAGATTTTGACTACTATTTGAATTCTATTGCTAAACTGGCAATGCCATTAGGGTTAATTTGTTATTCAGAACCTCAGTTACTATTGGGTACAGTTCATTGGGCATCTCCTAAAACTAATATGTTTGGCCTTTTTAAATTTGTAAAACAGCATTATAAAACCGTATGGGTATTTTTATTGGGTTTAAATTTGGCGATATACGAACGTAAATGGATGGTTTTTCCTTTTTTCTATGCCTTGTTTTTTAAAAGGAGAAAAGCAGTTATAGAATTCAATTCGCAATCAATTTCTTCTTCGAAAGCGGTAGTAGATAAAGGAACTATAGATGTGATTATACCTACTATAGGGCGTAAGCAATATTTGTATGATGTATTGTGCGATTTACGATCTCAAACACAGTTGCCTGAAAAAGTGATTATTGTAGAACAGAATCCAATTTTTGGAAGTACATCTGAATTGGATTATCTTACAACAGAATCTTGGCCATTCGAAATAAAAGCAATTTTTACACAGCAGCCAGGTGCTTGTAATGCCAGAAATTTGGCATTGGCAGAAGTAACAAGCGAATGGGTATTTTTGGCGGATGATGATATTAGAATTGAAAAAGATTTTAATTGTAAAGTATTGGAAGTGATAAATAGAATGGGAGCTGAAGCAGTTTCTATTTGTTGTACTCAAAAAGAAGAAGAGCCTAAATATAAAAATATTTTTCAATGGGGGAGTTTTGGGTCTGGTTGTAGTTTTTTGAAACGAAAAATTCTAAAAGAATGTAAATTCAATATGAGGTATGAATTTGGCTATGGTGAAGACAGCGACTTTGGAATGCAATTACGCAATCAGGGTATTGATGTTTTATATATTCCAGAGCCTCAGATTCGACATCTTAAAGCACTTATGGGAGGTTTTAGAACCAAACCTGTGCTACAATGGCACCATGAAAGTGTTCAGCCTAAGCCTTCACCTACTGTGATGTTATATCAGTTATTGCATCAAACTCAGGAACAGCGATTAGGTTATAAAACCACCTTGTTTTTTAAATATTACAGTAAACAAAATATTAAAAATCCATTGAAGTATTTAAGTTATTTTAAAAAGCAATGGAAACAAAGTGTGTTCTGGGCTAATAAATTGAATGAAAAAGCATAAAAAGTTAGTTCTATTAAACAAAATTATCTTTAAAACTAGATGAATACTATTATTATAAAAAAACTATCTATTGTAATTCCAGCTTTTAATGAAGGCAGAACTATTCATAAGATTTTAAATAAAATTAAAACGGTTGAATTGCTAAATGGTATCGAAAAAGAGATCATTATTATTAATGATTGTAGTAGTGATGATACTTCGTTACAAATCAAGAAGTATATTTGTGAAAATAAGAATCTAAATATTTTGTATTTGGAACATCAGGTTAATAAAGGAAAAGGAGCGGCTTTACACACGGGAATTAAAAATGCAACAGGTGATGTAATCGTAATTCAAGATGCCGATTTAGAATATGATCCTAATGAATATAATTTACTTTTAAAACCAATTATTGATAGTCATGCTGATGTGGTGTATGGAAGTCGATTTATGGGAGGGAATGCACATCGCATTTTGTTTTTTTGGCATAGTATAGGAAATAAAATTTTAACGTTTTTAAGTAATATGTTGACTAATCTCAATTTGACTGATATGGAAACTTGTTATAAAATGTTTAAATCAGATATTATTCAACCATTGGATTTAAAAGAAAAAAGATTTGGTTTTGAGCCAGAAGTTACGGCAAAAATAGCTAGAATTCCGGGTATAAGAATTTATGAAGTGGGGATTAGTTACTATGGTCGAACATTTGAAGAAGGAAAAAAAATTGGTTGGAAAGATGGTTTTAGAGCTTTGTATTGTATAATGAAATATAATTTATTTGTTAAGTGAATAAAATAGTAACCAATAAGTGTATTTATTTTTTGATCGTATTAGGACTAATTTTAGTCAAGTTTTATTATTTGTATTTGTCAAATTTAAATCACAATTACTCTAATGAAGTTGCTTATGGTGCCGGATCAGATGCATCACACTATTTAGTAATTGGAAAAAATATTGCTGACTTTAATGTATATTCAGATACAAATTCAGCAATTGTTTCTGAATCTGCCACTTGGCGTCCACCGTTTTGGCCTTTCATACTATCTCTATTTTTAAGAATTACAACAAGCCCTCTAGCCATAATTATTATTAAATCAATTTTAGAAGCATTTCTTTTGGGGTATATTTTGCTTAAATTTAAAAAAGATACAGCTGTTAATTTTCTTTGTCTGCTTCCCTTTTGTTTACTTTTTATTGAACCTCAGTATCTTAAATATTCGATAGCATTTTTATCAGAAAGTTTAACGGCTATATTGATTTTAATATTGACTATTTTTTTTATTTCAACAAACAATGCAAAAAGGTGTCATATTGCGATCCCTTTTTTGTTAGCACTTATTGTTTTATGTCATCCTGTTTCAGCTTTTTTTGTGGGTTCGTTAGGATTAATTTATTTCATTTACAATTTTAATTTTAATAGAAATAAAGTGATTTTTCATTGCTTATTATTTTTGTTTATTTTGTTATCATGGCCTTGCCGTAATGCAATTACTTTTAGGAAGGGATTTTATTTAACGGCTTCACAAGGTACTACATTAGCTAAGGGATGGAATGAAAAAGTAGCTGCTGAATTTACTAACTCCAAAGGAGATTTAGCTGATGAAGGTTTAAATTTGAAATATGTTGACCCTAAATTAATAGAAAGGTCTCAAAATAGTGTTTTAGATTTGAGTCATTTATACACTATAGGAACTAAAAAATTTATAAATGGAATTGGTGCTGCTGAAATAATGAAAATTGCTTTAAAAAAACTAAAATCAAATTTTAATCCTTTTCCAGAAAGTCCAAAGCCGGGAGTTTTAGAAACATTATCTATTGGTTTTAGAATTATTTACCTGTTTGTTTTTATCCAAATGATTGTTAGATTTTGTCGAAAAAGAAAAATAGATTTTAATACGATTAATGATCGAATTTATTTAGTAGTTCTGGCTATTTTTATGGGGCAATCAATAATGGCAGTTTATATTTACACTGGTTTAAGATTTAATACGATTTATTCACTTTCGCTACTTTTTTGTTTTCTTTATTTGAACACAGATTTTTTGAGGAATAGACTAAATAAGAAACAAATACATAGTAAGAAATGAAATTCTCTTTAATCGTTTGCACCTACATGCGTCCGGAATCATTGTTACAATTATTACAATCGGTTCAAAAACAATCATTATATCCTGATGAGATTTTGATTATAGATGGTTCAACTAATAAGGAAACGGAAAAGGTTTTAAATCAAAATCAGTTTCAAAGTCTAAAATACTTTTTGGTTGATAGTAATCATCGCGGATTGACAAGACAAAGAAATTTTGGAATTTCAAAAGTTGTCGAATCTTCAGAAGTAGTTTGTTTTTTAGATGATGACACGGTATTGGAATCGGATTATTTTAAGAATTTATTAAGTACATATAAAATTTTTCCTGACGCTCTGGGAGTAGGAGGTTATATCTATAATGAAGTGAAATGGGGAAAAGTAGAACCTAATTATATTCCAAATAGTAATGAATTCTATTTTGATGGATGGAAACGTAAAGACGGAAGCCGTTTTGTGTTACGGAAAAAATTAGGCTTAGATAGTAATTGTCCTCCTGGATATTCCTCAGCGTATTCTCACGGAAGAAGTGTTGGTTTCCTTCCTCCAAGTGGAAAAATATATGAAGTAGAACAACTAATGGGAGGGGTTTCGTCTTTTAAGAAATCAGTTTTCGAAAATTTTTCATTTTCGACTTATTTTGAAGGTTATGGCTTATATGAAGATGCTGATTTTACATTAAGACTTGCAAAAACAGGAAAACTATATTTAAATACAAGAGCAAAAATAAGTCATTTTCACGAAAGTTCAGGAAGACCTAATCAATACCATTATGGTAAAATGGTAGTTCGAAATGGCTGGTATGTATGGAGAGTGAAAAATCCGAATCCTGTATTTATAGACAAATTAAAATGGCATGCGATAACGATACTGTTAACAGCTATCCGATTTTCCAATGTCTTAACAACTAAAAATAGAAAAGAAGCTTTTACTGAGGCACTAGGTCGATTTGTAGGTTGGTGGAGTTTGGTTTTTGATAAACCTAAAAAAGTATAAGTTATGAATACAAAAACAAAAGTATACATCTATGGACTTTGTAACGTTTTTTATGATGGGTATTATATTTTAGGATTAAAAGCAGTCTATGGTAATTTTGAATTTAATATTTCTAAATTTCCTAATTTCAATCAAGGTACTTTTGCTGTTATTATCGAAGATAATAATGAATTGAAAAATATAATTATAGATTCTAGAGATTCAAATGAAATTGATACTAATTGGCTGGAGTGGTGTGATATTTATGGAAAAATAAATTACAATAAAGAAAAATTATTTGTAACTAATGAAAATAAAATTATAGCTATTGGGCCAAGTTTTGGAATAAAAATTTGGGATCTCTTTTATACTTTGTATTATTTAATTTTAAATTTTTTTAGATTTAAAAATACAATCTCAAATAAAAAAGAATTTATTGCAAATTATTGGCGGCAGTATAAAAGATTTAGGATAGACTGTTACACTCCATCCATTTCTTCTGAAAACGGAGTTTTTTTTATAAGTAGTATTTGGAAAAAAGAAGAGGTAACAAATAAAAATCGAGCACTATTTATTGAATGCTGTAAAAGTAATTTGAATATTAATTTTGAAGGAGGCTTTGCAGCAAGGACGGATGGTGATAACTTAGGATTTGAAAAGTATGTATATTCAAAGAAGATACATCTTAAACTTTATATTAAGAAAATAAAAAATTCAGCTTTTGTTTTTAATACACCAGCTGTTTTAAATTGTCACGGTTGGAAATTAGCTGAATATTTAGCTTTAGGTAAAGCTATTATTTCGACTTCTCATATTAATACATTGCCAAATGATTTAATTAATGGCAAACATTTAATTTATGCTGATAGTGCTAATAAGATTAAATTAGCTACTGAGGAATTAATTATGGATAGGAATCTAAAATTTAAACTAGAGTTTAATAGTAGAAAATATTTTGAGAAATATTTGGCTCCAAGAGTTGTTGTTCAAAAATTAATTGAAGACAAAAACTAAAATAAATGTTAGTCTGTTGCATCATGACAATTGAGGGGGCTATTTGAAAAAAGTATTGATTTTACGGATAACTCTTTTTTAACAACAGAAAATATTTTGATGAATGCTTAAGAAATTTTCTACCTTTTAGGGAGAGGGAAAGAAAAATTTAAACATGTTCTTAGTGCAAGAATAAAAAGATTTTCAAAATTAAAATAAAAAATCCCGCTCTACAGCGGGATTTTCAAAAAATAAAAACAATAATTAAACAATGTCTATCAGGTTAAGGACATTGTAGTGTCCACTACGCAATGGATACTGGATTCCATTAACTTCCTGGTAAAATTCAACCAATAGCAAATAAAGCTGAAAACCACTGCCTGTCGGTACAGTAGTAGGAGTCAATGTAACACTAATGGCTGTATTGTCAAGTGCAATAATGTTTTCAGGACTATAGCTGTTTGCAAAAAGTCCCGTTTCAAAATCCAGATGAACCACACCACAGCGCAAACTCACATGCGTAGCACCCTCAGGAAAAAGAAGCTGTTGGTCAGGAACAAAATTAGCAATGTTAATAACCCCTGTTGCAGTATCTAGCGTATACGGCGCATGCAATACAGCAGCGAGAGAGGCTTTAACATTAAAATCAAAACCTTTTAAAAGTGCTTTTCCTTCCGGAGTATTCAATCCATTAACTACCTGCCGTTTTCCTCGCCTTGAGGTACTGTCTAAGTCCTTAATCTTATTCAGTAATTGTAGCATTCGGCTTGACAATTTTGAATCTTTAGCCCGGTTTAGCAAAATCCCAATAGAATCCCGTAACAACTTACCTGATTTGGCATTAGAGCTAAATTCCATAAGGTTTTCTCTTGTTCTGACAAAAGCTGGATCAGTCATAATCCTTTTTTTACTAACACCTCCTTTGGTTCTTACCATGTAACCTCCTTGAGATTTGTAGAAAGTTAAGCCATCCAGAGTACCTTCTAACTTGATAAAACTGCTTAGTTTACCCATAATAAAATGTTTTTAGAATTAATAAGTACCGAAAGTAGAACAGAGTTTTTTGATAATCAAAGTATTGGTGCTGTTGGCGCGAAATAGCAAACATTTAATTCTTTTGGTTTAAAAAAACGAAAAGAAGCAGTTAATACTCTTGAGTATTGATAATAATAAAAATGTGATTAAGTGTGATTTTGTATAATTAGTACTGAAAACATAGCTTTTGCATCAATAATTAGGGGAGAAGATATCCCATAGATACTCCATAGATACTCCATACATAACCGTAATAAAGCATATCTTATAACAAACAGCATAAAAAAGACAAACAACCAGAGACTAAGAGCTTGTTTTAAAAAGAAAAATTTCTTTACCCCGCTCTCTATAAAGTTGGAAAAGATTCTTGAAAATTCATCAAAATTACACTCTTTAGGTGTTGGGGAAGTTAATTTGGATGAATTTTAAACAAGCCCTAAAAAGAAATTAAATTCTGAATTAGAATTGAATATGGTAAAGATATTAGGTTGATTATGAGTTGTTAAAAAGAATTAGTTTTCAAATAGACTAAACCATTTTTAGGAAAATATTTATAATTATTCAAAAAATAATTTTACATTTGTAAGTAAAGTAGTCGATTGTTGAATAATTAAAATATTTGTTATGATAAGAATTGTAATTTATCCCAGTGATATTATGGCGCTTACTAATAAAAGTAATAGTTATGCGCGAAAAGAAATCCAACGTATTAAAAAAGCTCTAAATAAGCTGGAGCATCAAAAAGTAACAATCAAAGAATACTGTGAATACTATGCATTTGATCTCAATGAAGTAACTACTTTATTAGATAAATTCGAAAGAAAATAGAGTATGCCATAACTTATAACCCATCCCGATAGCTATCGGGACTCATATCTATTTTATAACTATATTTGTTAGGCTAAAAAAAGCGAATAAATCAAGTTAATGAAATTTATAATTGTTACACATGTACCTCATTTTGTAGAACAAGATCAATATTTTGGCTATGCTCCTTATGTTCGGGAAATGAATATTTGGTTGAAATATAATGATGAAGTAACCATTGTAGCTCCTGTATCAAAATCGACAAAATCCCCCATTGATTTAGCTTACCGGCATCATAAAATTAATTTTAAAAAAGTTCCTAATTTTAGTTTTACAGGCTTAAATGATAGTTTACTGTCATTGTTTAAATTACCACTATTGTTTTGTAAAATAGCTTGGGCAATGAAACAAGCAGATCATATCCATTTACGTTGTCCTGGAAATATGGGATTGCTAGGATGTATCATTCAGATATTTTTTCCTTCCAAAACAAAGACAGCAAAATATGCAGGCAATTGGGATCCAAAAAGCAATCAGCCTTGGACATACAAATTACAAAAATACATTTTGAATAACACCTTCTTAACCCGTAATATGCAGGTTTTAGTCTATGGCAATTGGGAAAATCAGTCTAAAAACATCAGACATTTTTTTACTGCAACGTATTCGGAAGCAGATAAAATTAATATCCAAAAAACAATAAATTCTAGTGTCAAAATAAAGTTCGTTTTTGTAGGGGGTTTAGTCGAAGGAAAAAATCCAATGTATGCTATCCAATTTGTTGAAAAATTACTTCAACTAAATAAAAATGTATCTTTGGATTTGTATGGAGATGGAGTCCTTAAAGTGACTTTAGAAAAATATATCGAAACAAATAATCTAAAAGATAATGTTGTTTTGCATGGAAATAAAAATCAGGAAGTGGTAAAAAAAGCCTATCAGCAAGGTCATTTTGTTATGCTGCCATCTAAGAGCGAAGGCTGGCCAAAAGCCATTGCCGAAGGCATGTTTTGGGGATGCGTTCCTGTGGCTACCAAAGTTTCCTGCGTACCTTATATGTTAGATTTTGGCAATCGTGGCCTTTTATTACAGATGGATATAGATAAAGATACTATAACAATTAATGAGTTAATTGAGAACTCAGTTAATTTTGAAAAGAAAAGCGTGGCGGCATCAAACTGGTCTCAAAACTATACTTTAGAATATTTTGAAAGTGAAATTCAAAAATTATTGCAATGAGAATTGTACAACTAATAGATTCTCTGGAAGCAGGTGGAGCCGAACGTATGGCGGTGAATTATGCTAATGTACTTGCTAACCAACTTGAATTTTCAGGATTGATAGCTACTCGAAAAGAAGGACTATTAAAAGAGCAGTTAGTTGAAAAAGTAGATTATCTGTTTTTAAATAAAAAAAAGCTGGTAGATTTTAAGGCTGTTTTTAAACTTAGAAAATACGTCCGTAAGCATAAAGTTCAAATTATTCAGGCTCATAGTTCTTCTTTCTTTTTAGCTGTATTGGTCAAATTAACTTTACCGGGTTTGAAAATAATTTGGCATGATCATTATGGAAATAGAATTCATGAAACTAAAAAAAAACATTACACACTATTTTTAGCTTCTTTTTTCTTTTCAGCTTGTTTCGCTGTAAATCTGGAATTACAAACATGGATTCTTAAAAATTTAAAAGCTGCAAAAGTATTTTTTATACCTAATTTTACAATAGAGAGTAATAGTATTGTTAATAAAACATATCTAAAGGGTGAGATAAATAAAAGAATTATTTGTTTAGCTAATTTAAAGAATCCTAAAAATCATATTACAATACTTAAAGCTTTTAATAATACTAAATTGAATGATTTTTCATGGTCTTTACATTTTGTAGGTAAAATTTATAAAGATGATTATTTTTACCAATTAAAGTCTTTTATAGATGAAAACGATTTGGAAGAAAGTGTATTCTTTTATGATTCAATAGAGGATATTTCATTTGTATTATCTCAGGCGAGTATTGGAGTTTTGGCTTCAAAATATGAAGGTTTTCCTGTTTCCCTGCTAGAATATGGTAATGCTGGCTTAGCAACAATTAGTACGGATGTTGGATTCTGTTCTTCGATGATTAAGGATGGATATAATGGATTACTATTCAATCCTGAAGATTCAGAAGTATTAAAAGAACATTTTTTAAAATTAGCTTTTAATGATGAGTTACAAAAAAAAGTAGGAATGAATTTAAAAGCAGATGTTTTAAAGCAATACTCTTATGTTGAAATTATAAAAGTGATCATTACAAAGTATAATTATATTATAAATGAATAAATCGGAAATCAATTATGTAAATCTGGCGCTACTACATGTGGGTATAGCGCTAATTCTTTTTTACATTCCTTTTTTGTCTAAGGTTTATGCTGTATTAATTGCTGTTTTTGGATTTTATTATGTTGTTAGTAATGATAATAGAAATAATGAGGTGCTTTATGTTTCAGCATATTTAGTGGGAGCTGAGGTTTTTTTGAGGATGACAGGAGGAAATTTGAATAATGAATACATTAAGGTGATGGTTTCATTGTTGATGTTGTTAGGCTTTGTTTTAAGCGGTTTTTCGAAAGCGAATATAGTGTATTGGTTATTTCTTATGTTATTATTACCGGCTGTTTTTATTACAATGACTACACAGGATCTTAATTTAGAAATTAAAAAAGCGATTGTATTTAATATTTCAGGACCAGTGTGTTTAGGTTTGTGTGCTTTGTATTGTTATAAAAGAGTTGTGATTTATACTCAAATGCAAAATATGGTTGTTCTTTTAGGCTTACCTATCATTGCTACTTTAACATATTTGGTTCTCTATAGTCCAAGTGTTCGTGAAGTGATAACTGGTACGCAATCAAGCTTTGCAACTTCAGGAGGTTTTGGGCCTAACCAGGTATCTACTATTTTAGGATTAGGAATGTTTGTGTTTTTTAGCCAGCTGGTTTTGATGTCGAAATCAAAAGTAATAATGATACTAAATGGTTTTCTTTTAGTACTAACCAGTTATAGAGCTATTGTAACTTTTTCTCGTGGTGGTGTAATTACAGGTTTTGCAATGATTATATTAGTGCTTATTACAGCTTATCTGTTAACTAATAATTCAGGAAAGAGAAAATTAAAATGGATTATTGTTCTAAGTGGTATTCTTGGTATGAGTATTTGGGGATATTCTGTTATCCAAACCAGAGGATTGATTACTAAAAGATACGCTAATCAAAACGCAGCTGGACAAGTTAAACAAGATCGTTTAGGAGGACGTGAAATAATAATGGGAACAGAATTAGAACTTTTTACAGAAAATCCTGTGTTAGGAGTTGGTATCGGTATGGGGAAATCTTACAGGGAACAAATGCTGGGCCAGGAAGTAGCATCGCATAATGAAATTACAAGGCTGCTAGCGGAACACGGAATGTTTGGTATTTGTATTCTGCTAATTTTAATTATTACGCCTCTTATTTTGTTTTTTTATAATTATCAAAATGTATATCTTTTATCTTTTTATGCCTTTTGGTTATTGACAATTAATCATGCGGCTATGCGAACAGCTGCTCCGGCTTTTGTATATGCGTTAACACTATTAAATATAAGAGTCAAACCAATTCACAAAGAGGAATCAGCTTAAACTTATATGAATTTAAACCTGTTGAAAGCGTGTCCAGAGCCTCTGGGTAGTTTGTGAAATTCTATAAAAAAATCTTTTTTTAAATTCATTCGGGTTGTCTTTTTTCGGGATAAGAGCTATATTGCCAAAAAAAGCAGCATGTCCAAAAGCAAAATCCATTTTGAGATTTCTGAGAGAAAAATGATGCTACATTTAGTAGATGTTCTCAGTATTGTTACAACATTGTATGTAGTGGGCTGCTTTTTTGAGTTAGATTATTTAAAAGCTTCGGTCTCTAATATTGTTTATCTGACGGTTCTGGTACTTTATTTAAAAGTTATTGGAACGATTTTCGAACTTTATAATCTTCAGGTTGCCAGTAATGAATTTCAGGTCTCCAGAAGTTGTATTCTTACCGTAACTACGACAGTTTTAGCTTATTTTTTGACACCAATTTATGCGCCAGAATTACCTTCAAATCGGCTTCAGATTTTAACTTTCTTATTGGTAGTTTTCTTTTCATTGGTATTATGGAGGGTTTTTTATGTGCGGTTTTTGGCTTCAAATCGTTTTCATCAAAATGTTTTACTAATTTGTGAAGAAGAACAATTAGACGAACTTATTTCTGGTTTAGCTAATATCGATCCTCATTATAAAATCACAGCTTATGTGAATGATTTTAAAAGTAAAGCAGTAGAGAATTTGTTTTATGCTAATATTGAGCGTGTTGTTTCTTCTGATTTAGTGACTTATGTCAAAGAAAGGTATATTACTGAAATTGTTGTTGCTTCTCAAAAAACCGAAAGTATTACTACCGAATTATACCAACAATTATTAAAATTGTTGGAGTCAGGAAAAGTTATTCGGGAATATTCACAGGTATATGAAGCTAAAACCCAACGCATACCAATGCAATATGTAGAGCGGGATTTTTATCTTTTTTTTCCTTTCAGTAGTAATAATCAAAATAGGTTGTATTTGGCTATTGTGAGAGTGTTAGAAATTGTTCTTTCGATTATTGGTTTACTGATCACTTTGGTTTTAATTCCTTTTATCTTTTTAGTAAATGCTTTCGCCAATAAAGGAAGTTTATTCTATACTCAGGAACGCGTTGGTAAAGACGGAGCGGTATTTAATATTTTGAAATTTCGAACAATGATTGCAAATGCCGAAAAAGAAAATGCTCAGTTTGCAACTGCTCAGGATAATAGAATTACGGCTTTTGGAAAATTCATGAGAAAAACGAGAATGGATGAGTTTCCTCAGTTTGTCAATATTTTAAAAGGAGAAATGGCCGTAATAGGCCCGCGTCCGGAAAGACCTTTTTTTGTAAAAGAAATTGCCGAAAGAATGCCTTTTTATGAAACCAGACACGTTATAAAACCAGGACTTACTGGCTGGGCACAGGTAAATTACAGCTACGGAGAATCTATTGAAGAAAGTCTGATAAAATTACAATACGACTTGTATTATATCAAACACCGAAGCTTTTATCTGGATTTTAATATCACATTAAAAACTATAACAACCATTTTATTTTATAGGGGACAATAAGTTTTTTAAATTATTTTCGGAATCGTTTTTTTACTTTTTAATGTCAATTGAATTAAAAAATATGCTGATGTTAATAGCAAAGGAAGCACGATGAATAAATGTGCTTTGTTGACTAAAATAACCAAATAAATTAGAAGAGTAAAAAGATTGAATACAGCTAATTTATAGATCCAGTTTTTATTGTTTTTAGCATAGAAAAAACATAGAATTAACAATGTAGGATTAAATAAAAGTACATTGTAATTGTTAGCTAATTCTAAATGATTAGAATAAAATCCCATGAAAATAAAAAACAATCCTAATATTCCAAACAAAGAAAAATAAGCAATATGTAAGCTTTTTTTATTCCATGCTACTAATACAGCAATCACAATCAAATAAGAATAAATAGTATTCCACCAGGAGTTAGCTTGTATGGGTTCAAAATGAAGGATAGTAGTATTTTTTGGAGCTAATGGCTGATTCTTATATTGCGTTAAGCTTAGGTTTTTTTGCAATTCTGATGGAAGAAAAATTTTATTTGCCAGAGCATCTACTTTTGTTCCAAAGATGATACTCGTTCCTAATTTTTCGTAGAAATGATTGTCAAAATAAGGGAATAAAATACTTCTATAGCTTAAATCAGTGTCAATTTTCTTTGTGATAACAGTACTTCCTAAAGTTTTATTGATAATGTCAACTATCATTGTAGTACAGTTTCTGTCAATAAATTTATAGGTATAATGACTATCTCCAGATGCTAGTGAAGTATTTAAATTTTCGAAAAGCTGTTGTTTTAATTCAAGAGGAATGTTCAGTTCTTGTTCATCAACAGAACGATTTTCATAGGTGTATTGGCTAATAAAATCAGTATAAGGATGTACAACTGCAAAGTATTGCAAATCGCCTTTAGCAAATTTGGCAACAAAATTAGGAGTACTAAAATCGAATGCTCCATAATTATAAACGGCATCAACAAAATTAGTACTGTCTTTAATTCGGATGGCAGTATGACCAAAAAGTGAATAAGACTCATTCCCAACACCACAGGTAATTACGCTTACTGTAGCATCTTTCGATAACTGAATATTTTGTGCCCAAAAAGAACCGAAAAAACTAAGAAAGAATACAAGAAATATTGTTTTTTTCGAAAGGAAAATAGATGTCATAATTGATGTCTTTGCAATTTTTTTTCAAAAGTATCATTTTTTCATGAGCTAATTTCTTTCTTTTAAATTATAATTAATAAAACAATCTGTTGAAAATTGGTCTTCAGGAAAAGCGGACACATTCAGTTATTATATTAAATTTGCGAAGCCATTCTAAAAGAAAATCAAAAAATGAATATTAAGAAACATATCCCAAACAGCATTACGTTACTGAATCTTTTTTGTGGTTGTATTGCCCTAGTTTTTGTGAGTAATAAAGATTTTGAAACGGCCTTTTTCTTTGTGTTTTTAGGGATTTTCTTTGACTTTTTTGATGGTTTTTTTGCCCGATTATTCAAAGTTACGGGCGAATTAGGGTTGCAGCTGGATTCATTGGCAGATATGGTGACTAGTGGCGTAGTTCCGGGTTATGTGATGTATTTTCTATTAGCGAATAGTCAACAGGAAATTTCAAGTCATCTGTATTTTCCTTTTTTAGGATTTATTATCACTTTGGGTTCTTGTTATCGTTTGGCATTCTTCAATATTGATACACGACAATCTGAATCTTTTATTGGTTTACCCACTCCGGCCAACTCTTTATTCATGCTAAGTTTACCTTTAGTAATACAATATTCTGATTCTATAGTGGTTTTCGAAATCTTAACCAGTCAGTCGGTTTTGTTATTGATTACGGGTTTTAGTGCTTATATTTTAAATGCCGAAATTCCTTTATTCTCTTTAAAAATAAAGAAGTTTACATTGAAAGATAATGTACTTCAAATCGTTTTTTTAACGCTTTCAGTTTTGTTATTAGTATTTTTTCAATACGCCGGAGTGCCATTGGTAATTATCAGTTATGTATTGTTGTCGGTTATTAATAATAGGTTTTCGTTAGATGGCAAAACAAAATAATCGACGCAAGACAACTACATATCGAAAGCCAAAAAAGAAAGCTTCAACTTTTCGAAAAAAGCTAATCAAGAATGCAATTTTAGTTTTTTTTATTTTGCTGTTCTTTGGAATTACGTATCATTACAGAGACGGATTGGCTTATTATTTTAGCTTCAAAACCGATAAACTTTTAGATAAAGAAGCTCGTGAAAAACGCCTTTCGGATGTACGGAATTTTCAGGTTTTAGAAAAAAATGAATCGAAAGCCATAGGAATTGATGTTTCTGAATATCAGGGTGAAGTGGAGTGGGATGAGGTAGAAACGCTGGATGGTGATTACCAATTGTCATTTGTTTTTATTCGTGCTACGGTGGGAAACGACCGATTGGATAAGCGATTTAAGGAAAATTGGCGTAATGCCAAAGAGAATAAAATCATTCGTGGTGCTTATCATTATTATCGTCCTAATGAGAATTCGATAGAACAAGCGGAACTTTTTATAAAAACCGTTCGTTTAGAG
This sequence comes from Flavobacterium seoulense, assembly GCF_000695795.1. Taxonomy (GTDB): domain Bacteria; phylum Bacteroidota; class Bacteroidia; order Flavobacteriales; family Flavobacteriaceae; genus Flavobacterium; species Flavobacterium seoulense. Next base: position 86,851 of record NZ_JNCA01000007.1, on the reverse strand, counting down.
CAAGGTGATTTGCCTCCTGTTTTGGATATTGAAAGATTACCCGAAAACCAATCTGTTGAGCGTTTAAAAATTGGGCTGAGACGCTGGTTAACCAAAGTTGAAGAGCATTATCAGGTGAAACCGATAATTTATACCGGAGAGCGTTATTATGATGATTTTTTAAAAGAAGAATTTTCAGATTATCTTTTTTGGATAGCCAATTATAATTTTTATCGTGAAAAAATGAAAGAAGATTGGCTCTTTTGGCAATTTACCGAAAAAGCTTCTGTTTCAGGAATAAAAGGAAATGTGGATGTCAATATCTTTAATGGCGATTTACAGCAATTACAATTTATTACCAAAGAATAATTATTTTATCTTTTGAATTATTATTGAAAACAAAGCAAGGAATAATAAGATTCCAATTAAAGTAAGCACCGATTTTGGGTTGGCGAAATTAGTTGTAAATCCCATCCAGGCCTCTTTTTTAGGAGGGAAAATGCGTTTGTCTTTTGGGTTGTAATAGAATATTCCATAAATCCAATTTTTAGGATCTTTAGACCATCTATCTAAGGTTTCTTTGCTTGGGTTATTTGGATCTTCCATTTTTATAAGTGTTAGTTTAAAAATGATTTACCCAAATAACGTAATTTTTTTCCTAAAATTCTAATTTCTTTTTTCTTAATTCGAAATTTTGTCCTAAATAAACTCTACGTACCATTTCGTCTTCTACTAATTCTTCAGGTTTTCCGGCTTTAAGAATTCCACCTTCAAACATTAAATAAGTTTTATCAGTAATGGCTAAAGTTTCCTGAACGTTGTGGTCTGTAATAAGGATTCCGATGTTTTTGTTTTTTAGCTGAGCCACAATTCTTTGGATGTCCTCAACAGCTACCGGGTCAACTCCTGCAAAAGGTTCGTCAAGCAAAATAAATTTCGGATCAGTAGCTAAACAACGTGCAATTTCAGTTCTACGACGTTCTCCTCCTGAAAGCAAATCTCCTCGGTTGGTTCGAATGTGTTCCAAACTAAATTCGGCAATCAAACTTTCCATTTTTGCAATTTGAGCTTCTTTCGAAAGTTTGGTCAATTGCAAAACACTCAAAATGTTATCTTCAATACTCAATTTTCTAAATACCGAAGCTTCCTGAGCCAAATAACCGATACCTTGTTGTGCTCTTTTGTACATTGGGAAATGAGTAATGTCAGTATCGTCAAGATAAATAGTTCCTGAATTTGGTTTTACTAATCCAACGATCATGTAGAAAGAAGTTGTTTTTCCGGCTCCGTTTGGACCTAATAAACCAACAATTTCTCCTTGATTTACTTCTACCGAAATGCCTTTTACAACACTTCTTCCTTTGTAGGTTTTAATTAAATTATCGGCTCTTAAAATCATCAGGTGTTCAGTTATTTGAATATTTGTTGATTGGATTATTAAACAAATTAACGAATTACCAAATAAACAAATAGTGAGATTAACAATTAATTATTCTTTTTCGATTTTCTTTGTTGTTTCTTTTTCTGCTGCTACTTCTTTTTTAGCTACAAAAACAGCAATAAAAATACTGGCTTCATAAATTAATAACATCGGAATGGCAACAATAGTCTGGCTCACAACATCTGGTGGAGTTACAATTGCAGCTACGATTAATACAATTACAATGGCGTATTTACGGTAAGTTCTTAAAAAGTTAGCTGTTACAAGTCCAAGTTTTGTTAAGAAATAAATGATTATCGGTAATTCGAAAAATAATCCACTGGCAAGTACAGAAGTTTTTACCATTCCGATATAAGAATCTAAGGTGAATTGGTTAAGAACCATGTCACTAACTGTAAAAGTTGCCACGAAGTTAACTGACATGGGTACAACTACAAAGTAGCCAAAAATAACTCCTAAAAAGAATAATAGCGAAGAGAAAAAGATGAAAACTTTAGCATTCTTTTTTTCGTTTGTATAAAGCGCAGGGCTAATAAATTTCCAAACTTCCCATAAAATATAAGGGAAACTCAGAATAAAACCAAAGAGTAAACATATCCAGATAAATACATTTACCTGTCCTTCCATTTCGGTATTTTGGATAATAAAAGGCATTTCGGTAATACAGATACTATCGGCAAAACCAAGGCTGTGTGATAATTCGCAGAAATAAACGTAGGTAAAAAAAGTTGGCCGGGTAGGACCAAAAATTACTACGTCAAATAAATAATCACTAATAAAATAAGTTAATATTGCTGTTATAACAACTGCTATGCTGCTTCGAACTAATAACCATCTTAAATCTTCAAGATGATCTAGAAACGACATTTCGTTTATGTTTTTTTTTGCCATTATAGGATTCCTTCTTTTAATATATCATGTAGGTGTAGAACACCTTTGTATTCGTTGTTGTCAATGACTATAAGTTGTGTAATAGAATGATTTTCTAATATTTGTAATGCATCAATTGCCATCATTTCAGATTGCACTGATTTTGGATTTTTAGTCATGATATCTTTGGCAGACAAATCAGTAAAAGTATCTCTGTCGTTTAACATTCTACGTATATCTCCATCGGTAATAATTCCAACCACTTCATTGTTTTCTATTACGGCTGTTACACCCAGTCTTTTTTCAGATATTTCGAAAATAACTTTTTTAATTGGAGTGTCAGGACTTACTGTTGGTTTTTGGCTGTGCTCAATCATATCTTTTACTCGCAGTAAAAGTTTTTTGCCTAAAGCGCCTCCGGGATGGTATTTAGCAAAATCTTCGGCTTTAAAATCACGCATTTCCATTAAACAAATAGCAAGTGCATCGCCCATTACTAACTGCGCAGTAGTGCTGTTTGTAGGAGCTAGATTGATTGGGCAGGCTTCGGCATCTACTGTGGTATTTAAAACACAATCAGAACCCTGAGCTAAGAACGAACTGCTGTTTCCGCTGATTCCAATTAATGGATTTCCATCTCTTTTTAATAAAGGAACAAGCGCTTTAATTTCAGGGCTGTTTCCACTTTTTGAAATACAAATGATTACATCGTCTTTTTGAATCATTCCTAAATCGCCATGAATAGCCTCGGCAGCATGAAGAAACATAGACGGTGTCCCAGTAGAATTGAAAGTAGCAACCATTTTTTGTCCAATAATTGCGCTTTTTCCAATTCCGGTAACTACTAATCGGCCTTTGGATTGAAAGATAATTTCTACGGCTTTTGAAAAGTTGTCATCCAGATAATCAATTAATTTTACAATTGCCTCACTTTCAGATAATATGGTTTTCTTGGCAATTGCCAATATATTTTCTTTGGATACCAAAACAGATAGGTTTAAAATTTGTGTGTATAAAAGAAATGTGTATCTTTATGTAATGCAAATTTATACAAAATACCAGATAATAAAGAATGAATTCAAACGAAATTGATATCCATAAAGAATTAAAGAAATATTTTGGCTTTAGTCAATTTAAGGGATTACAAGAGCAGGTGATTACAAGCTTAATGAATAAGCAAAATACATTTGTGATAATGCCTACAGGTGGAGGGAAATCATTGTGTTATCAACTACCTGCTTTAATTCAGGAAGGAACTGCAGTAGTAGTTTCGCCATTAATTGCTTTAATGAAAAATCAGGTTGATGCTATAAGGAGTTTGTCTTCAGAAAATGGTATTGCCCATGTTTTAAATTCTTCACTAACCAAAACAGAAACGGCTCAGGTAAAAAAAGACATTACTTCAGGATTAACGAAGTTATTGTATGTTGCTCCCGAATCGTTAACGAAAGAAGAGAATATCAATTTCTTAAAAAGTGTTACTATTTCATTTGTTGCTATCGATGAAGCGCATTGTATCTCTGAATGGGGACATGATTTTAGACCGGAATATAGAAATCTAAAAAACATTATAAAACAGCTGGGTAATGTTCCTGTTATAGGACTTACTGCTACAGCAACGCCAAAAGTACAGGAAGACATTCTTAAAAATTTAGAAATGTCGAATGCTGTAACTTTTAAAGCTTCGTTCAACAGACCTAATTTGTATTACGAAGTACGTACAAAAACTAAAAACGTAGAATCAGATATTATTCGATTTATTAAGCAACATAAAGGAAAATCAGGTGTAATTTACTGTTTAAGCCGAAAAAAGGTGGAGGCTGTTGCCGAAGTTTTACAGGTAAACGGAATCAGCGCTGTTCCTTATCACGCAGGTTTAGATGCTAAAACCCGAGCCAAACATCAGGATATGTTCCTGATGGAAGATGTAGAAGTGGTTGTTGCGACGATTGCTTTTGGTATGGGAATAGACAAACCGGATGTTCGTTTTGTAATTCATCATGATATTCCTAAATCGTTAGAAAGTTATTATCAGGAAACAGGTCGTGCTGGTCGTGATGGAGGCGAAGGACATTGTTTAGCTTATTACTCCTATAAAGATGTAGAGAAATTAGAAAAATTCATGTCGGGCAAACCGGTGGCTGAACAGGAAATTGGTTTTGCTTTGTTGCAGGAAGTGGTGGCTTATGCAGAAACTTCGATGTCCAGACGTAAATTTTTACTGCATTATTTTGGTGAAGAATTCGATAGCGAAACTGGGGAAGGAGCTGATATGGATGATAATGTTCGAAATCCAAAAACCAAAGTCGAAGCCAAAGATGAGGTTGTCAAATTACTGGAAGTAGTTCGTGATACCAAACATTTATATAAGTCCAAAGAAATCGTTTTTACTTTAATAGGTCGTGTCAATGCGGTAATAAAAGCGCATAGAACTGATTCGCAATCTTTCTTTGGTTGTGGAGTAGCCCATGACGAAAAATACTGGATGGCATTGTTAAGACAAGTTTTGGTAGAAGGTTTTTTGTCAAAAGATATTGAGACTTACGGAATTGTAAAAATTACTCAAAAAGGATTAGATTTTATTGCTAATCCAACTTCGTTTATGATGTCTGAAGATCATGAATATAGTGATGCCGATGATGAGGCAATTGTAACTGCTGCAAAATCATCTGTTACTGCTGATGAAGCTTTGATGGAAATGCTACGTGATTTACGTAAAAAAGTAGCTAAAAAATTAGGTGTTCCTCCGTTTGTGGTTTTTCAGGAGCCTTCTCTTGAAGATATGGCGTTGAAATATCCAATTTCGCAAGCAGAATTGATTAATATTCATGGAGTAGGTGAAGGAAAAGCTAAGAAATATGGAGCTGAATTTATCGCATTAATCAATAGGTATGTTGAGGATAATGATATTATCAGACCAGATGATTTGGTGGTGAAATCTACCGGAACAAATTCGGCTAATAAATTGTATATCATTCAAAACATTGATAGAAAGTTATCTCTTGAGGATATTGCTAAGGCAAAAGGATTAACAATGGACGCTTTGATAAAAGAGATGGAGCAAATTGTTTATTCAGGTACTAAGCTGAATATCAAATATTGGATTGACGATATGCTTGACGAAGATCAACAGGAAGAAATTCATGATTATTTTATGGAATCAAAAACCGATAAAATAGAAGAAGCTTTAAAAGAATTTGAAGGCGATTATGATATCGATGAATTGCGCTTGATGCGTATTAAATTTATTAGCGAAGTAGCAAACTAAAGTTAAATCTCAATATTTTAAATTCCAAATTCCATATTATTTTACGTAATTGGAATTTGGAATTTTTTTATTGAAATTTACTCAGTATAAAGTACGCCACGATGTGGTTTCAAAGCATCTCTTACCTGAATCATGTGTTCGTCAGTTACTACCATAAAAGCGATAGCCTGCATTTCGCCCTGAATTTCAAATCCGGTGATGTTTAATGGTAATTTTTCAATAGCGATATATTCTTTTAGGTGAATTTCGTGATGCTCGGCTGTTTTTGCCGAAGCCGGACCACGAAAATCCCAAATCAATTTTATTTTTCTAGACATTTTTATAGGTACAAAGTTTCTAATAAAAACAAAGGTACAAAGTCTTTCTTAATGGGGCTAAGTTTCTGAGAAACTAAGGTGCAGAGTTTTTTTCTGTAAAGAAACACTGCGGTGTGTTTTTACGGCAAGCTTTGTGATGGAAATCTGTTTAGATCTGTCTTAATCTGCGTGCAAATTTTTTAGTAAAGATAAAATCTCATTTCAAAATAGTACTTTTGCATGTTCTTTTCATAGAAAGAAAAGCTAATAGAATAAAAACGAAAAAATGCCAAAAGAACTTTTACTTCAGGTAACGCCCGAAATTGCAGCTAATGAATTATTGCTTAAAGATTATTTGTCTAAACAGATAAAAGTTGCTTCAGCAGAAATTCAGCATGTTTCAATTTTAAAACGTTCGATTGATGCGCGTCAAAAAGCGATAAAAATCAATTTGAAAGTACTTATTTATCTAAAAGGAGAAGTTTTTCAGGAAAATATATTGCAGCTTCCGGATTATCCTAATGTAACAAATGCTCAGGAAGTGATTGTTGTTGGGGCCGGTCCAGCCGGGCTTTTTGCAGCTTTGCAATTGATAGAATTAGGTTTGAAACCAATACTTATTGAGCGAGGAAAAGATGTTCGTGGTCGTCGTCGTGATTTAAAAGCAATTAACCGAGATCATATTGTTGATGAAGATTCGAATTATTGTTTTGGTGAAGGCGGAGCAGGAACTTATTCGGATGGGAAATTATATACACGCTCTAAAAAAAGAGGTGATGTTAACCGAATTTTAGAATTATTAGTAGCTTATGGTGCAACTCTTGATATTCTGGTTGATGCACATCCGCATATTGGTACAAATAAATTACCTAAAATTATCGAAGACATTCGTGAAAAAATAAAAGAATGTGGTGGTCAGGTTTTGTTTGAAACCAGAGTGATTGATATTTTGATAAAAAATAATGAAGTCGAAGGAATTGTGACTCAAAACGGAGATAGAATTCTCGCTAATAAATTAATTTTAGCAACAGGGCATTCTGCCAGAGATATTTTCGAATTATTAGACAGAAAAAAAATATTAATAGAGGCTAAACCATTTGCTTTAGGTGTTCGTGCCGAGCATCCACAGTCTTTAATTGATAGTATTCAATACAGTTGCGATTATCGTGGCGAATTGTTGCCACCCGCGCCTTACAGTATTGTGAAGCAGGTAGCAGGAAGAGGAATGTATTCTTTTTGTATGTGTCCTGGAGGTGTTATTGCACCTTGTGCTACGAGTCCTGGCGAAGTGGTTACTAATGGCTGGTCGCCTTCTAAAAGAGATCAGGTTACGGCCAATTCAGGGATTGTAGTCGAATTGAAATTAGAAGATTTTAAACCTTTTGCTAAGTTTGGAGCTTTGGCAGGAATGGAATTTCAAAAAAGTATTGAACAAAAAGCATGGCATTTGGCAGGGAAAACTCAAAAAGTTCCGGCTCAAAAAATGATTGATTTTACGCAGTCTAAAGTTTCTAAAGAAATTCCCAAAACTTCTTATGTTCCAGGAACGACTTCGATAGAATTAGGACAGGTTTTTCCTGGTTTTTTAACCCAGATTTTACGTCAGGGATTTACTGAGTTTGGAAAATCGATGCGAGGTTATTTAACAAATGAAGCGATACTTCATGCTCCAGAATCCAGAACATCATCGCCAGTGCGAATTCCGAGAGATGGAATCACATTAGAACATTTGCAAATAAAAGGTTTATATCCTTGTGGGGAAGGAGCAGGATATGCAGGTGGAATTATTTCGGCAGCAATTGATGGTGAAAAATGTGCTTTAATGGTTGGTGAAGCCTTAAATAAAAAGCCCCGAATTATAACTTAATTCGAGGCTTGGGAATTATTTTTTCTTTTTCAAACGGTCTTTAAAAACCTTTTCAAATTTTTCCAGTTTGGGTTGGATTACTAATCTGCAATAAGGTTTGTTTTTGTTGTATTCGTAATAATCCTGATGCTCATCTTCCGCTTCGTAAAAGCGGGTAAAAGGTTCGACTTTGGTAACAATTGGACTATTGTAAACCTTATTTGCATTCAAAGTGTTAATGATATCTTGAGCGGTTTTTCTTTGTTGTTCGTTTCTGTAAAAAATAACCGAACGATATTGTGTGCCAACATCAGCTCCCTGACGATTCAACGTTGTGGGATCATGAACGGTAAAAAATACTTTTAGAACTTCATCTAAGTTGGTAATATTTTTGTCGAAAGTAATTTGAACAACTTCAGCATGCCCTGTTTTTCCTGTGCAAACGGCTTCATAAGTTGGATTAGCGACTTTTCCTCCGGAAAAACCTGAAACTACAGTTTTTACTCCTGTAAGATTTTCGTAAATAGCTTCAATACACCAGTAACAACCGCCTCCAAGAGTTATGGTTTCCAGATTAGAATTGCTTTTCTTGGAATTATTTTGCCCTACAGCGCTTAATGAAAGCGAGAGTAAAAGGGTTAATAAAAATGATTTTTTCATAATTTTATTTTTGAGTACTAGTATTGTTGTCAGGAACAAAGTCAAGAGCAATAGAATTCATGCAGTATCTTTTCCCTGTAGGCGGTGGTCCATCATCAAAAAGATGTCCTAAATGACCGTCGCATCTTCCGCAAAGTGCTTCTATACGTTCCATATTGTAAGAGTGGTCATTTTTAAAAATAATGCTTTTTTTGTTTTCCTGTTCAAAAAAACTTGGCCAACCGCAACTACTGGAAAATTTGGCGGTAGAACGGAATAATAAATTGCCACAAGAAGCACAATAATAAGTTCCTTTTTGATCAGTATTCCAATATTTTCCGGTAAAAGCTCTTTCGGTTTCTGCTTTTCGCATGACTAAATAAACGTCTTTAGGGAGTACTTTTTTCCATTCGGCATCGCTTACATTTAGTTTTTTTGTGTCAGTATTAGAATAATACGGATTTTTAGGTTTGTCAATTTTGTTTTCTGGTGTTGTTTTTTCTATTTCTGAATATTTTGTTGTTTGTCCGCATGCGGTAAAAATAAAAAAAGGCAATAGAAAGAGCCAATTAAAAAGAGGGTTGATTTTCATTAGATAGTTTTTTAGGGTTTTAGGTAACTCAGTAATCTTTTGGTTAACACAAAGATAACGGGGGATTGTTATTTTTAAATTTGTCGGGTTTGTAATTTAACAGCTATTTATAGGTTGTTTAACTAATAATATTTACGAACGAAAATGTTTTTCGGTTTTACAAAAGTTTGTTTATTATCGTTTATACTCATATAGTTAATGTTTTTTCAGAAAATATTGGCAAATTTAAGTTTGCGGTTATAAAAAGAACAGTTGTTTCTTTATCTTTTTCGTATTTTTGTCTTGCTATAGAAAATTATGATAGAAGAAAAAGTAATACTGGTTAATGAACAAGATCAGCAGATAGGTTTAATGCCTAAATTAGAGGCTCATGAAAAAGCGGTATTACACCGTGCCTTTTCGGTTTTTATTTTGAATGATAAAAACCAATTGATGTTGCAGCAAAGAGCACATCATAAATACCATTCGCCATTGTTATGGACAAATACTTGCTGTAGTCATCAGCGCGAGGGAGAAACTAACCTTCAGGCGGGAAACAGAAGACTTGAGGAAGAAATGGGATTTCAAACTGTATTGAAAGAGTTGTTTCATTTTATATACAAAGCACCTTTTGATAATGGCTTGACAGAACATGAATTAGATCATGTAATGATTGGTTATTATAATGAAGAACCACTGATTAATCCTGAAGAAGTAGAATCATGGAAATGGATGGACATCGAAGCTGTGAAAGAAGATATTCAATTGAATCCGGATATTTATACAGTATGGTTTAAGATTATTTTTGATGAATTCTATCATTATCTGGAAGCACATAAACTTTAAACAAAAAGCTAATTTTTGAACTTAAAATTGCACTATGAGAGTAACAATAAGTAGAAAAGCACATTTTAATGCAGCGCATCGTTTGTATCGCAAGGATTGGACTTTTGAGCAAAATGATAAAGTTTTTGGTAAGTGCAATAATCCTAATTTTCACGGACATAATTATGAATTAATTGTTAGTGTTACCGGAGCAATTGATCCTGAGACGGGATATGTGATGGATGCTAAAATCTTAGCAGATATTATCAAAGAGGAAGTTGAAGATGCTTTTGATCATAAAAATTTGAATTTGGATGTTCCAGAATTTGAAAATCTAAATCCAACGGCTGAGAATATTGTGGTTGTAATTTGGAACAAAATAAGAAAACGTATCGATGCTCAGTTTGATTTAGAGGTTGTGCTCTATGAAACGCCTCGCAATTTTGTAACCTATAAAGGAGAATAATGGGGTTGAAAGTAGGAGATGTAATTCCAAAATTTTCTGCCAAAGATGCTAATGGAAATCTTTTTGAGAGCCAATCTATAATTGGTAAAAAAGCCGTTATTATTTATTTTTATCCCAAAGACAATACGTCACAATGTACAGCTCAGGCTTGTGGTTTTAGAGATAATTACACTGATTTTGTAAATCTCGGTGTTGAGATTATCGGAATTAGTTCAGATGATGTTCATTCGCATCAGGAATTTATTCGAAAATACAATTTACCATTTTTATTATTATCTGATTCTGATAAGGCTATTCGAAAACTCTTCGGAGTGCCTTCGGATTTCTTTGGTTTGCTTCCTGGAAGAGTGACTTATTTAGTTGATCAAAACGGAGTAATACAACTGGTCTTTAATAGTATGAGAGGAATGAAGCATGTTACAAAAATGATTGAAAAATTGACTAAATAATCTATAGAAATGAATAATTAGTACTTGTCTTAATACTTGTGCTGTAATTATTTTTGTTTCGAATAATATAAAGTAAAAAAAACAAAGAAATGATAAAGAATATATATCCTTTACAGTTTACGCCTATTTTGAAAGAAAGAATTTGGGGTGGTGAAAAATTAAAGACAGTTTTAGGGAAGTCGATTGAATCTTCTACAACAGGTGAAAGCTGGGAATTATCAACTGTAGAAGGCGATATTAGTGTAGTCGCTAACGGAGAGCTGAAAGGAAAATCATTGATGGAAATTATAGATGAATCTCCAAATGAAATTTTAGGAACTGCTGTTTATGATAAATTCGGGAAGCAATTTCCGTTACTTTTTAAATATTTAGATGCCCGCGAAGATTTGTCTATTCAGGTACATCCTAATGATGCTTTGGCTAAAGAACGTCACAATTCTTTTGGTAAAACCGAAATGTGGTACATCATGCAGGCGGATGATGATGCGCGAATTATTGTTGGTTTCAAGGAAAAATCGAATGCTGAAGAGTATGTCGAAAATTTGAAAAATAAAAGTTTGCTTTCGATTCTTGATGATGTAAAAGTAAAATCAGGTGATGTATTTTTTCTGGAAACAGGAACAGTTCATGCAATTGGTGCAGGTTTAGTAGTTGCTGAAATTCAGCAGACATCGGATATTACGTATCGAATTTATGATTTTGACAGAGTTGACGCTCAGGGGAACGGAAGAGAATTACATATTGATTTGGCATTAGATGCTATTAATTATGAAAAAGTAGATACATATAAAAAATATAGTAAAGAAGTTAATGAATCGAATGTTGTTGTAGATTGTCCTTATTTTACGACTAATTTTATTCCGTTAGATGGAAGTACTTCTGTTGAACAAACCGGAGAAAGTTTTACCGTTTATATGTGTGTAGAAGGAAGTTTTGAATTAGAATATAATGGTGAAAAGTATCATTATAAAAAAGGGGATACAGTGTTAATTCCTGCTGCAATTAAATCATTTGTTTTAAGCGGAAAAGCTTCAATTTTAGAAATTTACATTTCATAGTAGTTAATAGAAAGTTTATATGTACTTTTGCAAACGCAAATTAAAATTAAATAAAAATGGCAAACGTTAAGAATTTAAAGAAAGACATCAACTACGTTTTAGGAGATATTATTGAAGCAGTTTACTTATTTGAACTTTCAACTACAGGAAAACCTTCTGATGAAACGAATGCATTAATCGACGAAGCTATTGCTGCTTTTGATTCTTTAATCGTAAAAGTGAATGCTAAAAACGTTGAAAACAAAAAAGCACACTTCAAACAAATCAATGTTGAATTGGAACAAACTGCAAATCAATTGATTGGTAAAATAAACGAATTGTAGTCAAAAAAAAGCGAAAAAACTGCAAATTTCTTTTGGAAAATTAAAATTCAGATGTATCTTTGCACTCGTAATAATGACGCCGATGTAGCTCAGCTGGCTAGAGCAGCTGATTTGTAATCAGCAGGTCGTGGGTTCGAGTCCCTCTATCGGCTCTTAGAAAAACCACTTAAGGGATTAGGTGGTTTTTTATTGAAATTGACATTATTACAAGCCGATGTAGCTCAGCTGGCTAGAGCAGCTGATTTGTAATCAGCAGGTCGTGGGTTCGAGTCCCTCTATCGGCTCTTAAGTAAAACCATTTAAGAAATTAGATGGTTTTTTGCTTTTATGAAATATTGTAATCTAAAAAGCTTACGTAAAAAAAAATGCCGTCTAATAATTTTAGACGGCATTTTTTATGCGGTAAAAAAAGATTATATTTTTACAGGTTTCTCTGCTGTAAATATAAAATAGAAGCCAATTAAGATAAACGGAATACTTAGCCATTGACCAGTAGAAAGTAAACCTAATGCATTTTCAAATCCTCCCTGGCTTTCTTTTACTGATTCTACGACCATTCGCACTGAGAATAATAATACAAGGAAAAGTCCAAATAAGAAACCTGATTTCTTTCTGGCTTCGGTTTTCCAATACAGGAAAAACAAGATAGCAAAGACAAAAACATAACATACTGCTTCGTATAGCTGAGTAGGGTGTTTTACAGGAACCTGAGCTAATAAATTAGCAAATTTTGGATCAGTAGCTATCGCTGTGTATGCTTCTTTTGGATTTGGAATTTGTGTAGCATTCACGGCATCAGCTTTGCTGAAATAATCATGAATAAATTTTATACCAAAAGGAGAATTAGTAGTTTTTCCAACAATTTCCGAATTGAAAAAATTTCCTAATCTCACAAAAATAGCTCCACTTGCAACGGCAATAACTACACGGTCTAAAATCCAAAGTAAAGGTCTTTTAAGAACTTTTTTGCTGTAATAATACATGGCAATGATTATCGAAATTGCAGCACCGTGGCTGGCTAATCCCTGATAACCTGTGAATTCAAATTTCGGGCTAAGTCTAAATGGAAGGAATATTTCCAGTAAATGATTTCTAAAATACTCCCAGTCATAGAAAAATACATGTCCTAGTCTGGCGCCAATTAATGTAGCTAAAACGGTCCATACGAATAAAGAATCTAGTTTTTCTAAAGATTCGTTTTCGCGTTCGAAAATATTTTTCATAATGTACCACCCAAGACCAAAGGCAACTACAAACATTAGGCTGTAGTATCTAATTACAAAAAAACCTAAATCTATACCTTCGGATGGATCCCATACGATGTTTAAAGCTTGTGTCATATATAGTTATTTATGATTGTAAAAATAAATATTAAAAGTAAAACGAGTACTAATTAAAGGTTAATGTTTATGATTGCATTTTTTCTCAGGAACTGGGTCGTAGCCGCTTTTTCCCCAAGGATGACAACTCAGGATTCGTTTTAATCCTAAGTATCCGCCATAAAATAAACCGTGAATCCGTAATGCATCAATCATGTAGGCAGAGCATGTTGGAGTAAATCTGCAGCTTGCTGGTGTTAATGGTGAGATTACTAATTGGTAGAAACGCACCAGTACAATAAACGGAAATATGATTATCTTTGAAAACATTTTTATTTGTTTATAATGTAGTTTTTAAGCTCATAAAAATGTTTTCAATTGATTAGATGCTAAAACTAGTCCCTTCTTTACTGTCTTTAAGTTGGATTCCTAAAGCAAGTAATTGATCTCTGATATGGTCTGACATAGCAAAATCTTTATCGGCGCGGGCTTTGTTTCGCATACCAATTAACATGTTAATTGTACCTTCCAGTTTGTCATTACTGCTATCTGCTGCTTTTTGATTTTCCAAACCTAAAACATTGAAAACAAAAGAAGTCATTGTTGTAGAAAGTGTTTTGAGATCAACAGCGTTGATGGTTTCTTTGTTGTCTTTCAGTAGATTGATGAAACGAACTCCTTCGAATAATTGTGCGATTAAAATAGGCGTGTTAAAATCGTCATTCATTGCATCATAACAAAGTTGCTTCCAGCTAGCTATATCCAAACTGCTGCTTGAACTTGTTTTTATTTGACCTAACGAATCAATGGCTTCCATTAATCTTTTATATCCTTTTTCGGCAGCTACGATAGCTTCGTCTGAAAAGTCAAGAATACTTCTATAATGTGCCTGTAACATAAAAAAACGTGCTACTGAAGCCGGAAAAGCTTTGCTTAAAATGCTGTTTTTTCCAGTTAAAATTTCTCTTGGTAAGATATTGTTGCCTGTTGATTTTGCCATTTTTTTACCATTCAAGGTAAGCATATTGGCATGCATCCAGTAATTTACCGGAGTTTGTCCGGTGCAGGCTTCGTTTTGAGCAATTTCGCATTCGTGATGCGGGAATTTTAAATCCATTCCGCCGCCATGGATATCAAAATGATTACCAAGATATTTAGTGCTCATCGCTGTACATTCTAAGTGCCATCCAGGAAAACCATCGCTCCATGGTGAAGGCCAACGCATAATATGCTGTGGTTCGGCTTTTTTCCATAAAGCAAAATCCTGAGGATTTCTCTTGTCAGATTGTCCGTCAAGATCTCTGGTGTTGGCAAGCATATCTTCAATGTTGCGACCGCTTAATCTTCCGTAATGATTGGTTTTATTGAATTTTACAACGTCAAAATAAACTGATCCGTTGGCTTCGTAACCAATTCCGGAATCAATTATTTTTTTGATAATTTCGATTTGTTCAATAATATGACCTGTTGCAGTAGGCTCAATACTTGGAGGTAAAAAGTTGAATGCTTTCAGGATTTCATGAAAATCTACAGTATAACGCTGTACAACTTCCATTGGTTCTAATTGTTCTAAGCGGGCTTTTTTTGCAATTTTGTCCTCTCCCTCGTCAACATCATCTACAATATGTCCTACATCAGTAATGTTTCTAACATATCTGACTTTATATCCTAAATGAATAAAATATCTAAAGATTACATCAAAAGACATAAAAGTTCTTAGGTTTCCAAGGTGTACATTACTATAAACTGTTGGTCCGCAAACATACATTCCAATACTGCCTTCGTTTATAGGTGTAAAGGTTTCTTTTTCTCCAGAAAGTGAATTGTATATTTTTAGTGTTTGAGTATTGTAAATTGACATAAAAGAATATTGTTTAATCGTTTATTTGTTTAATCGTTTATCTGACTAACGATTAAGTGAATAAACTATTCAATTGTTTGTTGTTGTGAAAGATAGTATTTCTTTAAGCTGTTTATTTGATTACATATTTTTTCTAGATTTTCTCTGCAATGAAAATATTCTTCTTCTGTAATGTAATCAAGGTCTTTTGAAATTATTAAGTGATTTAATGTTTCTGTTGCAGATGAAAATGAAATCGTAAGAAAATGCGCTTTATCTTTATTTGTATTCCTCGAAGTTCCTTCAGCGATATTGGTTGCGATAGATGAAGCGCTTCTTTTTATTTGAGAAGTGATTCCGTATATCTCAGATGATGGAAATTTAGCAGTCAATTTATAAATTATTAATATTAATTCTCTTGAATTTTGCCAAACATCGAGTTTTTCAAATGAAAAAATGTACATATTTAATTCGATTTAACAATTAAACAGTTATCGATTAAACCTGAAAATTAGAATTTAGTTTCTAATTTAATGTAATCTAAAAACTCTCTTCTTACTTTGTCTTCTTTGAATTTTCCTCCAAATTCAGAAGTTACGGTACTACTTTCAATATCGCTGATTCCTCTAGAATTTACGCAAAGGTGTTTAGCATCAATAACACAAGCTACGTCTTCAGTTCCTAAGGCTTTTTGTAACTCTTGTACAATTTGCATAGTAAGACGTTCCTGAACCTGAGGTCTTTTAGAATAATACTCTACAATACGGTTCATTTTTGATAAACCAATTACAGTTCCGTTAGAAATGTAAGCCACGTGAGCTCTACCAATAATTGGTAATAAATGATGCTCGCAAGTAGAATAAACAATAATGTTTTTTTCAACTAGCATTTCGCCGTATTTGTAATTATTGTCAAAAGTAGAAGCTTTTGGTTTTTTTACAGGGTTTAATCCGCCAAAAATCTCCTTTACAAACATTTTTGCAACACGATTAGGCGTGCCTTTTAAACTATCGTCAGTTAAATCCATTCCTAAGGTTAGAAGGATATTTTCGACGTCTTTTTTTATTTTTTCAATTTTTTCATCATCCGAGATGGCAAAAGCATCGTCTCTTAGAGGGTTTTTTGCACTAGAACCAATATGATTGTCTCCTATTTCGTCGTGCAGGTCTTCGTTGTGTATCATTAAATACTACTATTATAGTGGGTGTATATTTTTAAGGCTGTAAAGATAATTAATATAAACTAAAGAATTTCTATAGCTTTTGATAAAAAAATAGTTCTTTTTCGCTGCTAATTTAGAGACTGTTTTAAATAACAAAGACAATAACTTTGAATGTTATTGCCTTTGTTATTTAGTGATAAAAAGAAAATTCAGTTTTTATCTTGCATTATAAGTTGCAATTGCATCTTTTAGAATAGAAACTGCCTTTGTTAAGTCTTCTTTATTAAGTACATAAGCAATACGTACTTGTTTTAATCCCATTCCAGGAGTCGAATAAAATCCTGCTGCGGGAGCTACCATAACTGTCTCGCCGTTTAAATTGTAACTCTCTAAAAGCCATTGTGCAAAAGTTTCTGTGTTGTCAACAGGAAGTTCAGCAATGCAATAAAAAGCAGCTTTAGGCAATGTTACTTTTACGCCTTCGATTTTATTTAATTCAGAAATCAGTGTGTTTCTTCTCTCTTTGTATTCTACAATTACTTCGTCAAAATAACTTTGAGGTGTATTAATAGCTGCTTCGCAGGCAATTTGTTCAATTGTAGGCGGACACAAACGCGCTTGTGCAAATTTCATCGCTGCAGCAATAACTTGTTTGTTTTTGGTAACCATACAGCCAATTCTAGCGCCGCACATACTGTAACGTTTAGAAACCGAATCAATCATGATTACATTTTGTTCTAAACCAATAAGATTCATCACTGAATAATGAATGTCTTTTTCGTCATATATGAATTCACGATACACTTCGTCAGCAATTAAAAACAAATCGTGTTTTTTTACCAATTCACCCAGTTGTTGAATTTCTGTTTCAGAATATAAATTTCCTGTTGGATTACTTGGGTTACAAATTAAAATTGCCTTAGTTTTTGGTGTAATTAATTTTTCGAAAGCTTCAATAGAAGGTAAGGTAAAACCACTTTCAAAACTTGAATTTACAGGAACAACCGTAGCACTTGATTCTTCAGAAAAAGCGTGATAATTTGCATAAAAAGGCTCAGGAATAATGACTTCATCTCCTGGATCCATAATACTTCCTAAGGCAAACAACAAGGCTTCAGATCCACCAGTAGTAATCATGATATCAGTATAATCAACCCTTACGTTTTGATTAGTGTAAAACTGGGCTAATTTTTTTCGATAACTTTCATAACCAGCCGAAGGACCATATTCGATAATATTCATATCGATATTCTTAATGGCTTGGATGGCTATTTCTGGACTTTTTATATCTGGTTGACCTATATTTAAGTGGTATACTTTTAGGCCTTTCTTGTTCGCTATCTCAGCAAATGGCGCCAATTTACGAATTGGCGATTCAGGCATCCTACGGCCTCTTATTGAAATCTCAGGCATCTTAATGAAAATTTGATGCAAATTTGCGATTTTTTTTTTGAACTAAGCTAGCGATATTTTACTATTTGATAATATATTACTTTAAAAGCAGGATTTTTATTAACTTTATGGAAACTCTCATTCATGAAAAAAATATTCCTAATTTTTTTTCTCTTTGGTTTTGCGATTTCGGTTTATTCGCAAGAGAAGTTTGAATTTGTAAAAACGAAAAGTTACCGAATTAAAGTCCCTGTTCAATTAATTAATAATCTGGTTTTTATTCCCGTTACGGTAAATGGAGTAGAACTCTTGTTTTTATTAGATACAGGAGTGAAAGAAACCATTTTATTTGGTTTTGATGATTCGAAAAAAATAATCCTGAATACATTACAAGAAATAAAATTTAAAGGTTTTGGAGGTAGCGAAGCGGTAAAAGGCTTTAAATCTTCAGGAAATATTTTGTCAATTGGCGAAATGCAGTCTAAGAATCATTTGCTGTATTTAATTATGGATTCATCATCCGATTTGTCGGGTTTTATAGGTGTTTCAGTAAATGGAATTATAGGTACGGCAGCTTTTAAAGATTATTTGGTCGAAATTGACTATGCTAAAAAAGTGGTTTATTTCAATAAATTGGATTCTAAATTCCATAAAAAAATAGAAAAAAAATATGCCAAAGTTCCTATTACCATCGAAAGAGGAAAACCTTATGTGGTTTCGAAAGTAAAAATAAAATCATCAGAAGTGCCTGTGAAATTACTGATTGATTCCGGAAATAGTGATGCTGTCTGGCTTTTTGATGAGCTTTCGGATAAAATTGAAGTACCTGAAAAATCATTTGATGATTATTTAGGGCAAAGTCTTAGTGGTGCTGTAGAAGGTAAAAGAGCCAGAATTGCCGAATTTTCAATAGCCAATTTTAAGTTTGATTTGCCTATTGTTGCTTTTCCTGATTCAGTTTCGGTGCAAAATATTAGTTCGCATTCGGGTCGTTTAGGGTCATTGGGAGGCGAGATATTAAAACGTTTTTCGGTTGCCTTTGATTATACAAATGGTCAGTTGTTTTTAAAGAAAAATAAATTGTATCCCGCTTCGTTTTTTTATAATAAAAGCGGAATTGAAGTATTGTATATCGGGATGCAAATGGTAAGGCAAATAGTTGCAATTCCTGATAATTCAATTGCTATTACGGCTGATGAACAAAAAATAGAATCTGAGAGTTCTAACCGTAAATCTAAAGTTGAGCTAAAACCAATTTACGAGATTGGTCATGTTAGACAAAGTTCTAATGCGGCAAAAAGTGGTTTGCAGGAAGGTGATATTCTGGTTGCGATTGATGGAAAATCAGTTGCTGACTATTCATTACAGGAAATTAATGCTCATTTATGGTCAGAAAATGAAATTTGGATAGAATTGAAAATTCTGAGAAAAGAACAGGAAATGACTTTTAAATTTCAATTGCAGAATATTCTTTAAAAAAAAATGCTTCTTAGAATATAAGAAGCATTTTTGTGTAGATTTTAAGAGCCAACTTCGCCTTTTATTTTTAAAGCAATTCGCCCTTCGTCATAATTAATAGCGTTTGATTCTACCGTAATTGTTTTTCTAATTGGCCCGGGAACCATATTGTATTTAATGTCTATTTTACTTGATTTTCCAGGTAATACTGTTTCGTTTTGTTTAGATAAAATAGTACAGCTTGTTGTAGATTGAATTGAATAGATTATTAACGGTGCATCACCAGTATTAGTGTATTCAAAAGAACGGATTCCGTTGTCATTTTGCTTGGTAATGGTGCCGTAATCAATAGTGTTGTTTTTAGCTTTGAATTCTATCTTAGCTCCCCTTTGAGCAAATCCAATACTGCTAAATAATAAAATTGTTATTAATGTAGTAAAGTTTTTCATGGTGATTGGTCTTGTTGGAAAGTAAATATACTTTGTTTTAATTAGTACACAAATTTTTATTTCTCTTTTTATAGTGTACTTAATTATTTACTTTTGTTCCCAATTATAAATTACAAAAATCGAACCAATTTTTTGGTTTATTTGTTTAACTGTATAATCGTTTAACTGAAAGATTTAAAAACGATTAACAGATAACAAATAACGATTAAACAAATTAACGATTAAACAAACCTAGTAAATGGCAATTCCCGCACAATTTGACGCTAAGACGATCGAAAACAAATGGTATGATTACTGGATGAAAAACAATTATTTTCACTCAGAACCAGATCATAGAACACCTTACACAATTGTAATTCCGCCGCCAAACGTCACTGGTGTTCTTCACATGGGACACATGTTGAATAATACCATTCAGGATGTTTTAATTCGTCGCGCTCGTCTTAAAGGATTCAACGCTTGCTGGGTTCCGGGAACGGATCATGCCTCTATTGCTACTGAGGCAAAAGTTGTGGCGAAATTAAAACAGGAGGGAATCAATAAAAACGATTTAACTCGCGAAGAATTCCTAAAACACGCTTGGGAATGGACCGATAAATACGGTGGCACCATCTTAGAGCAACTTAAAAAATTAGGTGCTTCCTGTGATTGGGAACGCACCAAATTCACAATGGATCCAGATATGTCTGCATCTGTAATCAAATCGTTTGTTGATTTATACAACAAAGGTTTAATCTACAGAGGGTACCGTATGGTAAACTGGGATCCAGAAGCAAAAACTACTCTTTCTGACGAAGAAGTAATTTACGAAGAACAACAAGGAAAATTATTTTTCTTAAAATATAAAATTGAAGGTTCAGAAGATTTTTTGACTATCGCTACAACACGTCCGGAAACTATTTTTGGAGATACTGCGATCTGTATAAACCCGAATGATGAGCGTTTTACACATTTAAAAGGTAAAAAAGCGATCGTTCCAATTTGCGGAAGAGTGATTCCAATTATTGAAGACGAATATGTAGATGTAGAATTCGGTACAGGATGTTTGAAAGTAACGCCTGCACACGATATGAACGATAAAACGTTGGGAGAAAAACACAATCTTGAAATCGTTGATATTTTTAATGAAGATGCTACGTTAAACAGCTTTGGATTGCATTATCAGGGAAAAGATCGTTTTGTGGTTCGTAAGGAAATTGAAAAAGAACTTCAGGAAATTGGAGCTTTAGCAAAAACAGAGATTCACTTAAATAAAGTAGGAACTTCTGAAAGAACAAAAGCCGTAATCGAACCAAGATTATCAGATCAATGGTTCCTGAAAATGGAAGAATTAGTAAAACCGGCAATTAAGTCAGTTTTAGAAACGGGAGATATTAAATTACATCCAAAACGTTTTGAGAACACTTATGCACACTGGTTAAACAATATTCGCGATTGGAATATTTCTCGTCAATTATGGTGGGGACAACAAATCCCGGCGTATTATTACGGAGACGGAAAAGAAGATTTCGTTGTTGCTGAAAACATCGAAGACGCATTAAAATTAGCACAAGAAAAAACTAACAATTCACAATTAACCATTAACAATTTAACTCAAGATGTTGATGCGTTAGATACATGGTTTTCTTCTTGGTTATGGCCAATGTCTGTTTTTGGTGGAATTATGGATCCGGAAAGTCCAGATTTTAAATACTATTATCCAACAAATGACTTGGTTACAGGTCCGGATATTTTATTTTTCTGGGTTGCCAGAATGATTATTGCGGGTTATGAATATGCTGGTGAAAAACCATTTACAAATGTATATTTAACTGGGTTAGTTCGTGATAAACAACGTCGTAAAATGTCTAAATCATTAGGGAATTCTCCTGATCCTTTAGATTTGATTGATAAATTCAGTGCCGATGGAGTTCGTGTAGGATTGCTTTTAAGTGCTTCTGCAGGAAATGACATCATGTTTGATGAAGAATTATGTAGTCAGGGAAAAGCTTTTTCGAATAAAATATGGAATGCTTTCAAATTGATTAAAGGATGGGAAGTTTTAGAAACTATTCCACAGCCAGAATCATCAAAAGTGGCAATCGAATGGTTCGAAGCGAAATTACAGCAGACTTTAGTTGATATTGAAGATAATTTTGAGAAATACAGAATTTCAGATTCGTTGATGGCAATCTATAAATTGGTTTGGGATGATTTCTGTTCTTGGTTTTTAGAAATGATCAAACCGGCTTATCAACAGCCAATTGACAGCGTAACTTTTGCGAAAGCGATCGAAATGTTAGAAAGCAACTTGAAATTGCTTCATCCGTTTATGCCTTTCTTAACGGAAGAAATTTGGCAATTAATTGCTGAAAGAACCCCGGAAGAAGCTTTAATCGTTTCAACCTGGCCAGAATTAAAACCGTTTGATGCAAAATTAATTGCTGATTTTGAAAACTCAATTGAAGTAATTTCTGGAATCAGAACGATCAGAAAAGACAAAAATATTCCGTTTAAAGATGCTATCGAATTGAAAGCCATTAATAGCGAGAATATTTCAACTTATTTTGATTCTATAGTAACGAAATTAGGAAACGTTTCTGCTTTCGAATATGTTTCTGAAAAAGTGGATGGCGCATTATCTTTCCGAGTAAAATCAAATGAATATTTCATTCCGATTACAGGAAATATCGATGTTGAAGCTGAGATTAAAAAACTGACAGAAGAATTAAATTACGTAAAAGGATTCTTGAAATCAGTAGAAGCAAAACTTTCAAACGAGAAATTTGTAAACGGAGCTCCGGAAAAAGTTTTAAATATCGAAAAACAAAAACAAGCTGATGCTTTAGCTAAAATTGCTACAATCGAGCAGAGTTTAGCTGGTTTGAAGTAATTTGAAATAATTTTTTATATTAGAGATCAAAAAAAGAATTAATTATTTTGGTCTCTTTTTTTTTGTCAAATAATTTTTGGCACAATTAATGAATACTAGATCTTATAACTTAACCATTTAAAAATTTATGTCATGAAAAAAATATTCGCACTTTTCGCTTTTGTTAGCTTTTTAGCTATTTCGGGTTGTTCTTCTGATGATGATTTTCGAGAAGATAGAGATACTATTAGTGAAGTTTTTCAATTAACTAATGTTAATTTCGCTTATAATGCCAACGATGGGTATAATATTTATCGAGATTTAGATCCTTTAATTTTTAATGAAGATGTTGTTTTGATTTATAGGAGAGTGGGTTCTATTACTGATACTGGTGCTCCAATATGGCAACAAATACCTAGAACTATTTACACAGATGATGGAGAAATCGATTATGATTTCGATTTTAGTGTTGAGCATTTTATAATTTATGCGCGAGCAACTTATAATTTAGCATTGACTCCAAGTTATTTGAATAATCAAACGTTTAGAATTGTTATTGTGCCTGGTTCTCCTGATGGATCAACATCAGCAAAACTAGCTAATAAAACTAAAGAAGATTACTCAGATTATAATGCTGTTATCAAAAAATATAATATTGATGATACTAATGTTATAGAGCTAAATTAATCTTTTAGAAATTGAAATGTAAAAAAAGGAAATCTCTCGATTTCCTTTTTTTGTTTTTATACTTTATTGTTTCGTTTTTCTTTTTGCAGGGAAGCAATTATTCCAGCCAGTAAAGAAACTGCAATGAATGCTAGTGAAGCCCATTCTGGCAGGTGAATGAATTTATGTAGCATCATTTTTAGTCCTACAAAGGTTAAAATAGCAATTAAACTATATTCTAGGTAACTGAATTTTTCCAGCATGTTCGCTAAAAAGAAATACATAGAACGCAGTCCGAGAATGGCAAAAATATTCGAACTAAATACTAAAAAAGGATCAGAAGTAATGGCTAAAATAGCGGGTACACTATCTAATGCAAAAATAACGTCC
Organism: Flavobacterium seoulense; assembly: GCF_000695795.1. Lineage (GTDB taxonomy): Bacteria > Bacteroidota > Bacteroidia > Flavobacteriales > Flavobacteriaceae > Flavobacterium > Flavobacterium seoulense. The sequence continues at coordinate 63,293 of NZ_JNCA01000007.1, read as the reverse complement.
ATTACTTCAATAAGAATTAAGGCTACAAATAAAGGCGTTGCTGTGCTAACATTATCGATTTTTACAAAAAAATGTTCGCCTTCTATTTTTGGAGTAATCGGAGTTAGTTTTCTCAAGTACTTATAGATAACCGAATTTTGAGGATCGTATTCATGATCTTCTTTGGTGAAAAACATTTTGATAGCAGTATAAATCAGGAAAGCACCGAATAGGTAAGTTGTCCAGGCAAATTTATTGATAATCAAAACACCAAAATAAATCATAAGTCCTCTAAAGATGATAGCACCAATGATTCCCCAAAACAATACGCGGTGCTGGTATTTTTTAGGAATTCTAAATGAAGAAAAGATAATTGCAATTACAAAAATATTATCGATGCTAAGCGAAAGTTCAATAAGATATCCTGTAATGTACTTCATTGAAGCAGCCATTGGTTTTAAGCTGTCAGGGTTTTCGACAAAGTTGTTTTGGTATAACCAATACACTACAGCTGAGAATAAGAAAGATAAAGAAACCCAGATTCCGGTCCATTTTCCGGCTTCTTTCGAACTGATTTCGTGTGGGGTTTTGTTGAAAATTCCTAAATCTAAAGCAAGGAATAATAAAATAGCGCTAATAAAGCAAATCCAGACTATCATGATATTTATTTTATGTTATTGCAAATATAGTTTATTGTGATGTATGATTGATTTAAGATTTTGATTTTAAAGCATAAAAAAATGCCTCCATTGCTGAAGGCATTTTTATTTTATAATTAAGAAATTACAATGCAGATTTAACTGTTTTGATAATTCTTGCAGCGATTTTGTATGGATCACCATTAGAAGCTGGTCTTCTGTCTTCTAACCATCCTTTCCATCCTTTTTGAACAGTCATTAAAGGAATACGGATAGAACATCCTCTGTCAGATACTCCGTAAGAGAAGTCGTTGATAGAAGCAGTTTCGTGTTTACCAGTTAAACGTTGCTCGTTGTAAGCTCCGTAAACAGCAATGTGCTCTTTAGTTACAGGACGGAAAGCCTCACAGATTCTTTCGTAAGTTTCTTGAGAACCACACGTTCTTAAAACTTCGTTAGAGAAGTTAGCGTGCATACCAGAACCATTCCAGTCAGTATCACCTAGTGGTTTTGGGTGGTATTCAATATAGTAACCATATTTCTCAGTCAAACGGTCTAATAAATATCTAGCAACCCAGATTTCATCACCTGCTTTTTTAGCTCCTTTAGCAAATAATTGGAATTCCCATTGTCCACAAGCAACCTCTTGGTTGATTCCTTCAAAGTTGATTCCAGCATCGATACATAAGTTAGCGTGCTCTTCAACTAAAGCTCTTCCGTGAGTGTTTTTTCCACCTACTGAACAGTAGTACATACCTTGTGGTGCAGGGTATCCACCTACTGGGAAACCTAATGGTAATAAAGTTTTAGTATCCATGATGAAGTATTCTTGTTCGAAACCAAACCAGAAATCATCATTGTCATCATCGATAGTAGCTCTACCGTTTGATGGGTGTGGAGTACCGTCAGCATACATAACTTCACACATTACTAAGTATCCGTTGATTCTTTCTGGATCTGGATAGATAGCAACTGGTACTAAAAGACAGTCAGAAGATCCTCCTTCAGCTTGTCTTGTAGACGAACCGTCAAATGACCAGTTTCCGATCTCTTCTAGAGTTCCTTTAAAGTTTTCATGCTCTTCAACTTTTGTTTTACTTCTAAGATTTTGAGTTGGTTCGTATCCATCTAACCAAAGGTACTCTAACTTTATTTTTGCCATAATAATATAAATTAATTTTCTTGATTTAAACTCTGGTGCAAATATATAATATTTTTTTTAGTGCTGAAAACCTTGGGGTATCTTTTGTTTGAATGAGTGTTATTTTTCACATTACTATATTTTGGTAGGGGGTATATTTAAAAAAAAGCAATTTTGAAGCTAAATAAAAACCAAATTGACAATGCTTTGTCTGGCTGTTTTTAGCCTGATATTTTCTATATTTGTGTTTTTAATTATAAAATTGATTATTAACAGTTTAAAAAATAGTCCATAATGTCAACATTACGTTTTCAAGCGTTGAAGGAAGCTTCTAATAGAAAAGCAATACATTTTGAAGAGACAAATAGAAAGTCAAGCATTTTTGGCTCTAATGTATTTAATGAAAAAGCCATGAAACAATATTTAACTTCAGATGCTTTTAAGGCGGTGCAGGGTGCTATTGAAAATGGAACGAAAATAGATAGAAAACTAGCCGATTATATTGCAATGGGTATGAAAGAGTGGGCACTTGCTAAAGGAGTTACTCATTATACACACTGGTTTCAACCTTTAACAGGAACTACTGCTGAAAAACACGATGCTTTTTTTGAAACTTCTTATGATGGAAGTGATCCGGTAGAAAAATTTGGAGGAGCACAATTAGTACAGCAGGAACCTGATGCTTCTAGTTTTCCTAACGGAGGAATTAGAAATACATTTGAAGCTCGTGGATATACAGCCTGGGATCCAACTTCTCCGGCATTTATATATGGTACCACTTTATGTATTCCTACCGTTTTTATTTCATATACAGGCGAAGCTTTAGATAATAAAATACCTTTATTAAGAGCTTTGGCAGTAATGGACGAAGCCGCTACTGAGGTTTGTCGTTATTTTGATAAAAATGTCAAAAAGGTTACTGCAACCTTAGGTTGGGAGCAGGAATATTTCCTTGTAGATAAATCTTTGGCACATTCCCGTCCTGACTTAATGATGACAGGAAGAACATTATTAGGACATACTTCGGCAAAAGGACAGCAGTTAGATGATCATTATTTTGGATCGATTCCTACGCGTGCTTTAATCTATATGCGTGATTTGGAGCAAGAGTGTATGCTATTAGGAATTCCGGTTAAAACCCGTCATAATGAGGTAGCGCCAAACCAATTTGAGTTGGCTCCAATTTTCGAAGAAACAAATCTGGCTGTAGATCATAACTGTCTTTTGATGGATATTATGCAAAAAGTAGCCGAGCGTCATGACTTTAAAGTATTGTTACACGAAAAACCATTTAAAGGAGTAAATGGTTCCGGAAAGCATAATAACTGGTCATTAGCAACTGATACTGGAGTAAATTTGTTGAGCCCAAGCAAAACGCCAATGAGTAATTTACAGTTTTTGACTTTCTTTATTAATACAATTAAAGCGGTAAATGATTACGAAGAATTACTACGCGCTTCGATTGCAACAGCTAGCAATGATCACCGTTTAGGTGCGAATGAAGCGCCGCCTGCAATTATTTCGGTATTTATTGGAGAGCAATTAACGAAAGTTTTGGCCGAATTAGAAAGTGTGACTACAGGGAAATTATCGCCAGAAGAAAAAACCGATTTAAAACTAAATGTAGTTGGTAAAATTCCGGAAGTAATTTTAGATAATACCGATAGAAACAGAACTTCGCCTTTTGCATTTACCGGAAATAAATTTGAATTTAGAGCGGTTGGATCTTCGGCAAACTGTTCGAATGCAATGACTACTTTAAATACGATTGTTGCAAAACAATTAAGAGATTTTAAAGTAGAAGTTGATGCTTTGATTGATTCGAAAGCAATGAAAAAAGACGATGCTATTTTTAATGTGTTGAGAGAATATATTAAGGTGTCGAAAGATATTCTTTTCGAAGGTGATGGTTATAGTGAAGCCTGGGAAAAAGAAGCTAAGAAAAGAGGCTTGAGTAACTTTAAAACTACTCCTGAAGCTTTGAAAGCAAGAGCTTCACAACGCGCATTGGATTTATTTTCTGAATTAGGAATTATGAATCATGTAGAGGTGGAAGCACGTTACGAAATAGAATTAGAAGAATATACTAAGAAAATCCAGATTGAAAGCAGGGTTTTAGGTGATATTTCGAAAAATCATGTGATTCCAACGGCTATTCGTTACCAAAATACTTTAATCGAAAATGTAAAAGGTTTGAAAGATATTTTCGGAAAAGAATTCGAATCAATTGCAAAAGAACAAATAGGATTGATTAAAGAAATTTCGACTCATATTGAAGGTATCAATGCCAAAGAGGAAGAAATGCGTAACGAAAGAAAAAATGCAAATGCTTTAGGAAATGCACAAAAAACTGCCGAAGCCTATTGCAATAAAGTAAAACCTTATTTTGAAGTAATTAGAAATCACTGTGATAAATTAGAATTGTTAGTAGATAATGAATTATGGACGCTAACTAAATACAGAGAGTTGTTGTTTACCAAATAATTATAAGTTAATGGTTGTGAGTTAGAGGTTATGGGCTGAGGGCTCCTGGCTTCTAACTTCTAACTTTTAATCTCTAACTTCTAAAAAATAATTATCTTTGCCGCAAAACCAAGTTGCTCTATTGCAGCTACACAATTACAATTCATGAGTTCAGATACTTCAAAAAGATATGCACAACGCGGTGTTTCGGCATCCAAAGAAGATGTACACAATGCTATAAAAAATATAGATAAAGGATTGTTTCCTCAGGCATTTTGTAAAATTGTCCCTGATTATCTAACCCAAGACGAAGATTATTGTCTTATTATGCATGCCGATGGAGCAGGAACCAAGTCTTCATTAGCATATATGTATTGGAAAGAAACAGGAGATATTTCTGTTTGGAAAGGTATCGCTCAGGATGCATTAATCATGAATATTGATGATTTATTGTGTGTAGGAGCAACTGATAATATCTTGCTTTCATCAACTATCGGAAGAAATAAAAATCTAATTCCTGCCGAAGTTATCTCAGCGATTATCAACGGAACCGAAGAATTAATTCAGGAATTGGCTTCTTTTGGCGTAAGCATTCATTCTACAGGTGGAGAAACTGCCGATGTAGGCGATATAGTTCGTACAATCATTGTGGATTCTACCGTTACGGCTCGCATGAAACGTTCTAAGGTAATCGATAATGCTAATATTCAGTCTGGTGATGTAATCGTTGGATTAGAATCTTTCGGTCAGGCTTCTTATGAAAAAAGCTATAATGGCGGAATGGGAAGTAACGGATTAACATCGGCTCGTCATGATGTTTTCGGTAAATATTTGGCAACAAAATACCCGGAAAGTTATGATGCTGCTGTTCCTGAAGAATTGATTTATTCAGGTCAGGTACAATTAACTGATGCGGTGGAAAATTCACCAATTGATGCCGGACAATTAGTGCTTTCTCCAACAAGAACTTATGCGCCAATTATCAAGAAAATTTTAGATAAATATTCGTCGAATGAAATTCACGGAATGGTTCACTGTAGTGGTGGAGCACAGACTAAAATTTTACATTTTGTAGACAATTTACATATTATAAAAGATAATTTGTTTCCGGTTCCTCCATTGTTCCAATTAATTCAGGAGCAATCAAAAACCGATTGGAAAGAAATGTATCAGGTTTTTAACTGCGGACATCGTATGGAATTATACGTTCCTGCTGAAGTTGCTGAAGATATTATTGCTATTTCAAAATCGTTCAATGTTAATGCACAAATTGTTGGTCGCGTTGAAGCTGCAGACAGTAAGAAATTAACAATTACCAGCGAATACGGAACTTACGAATATTAATTTTTTAGAGTTTCTAAGTTCCTAAGAAACTAAGTTGCTGAGATTTTTTATTTCAGTTGTATAGAATCTTAGTAACTCAGAACCTCAGAACCTTTGTAACTTAAAAAATGTACGAATTACTTTTTTGGAAATATTTAGAAGGTGTTTATTTAAACCATCAGGAGGTTTATGAAGCTATTGATGAGCAGAAAACTATTGAAGGTTTAGAAGAACTTCCTGTTACGGTTATAATGAACAGAATTGCTTCGGTATTTTCTAAATGGGAAAGAGTAGATGAGAACAGTTGGAAAAACAATAATGGAGTAGGAGCTTTTCAGGTAAAAACAACTCCTCAAACGGTTCAAATAGATTGTTACGGAACTGAAGGTAAAACAATGGATAAATTAGTAGATATTATGGAAGAATTCAAATGTCCACTTTTTGATCCACAAGTTCCAGCTCGTTACGACGAAATGTACGAAGAAGAATAAAATAAAAAAGCGTTAAGATATAAATGTTAACGCTTTTGTTTTATAAGAGAAAATTAATTTTTTACTTTTTCGAATCGCATTAAATTCAAACTAAATAAAATTACAATTAAGGTAACACCAACATCGGCAGCGATGGCTAAAGCTAAATTGCTATATCCAAAAAATGCAAGCAGAATAAATACTATTTTAGTGGCTATAGCTCCAAAAGTGTTGAACTTTATTTGTTTCATCGTTTTTTTACTCAATCGAATAAGAAACGGAATTAATGAAAGTTGGTCATTCATCAGGGCAATATTAGCCGTTTCTATAGCAGTGTCACTTCCTGCCGCTCCCATAGCTATTCCTACGGTGCTTAATGCCAGAGCAGGAGCATCATTGATTCCGTCACCTACCATAGCTACTTTGTCATATTGTTGTAAAAGTGCTTTTATTTCCTCTGATTTTTGTTCAGGAAGTAAGCCTCCAAAAACTTTTGAAATACCAACCTGTTTTGCCACATAATGAGCAGCTTTTTCGCTATCACCGGTAAGCATAATCACATCAATATTTTGTTCTTCCAATTCTTGTATTGCTACATAACTATCAGGTTTAATTTGGTCAGTTAAACCAATAATTCCTGCGACACCTTTTCCAAAACTGACAACCACACTCGTTTTTCCTTCGGTAGATAATTGTGCTACAATTTTTTCTACTTCGGGAGTTATTTCATGGTATTCTCTAATGAATTCCAGTTTTCCCACATGAACTGTATCTATTTCACAAACTGTACATTTTGCTGTTGCTCCTTTTCCTAAAATACTTTTGAAATCTTTAGCAGCATGAGGTTCGAAACCTTCTGCTTTACTGGCTGTAATAATGGCTTGTGCCAGGGGATGTTCTGAAAACATTTCGGCACCTGCGGTACAGGAGAGTAATTCTTTACGGCTGGTTCCTACAAGAGGAAAAACATCTGAAACTACTGGAGTTCCATAAGTAATTGTTCTGGTTTTGTCTACGGCGATAGCCTGAATTTCGGCTAAGGCTTCAATGTATTTTCCTCCTTTTACCAGAACACCTTTTGCGGAAGCGTTACCTATCGCAGCGTAAATCGCAACAGGAGTTGAGATAACTAAGGCACAAGGACAGGCAATAACTAAAAGTGTAACGGCCTGATTTAACCAATGATTAAAATCCTGACCCATCACAAAAACCGGAATGCTAAAAATTAAGATGGCTAATACAATAATAAGTGGAGTGTATAATCTTGAAAAGCGTTGGATAAATTTTTGGGTATCACTTTTGGCCGCATTGGCTTCAAAAGTGAGCTGGATGATTTTTGCAAAAGTGGTGTCGTTAGCAAGTTTAGTTGTGGCAATTTCGATAAAACCATTCGTATTTAATGTACCGGCAAAAACTTTATCTCCAACTTGCTTTTCTTTAGCAATAGGTTCACCAGTAATGGCAGATTCGTCAATTAGGGTTTCGCCAAAAGTAATTTTTCCGTCAAGAGGAATAATACTCCCCGGTTTGATTTGAATAATAGTATCTATTTCTATTTCGTCAAGTGGAATTTCTTTATTTACTGATTTTACAAGTGCTGTTTTAGGAACACTTTGGATTAACTTATCTAATGCTGATTTTGAATTTTCCAGTCCAATATCTTCCAGTCTTTCGCCTAAAACATATAGCACAATAACCACCGCAGCTTCAGAATATTGGCCTAAATACAAAGCAGCAATAACAGCAATGGTCATCAACAAATTGATACTGCTAAAATTGAATTTAATAAGTGATTGAAATCCGTTAAAAATTACCTCATGACCAATTCCGATAATGAATAAACAAAAAATATAAGGGGCATAAGACATAGGAAGATGAATTCCTAAAAGTGATAATATTTCTAATGTAACTACTATACTAACTGACAGCAATAAAAAAAGAAATTTTTTGTCTTTGAAAGGTAAGTCCATGATAATGATGGTTTTATTCGAAAAAATGTTTTAATATATTTTTATTTCGAATTTTTAGAGCAAAATCGCTTGTAATACTAGCATTGACATTATACACTAATTTACTAAAAAACCATCTTAACTAACGTGACTTTAATAAAACCTTAAGATTATATAGGCTAAAATGGTTCATGTTGTAAAAAAGTTTGCGAACTTTACCCAAAAATTAGAGACATGAAAATAAACCTTAAAAACGGAATTGATAAACTCATATTCGGGATGAAACAAAAAGATGTTGAGTCAGTTTATGGAAAGCCCGATAGAAATTATAAAGACGAAGATGAGAATGTAATTTTTGTTTATAATAAATTTAAAATGCGTTTGACTTTTTACAAAGACGAAGATTTTAAATTAGGATATGTTGTTGTTTCGAGTGCCAATTTAGAGTTATTTGGCAATAAATTAATTGGCAGAAATATTAAAGACGTTAAAAAAGATTTGGCTCAAAAGAGTATTTCTAAATTTACTCAGGAAGAATTTGATACTTTTGAAAATTATTTTAACGAAGACAATTGGCTATTATTTCAAACTGAATTTGAAGAAGTAGTAAAAGTTGAAGTTGGCGCCATAATTAATGATAAAGACGAATTTGAATGGAAATTTGGGAAGAAATAATTCCTGAATACTGATTATAAAATTAGAAGCCCTTTCACTATAATAAGACTGAAAGGGCTTTTTATTTGGTTAATAAATCATTTTATACTAATTTTTTTCAAGATCGATTTTTGATAAATCAACCAGATTTAGAAATGATTTGGTGTATTTATTAGCTATAGGCTCTAAGATTTCTTCTACGTTTGTTTTTCTGTTTTTCTTTATAAGTTTTGTTAAGTTCAAACTTATTTGTCTTTGAAAGCGCTTAAATTCACGATCAAATTTAGGATAATCTTCGGCTTTTAAGTTGTTTTTTTTCTCATTGAATGAGGTTTTTTCAATTAAACTTGCTTTGTGAATTAAGAATAGTTTTTCGCATTCTTCAGAAAAGAATTCTTGAATATTCATGCCTTAGTTTTTTTAAAAATATTTTGTAAACGATTAGTAAATAAGCTGAAAGAAGTTTGATCTTTTAAAAAGGATTCTGTTTCTTCTAAATTTGTTTTTTCGTTTTCTTTCTTCTTTTTCAAATGTTCAAACCAACCACCGTTTTCAGCAATTTTTTTTCCAAATTCGGTTAGATTACATTTGTTGTGTTCTATTTTGATGAGATTTTTTTTCTCCATGAGTTGGAAAAATTCGGTTATTTTTCCAAGTTTCTTTCCGTCTTTATCTTTAAATTCTGAGAATTTTAAAGAATGATTTTTCGATAAAAACAGTAACTCTAAATTAAGATCTATTATTTCATTAATGTGATAAAACATGGATTTATAAATTTGATATTTATAATTAGCTGTTTTTTCAGTGTTTAGGAAAATTGATAGTCAGCCTAAGTTTCTGAATGAATTAGTTTGTTTTTCAAATGTATAAAAATAAGTTTACTTAAAATAAGAAAAATTGTATTTTTTACAATTAATGTTGTGAGAAAATTTCTGGTGGGTGTTTTTTAGAATATCAGTAAGAACTTATAAAAAAAATCCGACTGCTCAGGACAGTCGGATTAGTATTTTGAATTTTATGTCTTTTAGTTTTGCTTGTCGAAAATTTCGATTTCGAAAATTAAGGTGGCATTTGGAGGAATTACTCCGCCAGCTCCAGCTTCGCCATAGGCTAATTTAGCAGGAATAAAAGCAATGATTTTATCTCCAAAAGAAAGTAAATTGATAGCTTCTATAAATCCCGGAATCATACCGTCTTTTTTACCTATTTCAAAAGGAAAAGGATTATAACCACCTTGTACAAATCGTCTTTCGTCATATTTTCCATAAGATTTAGCAACTTCAGTAAGACTACTGTCAAATAAATTACCATCTTCGAAAAAACCTGAATAATGAAAATATACTGTAGTTCCGGCAGCAGGTTTAACAGCCATTCCTTTTTTTACTATTTTGTAAACTAATCCAGATGGAGTGGTGGTTGCAGTTGCTTTTTCATTACTGAAATAAGCCATTTTTTCAGCAACTAAAGCGGCTGTTTTTTCTTTTTGAATTCGCTCGGCTTCAGCTTTTGCTTCCGCTTCTTTTTTCTCTTCTTGCTCTTTATTGTTGTAATAGTTAGCAAAAACTTTCTCGGCTTTGAATTTTTTAGCCATTGTACCTTTTTGAGTAATGGTAATATTTTTAATTACATCATCTTGTGCAATTTTGTTCACTACGTCCATTCCTTCAACAACATGTCCAAAAATAGTGTGTTTCCCATTTAACCAAGGAGTTTCTTTGTGTGTAATAAAAAATTGACTTCCATTGGTTTTTGGACCGGAATTAGCCATTGCTAAAATTCCTCTCTTGTCAAATTTAAGTTCAGGAATAAACTCGTCTTTAAAACTATAACCTGGTCCTCCGGCTCCTGTTCCTTGCGGATCTCCACCTTGTATCATAAAATCACTAATTACCCTATGAAATTTTAATCCATCGTAAAAAGGTTTTTTTTGTAATTTTTTATCGGTAACAAATTCGTTTTTACCCTGAGCAAGACTAATAAAATTGGCTACTGTAACAGGTGCTTTTTGAAAATCTAACGCTAGTACAATTGCTCCTTTATTAGTAGTAATAGTAGCAAAAATTCCGTCTTGTTTAATTGAGGTTTTAGGAGTTGCTTTTTTGACTGTTTTTTTTGAAGTTTCTTGTGCCTGAACTGTCAGCAAAGCAAAAAAGGCTAAAAATAATATTCTGAATTTCATTTTTATAATATATTCTAAGGTTATTTAATAAACTATTGTGGCTGGATTAATTCGATTTCGAAAATGATATTTGCATAAGGAGGAACCACATTTCCGGCTCCGCCTGCTCCATAAGCTAAATGCGAAGGAATAAATAATACTGCTTTGTCTCCAAAAGACATTTTATCAAGACCTTCAATAAATCCAGGAATTAAACCATCTCTTTTTCCTATTTGAAAAGGAATAGTTTGATAACCTCCTTGTTGCGCTCTGTTAGAATCAAATTTTCCAAAAGTTTGTGCAACACTTTCTAAACTGGTGTCAAAAAGCTGTCCGTTTTCAAGAAAGCCTGCGTAATGAATGTTCACAATAGTGCCATTTGCTGGTTTTTTTCCACTTCCTTTTTTTGTAATACTATATTTTAATCCGGAAGCTGTTTTGGTACTTTTATCTTTTAGACTTTCAAAAAATGCTAATTTATCCTGAATTACTTTCGCATATTTAGCATCATATTCCTGTTGCTTTTTTGCTTCAAGTGCTAGTGCTGCTTTCTTGTTTTTTGCTTCAACAGAAAAATAATCAAAGAAAGTTTTTACAGCATTGAATTTTTTAGCAGCTTCGCCTTTTCGAATAATAGTAATCGATTTGATAACATCATCCTGCTCAATTTTATTTACCACTTCCATTCCGTTGTCAACCACATGACCAAAAATAGTATGTTTATTATCTAACCATGGTGTAGGTACATGGGTAATGAAAAACTGACTGCTATTTGTTGCCGGACCATTATTAGCCATTGCTAAAAGTCCGCCTTTGTCAAAAATTAAATCACTAAACTCATCTTTAAATTTATAGCCTGTATCTCCTGATCCTGTTCCTTCGGGATCTCCTGTTTGAATCATGAAATCTTTAATGACACGGTGAAATTTCAAGCCATCATAAAAAGGACGTCCTTTTAGATAATCTTCGGCAACAAATTCATTTTTTCCTTCGGCAAGTGTAACAAAGTTTGCTACTGTAATAGGAGCTTTTTTATAATCTAATTCCAGAAAAATGTTTCCTTTATTCGTTTCGATTTTAGCATACAAACCATCAGCTAAATTGCTGTTTTCTTCTTTACATGAATAAAGAGTAGTAATAAGAAGCAATACAAACAGAATATTTTTTTTCATAATTGTTTCAATGTTAAACTTATTGTTCTAAAGTGTCTTGAGTTGTAGTTTTAGGTTTCGAGAGAACTCTTTTTGTTTTTTTTACACTGTCCTGAACAGTTGTTCTATTTAATTCCAGTTCTTTCTTATAAACACTTTCGGGTTTAAAATCATTTAGAGTTATTGTACAAATTAAAGGCTGGTTAGGACCAATTTTTTTATTGTCACCATGATAACCATAAGCTATATGAGAAGGGAAATAGAAATTTACTCTTTCGTTTTTACGCATCAGTTTAATACCATCGCGTATTCCAGTCATGATTTCCTGTTTGTCTACCCGATACACCTGACTTCTTAATTCTACTTCAGAATAAATAGTGTTGCCATTAAGGTCTTTTAGTTCGTAGTTAAAGAAAGCTACATCTCCTTTTTTAGGTGTCAGTGTATCAATATCGTTTTTAATTTCATAAGAATACCAATAACCTTTTGGCGAAGCGAAATAGCTGATTTTTGGATTCTTTTTCATTAAGGCTTTGATTAAATCTTCATCAGAAGCATTCAATTTTTTGTTTCTTTCGACAGATTTCTTCATAAAAACTCCAGAAGTGTTCGAAACAGGACGGCGTGCTTCCTGGTGTTGTACACAACTTGTAAAAAGAAAACATAACAGACCACTTATAAGAATAAATCGGATGGTTTTCATGATGCTATAGCGTTAGATTTTTAACTAAAGTTTCAAATTTATTAATAGTTTCTTCCATCGAAGTTAGCGATTTTCCTCCGGCAGCATTACGATGTCCTCCGCCGTTAAAATGTTCTCTTGCAAATTCATTCACATCAAATCCACCTTGAGAACGGAAAGATATTTTGATGATTTTTTCGTCTTTATTTTCGATAAATATAGCCGTAAATAGAATTCCTTTAATGCTTAAACCATAATTTACAATGCCTTCAGTATCTCCTTTTACATAATTAAAACTATTTAGTTCCTCTTGCGTAAGTGTAATGTATGAGGTTTTGTGTTCTGGTATAACTTTTAAATTTTGCAATGCTTTACCTAATAATTGCAATCTGTTATAAGAACTATTGTCAAAAAGTAAATTAGGAATCTGAGTGTTTTCTACCCCTAAATCAATCAGTTCGGCTACAATTCTATGCGTGTTTCCTGTTGTATTTGGGAATCTGAAAGAACCTGAATCAGTTAAAATTCCGGTGTAAATACAAGTTCCAATAGTTTTGTCAATTTGGTCTTTTTTATCAAAAAATGAAATGAAATTATAGACCATTTCGCAGGTAGAACCAAAACTGGTATCAGAATAAATATAAGTTGCATAATCATCAGGTTTTTGATGATGATCAATCATTATATAAGTAGTTTCAAGAGTTTCTAATACTTTTTCCATTTCGCCTACGCGATGAAAAGCATTAAAATCAAGTGTAAAAACAATATCGGCTTCCTTTAATATTTTAGTACAGTTTTCCTGATCTTTTTCGAATACTTGAACTGTTTCTGATCCAGGAAGCCAGGCTAAAAAATCCGGAAATTCATTTGGAGAAATTACAGTAGTCTGATGATTATTTTTTATTAAAAAATGGTAAAGTCCTAAAGTAGACCCCATAGCATCACCGTCAGGATTTCTGTGAGGAATAATGGCAATTTTTTTTGGCGTAGCCAATAAGGATTGTATCGCTTGTATATCTTGTATTTTCATAGTTTGCGAATTTACATTTTTTTAGTGTAAACTATGAAATCATTTAAAAATTAACTTCTTTTTTACAACTTACAAATACCTGAGTTTAGCTGTTTTCAACTTTTCGTATAAATGGTATTTTACTCCTTTTACATTTTGCGAATGATAAATTCCTATGTAACCTGAAGATAAGTAGGCAATAAAACAGGCAATGCCAATGAAAACAGCACTTTCGATGCCAAAAAGTTCAATTCCCATAATAGTACAGGCAATTGGTGTGTGTGTCGCTCCCGAAAATACAGCTACAAATCCCATTCCTGTTAAAAGCGCAATGGGCAACGGAATAAAAACAGATAAAGCACTTCCTAATGTAGCACCAACGAAAAATAATGGAGTTACTTCGCCTCCTTTAAAGCCTGCTCCTAAAATAAAACCCGTAGCAAGAATTTTAAGTAGGAAATCGTAATATTCGCTTGGTTTATGAAAAGCTTCTACTATTGAGGGAATTCCTAATCCCATAAATTGAGTTGCACTAAAAGGATAAACGATTAATGCAAAAATGATTCCGCCTACATAAGGTCGTAACGGAGGATAGGATATGTGTTTTTTGAATAATGAAGCCCAAAAATGCGTGCTTTTTGAGAAGAGCATTGCTGCTAAACCAAATAAAATTCCAGATGGGATAATCCAGAATAAATTTTCGAAACTTAGTTTAGGTACCCAATTAATAACATAAACGGTATGATTGACTCCCCAAATTTCAACAGTATAATAAGCGAAAAAAGCCGCTACGAAAGATAAAATGCTGCTTTTAAAGCTGATTTTCGAACAATAAAGAACTTCCAGCGCAAAAACAGCTCCGGCTAATGGTGTCCCAAAAACAGATGCAAACCCAGCGCTGATTCCTAAAATGATTAGTGTTTTTCTATCTGTTGGATTTAGTTTGAATATATTAGTAAATTGATCTGCAATTGCGCCACCCATTTGCACTGCTGTTCCTTCACGACCAGCCGAACCTCCAAAAAGATGGGTAATAATAGTTCCAAAAAGTACTAATGGAGCCATTTTAAACGGAATTGTTTTTTTAGGATTTTGGTATTCGTCTAATAAAAGATTGTTTCCTTTAACAACATCTTTTCCATAATACTGGTAGAGAAATCCTATTACTAATCCGCCTACAGGTAAAAACCAAATAAGCCAAATTTGCTGTGCTCTAAGTTTTGCAGCCCATTCGAGAGCAACTAATAAAAAAGCGGAAGCTGATCCTGAAAAAAAGCCTATTAAAGTACAAATTAGAATCCATTTACAGGATAATAGTATTATTTTTTTTAAATCCATAGGGGCGTGTAGGATAATTGTATGCTATTCGAGCGCAACAAAAGCTATTTAATGACTTTTATTGCGCTCGAAAAAATAATTTCAAGAATTAAAATTATTCTGCAAGAACTGCAGTCAATTCAATTTCAACAAGGTATTCTGGGGCTACTAATTGATTGATTCCGTAAAAACCAGTTGTAGGTTTTACATCTTTAAAAAAATGTGCGTGAGCTGTTGCAACTGCTTCAAATGTAGTAACATCAGTGGTGAAAATACGAGTACGAATTACATCTTTCATACTTGCATTTAAATCTTCAAGTACTTTTTCTACTCTTTCTAAAATGTTTAAAGTTTGAGCATGAGCGTCATCTGCTTTTACTTTATCACCGTCAACGATAGCTACAGTTCCTGAAACTTCAATAATATTTCCAATACGGACAGCACGACAATATCCCATTTTGTCTTCCCATGGCGATCCTGTTAAGATGTTTTCTCTTTTCATTTTTATGTAATTAATTGTATTATAGAGGAGTGAGCCTCTGTTTTAGTTCTTAAAAAATTTTTTGCAATTTATAAAAAATACCACAATAAAAAACATCGATTAGGATAAACTCAAATTGTATTTTTTTGATTTTTGACAGCTGCTTTTTTACAATAAAATCATAACTTTATTGTTATCTATTAGGAATAAGTTTGAAAAAGTCGTTTTTTTGAACATAGTTTTTTAATTAAAAAGATACAAAGATGAATAAATATTTAAATTTTAAAGGTCAGGTTTTTATTTTAGGTTTAATGTTTGGAATGCTGTCTACAGCACATTCTCAGGAAGAATTTAAAACTGATATTAAGGTAAAAGCAGCTCCTGCAAAAAAGAAAGAAGTAAAAGAAGTTAAGGTGAAAGATGTTAAATTTTCTAACGAAGATTTTAATAAAATTAAAGCCTATGAAGTACAAGGATTAGATAAAAACGATTATGTAGTTCCTAAAAAAGAAGATTATGATGCTGAAAAATTAGCCAAAAGAGATCAGGATTTAGGTACTTTTAAAACAAGTTCAGGAACAGCTAAAGTAAGTTACCGTGATGCCGCTTATGTTGATGGTGATAAGGTTAGAGTATATGTAAACTATGTAATTGTTGAACCGGAAGTACTTTTAAGTGGCGAAGAGCAAGGATTCAATATTCCATTGCAAAAAGGGATCAATCGTATTGATTTTGAAGCACTAAATGAAGGTTTTGCCGCACCCAATACAGCCGAATTTAAAATTTTTGATGATAACGGAGCGGTGATTTCTTCTAATCAATGGAATATTGCTCAGGGATATAAGGCAACAGTTATATTAGAGAAAGAATAATTTGAGGTTTTAGATTTTCTTTTTGGTTAAAATTTCTTTAATCTTCATTTAGGGTTTTGTTTTATAAAATGAAAGCTTGGTATATTTGTTGATACTTAGGATTATTAATAAAACAAAATGAAATTAATATGAAGCAGTTTTTGTTATTTATAATGATGTGTTTTGGATTTAGCAGCTATGCTCAGAGTGAGTTTGGTGGCACTAAATTCACGCCAATCGCACCATTAAATACGAATAAAGTTGCACCTAAGAAAGTAACGCCTGCAACTACTACAGAAGCTCCTTTGATTAAAGCACCGGATCTTTTTAAAAAGCCAGATGTTGTTTTGCCTTCGAGTTCAAAATATCACATTGGAGAAGAAACAAAGTCTTTTTCGATGGAACAAACAAATGATTTTGTTAATCCGGGAGACAGAGTTAGGGATAAGATGAATGAAAGTGTGAGCAGGTCGTTGATTGCAAATGGACTAAAAGAAGATGACTCTTATATTAGTAAAAAAGACGTCGATTTTGGTGTTATTCGAACAAAGTCCGATTTTTTAATAGTTAAGATTCGTGATTATGGCGCTATCGATGGCGATTTAATTCAGGCGAATTCAATACATGATTACCATACTACAATTTTGGCTCACAGTTTAATGCTTGGAGCTGGTTTTGATGATATTAGGGTAAATTTGAAAGACGGCTTGAATTATTTAGAATTAATTGCGCTAAACAGAGGCCGTTTAGGGGGAAATACAGGAAATTTTGAAATATATGATCAACAGGGCAAATTGTTGATTACTAATTATTGGGATAATATTGATAAAGGTGTAAAATCAAAATTTACCTTTATAAAGGAATAAAAACTAATACGTTGACTGTGCTGTTTTTTGAAAATAAAAAGGACTAAAAATGGAGCGTAAAAAAAATGAAAAATTTCAAAAATCCATTTTTCCATTTCAAATTTAAAAAGTAATTTTGCGCCCATGCAACACAACGTACTTATTTTAGATTTCGGATCGCAATACACTCAGCTTATTGCGCGTAGAGTTCGCGAATTAAATATATTCTGCGAAATTTTCCCATACAATAATATCCCTTCGGATTTATCAAGTTATAAAGCCGTTATTTTAGGAGGAAGTCCATTTTCTGTTCGTGCAGAAGATGCTCCACATCCTGATTTATCTCAAATTAGAGGGAAATTGCCAATGCTTGCCGTGTGTTACGGAGCGCAATATTTATCTCACTTTAGTGGAGGAGAAGTTGCGGCGTCTAACACTAGAGAATACGGTAGAGCCAACTTGTCTTTTATTAAAGAAGGTGAGGTTTTCTTTGAAGGAGTTTCTCCAAACAGTCAGGTTTGGATGAGTCATAGTGATAGTATAAAGTCTTTGCCAACTAATGGTGTAAAACTAGCAAGTACACACGATGTGGAATTTGCAGCTTACAAAATTGAAGGCGAAACAACTTATGCAATTCAATACCACCCGGAAGTATATCATTCTACTGATGGGAAACAAATGTTAGAGAACTTTTTAGTGAAAATCGCTCAGGTTCCTCAAAATTTTACGCCAAATGCTTTCGTTGAAGAAATCGTGGCTGAAATGAAAGAGAAAATAGGAAACGACAAAGTAGTTCTTGGACTTTCTGGAGGAGTAGATTCGACTGTGGCGGCAGTTTTATTGAACAAAGCAATCGGGAAAAACCTGTATTGTATTTTTGTAAATAATGGTTTGCTTCGTAAAAATGAGTTCGAAAGTGTATTGAATCAATACGAAGGAATGGGCTTGAATGTAAAAGGAGTAGATGCTTCTCAACGTTTTTACGATGCCTTAGCCGGAGTTACTGAT
This sequence comes from Flavobacterium seoulense, assembly GCF_000695795.1. Lineage (GTDB taxonomy): Bacteria > Bacteroidota > Bacteroidia > Flavobacteriales > Flavobacteriaceae > Flavobacterium > Flavobacterium seoulense. Next base: position 45,174 of record NZ_JNCA01000007.1, on the reverse strand, counting down.
CCGGAGAAAAAAAGAAAAGCCATCGGAAATGCTTTTATCGAAGTTTTTGATGATGAGTCACATAAAATTGAAGACGTAACCTGGTTAGCTCAGGGAACCATTTATCCTGATGTTATCGAATCAGTTTCTGTAAAAGGACCATCGGCAACCATTAAATCACATCACAATGTGGGAGGTTTGCCTGATTATATGAAATTAAAAATTGTGGAGCCTTTGCGTATGCTTTTTAAAGATGAAGTACGTAGAGTAGGAGCAAGTTTAGGAATTGATCCGGAATTATTAGGAAGACATCCTTTCCCAGGACCAGGATTGTCAATTAGAATTTTAGGAGATATTACGTTAGAAAAAGTACAAATTTTACAAGATGTGGATAAAGTTTTTATCGACGGATTAAAATCTTGGGGATTGTATGATAAAGTTTGGCAGGCGGGAGCAATTTTGCTTCCTGTAAATAGTGTTGGGGTTATGGGTGACGAGCGTACTTATGAAAAAGTAGTGGCACTTCGTGCTGTAGAATCTACTGACGGTATGACTGCTGACTGGGTTCATTTGCCTTATGATTTCTTAATGAAAGTATCTAATGATATTATCAACAAAGTAAAAGGTGTGAATCGTGTTGTTTATGATATTAGTTCAAAACCACCTGCAACAATTGAGTGGGAATAATAGAAACTTTGTAATAAATGTTTCTTAGTTATTATAAAAACGGTATCAGATTTTAGAATAAAATTTGGTACCGTTTTCTTATCTTTAGTATATAATTTTTTAAATAAAAATAATCGAATGAAGTATTTTTTTGCAATTTGGATTCCTGTTTTACTGTTTGCCAATGTCATTTTTGCGCAAGAAACAATAACTCATAAAGTAGAGCGAGGAGAAACAATTACTGAGATAGCTAAAAAATATCAGGTGACTCCGTATGATATTTATAAACTGAATCCTGATGCTCAGGAAAAATTAAAACCCAGAATGGTGCTTTTAATTCCTTCAAAAGTCGGAGCTAAAGTAGTTAGTCAAAGTCAGACAGAAATTACACATAAGGTTTTGCCTAAAGAAACCTTATACGGAATTGAAAAAAAATACAATGTTAGTGATGCTGATTTGAAAAAAGCAAATCCGTTTTTAGAGACAGATGGTTTACAGATTGATCAGATTTTGGTTATCCCATCAAAGAATAAAAAAGTATTTTCATCAGAAAAAGCAGTTTACCATGATGTTGTTGCTAAAGAAACAAAGTATTCAATTGCTAAAAAATACGGAATTACTATTGCTGAATTAGAAAAGAAAAATCCGGAAATTGTTCCTGGTTTAACGCAGGGGTCTCGTTTGTTGATTAAAGGAAAACCAGAAGTGTCTCAAAAAGAATCTACTGCTACGGTTAAAAAATATGCGACTTATGAAGTGAAGCCTAAAGAAACTTTATATAGTTTGTCTAAAATGTTTAATCTGAGTCAGGATGATTTAGTGATTTTGAATCCAGAACTTAAAAACGGTGTTGAGATAGGAATGCTTTTAAAAGTTCCTACTGATAAAGTATTTACAAATGTTTCTGAGAACAAAGTTTATTCTGATTTGTCTGCAAAAAATAATTCTGGTGATCGTAAAAAAATAGCCTTGCTTTTACCTTTTAATGTTTCTCGAGTAGAAAAAGATACGGTTAATTCAGTAGTAGCACGATTAAAAAAGGACAAGTTTTTAAACATGACTTTAGACTTTTATTCTGGCGCATTAATGGCTATAGATTCGGCTAAAACGTTAGGATTGCCTATTGATGTTAGTATTTTTGATTCGCAGGAAACAAAATACAATTCGAATATTGCTGCTATTGTAAATGATAATAAATTACAAACGGCAGATGTGGTTATTGGACCTTTTTATCAGAATAATGCTGAGGCAGCTGCCCGTTTACTGACCAATTATAAAGTTCCTGTGATTTCGCCTTTATCGAAAGATGAAGGAAATCCGATAGCTAATTTATATGAAGCTGTTCCAACTAATGATTTTCTGAAAAATAAAATGTTTGATTTCATGCGTTCTAAAAAAGGAAATATACTAGCTGTTGTTGATAAAAAGAAAGGTTCTTCTATTCAGTATTTAAAACAAAATCAGCCGGATGTTAAATTGGTTCCGTTGACAGATGCTGGAACTCTTTCGGCAGAAAGTTTAAAAAGTATGCTGGTTTCGGGTAAAATGAATTATGTAGTGATGGAAACTGGAAATACCTTGATGATTAAAACAACTATTGCTGCAATGATAAGCGCGATGTCAAGTTATCAGGTGCAATTAGTGATATTGGAACCAAATGAAACATTAGATACTGATGAAATTAGTTTTGCTAATTTGGTAAAACTAAAATTAATGTATCCTTCGGTTAGCAAAGAAGATAATTCTGCAGAAACAAATGCTTTTGAAAATAAATTCAGAAAAATAAATTCGATTACTCCAAGTGATTACGCTGTGAGAGGATTTGATGTTACATTTGATACGATGATGCGTTTAATGCAAAATAAATCATTCGAAGAAACAATTAATTCTACCTCTACGCAACAAGTTAGGAGCAAGTTTGAATACTATAAAAAAGAGGGTGGAGGATATGCAAATAAAGGTGTGTATATCTTATACTACGATAGTGATTTGACTGTAAAAGTAGCCAACTAAGTTTTTGTTTTTAATGGATAATAATCAAAAACAACTTATAAAATTAGCGCATACTAAAATGCCTTTTGGGAAATATGAAGGCCGATTCCTGATTGATTTACCTGAATATTATGTGGTTTGGTATCACAATAAAGGATTTCCAAAAGGGGAATTAGGTGAGCAATTAAAACTAGTTTATGAATTAAAACTAAATGGTTTAGAAGAATTGATAAGAAATATCAAAAAAAGATACCCAAAACCTCATTGAATTATAAATTTAATGAGGTTTTTATTTAGGGATTAACAAAAGTCAATTTTAGAAATTATCTCATTTCCAAATTAGCATAATCCCAATTTATAATCGTATTTTTGCATCGTTTTTTATACAATTACAATACAAATCATAACAGCATGAATCAAACAAAATATATTTTTGTTACTGGCGGTGTGACTTCTTCATTAGGAAAAGGAATTATCGCGGCATCATTAGCAAAATTGTTACAAGCCAGAGGATACAGAACAACCATTCAAAAGTTCGACCCTTATTTAAATGTTGATCCGGGGACATTAAACCCTTATGAGCACGGCGAATGTTATGTAACAGATGATGGAGCTGAAACCGATTTGGATTTAGGTCACTACGAGCGTTTTCTTGACGTTCCTACTTCTCAGGCTAATAACGTTACTACAGGAAGAATCTATCTTTCGGTTATTGAAAAGGAGAGAAGAGGAGAGTTTTTAGGGAAAACAGTTCAGGTAGTACCTCATATTACCAATGAAATTAAAGACAGAATGCAATTGCTTGGTCAATCAGGTGATTATGATATTGTTATTACTGAAATTGGTGGAACCGTTGGAGATATTGAATCATTACCATACATTGAATCTGTTCGTCAATTAGTTTGGGATTTGGGCGAAAATAATGCTATTGTAATTCATTTAACATTAGTTCCTTACTTAGCAGCAGCGGGTGAATTAAAAACAAAACCAACACAGCACTCAGTAAAAGCTTTAATGGAAAGCGGTATCAAAGCTGATATTTTAGTTTGTAGAACAGAACACGAAATTTCGAATGATATTCGTGCTAAATTAGCTTTGTTTTGTAATGTAAAAAGAGAAGCAGTTATTCAATCTATTGATGCATCTACTATTTATGAAGTACCTAATTTAATGCTTGAAGAAGGTTTGGATGTAGTAGCACTTAGAAAACTAGACTTACCTAAAAAAGCAGCTCCGGATTTAAAACACTGGAATACCTTCTTAAAAAGAATCAAAAGTCCAAAACATACTGTAAATATTGGTCTTGTTGGAAAATATGTTGAAATGCAGGACTGTTACAAGTCTATTTTAGAAGCTTTTATTCATGCAGGAGCGGCTAATGAAACAAAAGTAAATGTCATTTCAATTCACTCAGAATATATTGACGAAATAAACGTAGCCGAAAAATTCAAAGATTTAGATGCAGTTCTTGTAGCTCCGGGATTTGGAGAAAGAGGAATTGAAGGAAAAATTGCTGCAGTGCGTTATGTTCGTGAAAACAAAATCCCATTCTTTGGTATTTGTTTAGGAATGCAAATGTCGGTTATCGAATATTCAAGAAACGTATTAGGATTAACGGAAGCCAATTCGACTGAAATGAATCCAGAGACTAAAAATCCGGTAGTGAACTTGATGGAAAGTCAAAAAACAGTTACTGATAAAGGAGGAACAATGCGTCTTGGAGCCTGGAAATGTGAAATCAAACCAGACACTTTGGCTTATAAAATTTATGGGCAAACTACTATTTCTGAGCGTCACCGTCATCGTTATGAATACAATAACGAATACCTTGATGCGCTTCAAAATGCAGGATTGAAAGCTTCAGGAATCAATCCGGATACTGGTTTAGTAGAAATTGTAGAAGTTGAAGATCATCCATTCTTCATTGGTGTACAATACCATCCGGAATACAAGAGTACAGTAGTTAATCCGCATCCTCTTTTTGTAAACTTTGTGGCAGCAGCTGTAAAAACAAGAAAAAAATAGTCATCTATTGTTAAAAAATAGAACCCAATAATTTGACACAATAAGTCAGAAAAATAATTTGTATAAAAATGGAAGAAAAAAAGTTTGACCCCAATTCACTGATTGGTTTTATATTGATTTTCGGTATATTACTTTGGATAATGTATCAAAACAAACCTTCTGAGGCAGAACTTGCTGCAGAAAAAGCCAAAAAAGAATTGGTTGCTCAAGAAGCTAAAGTTAAAGAGAATGCTGCAAAATTAACTGCGGCTCCAGTTGCAACTAATGATACTTTACAATTAGCAAAATTGCAAAAAACTTTAGGAAGTTTTGCTTATTCAGCTACTTTACCTTCAGCAAAAGAAGGATTCACAACTATCGAAAACAAATTAGTAATCTTAAAAATAGCTAATAAAGGTGGATACATTGCCGAAGCTACTTTAAAGAATTTTGAGCGATCTAAAAAAGGATCTGGGGATTTAGTAAAATTGATTAAAGATAATAATGCGCAATTCAACTTAGAATTGGCAACAGTTGATAATCATACTTTAAATACTAAAGATCTTTATTTCGAGCCAACTTTAACAAAAAATGGTGAAGATCAAATTTTGACAATGCGATTGAAAGCTTCGCCAACAGCTTATTTAGAATATAAATATGTGTTGAAAGCTGATGATTATATGTTGGATTTCGACATTCAGTCACAAGGTTTGAATACGGTTTTAAAAACTGCAAAACCGATACAATTAGAATGGGATTTTAAAACCTATACTAATGAAAAAAGTATTTCTTACGAAAACCGTTATTCAGAAGTTTATTTCGAATACGAAGATGGTAAGACTGACTATTTAGGTCAGGGAAATGATAAAACTGAAACAGCTGAAGAGGTTAGTTATGTAGCTTACAAGCAGCATTTCTTTTCTTCTATTTTATTGTCTTCAACTCCGTTTAAAACTGCCGAATTGTATTCTAACAATTTAGTGAAAGATGATAAGGTTGATACTACTTTTACAAAACAATTCAAAGCTACTTTACCATTAGCATTCAAAAACGGAGAAATAGACCAAAAAATGAATTGGTACTATGGGCCTACTGATTATAAGTTATTAAAATCTTATGATAGAAATTTAGAAGACATCGTAGCTTTAGGTTGGGGGATTTTCGGTTGGATAAACCGTCATGCTTTCATTCCTATGTACGGATTTTTAAGTATGTTTATTTCTCAGGGATGGGCTATTGTATTGTTTACTATTTTGGTAAAATTATTGATGTCTCCTGTTACTTATAAATCATTTTTGTCTCAGGCTAAAATGAAAGTGTTGCGTCCTGAAATTACTGAAATTGCTGAGAAGTATAAGGATGAACCAATGAAAAAACAGCAGGAAACAATGAAGCTTTACAACAAAGCAGGCGTGAATCCTATGGCGGGTTGTGTTCCCGGTTTGCTGCAAATGCCCGTCTTTTATGCTTTGTTCCAATTTTTCCCAGCTGCAATTGAGTTAAGACAACAAGGATTCTTATGGGCAGATGATTTATCATCATTCGATTCAGTTTATAAATTGCCTTTCCATATTCCGGCTTATGGAGATCATATTAGTTTATTCCCTATTTTAGCTTCTATCGCTATTTTCTTCTATATGAAAATGACAACAGGAGATCAACAAATGGCAGCACCGCAACAAGAAGGAATGCCAGATATGGCTAAAATGATGAAAATAATGGTGTATATTTCGCCATTAATGATGTTGTTGTTCTTTAATAGTTATGCATCAGGATTGAGTTTGTATTATTTTATTTCGAATACAATTACAATCGGAATCATGTTAGTAATTAAAAACTACATTATCGATAGCGATAAGATTCATGCTCAAATTCAGGAAAACAAAAAGAAAGAGCCTAAGAAACAAAGTAAGTTCCAACAAAAATTGCAAGAAGCAATGGAACAACAAGAAGCTATGAGAGCTCAAAAGAAAAAGAAATAATACAAATCAAAAAATCTCGAATTATCGGGATTTTTTGGTTTTAGAGATAATTTATAATTCGATTAATACGTTTAGTTTAAAAAGTATTTTTTATGAAAATGAAATATTGTTTTAGTTTGATTGTATTTGTGTTTTTTGGGTTCGCTACTGTTCAGGCGCAGAATGCTTTTAATAATTTGGATGCCAACGGAAAAAAAGACGGATTATGGAAAGGTGTTTATCCGGAGTCTAAAAGACCGCGTTATGAAGGAACTTTTTCGCATGGAAAAGAAATAGGTGAGTTTAAATTTTTTGATGATACCAAAGCAGGAACAATCATTGCTACCCGAACTTTTAATGCTAACGACAATGTTGCTTACACTGTTTTTTATGACCAGCGAAAGAATAAAGTGAGCGAAGGAAAAGTAATCAATAAATTGTTTGAAGGCGAGTGGAAATATTACCATTTAGGCGCAACAACAATTATGACAACCGAAAATTACAAAAACGGTAAATTGGAAGGCTTACGTTCGGTATATTTTCCAAGTGGAAAAATAGCTGAAGAAACTTATTATAAGGATGGTTTGAAAAATGGCAGTTCTAAAAAATATTCCGAAAAAGGATTTGTACTGGAAGAAGCTACTTTTAAAAATAATCAGTACGACGGAATGGTTATTTTTAAAGATGTTGATGATAAAATTGTTTCTAAAGGGAAATTCACCAATGGTAAAAAAACAGGAATTTGGCAGTTCTTTGAAAATGGCAAATTAACGCAAGAAGTCAACATGAGTAATCCTAAAAAATAAAACTTGATTTTGATTGTAAACAGCTTTAGAATTAACAATAGTTAGGCATAAGATTCGGTTGAAAACTTTGTACCTTTGCATCCTCATAAAATAAATTTTAGAATGAAACGTGTTGTAGTTGGACTTTCGGGTGGTGTAGATTCAAGTGTTGCAGCTTATTTGTTGCAGCAACAAGGTTATGAAGTGATAGGTCTTTTTATGAAAAACTGGCATGATGATTCGGTTACTATTTCGAATGATTGTCCGTGGCTAGAAGATAGTAATGACGCTTTGTTAGTGGCTGAAAAATTAGGAATACCATTTCAAACCGTAGATTTAAGCGAACAATACAAAGAAAAAATCGTTGATTATATGTTCAACGAATATGAAAAAGGACGAACTCCAAATCCTGATGTATTGTGTAATCGTGAGATAAAATTTGATGTTTTCATGAAAATCGCTCTAAGTCTTGGTGCCGATTATGTGGCAACAGGACATTATTGTCGCAAAAGCGAAATTGAAGTTGACGGAAAAGCAGTATATCAATTGCTAGCCGGAGTAGATAATAATAAGGATCAGTCTTATTTTTTGTGCCAATTATCACAAGAGCAGTTAGCAAAATCACTTTTCCCAATTGGTGAGTTAACAAAGCCTCAGGTTCGTGAAATTGCTGCCGAAATGGAATTAGTAACGGCAGAAAAGAAAGATTCACAAGGTTTGTGTTTCATAGGAAAAGTACGTTTGCCTGAATTTTTACAGCAAAAATTACAGCCTAAAGACGGAATTATTGTCCAAATTGACAAAGATAATCCGGTTTATAATACTACAGTTTCAGACGACTTAAATACTGAAGAAGCTTTGGCATTAGCAGCAAAACCTATTCAATATACACCTGAAATGGGTAAAAAAGTAGGCAAGCATCAAGGTGCTCATTATTTTACTATTGGTCAACGAAAAGGATTGAATGTGGGCGGTACAGCCGAAGGTTTGTTTGTAATTGCAACCGATGTTGTCTCGAATACAATTTATACCGGAATGGGAAGTCATCATCCGGGGTTGTTTAGAAAAGCCTTGTTTATCGAAAAATCAGAAGTGCATTGGATTCGTAAAGATTTGGCTTTAGCCAATGGAGAAACGATGAAAGTAATGGCTAGAATTCGTTACAGACAGCCTTTACAAGAAGCTACTTTGCATCAATTTGAAGATGGGATGTATGTTTCTTTTAAAGAACCACAATCCGCCATTACCGAAGGACAATTTGTAGCCTGGCATTTAGGCGAGGAATTAGTTGGCTCTGGTGTGATTTCTTAGTGTAGCTTTCGAAAATAAATAATATATTTAAGTGATTAATTCTTTTAGTAATTAGTCACTTTTTTTATAAAATGAAATCTGAAAAAGAAATTGCTATGAATAGAATAACCACACTTTTTGATATCAAATATCCTATAGTTCAAGCCGGAATGGTTTGGGTTAGTGGTTATAAACTAGCCAGTGCAGTGAGTAATGCAGGCGGTTTGGGTTTGATAGGTGCAGGGTCAATGTATCCTGAAGTTCTGAGAGAGCACATTCAGAAATGTAAAAAAGCTACTTCGAAACCTTTTGGAGTAAATATTCCTATGTTATATCCCAATATTGAGGAAATTATGCAGATTATTGTAGAAGAGAAAGTAAAAATCGTTTTTACATCAGCAGGAAATCCAATGACCTGGACCTCTTATTTAAAAAAACATGGTATTACTGTTGTTCATGTGGTGAGTAGTACCAAATTTGCTCTAAAAGCACAAACAGCAGGTGTAGATGCTATTGTTGCCGAAGGTTTTGAAGCAGGTGGTCATAATGGGCGTGATGAAACCACTACTTTTACTTTGATACCAATGGTGAAAGAACAAATAAAAATTCCTATTATTGCAGCCGGTGGAATTGCTACCGGAAACGGAATGCTTGCAGCAATGATTCTTGGTGCCGATGGAGTTCAAATAGGAAGTCGTTTTGCTGCTTCGACAGAATCTTCAGCACATGAAAATTTTAAACAAATTGTTTTAGATACTAAAGAAGGCGGAACGCAGTTAACATTAAAAGAGTTAGCTCCGGTTCGTTTGATTAAGAATAAATTTTTTGAAGATATTCAGGAACTGTATGCACAATGTCCAACTAAAGAAGATTTAGAAAAATTATTAGGAAGGGCTCGTGCCAAAAAAGGAATTTTTGAAGGGGATTTGGTTGAAGGTGAATTAGAAATAGGTCAGATTGCAGGATTAATTCACGAAATAAAACCAGCGGAATCGATTGTTAAAGATCTCATGAAAGAATACCAAATAGCTAAAAAAGAAGTTGTCCATTTTTTATACTAAAGAAATTGTAATGACACGAATAAAATGCTTTTACATAAGCTTACTATTTTTAGGAATTGGCCTGCAGCAATCCTATAGTCAAACCTATAAATTCCGGACTTCTGGTTTTAGCGTTTTAGAAAAAAACGAAAAAGGGAAATGGGGCAAATGGTCTGATTTGAGTCTGGTGAATATTTCAGTTACTTTAGATACTGATAAAAACAGAATTGTTGTTTATTCCCGAAATATTCAATTGTACAACATATTGACTTACCAACCGGAATCTGAATCAGAAACTGATTTAGTGTATTCATTTATTTGTAAAGACAACGATGGTGTAGATTGTACTGTTTCCATCATCACCCGAAAAAAACAGGAAAACCGAAAGCAATTATACATTACTTACAGCGATCACGTAATTGTGTATAATATTTTTACGATGTAGCTTTCTCAGAGTTGAAAAAAAATACCGCAAATTCGCGAATTATAGCATCTTTAAGATGTTTTGAAATTTGCGAATTTGCGGTTGAAACTTAATTTATTCCTTGAAGATACTATTTCAAAAAGAGTGTTATTACTCACTTTCAATATCTTTTATAAATTCATCATATTCCAGATAAAAACGCTCTAAAGCATCCATTTTTTCATTGTAAAAGTCAAAAATGGCATCCCAATAGTTGCGATTACTAAAGCCTACACCTAATTTTTCAACCCAAATTCGGCTAATTGTTTTTCCGTTTTCTAAAACATAATCTTTTTCGAAAACTAAATCACTAATAAATTCTTCTTCTAAAATACCTTTTAAAGCTTCCAATTTTTCGAAGTAACCCAATCTTTTTTCGTTATTGCGATGTTCAATGTCAATAAGAACCTGTGCTTTTTTATTGTCAACAAAAAATTTAAAAGAGAAATCTTTGATTTTAGTGTCATATAACATCCATTTTCTGGGATATTTTTCAGCAAAAGTAACCCAGAATTCTCGTTTTAATTTTTGTGTTTCTTCTTTACTATACATTGTGAAAATTTTGGCTTTAGAAAAATTGTGCAAGCTTGCTTTCTAAAGTATATTTATGTTTTTATTTGCAAAAGTAAACTTTGATTATGGATTTTCAATATTTTTTAAATTATATACCTAAAATAGTTCAATCCTCTCTTTCGGGAGAAGTTTCGCATGAAAAAATGATGCCTTTAGAACGGAAAAAACTTTTGGAAAAAGTAAATTTAAAAGAAAATCCAGCTAGAGAAGCTGCTGTAACCATGTTGTTTTATCCTAAAAATAACGAAACTTATTTGGCTCTGATTGTTCGAAATTCATATAACGGAATTCATTCGGCTCAAATTGCTTTCCCCGGAGGAAAAATCGAAACCGAAGATGTTGATTTTAGTGCTACCGCTTTACGTGAAACCGAAGAAGAAATAGGAGTAAGCCGCAATAAAATTGAAATTGTAAAAGCATTTACTCCGGTTTACATTCCGCCAAGTAATTTTATGGTGTATCCTTTTTTAGGGATTTGTAGTGAAGAAATTGATTTTGTTTTGGATCCAAAAGAAGTTGCTGCCCTTATCGAATTGCCTTTGGATTTATTTAGAAGTAATGCAATTATCACGGTCGAAAATTTATCAACTTCCTATGCTTCTTTTATCGAAGTTCCTGCTTTTAAAATCGGAGAGCATATTGTTTGGGGAGCCACAGCAATGATGTTGAGCGAATTGAGAGATGTTTTGAATAATGTTTTGCCAGACAACTATTAAACTTCTCCAATAATATTTTTGTAATTTTGTAGATTAATTTTTAAAGCACAATACAAGTTTATGGGACTTATTAAAAGAAATCCTTTTGGACATATCTTATTTCTAAAAAAATGGTTAATCCGTGTTTTTGGAAGCTGTACTCATAGGCGATATCATGGTTTTAATGATTTGCAAATTGAAGGTTCGGAAATTATTCGAAATTTACCTGATACTAATGTACTTTTCATTTCTAATCATCAAACTTATTTTGCCGATGTTGTGGCAATGTTCCATGTTTTTAATGCCAGTTTAAGTGGTCGAATTGATTCTATAAAAAACATTGGTTATTTATGGCAGCCAAAAATGAATATTTATTATGTAGCTGCCAAAGAGACGATGCGTTCGGGCTTGTTACCCAAAATATTGTCTTATGCAGGGGCAATTCCGGTAGAAAGAACCTGGCGTTCTGAGGGAGTTGATGCTGTCGAAAAAAAAGCAGTCAATCCTAATGATACCGAAAACATAAAAAAAGCGCTTGATGATGGCTGGGTAATAACTTTTCCGCAAGGAACGACCCGTTCTTTTAAACCTGTTCGAAAAGGAACCGCGCATATTATTAAACAACATCGACCTATTGTAGTTCCTATTGTAATTGATGGATTTCGCCGTTCTTTTGATCGAAAGGGAATTCGAATGAAAAAAAAAGGAATTTTACAGTCTTTTATTATCAAAGAGCCACTTCAAATTGATTATGAAAACGAGTCGATTGAAGAAATTGTTGAAAAAATAGAATATGCTATTGAGCAGCATCCTTCTTTTTTAAAGGTAATTCCAGCCGAAGAGTTAGAAGAACAAGAGCAATTAAATAAACTGCGTCAATGGGAAATAGAATAATAAAAGAGAGTTAAATAAACTCTCTTTTTTGATTTAATTGGGTTCTAAACTTTATACTTTGTATCTTTAAGAAAATGTAATAAAGTTGTTGTTTATGAATATTCCCCATACTGATTTACCCAGAATTGTAATTATAGGCGGCGGTTTTGCCGGAATCGAAGTTGCCAAAGAATTGAAAAATAAAAAAGTTCAGGTTGTTCTTCTGGATAAACATAACTACAATACGTTTCAGCCTTTATTGTATCAGGTAGCAACTGGCGGACTCGAAGCGGGCTCTATTGCATTTCCTATTCGAAAAATAATTCATGAATGTGATGATTTCTATTTTAGGCTCACCACAGTTCAGGAAATTGATACAGTAAATAAAAGAGTCATTGCCGAAATAGGAACTTTAGATTATGATTATTTGGTCATCGCTACAGGTTCTAAGACAAACTATTTTGGCAATAAAGAAATTAAACGCAATAGTATGGCAATGAAAACCATACCGCAGTCGCTTAACATTCGCAGTTTTGTCTTAGAAAATTTTGAACAAGCAGTTTTGACTAAGGATTGTGAAGAAAAAAACAGTCTTATCAATTTTGTAATTGTGGGAGCAGGACCCACAGGAGTGGAATTAGCAGGTGCATTGGCCGAAATGAAAAAAGCTATTCTACAAAAAGATTATCCGGATCTGGATATTACCAGAATGGAAATCAATTTGATTCAAAGCGGTGATAGAATCCTGAATACAATGAGTGAGAAATCATCGGCAGCTGCTGAGAAATTTCTATTAAAATTGGGTGTGAAAATCTGGAAAAACGTCAGAGTTACTAATTATGATGGCCGCACGATTACTACTAATTCTGATTTAAGTTTTGAAACCGCAACTCTTATTTGGACAGCCGGTGTTCAGGGATCTTTGGTTTCGGGTTTAAGCGCTGATGCTTTGGTAGAAAGGGTAGAGCGTATTCGGGTGAATCAATACAATCAGGTAAAAGGTTATGATACGATTTTTGCCATTGGCGATATTGCTTCTATGGAAACAGAAAATTATCCCGAAGGACATCCTATGATGGCACAGCCTGCTTTACAACAAGGAAAATTACTGGGTAAGAATATTATAAAATTAATCCAGAATCAAGAGATGAAACCTTTTGAATACAAAGACAAAGGTTCAATGGCTACTATCGGACGCAACAAAGCAGTTGTCGATTTGCCTAATTATCATTTTAATGGTGTTTTTGCCTGGTTTGTCTGGATGTTTATACACCTGTTTTCATTGATTGGTTTCAAAAATAAAGCAGTGGTATTTCTGACCTGGGTTTATAATTATATCCATTTTGACCGTGAAGGACGCCTGATTATCCGACCTTATAAAAAGAGAACTTTTACTAGTTTTACCAGTGACGAAATTTAATTAGCTAAAATTACAAAGGTTTGTTATGGTAATAATTCACTAATAAATTTACAAATTTACTATAGCTGTACATTCCATCTTTTTGCTGATTTAACTTTAAATAGTGGTCATAAAAAAAGTGAAAACCTTTTTCTATTGGGGTTTCATATTGCCTCCAGAATTCCCGACTTTCGGCATAATTTTTTAGAATACCGGGATGAACCGTTTTTAGTAACTGAGTATATAATTTTTCGTTTCGAATGTACCAATTGTTCAAGCAATAGCGTAATGCAAAACTATATCCGGAATATTTAAAATACAAATCGTTGTTGTGTACCGACGCCAGAAAACCAATAAAATTGCATTCGCTTTCACTGGCATATCCCATTTGATGCGCCATTTCATGACAACTTGTGGTTGGGAAATTATGCATTGGCATCAAATAATTTACCTGAGCTTCATTAGTAAAAGGATTTAAATAGCCACCAAAACCCATATAAGTTAGCGGTAAACTAAACAGGGATTTTTTTATACTAAGATTCGAATAAGCGAAAAAAGGATATTGCGTTCCTAAAGCTTTATAACCGTCCATGTTTTTTACAAAAGCAACTTCTTTTGAGTACGGAAAAACAACTTTCAGGCTGTCATTTTGAGTTATTTCACTATGAATTTCGTTTGTTTTTGCAATTATTTTTTGGGTGAAATCTAATAAATCAGCATCCGAATAATCGCGTTCAATTTTCATTTTTTCGAAAAGAGGAACTCTGTGATAATTCACTGCCCAAAGAAAATAAAAGAAAAAATGAAAGATGGAAATAACACTCAAAACCGATAATAATTGATTTTTCCAGTTCAGTTTCCTCCCGAAGCTTCGGGATCTGTTGTTCCAAAACCATTTTATGGCTAATAAAATTAGTATGAAATAAAGTATATCACCTATTGAAAACGGAATCCATCCAAAAATGATTCTCGAAAAATTCGAAATTATCGGATAGATGCCATTGCTGTAAAATGCCTCGACAGTTTCTGGAAAAAACGGAATTATTTTAAGAATTATAATCTGAAAAATCAGAAATAAAGGAAGGATGTATTTACGTTTCAAAGCAGCATTTTTATAAACGTAAATATAATTACAATAATCAATTTAATACCTAAAATGGATTTTAAACTTTGTAACTTTGAGTTTTTAATCGAAAAAACAGCACAAAATATGAGTCAGGAAATACGAAATTTAGAGCCTAAAGAATTGTGGAATAATTTTGCCAATTTGAATGCAGTGCCCCGACCTTCTAAAAAAGAAGAGCGTGTGGTTGCCTTTATAAAAGACTTTGGTAAAAGTTTAGGATTAGAAGTTTTTGAAGATGAAGTTCATAATGTAATTATCCGAAAACCCGCCACATCAGGGATGGAAAATCGTAAACCGATTGTATTACAAGGTCATTTAGATATGGTGCATCAAAAAAATGCCGATACCATTTTTGATTTTGAAAAACAAGGAATCGAAATGTATGTGGATGGTGACTGGGTGCGCGCCAGAGGAACAACTCTTGGAGCAGATAATGGATTAGGAGTTGCGGCAATTATGGCTGTTTTAGAAAGTAAAACTATTGCGCATCCTGCAATTGAAGCTTTGTTTACAATTGATGAAGAAACGGGAATGACAGGCGCAATGAATTTGAAAGGCGGTTTGCTTCATGGAGAAATTCTATTGAATTTAGATACCGAAGAAGATGACGAAATAGACATTGGATGTGCTGGTGGAATCGATGTTACAGCTGAAGCAGAATATGATGAAGAGGAAACGCCTGATTATTCTGTTGGATATTCGATTACTGTAAAAGGATTGAATGGCGGTCATTCAGGAATTGATATTCATAAAGGTTTAGGAAATGCTAATAAAATCATGAACCGATTGCTGTATGATGGTTTCGATAATTTTGGCTTGCAAATTTCAGAAATTCAGGGAGGAAGTTTGCGTAATGCTATTCCGCGTGAAAGTGTTGCCAAAGTAATTATTGCTTCGGTTTATGATGAAGCTTTTGTTTTTGATATGCAGCAAATTGTTAGCGAAATTAAAAATGAGTTAAAAACCACCGAACCGAATTTAGAAATTGTTTTCGAAAAATTGAAAACAACACCAGCAAAGGTAATGCCTTCCATTGCGCAATATTATTTTGTACGTTCCATGGCGACAGCTGCAAATGGTGTTCACAGAATGAGTGCTGATTTTGAAAATTTGGTTGAAACATCTAATAATATTGCCAAAGTGATTCTTGGGAAAGGAAAATTATCTGTACAATGTTTAACGCGTTCTTCGGTTGAATCAGCTAAGTTTGATTTGGCTAACGATTTGCGTTCTGCTTTCGAATTGATGGGGTGTGAAGTCGAAATTTCAGGTTCTTATCCGGGCTGGACGCCAAATCCTGATTCGGAGATTTTAGCAACTTTAGTTCCGATTTATGAAAAACTAAATGGAGAAAAACCAAAAGTAGTAGCTTGCCATGCAGGATTAGAATGTGGAATTTTAGGCGCTAATTATCCTGATATGGATATGATTTCTTTTGGGCCAACTATTCATGGAGCGCATTCGCCAGATGAAAGAGCAAGTATTAGTTCCTCTCAAAAATTCTGGAAGTTTTTAATCGAGATTTTGGCGAATATTCCGGTGAAGTAATTAGTATTCAGTGTTCAGTTTTTAGTGTTCAACGTTTGGTAACTGAATACTAAAAACTGAACACTGAGTACTTTTTTTATTTCTTTTTCAAGACTTTGTATTGTTCATAACAGCCGCTGATAGCATCCATAATTTGGAGGTCATTTGCGGTTTGAATAAAAGATTCTGAATAATTACATCGCTGTAATATTTCTGGAATTTCGTCTTTGCTTATACCAAGAAGTACGGCAATGGTTTCACGGTCAAATTTAGATTCTAAAAGAGTACGAACCGTGTCGTCCTTTTTCATATCTTTCATTTTCTTGAGTTCGTTTCCTTTTTTTCCAAAAACATTGTACAGCATATCGGCAGGATTAAAGATAGAACCCAAGACTTTTCCAAAGGCTCCAGGCGAATATTCTCCTGCTTCATAACCGTTATTTAAGCCTGATATATTATAGCGGTAATTGTTATTTGTAGGGATGGTTTTAGAATCAACTTCGAGATAGCCTGTTAGATTAAATGGTCGGATAACGACTTCTTCCAGTGCTATGGCTTTTTCTGTCAGGAAAATTTTAGCCACCCTATTTTTTATCCAGTCATTAGTTACTTTTACTCTTAAAGATTGGAATCCAAGAAGAGAAAAATGTAAGGTATCAGTAGGATGGACATCGATTTCAAAGTAACCGTTTAAGTCAGTTTTTGAGCCTCTTACTTTGTTTATGTTGATGATGTTAACTCCTGATAGTGGCGTTTTTCCGTTATCATTATAAACGTAACCTGTTACCTTTTGAGAAGCAATTTTTTCTTGAGCAAAAGTCGGTACGATTAGTACCAAAAAAAAGAAAACTACAAAATATTTCATAAACTGTTTTAAAACTCTAAAAGTAGTAAAACGGCTTTAAATATTTTGTAGTTTATTATTTTAATTATAAGAAAATTAACTAAAGGGTTTTAGTCTCTTCTTGGTCTTCTTGGTCTTGATGAATCTCCAAAACTTTCAGAACGTCTAGGAGCTCTGTCAGATGAACCTTCTCTTCTGGAAGAACCTCTTTCGCTTCTGAAACCGCCTTCTCTTGGAGCTGAGTTTCTTTCACTTCTAAATCCTCCACCAGAACCTTCTCTTCTTGGAGCAAAACTACCTTCACGTCTTCCGCCTTCGCGTCTTCCTCCAGAATTTCTTCCGTTATGATCACGTCTTCCGCCACCATCATTTTTAGAAATCTCAACATTGATACGACGTCCTTCTAGTTGAACGTTGTTCAATATATCCATTACTTTATCAGTATGTTCTGGATCAGTATTAAAGAAAGAGAAACCTTCTTTTACATCTACTTTGAAAACATCATCACGACCTAAGTCTAATGTTTCTTTCAGGTAATCTTTTAATGACATCCAGTCGAAGTTATCTCTTGAACCAATGTTTACAAAATATCTTGTAGCGCCGCCATTGTTGTTTTCTCTTGGAGCGCGATCGTCACCACGTTCACGTCTGTCAGAACCTGAAGCTGAGATATCTCTTGTTTTCTTGTAATAATTGATGAAACGGTTAAATTCAACAGAAACCATTTTCTTAATCAATTCTTCTTTAGTTAAACCTTCAAGAACGTCATTGATAGCTGGTAAATAGTTGTCAATTTCGTGATCAACCTCAGTATCTTTGATTTTATTAGCTAAGTGCAATAATTGAATTTCGCAAATTTCGATTCCAGAAGGAATTGTTTTCTCTTCAAATTTTTGTTTGATGATTCTTTCGATAGACGAAATTTTACGCAATTCACTTTTAGTTACAATTACGATCGAAGTTCCTAATTTACCAGCACGACCAGTTCTTCCTGAACGGTGGTTATAAGTTTCAATTTCGTCAGGTAATTGATAGTTTACTACGTGAGTTACGTTATCAACATCGATTCCACGGGCAGCAACGTCAGTTGCAACAAGCATCTGGATTTGTCTTCCACGGAAAGATTTCATTACACCATCACGTTGTGCCTGAGATAAATCTCCGTGTAAAGCTGCAGCGCTGTATCCGTCTTCGATTAATTTTTCAGCAATAGCCTGAGTATCACGTTTTGTTCTACAAAAAACTACTGAGAAAATGTCCGGGTTAGCATCGGCTAAACGTTTCAAAGCTTCGTAACGGTCACGTGCATTTACTAAGTAAAATTCGTGAGAAACTGTTGCTGAACCTGAGTTTTTAGTTCCAACAGTGATTTCCTCCGGATTACTCATGAATTGTTTTCCAATTCTGGCAACTTCTGCCGGCATAGTTGCAGAAAACAACCAGGTGTTTTTCTCGTCTGGGGTAGTTGAAAGGATGTTTACGATATCATCATAGAATCCCATGTTCAACATTTCGTCTGCCTCATCAAGGATACAGTAATTAATCTGAGTGATGTTTACTAATCCTCTGTTAATCATATCCTGCATTCTTCCTGGAGTAGCCACAATAATTTGTGCTCCTCTTTTAATGTCTCTCGCTTGTTCTGTAATACTAGCTCCTCCGTAAACTGCTACCACATTAATACCTTTTTCGTATTTAGAGTAGTTTTTAAGTTCGTTGGCAATCTGTAAGCAAAGTTCGCGCGTTGGAGATAAAATCAACGCCTGCGTATTCCTGTTGTCGGCATCAATTTTTTGGATAACTGGAAAACCAAAAGCTGCCGTTTTCCCTGTCCCAGTCTGAGCCAACGCAACTAAATCTGTATCTTTTTCCAATAATAGGGGAATCGCTTTCTCCTGTACTTCTGACGGATTCTCAAATCCTAGATCAACAATCGCCTTCAGTAACGATTCACTTAATCCTAATTGTTCAAATTTATTCATATGTATTTTTAAAATAGGGTGCAAAATTACTGTTAATAATCCATATAAACTAATGCAATTCTAAGTTTTAATGATTTAATATCTTTTGATTATCAGAAAGTTATGTTTTGAAACTGAAAACACAACTTTAATTTTTCGAATTTTAGCAGCAAACTATGGTGTTCTTTGTAATAAAAATGAATAAAAATATTGAATTTCAACAGATTATTTTATTTCGTTTAAATAAGAAATAAGTAATTGAGTAGCTTTTCCTCTATGACTGATTTCGTTTTTGGTTTCTAATGAAATTTCGGCAAAAGTTTCCTGATAACCTTCCGGCTGAAAGATAGGATCATATCCAAAACCTTGATTTCCTGATTTTTCGGTAGTGATCTTTCCTTTGGCAATTCCAGTGAATAGCTGTTGAGTTCCGTTAATGTTTAAGGCAATTACGGTTTTGAATTGCGCATTTCTGTCTGTAGTATTTTTTAAAGCTTCCAAAAGTTTATTCATGTTATCATTGGAATCTTTTTGTTCTCCTGCATATCTTGCAGAATATACTCCTGGTTCTCCATTTAAAGCTTCTACTTCAAGACCGGTATCATCAGCAAAACAATCGTAACCGTATTTTTCAGTAACATAATTGGCTTTTAAAATAGCATTTCCTTCAATAGTATCAGCAGTTTCTGGAATTTCTTCATGACAGCCAATAGCTTCCAGACTTAAAATTTCTATACCGTTAGGTAGTAATTGCTGAATTTCTTTGATTTTGTTTTTATTATTAGAAGCGAAGACTAGCTGCATAGTGTTTTGTTTAACTTGTTGTTTTTGAGTTAATTAGTTGTTAAATTAAGGTTTTTTAAATATCTTTTTAGATAAAAGTTGTATCTTTACACTGTGGTTTTGATTCATTAATGAGCTGTGTATGTTAATTAGGAAGAAGAATGAAAGCACAGCCATTGTACATTTAGTTAATTATAAGTTGAGATAAATCAAAACCAAATTTGGGAGGGCTTTAATAGCCCTCCTTTTTTTTCAAATGGGTAGTAACATTCGTTAGATTATTTGGGAAATATAAATCTGAAAGATGAGTAAATTCGTCACCACGCATAAAAATAGAAACATCTACCTCTTCATAGTTTGATTTTCCGGCAGCAGCAAGCAATTCATTCGCAGCGTGTAGTGTGTTTTTATGAAAATTATATACTCTTTCGAACTTATCAGATACTACTAAGCCTTTTTCGAGCATTCGATCCTGAGTTGCGACTCCTACAGGACATTTGTTAGTATTGCAGCGCAAAGCCTGAATACAGCCTAGTGAAAACATAAAGCCACGTGCACTGTTGCATAAGTCAGCGCCTAAAGCAATTGCTTTAAGAATAGCGTGTCCTGAAATGATTTTTCCACTACAAATAATTCGCATTTTATCACGAATATTCAATCGGATTAGAGTCTTGTTTACAAATATAAGTGCAGGTTCTAAAGGCATTCCTACACCATCTGAAAATTCCAGCGGAGCTGCTCCGGTTCCGCCTTCGGCACCATCGACTGTTATGAAGTCAGGATAGCAATTTTGATCCATCATTTCCTGACAAATGGCTTCAAATTCTTCAGTTTGTCCAATACAAAGTTTGAATCCAACGGGTTTTCCATTCGATAATTCCCGCAGACGGGCAATAAATTGAACTAATCCTTTAGGCGAATCAAAAGCAGAATGACTTGGCGGTGAAAGAATCTCAATATGAGGTAGAACTCCTCTGATTTTAGCAATTTCTTCGGTGTTTTTTGCTGCAGGTAAAACTCCTCCGTGTCCTGGTTTGGCACCTTGAGATAGTTTGAGCTCAATCATTTTAACTTCTGGAAAGTTAGCTTTTTCGGCAAATTTGCCGCCATCAAAATCGCCTCTGTCATCCCTGCATCCAAAATATCCAGTTCCTATTTGCCAGCAAACATCAGCTCCTTGTAGATGGTATTCAGTTAATCCACCTTCGCCGGTATTATGATAGAAATTTCCTTTTTGAGCGCCTTTATTTAATGCGACAATTGCATTTTCGCTTAAAGAACCAAAGCTCATTGCCGAAATATTTAACAAAGAAGCAGAGTATGGTTGTTTACAATCTTCGCCACCAATCATAACACGAGGTAATTCGGGATTTACTTTGGTAGGGAAAATGGAATGTTTTAAACCTTCGTAAGAAGAATTGTTAATGTCTAATTGCGTTCCAAAAGGCGTAGTGTCACTAACATTTTTAGCGCGTCGGTAGGCTAATGAACGTTCGTTTCTTGAGAAAGGTTTTCCGTCAGTTGTTCTTTCGATAAAATATTGCTGAATTTCGGGAGCAATTTCTTCAAACATGTATCTGAAATAACCTAAAACAGGAAAATTTCTAAGAATGGTGTGTTTGTGCTGACGGCTGTTGAAGAAGCCAATAATTAGTAAAAAGAATATAAAAAGAGCTATTAATAAGCTGGTTTTGAATAAAAAATGAGCGGCAAGACTCAAGATGAAGAGTATTACGCCATAAATGAAAAATTCTTTTCTCATGATAAAAAATGTTGTGTGTATCTAAAATAAGAAGAATAACTAACATTTAAATCAATACAAAGGGTTTAATATTTATTTAAATGTTTTACTTAATCCGATGAAATGATTTATATGTTTTTAACTGAAAAATAAACGGACATAAACGTGTTTGATTCCTTTTTTATCGGAATCTCGTTCGTCAATTTCAAGGATATCAGTTAGTGATTTTAGCATAGGAGTTAGTTTTGAAAAGCCATAATTTCTTGGGTCAAATTCTGGTTTTTTCTTGACAATCAGGTTTCCTACATCGCCCAGAAATGCCCAGCCATCATCATCGCCTAAATCCTCAATAGTAGATTCTATTAATTCTATGGTAGGTTCGTCAATTTTATTGAGCGGTTTTTGTGTTGGTTTTTCAGGAGTTTTAGCCGATGTTTTTTCAACAGCTTTCTTAGTATCAATAATCGTTTTAGGCGCTTTTTTCTTGATAGCTCCATCTAAAACTTCGATAAATACAAAACGATCACAGGCACTTATAAAGGGTTTTGGTGTTTTTTGTTCGCCAATTCCTATCACTTTCATTCCGGATTCTCTTAACCGAATAGCTAAACGTGTAAAATCACTATCGCTGGAAACAATACAAAAACCGTCGAGTTTTCCCGAATATAACAAATCCATTGCATCAATAATTAATGCCGAATCAGAGGAGTTTTTTCCTGTAGTGTAACTGTATTGTTGGATAGGAGTAATGGCATGTTCTAATAAAACCGATTTCCAACCGTTAGCATTTGGTTTTGTCCAGTCGGCGTAAATACGTTTTGTGGTTGGTGTTCCGTATTTAGTGATTTCTTCCATCATTCCTTTTACATTACTGTACGGAACATTATCGGCATCAATTAATACGGCAAGTTTGAGTTCTTTAGTATTTTGTGGCATTACAATCTTTTTAAGTGAGCTAAAGATACTTATTTTCCTTAGTAGTTCTTGTTAATTTGCTGTTATTTCATAATACTCTTTCTTAAAATAGAAAAGGAGAAGTTTTTAGCTTCTCCTTTGTTGATTTGTATTTACTTTTAAGAAATTTGTCTTATTAAATATTTAAATTTCCTTCTACGCCATCGCTGTTGTCCGTTGTTTTTCCTGTTAATGCAGCGCCAATAAAACTTAGCATTGTAATAAATTTTCCGGCTTTGGTATCCCAATAATATGTTTCTTCAGGAGTTACTCTAATTATGGTTACTTTTGGATCATCTTTTCCTTCTTCAAACCAAGCATTAGCTAGCGAACTCCATTTTTCTTCAATGGTATGTCTGTCTTTATAAATAAAAGCTTTACCGTAAATAGAAAGGTATTCGGCATTTCCGTTATTCATGAAATACAGCTGTACTTTATTTTCTTCTTTTATTTCGAAATTTTTATTGCTTTCGGCGCTGCTAATGAACCAAAGATTTCCTTCCTGATCGCATTCCTGCAGACTCATTGGTCGGGAATTCATTGGGAGTTCTGTCAAATTGGTACAGAACATACAAATTCGGGCACTTTCTGATAATTCTTTTAACTTCTCAATCGCTTTTCTATGTGTTAAATTTTCTACTGACATCTTTTTCGTTTTTAAAAATTAATCTTTTTTTTCGTCTCCATTGGCACACCAAAAAATAGCTTCTTCCAGTTTTTCTTTTGGAAAAGGTCTAAATTCTCCTGGCATCAGGATGCTAAATATTTCGGTGAAGTTTTGTACTGTATTATTATCCGTAATGATAGCACAACGGTTCCATTTTGTGAGATTTTTTATTCCCAGAAGTAAATCTTGCAACCAGGCTTTAAAGGTAAAATCTTCGATTCCTGTGTTTAAATACAAGAGATAATTTAGTTCGTCAAAAACTTTTACTTTTTCTGCAACAGTGGGAAAAACCACGTTTTCAAAATCAGCTTGTGTTACAGTTCCGCTAGCTTCAAAAGCGGCAACATTGTCTGGGATATTTTGTAGAGTAGTAATCATGATACTTTTGTTTTTCTCAAAAATATCATTCATTTGTTTTTTGTATGTTACAGATTTTTAGTGAATTATTATATGATTTCGGTCTGTTCCTAATTTTTGATTTGAAGATGTTCTAATGTTTTTCCAACTAACATTTTTCTGCCAACGATTTGAAAACCTAATTTTAGATATAATTTTTTGGCTTTCGGATTATCTTTTTCTACCAATAAGCCTAAAGTTTGTTGATTCCTGATAACAAATTCTTCTATTAAAAAATGCAACATTTTTGATCCGATACCTTTTCCTTGCTGATTAGCAGCAACTCCTAGAGAATCAATGTAGATTTCTCCTGATTGGGTTTCGTTTTCAGGATTAAAATCGGGATTAAATTTTGTTTTTATGTATTGAATAATTGGGCTTCTTAGTTCAATTAATTTAGCTCCGTCATAAATATTTACTGCAGCTATAATTTGGTTATCCTCTTCTGCAACAAAGCAATTTTGATAGGAATATTGGTTGTTTTCCTGTTCAATAAAATGTAACAAAAAGTTTCTTGCATTATCATAATCTCGCAGGTTGATAAAATTAAAAATAATATCTTCCATTGCTAATAATAGCAAATTAGCAATACTTTCGGCGTCTTTTAAAGTTGCTTTTCGAATGATCATTAGAAGGTTTTTAAAGTTGGTAATTCTATTTCCTTAAAATTTTCTCCATTGCTTTTCCTTTGGCTAATTCATCAATTAATTTGTCTAAATAACGAATTTGCTGCATCAGTTTGTCTTCGATTTCTTCAACACGGTAGCCACAAATAACTCCCGTGATTTTAGATGCATTCGGGTTGATTTGTGGTGCCTGAGCAAAGAAAGTTTCAAAGTCAGTTTTGTTGTCAAGCAGTTCTTGTAAACTTTGTTCATTATATCCTGTGAGCCAAAATATAATTTCATCGACTTCTTGTTTAGTGCGTGATTTTTTCTCCGCTTTAGCAATATAATGCGGATATACCGAGGCAAATGCCATTTTATAAACTCTGGTGTTATTCATCTTGTTATTGTTCTTCGATTATGGATTGTCCTTTTGATTGATCGCCCGAAGTCCATTGCCAGTTTTCATGGAGTCTTATTTTTCCGTTTGCGAGTATTTCGGGTTTTGAAATACAAATTCCAGTCATTAATTCGCCTTTGTCATTTACTTGATGGTAGCGCATTTCGATAGTTCCATTTGGATCTACTAAACCTATCAAATGACCATATTTGATTTTTCCACCCGAATATTCCGAAGTTACAATATTCCCTGTTTGTTTGTAATGAAAAACAGTTTCGTTTGAGGTTTCTCCGTTTTCGGAATTGCTAACGGGTTTGAAAAATTTGTTGTCGTAATTTAGCATTGATTGTTCATTTTTAATTTTACCAAAGATAGTTTGAACTTTTCCAAGGACAATTGTAACTTATCCAAGGACAGTTTGAATTTTTCCAGAGGCAGTTTGAACTTCTCAGTTACCATTTGCAAAGTTGCAGTTGTCAGTTTAAACTTCCCAGTTGTTCGTTTTAACTTTACAGTAGGCTGTTTTTTATTTCCAGTTGTTACGTTTTTTAGTTTCGGTTATGTGTGCCAAATGATGGTTGCCATGCCAGGCATAGACTCCAATATTTTCGTCTATTCGAAATGTTTTTCCGTGTTCAGGATGGATAAATATTCTTTCGTATTGTTCTTCGGTTAGATTATTTAGTAAAATGCTCCATCTTTCATGAATGCCTTCCAGCATTTTAATGGAAGGTGCAATTGGCATGTTTTTACTGTCTAAAAGTTCGGCCCAGCGTTCTTCATAATAGGGTTTTATTGTGGGTTGGTCTTCAGTTAAAGCAAGTTTAAAACGGGTTAGACTGTTCATGTGACTGTCGGCGCAATGGTGAATAACCTGCCTGATAGTCCAGCCTTCAGGTCTGTATTGTGTATCTAATTGCTCATCAGTTAGATGGTTGACTTCGTTTTGTAATCTTGTAGGAAAGGATGAAATATCAGCAATCCATTGTGATAAAATGTCTTTTGTAATGTTTGCTGGTGACTCAAATTGTCCTATGGGATATTTTAATTGTTCTAATGTCATGTTAGTTTGTGTTGCTTGTTTTTGTAAAGTACCACACGAAAGGATTCGTGCGGCAGCTGTGTTGTAGTCTATTTTAGCTAGTGAGAGCGTCACGCTTGTACCCATTCCTTATTTCTAAAATTTTCTTTCTTATTCATTATCTTTCTTAAAAGCTAAATTTTCTTTTTCTAATGCCGACAGTAGTTTAGGGATTGAACTTTTTCCAAAACCGTGTAAGTTTAAAATTTCTTTGATGCTAAACTTTGAAAGTTCTTCCAATGTGAGGATTCCTTTGTTTTCTAAAGCACGTCTGGCTGGAGCAGATAATAAAGATAAAAAACCTTGCTGAGGTTTTCTTTCAGATTCACAAATTGGACAAACCGGACAATCGCTACTCTTGAAGTATTGATGGCCTTTTTCGCAGCTTCGTAAAGTTTGTTTTGGGCTTTGTTTCATTGTTATGTTGTATCATTTGCACGAGCGTGACGCTCGCGCTAGCTGGGGGTTATAGTGATTTAAAGGTCAAAAATGCGTAATCTGTATTTGTGTTATTTGTCCAATCGTCTTTTTGGAAAAATGAATTTGAGCAAGTAAGACTGAATTTGTATACTTCATTATATTTTTTACCTGCTATGTCTTCGTAAGAAATTGTCAATTTGGGTTTTGGGAAATCTTTAAAATCTTCAAAATCAAATTTTTTACATATTTCATCGTTCATTTTGTTTTTTATTAAAACATAGTCCATGTGAATAGTTGTGATTATCATTGGTATAATAGATGGCTTTTTATTAAAGTCTAAAGTCTCAGGTTTTATGAAATCGATTTTAATTTCGTTTTCCAAATCGTCAAAATTATAATTACTCAAAAACTCTCCATTTTTAGACATGAGAATTGATTTGTCTTTTTTTATTTCAAACTGTATGTTGTTATCCAATCGAACTAACTTTTTTAATGCTTTTCTATAATCAAAATCCCAGCGATATTTTACTTTATTAGCAATTCCATAACCAATATTTTGAAAAAAAACTTGAGAACTAATTGAATGTTTGGTTAAATCATTTTTGTTTTCAGCCTCATGTAATAAATGCAGTTTGAAATAATAAAAGTTTTTACTATTAAAAAGAGGATTTCCTTTTACTGATAAAGTAAATTCATTTAAAAATAATCTAGGTCTATACATAGCTCTCCTTTGTTTAATCAATTCTTTTAAAGCGTAAAGGGCTATAATACTTGATATAAATGTTCCGATTCCAGAAAGATTATTTATTAATTTGTCGATGTTCATAAATTAGGTTTTAGAATATTGTGCATAACTAATTTATACCAGCTATCTAGTGATTCCAATTCAGTTAAAAGTAGTTTTTGCGTAAAATTATCTTTTCTAAGTTTCCCAAATATATTCATTAATTCCTTACAAAGATTCTACTTTTTATTGTTTTGGAAAGGAGTCGTTGTTTTCTAGCCCCGATGGTAGCGGCATCCTTTATGTTCTTTCTTTAAGAACATAAAGATAGAGCGAACAGCGGGTGAAAAAGTAAATGGATACGAAGGTGTTTTGCTGCTAAAAATAAATTTAGCTTTAAAAGGTGGTAGTAAAGTTTAAATAATTATTTTTGCAAACTGTTAAAATTAATGTTATTACATCACAATAAGTATGGTAAAAGATTTATTCGAAAGAATTCAAAGCAATAAAGGACCGTTAGGAAAATGGGCTTCGCAAGCAGAAGGATATTTTGTGTTTCCAAAATTAGAAGGAGAACTAGGACCTAGAATGAAGTTTGGTGGAAAGGATATTTTGAACTGGAGTTTGAATGACTATTTAGGTTTAGCTAATCATCCTGAGGTGCGTAAGGCAGATACTGATGCTGCTATTCAGTTTGGTGCTGCTTACCCAATGGGTGCGCGTATGATGAGTGGTCACACTACTTACCATGAGCAATTAGAAAAGGAATTGGCTGAATTTGTAATGAAAGAATCGGCTTATTTATTGAATTTTGGTTACCAGGGGATGGTGTCTATCATTGATGCTTTGGTTACTAAAAACGATATTATTGTATATGATGTAGATTCGCACGCTTGTATTATTGATGGTGTTCGTTTACATATGGGTAAGCGTTTTACGTATAAGCACAATGATTTAGAGAGCATGGAGAAAAACCTGCAACGTGCTACTAAAATGGCTACTGAAACCGGAGGTGGAATTTTATTTATTACCGAAGGTGTTTTTGGAATGCGTGGGCAACAAGGAAAATTGAAAGAAATTGTTGCTATGAAAGAAAAATACAATTTCCGTTTATTAGTTGATGATGCACACGGTTTTGGTACACTTGGAAAAACAGGTGCCGGAGCAGGTGAGGAGCAAGGTTGTCAGGACGGAATTGATGTTTACTTCTCGACTTTTGCAAAATCGATGGCTAATATCGGAGCATTTGTAGCTGCTGATAAAGATGTGATTGATTATTTAAAATACAACTTACGTTCTCAAATGTTTGCTAAAGCATTGCCAATGATTCAGACAATTGGTTCTTTGAAGCGTTTGGAATTATTGCGTCAGTCATCTGAGATTAAAGATAAACTTTGGGTAAATGTAAATGCGTTGCAAAACGGATTAAAAGAAAAAGGATTCAACATTGGTGATACTAATACTTGTATTACTCCTGTATATCTTGAAGGAAGTATTCCGGAAGCTATGGTGATGGTAAACGACTTGAGAGAGAACTACGGTATTTTCCTTTCTATTGTAGTTTATCCTGTGATTCCAAAAGGAATTATCCTGTTGAGAATGATTCCTACAGCTTCTCATACTATCGAAGATATCAATGAAACATTGACAGCTTTTGAAGCTATTCGTGAGAAATTAGTAAACGGAACTTACAAATCTATTGCTGAGAAAACAACCGTAGATATGGAAGCGCAAGCTTAATTAGATATTAAGTAAGCTCCCTTAAAATGGGAATTATATAAGAAAAATCCATTCACTATATGAATGGATTTTTTTTGCTTTAAAATATCTTTACATTCTATAAACCTAACACCATAATGATTTATGAAAGCAATATACTTACTTAGTAATGTTATTTTACTTGCCATTATTACCTCTTCTTGTATGGGTAATAAAAACAAAGAAGCTGTAATTCCTCCTGCAGAAGTTGAAGCACCAATGGAAACACCTAAAAAAGAGTGTTATCAGGCTGTGATAGAAAAAGACACGATAACATTGTCTGTTGACGTGAATAGTGTAAACGAATTTACGGGAGAATTAAATTATTCTTATTTTGAAAAGGATAAAAGTTTTGGTACAATTTTAGGAAATGTAAAAGGCGATACTATTTTTGCCGATTATAAATTTGAATCAGAAGGAGTGACTTCAATTCGGGAATTAGTTTTCCTTAAAAAAGATGCCAATAGTTATGTTGAAGGCCATGGTGAAATGATTGATGCTAACGGAAAAATGACTTTTAAAGACAAAAAGAAAATTAAATTTGACAGTAATGTCGTTTTTAATAAAATAGATTGTAAGCCCTAAATTTCAAATATGTTGCAGTAATAAGCCCCATTTTGTTTAACAAAATGGGGCTTATTCATTATTATGTTTTTATAATTCTTTTCTAAATGTTTTTCTTCGGCAATGTACTTTTGGATCAAAATGTTTCCAAAGGTTGTGTACCGCAATATTATCGGCAAGTTCAGGAGTTCTAAAACAGTTTTCTACTCCTTTTTCTTTGAAAGTTTCGTAATATTCGTTGAAAATAATAGCAGTTACAGCTTTATTTTGAAAATCAGGATGAACACCTATTAAATAGAAAAGCATGTCTTTGCTTTGTTTTTTTGCTTTTAGCAAATGAAATAATCCAAACGGAAATAATTTCCCTTTGGCTTTTTGTAATGCTCTGGAAAAAGAAGGCATTACAATACTGAAAGCAACAATGTTTTGATCTTTGTCTTCGACAAACTTAATGTATTCAGGATTAATAAAACTGATGTATTTTTTCTTGAAATATTCTTTTTGAACGTCAGAAACAGCTACAAATGAAGATAAATTAGCATAAGAAGTGTTGAATAAATCAAACATTTTGTCAACATACGGCATGACTTCCTTCGTTGATTTAAAATTGAGCGGTTTTAATTGGTATCTCTTTTTTACCAATTCATTTGCTTTTTGGAAAAACTCAGGCTGTACATTCGAAAAAGGAAATTTACTCTCTACATATTCTTTTTCTACTACGTAACCCAGTTGTTCAAAATGATTCGCATAATACGGATGATTGTACCAGGTTACCATGGTTCCTAATTGATCAAAACCTTCGGTTAAAACCCCAACTTTGTCCAGGTTTGAAAATCCCATTGGACCTTCAACATATTCTAAGTTGTTTTTTCGACCTAATTCGTATACTTTTTCTAATAATGCTTCGGTTACATTAATATCGTTAATCACATCAAACCAACCGAAACGCACTTTTTTCTTTTGTTGTCCGTTTACTTCAGCCCAATTGATAATAGCGGTAATTCGACCTGCAATTTCGTTGTTTTTGTATGCCAGATAAAAATAAGCTTCGGCATTTTCAAAAGCAGGATTTTTAGTTTTGTCGAATGTTTCTAATTCGTCGGCAATCAATGGCGGAACCCAAAATTCATTGTCTTTGTATAAAGAGAAAGGAAATTTAATATATTCGGTAAGTTCTTTTTTTGTTTTTACTTCTTTTACTGTAATCATTATTTTATTTCTTTATTCAATTGCGTCTTTTCGTTTCTGATCTTTTTTGGCTGCTTTTCGAACGGATCTTGGTTGCGAAGGAGCATCGTCTAAGTTGATTCTGACTTCTTTATAATTGGCATCATAACACCATGAAAATCCTACGCCGCCATAAAAAACAGTAGGTGTGTCTTTTAAATTATGGCTTACAGAAGCGTCTATTTGCATGCTTTTGTTTAATAAAAAAGCAGCTCCGCCACGTAAAATAGCGTCGCTGTAAAAATCACTTTTATAGCCTTGATTTTCTACAAATCCTGACCATTTTCGGCTAAAACCTTTGGTTAAAGTAAGCACGTAGCCGTAGCTTGGATAATCTGTTCCAATATAATCGGCAATAATATTAGTTACAAAAACCCATGAACCGTCTCCAAGATGATTTTGTGTAATAATCATCGCTTTTGGCGAAATCATCGCATCGGGTGAAAATGCATACGGATTGTTTTTCATTGTAAAATTAGCTCCTGCAAAAACAGAAACAGCCGGAATTAATTGGTGCCAGTTGAATGAGTGGTTTGCTTTCCAGCTATAGATGTTTATTTTCTTTTCGTAATTTTTATAAGGATCGTAGATGAGGTATTTAGCTCCTAAAACCGTCTGCTTTAAATCGGATTTATTGTATTGCAGAAAACCATTTACAAAATCTTCATTTTGATATTGAATATCGGCAATAACTTCTAGTTTTTCCATCAAAAAGCCATAGCGTAAAGTAAGATCAAGACCATATCCGTTAGCATCATATCCTAACAAACGATGTTTTTCCTGAATGCCATAAATACCGGTTTCTACCTGAATTACTGATTTTCCAACAGCATAAGCTGACATGGTTTCGCCCGGACGATTAGAGTTAATCTCATCAGTGTGTTGTCCGTAATTGTAATTTGCTAATAGACTTATAACTAAGGCTAATGTAATTTTAAATTGAGACATGTTTTTTTGGATTTTTAAAGTAATAGGCTTTCCAAATGTACTATATTTTATTATTTATTTAAGAATGATATTCTAATTTTGAACGTAGTATTTGTTAATTTTGCTAAAAAACTATTTGATTATGCAAGAGGCATCATTTTCAGGATTTATAAAAACACTTTTTTACATTATAGCTTTCTATTATATTTTTAGATTTTTGGCAAAATTATTTTTACCATTATTAATTAAAAAAGTAGTCGAAAAAGCGGGTGAAAATATTCACCAGCAACAGCAGCGTCAGTATCAGGATTCCTGGCAAAATACTAAAAATGGAGAGACTACAATTTTTAATACGCCAAATGAAAAAAGACCTCGAGAAACCAAAAAAGTAGGAGATTATGTGGATTATGAAGAAATAGACTAAATTTGCCACACTATTAACCTAATGTTTTAATAAAATTCTCGAAAATTGAAAATAATAAATAAGTTATACCCGCACGCAATTGCCATTTTTGGTTTCCTTTTAGTTTCATTAATTTATTTTTATCCTGTACTTCAGGGGAAGCAAATTTTTCAATCGGATATTGCGCAATATACCGGTATGGCTAAGGAGCAAAACGATTTCCGAGCTGCTCAGCATGTAGAACCTTATTGGACTAATTCAGCTTTTGGCGGAATGCCAACCTATCAGTTAGGTGCAAAATATCCCTATGATTTTATAGGAGCTGTAGATGATGTTTTACGTTTTTTACCTCGTCCGGCTGATTATTTATTTTTATACTTTTTAGGTTTTTATGGTTTACTTTTAGTTTTAAAAGTGGATTCGTTAAAAGCTTTTTTTGGAGCTATTGCTTTTGGCTTTTCAACATATCTGATTATTATTTTGGGAGTTGGACATAATGCTAAAGCACATGCAATTGCCTATATGCCGCTTGTGATTGCTGGATTTATATTGGTTTACAGGAAAAAATATGTTCTGGGAGGTTTGCTCACCATGATAGCAACAGCATTAGAAATTAATGCAAATCACTTCCAGATGACGTATTATTTGTTGATTTTCTTGCTGATTCTATCAGGGTATTTTGCATTTCATTTTATAAAACAAAAAGAATACAAAGCACTTTTTACTTCGTTAGGAGTATTAGCTATTGCAGGGATTTTTGCCATTGGAGCCAATGCGACTAATTTATTGACTACAGCCGAATATGCTAATTTTAGTACTCGTGGAAAAAGCGAATTAACTTTTAATCCTGATGGTTCCAGAAGTACTGATACCAGTGCTATGACCCGCGATTATATTACTGAATACAGCTACGGTATTGCCGAAAGTTTTAATCTAATAGCACCACGATTATTTGGAGGTTCTAATAGCGAAGCTTTAGGTAAGGATAGCAGTATGTACAATTTTATGATTAGTCAGGGTGTACCCGAAGCTCAAGCTGCTGATTTTGTTACAGGAATGCCAACTTATTGGGGAGATCAGCCTATTGTGGCGGCTCCGGCTTACATTGGTGTGATTGTTTTCTTCTTAGGGATTTTAGCGTTAATTATTGATGACCGAAAAATAAAATATGTTTTTCTTTCGGGAGCTATTGTGGCCTTATTGCTTTCCTGGGGTAAGAATTTCTCTTTATTGACTGATTTCTTTATTGATTATGTACCAATGTACAATAAGTTTAGAGCAGTTTCTTCAATACAAGTCATCTTAGAATTGTGTTTTCCGGTATTAGCCGTAATGGGATTACAATCTTTTTTCAAAGTTGATAAAGACAAGCAATGGGAAGGATTATGGCAAACCGCCGCTATAAGTTTAGGAACTATTGTGATTCTATTTTTATGTAAAAGTATGTTTAGCTTCTCTGGTGCCAGCGATAGTTATTTTAACGAAAGTTACGGACCAAGTTTTGTTGATGCGCTTAAAAGCGATAGAAAGAGTTTATACAGTGCCGATTTATTACGTTCAGGATTTTTAATTGTCCTGACAGCAGGAGTTTTATGGTTGTTTTTTAAGAACAGAATAGCACAAAGTACAGCCATCATTTTGGTAGGTTTGTTTATGGTATCTGATTTGTTTTTTGTTGACAAAAAATACGTTTCGGCTAAAGATTTTGTGGGTAAAAGAGAAGTCGAAGTTCCTTTTCAGGAAACAACTTCAGATGCTCAAATATTAAAAGATACTACACATTACCGAGTTTTTGAAATAAACGGAAATTTCTCCAGCGCCAGAGCTTCCTATTTTCATAAATCAATTGGTGGATATCATGCAGCAAAACCGCGTAGAATGCAACAATTATTCGATTACCAAATTGCCAAAAACAATATGGAAATGTTGAATATGCTGAATGTAAAATATGTTATCCAAACGGATAAAGAAGGAAAAGAATTTCCAGTTTACAATCCGGATGCTAATGGTAACGCCTGGTTTGTTAGTGATATAAAGTTAGTAAACAAGGCAGATGATGAGATGAAAGCGCTGAATAAAATAAATACCAAAAAAATAGCGGTATTTAATATACAGCTGCATAGAGATAAATTTAAAAGCGCACGTTTAAAACGCAATATGGATACTACAGGATCAATTCAATTGCGTACTTATAAACCTAATTATATTAAATATATTTCAGATAGTAAAAACGAAGGTTTGGCCGTTTTTTCTGAAATTTATTATGAAAACGGCTGGAATGCTTATGTTGATGGTGTAAAAACAGATTATTTCCCTGTAGATTATGTTCTAAGAGCGATGATACTTCCAAAAGGAGTACATACGGTAGAATTTAAATTCGAGCCCGAAGTTATTAAAACCGGAAGTACTATTACAATTATTAGTGGTATTGGAATGTTATTGCTGTTAATAGGTGGAATTTATTACGAAAGGAAAAAAAGCTCTAAAGCTATAGTTTAATAATTTTTAGATTGCAATTAATCTGTTCAATTTATTAATTCAGGTATAAGATTTTGGATTCAAAAAAACTTTTAATTATTACCTATTATTGGCCGCCAGCTGGAGGTCCGGGAGTGCAACGATGGTTGAAATTTGTTAAGTATTTACCTGATTTTGGTGTTCAGCCTATAGTTTATATTCCTGAAAATCCTACTTATCCTATTGTTGACGAAAATTTGATAAAGGAGGTTTCGGATAAAGCTATTATTCTAAAACAAAAAATATTCGAACCTTATCAATTAGCTTCTTTTTTTTCGAAGAATAAAACCAAGAAAATGAATTCGGGGATTATCCCTAATCAAAAAAAACAATCGTTTTTAGATAAGGTTTTTTTATGGATTAGAGGTAATTTATTCATTCCTGATGCCCGTTTTTTCTGGGTAAAACCATCTGTTTCTTATTTAGAGAAACACATTGTCGAAAATAATATTGATACGATAGTAACTTCTGGTCCACCGCATAGTTTGCACCTTATTGGATTAGAATTAAAACAGAAATTAAATATAAAATGGTTTGCCGATTTTAGAGATCCTTGGACAACAATAGGTTATCATAAATCATTGCGGCTTTCTGATTTTGCAGCTCAAAAACACAAAGAATTAGAATCGCAGGTTTTAAATACTGCCGATACGATTATTGTGACCAGTAAAACTACTAAATCAGAATTTGAGTTACTTACTACAAAACCTATTGCTGTTATTACAAATGGTTTTGATGTGGAGAAAGTTGAGAAACAAACTTTAGATGCTAAATTTTCTTTGGCACATATTGGTTCTTTTCTTTCAGCAAGAAACCCGATAATTTTATGGGAATCTTTAGTCGAATTAGCCGCTGAAATTCCTGATTTTAAATCTCATTTGGAGATTAAATTAATTGGCGCAGTGAGTCAGGAAGTTTTAGATGCGATTGCTCATTTCGGTTTGAATGAATATCTGAATAATTTGGGTTACGTTTCGCACGAAGAAGCGATTGCACATCAAAGAAAATCACAGGTTTTATTACTTATCGAAATTGATTCTGAAGAAACAAAGAGTATTATTCCTGGGAAATTGTTTGAATATATGGTTTCAAACCGGCCAATTATAGCCTTAGGACCTCAAGGTTCTGATTTTGCCGAAATTATTACCGAGACAAATACCGGAGTGTTTTTTGATTATTCTGAAAAAGAAAGATTGAAAAAGTTAATTTTGGATTTATATAATCAATATTTAGAAGGGAAATTACAATCTAATGGTGTAGGTTTGCAAAAATATTCCAGAAAGAAATTAACGGAACAATTGGTACAACTTTTAACATCTAACTCCTAAGCTCATCAATGGGAATCGTTTTAAATCAGTCCTTAAAAAACACCATAATTACATATATCGGCTTTGCCATTGGAGGTTTTAATACCATTTATTTATACCCTGTTTTTCTAGGTGCGGCTTATTATGGTTTGACCAATTATATTGTTTCGAGTGCTAATGTTATCATGCCTTTGTTTGCCATTGGAATGCAAAATACTTTGGTTAAATTCTATTCACAATACAAAACACATGAGGAGCGTTCCCGATTTTTATCTTTCACAGTACTTTTCCCGTTACTTTTTATTATTCCTTTGTGTTTGTTTGGATTCATTTTCTTTGATGAAATTGTAGCGTTTTTATCGAAAAAGAATCTGATTGTTAAAAATTACATTTGGCTTATTCCATTTATTGGAGTGAGTATGGCTTATTTCGAAATTTTCTATGCCTGGCTGCGGGTTCACATGCATTCGGTTTTTGGAAATTTTATTAAAGAAGTCGCTTTACGATTGGCTTCTTTGGTTTTATTAATTGCTGTTTATTATGGCTGGATGTCTGTTGAAGGATTTGTTTATGCAACGGCTATTGTGTATTTCTTAGCGCTTTTAGTTACTATGTTTTATGCTTTTAGTATTCAGGCGCCTAATTTTCAATTCTCAATTCCTGATAATACAAAAGAGGTTTTAGTATATTCTTTTTATATTATTTTGTCAGGAAGTGTGGCTAATTTGTTATTGGATGGAGACAAGATGATTTTGAATCAATATATGAAAATTGATAATATTGCTTTCTATTCGGTGGCTACTTATATTGCTTTAGTAATTTCGGTTCCAAGTAGAGCAATGCACCAGATTGTTTATCCAATTACGGCAAAATTAATGCATGAAAACAATCATGATGAAATGAATAGTCTTTACAAGAAAACTTCAATTAATTTGCAGGTTGTAGGCGGTTTAGTGATGCTGGGGATTTTTGTAAATATCAATATGTTGTATGAAATAATTACAGCAGGTCTTAAAGATCCAGCCGAAAAAGAACTTTACCTTAGCGGAATTACAGTGGTTTTTATGATAGGACTATCTAAATATTTTGATTTGATTTTAGGTAATAATAATGCAATTATTTTTAATACAAAATATTACCGTGCTGTATTGTTTTTAGGAGTATTATTAGTTGTTTTAACTGTGGGTTTAAATATGATTTTTATTCCTATTTATGGAATCATAGGATCTGCTTTTGCAACTTTATTATCAATTACTTTGTATAGTTTGGCTAAATTGTTATTTGTTGTCAAGCGTTTGCATTTGTATCCGTTTACTAAGCAAACCTTATATTCCATTTATCTTACTGCTGTTTTATTTGTGGTGTTTTACTTTTGGGATTTTCCTTTTCATCCCATCGTTTCCATTAGTTTAAAATCTATTTTAGTCACTATCGCTTATGTTTATTTGAATTATAAGTTTGTAATTTCTCTTCAGATTAATGAATTTATAGATGTTTTATTGAAAAAATTTAAAATTGTAAGATAGATTTTATATTTAACTGTTTTTAATAACTGTTAATCACTAAAAGTGGGTATTGTGCATCTTGATTTGTGGTATTAAATTTGTGGTAAGTTAAATCTTTATAATAAAGAATTAACTTGTTTAAATCCCTCAAACAAATGAATAACATACCTTTAATTAAGAATGAGAATTCGAGGAAATTATCTCGTGTTCTCGCCCAGAAAGTCAAGAAAGGTTTTGTAGTGGAAGAAGTAAATGAAAAATTACCTTTTGTAGTATTATCTAAAAAACCAGCAAAGGTAAATCATCGTTTGAATTTTTTAATTTCCTGTGCTACTTTTGGTTTGTGGTCTATTCCTTGGGCTTATAAATGGTTAGACGCAAAAAAAGAACGAAAAATTATTATCGCTATTGATGAGAATGGAATGCCATTCGAAGATAAATGTTATTGTTGATAGTGTAGAATAAAATAAAAAACTCCGTCTTGTTAAGATAAACAGACGGAGTTTTTTTGTTTTTACAGCTTTTCTTTTAAATACTTAGCAGTAATTGATTTTTTGTTTTTTACAATTTCTTCGGGTGTTCCTACGGCTAATAATTGTCCTCCATTTTCGCCTCCTTCAGGGCCTAAATCAATAATCCAGTCGGCACATTTAATCAGGTCGAGATTGTGTTCGATAACTAATAAAGAATGTCCTTTTTCGATTAAAGCATCGAATGAAGCTAAAAGCTTTTTGATATCATGAAAATGTAATCCAGTGGTAGGTTCGTCAAAAACAAATAAGGCTTTTTCTTTAGTAGCTCCTTTTACGAGGAAAGAAGCCAGTTTGATACGCTGTGCTTCACCGCCAGAAAGGGTAGATGAAGATTGACCTAATTGTACATAACCTAAACCAACATCCTGCAAAGGTTTTAGTTTTTGAGTAATTTTATTTTGTTTATTTTTTTCAAAGAAAGCCAGAGCATCATCAATAGTCATTGTTAAAATATCATTGATGTTTTTGCCTTCAAAAGCTACTTCAAGGACTTCTTTTTTAAAGCGTTTTCCATTACAGGTTTCGCATGGTAATTGTACATCGGCCATAAAAACCATTTCTACATTGATAGTTCCTTCACCGCTGCAGGTTTCGCAACGACCGCCATCAACATTAAAAGAAAAATGTTTGGCCTGGTAACCTCTTATTTTAGATAGTTTTTCTTTTGCAAATAAATCTCTAATGTCATCATAAGCTTTAATGTAAGTTACCGGATTAGATCGCGAACTTCTTCCTATCGGGTTTTGATCTACATATTCAATATGCTTGATATGAGAAAATGAACCAGTTATTTCGGTAAACTGACCTGCTTTTTCTCCTGCATTATCCAGCTTTTTCTGCATGGCTGGAAACAGGATTTTTTTGATTAATGTACTTTTTCCACTTCCGGAAACTCCTGTAATTACTGTTAACACATCTAGTGGAAATGTAACATCAATATTTTGAAGATTATTTTCTCTGGCGCCTTTTATTTCAATATGATTTTTAAAAGCACGACGTTTTTTAGGAACCGCAATTTCTAAATCTCCGCTAAGGTATTTTGAAGTTAAAGAATTCGATTTTAATATTTCTTTAAAATTTCCCTGAGCGACCAATTCTCCTCCAAAAGTTCCTGCTTCAGGACCAATGTCAATAATCATATCGGCAGCTTTCATGATGTCTTCGTCGTGTTCTACAACAATTACAGTATTGCCTAAATCACGTAATGAAAGTAACACTTTTATTAAACGCTCACTGTCTTTTGGGTGTAAACCAATACTCGGTTCATCCAGAATATACATCGAACCAACCAAACTACTTCCAAGTGAAGTTGCTAAATTAATACGCTGTGATTCTCCTCCTGAAAGTGTGGAAGAATTTCGATTCAAAGTCAAATAATCTAAACCCACCTCGGTTAAAAAAGACAAACGATTATTGATTTCGACTAATAATCTTTTAGCAATTTGTTTTTCGTATTCGTTTAAATCTAAATTTTTAAAGAAATCAACTAAATGTTTAATAGGTAAATCAACAAGATCAGAAACCGTTTTACCATTTATTTTTACATAAGAAGCTTCCGGACGAAGGCGTCGTCCTTTACAACTTTGGCATTTGGTTTTTCCTCGGTAACGTGATAACATCACGCGGTTTTGTATCTTATAGTTTTTCTCTTCCAGCTCTGCAAAAAAATCATTTAAACCCTGAAAATAAGAATTTCCAGTCCAGATTAATTCTTTTTGTTCTTCGGTTAACTGAAAGAAAGGTTTATGAATAGGGAAATCAAATTTGTAAGCGCTATTCACTAATTGGTCACGATACCAACTCATACTTTCCCCACGCCATGGGAAAATAGCATTTTCAAAAATTGATAAACTCGTATTAGGAACTACTAATTCGGCATCGATACCAATAATATTTCCGTAACCTTCACAACTTGGGCAGGCTCCATAAGGATTGTTAAAGCTGAATAAATGTAAGTTGGGCTCTAAAAAAGTAATACCATCCAATTCGAAATTATTCGAATAATCAAATCTTTTATCTGAATTTAATTCCTGCAAATAACAGATTCCTTTTCCTTCATAAAATGCAGTTTGTACCGCATCGGCAAGGCGATTATAAAATTCTTCTTCGTCCTTAACTACAATTCGGTCAACAATTAAAGTAACATCTTTATTGTCTAATGAATGTTGGTCAATTTCATCTAAACGAACGGTTTCATTATTGACTAATATTCTTGAAAATCCTTGCTGAAGTAATACTTTCAGTTTGTCTTCCAATTGTCTTCCTTCTTCAAGATGAATAGGAGCAAGCAATAACCATTTGCTGTTAAGTTCTAAAGTTTTTACATCAGCAACAACATCTGTAACCGTATTTTTTTTGGCTTCACGACCTGAAACTGGAGAAAAAGTTCTTCCTATTCGCGCATACAACAATTTCATGTAGTCGTAAATTTCAGTCGAAGTTCCTACCGTTGAACGCGCATTTGTAGTATTAACTTTTTGTTCAATTGCAATCGCTGGAGCAATTCCTTTGATGTATTCTACTTTAGGTTTGTCTAATCTTCCAAGAAATTGCCTCGCATACGAAGATAAACTTTCTACATAACGGCGCTGTCCTTCGGCATACAAAGTATCAAAGGCTAAACTGGATTTTCCAGACCCTGAAAGACCAGTTATTACCACTAATTTATTGCGCGGAATTACAACATCAAGATTCTTTAAATTATGAACCTGAGCTCCTTTGATTATTATGTTTTTCTTTGGATCTATTTTAGAAAAGTCAACTTGCATAAACGATATTGGATTTCTACAAAAGTAATCATTTTCCAGAAGACAATAAACTTAGGTTTCTTCTAAGTTAGAATAGTGTTTCTTAATCTTTAGCGTCAATATTGCTGTTAAATGAGTCAAAAATTAATAAATAATTATTTTTATGCAATTTTTCATCCTTTTATTTGTTGGTCGAAACAATTATTTGTTAAATTTGAAAAATCGAATAATCTTTTTAAAATAAAAGCGCCTATAGTATACAACTACTTTTTAG
This sequence comes from Flavobacterium seoulense, assembly GCF_000695795.1. Classification (GTDB taxonomy): domain Bacteria; phylum Bacteroidota; class Bacteroidia; order Flavobacteriales; family Flavobacteriaceae; genus Flavobacterium; species Flavobacterium seoulense. Next base: position 4,463 of record NZ_JNCA01000007.1, on the reverse strand, counting down.
AAAAATAACCCAAATTAACTTATACTAAAAAGTATTACTATGATAGCTGATATTCAAATTCCCGACGCTTTGTTGGTACAGGATTATGTAGCGGGCAAAGAAGAAGCCTTGGCTACCCTAATAAAAAGACACGAATCAAAAATTTACGGTTTTATATATTCAAAAGTATCTGACAGAGATGTTGCTAATGATATTTTTCAGGACACTTTTATAAAAGTGATTAAAACTTTAAAATCCAATTCTTATAACGAAGAAGGTAAATTTCTTCCTTGGGTGATGCGAATTGCACACAATTTAATCATCGATTTTTTTAGAAAAAACAAGAAAATGCCATTGTATCGGGAGACCGAAGAATTCTCGGTTTTTTCGATTATGACAGATGATGCGTTAACTATCGAAAATCAGTTAATTGCAAATCAGGTAGAATTAGATATTCAGAAACTGATTGAAGAACTTCCGGAAGATCAAAAGGAAGTTTTAATCATGCGTATGTATAAAGACATGAGTTTTAAAGAAATTTCAGAGCTGACAGGTGTAAGTATTAATACTTCTTTAGGCAGAATGCGTTATGCTTTGATGAATTTGAGAAAAGTAATTGATAAACATCAAATTATTTTGACCAATTAAGCAATATTTAAATACTTGTCACGTTGTATTCTAACATATAAAAATATAAATACAGCATGGCAAAAATTTACTCTAAAAAAAATCAACTTACGACAAAGATGAAACCTAAAAAAGAAGTTGTTTCTTTTCTTTTGAATTATTCAAAAGCACTGCACATGATTAATGTAGCAAATAAAAGTTTTGAAATCGTTGCGAATTAATTAAGCTAGTAATAGCTGTTTTGGTAAATCTCACTAATTGTTATAAAATTAGTGAGATTTACTTTTTATAGCCATCTAAGGCTGTTTTTCTTCCAATGGTCCTGGTAATAACATCTTTTTCTAAACTCCAGCCACGAGCGGGCGAATATTCTCTACCGTACCAAATAATCTGCAAATGTAAATCGTTCCAAATTTCTTCAGGAAAAATACGTTTGGCATCTTTTTCGGTTTGGGCAACACTTTTTCCATTGGATAAATTCCATTTGTACATTAATCGGTGAATATGAGTATCTACAGGAAATGCCGGAACTCCAAAAGCCTGCGACATCACTACGCTTGCCGTTTTATGTCCTACAGCAGGTAATTCTTCCAGAGCTTCAAAACTCTGCGGTACAATACCATTGTGTTTTTCGATTAGAATTTGTGATAAGCCATGAATTCCTTTCGATTTCATTGGCGATAATCCACAAGGTCGAATGATTTCCTTGATTTCTTCCACTGTCATTTTTACCATATCATATGGATTATCGGCTTTTGCAAAAAGCAAAGGCGTAATTTGGTTTACACGTACATCGGTGCATTGAGCCGAAAGCAAAACCGCAATTAACAGCGTGTATGGATCTTTATGGTCTAAGGGAACCGGAATAGTAGGATAGAGTTCTTTTAATGTATTTATAACAAAAGTTACCCTTTCTTGTTTGGTCATTTTAGTTTAATTTTGAATCGTAAAGAAAAGGAATTTCAATGGCAATGGCAAAAAATCAATGACAATGTCAATATCAAAAACAATTAAAAAATAAAACTTAGTGAACTTAGCGGAAGCTTTGCGAACTTTGTGGTTAAATAGAAAAAACATGACAACATTAAAAAAAGGCGATAAAGCTCCCGATTTTTTTGGCGTAGACCAGGACGGAAAGCCACATCAATTAGAAGATTATAAAGGGAAAAAACTAGTGGTTTTCTTTTATCCAAAAGCCAATACGCCGGGCTGTACTGCCGAAGCCTGTGATTTAAGAGATAATTTCGAGCGTTTTCAGGCCAATAATTATGCTTTGTTAGGTGTAAGTGCTGATTCGGCAAAAGCGCAGGCTAAATTCAAAGATAAATACGAATTTCCTTTTCCATTATTGGCTGACGAAGAAAAAGAAGTTATTCAGGCATTTGGCGTATGGGGACCAAAAAAGTTCATGGGACGCGAATATGACGGAATTCACAGGACTACTTTTGTAATCGACGAAAACGGAATCATCGACGAAGTAATTGAAAACGTAAAAACCAAAGAGCACGCTGCTCAAATTTTAAAGTAAATGAAAACGCCACAAGAGAATTTCTTTGTGGCGTTTTTAGTTTAGTAAAGTTTTATACTTTTTTAAGAAATCTGTTTCTGATTGAAACTGCTATTTCTATTAAAGAAATGTAAATCCGATTCTTTTGTTTAATCCGATTTCAAAAATTCGGATTAGTGTTGAAAGCTGAATATTTCCTTTTGCGTTTTCAATTTTAGAAATGTAGCTTTTCTTTGTTCCGGTTTTCTCTGCTAATTGTTCTTGCGTAAGATTAGCATTTTTTCTGGCTTCTTTAAGCATTTCGCTAATGATGAACATTTGAGAGTTTTCTTCATATTTATTTCGGTTTTCTGTCCCGATGTTTCCGTGCTCTAATTCTATTAGCTCATCAAATGTTTTTATGTTATCGTAATTTTTCATAATTATTTTTCTTGAAAATACTCGTTCATTAATTCAATTGCTTTTTCGATTTCATTTTTTGGTGTCTTTTGAGTTTTCTTTTGAAAACCGTTAAAAAGTACAACCAATTTTCCGTCGTCAAAACAGCAGAATATTCTATAAATATTCGATTGATATTCCACTCTAATTTCATAAAGTCCATCTGTTCCAGTTAAATGTTTTAAAAATTTTTCAGGAACCCGATCGACTTGTTTGATCAATTCAAGAACATATTGAATTTTGCCTTTCACTTTTATATCTTGTTCACGATAGAAATCGATGAAGTAATTTTTATGAAAAATGATTGTTCTTGTCATAAAGCAAAGTTATCTTAAAAGAGAACTAAAACAAAATATTCTAATGATTTTTTGTTGCAATTCACAGAACCACTTTTGTAATCGACGAAAACGGAATCATCAAGGAAGTAATTGAAAATGTAAAAACCAAAGAGCACGCTGCTCAGATTTTAAAGTAAATAAAAACACCACAAGAGAATTTCTTTGTGGCGTTTTTTTATGATTAAAATGTCCCGTCCTGAAATAACGATACACAAAAAAGATCGTTATGGAATTACAAACTAATTATGTTAAGCGTACACAAAAAGACTATAGTATGTCTTTTAAACTTCAGGTTGTCCAAGAAATAGAGCAAGGAGGACTATCTACTCATTCCGCCTGCCGAAAATATGGCATTCAGGCACGTTCAACTGTTGTTCAATGGTTACGAAAATTTGGTAATTTTGATTGGGAAAGCCAAACACCTTCTAATATGCCAAAATCACCAGAACAAAAAATAATGGAACTTGAAGCCCAAGTTAAATTATTAGAAAAACAAAAAGCTTTTTTAGAGCGACAAGCTTATGTTGCAGACAAAAAAGTTATCCTTTTTGATATGATGATTGATTTAGCTGAAAAAGAATATCATATTGATATTCGAAAAAACTTACCACCCGAACAATCGACCAATTTAAAGAACAACAACAAGAAACAATAAAGTTTACCTGTTATTTGTTCGGGGTAAATAGACAGGTTTATTATCGAAAAATCAAAAGGAAAACACACAAACAACATATTGCTCAGGAAGTAGTTTCCATGGTTAATGATATTAGAAAAATAATGCCTAGAATTGGTACCCGAAAGCTGTATTTTCTTTTGTTTGACAAACTTGAATTAAAGAAAATAGGCAGGGATAAATTCTTTGATATTCTCAGAGCTAATCATTTATTAATACAACCTAAACGGAGTTATCATCTTACAACTAACTCACATCATCGATTTAGAAAACATCAAAATTGGGTTTTAGATTTAAAAATTAACAGACCCGAACAAGTTTGGGTATCTGATATTACCTATATTGGAAAGAGAGATGCTCCTTGTTATTTAAGTTTAGTCACAGATGCTTATTCTAAAAAAATAATGGGCTATTATGTTGCTGACAATCTAAATACAAAAAGTAGTTTATTCGCTTTAAAAATGGCTCTTAAGCAACGTAAAAACAAGAAACAGACACTAATACATCATTCTGATAGAGGATTGCAATATTGCGCTGAAGAATATCAAAAAGTACTCTGTAAAAATAAAGTAAAATGCAGTATGACCCAAAATTCGGATCCTTATGAAAATGTAGTTGCAGAAAGAATTAATGGTATCCTAAAACAGGAATTTATGATTGATAAATACAACCAAAAAAAACAAATCATGCAGAAAGTAGTTAAAGAAGCAATTGATATTTACAATCAATTTAGACCTCATTATTCCAATTATATGTTAACACCTAACCAGATGCATAATCAAAATTCAATTCAAATGAGAACTTATAGAACTAAAAACAGTAGCAAACCTGAACTTGCTACTGTTTAAAATTGTACTTTTATTTTTTATTAATCCTGTATCACTTTTTCAGGACTAGACAA
>NZ_JNCA01000006.1 GCF_000695795.1 Flavobacterium seoulense | reverse complement strand
TTATTTTAATAATACATATATCTATCTTAACTTTGTGACAACAAAAAAGTTAATCAATTATGAAAAAGATATTTATCATTAATGCAGGACAAAGTTTCGGTCATTCGGGCGGATTATTTAACAATACCATTACTGAAACCACTGAAAAATTTTTCAATCAATCTGAAGAAGTAATTATTCAAACTACAACAATACAAAATGGTTATTCAGCTGAAGAGGAAGTGAGCAAATTTGCCTGGGCAGATATCATTATTTACCACACTCCGGTTTGGTGGTTTCAGCTGCCTTTCAATTTTAAAAGATACATTGACGAAGTTTTTACAGCTGGACACAATAAAGGAATTTATCGCAGTGACGGTCGAAAATCCAGCAATCCCGAAATCAATTACGGAACGGGCGGATTGATGCACGGCAAGAAATACATGCTTACCACAACCTGGAATGCACCTGCAACCGCTTTTACACTTCCGGGAGAATTTTTCGATCAAAAATCAGTTGACGAAGGTGCTTTTTTTGGTTTCCACCGAATGAATGCTTTTACCGGAATGACTCCGCTAAAAAGTTATCATTTTCATGATGTCGAAAAAAATGCCAATGCTGAAAAAGACATGAAAGCCTACACCGAACATCTAGAAGAAACTTTTTCTGACTCTCTAATTGCTTCAAATTAAAAAACAAAATCCGTCCTGAAATTATCGGGACGGATTTTGCTTTTTTATTTCTTCAAAAATAAATTCAGGTTTAGAATAATCTATGGGTTCGGTTTTTAAAAAAGAGGGAATTCCCATGTAAATCGAAATCACGCCTTTACCTAAAAGCAATTTATTTTCCCGCTTCAGTAAGGCAACAGGATATCTTTTTAAAACGCCGCCTCCATAAGGATGATAATAAAAACTGCCTTTGATGGTATCGCCAGAAATTATTCCTCTCACCTCACCGGAATCTTTTCTCGAACCACCATATATAATTTCGTATTGCCCAAAAAACCGATTATCTTCTAATCTGATGAAATTCAGCAAAGCAGTGTCTTTGTCTTTTACAGCACGATAAGAAAACCGAGTACCTTTCTCTTCTGCTTTTTCACAACCAAAAATTAGCATACAAAAAACAAATAATGTACTGATTGAGATAACTTTTCTTCGTTGAGGAATTTTCATTTTTACAGGAGTTAAAAAGCAAAGATAAAATTTATGTTAGTAATGAAGTGATTTTAGAATGAATATAAACTTTGCTTTTCGAATACCAGCATTCATTAAACCTAAAAGATTACTTATCTTTGCGCTCAAAAAAAAATAATCATACAATTTTAAGTATATAAAAAATCAGGTTTATTATGAGAAGTGATGAAGTAAAAAAAGGACATCAAAGAACCCCGCATAGATCATTATTCAGAGCAACTGGATTAGTTGACGAAGATTTCGAAAAACCATTTATTGGTGTTGCCAACTCTTATATCGAAATTATTCCAGGACACTTTTTTCTGGACAGAGTTTCAAGAGTTATCAAAGAAGAAATTAAAGCGAATGGTTGTGTGCCTTTTGAATTCAACACAATTGGTGTAGATGATGGTATTGCAATGGGTCACGATGGAATGCTTTTTTCACTGCCTTCAAGAGAAATTATCGCTAACTCTATCGAAACAGTAATGAATGCGCACAAGCTAGATGCTATGATTGCCATTCCAAACTGTGACAAAATTGTTCCCGGAATGATCATGGGAGCTTTAAGAGTTGATGTTCCAACAATTTTTGTTAGTGGTGGACCAATGAAAAAAGGACATACTAAAGACGGTGTTCCTATCGATTTAGCTACTGCTTTTGAGGCTGTTGGAAAACACGAATTAGGCGAAATCACTGATGAAGAATTAAAAGATATCGAGTGTAATGCCTGTCCTTCTGGAGGAAGTTGTTCTGGAATGTTTACTGCCAACTCTATGAATACCTTGATGGAAGCTATGGGAATTGCACTTCCTGGAAACGGAACCATCTTAGCTTTAACAAAAGAGCGTGAAGAATTATACAGACAAGCTGCAAGAAGAATTTGCGAAATTGCAAAAGACGCTGCTCAAACTGAAAAATTCAAACTAAAAAATATTCTGAACGAAAAAGCAGTACGCAACGCTTTTGCTGTAGATATGGCAATGGGCGGAAGTTCGAATACTGTGTTGCACATGTTGGCTATTGCAAAAGAAGCTAATGTTGATTTCAATTTAGAAGACATCAACAAAATCTCAAAAAGAGTTTCTCATATTGCTAAAATTTCTCCAAGTTTATCAACCGTTCACATGGAAGATATCAATACTGCCGGAGGTGTAAATGCAGTAATGAAAGAAATGACTAAAAGAGGTGATGATATTTTGTTAGACAACCTTACCATTACAGGTGAAACAATTTTAGAAAAAATCAAAGATGCTTACATCAAGGACACGAATATTATTCACACAATAGACAATCCGTATTCTGAAGTAGGTGGTTTGGCTGTTTTGTATGGTAATTTAGCTGAGCAAGGTGCTGTTATTAAAACTGCCGGAATTACCGGAGACCGTGTTTTCACTGGAACTGCCGTATGCTTTGACGGACAGCCGGAAGCTATCGAAGGAATTCTTGGCGGAAAAGTAAAAGCCGGAAACGTAGTGGTTATTCGTTACGAAGGACCAAAAGGTGGTCCTGGAATGCAGGAAATGCTGGCTCCAACTTCATTAATTATGGGAATGGGACTTGGAAAATCAGTTGCATTAATTACTGATGGTCGTTTTAGTGGAGCAACTCGTGGAGCATCTATCGGACACGTTTCTCCGGAAGCTGCCGAAGGTGGAATGATTGGTTTATTAAAAGACGGAGACGAAATCCATATTGATGTTGACCAATACATCTTATCAGTAAATTTATCTGACGAAGAAATCGCTAAAAGAAAAGCCGAATTTGTTCCGCTTAAAAAAGAATTAACTTCAAGATGGTTAGGACAATACCGCTCATTAGTAACTAACGCTAGTAACGGAGCTGTTTTAAAATCGGATTTATAGTTCTATAAATTGAAAGATTAAAAGATTGAAAGATTCAGTCTTTATAAATACAAAACCTCGTTTTACTTCATTGTGAAACGAGGTTTTTTTTATTTAATAACTTCGCATTCAATTTTATATTTTAGCAAATAGATAAAAAATCTGCTTTATGACACAGGAAACAACCTATGCTTTTTCGGCTACCATTGAAATTATAGGTATCAATCCTTTTGTTTATGTGCCTGAAGAAATTTTACAACACATTTTTGAAAAAGCAGGAAAATCCAAAGGTTCTATTCCTGTCAAAGGCACTGTCAATTCTATTCCTTATACTCAAACATTAATGAAATTTAAAGGCGAATGGCGTTTGTATATTAATACAAAAATGCTCAAAAATTCTCCTAAACGAATTGGAGAACAAATAGCAATAAGCATAAGCTATGATCCAGAAAAAAGAGAAATCCCAATTCATCCGAAATTGTTACAAGCCTTAGCCGAAAACAAAGAAGCTAATAGTGTTTTTCAAAATTCGCGTCCTTCGTTACAAAAGGAAATTATTCGTTATTTTTCTCATTTAAAAACTGAGGAAAGTATCGATAAAAATATTCCAAAAGCTATTGCATTTTTATTAGGAAAAGGAAAATTCGTTGGTAGAGAAAAGCCTTAGATTAATAAAAATCATGAGTTTTCAAAAATATTTCCCAATTTGAATTTATAAAAGCGCACAAAAACTTATTTTTGCGCCATGGGTAGAAAAAATACAGACAAAGTTGTCTTTCATCAGATAAAAGTCCTTGACGCAGGTGCAAAAGGCGTTTCGGTAGCTAAGGCTCCCGATGGAAAAGTAGTGTTTATTCCGAATGTGGTTCCCGGTGATGTCGTTGATGTACAAACATTCAAAAAGCGCAAAGCCTATTATGAAGGAAAAGCGGTGAAATTTCATGAATTGTCAGAGCATCGTGTGGATCCTATTTGTGATCATTTTGGTACTTGTGGTGGTTGCAAATGGCAAAACATGAACTACGACCAACAGTTGTTTTACAAGCACAATGAGGTAAAAAATCACTTGCAACGCATCGGAAAAATTGCACTTCCTGAATTTGAATGGATTTTAGGTTCGGAGAAAAAGTTTTTCTACAGAAACAAAATGGAATTTTCGTTTTCAAACAGCCGTTGGTTAACCGAAGCTGAAATTGGAAGCAGTGAAGAATTAGACAATAAAAATGCTCTTGGATTCCATATTCCAAAAATGTGGGACAAGATTCTGGACATTAAAAAATGCCATTTACAGGAAGATCCATCAAATGCCATTAGAAACGAAGTTCGTGATTTTGCTAATGCAAACGGACTAACATTCTTTAACCCAAGAGAACATTCGGGTTTATTGAGAACTTTAATGTTGCGTACGGCTTCTACCGGCGAAATCATGCTTTTAATTCAATTTTTCGAAGATGACAAAGCCAACAGAGAATTATTATTAGACCATTTGTATGCTAAATTTCCACAAATTACTTCGTTGCAATATGTGGTGAATAACAAGGCAAATGATACTATTTATGATCAGGACATTCAATTATATAAAGGTCGTAACTACATTTTAGAAGAAATGGAAGGCTTGAAATTCAGCATCAATGCCAAATCTTTTTACCAAACCAACTCAGATCAGGCTTACGAATTATACAAAATCACTAGAGATTTTGCGGGATTAACTGGCAATGAAACTGTTTACGATTTATATACCGGAACGGGAACTATTGCACAATTCGTTTCTAAAAAAGCTAAAAAAGTAATAGGTGTAGAAAGTGTTCCTGACGCTATTAAGGATGCGAAAGCCAATGCTGAACGCAATAACATTGACAATTGTGAGTTTTTTGTTGGAGACATGAAAGTAGTTTTCAACGATGTTTTTATTGCTCAACATGGTCAGCCAGACGTTATTATTACTGATCCGCCTCGTGACGGAATGCACAAAGATGTAATTGAACAAATCATGAAAATTGCTCCTGAAAAAGTAGTTTATGTAAGCTGTAATTCGGCTACACAAGCGCGTGATTTGGCTTTAATGGATGAAAAATACAAAGTAACCAGAGTACGTCCGGTAGATATGTTTCCGCAAACGCATCACGTGGAGAATGTAGTTTTATTGGAACGCAGATAGAAATTAGTACTTAGTCCCTAGTCCTTAGTTATTTTCAAAAACACTAAGGACTAAGGACTAAAAGCTAGGGACTAACAACTAAAAAACATGAAAAAAACGATACTGCTCTTATTAATCCTATGTTTCTCTTTCTCTGGTTGTGAGAAAGACGATATTTGTGATGCCAATACAGTTACCACACCGCGATTAGTGGTTACTTTTTACGATTTTAATAACTCTTCTGTTGAAAAAACCGTAGACAATTTAAGCATAATTGCCGAAGGAATGGAAGAGCCAATTACTTTTAGCGGAAGTAACTTAATCAATGGCAGTACAGTTTCTATTCCGTTAAAATTAGATGCAGACACGACTACTTTTCGTTTTACTTTGAATTCTGGCAGTACTAATCCGGCAGCATTGCCTAATGAAGATATTATCCAGTTTAATTATAGACGTGATAACATTTTTGTATCTCGTGCCTGCGGATTTAAAACTAATTTTACTTTAAACGGTAATTCGCCTTTTGTTCATTCAGATGCGGCAACTGCTGATGGTAAATGGATGCTACAAGTGAATGTTAAAAACAATATTATAGCTAACGAAAATGAAACACACCTTGAAATATTTTTTTAGTAGCTGCCTGATTTTGTCTTTGTTTTTTGCCAATGCACAAGAGACCACTCCAACGATAAAATCAAAAGACACGGTTACTACCGGAGTTCTTCCTAAAAAGCCTGCTATAGTAACCAAAACTGCTGTGGTTTCAAAAACAGATTCTATTGTGGCTCCTGTAAAAACAAATCGCTACGGAATACGTGTAGGGGTTGATTTATATAGACTAAGCAGAAGTTTTTATGACAAAGATTATAAAGGAATCGAATTAGTAGGTGACTATCGATTAGACAAAAGACGTTATTTAGCCGTAGAAGTAGGAAACGAAAATAAAACTACCGACGACGACCGTCTTAACTTTACCACAAAAGGTTCTTACATTAAAGCGGGTTTTGATTATAATGGTTACGAAAACTGGTTGGATATGGAAAACATTATTTCTATAGGTTTACGTTACGGTTTTAGTACTTTTAATCAGGAATTGAATAACTTTCGAATTTATAATTCGAATCAATATTTTGGAGAAATCCCTCCTATTGCTTCCGGACAAAAATTCAACGGATTAACCGCTAGCTGGATCGAAGTAGTTGCTGGAATGAAAGCTAAGGTTTTCAACAATGTTTTTCTGGGTTTCAGTCTTCGCTTTAACCGATTAATAAGCAATAAACAGCCTAATAATTTCGAAAACTTATACATTCCCGGATTTAACCGAACGTATAATGGAGATTTTGGTGTTGGTTTTAACTACACGGTAACTTATTTTGTACCAATTTTCAAAAAGAAAGTAGTTCCTGTTGAAACTAAAAAAGAAACAAAGAAGAAATAAGCAGATTTCAGTTTGCAGAAAGCAGAAGAAATCAAGTATCTAAAAATTAACCGCAAATTCGCAAATTATAAAAACTATAATTTGCGAATTTGCGGTTTTTATTATTCCTTCAGATACTGTTTTCTGCCTTTTGAAAACTGAACACTGAATACTAACCAATTTCTCTAATTCCTTTTATAAAAATCCATTTCATAAATAGTTTTTCGCTATCTTTTGTTTTAACAGCCTGAAATTTTGGACCAATAGCCGTTGCTATAATAAAGGCTGTAATAGGAATCCAAAATCCAGTTAAACCACTATAAACTGCTACTAAATAACGGAATAAAACGAATAAACAGATAAAACATCCTAATTGATATAAAAATGCGCGTAATTGTAATTTTGTCATTTTTTTAGAGTTGTTAAGGTTCTAAGACTGTAAGTTACTAAGTTTTTTCACCTTAGTAATCATAACTTTATGAACCTTAAATTATTATTATATTCTTTCTCTTAGAAACTTAGCACCTAGTTACTTATTGTTGAAACTTAGTACGCTTACTTCCTTCGTACATTTCGTATTTCACTAAACGTGCTTCGAGTCCGGCGTTGAATAATTTGATTTTTCGAGACGGACGTAAACCTACAAATTTCAATGCTTCCAGATTTCCGGTAATAAACCAAGCGTTCGTTCCCGGATAACTTTGTTTTAAAGTATCTCCAATATTTTTATAAAATTCTTCCATGTGAATATCCAAACGCTCATCATAAGGCGGATTGAATGCAATATGTAATTTACCTTCCGATGTTTTCTCGGTATCAAAGAAATTATTTCCTTCAATAATAACATATTCTTCCAAATTTGCATTTCTGATATTTTCTTTCGCCTTACTTACTGCCGATGGCGCTTTGTCATAACCTTTAATCGTATGATGAAATTCACGCACTTTACTCAATAAACTATCGGTGATTTTGTCAAATAGTTCATTATCCCAGTCTTTCCATTTTTCGAAAGCAAATTCTTTACGATTAATGTTGGCCGGAATATTGCAGGCAATCATCGCAGCTTCGGCAAGAAACGTTCCTGAACCGCACATTGGATCCAGAAAATCTGTTTGTCCGTCCCAACCCGAAAGCAACAAAATTCCCGCTGCTAAAACTTCATTTATAGGAGCAATATTAGTCGAACTTCTATAACCTCTTTGATTTAAAGGCTTCCCGGAAGTATCTAATGCTACCGAAACCTGATCTTTATCAATATGAATGTTAATTCGTAAATCAGGGTGAACTTTGTCAATACTTGGACGTTGTCCCGTTCTTTCCCTGAACTGATCCACAATGGCATCCTTACATTTTTGAGAAATAAATTCAGTATGAGTAAAATATTCTGAATGTGCCGTAGTATCAATCACAAAAGTTTGATTGGCATTGATAAATTTAGACCAGTTTACACTAGAAACACCTTTATACAAGGCTTTTTCATTATTGGCTCTGAAAGAATAAATGGGTTTTAAAATCTTTAAAGCCGTACGCAAAGACAAATTGGCTTTATACATAAAACCTTTATCTCCTTTAAAACTTACCATTCGTACACCCTGCTCTACATTTTGAGCGCCTAAATTTCTTAATTCGGTTGCTAATATTTCTTCAAAACCAAAAAAGGTTTTGGCAATCATCTTAAAATTTTCTTCCATTTCTCTTTAAATTCCAATAATTAAATTGCTAAGTCAGTTCAGTCTAAATTCCAAACAAGCTGAAATAGTATATTTCGGCAAAAATACACTAAATTTGCGGGATAGAATTAATTGAACAGCATAAATGTCCGCAGCACAAAAAACAACTATTACAAATCAGGATCAACAAGAACAAACTTGGTTTAGCTCCTGGTTTGACACTCCTTATTATCATATTCTTTACAAAGAGCGCAATGACCAGGAAGCGCAGCTTTTTATGGATAATTTAACCCATTACTTAAATCTTCCTGAAAACGCTAAAGTATTGGATTTAGCCTGTGGCAAAGGCCGTCACGCTATCTATTTGAACCAATTAGGTTTTGACGTAATAGGCGCTGATTTATCCGAAAACAGTATTGCCGAAGCAAGCAAAAATTCGAATGAAACCCTGCATTTCAAGGTACACGACATGCGTGAGGAATTCGATGAAAAATACGATGCCATTTTTAATTTGTTTACCAGTTTTGGTTATTTCGAAAATGACGATGACAATTTAACCACTTTAAAAGCAATCAAAAACAGTTTATCAGAATACGGTTTTGCTGTAATCGACTTTATGAACGTGTATCAGGTAATTGAAACTCTGGTTCCTGAAGAGGTAAAAAGCGTTGACGGAATCGATTTCCATATTAAGCGCTATGTAGCTGATGGGCATATTTTTAAAGAAATAGATTTTGAAGATAAGGGTCACAAATACCATTTTACCGAAAAAGTAAAAGCCCTGACATTACAAGACTTTGAATCTATGATGGAAGAAGCAGGAATTTATCTTTTGGATATCTTTGGTGATTACAAATTAAAAAAATTCCATAAGACTGAAAGCGAACGATTGATTATGATATTTAAGTAGTTGAGTCGTTGAATCGTTGAATCGTTGAACCGATTTAACGAAAAACGGTTAAACGGTTAAACAATAAAAAATGAATTACCTTTTACCCTTACTTTCTGTATTATTAGGTTATCTAATTGCATTAATTTTAAAACCAAAAAACAAGAACAATCTTAAATTGTTGTTGGCTTTTAGTGGTTCATTTTTGCTTTCATTAACAGTGATGCATTTATTACCGGAAATCTACGAAGTTCACGAGCATACAGCCGGCGAAAATCACGAAGGGAATTCCGGAATTTTTATCATGCTGGGAATTTTGTTCCAAATTATTCTGGAATTTTTCTCAAAAGGTGCCGAACACGGTCACGTACACGGACATCATAATATGTCGCATATTCCGTGGTTGTTGTTTATCAGTCTTTGTATTCACGCTTTTCTGGAAGGATTTCCTGTGGGACATAATCATGATAATCTAGCCATTGGGATTGCTATTCACCACCTTCCTATTGCTATTATTTTAACGACTTTTTTCATCAATTCGCACCTGAACAAACAGGCAATTTTTGCCTTCATGCTCACTTTTGCACTGATGACACCGTTGGGAACATTCGCTTCTGATTATCTTACCGGCTTAAGCCAATATCATAAAGAAATTACCGCTATTGTTATCGGAATATTATTTCATATTTCCTCAACCATCATTTTTGAAACCAGCGAAGGACACAAATTTAATATTGCCAAAGTTTCGATGATTGTGCTGGGAATTGTCTTAGCTTATTTTTTATAGATTTTAATTTATAAAAGAGTCAAATAATCGAATAACCAAATAAACCTCAACAAAATGACCTTCATAAAAACCACCGAACAATCCTCAAAATACGAACATTTAGAAAAAATGTCCGTTACGGAATTATTGACTAATATCAACAACGAAGACAAAACCGTTCCGCTGGCTGTTGAAAAAGCCTTGCCACAAATTGAAACTTTGGTTAACCAAATCGTTGCCAAAATGAAACTGGGCGGGCGTTTATTTTACATTGGCGCCGGAACTTCGGGACGTTTAGGTGTGGTTGATGCTTCAGAATGTCCTCCTACTTTTGGAGTGCCTTTTGATTTAGTGGTGGGAATAATTGCCGGTGGCGACAAAGCCATTCGTAAAGCGGTAGAAAACGCCGAAGACAATGCAACTCAGGCATGGATTGATTTACAGGAATTCAATATCAATGAGAATGATGTCGTTATTGGAATTGCAGCTTCAGGAACAACTCCTTATGTTATTGGCGGTTTAGAAACCTGTAACAAAAATAACATTATCACAGGAAGTATTTCGTGTAATGCAGGAAGTCCGCTTTCGCAAACGGCACAATTTCCTATTGATGTTGTGGTAGGTCCTGAATTTGTAACGGGAAGTTCGAGAATGAAAGCAGGAACAGCTCAAAAACTAGTTCTGAATATGATTTCGACTGCCACTATGATTCGATTAGGAAAAGTAAAGGGTAACAAAATGGTCGATATGCAATTGAGCAACAGCAAACTCGTAGACCGCGGTACTAAAATGATTATGGGCGAAATTCCTGTAACTTATGAAGAAGCAAATCAATTACTAAAAGAACACGGCAGTGTGCGCAAAGCAGTAGATTTTTTTAATTCTCAGTTATAAGTTATGGGTTATGAGTTATTCGTTACTCCTAACTTCCCACTTCTAACTTTCTACTTCTAACTTCTAACTTTTTAAAATGCCTACAAACAAAGAATTATTGTCTAAAGCCATTCGGTATCTAACAGGTGCTTTGCCTTTATTATTTCTTGGTCCATCGATGATTTATAATGCATTTATGAACCAGCATACTGTATGGCATTATCTGGTTTTAGGAATCGGAATCATTGCCTGTCTGGCGTCAGTATATTTAATTTTCAAAGGATTAAAAACAATAATCAATGCCTTATTCAACGATTAATTTATATCTTTACTAAAAAATCAGATCATGGATATTCAAGCTGAAATAAATTGGATACATAAAGAAATTGACAAAGTAAAAGATCCTACTTTTGTTGAAAAACTAAAACGTCTTTTACTTACTACAAATTCTCCTTCGGATACTGCTACAGATACTGAGTATAACATTGATATTGAAAAAGCATTAGAAAATATCCAAAAAGGAAACTTTCATACTGAAGATCAAGCAAGAGCAATTTCAAAAAAATGGGGAAGAAAATAATTTGGTCTTCTGATGCTTTAGAACAATTAGAAGATATTCATTTTTATATTCTTTTTGAAAGTAAATCCATCAGGATTGCAGATAAAGTAATTGATAAAATTTTCGAAAGCACCCAAATTCTGAAAACCAAACCCGAAATCTATAAGCTCGATTCAAAAAAGAATAACAATGACGGAAGTTTCAGATCCTATTTTGTTTATGATTATATGATTTCGTACCAAATTACTTCTGAAACCATTCAAATTCTTCGAGTTAGACATACGTCAAGAAAACCCAAAAACTTCTAATGGAAGACTTAATTCATATCCAAAAAACCTTTGAAAAAGTAGTTTTTATCAACAAAAAAGTCAGCAATCGCGAGTTTGAAGACTGTGTTTTTAAAAACTGTGATTTTTCTAATAGCGATTTTTCGAATAATACTTTTATGGATTGCGAGTTCATTAATTGCAATCTTTCGATGACAACTCTTAGCGGAACAAGTTTAAAAACGATTCATTTTTCTAACTGCAAATTACTTGGAATTCAGTTTAACAGCTGTGCCGATTTTATGTTTGCTGTTAGTTTCAACAATTGCATTCTGGACTATGCTTCTTTTTCGAATAAAAAAATGCCAAAAACAAAATTCAATTCCTGCTCTATGAAAGAAGTAAGTTTCATTGGAACCACTCTTTCTAATTCGGTTTTTGATAATTGTAATTTGGAGAATGCCGTTTTTAACGATACCCAATTGAAAGAAGTGAATTTCCTTACCGCTTACAATTATAAAATTGATCCCGAATTCAATCCAATGCGAAAAGCTAAATTTTCGATCCAGGGCATTCCAGGACTTTTAGATAAATACGATATTAAAATTCAATAAAATGAAAAAACTAATTTTACTATTGCCTTTAGCATTACTTTTTGCTTCTTGTTATAATGCCGAACATAACTGCAAAGACTTTAAAACCGGAAAATTCCGTTTTGAACATGAAGTGGACGGCGTAAAAAAAGTGACGCTTTTTGAACGTAATGACAGTATCGAAATAGAAACTTTTGAAGGAAAAACAGATACTGCTTCAATACGCTGGGTGAACGACTGCGAATATATTTTGAAAAAACTACATCCAAAAAATATGGCGGAGGAAAAATCAATTAATATGAAAATCTTAACCACATCTGGAAATTCATATACTTTTGAATTTGGAATTGTAGGCTCTGATGTCAAACAAAAAGGAATTGTCGAAAAAATTTCAGATTAACAATAACTCACAACACATAACCATAACTTAATAAATCAAAATGGAAGTATTTTTAAATGCTGATGCCTGGATTGCGCTGTTAACCTTAACATTTCTTGAAATTGTATTAGGAATCGATAATATCATTTTCATCTCGATAGCCACAGGGAAATTACCCGAAGAAAGCCGCAAAAGAGCCACTAAAATTGGGATGTTTTTAGCCATGTTTATGCGTATTCTTCTTCTTTTTGGGATTACTCTTTTAATCGCCATGAAAGAACCTTGGTTTACGTTCAATTTTAGTTGGCTACACGCCGAAGTTTCGGGACAAAGCATCATTCTTTTGTTAGGCGGTTTGTTTTTAATTTACAAAAGCACCAATGAAATAAGGGAAAAAGTAGATCATAAAGGCAAAGAAGAAAAAGAAATAAAAAAATCGGCTGCAAAATCATTTAGCAGTGTGATTGTTCAAATTATCCTGATTGATATTGTTTTTTCATTTGACAGTATTTTAACCGCTGTAGGAATGACTAATGGTGTAGCAGGTGCTTTATACATTATGATTGCTGCAGTTATTATTTCTATTTTAATCATGATGCAATTTGCTGTTCCGGTTGGAACTTTTGTTAATAAACATCCATCAATACAAATTTTAGGATTATCATTTTTAATCTTAATCGGTTTGATGTTAATTACCGAAAGTGCTCATTTATCGAATGCTTTAATCTTAGGAAGTCATGTTACTCCTATTCCAAAAGGTTATTTGTATTTTGCTATATCTTTCTCGTTATTGGTCGAAGTTTTGAATATGAAAGTTTCAAAAAAGAAATAAAATCACAATTTACCAGAATAAAAAGCTCCTTAATTGAGGAGCTTTTTTCGTTATAAAACATAAAAATTAATACATTAGCGTACAATAGAATTTCTTTTGTAAATTGACAAAAAACGTAGCCTAAATATTTTTTTAATGAAAAACACCATTTCGCAACGAGTAGCCGACTTTTTAAAAAACTTCCCTCCTTTTAGCTTTTTAGACAAACATGATATCGAATTACTTTCGGAGCAGGTTTCTATTATTTATAAAGACAAAGGCGTTGTTATTTTTACTGAAAATGAAGAAACGCATGATTCTTTTTATGTGGTCCACAAAGGAGCTGTCGAACTTCTAAAAAATCAAAAAAATGATATTTTAGATATGTGTGATGAAGGCGACATCTTTGGTTTACGCCCATTGATTGCACATGAAAATTATAAAATGGAAGCCAGAACGCATGAAGAAACCATTTTATATTCTATTCCTATAGCTATTTTTAAACCTTATGCGATTAAAAATGCTGATGTAGGCAGTTTCATCATTGATAGTTTTGCTTCGAATACACAAAATCCTTTTTCAAAAAGTCATAGTACAAAATTATATGGCGATGTTTTTAACGGAGAAAATATAGGCGAAATTATCGATACTGATAATAAGATTCTTGACCTCCAGCCTATCAAATATTCGAAAAAAATAATTACTTGTTCGCGAGCTGCTACCGCAAAAGAAATTGCTGCCATCATGACCAAGAAAAACATTGGTGCTATGCTCGTAGTCGAAGATATGTTACCAATAGGAATAATAACCGACAAAGATTTTAGAAATAAAATTATAACCGGAGAACATTCGATCAATACCACTGCCGATGTGATTATGAATTCGCCCGTGATTACTTATTCTAAAAAAATGACTATTACACAGGCGCAAATGGCAATGATGAAAAGCAACATCAGTCATTTATGTCTTACTAAAGATGGAACTCCTAATACTAAAGCAGTGGGAATTTTGTCAAAACACGATGTAATGGTTGCCTTAGGAAATAATCCGGCAGTATTAATCAAAGCATTAAAACGTGTTAAAAAAGCGAAAGCCATAAAACCTATTCGTGCCAAAATAATGCAATTGTTACAAGGTTATTTAAACCAAAATATACCTATTACACTCACTTCTAAAATCATTACAGAGCTGAACGATGCCTGCATAAAAAGAGTAATCGAATTGTCATTGGCAAAAATGAAAACGCCTCCACCTGTTCGATTCTCATGGTTGGCATTAGGAAGTCAGGGACGCAGCGAACAATTATTACACACAGATCAGGATAATGCATTAATTTATGAAGATGTTCCGGCAGAATTACAGGCAAAAACGAGTAAATATTTTCTGGAATTAGCCGCAGAAGTCAACAAAGGACTTTTTGAAATTGGTTATGATTATTGTCCGGCTGAGATGATGGCATCCAACCCAAAATGGTGTTTAAGTTTAAGCCAATGGAAAGAATTAGTTCACGACTGGATTAGTAAACCAGGAAAAGACGAAGTTTTACTTTCGTTCATCTTTTTTGATTACAGCTTGTCTTACGGTGACAGCGAATTGGCAAATGAATTATCGGATTTTATTTTTGAAGATATTGCCGCTAATCCTATTTTCTATGTTCATTTAGTAAGTGGTGCGCTCCAAAGTCCGTCGCCAACAGGATTTTTTAGACAATTTTTAGTCGAACAAGATGGCGCTCACAAAGATTTCTTTGACATAAAAAGACGTGCTTTAATGCCACTGGCTGATGCTGCACGAGTTTTGATAATCTCTCATTCTGTTAAAGGAATTAGCAATACTCCCGAACGATTTGAAAAATTGGCTGAGCTTGAACCTCAAAATAAAGAATTGTATTTGTCCTGCGCTTATTCGTACAAAGCATTACTGAAATTCAGAACGAAACAAGGACTTTTACATCATGATTCGGGACAGTTTATCGAATTAGAAGCGCTTTCAAAATTAGAAAAAGTAAAACTAAAAGCCACATTTAAAACCATTAAAGAATTACAAGAAGTAATTTCGATGCGTTTTAATCCCGGAAAAATAACTATCTAATGACAATAAAAGAAAAAATTATTGAGGCACTTCAAATTCTGGGAATTTTGAAAGAACCTATCGACGAAAAATTAAACCGCTCGATAGCATCCGAACGTTTTGTGGTGTTAGATACAGAAACTACTGGTTTTGATTACGTCACAGATCGTATTCTTTGTATTGGCGCTATCACATTACAAGACGGAACTATCAACTTGCAAAATGCTTTTGAACATTATATGGATCAGGAACATTTTGATAAATCCAGTGTGCAAATACACGGAATCATAAGAAGCGACGTTTTAGATCATAAATCGGAAGTTCAGGTATTGAAGATGTTTGTAGAATATCTTGGCGATTCTATAATTATTGCACATCATACCAAATTTGATGTAACCATGATTAATAATGCGCTCGAAAGAAACGGAATGCCTAAACTTACTAACAAAACTCTGGACACTGCAGTTTTATATAAAAAAACATTAATCAAATCTAATTTATTGCAATACAAAGACCATTACACCTTAGATGACTTAGCTGATAAATTTGATATTTCTAAAAAAGACCGGCATACCGCTATAGGCGATGCTTACATTACAGCAATTGCTTTTTTAAAAATTCTCAAAAAGTTGAAAGAAAAAGAAATAACAATGCTTTATCATCTCTTTAGACTATAAAAAAATGCCCCAAAAAATATCAACTCTTTGGGGCATGTTCTTTTTCGAAGTTTTTTATTCTAAAACTAAGCCTATTTGACCGTCTTCGTCTAGTTGAACATTGGTATCATCAGCATTTAATTCGCCTTTTACTTCTATTTCTTCCGGAATTATTTCTTCCGGAGCTTCATAAGGTAAAGGATCTAATAAATTGACTTGTTTTAATTTTTCTGTCGTCAATTGATTTCCTAAGGCTTTAATTCCTTTTATGGCGATAAATTCTTCCACATCAATATGCAAACTATCCTTTTGTACTCCTTTTACTTTTGGATAAACCAACTGAGCCACCGGACGGTAATCAGTCGATACTATTTCCAACTGAGAATTAGCATGTTCAGTAATAAAAGTTTCCTCCTTGTTTTCAGTTTCTACCAAAAAGCGCTTTAAATAATAACGCTCTTTTTCGCCATCATAATAAATAGCCGAAATAGGTTTTTTAGGAATCCATTTTTCCAGCACAATCATATCTTCCTCAAAATGAGTCGTCAATTCAGGAATTACCACTTTTAATTTCCCTGATTGCTGAATAATTAAAATTTTATCATTGGGTCTGAATTCGCCTAATAATTCTCCTCTGGCATCAACATTTAAACGTTGTACTGTATCATCATACCAAATTTTCCTTGGCAACAAAGTCGAAATTCCTTTCTCTTTAATTTCAATTTTCTTGATAGGATATTTACTTGCCAAATTTCCTTTCGAAGCTCTTCCTTTTATAGCTAAAGCAGCAAAATCGATATCATATTTTAATTTTTTAATCGTTCCTACCTGACGCAAAAGAACTGTAATAACCTCAGCTTCTCCATTAGGATTATGAGTAAAATAAAGAATCTGAGAGCCTTTCGTTCCATTCGTTAAATCATATAATTTGTCTCTGGTTACTCCCGAAACATTAAATCGCTTGATATACGATGGCCCTGATTTTCCATCTCGATACACTACATTATAAATCGTTCGTTTATCACTTTTATCAAAAATAGCAACATGAATAATATCTTTCCCTACAAAGGTTTTGGCATCCACCTTAGTTACCATCATGCTTCCGTCTCTCAGAAAGACAATTACATCATCAATATCTGAACAATCTGTAACATATTCGTCTTTTTTCAAACTCGTTCCTACAAAACCTTCTGCCCGGTCAACATACAATTTGGTATTTCGCAACACTACTTTTGTGGCTTCGATATCATCGAAAATGCGTAATTCTGTTTGGCGTTCACGTCCTTTACCGTATTTCTCTTTTAATTTGGTAAAATAAGCAATTGCAAAATCAGTGATATGTTCTAAATTATATTCTACTTCCTTCATTTCATCTTCTAATTTAGCGATGAAATCATCGGCTTTATCAGAATCAAAACGAGTAATTCGAATCATAGGAATTTGAGTCAGTCGCTGTAAATCTTCATCTGTAATTTCTCTTACGAATGATTTTTTGAAAGGCTCAAAACGATCGTACATGTATTTGAATAAAGATTCTTTATCATGATACAATTTGAAATCAATGTACATTTCTTCCCTGATGAAGATTTTTTCTAAAGTAGAAAAATGCCATTTATTTTTTAATTCCTCTAATTGAATTTCTAATTCCTGTCTTAACAAATCGACTGTTCTATGAGTCGAAATTTTCAACATTTCAGAAACACCAATAAACAATGGTTTGTTATCTTCAATCACACAGCCTAAAGGCGCCACCGAAGTTTCGCAAGCTGTAAAAGCAAACAGCGCATCGATAGTTTTATCAGGAGAAACTCCGGGATAAAGGTGAATTAAAATCTCAACATCGGCAGCGGTGTTGTCTTCAATTTTCTTGATTTTGATTTTCCCTTTATCATTGGCTTTCAAAATACTATCAATCAAAGTTCCGGTATTTGTCGAAAACGGAATTTGGGTAATCGCCAAAGTATTTTTATCAATTTGGGCAATTTTAGCACGCACACGTACACGTCCGCCACGCAGTCCGTCATTGTAATTAGAAACGTCAGCGATACCGGCAGTCATAAAATCAGGATACAGCGTAAACGATTTTCCTTTTAAAATCTTAATCGAAGCATCTATTAATTCATTGAAATTATGAGGTAATACTTTAGTCGAAAGTCCCACAGCAATACCTTCTGCTCCTTGTGCTAAAAGCAACGGAAACTTAACGGGAAGATTATTTGGCTCCGCACGACGACCATCATACGAAACTCCCCAATCGGTAATTTTTGGAGAATACAAAACTTCCAAGGCAAATTTTGACAAACGTGCCTCGATATAACGGGAAGCTGCAGCTCCGTCACCAGTTAAAATATTTCCCCAGTTTCCCTGACAATCAATCAATAAATCTTTTTGCCCTATTTGCACCATCGCATCACCAATACTCGCATCACCGTGCGGATGATACTGCATGGTATGCCCTACAACATTGGCAACTTTATTATAACGTCCGTCATCTAACTCTTTCAAAGAGTGCATAATTCGGCGTTGAACGGGTTTAAATCCGTCCTCGATAGCAGGAACTGCACGTTCTAAAATAACATAAGAAGCATAATCCAGAAACCAGTCTTTGTACATTCCTGTAACCTTGGTAATCGTTTCGCTACCATCTCCTTCTTCTTCATTATCGTAGAAATGTTCTCCTTCAAAATGCTTTACATCTACTATTTCAATCGATTCGTCAGCTTCATCAGCATCCTGATTTTCATCAATAGATTGTTCCTCAGAATTATTTTCTTCGTTGTTTGGAATGATGTTATCGTCTTCTTCGTCTTTCATTTATTCAAATTACGAAATTAATTTTATCAAATCTTCCTTACTAGGAAGTACTGTTTTGTATTTACTGGCAAAAATTTGCTCATTGTTTTCCGGTAAAGTGTATTCTACAACTAAATCACTTTTATTTTGACAAAGTACAATTCCAATGGTTTTGTTTTCATCTTCCAAACGCATTTCTCTATCATAGTAATTGACATACATTTGCATCTGTCCTAAATCCTGATGTTTTAACTCTCCAATTTTTAAATCTATTAAAACAAAACTTTTTAAAATTCGATTATAGAAAACCAAGTCTATTCTAAAATGTTTATCGTCGAAAGTGATTCTCTCCTGACGAGCAACAAACGTAAATCCGTGACCTAATTCTAAAAGAAAATGTTCTAGCTTATTAATAATTTCGGCTTCTAATTCAGTTTCCGAATATTGATGTAATTCAGGCAATCCAAGAAATTCTAAAATATAAGGATCTTTGATAATATCTTTTGGCTTCTCTATAATCTGACCTTCTTCCGAAAGTTTCAAAATACCTTCCTTGTCCCGGCTTAAAGCCAATCTTGTATAAAGTGCCGAATCATATTGCCGTTTTAGTTCACGAACACTCCAATTGTATTTTTCTGATTCTATTTCGTAAAAACGTCTTTCTTTTTCATCGTCAATTCGCATTAGAAAAGAATAGTGCGACCATGTTAATTTGAAAAACGAAATCAGTGACTGCGTTTTTTGAAGTTCAAATTCATCAGTCAGTGACTGGGTTTTGTCAATTTGAGAATTCCGCATCACTGTTGCAGAATTCTTAATTTCTAAAATCCGCAACAGTGTTGCGGATTTTGAATAAATCAAATAAAACTTCCTAATTCTCTCTAAAACAGCAACCGAAAACCCTTTCCCAAACTCCTTAGTCAATTGTTCTGAAAGCCCTTTTAGAATTTGTTTTCCGTATTCGGCGCGGTCTTTTCCGTTTTGCTCTTCTTCAACAATCATTCTTCCAATTTCAAAATAGGTGTAAACCATCGTTGAATTTACCGCACGTAAAACCTGTTGTCGGGCATTTTGCAATAGCTCAACTACTTGCTGGAATAAAATTTTATTTTGAAGATCTTTTGACAATTTTTATGTATTTTTCTTTCACTAAGCTTCCTCAATTGTATCCAATTCTACCTTCAAATTCTTGATAATAAATTCTTGTCGGTCAGGCGTATTTTTTCCCATATAAAAAGATAATAATTGCTCTACCGAAGTATGTTTATCCATCATAACCGGATCTAATCGAATATCTTCTCCAATAAAAAACTGAAACTCATTTGGCGAAATCTCTCCTAATCCCTTGAATCGCGTGATTTCTGGTTTTGGTTTTAATTTTTCTATGGCTGCTTTTCGTTCTTCTTCAGAATAGCAATAAATGGTTTCTTTTTTATTTCGAACCCTAAAAAGAGGTGTTTGCAAGATATATAAATGTCCTTCTTTGATTAATTCAGGGAAAAATTGCAGGAAAAAAGTAATCAGCAATAATCGAATGTGCATTCCGTCGACATCGGCATCGGTTGCAATTACAATGTTGTTGTAACGCAGATTTTCCATATCATCTTCGATATCCAAAGCCGCTTGTAATAAATTGAATTCTTCATTTTCATAAACAATTTTCTTGCTCATTCCGTAAGAATTCAACGGTTTTCCACGCAAACTAAAAACTGCTTGTGTATTTACATCACGCGATTTCGTAATTGATCCGGAAGCTGAATCTCCCTCGGTAATAAAAAGCGTACTTTCTAAATATCTTGGATTTTTCACATCGGGTAAATGCACACGGCAATCACGCAGTTTTTTATTGTGTAAACTGGCTTTTTTAGCTCTGTCTTTGGCTAATTTTCGAATACCTGAAAGTTCCTTACGTTCTCTTTCAGCCTGAAGAATTTTGCGTAGCAGTAAATCAGCAGTTTCTGGATTTTTGTGTAAATAATTATCTAAATTATTTTTGACAAAATCATTGACAAATGTTCGAACTGAAGGCATTCCGGGTTCTGATCCAATTTCTGTAGAACCTAATTTAGTTTTGGTTTGCGATTCAAAAACGGGTTCCATTACCTTGATACTTACCGCACCAACAATGGATTTTCGAATATCTGAAGGTTCAAAACCTTTATTATAAAATTCACGAATTGTTTTTACAATTGCCTCTCTAAAAGCAACTAAATGAGTTCCTCCCTGAGTGGTATTTTGTCCGTTTACAAACGAATGGTATTCTTCACTATATTGCGATTTACTATGAGTCATCGCAATTTCGATATCATCACCTCTTAAATGAATAATATTATATACTTTGTCTTCTTCGGCAATATTCTCGTCTAATAAATCGCGTAATCCGTACTCAGAAAAATATTTTTCGCCGTTGTAAATTATAGTTAAACCGGTATTAAGGTAGCAATAATTTTTAAGCATTTTTACTACATACTCATTACGAAATTTGTAGTTTTTAAAAATTGCTTCGTCCGGAGTAAATGTAACTTTGGTTCCCTTACGTTTGGTAGTTTCTATAATATCTTCTTCCAGAACTAAATTTCCGGCCGAAAACTCAGCTGCTTTTTGTTTTTCTTCTCGTACTGATTCTACACGAAAATGAGTTGATAAAGCATTTACTGCTTTGGTACCAACACCATTTAATCCAACTGATTTTTTAAAAGCTAAGGAATCATATTTCCCTCCGGTATTCATTTTGGAAACAACATCAACCACTTTTCCCAGAGGAATTCCACGTCCGTAATCACGAACAGAAACTGTTTTGTCTCTGATAGTTACCTCGATAGTTTTTCCTGTACCCATGACAAATTCATCGATACAGTTATCAATAACCTCTTTTAATAAAATATAGATACCGTCATCAGGTGAAGAACCATCCCCTAATTTTCCAATATACATACCCGGACGCATACGAATATGCTCTTTCCAGTCGAGTGACCGAATATTATCTTCGGTATATTTACTTTGATCTGACATTAAATTTTGTGGATTTTTTGCTAATATAGCATATCTGGCCCTATTTTAAAAGGGCTTACGACCAAAGTTATCAAAAATGATATTGACAAAGAAATTTTAGAATAAAATCAATACTTCTTGATGCTAAAGTTCAATATTATTAATCAATTCTTTTAATTGGTAATCCAATTCCGTATTTGAAATTCTGCCTTTTTCAATATCAAAATTTTCATTAAAACTTGGTAAAGAAAAAGTAGCTTTAATATCGGCGCCATAACGTGGAAAAGCATTTTTAGCAATTTCCAGTACAGATGCTCCTCCTCTGGCTCCTGGCGAAGTTGCCATTAGTAACATTGGCTTTCCCTGAAAAACTTTTGGTGTGATTCGGGAACACCAATCGAAGATATTTTTAAAAGCAGCCGAAAAATTTCCGTTATTTTCCGCTAATGAAATCACTAATAAATCAGCTGATTCAATTTTAGATAAAAAAGCTTTCGCCAACTCATGCTGACCTATTTCTGCCTCAATATCAACGGTAAATAAAGGCATTTGATAATCATTTAAATCCAATATTTCTACTTCAGCATTTTCGAATAAACTACTAGCATAAATGGCTAATTTTTTATTTATCGATTTTTTACTAGGGCTTGCGCCAAAGGTGATTATTTTCATAAAATCAGTTGTTATTTTATTCTTCTTTTACTTCAAAAATTTCTTTTTTTATCCTAACCGAATAATCATTAGGAGCAATTTCTCCGCCATAAGATTTGGCATACATTTTTGTAAATTCAGCTCCAAAATATAAAATAATTGCCGAATAATAGACCCAGACTAAAATCACAATAACAGATCCTGCTGCACCGTAAACACTGGCTACTGTTGAGTTTCCTAAATAAAATCCAATTCCAAATTTACCTATCATAAAAAGAACCGCTGTACAAGAAGCACCTATAAAAGCGTCTTTCCATTTAATAACTCCGTCAGGAAGTGTTCTAAAAATAATGGCAAAAAGCAATGTAATACTCGCAAAAACAATCAACAAGTTGATAGCATAAAAAAGATAGACTGTACTTTCAGGAAAATAGTATTTAAGCCTAGCATTTAAAACATCTAAAGTAGCGTTCATCATCAAACTGACCAACATTAAAAAACCCACCGAAACAATCATAGAAAATGACATAATCCTGTTTTGAATGAATTTTTTCAAACCTTTATTCGGTTTTGCTTTCAATCCCCAAATAAAATTGATTGAACTTTGAATTTCGACAAAAACCCCTGATGCTCCAATAAGTAACATAACAACCCCAAAAACAGTAACAAACACATTACTATCAGACAATTGAACGTTTTTTATAGCACCTTGAATTTGAATAGCCGCTTCATTACCAACTAATCTGTTAATTTGTCCGTACAATTCTCCGCTTACGGCTTCTTCGCCAAAAAAAACACCGCATATTGTAATAATGATAATCAACAAAGGCGGCAATGCAAAAATGGTATAATAGGATAACGACGCACTTAATTTAATGGCATTATCGTCATTGAATTCGGTAAAAGTATCTTTTAGAAGATTCCAATATTTTAAAAATGTATTTTGAGCTTCCACGGATTTAAAATTTAGTTATACTTTCAAATTTAAGTAACAAGCTTAAATTTTATATTTCGATATTTTTTCAAAAAGTTATCATATTTCCATATTCTGCTACTAAAAAAGTAATTTTTCTAACTTTCCAAAACTTTAAAATATTCAAAAAGCCTCATATTTAATTCTCTAGGATTAAACGGTTTAACGATATATTCATTAAAACCAACATCTTTTCTTCCGTCTAAGAAATCGTCTGATGCTGCTGCTGTTAAAGCTACAATAGGAATCGAAGTATTTTTTTCTCTTATAATTTTTGTGGCTTCATAACCATCCATTATTGGCATTGATAAATCCATCAATATAATATCATATGGATTGGAATTAAACTTTTCGATAGCAACCTGACCATTCTCAGCAACATCTATATCCACTTCCCATTGATTAATAATTTTAGAAGCTATTTTAACGTTGATTACATTATCTTCAACCAAAAGCAATTTTAATCCTTTCATATTTTTGACTTCGTAATCATTATCGTAAATTCCGTTATTCATATTTTGTGTTTTATTATCAATTGGTACCTGTAAAATGAAACTAAAATTAGATCCTTTTCCTATTTCGCTTTCTAAATGAATGTCTGATCCCAGTAATTGAAGCAGTTTTTTAGTGATAACTAATCCTAAACCTGTTCCGCCAAATTCTCTGGAAGTTTTAGTTTCAGCCTGAGCAAATTTTTCGAAAATCAAATTGAATTTAGTAATATCAATCCCAATTCCGCTATCCTGAACCTGAATTTTAAAAGTTGAAATTCCATCAACTACTGAAATTTGATCAACCTGAATTTTAATAATTCCGTTTTTTGTAAACTTTGTGGCATTTGAAACCAAATTATTCATAATCTGGCTCAATCGCAAGGGATCACTAATGATATTTGGAACAAAATTATCATCAAATTGAACTTCAATTTTGTTCAAATTTTCAGAAGCTTTCAGTTCAGATGATTTACCTATTTGATTGATAAAATCCTTGAAATTAAAAGCTATTTTTTCAATCGTAATTTTCCCGGCTTCAATTTTACTGAAATCCAGAATATTATTAATTAGCAGAAATAAATTATTAGAAGAATACTTTAATACATCAATATTTTCACGAAAACTCTCTATCGTCCCTTCTTTTTCCATAATGTAAATAAGTCCGATAATCGCATTGAGAGGTGTCCTTATTTCATGGCTCATTATAGATAAAAAATCTGATTTGGCTTCGTTAGCCTTTTCGGCAGCAGCTTTTGCTAATAAAAGTTGGTCCTGATATATTTTTTTAAACCGAATTTCTTCATTCAATAAATCAATTAGTCCCAAAATATCTTTTTCACTAACCAATTGAATATCGACACCACTCAAGGTATAAATCGAATCAATAATCTGTTTTTGATACAGTTCTTTCTGAGCTAATTCTTTTTTAACCTTATTATTAATCTCCATAAACTCCTTATCATTGAGTTTTGCAGACTGCTCAAATAATTCAGCATCTTTTTCGTAATTAAGATAAGTTTGATTAACCGCATTAATAAAATCCTTTAACTGACTATTATTTTCAATAATTTCATCAGATAAAAACTTAGTTATTTGCCTCTTAAGGTTTCTGTTTAAGTGAGAAGTATACATAATTAATCTTCTGAAATTATGGTTATTGTCATGGTCTGATTATGGAGTTCACAAGACACATTTTCTAATGTGGGCGATATTTCTCCGTAAGAATAAAAACCTCCTATTACCGTATTTTTATCAAGTAAATCTTTAACAACTTCGATCTCTTCCTCTATCCGGTTTCCTAACACAATTTTTCGCCCAACACAACTTACCATTAAAGCAAATTGCGGATTATTAGATTCCCGAATTGCAATTTTCGAAGCAGCATCATAAGAGGCTTCGATAAGTTTATCCAGATTTCCTTTCATGAATCTAACAAAAGAACCTTCGGGAATATTTCCGGCAAAAGTCATCGACTTTTTTTCTTCGTCAATTGCTAATATTGTGCGAACCACTGGTTTAGCATCGGCAGTTTCTTTCATCGAAAGAGGAAAATATAACGAAGATCCTGGTAATTCGTCAGCATATTTACCTAAATATTCTTTGTATAAATCTAAAGCTAATTTATCGCCAATTTTATATAAAACATTTTTATCTGACGAAGTAACTTCTCTTTCAGGACCAAAATCAGTCCAGCCACCTTTAGAACCAAAACCGAAATGAATGTTATTTCCGTAAAAACCAATAGCACCAATTTTACCTTGTTTAGGTTCGGAGTTTAAGCCTACAATTGTTTTTTCGAAATTGAATTCGTCGCCTGCTAATCCGCCAAAAATAGGAATCTGAGCATTAGTTTGCCTGATTAATTCGTTAATTAATTCGGTTCCGTTTACAAAACTGCCTTCGGATAAAATCAAAATTGATTTTAAATCATCTGCAAACAAATTCTGCTTTATCTTTTGTCCTAAAACGATAATATCATCTTCTAAAATATCAACTTCAATTGCTTTTAAATTCGTTTTTTCGAATTCTAAAGCCGTCACAACTACATTTTTATCTTCGACTAAAGTAGTATTCGAAATTTGTCCCGCAGTTGAACAAATTACCACAACAGCATTAGGATACTGATTTTTAATAATGGAATAATATGAAGATTCCTCAAGAGTAGTACGCTCAGCAAAAGCTAAAACTAAATTTGCTTGGTTATTTTCAAAACCTTCTGTAACAATTATAGGATCGACAGTAGTAGCGCCTACAAACAATACTTGCTGAATTTTCATAATGTAGGTTATTTAACATGATTTTGGCTTATAAATTTAAACAAAAAAACATTCGCTAAAACAAAAGACCTGTAAATAAAAATCTACAGGTCTTTTTTAAATCTAAAAATTAATTTTATTTACACATTAAAGCGGAAATGCATTACGTCACCATCTTTAACTACATATTCTTTTCCTTCTACTTTGAATTTACCAGCTTCTTTTGCTTTTGCTTCTGAACCGTAAGTAACATAATCATCATACGAAATCACTTCGGCACGGATGAATCCTTTTTCAAAATCAGTATGAATAACTCCAGCCGCCTGAGGTGCAGTTGCTCCAATATTGATTGTCCAGGCACGAACTTCTTTTACACCAGCCGTAAAATAAGTTTGTTGCTTTAATAATTTATAAGCTGCGCGAATTAAAACAGAAGCTCCAGGCTCTTCAAGTCCCATATCTTCTAAGAAAACCTGACGCTCTTCATAACTTTCTAATTCAGTAATATCAGCCTCAGCTCCTACCGAAAGAATAATAACTTCGGCATCTTCGTCTTTTACTAATTCACGAACCTGATCTACATATTTATTTCCGTTTACTGCTGAATTTTCATCCACATTACACACATATAAAACCGGTTTTGCTGTAATTAATTGGAAATTTTCAAACAAAACTTCTTCGTCATTACTTTGAGGAACAACAGTACGGGCTGATTTTGCCTGCAATAAAGCATCTTTAATTCTATCCAAAAGCGCTTTTTCTGTTTGCGCTTCTTTATTTCCTGTTTTAGCAGCACGATTTACTTTTTCCAAACGTTTTTCAACAGTTTCTAAATCTTTTAACTGCAATTCGATATCGATAGTTTCTTTGTCACGAATAGGATTTACGTTTCCGTCAACATGCACAATATTATCATTGTCAAAACAACGCAATACGTGAATAATCGCATTACATTCTCTAATATTTCCTAAGAATTGATTTCCAAGTCCTTCTCCCTTACTTGCACCTTTTACTAAACCCGCAATATCAACAATCTCAACCGTTGCCATTTGAACACGCTCCGGTTTTACTAATTCTTCTAATATATTAATACGAGGATCCGGTACATTTACCACACCAATATTAGGTTCGATAGTACAAAATGGAAAGTTTGCACTTTGCGCCTTCGCATTAGACAAACAATTAAATAAAGTTGATTTACCTACATTTGGTAATCCTACAATTCCTGCTTTCATGATCGTATTGTTTACAGCTTGCTTTTTTTAGCTAAGCGCGTTTGGGTTTTGATTTTAAAAGTTGCAAATATAATATATAAAATGCTATAGATAGCATAATTAGTACATTAATAAGAAGCAGCTTTTTTCGGCATTTTTACAGAACAGAATTTCGCTTTAAAGCAAAAAAAATCCTAAACAATTGCTTAGGATTTTCTTTAAATTGAAATTAAAAATAGTAACTATTCATCATGTAAGAAAGCTTGTCTATTCAACAAAGTTTCTTCATCTTCTACATAATTTTCATCAGGCACACAACAATCTACAGGACATACAGCAGCACATTGAGGTTCATCATGGAATCCTTTACACTCTGTACATTTTCCTGGAACGATATAATATACCTCATCAGAAATTGGAGTTTGCGCTTCATCAGCATCCACTTCAGTTCCATCAGGAAGTACTATTGTACCGCTTAATTTTGTACCGTCTTTATATCTCCAATCGTCAGCTCCTTCATAGATAGCTGTGTTTGGGCATTCTGGTTCACATGCACCACAGTTGATACATTCGTCTGTTATGATAATTGCCATTTTATTCTGTGTTAGAGTTTTTTTAAAAGTAAAAATCCTGGTCGTCAAAACATTTGACATAAGACTTTTGACTTTCGACTTATTAAATCTTACTTTTGTGCAAAATTACAATCAAAACATTTCATAAACAAACATTATGACATTAGAAAACAAAAAAAATGTGTTTATCGAATTAGGAAAATTTTTAAGTCAATTTTCTGAAGCCAAAAACCATCAAAAAGAAGATGTGCAGGGCAATGCTGTTTTTTTTGATTCTTTTGTTGATTTGATTCAGCTTTCACAATCACACAATGGCTGGTACACTCCTGAACAAGTGTATTATGCGGTTGAATCCTGGGCAAATGCTTTAACCAGAGAAAATCTTGACACCTGGTTAGCTGCTTATAATTTTTCTAATGTAAAACCTAAAAAAGTAGCTTTAATATTAGCAGGAAATATTCCGCTTGTTGGTTTTCATGATTTCCTGTCAGTTTTGATTACCGGACACGATGTTTTAGTAAAAACCTCTTCAAATGATCAGCATTTACTACCTTTTTTAGCTAAATATTTAATTCATATTGCTCCGGAACTAGCCAGTAAAATCACTTTTATCGAAGGAAAATTAGAAAATTTCGATGCTGTAATTGCTACTGGAAGTAATAACACAGCGCGTTATTTTGAATACTATTTTAAAGACAAGCCTTCAATTATTCGAAAAAGCCGAAATTCTATTGCTATTTTAAATGGCGAGGAAACCAAAGAAGATTTAATTGCTTTAGGCGAAGATATTTTTAGGTATTTTGGCCTAGGTTGTCGCAATGTTTCGAAGATTTTTGTTCCAAAAGATTACAAATTTGATTCTTTTTTTGAAGCTATTTTCGAATATCAGGACATTATTAAATATGAAAAGTACGCTAATAATTACGATTATAACAAGGCGGTTTTCCTGATGAGTAATTTTAAATTACTAGACAATGGTTTTTTAACCATAAAAGAAGACAGCAGCTATGCTTCGCCAATTTCCAGCGTATTTTATGAATTTTACGAAAACCTTTCGGATTTAGAAAAAAAATTAGAAACCGAAGCAGAACAAATTCAATGCATTGTGAGCAATAATTTAGTAAAAAACAGTGTCGCCTTTGGACAAACCCAACAGCCAAAATTATGGGATTATGCGGATAATATTGATACTATATCGTTTTTGTTAATAACATAGAAAAATTTTTAATAATTATTATGAATATTTTAATGCTTATTCGAGTGCTATTACCGAAATTTGCATTTTAATTTTTTGGACTTATACTACACCATGAAAAAACACAACTACAGCGCAGGACCATCTATCTTACCACAAGAAGTTTTTGAAAAATCAGCAGAAGCTATTTTAAACTTTAATAATTCAGGATTATCTATTTTAGAAATTTCGCACCGAAGCAAAGATTTCGTTGCAGTTATGGACGAAGCGAGAGCTTTAGCTCTTGAATTACTTGGATTAGAAGGAAAAGGATACCAAGCTCTTTTTCTTGGAGGTGGAGCAAGCCTTGAATTCTTAATGGTTCCTTACAACTTGATGAAAGAAGGTGGAAAAGCAGCTTATTTAGATTCAGGAACCTGGGCAACTGCAGCTATTAAAGAAGCAAAACTTTTTGGAGAAACTGTTATTGTAGCTTCTTCAAAAGAAGACAACTATACTTATGTACCTAAAGATTATGAAATTCCTGCTGATGCAGATTATTTCCACTGTACATCTAACAATACTATTTTTGGTACTCAAATGAAATCATTCCCTAAAACTAATGTTCCATTAGTATGTGATATGAGTTCAGATATTTTTTCTAGACAATTAGATTTTTCTCAGTTTGATATTATCTATGCTGGTGCTCAAAAAAATATGGGACCTGCAGGAGCTACATTAGTAGTTATCAAAGAAGAAATCATTGGCAAAAACGGTCGTGCTATTCCAAGTATGTTGGATTATGCCAAACACGTTAAAGCGGATAGTATGTTCAACACTCCTCCTGTATTCCCTGTTTACGCATCTTTGTTGACATTAAGATGGATCAAGGAAAAAGGTGGAATTGCTGCTGTTGAAAAACTAAACAATGCTAAAGCTGAATTGCTTTATAACGAAATTGACAGAAACCCATTATTTAAAGGAGCTGCTGTTGAGGAAGACCGTTCTAATATGAATGTTACTTTCTTATTAACAAACCCTGAGCACACTGAAACATTTGACAAAATGTGGAAAGAGGCTGGAATTTCCGGATTACCAGGACACCGTTCTGTAGGTGGTTACAGAGCATCTATCTATAACTCTATGTCTATTGAAAGCGTACAAGTTTTAGTAGACGTAATGCAAGCTCTAGAAAAAGCAGTTTAATTCTCATTTACTATTGGTAATTTTTGATATTGAAAATTGCCATTGAAATTTAAATTGAGAACGCTAGCAGAGGCTCTAGCCCCGATAGAAGTGGAAATCCTTGTGGAGGCAGGCATCTACGCCGACACAAGATTGAAATGGATAGCGGGAAACAGCTTCTAAAACATTCAATTAATTTGAGGAAAAAACCTCTTAATGTAATAAAAAAACATGAAAGTATTAGCAAACGACGGGATTTCAAAAAGTGGAATCTTAGCTTTAGAAAAAGGTGGTTTTGAAGTAATCACTACAAAAGTTGCTCAAGAACAAGTAGCGAACTACATTAACGAAAATAACGTAAGCGTTATTCTTGTTCGTAGTGCGACTAAAGTTCGTAAGGACATTATTGATGCTTGTCCGGGCATTAAAATCATCGGTCGTGGTGGTGTAGGTATGGACAATATTGATGTGGATTATGCTAAAAGCAAAGGAATTCACGTAATCAACACTCCTGCTTCTTCATCAGAATCTGTAGCTGAATTAGTTTTTGCTCATTTATTATCTGGTGTTCGTTTCTTACATGATTCTAACAGAAACATGCCTTTAGAAGGAGACACTAAATTTAATGACCTGAAAAAAGCTTACGGTAACGGTACTGAATTAAGAGGAAAAACTTTAGGTATTGTAGGTATTGGTCGTATTGGTCAGGCTACTGCTAAAATGGCTCTTGGTTTAGGTATGAAAGTTATCGCTGCTGATAGTTTTATTCCTTCAGTAGATGTTAAGGTTGAGTTTTTTGACGGACAATCAGTAACTACTACTATTGTTCCTCAATCATTAGAATCTTTATTTAAAGAAGCTGATTTTATTTCTTTCCACGTTCCTGCTCAAAACGGATACATTTTGACTGAAAAAGAATTTGCTACCATGAAAGACGGTGTAGGAATTGTAAACTGTGCTCGTGGTGGTGTTATCAATGAAGTTGACTTAGTTAAAGCTTTAGACAGCGGAAAAGTTGCTTTTGCTGGTTTAGATGTTTTCGAAAACGAACCAACTCCTGCTACACAATTGTTAATGCACCCAAAAATCTCTTTGACTCCACACATTGGAGCTGCAACTGGAGAAGCGCAAGACAGAATTGGAACTGAATTAGCATCACAAATTATCAGTTTGTTAAGCTAAAATTTAAGTTTTTATAATACAAAAAGGACTCATGGCAAATGGCTAATGAGTCCTTTTTTTTATTAAATTTGGTAAATAACCTTATAAAGCAAATCTCATGTTAGCACAATTATCACAATTAGTACAGGAATTTGGAGCAGATGCAGTTGTAAAAAACGAAGCGATTCCAAATGAACAAAATGAGGCAGTCCTACAAGAAACCAGTAATTCTATTTTTTCAAGTCTGCAGAAAATAGCTAACCAGGCCGATTTGTCCCAAATAGCCGGACTTTTACAAGGCAAGGATATTGATAAAAACAATCCTGTGATACATGAGATTACAAGTCAGGTATCTAATTCATTAACCGAAAAACTAGGAATTAATTCTGAAACTGCTACTAACTCAGTAACGGCAATGATTCCGCAAATTTTAAGTTCTTTAATCGAAAAAGCAAATGACCCTAAAGACAACAGCATTAATATCTCCGAAATCTTAGACTCTTTAACAGGCGGCGACAGCCCTGAACATGCCGGTATTATGGAAGCCATTTCGACTTATGGAATTCATTTTGGTTTAGATCAAAATGGCGATGGAAAAGTAGATCTTGACGATGCTGTAGAACTTTCTAAAAAAGGAGGTTTAGGAGGTATGCTGGGAAAACTTTTTGGCAAATAAAAAATAAGCTTATAATTCAATCTAATGCCATTTATCTTAATTGTAAATGGCATTTTTTTTTCAAATAAAACTAAATCAGGAATTTATACCAAATACAATATAGTCCAATCGTTGTGGTATAATGCCGTTGTATATTTCATTTGGACCAATTTTTATTGGTCTATTTTGAAATAACAAACGGTATTAATTCGTAAATTTAGAGTACTAATTTCTTTGATTATGAAAAATAGTATCTACACAATAGCGCTAATTTTTGGTTTAATTATACTAAGCTGTACTACAACTAAAACAAATATTACTAAACAAAAAAATACTATTGCGAGCGTTAGTGACACCATAAAAATTGTTAATGAAGAAGTAGAATATGAAGTTATTATTATTGATCCTGGTTTTGCTACCTGGCTCAATTCAATGGCACAGCCACGAGGTTTTTACACTCAAAGCTATCTGGAAACTAAAAACCAAATTTACATTAACGAATGGAATAATCGCTTTATGCAACCACAACGCTACAATCGCAATTTATACGAAATGAGCATTGATTATGACTCTAATATTGATTATGGCTACGAAGTAAATTATTTGATTTACAACTATATGATTTATTTTCAAAATAATTACAATCAAAGACTTTTTGGTCGTGTTCCTCTGAGATAATCTTGTTATATTTGTTGTAATCTTAAGCAAATATGGACAAATTAAAGAGACGTTGGGGAATAGCTACTAATTATGATTTAGTAATCATATTTATAGTCTTTGCTATAAACGGTTCTCTGTCAGCAAAAATTTCCAGCTACTTAATGAATCTTTTAGACATCAATAGAGAAAACACCCACTGGTCTCTATATTATTTTATTCTAATTGTATTGGTTCTGCCTTTATATCCTTTTTTATTAATGTTCTTCGGTTATCTTTTCGGACAATCGAAATTCTTTTTTCCTTTTTCGAAAAAAATGCTTCAAAGAATAGGATTAGGATTTATTTTTAAAAAGCAAAAGGATTAGTTTTCTTTCTTTATAACATAATAATAAATCCATGTTAGCGTAAATGTTGGAATAATATCAGTCAGTGGAAAAAGCTCTTCTAAAAAAGAAATAATTCCTCCTATTTTACCTACACGGCCTTTATACATTTTTGCCAACAAGAAACCAGAAATTGGCGCCCAAACCACATCTGAAAATTCTCCAAGAAAAGGAATCGTAAACGAAAGCATTCCGATAATATCGAAAATAATTCCCAAAAAAAGTATTTTATACTTGTGTTCCATCTTGGATTTAAATCAAATCATCCTTTTAATTTATCTTTAAAATAGGTTCTCACCTTTTCAATTTTAGGTGTAATTACAAAAGAGCAGTAACCTTGCGATTTGTTTTGATTGTAATAATTTTGATGATAATCTTCGGCTTCATAAAATGTTGAAACGGCAGAAACCTTA
Organism: Flavobacterium seoulense; assembly: GCF_000695795.1. GTDB lineage: Bacteria > Bacteroidota > Bacteroidia > Flavobacteriales > Flavobacteriaceae > Flavobacterium > Flavobacterium seoulense. Next base: position 229,593 of record NZ_JNCA01000006.1, on the reverse strand, counting down.
GTAACAATTGGTTTTCCAAAAACATCTTCCTGAGTTAAAAAACGAATAAAATCTTCGGCGATTTCCCGCTGTTCTTCATTATGATAAAAAATTTCGCTTCGATACTGCGTTCCCACATCATTTCCCTGACGGTTTAAGGTGGTAGGATCATGAGTAGCAAAAAAGAACTCTAATAATTCGCCAAACGAAATTTCGTCCGGATTAAAAGTAATCTGAATAGCTTCGGCATGACCTGTATCTCCCTGACAAATTTCTTTGTACGTTGGATTCAAAGTATTCCCACCAATATATCCTGAAACAACAGATTGAACGCCTTTCAATTCTAAAAAAACAGCTTCAGTACACCAAAAACAACCTCCGGCAAGCGTTGCAACTTCTACTCTATTTTCATTTTCCATATTCGTTTTCTTTTTTGATTGTATCTGTTGCTTTCATTAATCTTTTCATAAAAGCAAGCATTCTTTATTAACTCAAATTTATGCTTTTTAGTCTAAAAATATACTTCTTCCAATTTTATAATCACTAAAATCTTTGTTTCTTTGTAAAAACTGCTAACAATGATACAAGCCAAAAACGTACACAAATATTACGATCAACTTCATGTTTTAAAAGGTGTAGATTTACATATTCAAAAAGGAGAAATTGTATCTATTGTAGGCGCTTCAGGAGCAGGAAAAACAACATTGTTACAAATTTTAGGCACTTTAGACCGTCCTGATAAAGATAAGGAAATTGAACTTCGAATTAACAACGAAGATATTTTGTCTATGAACGACAAAAATTTATCTAAATTCAGAAATTTAAACCTTGGTTTTATCTTTCAGTTTCATCAATTATTACCTGAATTTACGGCACTTGAAAATGTATGTATCCCTGCATTTATAGCAAAAAAACCAAAGAAAGAAACTGAAGAAGAAGCTATAAAACTATTAACTTATCTAGGTCTTTCGCATCGAATTAATCACAAACCCAGCGAACTTTCGGGCGGAGAACAACAACGTGTAGCCGTCGCCAGAGCATTAATAAACAAACCAGCAGTGATTTTTGCCGATGAACCTTCGGGAAATTTAGACACTGCTTCCGCAGAAAATTTACATCAATTGTTTTTTAAATTAAGAGATGAATTAGGACAAACTTTTGTTATTGTAACTCACAACGAAGAATTAGCTAATATGGCTGATAGAAAACTGGTGATGATTGATGGATTAATTAGCAATGAATAAAACTGAACTTAAAGATTTTCTTGATCAAAAAGTAATTCAATACAATACACTTGATTTTATCGAAAGTGATCCTGTACAAATTCCGCATTTATTTACTCAAAAAGAAGATATTGAAATTGCTGGTTTTCTAAGCGCGACAATTGCCTGGGGTAACCGAAAAATGATTATCAAAAATAGTCATCGCATGATGGAATTAATGGGAAATGCTCCTTACGATTTTGTTATGTCTCATTCTGAAGATGATTTAGTTCGATTAGAAACTTTTGTACACCGTACTTTTAACGGGCAGGATTTTGTAGGTTTCATGAAGTCTTTACAAAATATTTATAAAAACCATAACGGACTGGAAGCTGTTTTTGCGAAAAATCAAACGGCTGATTCGATGCAAAAAAGTATCTCCGAATTCAAGCAACTCTTTTTTGAAATTCCGCATTTATCAAGAACTCAGAAACACATTTCAGATCCACTGAATAATTCGGCGGCCAAGAGGATTAATATGTTCCTAAGATGGATGTGCCGTCAAGACAACAAAGGCGTTGATTTAGGAATCTGGAAAACTATTTCTCCTGCTCTACTTTCATGTCCATTAGACCTACATTCAGGAAATGTTGCCCGAAAATTAGGCTTACTTAACCGTAAACAAAACGACGGAAAAGCACTTTTAGAATTGGATTCAAAACTTAGAGAATTCGATGCAACTGATCCAGTAAAATATGATTTTGCTCTTTTTGGACTTGGTATTTTTGAAGACTTCTAAATTGTTTTTAAATTCGAAAAAACATAAAATTATTCCACTGTAATACTTTTACTCAACATTAGCTTAAAAAGTGTTTTTTATCGATTATTTTAAGCACTTAATCGATGTTATTGAAATTATTCATTACTTTTATCTTGTAAAACCCCAATTACAAAAAACTAATAACCTACAAGAAATGAAGCTTTCAAAAAAAATTGTTCTGGCCGAGGATAATTCTATCCTTTCAAAATTGTTACAATTCAAATTAGAAAAAGAAGGTTATCAACTTTTAATAGCGACCAACGGTAAGGAAGCTGTTGATCTTATTGAAGGTAACGAACCTGATATGATCTTAACTGACATCATGATGCCTTTTATAAGCGGATTAGAAGTGATTAGTCATGTTAGAAACAAGTTAGAAAAGAAAACGCCTATCGTTGTATTTTCATCTGCTGGTCAGGAAGAAATGGTTTTAAATGCTTTTAATCTGGGTGCTACCGATTTTATGAGCAAACCTTTTAGTCCAAACGAATTAATTATTCGTATCAAAAGATTATTGCAGTAAAGCTTTAATTGAGCTGTATGGTAGAATTACTTCAAAATATAGTTGAAGCATTAAATAACTCCCATCCTATTATTCAATTCTGTACTTATTTATCATTGTTTTTTATAGCAATTATAATACTATTGGTTATTTATCTAAAAAACCTAAGAGACAGATTAAGAATAAAAGGACGGATAGAGGCTACCTATAAAAAAAAGTACGAAGCCGAACTTATAGAATATCTGTATGCTGATGATGATAAAAATAACAACTTACAGCAGCAACAAATAATTACTTATTTCAAAAAAAGTTCCGAAAACCGCTTAAAAAGAAAACTAATAATTGCTACTTTTTTAAAGTTGAAGAACGAAATTTCGGGGGAAACTTCAGATGCAATTCAGAATTTATATTATCAAACTGGACTTATTGATTCGGCTACTTCTAAATTAAAGAGTAAAAAATGGGATACTGTTGCCAGAGCAATCAGAGAATTAACCTTATTCGAAATCAAAGAAGCTCACGATGAAATTATTCAATTAATCAATCATCCTAAAAAAGAAGTTCGCAACGAAATTCAAAAATATTTGGTGAAATTATTTCGCTTCGACGGACTCGAATTTTTAAACGTTTTAGAAAATCCGTTATCAGAATGGGATCAGATTCAATTGTTAGAAATTTTGAATAAATTCAATAATCTGGAAGTTCCTGATATGAATAACTGGCTACAATCGACTAACAATTCTGTACTTTCATTTACATTGAAATTAGCTAAAATTTATAATCAATATGGTGTAAAAGATGAGATTATAGCACTTTTTAATCATGCTGATATTCAAATTAGAATTGAAGCCATTAATGTTGTTGCTCATTTAGGAATTTATGAAGCTGTAGCTGTTTTAAAAGAAGATTATTTCACGAGAAGTCTCGACGAACAAATTGCTTTTTTCAAAATGATGGAAGAAATGGCAGTGCCAGATGATATTCCGTTTGTTCGCGACCATATAGAAAATGAGAACTTTTTCATTCGAATTTCGGTAATGAAAATATTGAACCTTATCACTGTGGATGACGATAATACGTTTAAAATCAACACCACTGCGACCGATTTTACAATAGATAAAGATTTAACCATAGCCAGTTAATTATGATGCTAAATTTACCGGAACAACTTATCAACTTTTTTGATTATATCTTTTTTGGTTTTGCAATTGCTGCTATTTCATCGTACATTATTTTAGCGATAATTTCTGCTTTTGAAACGGTCAATTACATGAAGAAAAACAGCTTCGTAAATTACACCGAAATCTTATCTTCATCTATCTCGCCATCCATTTCTATTATTGCTCCGGCTTATAATGAAAGTTTAAATATTGTAGAAAATGTGCGTTCCTTACTTTCAAACCATTATGTAAATTATGATGTAATTATAATAAATGACGGTAGTAAAGACGACACTTTAGAAAAACTCATCGAAGCTTATGATTTGGTAAAAGTCGATTATTTAATCAATAATCAGGTAGCTACTAAACCGCTTCGAAAAGGCGTTTTTAAATCGACCAATCCAGCTTTTGAAAAATTAATTGTAGTAGACAAAGAAAATGGCGGAAAAGCGGATGCACTAAATTTAGGATTAAATATCAGTACCAATAAATATGTAGCCTGCATTGATGTTGATTGTTTACTGCTGGAAGATTCTTTGCAAAAAATGATCAAACCTTTTCTTGAAGCTACTGACCACAAAGTTATTGCCGCAGGCGGTGTGATTAGAATTGCCAATTCCTGCATTATAAAAGACGGAAAATTATTAGACATTAATTTCCCTAAAAATAGCATTGTAAGAGGACAAATTCTTGAATATTTAAGAGCTTTTCTTTTAGGTCGAATGGCATGGAGCAAACTCAACGGATTATTAGTTATCTCGGGAGCTTTTGGCTTATTCGATAAAAAAATCGCACTTGAAGTAGGCGGTTATGATACCAAAACCGTGGGTGAAGACATGGAAATTATTGTACGAATGAGACGCTACATGGAAGAGAAAAAAGCCAAATACAAAGTAGCCTACATTCCTGATCCGTTATGCTGGACAGAAGCGCCGGATAATTACAAAATTTTTATTTCACAAAGAAACCGCTGGACTCGTGGAACTATTGAAACACTTAAAAAACATAAAAAAATTGGATTTAATCCTAAATACAATTCATTAGGAATACTTAGTTATCCGTATTGGTTTTTATTCGAAAGGTTAGCTCCTATTATAGAAGTACTTGGTCTTTTTTACTTTTTACTACTCATTGTAACAAATAATGTAGTGTGGGATTATGCCGTTTTATTTCTTATTGTTGCTTATCTTTTTACCGTATTATTTTCGATTATTACTATTATTGCCGAAGAACTTACTTATCATCAATATACTAAAAGAGGAATGGGAAAACAGCTTATTAAAACCGCTTTTACTGAGCCAATATTGAACCATCCTTTTATTTTATATGCCGCTATAAAAGGTAATTTTGATTATTATTTTAATAAATCAATCAAATGGGGCGAAATGACCCGAAAAGGAATGAGCAGCAATTAAATTAATTCCAAAAAACATCAAACTCAAAAGAATCAGAATAATGATAAACAAGCCCGTTATCAAATTAACTTTACTATTTACATTGATTTGCTTTTTCCAAATACAAGCACAAGGTTACAAAGGAGATCCGGATGTTTCTTTAGAAACAGCTCGGCAACTAGCTTTTAATCAGCATCGAAAACAAGCGCAGGACACTTTATTGAATGTTCTGAATAAATATCCTGAATATCATGATGTCCGTTCTTTTTTAGCATCAACTTATGCCTGGGATGGCGATTACAAAAAAGCACGAAAAGAATTTGCTTATGTTATCGAAAAAGCTCCCGAAAACAAAGATAACTGGATTGCAGCTATTAAGAATGAATCCTGGAGTGAAGCACATTTTGAAGCAGTCGAAATGACTAAAAAAGCCTTAAAATTATTTCCTAATGATGCTGAATTACTGCTTTTAAAAGCTACAGCGCTAAAAAACACTAACAATACCGTTGAAGCTAAAAACACTATCAAAGAGGTATTAATTCAAAATCCCGATGATCAAAAAGCACAAGAATTCTTAACTGAATTAGGCAATACAGCATTCACAAACTCTGTTGGTCTAAAAGCTGCTGTTGATGTGTATTCTAAAGTTTTCGATCCAATGCAATACTATACTTTTAGTTATGGTAAACAAACTAAATACGGAAATATCATTGCAAAATATAATTTTAACCGACGATTTAATGAGAATGGTTCTCAGCTAGAATTTGATTTATATCCTAAAATTACCAAAGGACTTTATGCTTACATAAATCTAGGTTTTGCTGATTCTCCTATTTTTCCTGATTTAAAATATGGCGCTGAATTGTACAAATCGTTACCACATGGTTTAGAAATTTCGGCAGGTTTTAGAAATTTAAAATACAGTACAAATACCAGTATTTATACAGGTTCCATTGGTTGGTACACAGGAAATAGTTATTGGTCATTACGTCCTTATTTCACACCTATTGATGGCAATACCAGTACATCAGGAGCTATCAACTATAGAAAATACCGCAGCAATGCCGATAATTATTTAAGTTTCACCTTCAGCATGGGAACTTCTCCCGAAGTGAATCAGTTTATATTTAGCACCAATGATACACCTATTGTAAATTTAAAAACAGAACGTTTAAATGTAGGTTACTTTTTTACCACTCATAAAAATAAAAATGCCTGGAGCGCTCAATTTGATGTAGCGCATCAGGAAATAAGCTTCAATCCTGGAAATTATTTTTGGGTTTATTCACTTACAGTTTCCTGGGATTTAAGATTCAAATAAGCATATATTGAACGTTTGTTTTTAAAAAGACTATCTTTGCACAAAATATACGTTTTATGGCCACTTTCGAGCAATTCAATCTTCCTAAATCATTACAAAAAGCAATTGATGAATTAGGATTCTCCACTCCTACTCCTATCCAGGAAAAATCTTTCTCTGTAATTATGTCAGGAAGAGATATGATGGGAATTGCGCAAACCGGAACAGGTAAAACTTTTGCTTATTTATTACCATTACTAAAACAGTATAAGTTTAGTACCACACATACACCTAAAATTGTCATTCTGGTTCCCACCAGAGAATTGGTTGTTCAGGTTGTAGAAGAAATAGAAAAACTAACGCAGTTTATGTCTATTCGAACCATCGGAATTTTTGGTGGTGTGAATATCAATACACAGAAAAAAACGGTTTACGAAGGTTCAGATATTCTTGTGGGAACTCCCGGAAGAACAATGGATTTAGCACTTGACAATGTAGTTCGTTTTGAAGATACTCAAAAATTAGTCATTGACGAATTTGACGAAATGCTAAACTTAGGTTTCAGAGTTCAGCTTACAGCATTATTAGCAATGATGCCTAAAAAACGTCAAAACATTCTATTTTCGGCTACAATGACTGATGAAGTCGATGCTATCCTGAACGATTATTTTGATTATCCGGAAGAAGTAACACTTTCAGCATCGGGAACTCCATTAGAGAACATCAAACAGATTACTTATAATGTTCCTAATTTTAATACCAAAGTCAATTTATTAAAACATTTATTGGAAACCAACGAAGACATGAGTCGGGTTTTGATTTTTGTAAATAACAAAAAGATTTCTGACATGCTTCACGAACGCATTGAAGAAGATTTTGACGGGCAATTTGGTGTTATTCATTCGAATAAATCTCAAAATTACCGTTTGAATACAATGGCAGAATTTCAGGAAGGCAATCTTCGCGGATTGATCACTACTGATATTATGGCGAGAGGTTTAGACATTTCGAATATTACTCATGTAATCAATTTTGAAATGCCAGAATTTGCCGAATTGTACATGCACCGTATAGGTCGTACCGGTCGTGCTGATGCTACAGGAACTGCGATTAGTTTTATTTCGCCACGCGAAGAAGATGCTAAAGTAGAAGCCGAAGTATTAATGGATATGGAATTAGAAATTGAAGATTTTCCTGAAGAAGTTGGAATCTCAGATAAACTAATTGGTCCTGAAAAAGATAAACAGCCCATTAAGTTTTTAATGAAAAAACCTAAAATTGAAGGCGGAGCTGCTTTTCACGAAAAGGCTAAAAAGAATACAAAAGTAAATCTTGGAGGACCTTCTAAAACAAAGAAAAAAACGCATGGTTCTGTCAATAGAAATATGTTGAAAAACCAGGCTGCTAAAAAGAAGAAAAAAAAATAAACTATTCAGGAAGGCAGAAAACAGTCATCAGAAAGCAGATTTCAGATTAAGTATAATTTGAAATCTGCTTTTTTGCTTTTGCATTCTGCAAGCTGAATTCTAAAAAATTACTTTGTAAAAACTTACAACTGTTTACAAATTTGTATTTTTGGAACTAAATAAAACCAAAATCAAGAATGCAATTCAAACATCCTGAAATTTTATACTTTCTTTTTTTATTGATTGTACCTGTTTTGGTTCATTTATTTCAGTTTCGTCGGTTTAAAAAAGAATATTTTACCAATGTTCAGTTCTTACAATCGATTTCTATCCAAACCCGAAAAAGTTCCCAATTAAAAAAGTGGTTACTTCTTTGTACCCGTTTATTATTACTAACATTTATCATTTTAGCATTCGCTCAGCCTTTTTTTAAAGCCAAAGACAGTAAAAACAGTCTGAACGAAATGTATATTATTCTGGATAATTCCTTTAGTATGCAAGCCAAAGGAAAACAAGGCGAATTGCTAAAAAGAGCGGTACAGGAATTACTGGAAAACACACCTGAAAACACTAATTTTTCGTTACTAACCAATACCGAAAGTTATTGGAATACCGATATTAAATCAATTAGAAATACGTTACAAAATTTAAAATACAGCGCTGTTCCTTTTGAACTAAATCATTTATTAAGCAAAATAAATGCACATCAAACCAATGCTAAAAAAGATGTTATTATCATTACTGATGCTATTGGGATAAACCAAAAACAGCTTCAAAATATTGACAAGAATAATAGCAGCTATTTTATTATTCCCAAAGCAGAACAAAAAAATAATATTTCAATTGATAGTGTTTTTATCAATGAAACCACCAATGATTTTTATGACGTTAATGTAAAATTATCTGGTTTTGGCACTGATATAAAACCTGTTTCGGTAGCGATTTACAATCAAAATAAACTAATTGCAAAAACAGTTTCTAATATAGAAACTTCTAAAAAAACATTACAATTCAGCATTCCAAAACAAGAATTTCACGGTTATGTAACGATTTCTGATAATGGATTGACTTATGACAACAACTATTATTTTAGCATAGCCAAAGAAAAAAAGACCACAGTTATTAGTATTGGCGAAGCTACAAAAAATCAATTTCTAAGCCGAATTTACACTAATGATGAGTTTATTTACACTAATTCAGAAATTGCTTCCTTAGACTACAACAGCCTCGAAAAACAAGATGTTATTATCCTGAACGAATTAGACGAAATTCCGCAAGCTTTACAAATTACGTTAAAATCTTTTGTTCAAAAAGGCGGCAATCTAATTGTGATTCCTTCAGCAAAAAGTACAATTACAGCCTTAAATACTTTTTTAGGAAATTTTGGTAACATTCAATTCAAATCATTAGAAAACGTCGAAAAGTTAATTACTAAAATCAACTTCGATCATCCTTTATTTTCAGGTGTTTTTGAAAATAAGATTTCTAATTTTCAATATCCTTCTACTAAAACTTCTTTTGCTATTGCTAATGCAAATCCAGCAGCTTTAATTTATGATGACCAAACTGCTTTTTTAAGCATTTTACAAACTCAAAATGGCGCTGTTGCTGTTTTTTCGGCACCAATTAATAATCAAAATTCTAATTTTCAACAATCCCCATTAATTGTTCCTACATTTTATAAAATGGCTTTATTTAATAAAAACAACGGAATAAATGCACTTATTATTGGAAACCAAAATCCATTTTTTGTTGAAGCTTCCTTAGCAAAAGACGCTATTTTAGAAGTAAAAAACAGTATCGAACAATTTATTCCTATTCAGCAAATTATGAATTCAAAAGTTAAAATGACTTTTAATGATTTACCATTGGAAGCCGGAAATTTTGAAATTTTGAATCAAAAAAAATGGGTAGAAAATATTAGTTTTAACTACAATCGAACAGAAAGTAATTTGAATTCTCCTGATAAAACTATTTTATCTGATTACAATACAGCCGAATCTATAGAAAGCGTTTTTCATAGCTTACAAACCAACCGAATGGATAATCAACTTTGGAAATGGTTTGTTATCTTTGCACTGCTCTTTCTGGTATGCGAAATGGCAATTATAAAATTCCTGAAATAAAATATTCTCTATATATGAAACTAATTATCCGAAACGCCAAAATTATCGACCCTCAAAGTTCTTTTAATAATCAAACGGTAGATATTTTAATTGTAGATGGATTAATTGAAAAAATTGGAACTGATTTAGCTAATACTAACGATGCCGAAGAATTAAAATTAGATAATCTTCATGTTTCCCAAGGCTGGTTTGACAGTAGCGTTTCTCTTGGCGAACCTGGTTTTGAAGACCGCGAAACTATTGCAAATGGATTAAATGTTGCTGCAAAAAGTGGTTTTACCGGAATTGCTTTGCAGCCTAATTCTTTACCTGTAATCGATAATCAGTCGCAAATTAATTTTGTAAAAACTAAAGCTTTAAATCATGCTACAACACTTTATCCTATTGGTTCATTAACTAAAAATGCCGAAGGAAAAGATATGGCTGAATTATACGATATGCAACAAGCCGGAGCGATTGCTTTTGGTGATTACAATAAAAGTTTCGAAAATGCCAATTTGCTAAAAATTGCCCTGCAATACACTCAGGATTTTAACGGATTAGTGATTGCTTATTCTCAGGATTCCAATATTAAAGGACATGGAGTTGTCAACGAAGGAATTGTTTCTACACGTTTAGGACTGAAAGGAATTCCTAATCTTGCTGAAGAATTACAAGTAGCCCGCAATTTATTTTTACTCGAATATACAGGCGGAAAATTACATATTCCGACAATTTCTACAGCAAAATCAGTTGCTTTAATAAAAGAAGCTAAAGCCAAAGGATTAAACGTAAGCTGTAGTGTAACAGTTCATCATTTAACGATGACTGATGAAAAACTGGATAATTTTGACACTCGTTACAAAGTTACTCCGCCACTAAGAACAGAGGAAGACAGACAAGCTTTACTAGCCGGAATTCTGGACAACACTATCGATATGATAACTTCTGACCATAATCCTATTGATATTGAACACAAGAAAATGGAATTTGATATGGCTAAAAATGGTACTATTGGTTTAGAAAGCGCTTTTAAATCTTTAACTAAAGTACTACCATTAGAAAAAGTAATCGAAAAATTAACTGCTGGTAAAACAGTATTTGGAATCGAAAACACTCCAATAAAAGAAGGAATAAAAGCGAATATTAGCTTATTTAATCCTGAAGGTGAAGATACTTTTACCAAGGAAGCTATTTTATCCAAATCAAAAAACGCTGCTTTTTTAGGAATGGAAACCAAAGGAAAAGCCTATGGAATTGTAAACCAAAGTCAATTAATTTTAAGCTAATAGAACACTATGAATCCAGATAAAGAAAGTAAAAACATAGCTATTATTAGTTATTTTACCATTATAGGAGCAGTAATAGCTCTTTTTATGAACAATGATAAGAAATACCCTTTTGCTTCATTCCATATCCGTCAAACATTAGGTATCTTTTTATCGTTCTTTTTAATTGGATATTTTATCGGATATTTTGATAGCTGGACTATTTCTTCGGCTTTTTACATCTTTTATTTTATCCTTTGGATATACGGATTTCTGGGAGCTTTACAAGGACAAATGAAACCTATTCCTCTTTTAGGAGAACAATTTCAAAAAATATTTAAAAACGTTTAATTTAAAAAATGAATTTATCTCTCGAATTTCTCATTAGAGAACCAAAAATAAAATTAGACAAGAATCCTTTATTACTTTTATTACACGGTTACGGAAGCAACGAAGCCGATTTATTCTCCTTTGCGTCTGAATTACCTGAAGAATATTATGTAATATCAGCACGCGCTCCTTATGACTTACAATACGGAAGCTATGCCTGGTATGCTATTAATTTTGACGCCAACGAAAATAAATTTTCTGACCACGAGCAAGCCAAATTATCTCGCGATTTAATTGCAAAATTTATCGAAGAATTGATTGCCAATTATCCAATTGATAAAAACAATGTAAGTCTTTTAGGTTTTAGCCAAGGCGCTATTTTGAGTTATGCTATTGCACTTTCGCATCCTGAAAAAGTTCAAAAAGTAATTGCTTTAAGCGGTTATGTTAGCGAACCTATATTTGAAGAAAATTATAAGAATAATGATTTTTCAAATCTAAAAGTATTTGCAGCTCATGGAACAGTAGATCAGGTAATCCCAATAGAATGGGCTCGAAAAACCAAGCCTTTTTTAAATAGTCTATCTGTAGAATCCGTTTACAATGAATATCCTATTGGTCACGGAGTTTCCCCACAAGAGTTTAGTGATTTTAAAAACTGGCTGATACAACATTAATTTTTTCGAAAACAACATTATTATACTAAAAATCCCGTCTTGTTCTAAAACGAGACGGGATTTTCTATTTTTTATGACACTTATTTTCTAATGACAATTTTTATCTAAGTGTTTTCTTTTTCTGTTTGTATCAGTTGTATTTCCACTACAATCAGGAATTGATTCAAAAGGTGTAAGAACACCATTTATGGTTATTTCTGATCTTGTAGTAAATCCATCCCCATCATCATCAATATCTAAATAATCAGGAATTCCATCCCCATCAGTATCATCTGTAACTCTTAGATAATTATCTCCATCAATATCTTCAAGATAATCTGGAATACCATCATTATCATGATCAAATCGTTTTAGTTCATATAATTTAATATTAAATAATATCGGGGTATATGCCGGGATAGCACCACTACCTGAGTAATAAGCTAAACCTGATGGTAAAAACATTACTCCAGCTCCGAAATCAGTATAAACTAAAGTTCCGTCTCCTAAACCTGATTCATCGTATTTTCCTGTTCTAAATTCAGGAAAAACTTCAGCCCAACCTCTAATAACCGGGATTCCTGGTGATTGTGTTATACCATCTAAATTATATAATCCTTGAGGATTAGTAGATTGATCAAAAACAGTACCATCGAATAACATTCCTTTATATGCAGCAAATACTCCATCGGTATTAGTTGGTCTTTGTCCAATTCCCTCCCTTAAAACCAAATAATAAACTTCATATGTAATATCGTGTAGCGAAACAGTCTTTTTTAATAGTTTTGGAAAAATAGGCCTATTTAAAAGTGACATTATAGATACCTGAGTTCCTCCTTCAGGAATTTTAGTCAACTTAACATCCTGATCTCTTATTTCTCCAGGCGCATTAACTATCTCTTCAATATAATGAGTATTTAAATATTTTTCAATACTATCGTTATCTGCTTTAAATTGTTCTCCATAATCTCTAAGAGGTACTTGCTCAATAGAGTTATCGTCTTTCGAACATGAAAATAAAAAGACACTTGCAATTATTAAAATAAAATAATACTTAAATTTGTTCATTATAGCTGAATTTTAAGTGCGCAAGATACAATATTGATTTATTTTTGTAAACTATTTAACTCCGATTTTATAAATTTTATGCGAATAGATAAATATTTATGGTGTGTTCGATATTACAAGACTCGTAATATGGTAACCGAAGCCTGTAAAAAAAATCATATCACGGTAAATGGCGTAGTTGCCAAACCATCCAAAGAAGTTTTTCCTACCGATAAAATTACTTTTAGAAAAGACCAAATTACTCAAATTATCACCGTTTTAGACATTCCCGAGAATCGTGTGGGTGCCAAATTAGTTGATATTTATAGAAGAAATGATACTCCGGCCGAAGTTTATCAGCATTTAGAATTACTAAAATTATCGAAAGAGCATTATCGAAAAAGCGGGACTGGACGACCAACTAAAAAAGACAGAAGAGACATTGATGATTATGGAAATGAAATCCACGAAGACGAAGAAGATGATTTAAATTCCAATTTTTAAAAAATTACAAATTCTAACTTTAGAAACATAGATTCAACTTTGATTTTTTATCCTGAAATTTTGGAATTTGGGATTTTCTTATTGGAATTTAAATTAGTTATATTAGCAAAAAAACAAACTTATGAGCAAAAATATCATTCTAACAGATCAGGAAATCAAACATAAAACAAAGCGTATTGCTTACCAAATCTACGAAACCTTTATAGACGAAGAAGAAGTAGTACTTGCCGGAATTGCTAGTAAAGGCTACGTATTTGCCGAAAAAATTGCTCAGGAACTAAAAACCATTTCTAATCTGAAAGTGATTTTGTGCGAAGTTAAAATGGATAAACAAAATCCTAAACTTAAAATAGAAACCTCTATTCCTGCCGAAGAGTATGCTAATAAAGGCTTAATCCTTATAGATGATGTTTTAAATTCAGGCACAACCTTAATTTATGCAGTGAAGCATTTTTTGGATGTGCCTTTGAAAAAATTCAAAACAGCCGTTTTAGTAGACCGTAATCATAAAAAATATCCTGTAAAAGCCGATTTCAAAGGAATTTCACTTTCTACATCTTTACTGGAACATGTAGGAGTAGAATTTGACGAAGACAATAGCTACGCCTGGTTAAGCTAAAATTTTCAGAATATCTTCTACAGTCTCTTCGATTGTTCTTTGATCTACAGCAACGCTATGCTGCGCCTGATTGTAATAAAAACTTCTTTCAAATAAATGGGTAGCAATAAACTCTTTCATCTCATCATCATTTTTGTTTGCGATAAGGGGTCTATTGCTCTTATTTAAAGACAATCTCTCTACAAGTGTATCTATTGATGCTTTTAAATAAATAGATAACACATTATCACCTTTTAATAATTCATGGTTATTGGCATAACAAGGAGTTCCTCCTCCTAATCCAATAATAATAGCTTCAGGAAAATTCAACAATTCTACGAAACATTCGTGTTCTAATTTTCTAAAATAGATTTCTCCTTTATCAGCAAATATGGTTTTGATGGTCATTTTTACCTTTTTTTCGATAAATTCATCCAAATCAATAAAAGGAATTTCAAGTTTTTTAGATAATTCTTTGGCAATAGTTGACTTTCCGCAACCCATATAACCTAACAGTACAATTTTCTTCATAGAATAAAACCCTATAAACTAAGGTGTTAAAATTTATTATTAAAAAAAGACAAATTTATAATAAAATAGCTTGGAAATAATAAAAAAAACGCCTTATATTTGCACCCGCAATCAGGGAACGATGCAAGACTCGATAGCTCAGTTGGTAGAGCACATCACTTTTAATGATGGGGTCCTGGGTTCGAGCCCCAGTCGGGTCACAAAGTGACTCACTTGAAAAAAACGTTCTCTGATGCAATGACTCGATAGCTCAGTTGGTAGAGCACATCACTTTTAATGATGGGGTCCTGGGTTCGAGCCCCAGTCGGGTCACAAAAGGTTAAGTAATTTTTACTTAACCTTTTTTATTTTTAGGCCACGTGGAGAAACGGTAGACTCGCCATCTTGAGGGGGTGGTGCTCGCAAGGGCGTGTGGGTTCAAATCCCACCGTGGTCACTCTTAAAAAAGTGTTAAATCCTTGTTATCAATACAAAACAAGGGTTTTTCATTTTCAAAATTCCGACATTATTTCGACATTCAAGATTATCATTGTTTTTAATAATAAAAAAAGCGAGTTTAAAACTCGCTTTTTTTATTATCTTCCAAAATCATCCTGAAGACGTACAATATCATCTTCGTCAGAAGGATTTTCAGGGTCGGTATGTTGCCAAATTTCAGCTATTATCCCCCAGGAATCTAATCCAATCAACCTATGGCGTTCGCCTTTATCCATTTGGATAAAAGTTCCCGGAGTTAGCTGTTGAATTTCCCCTTCTTCATCGGTAGTACTGGTTTTCACCCCCACAATTCCAGTCAGAATTTTCCAGATTTCTGCTCTGCGAAAATGATACTGCCAGGACAAACGTTTTTGAGGTGCAACCACTAAAATCTTAGGACTTAGTTTATTGGTAATTTTTATAGCATCCATTTTTAGATGCGGAAAGAACTTTGCCGCAAAAACAGCTGCCTGATCCTCATCAATTACAAAAAAACCTCCCCAGGGACGGGTTTCATCTTTATTAACAACTGTAAAATTTTCTTTTTTTAATGCTGTTTCAATCTGTTCGAAAATTACTTTTTTATCAATTACCTCAGCTGTATCGAAATTCATTCTTAGTATTTTAAAGTTTTTAAAAAATTACTCATTAGATGGTTTACCAATGGTAGCCAAAATTCCGCCATCTACATAAAGAATATGTCCGTTTACAAAATCACTTGCTTTAGAAGATAAAAAGATAGCCGCACCTTGTAAATCATCAGGGTCTCCCCAACGATTTGCAGGTGTTCTGCTAATAATAAATTCATTAAAAGGATGTCCATCGACTCTAATTGGAGCCGTTTGACTAGTTGCAAAATAACCCGGACCAATACCATTTATCTGAATATTAAATTTAGCCAATTCGGTAGCCATGTTTTTAGTAAGCATTTTCAAGCCTCCTTTTGCAGCAGCATAAGCACTTACAGAATCACGACCTAATTCGCTCATCATCGAACAGATATTAATGATTTTACCACCGCCACGCTCGATCATTCCTTTGGCAACATTTTTAGAAACAATGAAAGGACTTATCAAATCAACATTTATTACTGCAGCAAAATCTTTTACTTCCATTTCGATCATAGGAGTTCTTTTAATTATCCCTGCATTATTGATTAAGATATCAATTGCTCCTACTTCTACTTCAATTTTTTTGATTGCAGCAATTACAGCCGCTTCATCAGTCACATCAAATAGATAACCATATGCTTCTAATCCTTCTGACTTGTATTCGGCAATTGCTTTATCTAAGTTTTCCTGAGAAAGATCATTTACTACAATTTTAGCTCCTGCATAACCTAATCCTTTGGCCATTGCCATTCCTAATCCATGAACACCACCGGTAATAAGGGCTGTTTTCCCTGTTAAATCAAATAAATTCATTGTTTTTATATTATAGTTATTGTGTTAGTTTCTATTATTTCGTTGCTAAACTTTCTGATAATTCTTCTAAGGTTTTTCCTTTGGTTTCAGGCATCTTGAAGAAGACCCATAATAATTGCCAAACCATCATTAGACAAAAAATACTAAATACGGTTGTGGCTCCAATTTCTTTGAACAAAAACGGAATAAACGAAGGAATCAACGCTGCCAAAACCCAGTGAACCGAAGTTCCAAATGAAGTTCCTGCCGCTCTGAGTTTATTAGGAAATAATTCGGAAATGAAAACCCAAATTACCGATCCTTGCCCTACGGCATGAGAAGCAATAAATAAGAAGAAGAATACCGGTACAGCCATACCTTTCCACTCATTATAAAATGCGAGTGTTACTAAACCTAGTGACAACACATAACCAAAGGAGCCTAAATACATCAGGGTTTTTCTTCCGTATTTATCAATCAACGAAATTCCTATCAATGTAAAAATTAAGTTCACCACTCCAATTCCTATACTGCTGAAAAAAGAAGCCGATTTTTCTAAACCTGCCAATTCGAAAATACGGGGCGCATAATACAAAAAGGCATTTATTCCTGAAAACTGATTGAACAAGGCAATAAACAAGGCTAGCAACAGAGGTTTTCTGTATTTTTTCATAAAAATAGACTCATCCACAACTTCTTTTTGACTTTCATTTTCCATTGCCACAATTTCTACAGCAACTTCGTCATGGGTATTTACCTGTTTTAAGATAGCAATAGCACTTTCACGGTCTTTTAAATATTCGAAAACCCAACGCGGACTTTCCGGAATTCCAAAAACCAATAAACTATAAATCAATGCCGGTGCAGCCTGAACTCCCAGCATCCAACGCCAGGAATTTTCACCTATATCCTGTAATAAATAATTAGACAAAAAGGCAATCAGAATTCCAAAAACGATATTGAATTGGTACAATGCCACCAACTTTCCTCTGTCTTTTGCCGGAGCAATTTCGGAAACATAGGTTGGTGCTGCGATTGTTGAAGCTCCAATTCCCAAACCTCCTAAAAACCGGAAAACCGAGAAGATGATCGAATTAGTTGCAAATGCTGTTCCCACAGCCGAAAGGAAAAACAAAACCCCAATTAATAGTAAAGTTTTTTTTCTTCCCAAAGCATTCGTTGGAATAGCTCCAAAAATAGCACCGATAACCGTTCCCCACAAAGCCGATGACATGACTACTAATCCGTGATATAAATCAGAAGAGCCCCATAATTCCTGTAATTGTTTATCAGCTCCTGAAATTACCACAGTGTCAAAACCGAATAAAAAACCGGCTAATGCCACAACGATAGACCAGTACAGTATTTTTTTATTTTTCATTTTAATTTTAGTTTTTTGATTGGTTAATTTTTAATCTTTAATTGAATTTGTATGTCAACAAAGGCTGCTCCCCCTCTTTCATTTTTTTATATCTCAATAAAGCTTCTACATAATAATAGTCGGCATAAATGATGGAATGATCAATTTCAGAACCAGCAGGTTTGTGTCCTGTAGAATGTAATAAAAGTGCCGTATTTTTATTTTTACTTTGGTAATTATCTGAAAGCTCTTTCAACATTCCTTCTGCCTTATCCAAATATTCTTTAGCCAGCCCCTTGTCTTTTGTATAGGTTGACAATTCCAGAAGAGCCGAAGCTACTACTGCGGCAGCCGAAGCGTCCCTTAGTGTATTAGGAATTACAGGGTCGTTAAAATCCCAATACGGAATCAAATCTTTAGGCAAACGGTCTAAATAAACACGGGTCACTTTATGGGCAAAATCCAAAAACTTAGGGTCTTTAGTTTCTCTGTATACCATAGTGTAACCATAAATTGCCCAGGATTGTCCACGAGCCCACATACTGCTATCGCTATAGCCCTGATGAGTTACACCTTTTATTTTCTTACCAGTTTCCTTATCATACACTACTGCATGATACGAAGTATAATCGGGTCTGAAATGATTCTGCATCGTTACCGTAGCATGGCTTACTGCCATATCGTATAATTTTTTGTCCCCTCCGTTTTTAGAGGCCCAAAACAACAATTCCAGATTAATCATATTATCCATGATAGTATTGTGCTGCGGCCATTCCATATTAGGCACTTCACGAGGCCAGGATAATATAGTTCCTACTTTAGGATTAAATAGAGTAGCTAAAGTATCGGCAGTTTTAAGAATGATTTCTTTGTATTTAGGATTTTTAGTCAGTCGATAACCATTGCCATAACTGTTAAAAACCTGAAATCCTAAATCGTGGTCTAAAGCCGGAGTAACCGCCAATGGTTCTAAATAATTAGTAAATTTATCTGCTTCGGCTTCCCATTTTTGATCCCTGCTAAACTCATACAAATACCATAATTCACCCGGCCAAAAACCAGAAGTCCAGTCTTTGTAATCCACAAAACGCCATTGCTTGCTATCGGCTGGAATATTCCTCGGAATACTACTACCATCATTAGGAATTAATTTTAAAGCATTTGCTGATTGATTGACACTATAAGTTAACTGCGCATCTACATCAAAAGCTTTCTCTAATTTGGAACCACTAACAGTTCTCCCACAACTCAACAGCATCAATGAAGCTCCAATAACGCTGACTATTTTTTGTTTACAATTCATAAGTATCTCTATAAATCTTTATTTTGTTAAGTTCCAATAAATCACATACCGTTCTCTATGTATATTGTATATTGGTTCTAAAACAATATTTGTCTCATTAATTTTAAATTCAAGAGCATTTTCTTTTGTCTTTGAAATATTATCTCTCAGTTTTTTTGCAGAAAAATCTAAATCATTTGAAATACTAGTCGGAATACGATAATCATAAGTATAATAATCGTTATATAATTTGGAATTACTGTATGGAGCTGGATCGATCATTCCTTCTGCGCCCATTTTTCCGGCTAACACAACTGGTCCATAAGTCACGGCTGCTATTTTAGAATTATCTGCCATAGTCACCAATTTGATTGGCATTTCGAATGCGACTTCTATTTTGTCTCCATCTGCCCATTTTCTGTTTAGCACTATATAAGTACCGGGCTTAGCATTAACTTGCTGTTTCTTTCCATTAATTTTCACTTCTACTCCTGCAGTTGCCCAAGACGGATATCTTATACTTATTGGCATCGTTACAGGCTTGACAGTATTTAGGGTTAATTCTGTAGTACCTTCATTTGGAAAACGACTTTGTTGTTTTACAGTAAGCCCCTTTTCTTTCCAATTCAATTCGGAAGGAATAAACAAATTCACATACAATCCCTGATCATGGTAATAGATAAACTCTCCGTATTTTGCCTGATTCTCAAAGCCACTACCCACACAACACCAAAATGAATTTTCAGGCGTACTATACACTTTGTGAGCACCGGTTTTCATTGGCAGGAAATAGGCAACCATCCCAGTTTTAGGATCCTGCTGTCCAAGGATATGATTGTAGAGTGCTTTTTCATAATAATCCACATATTTTACTTTAGGATTGTAACTGTATAAATGGCGGGTCAATTTGAGCATATTGTACACATTACAGGATTCTCCTGTATAACCACTTAAATGTTCCGATAAATGATCTGGCTCAAAAAACTTTTCTTTATCACTATTGCTGCCAGTTACAAAACTGTGATGATCCACCACTGTATTCCAGAAAAACTCAGGAATCTCACGGTTTTTATTCCCTCCTTCTAATTCATAAGCACGGGAAATCCCTATTAGTTTTGGGATATAGGTATTAGCATGTTTTTTATTCAAATTATCCACTTTGCTCAAAAGCGGATCTAAAGCTTCTTCATGGTAAAAATATTCGGCAAGGAATTTATAATTGGTATTTCCGGTAATTTGATACAAAGCATAAAAAGAATCGTTCATCCCGCCAAACTCATTTCTGAGCATCTTTTTACGTTGCTCATCACTAAGTGGTTTTAATTTTTCATAAGCCCAATCAGCCATACCTTTAGAAATTTCCAAAGCCTCTTTGTTATCACAGTACAGATATTGGTCAATTAAACCCGAGAACAATTTGTGTTGGGTGTACCAGGGAGCCCAAACTTTTTGTCCCGCTATTGCTCTGTCAATCAAATTTTGCGGAAACGCACTTAAATAACCTTTTTGATTCAAAATCTTTTGCACCTCAACTAAACCGTTCACTAAGCTATCGGATTTCACTTTATACTTACTTTCTCCGGTAGAAGCATATAGTAGAGCCAACCCCGAAAGTATATGCCCCGTACTATGTCCTCTAAGCTCACAATCCAGCGACTCCCAGCCTCCTAATTTATCCACAGCAAAATAACCTCCTTCATTACCACTATACGCTCCTGCATTAGTTCTAAAACTATGCAGTAAACGACTGGTACTGATATTCATAATCCATTTACTTTCACGCAGCATATTATCCTTAAAAGGACTATCCAGCAATTTCACATCCTGAAGATTAAACGCTAAAACTTTAGCATTTTTAGTATCATCCAATTTTAATTTGCCGTTATGTTGTCCCGGATAATGGGATTGTGCATTCATACTTATCGAAAGCCCCAACGCAAACACTAAATATTTAATCATTATATATTATTTAATTATTCTTTTTACTTTCTAAAATGTGCTGTTTTAATGTTTTATTTATTCACTAATTCGCTGCTATTTTTAAAACTGAAAAACTCATTCCTTGTAATATCCAATGTTAGCCAGAATAAAGTTTATAAGAGATAAATTATAATCCATTCAATATAAATTATGATTCTTATTGATAGTAAAACAGTGAAAACAAGAGCTAATCTGTAAGTATTTTTAAAAAGAGTAAAATATTAAACGCAAAAAAGGCTATCCTTTTCGGACAGCCTTTTCAAAAACTAAACATTTATCTTTCTAAAATTTTACAACTATTTTTTTTCCATTATAGGAAATAAGCTTTCCAGATTTTGGTGAAGAATCTGCTATTACATCGTTACGATTAGCAATAGCAATTTTAAATTTTCTGGATTTAAGCATGCTTGGAAAACGACCTTCTCTGTCTTCGATAGTAAGCTTTTTTTCTTTATCATTCCATTTGAATGTAATGGTTGAATAGATTCCTTTTTCATAATTATAGTTGTCATTTTCATCTTCATACAATAGAAATTCACCATCAGCTCCCGGATAAATACGAATTTCGAGATTATCCCATTTTTTTTCTGTTGAAAATTGTACTTCTGGTCCAAATGGAATAATAGATCCCGCTTTTACGTAAAGAGGTACTTTGTCTATAGCAGTTTCGGTGGCCACACTTTGTCCTCCTTTATAATATTCATTTGTCCAGAAATTATACCAATCGCTTCCTTGAGGAAGATATACTTGCCAGTTTCTAGCTTTGTATTGTGTCACTGGTGCTACTAATAAAGAACGACCAAACAGGTATTCATTCCCTATTTCATGTGTTTTAGAATCATTTGCAAAATCCATGATTAAAGGTCGCATGAATGTTCCGTTATTATGGCTAACATCCCACGAAGTACTATAAATATAAGGTAATAATTTATATCGCAAATTAATCGCCTTTTCCTGAGCATCAAAACACCAGCTACCACGTTCTCCAAAGTTCCAAATCTCACGAGGTAAATCGGTTCCATGAGAACGCATCATAGGACAAAATGTACCAAATTGCATCCAACGAACATATAATTCCTGAAATTCAGGATTGTTATTTCCTCCGTCTTTTTTCCATCGTCCTGCAAAAAAACCTCCAATATCACTATTCCAATTAGGTATTCCCATCAAAGTATAGTTCAACGCAGCAGGAATTTGCTTCTCCAGCATTTCCCAAGAAGAAGCCACATCACCACTCCAGGTATTTGAGCCATATCGTTGCTGACCAATAAATCCTGATCTGGTAAGTATTACTACACGTTTATTATCATTTGTTAAACGCTGATTAGTAGCAATACCTTTGTTATGCATCATGCTAAACGCATTCTTTACACTACGATACGTTCCTAAATGAGTTGGAAGTAGAAAATCAGAATCTTTCTTATTAATGTGATCCGGTTCTGTTGAATCAAGCCACCATCCATCATTTCCTATGTAACTAAAAATTCCTTTGTTAAGATAACGCCAATAAATATCTAAGGCTTCTGGATTATAAACATCATAAGGTCTCGCACCGCTCTTTGGTGGCCAGGTATCAAATTTGATAATCATATTTTTGCTATCAAATTCTTTACGTTGTTCTGTTTTAGGACCAAATCCAGGCCAGGTAACTATTAACAATTTTGCATTTAATTTATGAATTTCGTCTGCCCATTTTTTAGGATTTGGAAAACGTTCTTTATCAAAACTTTGTGAGTTCCATAAACTATCTGTTTTATGAAACTCTGGCCAGTAACGCCAATCCTGAATTATCACATCAAGAGGAACTTTTAATGCTCTATATTTTTTTAAAACATCCAGACTTTCATCCTGAGTAGTATAACGCTCTTTGCTTTGAAAAAATCCATAAGCCCATAAAGGAAGCATAGGAGCTTTACCCGTTAAATCCCGAACCTGGGCAATAACTCCATCCGCATTTTTACCATACATAAAATAATAATCAGAACAATGCCCTATACCTTGAAAAGAAAGTTCTTGAGGATTATCGTTGAAATCTGAAATCGAATAATTATCCCAAAAAACACCATATCCTTTTACCGACATAAAATAAGGCGAATAAGTTGACATATTTTCATTTTGCATATGATGTGACGAATTGCGTCTGTTGAACTTGTTATCCATAATTTGCCCAACACCATATACAGGCTCCTCTTTATCCAGTAAAAAACCTGCTCTAATGGTATAAGAAGGCATTCCTGCATCATCTAAAGCAGAGAATTGTGTACCATAATCTTTATCTTTTAGCAACAATTTACCAGAGTTATCATAAAAAGAAATTCCACCTGTTACGGGATTAACATCAACTTGTATGGAGTTACTTTTTAAAACCGTAGTATTGCCTTTTTGTTCAAAACTGACTGTTGTGTTTTCGGGAAGTTTTACAACTGATAAGCTTTTTTTATTATAAGAAACACCTTGAGGTGTTTTATACACCCTTACAATATTATTCGAATAAAATTCGATTTTAACATCTAAATTCTGAGCCGAAAATTGCACTCCCTGTTTAGTTTGCTCTATACTTTGAGCAGTCATTCTTGTAGCAATCAAAGTGGTTATCATGCTTACTACAAAATAGATTTGTCTATAAAATTTCATGGTTGTTAATTAAATTTATAATTATACTTTTTTGTAGAAACAAAAGTATTTGCATAGTATAAAAAAGAACAACAATCAGGTTGAAATGAATAACAATCAGGTTGATTTTCTTGATTTTTCGGCGTATTCTGATGGACGACAACCATAGACTTCCTGAAAACATTTACTTAAATAACTAGAACTACTAAAACCTACTTTTTCAGTAATTTCTGCAATATTATATTCTCCTTCAAGAAGCAAAGCAGCCGCTTTTTGTAATCGAATATTTCGAATAAACAATGAAGGTGATTTATCTAATAGTGAAATTAATTTTCGATACAAACCTGTTCGGTCCATACAAAGATCTCTACTGAGTTGCTCAACGGAATAATCTGAAACTTCTAAGTTTTTTTCGACTAATTCTAATGCCCGGGTTAAAAAAGCATTATCTGCTTTGTTTTCATTATTACTATTTGTTGAAAATGTAGAGTTTAAATTTGTTTGAGTAAGATAACTTTCTTTTTCGGACTGAAGAAAATCACATTGTTCTATTAGATTTTTAATTCGAATTAATAAAACTTCCTCTCTATGATTGCGTTCTAGTTTTTTTCGTGTATAATAAATATAACCAAAGACCGCTGCACCAATTAAAGATATTAGAAGAACAATAAACAAAATATAAGCTGTTGTAGTTTTCCACCAAGGGGCATTGATTGTAACAAACAAATTAGTGACTAAGCCGTTCCACTGCTTATTACTATTCGAAACCATTACTTTAAGTTTGTATTTTCCAGGAGGTAAATTAGTATATGAAATTTTAAGAATACCATCTGTATTTTCGTTTTCATTTTGTCCGCCAATAGAAGTTTCTCTCCAATGATTATCAATACCTTCTAATTGATAACGATAATACGTTTGAGAAGGATTTTGATAATTAAGAGCCGAAAATTCAAAAGACAAAAAATTTTGGTCATAAGAAAGTGCTATTTCCTTAGTATATGGAGCTGCTTCATGCAAAATAACACGATCATCATATGACTTAGCTAATTCGATTTTTTCTCCACGTAAAAAAAGATTGGTAAAAACAGCTTTGAATGGTAATTTATTAGTGTTTTTACTTTTTGCAGTAAGTATATTAAACCCATTAATACCTCCAAAATAAAGCGTGCCATCTGAGGCCTCAAATACTGCTCCATCTGAATATTCACCCTCTAATGTTCCTACGTCTGAAGTAAATTTTGTAAAGTGAATCTTTTCATTAATAGTATCTACCTCTAATTTCGTAATTCCATAACTACTCGTTACCCAAATATTATGATTTCGATCTTCTAAAATGGCATGTATAAAATTATTCGACAAGCCATCCTTAGTATAAAAAATACTCTCTTTTTGTTTTTTAGGATCAAAAAGTTTTAATCCGTCTTGCGTTCCTGTCCATATCCAACCTCTATTATCAGTAAGCGAGATTTTCTGATTTTTATTAATTGTATTTATCTTTTCTAGTAATTCTTTTGGTACTAAAGAAGCTTCAATTACTTTCAATATCTTATCTCCTTTTGGAGAAAAATTATAACGGTATATAAACGATTGGGATTTCACATATACATTGCCAAGTTTATCCTCAGCAAATGCCTGAACAATAACATCTTTTTGAGTTGATTCAGAAAAATAAGAACGTCCTATATATGTAAATTTATAACGAGACGGATGATAATAAAGTAATCCCTGATTATAAGTTCCAAGCCATAAACCGTCTTGTTTATCATAAAAAATTGTACTTATCTCGGTATTTAAAATACTTCCATCCACTTTTTTTAAGGTAGGTAAATACGTTTTCTTACCCGTTTTACAATCAATTATCCAAATACCATTGGAACAACTAATATAAGCGGTATCATTTGGATTAATAACTAATGTATTAAGAGTATAATTGGTTTCAAGTATTTTTGTCCAAATGCGTTTTCGTATATCAAAAAAGAAAAAACCTCCTTTACTTCCATTTCGCAATTGATAAAAACCTTTATTTCCTTTTACAACTAAGGAGGTATTTTTAAAAAAGTCTTGCTCTTTTTTCGAATAAGCTGCTTTGCTATAAAGTTTATTTTTGTTTTTTAAATCATAACAGATAACTTCTCCTGAATTATAAAATAAATACAAGTTGTTGTTATGAGAAACTAAATCCTGTAAAACGCCATTATTGTTTGACAAATCTATAGTAATTGAAGCGTCTTCACTAATCAGTTTTCCTGAAATAAGCAGCCATAAATTTTGGTTCGAATCCATAAAAAGATCATCAACTTCTTTTTCAAATCCTTTTTTCTTAAAAAAAGTATCTAAATTTGGCACATATTTTTCGATTCGAAGATCAACACACATTAATTTATGGTGGTCTTTTATCCAAAGAATTGAGTTTTTAGCCTGATAGATTCGATAAAAACCATCGTAACCATTTAAAGGATAAACATCTTTAGGAGTTTGGTGAATGTATCTAAAATGTGCACCATCATAAATATTGATATTGCCACTTGTTTTAAAAACCATTCTGCCATCAGGAAGCTGCAAGATATAACGTACTTGATTATCACTCAATCCTTGCAAAACATTAATTGGAGAAAAAGCAAAGTCATTAGACTGCGCTCTAACTGAAGTTATTGAAAAAAATAAGATTATAATAAGCCTAATTATCCGGTTCATTTTTCGAGAATACTATATTCAAATAATTTAATATATCTGATGCATTATGTTAATTACAACTCCTTAAAAGTTGCAATATAAAAATGATTTATTGGAATTACAGAGTCTGATAGATCTTTTTTAAAAGCTGTCGCCAATTTGTATAATCCAAAGAAACATGCAAAACAGAATTAGTATCTATAAACAAAAAATCTTCAACTGAATTAGTAATCAGCTGAAGATTTTCTACAATAATTATTTTACTCTTTTAAGGATAATTTGCAAATACCTTAAAGACTATTTTTTCTTTACTTCTGTAATTATCAAAGCTACTCCTCCACTGGCTTTTAGGTCAAATGAAAGCACTGCTCCGCCTTTAACTACTTGGTCTTTTACAGCAACCTTAGTACGGGTTTGAACTGAATCATCATCCTGAAAAGATTTCACCATGTATTTCTTTCCTTTCTCTAAAAAAGTAGTTGGAATGGTAATTTTTCGCGCCTCATTATTTGTAATCGCTCCCGCAAACCATTCTTTACCGCTTCTGCGGGCTACTGTAACATATTCGCCTACTTCACCGTTCAATACTTTAGTTTCGTCCCAAACCGCTTTTACTTTATCAAAAAACTCAATTTCAGCTTCCCCCTGATAAGCCGAAGGCTGATCGTACCAGTACAAAAACTGAATCGGGCTATAATAAACCACTGACAAAGCTAATTGATGCGCATGCGTATTTTGAATTCTATTATTGTAATAAGCAATGGTATAATCGGCTGGTCCTGCCAAGAATCGGGTAAAAGGCAATATAGTATTATGATCAGCATCTGGCATTTCTTCGTTACCGCGAATTCCTTCCTGAGTCATTAAATTAGGATAAGTACGACTGAAACCTGTTGGACGGTATTCGTCATGAATATCTACCATTAAACCATAATCGGCACATTTTTTTACCGCTTCATGCATCCAGGTTGTCCAACGCTGATTTCCAACCTGTACAAAGCCAAATTTTATCCCTTTAAGTCCCCATTTTTTATACAAAGGCAGGATAGTATCCAATTGTTGAATCAAGGCACGTTGGTTTACATAAACCCAAACTCCAATACCTCTAGAAGCAGCATAAGCAATCAATTCGGGCATATTAAAATCTTTAGTTTCAGAAACCGTGGTAGCATCAGAACTCATTTTCATTTCAGGTCCATACCAACTGGCATCCAAATGAATGTATTGCAAACCTCTTTCGGCAGCAAAATCAACACATTTTTTAGCATCAGCCTGAGTTAATTTGGCCACACGAATCACCTTTCCAGGTTTAATCCAGGATGAATCCTTAATTTGATTTTCAGGATTTAAATTCAGAATTATTGAATTATTAACCATCAAATCGGTAGCTTTTTCAGCAGCCATAATTACGCGCCAAGGAGTAGAATAAGCCGGAATTACATCTACACTGCCGTAAAGTGTTGCCTGTAACGTATTTGGTTTTGACGCATTGAGGCTAAATTTCATTCGGGCATAATCAGTCAATTGAGCCTCGGCAATTGCCACCGTCAAACCATTAGTCAGTTTCATTGTCAACGGACGCTCGCTCTGTCCTTTCCAATCTTTGAGTGGCAATAAAGAGTAAGGTCCCTGTGCCCAAGGCTCATAATAAGCCAAAGTTGCTTCGGGCATGGCAAACTGAGTTTGTTCTCCCACTATATGCAAAAACAAACCATTAGTTGGTTCCGGAAAATCATAACGAACGGCAATGCCTTCGTTGTAAGCACGAACCACCACATTCATAAAATAGCTTTTGTTCTTATCATAACCATCTGATGAAACTTGTTTTGGATTTTCCCCTTTTCGAAACAACAAAGTCATCTCGTTGTAATTATCACGAATTGTTGCATTTTCACCATAAACGGGCTTCCAAGTCTTATCTGATGAATGTCTTTGAACATCAGTGAATTTCAAATTCTCTCCCCATACTTTGCAGGTATCATTTGGTACTCCAAGAGCCGATTCGAAAGTCTGGTTTTCAATCAAAACTCCTAATTCTGATTCTAAAACTACCGTTTTCCCTTTATAGGAAAGTGTATAATACATTTGTTTCTCAGTACTCTTTATTTCTTTTTGATAAAAAGTAAATTCATAAGCCCCATCAGGTGACTTTAATTTTTGAACTGTTTCATTTAAAACTGACTGCGCCTGAACCATCATACAACAAAGCAACAGACAGAAGAGATAAAATTTATTGGTTTTCATTTTATATAAATTATTAATTATCAAAAATTAATTGGTGTTTAAATCCAAACTATCGTTCAATATAAAAACTGCGTTCCACTGGCGTAGCCGATTGTGATTTTACTACAATTCCATATTGCCAGGCTACAACTGTAACTTTCACAGGAAATTTAGCTCGCGGCGGAATTTTAGTAAAATGTAATTCATTGTTCTTAATAAAAGCAGGGCCTTCTTTAACATAGTAATTAACTGTAGATCCGGCAGTTGAATGTGCTTGCAGTTTTATCTTTTTAATTCCTGATTTCACATCCTTTATAGCATCAAAATCTATCCATTGTGGAGTACCTTCCTTATTGATTAAAGGGAAACGCATATTTAATTGCTGTACCGCACTTTTAAATCCCTCATCACTTTTGCTATGGGCTAAAAGCCAAATATCATTTGACCGTTTAGGATTATTGAATCCCATTCTGTAAAAGTTTAACTGAAAGGTAGAATCATTCACTTTCTTTACCGGACCACAAATTCGGTCGATTTCCAATGTTGTTTTCGTAAAATCATTTGCGGGCTTTATTTTCGTAGAATCAGTAAAAAAAGCATTCAGATGAAAACTTATTCCATCTTCCAATGGCTTGAAGTCTAATTTATAGTTGGCATGATCTTTTGAAGGCTTAAGAATTTCTCCGCTTTGTTTAAATCCTATAAATTGCTTTTTCTTTCCTCGTGATCGTGCATAAAAACTTTCGGTGGCTTTTGCCATTTCCTTATCAAAAACCCAGGATGCTGTTTTTCGGTCTCCCTGAAACTTTTCAAAAGAAGCTGCTTGGAATTGAGGCACAGAATCCTTTCGCCATTTATCCATTAACCAGCCTGATTGTGGATTTATCTTTTTAAGCTTAGCTAAATTATCTAAAGGCATCTTCGAAGGAAGTCTTTGTTGTGCCACTTTTTTAATATAATCCGCCACATATTTTACCATCTCATCCGAATAATCAAAATGGCCATGACCCGCATCGGTAAATAAGGTAATGACACTTTCCGGATGCTTGGCTATGTATTTGTATGCCGGTTTTATTCGGTCTTCCCACCATTCATATTCTCCCATGATAAACAA
The DNA here is from genome assembly GCF_000695795.1 of Flavobacterium seoulense. Taxonomy (GTDB): domain Bacteria; phylum Bacteroidota; class Bacteroidia; order Flavobacteriales; family Flavobacteriaceae; genus Flavobacterium; species Flavobacterium seoulense. The sequence goes on along the minus strand of NZ_JNCA01000006.1, from coordinate 199,666 downwards.
AGCAGGAATTCCATCGATATTGCGATTTCCCCAATCGGGATTAGGCTTGCCGCTACCTGTTAAATTAGATTGCGGTGCATCACCATGAATAGAAACCAAGGATAAAGTTCGTTGCAGATTAAAAGCGGCATAATTCCACGGAAAACTCGCCATTGCCGAATGTCCGATGGGAATAACCGGAGCAAAAGCCAATTCCTTATAGCCCGAAACATCAGCCAATGATTGAAACATACTTTCGATTATTTTGTCCTCATTTTTGGTCTTCTCATAGGTCCAGCTTACTACTGGAGTTACCCAAACCTCAGCAAAACCGATTTCTGCTAAAGTTTTTCTGAAATAAACATGTTCCAGCATGCCTTCTTCAACCATATTGTGCTGCCCAAAGACAATTCCTTTCACTTGCTTACAATTTTCAGGAATCCATAAAAAAGCCTGAGGATGATCATTGGTTTCTGGTGAAATTGTGGTATTCACTTTTATGCTCCATTGCCAAACCTGACTATACCCATTTAATCCTAAAAAGCTTAAGAAAAACAGTATTATGTATTTAAATTTCATTAGCTATTAATTCTTTATTCAATTTCAAAATTGATCACTACCACTTTCCTCTTCCGTTAATTGTTTGAGTTTCACTATTAGAAAGTTCTAGACTAACTGATTTACTATCAATATTTTTAGCATCATCATTTTTAATTACAAGCGTATGATTCAATTCATTTACTAGCACTACATTTTCTGTTTCCATAGGCAGGATGGGCGAACTCATTTCTCCGTGAGCCGGCATTCCAAAACCGAGCATTATTGGTAAAATTGGCATTGTTGCTTGCGAATCTTTCGCATACAATTTTACACGATGATTTTTACCTGCTATAGTAGCAATGGTGTGTACTAAAGATTTAGGGATACCCGGTAGCAATTCTAACTCCACATCAGTCCCAACTGTATTTTCTCTAAGGTACAATAGTGGTCCAAATTGTATGTCACCACTACATTTTTTAACGATGACATTAGAACCTATTAAAAAAGCTCTTTCAGCACCGATGGCTTGACAGCCTTCCAATATTGTTTGATTTTTGGCATCATTAGTCCCTCCGATTTCAAAGCCGGCACGGGTATTTTTAGCGGTACAGTTTCGAAGTGTCACTTTTCCCACCCCACCATAAGTACGGAAACCATCCTCGCAAAGTGCTTTTGTATAGCCCAGATTAATTATAAAACGCCCATCACGGTTTTGATAAACACTTCGGTAATTTAATTTTTCAGCCAGTCCTCCTCGTTCAGCTAACATATCGTTTGTGGAACGCATTTCTCCTTCGGCATAACAATCTTCCAGAAGCACATTATCTGTAACCAGACCCTGAGTCTGAATATAAAAACAGTGTCCAAAAGCACGACTAAAAACTTTGCATCGTCTTAGTGTATTGTTTTTACCGGCAATCATAATACCGCTTTGTTTTTGAAGGTTGGTCAAATTAGGTCCACCTTTACCAAACAAATCACCATAACCGTAAGTCGAACCACTTACATACAACTGAACGTCTTCAAGCAATGTATTATCACCAAAAACAGATAAAATATTACCACTGCTTCCTATATCTTTCGGTCCGGTATTTTTAATAGTTAAGCCCTTTAATGTATTACCATTGCCTTCAATAAAAATACAACGCATATAACCATAGGGCAAAATTTTGTATAATTCGGTATTAATTTCAAAAGTAACTCCTGTAAAATCGAAAGTATTATTATTACCGTTAAAACGCAGAAACCAGCGAGGCGGGCGCTTTTGCTGTTTTGTAGCTGCCGGAAGCGCTGCCAGTAATTTAGCAGTTGTTTCCTTATTTAAATAATCAGCAATTGAATACACGCCCGGTTTCATTTTAACATGTTGCCCGTTTTTTGAAGCCACTTCCATTAAAGCCTCAATCGTTTCTACTTCTTTAATTTTATCTTTTGCTTGTATCGTTGCTACTCCAAAGAATAAAACAACCAGAAGTGATTTAATATTTTTCATTGTCATCCTGTTTTATTTATTTTCAACCCTAAACCAATCAAAATCAGCATAACCGCCCATTCTAACCTTAGGGTCGCTAATTGCAAAAATTCCTATTTTAGCCGAAATCCATAAATCTTTGGTTGCTTTTGCTGCTATTCCAATAGGTGTAAAATCAATTCCGTTTTCACTATAACTAAACTGACAAGCTGCATCTGGAGCGGTGATTTTCATTCGCAATTGTACCTCATTTGATTTCAATGGTTTTTCTTCGATAATTGTTTCAGCAACTCCATTTATGGCATTGGCACATATAATTTGTTGTACCCAATATTTATTATCGTGAAACGCTATTGCCACATAAGTATAAGATTGCCCCATTAAAAGCAATCCTGCCTTTTTACCATTGGTTTCCCATTCGGTTGTTAATTTTACTTTAGTAGTAGCGGTAAAATTTGGTGCCGGTAATTTTTGCAAAAGCAAATTAGGCACGTCCCATAAATTAGGTTCTTCTTTTTGACTGATGGTAAATAACCTCAAGTAATCTGTCCCCGGAATTTGGGCGCTCCATTTAATAGAAGCATTAGCATACCACTGCCATTGTAAACCGTATTTGCTATTATTAAATTCGTCACTTTCAGCAGGATGAACTATAGCTGATTTTAGTTTAGAAAAAGGTTTTTTGTAGCTGGCAACCGGTTCGCCAATGCCATTTCCATCATAATCCTTACCCATAACAGGCCAGCCGTTTTTCCATTCCATAGGCTGCAAGTGCAATACCCTACCGTAAACTCCCTGATCCTGAAAATGTACAAACCAGGAATTATTATCAGGACTTGTTACCCAAGCTCCTTGATGAGGACCATTAATTTTAGTACTTCCTTGTTCTAAAACAATCTTATCTTCATAAGGGCCATAGATATTTTTAGAACGCATAACAACCTGCCATCCTTGCTCAACCCCGCCAGCTGGAGCAAAAATATAATAGTAGCCGTCTTTTTTATACAATTTAGGTCCTTCCATCGTATGGTGCTTATCGTGGGCATCAAATACATTTTGCCCTTCGTCCAATACTTTTGTACCTTCAGTATTCATTTTATTTATAACGAGTACACTGTTTATTCCCGCACGGCTTCCTGCCCAGGCATGAATCAAATAAGTGTTTTCTCCATCCCATAACGGGCAAGGGTCAATAATTCCTTTGCCTTCCATTACCAAAACCGGTTTATCCCATTTACCATAAATATTTTTGGTTTTTACCATATACACCCCAAAATCAGGATCACCCCAGTAAATATAAAATTCGCCTTTATGAAAACGGATTGCAGGTGCCCAAACCCCTTTACTATGCTGTGGGATGTTAAAAACTTCCTCCGGAATTTGTTTTTCCAAAGCAAAATTGATGATTTCCCAATTAACCAAATCAGTAGAATGCAAAATAGGCAAACCAGGAGTACAGTTGAAACTACTGGCCGTCATGTAATAATCATTACCAACTCGAATCACATCCGGATCAGAATAATCAGCATACAAAATAGGATTTGTATAAGTGCCATCACCACGGTCTGACTGCCATACTTGAGAAATATAATTCTGAGAATTTTGTTTTTCATTTCCTGTTTTGCAAGAATATAAACTACAAAATGTAATTGCAATATAGATTACATATCGAATTCTAAAGTTCATTATAGTATTTTCTAAAATTGATCTTATTTAACACTTACCGTCAAAGGATTAGCAATAATTTTTGCTTGCTTACTCAGCATTTCGTCCCATTGGGTAACATCTGAAATTTGTCGGCTTCCTGTCCAGGAAAAACCAGCATAATAAGTCAGTTTAGCTTTAGGATTAGTAACAATTAATAAATTGCTTTGGTCTGGAACTTTAGAATCATTCGCAAAAGCTGAACTTACCACTTCAGGATTTACAACAATACCTTCACCAACAAAAGAATTATCTATAGCTTCCCAATGACGAAACCAACCATTAGCTTTATTAATATTTACCTCGCCTTTTTTATCATGCAAAGTAATTCCTAATGTATAGTTTGGTATCTTTTTATCAGAACGAAGGTTAATCTCAAATTTTGAAAAGTTAGAATTCAAATCCAATGAAATTCTCTTTGTCTCCTGCACACCATAATTACTCCAGGGAGCATAAGTCAATTCAAAAACGGTACGTAAGGGTCCGGTTGCAATAGTTTTATAGGTAATATAATTTTTTGCAACATATAAGCTGCCATTTTCCCAAATCCCAGTTCCTCCGGTTCCACGACTTGCTCCAACATGATAAGGATCATAGCCTTCTCCATGCTCAATATGATAATACCCTGGGCTTACAACATTTTTTTTATACCAGCTATCAATGATGGAATAATCTACTTTTTTTAGCCAAATATCGATACCGCTCGAAAGTGTTCCTCCTTCTTTATTTTCCTCCACTAATTGTTGAGCAGTAGGACCATAAGCTCTAAAAGCGACTTTGTTATTCTCCCAGGCATAATCGTCAATACGTTCAGGAACAAAACGGGAATAAGTTATTGCTTTACTTTCGGGAACTTTAACAGTATCTGAAACAATTGAATAATTTACAACACTATTAGCTTTGATATCAGTTTCGAAAAGTAATTCATCACTTTTTCCATCATTATCATAGTCGATCCATTGGGTTCTTAAATAATCATTAGTTCCCTGAATTTTAACACGAACGTTTTTTTCCGAAGTATTTTTCAATAAATCCAATAATTTCCCGCTCGGAATACTCACAATTTCCTTACGATTGAAATCCAGATTATTTTTTACTTCAACATTAATTCCGTTTAATTTATTTTTTACAGAACAGCCAGAAGTGCATCCAAGAATAAAAAGTCCAGCTATGATGGTACTCGATTTGAAATGTATTTTCATTTTTATTTTATTTAATTTTAAAAGAAACTCCTTCTACATGTTCTCCAACAAAAAATCGAGCCATATCTGAAGTTTTATACCATTTTGGTTTTCCATTCATTTCATCATGAATCAAAACTCCATTTATCATCAGGTTTTCAAAAGTTACATTCTTAATTTTCCTTTGTTCATTATAGCCTGCTATTATTGATAAATTGGCATTTTTACCATTGTATTTTATATTTCTAAAAATCACATTTTCAATACCAAAACCCGGTGCAGTACAATATTTAGTATTATAAAACACTCTCAAATTAAGCAATTGCCCTTCTCTGAAATCCTCTACTCTTATATTCTCAAAGAGTACATTTTTAGCCAGATTATTATCCCCTACATTGATGGCTAGACAACCCTGATAATCAATCTGCATTTCTTTTTGGTCTAAAATATCAATGTTGCTGTATTTCAAATTTTCAAGAACATCCGGTTTTTCACTGTTTCCATGTGTACCAATTAGAATTGGGTGGCCAACATCTGCCCAAAGTGTCGAATTTTGCATTGTAATATTTTTGCATCCTCCTAAAAATCCTTTTCGGGTTCCATATACTGTAGTACAATCATCGGAAGAACGAACAAAAACCCCATCATAAAAAACATTGTTGCTTGCCATTACATTCATACCGTCCCCCCAGCCAAAAAAACTGATGGTTTTAACATTCTTAATTTTGACACCCTCTGATCCACCTGCTAAACACTGCGAAGCGAAAACACCTTCGACATTTATATTTTTAGAATTAGCAATGTGTATTCCTAGTCTAATTTCCTGATCGACTATTCCTCTTCCCAAGATATTTACATTAGAAACACTGTCTAAGGCAATTTGTCTTTTCAACACTGCTCCACCAGCTAAATAAATTGTTTTATTGGAAGCTACTTTTAATTTTTGATTGGGCATTTCATGAATTCCGGGTCCAAAATAAATCACATTTGGATCTTTGTGATTTGGAACGTTTTTTTCAATTGGATTAGCAAATAAATGAAGGTTATGAAATATATCATCATTGATTTCTACCGACAAATTAGCGGGATTTGACAACGAAAAAGTCAAAGTATTTCCATTTATTTTTGACTCTATACCATAAGACAACGGGCGTATTCTGGCTTTGCTAATCACTCCTTTATTTGAAGTTACTGAAACTTCCACAGTTCCTGAAAAATCAAAAGAAGCCATCGAAGCCTTTTGCACCGAATGTCCAGAGCCCACTACCTGATCGACTTTTACACCATACTCAAATAAATCTTTCCATTCTCCGCCCGGTTTTCGCACCTTTACTGAAAAGTCATCATTGTGCATGCTTTTTTCAATGTCCTCAGTCGTTTTATAAACTACTAATTCCTGAGCAGTCATTTTAAAATTTATTATTAAAACAGTTATTATCGCTAAGATTGCTTTCATTTTTTATTTTAATTTTTAATTAATTGAAATCTTAATCGTTTGATAAGACATTGCAGGCAATTTAAAACTCACCGTTTTTTCTTTTTTATTGTAATTGCCTTTGTATATAATTCCTGCAACATCCGTTAAAGTAATATTGTTAATTTTTCCTTCTACAAAAAGCGTTATAACCGATTCCTTTTCAGCTCCAAAATACATCGTTCCATTTTCACTCTTCAATACAGCCGAAGCAATTTCGTTGCCTAAATCAATGCTATACTTTCCATTTGAAATGTTTTTTCCATTACCCAGGAAAAGTGTAAAATCATCTGCTTTTTTACTGATGATACCATAACTTCCCGTTACCGAAAATTGTTTCTCAGTTAGCTTTGCATCAGTATTAGTATTCGAAAAAATAAAATCTTCCTGACCTGATTTATTCGTAACATGAATCCCTACAAACTCATTTTTTCCAAAATAATCTACCGATTGAATATTAGTTTCGTTATTCAAAGCCGGCTCATAAATAGCCACAAATGGTCGGTTCCAGGCTTCTCCATTTTGTCTTACAACCAATGTTGGTATAGGATTCTTAGAAATATCGTCTAGCAATAAGCCATGACCTAAAGCAGTTGATTTTGGAGAAAGAACTGAGAAAACTTCTCTGTCAGCTTGTCCCTGCATCCACAAGTTCATGTTGACTGTTTTATCTTTTAAAGCCAGATTGAATTTCCCTTTAAAATCCTGATTAGTTTCAACCGATTTTTTATCCCACATATAATCGTAAGCCATCAAATCGCCATCACCAAAAGCTAATTTTGAAGTAGGTTTTAAATCTAATTGAGTTCCATTTGTTACTGTCAATTCTAAATTCTGCCCCATATTATGGTAGAAATATTCATTTTTAATATTATTCCCCTTGTTTTGAGTAGAACGGAAAATATCGAGATAATATCCCTCTTCATCGCCATTCTTTACAATTCCCATTACTCTGCGCTGATTACTATTCGTTTCCGGTTCTAAAAAAGAAACATCCGAAAAAGTAATTCCGGGAACAATTCCTGTGTTTAATCCCGTTGCAGGATAAGCTGCATTCACCTCAAAACCATGATTGCTTTTCATCTCAGGGTATTTCGATTTCCCGTTTACAATCACCGTATTATGAGCGGGAAACTGCGTATAATATTCAGCATATTCTATCGAAAAGTAACTGGAACCATGCCCCATTTCTGGAGCCAGAGGTAATCCTTTACCAAATAGTTCCATAGCTATTCCGTTAGAGTGCATATGATTTCCTAATGAACCTATTTGACTAACCATTAATGCCGAATCACCTTCGCCCTGACGTTGTACCAACCAACTATTATGCTCAACATAAAATAACGGATTGGTATAATCAATTAATTTTCCTGCGGTCACATTTTTATCAAATACCAATGCTTTTTCGGCAAAAAGATCCTGGATATTTTTACCTGTAAATTTTCCTTGGTTTGCATCATTGGCATAAATGGTTTTATACATTTTAGTAAAATACGCTTCATCGTCTTTCTTGCCATATTTTTGAGCATTTTCAATGATATAGAGAATTGGCTCGACACGCAATTTATTATAATGTCCGTCACCAAAAGAAACCATGTATTTATTAGGATAAAGATATTGAGTAGTTGATTTTACTGCCTGTTTTAATATTGGCATTTCTTTTAATAAATCGATATCAAAATTGCGGTCATAAAACTCAGCGAAAGAAATAAAATCACTCAAAACATTTAAAGAATACCCCGGGCTTTCATTCCAAATCCCTGTTTTTTTATCATAACCATAATCCATTAATTTATTCATCGACCATTGTCTGGTTGATGTTTGATTCATGATTTGATCCAGATAATATTGAGCTCCTTTTCCGTTTTTATATACCGAATTATTTTCGAGAACTAATGCTATATGGGAAATATGAGCCGCTTCAAGTAAATTCCAATTATTAAAACTTACCCCATTCTTGATGATTAAATCTGCCCATTTTTGCAAAGTTTGAGCATACAAATCCATTCTTTCTGGATGTTGTTTTTCAATATAATGATACAGAAAATCATAACCCTGACTAATTTCATTCAAAATATGCTCCTGAATCACTTCAAAAGAAGTATATCCTACTAAAGTCTGATGATGGCCATGACTCAAATCTATTGGTTCTTTTCGATAATAAATTCCTTCCAAATAGGTATCTAAAACAGAATAAGCCAAATCTCCATAAACTTGTTCACCGGTGTACCAATAAATAAATGCAGCATCTCTGGCAATACTAATTATTTGACGATTAATGTTTTCAACGATTTTACCTGATTTTGAAATTCCTGTCCATTCCCATTGTGTAGGACGATCTCTATGTTGTAAATACAAACCACGAGGATCATCCATATACGGCAGAATATTTTCAATTTTTGGAGTTAAATAATCGGTTGTATGATTGCGGGTTCCCGGATATTTCACTGTTGGAACAGCTGCTTCACCATCTGCATAAGCAAAAGTACCTCCATTAATATAAACCTGATCTGCTTTAGTTTTCCAATACATCTGAAGTCGGGAAACTAACCAGGTTTTATCTTTTTTGTAATGAGCAATATAAGGAGCTAAATTGGTTTTGGTTTTCGTGATAATCGCTGTAGCCCAATCCTCTTTTTGTACCAATTCTTTTACCTTATTCAAAGACATTTCTTTACCAAAAACACGCGGATGCTGTGTACCAATATTTTGAGGCACAGGCAAATTTTGGGATTGCACATTACTTGTTGTAATTAATAGAAAAAGAAATATTAGAATTTTACTTTGCATTATAATTATTTTACATTTTAAAAATTATAGAAAATTTGATTACTAGTTGCCAAAGTGATTTTGGCAACTATATTACGTAATCAAGTCAACCACAAACTAACCAGAATATGTATTAGATAAATCATTTCTAAAAACTGTTCTATATTTTTTGGAAACCTTTTTAATTTAACTTATAAAAACACTTTTTTAAGTTCATTCAATATTACCCAAAATCCTTTTAGTAAAAGATAAATTATAAGTCATACTCTATAAATTATAATTCAAAATGCTTTAAAAGCTTACAAATAAGAATAGATAAGTAAAAAACGCTGGATACAATTGCTATAAATGAATTGTATCCAACGTTTTTATAAGATAAAAACTGTATTATTTAGAATACAATAAAGTTCCAAATCCTAAATCATCATATCCTCCACTATTAGGATCATATTCACCACTTCCTCCTTCTGGATAAACAGCTCCTTTTGCCATTTTTATATAGCGGGCATTAATTCCTTTTCCAACTGTGTAATGGTTGTAAATTCTTTCCCAAACAGGTCTAAGAGCTCCTCTGGCAGCGTCATCAGCGATAACTGTATGAGTTACATTAGCACAATTAGTATAACTTTTAAATGGCACACTTAATCGAGCGGCATTGTATTTAGCAACATATTCAGCTCCTTTTAATATCATGTTGTCATTATAACCATAAATATCTAAACCTTGGGTCTGTCCCATTTGAGCGATAGAACCAAGTAAACCTACTACCATTAAAGTATGTCCCTGATCACGACCACTTTCCTGAATTTGACCTAAATCAATATCGTCATTAGCAGTTTTAGCATGAATATAATTGATTGCTTTTATCAATTGACCATTTCCTACTCCTTTCATCAAATAATTAATAGCGTAAGAATATTTTCCTACATCATCATTCAATACGGCTATTGACATTACAGAAGCCAAATTACATAAATCCCAGTTAGCCCAATAATGTGTACTACAAGCGTTCCAATGAGTATCTAAAAAAGCTTTGTTTACCGGATAAAATACATCCAACATCCATTTTTTAAATTTGGCTAAATCATTAGCATTCCACCCTGAATAATCACGCATAATTTCGGCTGCATTAGCAAACTGATATCCATAAATTCCTGCTCCTAATGCCTTATTAGAATCACCACTAATAGAAGTACAAGTTGCTGCCCAGGCATTCAAAATTTGAATAGATTTATTTGCATAAGCCACATCTCCAGTAATTTTCCAACGAATTGCTGTTAGATAAGCTGCATGAGCATCATTAAAAGCTGTTGAATAATTATCAGGTAGCGGCTCTTCTCTTGATCCACCTCCTCTAATTAATGTTACAACAGGACCTTTCATCACATAAGTAGACGATGCGTGACTGTTAGCAATCATCTTATTATATCCTGAAATCCATGGATCTTCGTTGTTAGCTACTTTGGTTTTCATTCTATCAAAATCAGCTTTTGAATGTAATAATCCCGGATGAGCAAATACTTTATTCGAAGGCACAGTAATATCTTCAATCACCGTTGATTCTTCCACCTTTTTTTCCGGTAGCCCATAGTCGTAAGTGCAGGCAATAAATGACAAAGAACTAATTATTGCGATTGCTATTTTTGTATGTATCATTTTTTTCTTTTTTAGTAGTATTTTGATTTTACTGATAAATAGACCAAGAATATAAACCTATTCCTGGTCTATAAATTACTCATAATTATAAGCCAAGGAAAGCTTTAAGTTCGGCTGTATTTTTAAATGTACGTATCCAGTCTACTTCATATCCTGTTTCGGAACCCACTACATCAGCTATTTTGAACTGTCTTGTTGTCAAATCAGTATCTACTAAATAATCAGCTGATAAATCATAATAAATTACATTATTTGCAATATAATCTGATTTATATTTATTGTTACCAGCATTAATTCCTCCAGCAACAGCTGGATCTAAACTAATATTTCCAACTCCTGGTTTTGCTGCTCCAGTTCCTGTAAAAGTAATTTTCATAGCAAGAATAGGATAAGCAGGAGATTGAACCCATTTGTTTTTTGCTGCTCCTCCTGGTGAAGGAAAAACACCACTTATAATATTATATAAATCGGCACGACGTTTACTAGCAGTAGTTCCTAATTGAACAGGATCAAATTTCACTTTTAATTTTCCATCTTCAATTTTCGATGTGGCATTTTGGGCTGGCAACCATTGTAAATCCGTTGGATCATCAAATTCAAAAACGTATTTCCCTTTCGGTGGTGCTATAACTATAAGTTCTGGTCCAGTAATAATTTGATTTCCTATCCAAACTCTTATTTTTCCAGTAACCGCTCCTTTAGGAATTAATACTCCTATTTGTGTATTAGAAACAGAAGTAACTGTACCTGTAAAAGCATCTTTAAGCAATCCATCTGTGAATTTAACACTAACTTTTGAAGCATCAGTACCAAAACCGAGTCCAGTAATCACTATTTGATCACCTACATTTCCAGAAGTGGGTGCAACAGAAGTAATAGTAGCACCTGTTAAATATTCGAAATCAGCAGTTGTTACTGTGTTAGTCCACACTTTTACTCTTACTGGTCCTGTTCCTGCATTTTGAGGTACTCTAACAGTAACTGAAGTGTCTGTGTAACTTATAATTTCATCTACAAGAACATTATTGAAATAGATTTTTGCTGCTTGAGGATACTCACCAAAATTTGTTCCTGTCAAAGTAATAATATTTCCAGAAGTTCCAACAGAAGGCGAGACAGAAGTAACAGTTACAGCCGGATAAGTAACCAAAGGTTCTCCAGAAAAGTCTTTTTCCTGATCACTACATGAAGCTATCAGTATTATATTAAATAATACTATTACAGCTTTAATTTTATTTTTTATAATATGATTCATATTAGTATAATTTTAAAGAGTTCCTAAATTAATAACCTGGATTTTGTAACAACTTAGTATTTAATTGCATTTGTGTTGTTGACACAGGAAATAAATAATGTTTGCGTTGGAAATTTCTATTTGCTGCCGGATCTAACAATAAAGCATTTAAATTTCCTTTTCCTGTAGCAACTGAAAGTTCTCCGTAAGGATAAGATGCAGGTTTATAAATAGCAGCGTTGCCTTGGTAATCAGTCCCTTGAATAACTGATCCTAAAATAGGTTCATTTAATGCTTGTTCTGCAATACCCCATCTTTTTAAATCATCATAACGGGTATTTTCACCAAACAATTCAACTGCTCTTTCTCTCCTGATTTCGTCTAACATATTCAAATTATTAACGGTTACAAAAGCATTAGTCAAAGCCGGAAGTCCCGCTCTTACTCTAATTAAATTTATAGATTCATTTAATTGAGCATCAGTAATGCTACCATTTAATTCATATAATGCTTCAGCATACATTAAATAAACTTCAGCCAATCTAATTTGAGGATAATCTGCAGATTCTGTATTGGCTGCCCTGTAAGTACCATATTTATAGGCTCTAAATTTTCTATTTGCATATCCAGAACCACTATCTCCACCTGGTCCAAATAGCTTTATAGCACCTGAAACAGGAATTGCATCTGTAGCCAAATCAACAAAATAAGACGTTAGTCTATAATCACGGTTTCTATATTCGTCACCAACTTTTACATAACCTTGAAATAAAGGTGATTTATTAACCGGTAAACCGTCTGAACAAAGAAACATGTCCATGAATTTTCTGGAAGGTGCTAATCTTGAACCTACAGTATGACTTAAATTGGTACCCGCTTGTAATAAACCAAAATCATATTTATTATAAAGTATAAACTCTTTATTAGTTGATTTATCCAACCCAGCAGGATTAGAACCTCCATCTTCCAGATTAAATAAATAGTACATACTAAGATTATTTAGCTGTGAATTGTAATTCCATAATTGATAACCACCATTACTCATCACATCTTTAGTCAATGTAATTACTTCCTGTAAGTAAGCAGCGGTGTTTGATGCACTTCCTGCACTCCCTGCTCCGTTCGTTACACCATCACCATCAGTAGTAGTACCTACATATTTTTCCCAAGTTGCTTCATACAGCAATACTCTGGCTTTAAAAGCTTCGGCAGCCCATTTGCTAACATGACCTTTATCTGCAGCGGCAATGTTTTGTTCTAATGGTAAATCAGGAATTGCTTCGTTTAAATCAGTTAAAATCTGATTCATCACTTCATAACGGCTATTACGTTTACCATACAATACCTCATCGTTAATATCTATAACAGTTGTTACAATAGGTACTCCGCCATATCTTTTTAATAAAAAGAAATGATGCCAGGCTCTAAAGAATTTTGCTGCTGCTACATACTGTGCAATAGCAGCTTTATCTCCTTGATATTGTGCTGCTGCAGTTAATAATATATTATTAGCTCTAATATATTTATATGGATTTCTCCAATAAATATCAGATACGCCTGCAACTGTATTTCCTCTTCCTTCTTCCTGACTAAAAGAAGTTAAATCAGTTCCAAAATCCATGAAACTGTATATGTTACTATTATCAACTGCTCTCCAGCTAACCATTTTATTATAAAAATCATTAGATGCAGCTTTAAAGTTTGCTGTTGTTTTGAAATAAGAAGCCTCAGTTTGTGCATCAAGAGGATCTAAATCTAAATAATCACTCTGGCAGCTTGAGAATAATAATACTGAAGACAGTATTAATGTTGTTACTATATTTTTCATATTAGTCTTTTTAATAATTAAAAGGAAACATTTAATCCTAAAGAAAAAGTTCTGGTAAATGGATAGATATTATTTGAACTATCTCCAAATTCAGGATCGTATCCATCTTTAACTTTAGAAAATTCAAACAAATCATTCCCTGAAAAATAAACTCTAAACTTATCTAAACCGAAATTGCCAATTTTCAAATCATTTAAAGTATAACCTACTATTAGCGATTTCAATCTGATATATTGATTGTTTTGTAGAGCAAAATCGTTATTTTGCCAGTTCCAGGCTGCTCTTGTAACATTAGATGTCATCCTTGGATAAGCAGCATCAATATTTGTAGGTGTCCATGTTTTTCCAATATAAGCGGTTGTTTGACTACCATATAAGGTATTGAATGGATAAGACAAGAAACCTGTTCTAAGTACATTTTGCTCTAAAACACCTTGAAAAAATGTTGAAAGATCAAACTTACCGTATGTAGCACTCAAATTAATACCATAAACGTAATGTGCTGCGGTATCTCCCATAAATTTGACATCTTTAGCATCTATTATTCCGTCATTGTTTAAATCTACTCTTTTAGTATCTCCCGGACGTAAAACATTTAATCCTGCCGGAAGTGAACCATTATTATTAGTAGCTGCATAATAAGCATCTACTTCTTCTTGTGTTTGAAAAAGTCCAGCTGTTTGATATAAGAAAATAGAATTCAAAGGATGACCTATAACATGAGGAATAGTAGTCCCATTAGCTACTCCTGGATTAATCGCTTCAGCATTTTCTTTTGTAAGTAAAATGTTTCTGGTATCTCCAATATTAGCCGAAATACTATATCTCAATTTACCTATTTGATCTCTATAACCTAAAGAAACTTCCCATCCTTTAGTTTCAAGTTCTCCTGAGTTGGTTTTTGGAGCTGTACCTCCTAAGATATCCGGGTATACAATGTCTGTTATCATCCCTACATTCTTTTTGGTAAAAAAATCATAAGTACCAAATAATTTTCTGTCAAAGAAACTAAAATCGGCACCATAAGTCTTCATTACTACTCGTTCCCATGAATTTTTATTTGTTGTTATTGCAGATACATAACTAGCTTGCTGCAATGCGGCTGTAGTTCCAAAAACAGCGCTACCATTAGTAATACTTGAAATATAATCATAGTTTTTAATACCCGATTGAGATCCCATTTCACCATAAGTATATCTCAATTTCAAATGACTTAATGGCTTAATTTTTTTCATAAAACTCTCTTCACTGAGTACCCATCCTGCCTGAGCGCCACCGAAATTATTCCATTTATTTCCAGGTCCAAACTGAGATGAACCATCTCGTCTTCCACTAACTTCAAGTAGATATCTATTTTTAAAAGAATAGTTAAAACGTGCTAAATAAGAATACAATCCTTTATGACCTCTGCCTCCTGTTGCTTCCACTTTATTTTCAATAGACCCCATATTAATATCATATACGCCATTATCTACAAAACCTAATCTATAACCGTACAATCTTGTATCTTCTGTTTTTTCAGCAGTCATACCTAAAAGAGCTGAAAAATTATGATCCCCTAATTCTTTTTCATAATTTAAAAATCCTCCATAATTTTGATATGTAATTTGTTTTTCTTCCTGTCTTATTGAAGAAATTGAGTTTACCGATTCAGGAGCTAAATCTCCATACCAGCTATATTGAGGAACTGTTATAATGTAATTAAGATTTTTAAAAAAGTCCTTATTATAAGCTACCTTAGTTTGAAAAGTTAAACCTTCATATAATTTAAAAGTAGCCTCTAAATTCATCATAATTTGATCTCTGGTAGTCTTATCTCTACCTCCATCAACTGTAGCGGCAACGTGATTACGATTTCCCGCTATATTAAAGTTAGCATACCATTGACCATAAGGATTTCTTGATGGAAAAAATGGCGGGTCTTGAGATACAGAACCATCTAAACCAGACGAAGGAGAAGAAAGATCATACTTTAAATAAGACATATTTGTTGCTAACTTAAGCCAATTGTTAACCGTATAATCATAATTCAAACGTACATTATATTGTTTTTTTCCATCATAAGCAGTTTGGAGCGCACCTACATCTTCCGAATATCCATAAGAAACCCTGTAATTTGTTTTCTCTGAACCACCTGAAATACTTCCGTTATGAAATGTTGAAACTGAGTTTCCAAACATCTCGTCATATCTTGGAGAGTTAGATAGATATACATCACCCCAAAATTGTGTTGAATATATTCCAGCATAACCCGTTTTCATTAATTCTAAATTTTCTTTCGACTGCCATCCCCAGTAATTTGCTTGCGTACCATCTTGTTCTGCTGCTTCTAACCATACTGTTGCATATTGTTGCATCGTTGGAGTCTGAGGTCTAATTCCTAAAGTATTGATTCTTGTAGTTGTAGCAAGCTCTACTTTCATTTTCCCAGATTTTCCTTTCTTGGTAGTCACCATAATAACTCCATTGGAAGCACGGGAACCATAAATAGCTGCAGATGCATCTTTTAACACTGTTACTGATTGAATATCATCAGGATTCATGTTATAAAAAGCTTCATTATTTATTGCCGGATTTCCATCAATAACAATTAGCGGTGAACCACCATTAATTGAAGTCGCCCCTCTAACCTGTAAATTGATTCCCTCTCTACCTGGTCTGGATGAGTTACGAGTTACAACTAAACCCGGAGTTTCTCCTTGTAAAGCTAATGCAGGATTTGTAACAGCTCTGTCTTGAAATGTTTTGGCTGTTACTGTTTCGATAGAACCAGTTGAAGTCATTTTCTTTTGTGTTCCATAAGCTACAACCACTACTTCTTCTAAAGCTTTAGAATCTGAAGTCATTACAACATTCAAAACCGTTTTTCCATTTACCGAAATTTCCTGATTTTGAAATCCCAGATAAGTAAATACTAAAACGGAATTATTAGATGGTACATTAATTGAAAAATTACCATCAATATCTGTCATCGTTCCTTGGGTACTTCCTTTAATAATTACGTTAACTCCCGGAAGTCCCATTTTATCATCTGCCGATGTTACCTTACCTTTTATTGTGATTTGTTGCGTTGCTTCATTTAATGTATTATTTTCCAAAATGTTTAGTACCTCTTTATTTAAGGCAAACGATTGGGAAGAAAAGCATATTAAAAAAGACAAAACCATAGCCGGTTTTAACCTATTCAATAAATCTGTTTTCATCAAAACATTTATTCTCATAATGAATTGTTTTTGTTAGTTATTTTGGTTTATTTTTTAGTTTCTGTTTACTCTATAATTAATATAGATTAGTAATGATTTTTTGTGTTTTTTAATTTCACATTTGATGGTTTATTAGGTTAATAAATTCAATACTCATAATTTTAAATTGGTTTAATTATTATATCATGAAATAATACTGATACAATATTAAATATTAATGAATATCGTCACTATAACACATCGTTCAAAGACTATAACTTATAGTCCATTTTAATATAAAGCCCTAAAAACCTTAACAAACACGCTGACTAAACCACTAAAAATCAGCAAAAACATAAAAAACAATAATTCTCTTTTAGGTTTTTATTAAGTTTATTTTAATAGTCTACAATCTAATTCTTTTTTAATAAAAGACTCAATTTTAAGACATGAAAAAAGCCCAATTTTAATTAAAAAACTGAGCTTTTTTTTAGACTTTTCTATAATCGATTTTTTTTTATTCTTCTGATTTTTCTTTTTGATCTAAAATATATTGAGAAGGTGTAACCTTAAAAACTTCCTTAAAAGTTTTTGCAAAATAGGCCGTAGAATTAAAGCCACAATTATGAGCTACTTCTTTTATCGAAAAATTATTGGTCAATAACAATTCTGAGGCATGTTTTAATCGAATAGTTCGAATAAAATTACTCGGATTTTGACCTGTTAGCGAACTTATTTTTCTGTAAAATTGAGATCGGCCCATTCCCATATTCCCTATCAAATCATCTAATGTAAAATCGATGTTGCTTACATTATCGAGAACAACTTTTGTTGCCTTATCTAAAAATTGTTCATCTAATGAATTAATTGTAATATCTGATGAAGATACAATTCCTCCAATAGCTGCAAAGCGTTCTCTGGAACGTTTTCTTGCTTCTAATAAATTATTCACTCTAGCTCTTAAAACCGATATATTAAATGGTTTTGCAATATAACCATCAGCACCTGTTTGATATCCCTTAGTTACATCTTCATCTAAATTTCTTGCGGTTAACAATAAAACTGGAATATGACTAATTTCAAAATCAGTTTTAACCTGACGACACAATTCGAAACCATCCATCTTCGGCATCATCACATCACTAATAATAATATCTGGAAAATATTTTCTAATTTTTTCCAATCCTTCTACTCCATTTGGAGCTTCTTTTACCTGATACAAATCACTTAATTCCGTTTTAAGATGATTGCGAAGCACTTTATTATCTTCGATTAAAAGTACTACCGGTTTATTTATTTTTTCATTTTCAACACTAACTGTAAGCGGATTAGCGTTTTCATCGGCGATGGCTATTTCATATTCAGCCGATTGTATCGCATTCATTTCTTTTCCTTGTAAATTAAGTGTTTTAGTATTTTTTTGTTTATTGACATCCACTTTCAAATCGGCTGGAATAACAATATTAAAAGTAGTTCCTTCTTTATATTTACTTTCAACCGAAATTTGTCCTTTGTGTAATTCGACAAGACTTTTAGTATAATTCAATCCAATACCTGTTCCTGTTTTTGAAGAATCAGCATGAAAAAAACGTTGAAAAACCTCTTTTAACTGTTTCTTTTTAAAACCAATACCTGTATCGGTAATTTTAATCTGAATCATTTTCTCGGTAATAATCGGACTAAAAAACAACCATTTATAACGCTTTCTATCCACTGTAACTTCTGATAAAGAAAGCCTGACAACCCCTTCATTATCGGTAAATTTTATAGCATTAGACAATAAATTAGCCAACATTTTTTCAATTTTATCCGGATCGAATTTTCCGTAATATTCCTTCAATCGGGAATCGAATACAAATCTGATTTTTTTTGTTTTAGCCAAATCTTCAAACAGGAAGAAAGTATCTTTACAAAGCTTAACAATATCTAAATTAGTAATTTCTAAATGTGATTTACCTAAATCCATTTTTCTTAAATCCAAAAGCTGATCTACCAGATAAAGCAATCGTTTACTACTTTTTTGGATAATAGCTGCCGATTTTTTTACTTCTTCGGCATCATTAAAATGGGATAGAATTTTCTCAACAGGATTTAAAATTAATGTTAAAGGTGTTCTGAATTCGTGAGACACATTAATAAAAAATCGCAATTTCATTTGGTCTAATTCATGTTCTTTCTCTTCGTTAATCTTATTGGTATAATAATCTAATCCAAACCAAATTAAAGCTCCAAAAAGAATTACATACAAAGTATAAGCCCACCATGTTTTCCAAAAAGGCGGAAGAACTCTAACGAGAATACTCGTTTTATCGGCATTTTTCCATTGCCCATCTATTGAAGCCATTACTTCAAAAACATAAAGTCCCGGAGCAAGATTAGCATAATTAGCAACTCTGTTATTATCAACATTAACATAATCATTATCCAGACCGCTCATTTTATAAGCGTATTTTACACGCTCTGGATTTTGATAATTTAAAGCCACAAAACCAAAAGAGATATAACCTTCATTATACTTTAATTTAATCTCTTTAATATGCGACAAAGCTTTATCAAAAAGTACACGACCATTGATAGTATCGCCTGCATTTACACGTTTATTAAAGATTTTTAAATCAGTTATAATAGGTACTACTTTATCTGAATTCAACGAAATATCATTAGGATAAAAAATATTGAATCCGTTAATTCCTCCTACTATTATTCTTCCATCAAATGTTTTTGCTATGGATTTACTTTGAAATTCTACTCCCTGCAATCCATCATGAACATTAAAGTTTTTGATATTCTGTGTTTTCGGATTTAGTAATGACAAACCACTTTTAGAACTAATCCAAATATTCTTATTGTTGTCTTCCTGTAAGCCAACTACCAAATTATTAGGAAGTCCGTTTTTAGAAGAATAGGCATTTTTTAGTTTTAAATTAGTACCTAATTGATACAATCCCATATCGCTTCCTACCCAAATATTTCCTTTATAATCCTCGGTAATATGATTGATACGGTTTCCCTGAATATTTTTAATTTTTATTTCTTCGAAATTGATTTTTTCAGGAATTCTTTTCTTTAAATCATTCAATTTCACATAACATAGCCCGAGTGAAGTTCCTATCCAAAGTCGATTTTTAGAATCTGTAAAAAGAGAAAAAACAAAATTACTGATGATGCTTTTGGGATCATTAACTTTATTTTTAAACTGATAAAATTTCTCAGTTTCAATGTCAAACAAATTCAAACCCGAAGTCGATGTTCCTAACCATAATCGCTTTTGACTATCTTTTGCAGCGCACCAAACCGTATTTTGCCCAATTGAAAAAGGATCTTTTGGGTCATTTTCATATCTTTTTGCCTGACCTGAATTAGTATTGAATTTATTCAATCCCTTATCCCAGGTACAAACCCATAAATCATTATTATCTCCTTCTAATAAGTACAAAATCTTATTAGAACTTAGTGATGTAGGATTACCTGGAATTGTCTTAAAATGTTTAAAAGACCCATTTTTATCATCAAAAATATTTAAACCACCTCCATCAGTTCCTATCCATATTCTTCTTCGACTATCTTCAATTACTGACTGAGCAATTTTAGTACTTAAACTTTTCTCATTATTAGACTTATAAAAGTGGTGTCCAAAAGAAGATTTAGATAATGCTAGTTTATTTATCCCTTTATTATAACTCGCAATCCAGTAAATTCCGTTTTTATCTTCTAAAATTTTTGAAGGCTGATTATTAGGTAAAGAAAACGGATCGTCTTGATTTTGTACCAAATGTTGCACTAATCCTTTATTTTTATCTAATAAATAAATTCCGCTACCATCAGTTGCTGCCCAAACAGTTCCTTTTCTATCCTGATACAAATGAAAAACAGGAATCGTTTGGCTAACAGGAGCAATCTTTTTAAGCGTTTTTTTGTAAACATTAAACAAGTAAAGATGTGATAAATCATTTCCTATCCAGAAATTTCCTTCTCGATCTAAGAGAATTTGTTTAGGCAAATGATCTAAATATTGATTGGCTTCAAAAGCAATTTTAATTCTACTAAAATTATTCGTCTTAGGATTGTATTGATGTAAATGATTTCCTCCGGTTCCTATCCAGATTGTTCCTTGTTTGTCCTGAATAAGATTAGTAACATTATTATTATCTATAGATTTTACATCTTTAGGAATGGTTGTATAACGGGTAAATTTAAGATTGCTAAAATTAAAAGAATCAATAGAGGCTAATTCCAGTTTTAATAATCCATTTTTTGTTCCTATCCATAACAAATTATTCTTTTTATCAAATAAAAGATTATTTATCTCTTCCCTTAGATTTACTCCTTGTGTTTTATTTTTATAAAGATTAATTCGATAAAACTTTTGTGAATTCTTATCAAAAAGATTTAATCCATTACTTGTTCCAACCCATAGATATCCCTTACTATCTTCAGTAATTGCATTGATTCGATTGTTACTAATAGAATGAATATCATTTATAACAGGACGATAAATTTCAAATTCGTAGCCATTATATTTATCCAGCCCATCAATAGTACCAAACCACAAAAAACCTTCACTATCCTGAAATATCTCAACACTGGTACTACTGGAAAGACCTTTATTAGTATCAAAATTTTCGAATTTTAAATTAGAATATTGTGCAAAACTTAGATGAGTGGCAAAAAATAGTAACATCCAAATAATGGTTAATTTTTTCATTAATCTAGAATTATTAAGGTTGGTTTAAAAGAATAGTTGGAGAAGTGCCCAAATTTATAAATTAAAACTTAATCCTAAATAATTTTCTACACTATATTTAAATTATGTTAATAATATAAGAATACAAAAATTAAAGAACATTTATTATAAACTAATTATTTGTAATCGCTAATCTCATCAATTGTTCTGCTAAGTATAGTTAGATTCTAAATTTTGATTTTTTATTTATATTTAATCTAAATAAGTTGGTTGAAATCGTTTTAAAAAGTATATTTGCGCTCATTAAATAATAATCTAATTAAATTTTTAATTTATGAAATCAAACTTTTTCAAAACAATAACAGCTGCGTTTTTATTGTTAGTTACAAGTCAATCTTTTGCACATGCGCTATGGATTGAAACTAAAGCTACAGGAACTAAAGGAAAACCTCAGGAAATTTCAGTTTATTTTGGCGAATTTTCAGATAACGATATTACAAAAGCTGACAAATGGTTTTCAGATTTAAAGGATTTTACCTTAGTAGTAATTAGCCCATCTAAAAAAGAAATTAAATTAAAATCTACTGCTTTAGAAAATAAATACCAGGCTTTTTTCACACCTGAAGAAGATGGCGTTTATACTGTAGTGATGCAACATACCGTAAAAGATGTTTATGGTACTATGAAATTAGATTACAACTCTAGCGCTAATATTGTTGTAGGAAACAAATTAGCTGGAAATGTTGCTACTGCTAACTCAAATAAAATTAGTGTTTTTGCCGAAAATGCTTCTTCTTTATCAAAAAACAATAAAGTTACAGCTATAGCTTCTTATAATGCTGCAATTGCTAAAGGTCAAAAAGTGAAAGTAATTGCTCCAAACGGCTGGGAAAAAGAATTATGGACAAATGAAAATGGAGAGTTTTCATTTACACCAATTTGGTCAGGAAATTACATGGTTGAATTTTCTCAAACAGAAAAATCAAGCGGAGAACAAAACGGAAAAAAATACGATGAAATTTGGAAAATGGCTACTTACCAATTAACAGTTAAATAATCCTTTTCACCTATTTTGCCCCATAAAAAAAGGTCTTTAATTACAGGAATTAAAGACCTTTTTAAATTTTTACTTTTTTTGTTTAGCTTCTTTTTCAGCTTTTATTTTTTTGGTGTAATCGGCATACATTTGGCGCCAGTTTCTACCATTATTATTCAAATATTGTTCGGCTTGAGTTTTATAAATTTCAAAAATAGCCGATATCTGTTTCATACTTTTATAATCAACAGCCTGCTCTCTTGCCTTTTCTAATAATTTCTGAATTTCTGCTGTTTCAGCAGCAGTCATATTAGGAACAATTGCCTGATAACCTTTCATCGTAAAAGCAACTTTTCCAATTGTATATTTATCTAAAACCTGCGCTACTTGCTCTTCAGTCAAATCTTTTCGCAAACCATTCATTAAATCCTGATGAACAGTAGAAGGCATTGCTGAATCAGCAATAATTTGTCTATGCAAATCAGAAAGCGGCTTACCGTCTAAAGGATTAATGCCAGCTGGAACTGTTTCTGCCGGATGTGAATTATGCCAATTCTTAACCGCTGTAAGATGTGTTGCTACAACACTAACTAAGCGGTCTTCTTTTGTTTTATCATTCAAAGCTAATGAGCTAATCCATTCTTTGGCTTTTTTGACTTCTTCATCAGCTGATTGTGCGTTTACTAATGTACCAAAAGTCATAAATAATGTAAGCAATACTACTTTCATTTTTTGTGTTTTCATAAATATCTATTTTTTAATCGGGTTAAAATACAATGTCATTTCTTATCAAAAACAAAGCCTAATTGAGTAATTTTCGAAAAATATTATAAATTAAATCGAAAAATATATAATTAGAAGCATTTTCAAATTCTTAATTTTATAAATCAAAATTAAAAAAATCATTATGAAAAAACTAATCTTACTTCCGTTCCTTTTTTTATCCATCATAGGATGGAGCCAAACTGCCGAAGACTATTTTGATCAGGCAATGAAAAAATCAAATGCTGGAAATAGTAAAGCTGCTATATTAGATTATGACAAAGCCATAAATCTAAAACCTACTTTTGGAGAAGCTTATTTAAACCGAAGCATGGAAAAAATGAGAGTAAATGATTTAACCGGAGCCCTTAGCGATGCTAATAAATCATTAGAAATACAGACTGACAATACCTATGCTTATACAACAAGAGCTAATATTTATTATAAGCTTAAAGATTATAATGCCACTATAAAAGACTGTAATATTGCCATTCAAAATAATGCAGATGATTCTATTTCTTATAATTTAAGAGGACTTTCGTATGTTCATTTAAAAGACAGAAAAAATGCCTGTGCTGATTTTACAAAAGCAGTAGAACTTGGTAGCCAAAGTGCTGCTAAAAACTTAAAAACTTTTTGTAAATAATCTTTAGAAAATTTCATAACTAAAAAAGCTGCTCCAAAAATAATGAAGCAGCTTTTTTTTTATCTTTTAAAAACAATCTTATTTTTGAGTTAACCTTTTTAATTCAGTTCCTCCGGGAATTTGCATTTTATCGGTTAGAATAGAAATATCATTCAAACTAAAAACTCCTGTTAGCGACATAAGAACAGATCGTTTAATACCATCTGCATCGTCATCAATAAACATTAAAAACTCTTTTAACTGATTCGTTCCCGTACGCTTCACATCGATTGTGATTTGTTTTCCCTGAGTATTTTCTTTTTTCAACTCTTCTAAATCAGCTGCTTTAATATAGCCTTCGGCTACGTCTTTCATTTTTTTGGCAGCAGTACCATTTGTTGTCGAAAAAACTTTTAAATTCTCTAAATTCTGAATTAATTTCAAATATTGTTGGGTTTCTTTATCAGAAGGATCCACTTTTACTTTGCTCATTAATTCGAACATTTTCTTGTTTACAATTACCGAAACAATTTCTTCCTGCCCGTCAAATTGATCAAAAACGGCTTGACCGTAAAAAGAACTTGATGCCAA
This sequence comes from Flavobacterium seoulense, assembly GCF_000695795.1. Classification (GTDB taxonomy): domain Bacteria; phylum Bacteroidota; class Bacteroidia; order Flavobacteriales; family Flavobacteriaceae; genus Flavobacterium; species Flavobacterium seoulense. The sequence goes on along the minus strand of NZ_JNCA01000006.1, from coordinate 174,950 downwards.
TGCTACTAAAAGCGAAAGGAATACTTTTTTGATTTTCATATCTTTATATTAAATTATACACTTGTTTATAAACTATACTTACCATTTCTATGCCAATTTTCAATAAATCGTTATGATACAAATTATAACGTAAAATATTCAAAATTATGCAGAAAACGGAAAATTATTCATTCTAAAAAAATCAATAATAAAACTAAAGATAGTATTTTTACGTAAATAGTCATAATGCCATATAAAATATGAAAACTTTTTCGTTCCGCTTACTACTTTTATTAGTTTGTTTTTCACTTTTACAAAGTTGCGAAGATCAGGATGATTCGCTGCCTGAACCTACTGAACTTGATGTACATAAATTTATTTGGCGTGGATTGAACCAAATGTATTTATGGCAGGAAAATGTTCCTGATTTAGCGTCTAAAAGATTTTTATCTAATGCTGAATATGAAAACTTTTTAAGTAGTTTTTCAACTCCCGAAAACCTATTCCAAAATTTACTTTACAGACCCTCAATTTTATATGGTACAAATGTGGTGGATCAATTTAGCTGGATTGTTAATGATTATCAAACTCTGGAACAGCAATTAGGGGGAACCACTAAAAACAACGGCGTTGAATACAGTTTAAGTCTTGTTTCTAATAATAGTAGTCAAATAATAGGTTTTGTTCGTTATATTATTCCAAATTCGGATGCTGCAACGAAAAACATTCAGCGTGGAGAAGTTTTTTATGCAGTTAACGGAACAACTTTAACGCAATCTAATTATCGAAATTTACTGAATGGTTCTAACGAAAATTATACTTTAAACTTTGCTAATCTTACTTTTGATTCTAATAATAATGCTGTAATTATTCCTAACGGTAAAAGTCTCGCATTAACAAAAACCACCTTAGCTGAAAATCCTGTTTTCATAAAAAAAGTTATCACAAATGAAGACCACAAAATAGGCTATTTTATGTATAATGGTTTTTACCAAAGCTATGATTCTGAATTAAATGATGCTTTTGGCTATTTCAAATCAGAAGGAATCACTGATTTAGTTCTGGATTTAAGATACAACGGCGGTGGTTCAGTACTTAGCGCAGCCCGATTAGCCAGTATGATTACAGGACAATTTAACGGAAAAATTTTTAGTGAATTGGCTTACAACAATAGTAAATCCTACCTGAATAGAAAATATACTTTTACCTCAACGATAGACGGAAAAAGTATCAATAGTTTAAATCTTACCACAGTATATGTTTTGACGACTAAAGGTACTGCTTCTGCAAGCGAGCTTATCATAAATGGTTTGGATCCTTATATTAATGTTGTACAAATAGGTGATGCAACTTATGGAAAAAACGTAGCTTCGGTTACGCTTTATGACTCTCCTAGTTTGGCTAAAAACAATGTAAATATTTCACATCGTTATGCCATGCAGCCCATAGTAGCCCGATCTCAGAATTCGGTGGGATTTGGAGACTATTTAGATGGTTTAATTCCTGATCACAAATTAGTCGAAAGAATATCGACATTAGGTATTCTTGGAGATATTAACGAACCTCTTCTAAGCACAGCAATCGGTAAAATTACAGGAACGTCTAAAATAATCCCCGAAAAAACAACTGAAGATCTAAAATACATCAACGATTCAAAAACCATCAAAGGACAAAATGAAATGCATTTCGAACAATAAAAGTTAACTTAATTGCATAAAAAAAAAGGCTTTCGTAATGAAAGCCTTTTTTGTAATTTTCAGTAAAATTAGTCATTAAAATAGAAACCATTTGGACCAATACCAACTGTTAATTCTTTTTGTAATGTACCAGTAAGATTATAAATATAAGCTTTACTGTTTGTTTTGTAATCTCCACTATCTGCTAAATAAATTCTATTATCTTCCACAGCAAATCCGTATAGATTAGCAACTGGTGAATTTATAATAGGTGTTAGTGATGCTGTAGTAGCATTAGTATTTATAGTATAAACTGAACTACCAACAGTGTAATAGATTTTGTCATCTTCAATATCTAAATAACCTGCTCCATCAAGAGCTTCTGGAAAAGTAACTTTAGAAACTGATTTATCTGATAATTTCACTTTTACAATTTCACTTCTGTTTCCATAAGGTGATCTCAAAATATATAAAACACCATCTTCCTCCTCTACAGAATCAGCACTTGATCCAATAGTTACTGGAGTTTCTACTGTTTTAGTAGCAATATTAACAATAATTAATTTATTACTATTATATGGTTCTGTTATATACAATTTACCATTTTCTTCTACAATTCTATTAGCCGTTCCATTTAAGTCAATTTTAGATTCAAATGTATTCGTAGCTAAATTAATTACTGCAACATAATCATCGGTGTTACCTGTAATTACCGCTGCATCATCAGCAGGTTTGTCATATGGCGCATAAGTATTTGCATTAGTTACATAGGCTTTACCATTTTTAACAACACCATATCTAGGATTTTTAAGTCCACTATCAATTTTAGCAACAAGCTTAAAAGTATATCTGTTAACTACATTGATTACATTTGAACCACCAGCAATTATGTATGCATTATCACCATCAAAAAAGATATTTTGAACGTACGTACCAATAATATCATTTCCATTTACAGCACTATAAACACTTTGTTCAAAAGTATTTAAGTCATCACTTATAAATGACACAGATCCTCCACTAGTAAAATTACCCTCGTTTAAAATGAATACTCCATTATCATAAACTCCTTTTGGATCATTAGAATTATCATCATCATTAGAACAAGAAACAAAAAGCGATACGCTTAATGCTAATAAAAACATTTTAGTTAGTTTCATTATATTAAAATTTAAGGTTTAAGTACATATTATAGTTTCTTCCGGGCATTGGTCGGTATTCTAAACTTTGATAAAATTTATTCCAAACATTTAAAACCTGGAATCCTACTTTACAAGAGGATAATAATTTAAAATCATAGTTTATAGCTATGTTAGAGACATTATATGCCGGAACAATTTTTTTAGGATCATTATCTTCTTGTGTATAAACAAAGCCATTGTATAAAAATTGATAATTAGCCGAAATTCTATTTCTGGAATAAGAAACTGCTGCGGTTACTTTGTTAAATGGAACAAAGAATAGTTGTTTTTTAGTAACTACATTTTCAGAAATGGTATGAGCATAAGTCGCATTGGCAGCAAAAATATTTTTTCCAAATTGTTTTTTCCAACTCAATAAGGTTTCAGCTCCATAACTGGCTACTTTGTTTGTATTTTGCGGTGACCAGATTCCGTTATTTCCAGGAACCCATTGCAACATATCTTTTATTTTAAAGTAATAGAAAGTTTGCGTTAGTGTAATATTTCTAAAAGTAAAAACATTTCCTATTTCTGCCTGATAGGAACTTTCAGGTTTCAAATTCCTATTTCCACCTTCTTCCCAATACAAATCATTAAAAGTTGGAATTCTAAAATTTCGGGATAAATTCAGTTTCAATTGATAGAATTCACTCAGTTGACAGGACGAACCAAAAGAAAATAAAACAGGTGATTGATAATTCGCTGTGAATTCTTTTCGAATACCAAACTCATTTTTCCAATCTTCATTGAAATCTTGTTTAACCAAAAATGAAGCTGAACTAATTTCTCTGGTATTATTCCCAAAACCACTTCCAAAACCTTTTGTTCTATTGTAATCTAAAATGGCATTAATTTGAGTTGATTTGAATAAAGAATATCCTAAATCAGCTTTGGTTGTCAAACTTTCCGTTTTTCCGTAGCTGTAATTATTTAAATCCTTATTCGCAAAATATTGGTAATTTTCAAAAATATAAGCCGTTTTGAAATTCGCTTTCAATCTTCCAAAATCACCATCATATTCTAATAAATTTCTATTAAAACCATTTACATACTTACTTTTTGTTTCCGATTCTACTATTAATGATGTATTTCGGTCCGTATTAGAAGTTTGAGTGTATAATCTTAAAGTGTTTTTAGCGTCTAATTTATATCCTAAATTAGCGCTCACAGTGATAACATCATATTCTCCATTCTGGTTCCAGCGTTGTTCGCCTCTCCAGGTATATTGGTTTAAATACTTATAATCGTTTGTAGAACTGTTTTTTGAAAATCCTATTTGTGTACTCCATTTTTCATTAGAAATATTAGCCTTATAATTAATTCCAATAGTATTAAAACTTCCATAATCTAACTTTAAACTATTTTCAAAACGATTATAAAATGCCAAATCATTATTCAAATGAACCGTTCCTCCAATAGCTCCACTTCCGTAAATCAAACTTCCTCCACCCGCTTTTACACTAACAGAATTGTAATCGGTACCCGAAATGGTATTAAAATCAGTACTTCCATTCATTTGAGAATTAATATTAATTCCGTTCCAAATTACAGCAGTTTGTGAAGCAGTTGTCCCTCTGAAAGAAACTGTAGAGAGCATTCCGCGACCATACTCTTTGAAATATATTGTCGAATTGAAATTCAATAAATCAGTCAATAAAGCTTCATTCTTATTGATAATCGAATCATTTAATTTCAAAACAGATTGTGAATTGGAGTATTTTTTAAGATTGGCATCCGAAACTACTACTTCCTTTAATTTGGTAATAGTATCATTCTGCGCCGAAATAAATTGGCACAACAAAAAAAGAGAAAAAGCAAAACGTATTCTTAAAGTCATAATTTCTACACTCTTTTTCCCGAGAGTTCGATATTAATTTATAAAGGCAGGTCTCCTGGCTTGCGTCTTGTTGTTTACCTTCCCATTCGAATTTAGAAATTGAACTACGAAATAAGAAGTATTTCACTTCTAATCCCTAGTTTCTAACTTCCCACTTTCAAACAGTGGTTTTGTAGTTTACAACAAGCTTTATAGCTTACAGTTGCGGGTACAGCTCAGGTTTTAAACCTGATTCCCTTTTAATGTGTTGATAAAAACACAACCTTAATTTTTTGCAAAGATAAAACTTAATCCTGCTAAAAATCAAATTTATATACATTTTTGATTTTTAGTACTTAAAAAACTAAAAATCAAACAAATAAACATTTTTAACTGAAGTTATAATTCTATTTTTATTACATCTCCAAAATCGACTTTATTTTGAAATGCTTCTTTTAAAGATAATCCGGATTGATGGCATAAAATACTCCTGATTACTCCGGCATGAGTAACAATTACTATTTTTTTCGAATGATTTGCAGAAGCTAGTGTGGCTAAAAAATCAATTACCCGATGGTGTAATGTAATAAAAGATTCGCCGTTAGGAACAGCCACATTTACAAAATCAGTCATCCAGGGAGTAAAATCGACTTCAGGAATTTCATCCCATTTTTTCATTTCCCAATCACCAAAATTCATTTCCATCAATCTCGAATCAATACTAACCGATGATGACAAATAATTGGCTAAAAGTGTACAACGAGATAACGGACTCGAAAAAACAACAGCGTCCGAAGGTATTTGACTTTTTATCAATTCAAATTGTTCTAAAAAGGATTCTTTTAAACTTACATCAGATTGTCCGTAACAGATTCCTTTCTCACAAACAGTTTCGGTATGCCGAACTAAATAAACTTCCATAAAGCAATACTTGACAGATAAAAAACAACTTCACACACTTGCTGCGTTGCACCAAGACAATCACCCGTATAACCATCAATCCATTTTTGGAAATAACTAGCCATAAAAAATCTGGTGAGAAAAACTGGAATTACAACAATTAGCATTTGCCATCGAAAATAAGACAAAATCAATAATGGTAATAAACCAAAAAAGAAAGCACCAACTACTTCTCTCCATGTGTAATTTTGAGCAATTGGTTTGCTTTTACTACTAGCATCTTCTCTTGAATAATGATGGGTAAAGACAATAGAAATTGCAGCCAGTCGGCTTACAGCATGAGCAGCAACAAATAACAAAAAACCAACTGTTATTGAATTTATATCTTCAACTAATTGAACCAGAATTTGAAATTTCAATAAAAAAAGTAAAACCAAGCCAATAGCACCATATGCCCCGATTGCACTATCTTTCATGATTAAAAGAATTTTCTCTTTAGTCCAACCACCGCCAAAACCATCACAGACATCGGCAAAGCCATCTTCGTGAAATGCACCAGTTACTAGAATACCAGCAATTATCGAAAGAACAACAGCTATTTCTATCGAAAAAACAAAAGAAGCTAAATAGTAAATCATAAAACTTATTCCTCCTACAATCCAGCCAATTATTGGAAAATATCTTGACGCTTTATTCAAATAATCAGGATGATGATTGATGTTTTTAGGGCAAGGAATCCGGGTATAGAACATCAATGCGGTAAAAAATATACGGAGTTCTTTTTTCATTATTTTTATAAATCTTTAATCTAACTTCTAACTTCCCACCTCTAACTTCTAACTTTTATTTTCACTCACACCAGCACTTTCAAAACTAGCCATTTCATTTAAAAAAGCCACTGCCGATGTTATTATTGGAAAAACCAAAGCACAACCTGTTCCTTCACCCAAACGCAAATCTAATTGTAAAACCGCCGAAACATCTAAATAATCCAACAGTTTTTTATGTGCTTTCTCAGCCGATTGATGGCTGAAAATGGCATTTTTTAATATTTCAGGATTCTTTTTGAATGCTATTAAAAAAGCAACACTGCAAATAAATCCGTCTACCAGAAAAATCATATTTTGTTGATAAGCTTCAAGCATTCCTCCTGCCATTTGCAAAATTTCAAATCCTCCAAAATGAGCCAAATAACTATCAAAATCCTTTTCGCCCTCGTAATTTTCAATCGCTTTTCTTAAAATAGCAATCTTAAATTGTAGTTTTTCATCATCTACCCCAGTTCCTTTACCCACACAATCTTCGATAGAAAAATTACAAAGTACACTCATTAAAACCGAGGCTGTGGCTGTGTTTCCAATTCCCATTTCGCCAAAACCAACGCAATTACAACCTTGTTTTGCTATTGAAGTAACCATTTCGGCTCCTTTAGAAAAGCATAACTGCATTTGTGTTTTGCTCATAGCAGAAGTACTCAAAAACGAATGTGTCCCTTTATCAATCTTATTCGAAATCAATTTTACATTAGACGGAAAATCATAATTTACACCAGCATCAACAATAGATAGCGTAATATCGTTTTGCTTACAAAACACATTAATTGCCGCTCCACCTTCTAAAAAATTACTAACCATTTGGCGTGTTACATCCTGCGGATAAGCGCTCACACCATGTTGTGCTATACCATGATCGGCAGCAAAAACTATAATATTTGGGTTCTTTATTTTGGGTTCTAAAGTTTGAAAAACTTCTCCAATTTGTTGGGCTATTTTTTCTAAAACACCTAATGAACCTATTGGTTTTGTTTTTTGATTAATCTTATCTTCTAACTCCTTTTTCAAAGTAGTGGCAACATCTTTATGCTTTGAAGAAACCGCTACTTTTTTATCTTCATCTATAATTAAATGATTGATTTCTGTCACTATCGGAGCTTCCGATTTCTTTTTCCAATTCAATTGTTGTAGCATCGGTTGTTTTCCATAATCAGTAGCGGGTTTGCCTACGCAAAAATATCCCAGAGGCTCAATATGCTCTGGTAAGCCTAATATTTTCTTGAACTGATAATAATTCAAAATCGAAACCCAACCCATCGAATAGCCTTGTTCTGTAAGCGAAAGCCAAATATTTTGAGCGGCACAAACCGCACTGTTTTTAATTGCCTCATTACTTCCAACAGTACCTATGGTAAAATGATTCAATACCGAACGATCATAAGCGATTACCAGTCCTAAGGGAGCATCTTCAATCGCTTCTAGTTTTAAAGCCTGATATTGTACTTTCTGTGATTCGTTATCAGTACTCTGAGCTGCTTTTTCATCATAATCCAGAAACAATTTTTTCACAGCTTTTTTTACCTCAGCCGATTTAATCAAATAATATCTGGTCGCTTCAGTCAAACCCACAGAAGGCGCCCAATGTCCAGCTTCTAATGCTTTTTCGATTACGGCATCAGGAACTTCCTCATTTGTAAAATGACGGGTGTCTCTACGTGACTTTATAATTTCGTCTAAATAACTCATATTAAAAATTTAATTTCAATTTCAAAAATCAATGAAAATGTCAATAAAAAAAAACAACACTTTAAAATTGCCATTGATTATTGTAATTGCTATTGAAATTGATTAATCTTCCCAAACCACAAAACAATAATCCTTATAAGTTTTAGTAGTAAATGGAGGCAATGATATCCTTTCTAAAAATAAAGGGCAATAAATCACCATCGTATGAAATTCTCCATTTTCTCCACAAGGATCAATTTCTTTTTGTTCTAATTCTAAAGCTAATTCTTTGGTTAAAATACGTCCTAAATAACTTTCTCCCATCTTTGTATTACAGGACACAATCATTGTTTCAATTCCGTTTTCTAACATTTCATTGACCAAAGCAATTCGGTCTTGTTGCCACAAAGGCAAAATTGCTTTTAAGTTAGCCGCTTGACAAACTTTTTCTTCCCAATCCCGATGCGGTTGCAAGTCGATATCTCCAAAAACGGCTGCTTCTAAATCATAATTAACTTTCAATGTTTGCAAAACAGCAATAAACTTGGCTTCATAATCTTCCCAAGTAGCAGGAATTGTGACTATAGGTAATTGCATTTTTTGCGCCTGTTGATTTAAAATTGATAAAGGCAATCCATGCGAACGGGAAATTTTCCCGTTTTCATTCATCATATTCAATAAAACCTTTGGCTTTAAACCTAATTTTACTGCCTGCATCATTGCATAACAACTATCTTTTCCTCCTGACCAGGAGGTTAAAAAATTCATAAACCTTCTTTTATTACAACCGGAATTCCAGAAACCATCAGCACGACTTTGTCTGCTTTTTTGGCTAAATATTGGTTCATCCAGCCTTGTAATTCAGTAAACTTTCGACCAATATGCGTATCTGCATGAACACCCATTCCTATTTCGTTTGAAATAATAATGATGATCACATTAGGTTGGTTTATTATTTTTTCGAATTCGGCTTTAGCCTGAATCAAACTCAATTCTACATCATTCTGCGTATCAACAAAAAAATTAGTCAACCATAAAGTTACGCAATCAATAACAGCAACCTGACCAGAAAAATCAATTTCGCTTAAAAATTTTTCTTTTTCAATGTTTATCCAACGTTCATCTCTGTCTCTTTGATGGCGTACAATTCGTTTCTGAAAATCATCATCCCATTTTCGCGCCGTAGCCACATACATAGGTCTCGCCGATAATTCCTTGGCAATATTCTCAGCATAACTGCTTTTTCCTGAACGCTCTCCTCCTGTTATGAAATAGATCATCTTTTAATTTTTTATTGATTGTAGATTTTAATTTCTAATTGTATTACCTCTTCTTCCCTCCAACTTCTAACTTTTCAGTACGGACAATGTCTGCATCCGTTACCACAACAGCTCCCTCTTTTTAAATGAAACCAGGCTTTAAAAACATAATTCCCGTTTTCCAGATAATAGTCAATACCTTTAATTAGGTGGTTTGTTTTTGGCAAATTTTTAGCTTTATTATTTAATGCAGTTTCTGGAGAAATGGTCGCTAAATAGGCTTCAATTTTTATCGAACAACGGTTCTTAAAACAATTAGGACAAAGGCAATCGCCGGCCTCCGAAAAATTAAATATGGGCGGAAAATCATTGCACCAGCATTTCTTTTCCTGAGAAATATCGCCGCAATCAAAAGAATTTCCGCAATTGGAACACAATTTTACTTTAATAGTATTCATCAGGTAAAGATAGTATTTGTTTATTTTTTTATTCTAAAAAATAAACAGCATTTTTTACAATTTGATATACCTTTGCCTACATATAATTTTAAATCATGAATTCTTTTTATAATAAATTCCTGTTTCTCTTACTGTCTTTAAGCTTCATTGCCTGCAAAAAGAACGAAACTTTAAATACAACTACTGCACCAGTCAAAAAAAACGAAATTGAATATTCAAGCAATCTTGCCATTTACAAATACGATGGTTATTCGGTAGTAAAAGTTTTAAATCCATGGCCTGATGCCAATAAAGATTTCACTTATATCTTAAAAGAAAAAAACACCAGCATTCCTGACAGCTTAGAAAAGTATACACAATTGATTGTTCCTTTACAATCAATCGTGGTGACTTCGACTACCAATATTCCTTTTTTAGAAATGCTGCAGGAAGAAACGCATTTAGTAGGATTTCCGCATACTGATTATGTTTCTTCTGTAAAAACCCGAAAACTAATTGATGCCGGAATAGTTAAAAATGTGGGACAAAATGAACGCTTAAACATGGAAAAGCTGATTGATTTAGCTCCCGAAGCAATTGTAACTTTTGGTATCGATAACAACAATCCTATGATTGCTAATTTAGAAAAAAGCGGTTTAAAAGTAATCATTCAAGCCGATTGGATGGAACAGACGCCACTGGGAAAAGCCGAATGGATTAAATTGTATGCGGCTTTATTTGGCAAAGAAAAAGAAGGCAAAATATTGTTTGACAATATTGTAAAAAATTATAACGATGCTTTACAATTAGTCGCTAATCAAAAAGCAGAAAAAACAGTTTTATACGGTTCGATGTACCAAAACCAATGGTATGTTGCCAAAGGAAATAGCTGGGTAGCTCAATTTATGAAAGATGCCAAATCTAATTATTTATGGGCTGATGTTGAAGGCAGCGGAAGTTTAGGATTAGCTTTCGAAAAAATATTAGAAAAAGCAAAAAATGCTCAGGTTTGGATTGCTACAGGTTCTTTTAAAAATGCTCAGGAATTAGCTAATAGTAATCCGCATTACAATCAATTTGATGCTTTTACTAATCGAAATGTTTATACTTTTGAAAGCAAATTAGGCGCAAAAGGCGGTACCATTTATTACGAATTAGCTCCTAGCCGACCGGATTTAGTACTGAAAGATTACATCAAAATTTTTCATCCTGAATTATTACCTGATTATAATTTTACTTTTGCACAAAAACTAAATTAATTCCCATTGAAAAACCAAAAACGAAATACAATTCTGTTTTGCTACCTGATAGCAGGACTCTTTATTTTGTTTTTTGCCAATATCAGTTTGGGATCCATCACCATTCCGTTTAAAGAAATTTATCATAGTTTAAGCGGAGGTCAGGCGAGTAAATCAACCTGGGAATACATTATCATTAATTACAGGTTACCAAAAGCAATTACAGTCGTTATTGTTGGAATCGGGCTTTCAATAAGTGGTTTATTAATGCAAACTTTATTCAGGAATCCACTAGCAGGACCTTATGTTTTAGGATTGAGTTCGGGGGCAAGTTTAGGTGTGGCATTTGTCATTTTAGGAGCAGCATATCTACCTGCATTTTTACAGGAAATTGTACTCTCACCTTACGGAATTGTTTTAGCATCAACCATCGGAAGTTCTTTTGTTTTACTCGCCGTTTTATTGGTTTCCATTCGATTACGGGACACTATGACTATTTTAATTGTTGGATTGATGTTTGGAAGTTTAAGTACTGCGATTGTTGGTACTTTGAGTTTTTTTAGTACTGCCGAGCAATTACAAAAATTCACTTTTTGGTCACTTGGAAATTTAGGAAATCTTTCCTGGACTTCCATTATCATTTTATTAGTTTGTGTTCTGTTAGGGTTATTGTTGAGTTTAGCTAGTATCAAACCTTTAAATGCCCTACTTCTTGGCGAAAATTATGCCCGAAGCCTTGGACTAAATTATAACAAAGCAAGACTAATTATCATATTTGCGACCAGTATTCTTGCAGGAAGTATTACGGCTTTTGCTGGACCTATTGCTTTTATTGGACTGGCAGTTCCGCATATTGCCAAATTGGTTTTCCAAACCAGCAATCATACTATTTTATTCTGGAGCACCTTACTTTTTGGTGCCATTATCATGCTTGTTTGTGATACTATTTCGCAGGTTCCGGGTGGCGAAATCACCTTACCTATTAATGCTGTAACTTCTATTTTTGGTGCACCAATAGTGATTTGGTTATTGTTGAGAAAACAAAAAATGATTGGGTAATTTTTCGCTTAACTGTAAATCTTAAACACAAAGTACACAATGAAAAATTATTCGTTGTCTTTAAATAACAAAGGGCACAAAGCTTTGTACTCTTTACGTAATACTTTGCTCTCTTTGCGGTTAAAAACAGTATTAACGTATTCCTAAAAATATATAAGAAACATAGTCAATTTTGTTAGATTTTAAAAAATTGACCTTTATAAACAGCATTCTGTTAAAACTTTGTACTTATATGAGTTTTAAAAACAGAATAAATCATTAAATTCGCAGTCTCAATTTAGTATCAAAATTTGATAGAAAACAGAAGTTGTTTTTTGAGTAAATTTCGATTATTACAATTTAAAATAAAATACATTAGAAATAACATGAGCTTGCTCATTGCATTTCACAAATAAAAAACAAATAAATAGAAAGAAATGAAATACGACGTTATTGTTTTAGGAAGTGGTCCTGGCGGGTATGTAACTGCCATTAGAGCATCACAATTAGGCTTTAAAGTAGCCGTAGTTGAAAAAGAAAACTTAGGTGGAGTTTGCTTGAACTGGGGTTGTATCCCAACCAAAGCATTATTGAAATCAGCTCAGGTTTTTGATTATCTAAAACACGCTTCCGATTACGGATTGACTGTTTCTGAGTTTGATAAAGATTTCCCTGCTGTAATTCAACGTAGCCGTAATGTTGCTGATGGAATGAGCAAAGGAATTACTTTCCTGATGAAGAAAAACAAAATCGACGTTATTAATGGTTTTGGAAAATTAAAACCAGGTAAAAAATTAGACGTTACTGATAAAGACGGAAAAGTTACTGAATACAGTGCTGATCACATTATCATTGCTACAGGAGCTCGTTCTCGTGAGTTGCCTAACTTACCTCAAGACGGAGTAAAAGTTATTGGTTACCGTCAGGCAATGACTTTACCTGAGCAACCTAAAAAGATGATTATCGTTGGTTCTGGTGCTATCGGAGTAGAATTTGCTCACTTCTATAACTCAATGGGAACTGATGTTACTATCGTTGAATTTATGCCAAATGTAGTTCCAGTTGAAGACGAAGATATTTCAAAAGAATTTGAAAAATCTTTGAAAAAAGCAGGAATCACTGTTATGACTAACTCTTCTGTTGAGAAAATCGATACTACAGGAAAAGGAGTTAAAGCATTCGTTAAAACTGCTAAAGGAGAAGAAGTTCTTGAAGCTGATATTTTACTTTCTGCTGTTGGAATCAAAACTAACATTGAAAATATTGGTTTAGAAGAAGTAGGAATTGCTACTGACAGAGATAAAATCTTAGTAAACGCTTACAACGCTACAAATATTCCAGGTTATTACGCTATTGGTGACGTAACTCCGGGACAAGCTTTAGCTCACGTAGCTTCTGCTGAAGGAATCAACTGTGTGGAGAAAATTAAAGGATTACATGTAGAACCTATCGATTACGGAAACGTACCGGGTTGTACTTATGCTACTCCAGAAATTGCTTCTGTAGGTTTAACTGAAAAAGCAGCTAAGGAAAAAGGATACGATATTAAAGTTGGAAAATTCCCATTCGTAGCATCTGGAAAAGCAAAAGCTTCTGGAAATGCTGACGGATTTGTAAAAGTAATTTTCGACGCTAAATACGGAGAATGGTTAGGATGTCACATGATTGGTGCCGGAGTTACTGATATGATTGCTGAGGCAGTTGTAGCCCGTAAACTGGAAACTACAGGTCACGAAATCCTTAAAGCTATCCACCCACACCCAACAATGAGTGAGGCAGTTATGGAAGCTGTTGCGGCTGCTTATGGTGAAGTAATTCACATCTAGTTTTAGATAAAGATTTCAGATTATATATTAATCCGATTAGTGAAAACTAGTCGGATTTTTTTATGTTTGAAATTGTCAAACCAAAAAGCAATATATTTGATAACTTGTATTAAAAAAACAAACAATTGCTACAATTCAATAAAAACTATTTTGTATTAACCGTTTTATCATTTCTGGTAGAAATTCTAATTGCATTATTTCTACATGACGAATTTATACCTTATTTTGGCGATTTTTTAGTGGTAATTTTAATCTATTGTTTTATAAAATCGTTTTCCAATTTGTCCGTTTGGACAGTGGTAATTGTTGTATTATGCTTTTCTTTTTTTGTTGAATTCAGCCAAAGATTTAAATCTTCTTTAAAAACTTGGTTTGGAAAACTCTGAAATAGCAAAAGCTATTCTGGGTAACTCCTTTTCATGGCTTGATTTGTTTGCCTACATCACAGGAATTTTTATCATTATTATTATCGAAAAAAGTTATTTTAAAAATTCTCATTAACTCAAAACGGCAGTTTTCATACGTATAAGTACAAAAACCGCCGTTTTTAAAAAAGGGTTTGACTATTTTATGATGCCAATGGCATTTTATAAAGCAATTCCACCAACGGATCGTGAATATCCGAATTGGTATGTTTGTAAAGCTCAATTTTTAATTTCGAAACAACACTGCTTCTTTTACTTTCGTCTAGATTTCTCAATCTGTTTCTCAATAAATCAACTGTTGGATATTTAAAAAGTGTCGATTTAAGTCTATTGATAATGTAATTTGCGTCCATGTCTTTTATAATTATATATTAATATTAATTGTTCTTTTCTTACTGCCAAATTAGGAATCAAGTAAGAAAATAGTGTTATATTATTATCATATTAATTTATATAATTTTAAACTCAATACATTTTTATACTTCTTTTCAACGCATTCTTCTCGTGTTTAGTAAATACGAAAAATCGTATTTTAAAATAAATTATTTCTATATTTGGTGTTAACCAAAACAGTTTTTGCTGTTTAAACCAAAAAAACTATTCAACTGATAAGCAACTAATTAATCTTAAAATTAGATTTATAAAAACTATCATGAAAAAACCATCAAAGAAAATTGATACAAAAACCATCACTACACTTTTCTGGATTTTCTTCTTGTTTCCAATATTTACCATCCAGTCACAAGAAAATAATTTAAATATTTCGAATACCTCATTTGCCGAAAAAATATACCTTCAATTAGATCGAAAAGTGTACACCAATGGCGACACCGTTTGGTTTAAATGCATTGTTTCAAATGCTTCCGAACATATTCCTTCAGCTTTAAGCGGCGTATTATATGTAGAACTAATTGGTGCCGATGAAAGCATTCGCCAAAAAAAAATAATCAAAATAGAAAATGGTATTGGTCAGGGAAATTTTGAATTAGACAAAAAAATTCCAAAAGGCAATTATCTTATTAGGGCTTATACACAATGGAATCAGAATTTTGACAATACTTTTATGTTTGAAGAATACATTCAGGTATTTACAAATGAGAATCAAAACCATGAAGCAATACAGAACATTAAACTCGTAAAAGACGAAGCTAATAATGATCATTTAGAAGTATTTTTCAATCCGCAGCTTATTGATTCACTTCAAAAAAACAAACTCACCGTATTTGTAACTGTTGATGATAAAAAAGACACATTAGTTATTAAAAAAGAGAAAAACAAATACAATCTCGATTACAGTATTAAAAAGGAAAGCCAATTTGCCACCTTAAAAATAGAAACCGAAAACAAGAAAAACTACACTAAAACCTTCGTTTTAAACAAAGATTTCCTCGATTTACAGTTCTTTCCTGAAAGCGGAGAATTAGTTAACGGACTCACTAGCAGAGTTGGTTTTAAAGCTTTGGATGCTAACGGAAAGGGAAAAGTTATCGAAGGCGACATCATTGATGAAAAAGAAAATATTCTCACTTCATTTAAAAGTAATTCGCTTGGAATGGGAAGTTTTATTATCAATAACGTTGATAGTTCTCAAAAATACTATGCCAAACTAAAACTAGCTTCAACAAAAGAAAAATCACAATTATATCCTTTACCCGCAGTTGTTGCTACCGGAAATACTTTAGCCGTTAATAAACAAGGCGATAAAGTCCTGCTCAAAGTTGTATCGAACTACATGAAAAACGACAGTATTTTTGTTCGGGTTTCATTCAGAGGTACTGATTTGTACGAAGAAAAAGTAAGCTTGATTCAGGGATTTTATCAGTCATTAATTTCAACTGTTCAAATTCCCGAAGGAATTATTTCTTTCACCATTTTGAATAATGAAAAACATCCCATTGCAAGAAGACTTTATTTTAATGAAAAACCACAAAACAGATTAAAAATTGATCTTTTGGCTGATAAAAACAAATACAGCAAGCGCGAATTGACTAATGTAAATATTCAGACGACAAATCACAATCAGGAACCTGTAAAATCCAATACTTCCCTACTTGTTATCAACAAGGAAGAATTAGGAAATATGCAAAGTGTACGTCAAAATATATTGTCTTATTTTTTAATAAATTCTGAATTAAAAGGAAACATCGAAAATCCGGGATATTATTTCAAAGATAACACCAGTAAATATTATGATTTAGACGTACTCTTACTCACACAGGGCTGGAACAAATACAACTATTCTAAACAAGATAAACCACTAACAATAAATCCTGAAAGATCACTAACCGTATCGGGCAGAGTGAATAATCTTTTTTCAGAAAAAAAAGGTAAAAAAGATGTCGAATTAACGATGATGACTTCTGGAAAAAACAGAGCATTTTATAAGCAAATAACAGATAGTCTGGGACGATTCAACTTTAATTTGAATGACGAATTTGGCAAAGAAATAGCTATCTTAATCCAAACTGCTAAAAGTGGTGATAGAAAAATAAGCAATTCGGTTACTTTAGACAAAAAGAAATCGCCAGCTGTTTTTTTTGAACACAATAAATCAATTGAACAAGTAGACAGTATCGTAGAGAAATTCATCAAGAAAAGTAAAAAACAAAAAGAAGTAGAAGAAAAATTCAAACTGCAATTTGGCGGAATTCTTTTAAATGAGGTCAATATTAGTGGTAAAATGGCTCCTAACAAACAAAAAGTAACCGAAAAATACGGTAAGCCTAATACAGTAATCAGTGGTAAAGAAATCCTGTCTAAAGAAAAAAAATGGTCTTACGGATTGTACAGCGTATTACTTTTTAATTATCCTGATAAGGTAAGAATTGAAAGAATGCCTGATCAAAATTTATACGCCACTGTAAATAACGAGGCTACCCTTGTTCTTGTTGATGGTATTGTTATTCCTTTTCATGATTACGTACATATTCCTAATATTTCTCCAAGTGAAGTAAGCAGTTTTGAAATTATCGAAAACCCAAACGGCTTTTCAACGCTTTACTGTGAAGTATATCGTGAACTTTCTGGTTGTGAATTTGCTGCTCCCGCCTGGGGAAACATTATCGCAATCTATACACATGCTGGAATAGGTCTTGGAGGCGCACAAAAACCAAAAGGATTAACACAAACTTCTATTCCGGTTTTTGCCGAATCTCAGGAGTTTTATGCTCCAAAATATGAAAATATTCAAGCAGACGATTGGCAACATCCGGATATCAGAACTTTAATTCACTGGCAACCAATAGTAGTAACTGATGATTCTGGCAAAGCAACGGCTTCTTTTTACAATACTGATAATAAAGGCGAAGTAATGGTGGTTGTTGAAGCAATTTCAGACACTGGTGAAATTGGCTATCAGGAATTGAATTATGAAATAAATGATTAATTAAAACTAAAAAAGATGATATCTGTAATTGTTACCTACAAAATCAAAAAAGAATTTCTTGAGCAAAACAAAGCCAATATTGAAAAGTTCATACAGGATTTTGAAAAACTGGATGCTACACAATTTGAATACAAAATATTCACAAAACAGGACGGCTTAACGTTTGTTCATCATTCTTTATATAAAAATGAAGCGATTCAAAAACAACTGTTAAGCGTTCCTTCTTTTCTCCAATTTCAAAAACAAAGAGACGAAACAGGACTCGACGGAAAAGCG
Organism: Flavobacterium seoulense; assembly: GCF_000695795.1. GTDB lineage: Bacteria > Bacteroidota > Bacteroidia > Flavobacteriales > Flavobacteriaceae > Flavobacterium > Flavobacterium seoulense. The sequence goes on along the minus strand of NZ_JNCA01000006.1, from coordinate 157,016 downwards.
CAAATCGAGATTTTGAATCTTTTAGCGTCTTCGAATGAAAAATGGAAAAAATAAATTTCTTGGCTATTAAAGATTAAATAGCTTTAAATTTGTTTTTTAAAGCTATTTAAACACTTACTCAGAAATGATTCCAATTCGTTTTTTAGAAAAAAGAATACTGTTGTTTGCCTTAGTAATTTTCTTTAGCCAATGCAGTACACTAAAAAAAGACAACGAACATTTACAAGAATTAATTTCGGCTGAACAACTTAGAAAAGATGTCGATTTTACCTATCAAAAATTCCAAAAACTGCATCCCAACCTGAATTATTACATTAGCAAAGAAAGGCTGGATTATAAATTTGACAGTTTAAAAACTACGATCAATACTCCGTTAACTCCGCTTGATTTTTATAAAAAAATCAGTCCTGTTGTGGCTTCTATCAGGCAAGGTCACAGTTATCTATTAGCTCCCGAAAAGAAATTTTCGAAAAAAGAAACTAAGGCAATTCTAAAAAAAGGAATTGGTCCTTTTTCGCAATTTGATTTCTCTTTTTACGAAGACAAATTGTATGTCATTAAAAACAAATCGAATAATAAAACGATAAAAGCAGGTACCGAAGTCGTTTCGGTAAACGGTATAAAACCACAGGATCTTATCAATGAATACAATCAATTTTACAGTTCGGATGGTTTTAATACGACTTTAAAAAAACGAATTGCTGCCAAACGTTTCGTTACTGGTTTCACCACGCAATATGGTATTAAAGATAGTTTACAGTATGTTTTTAAATTGAATGATACTGTAAAGAACATTACAATCAAACGATTTAAACTCGATAGCATTGAGAAGAAAAAAACTAACGAAACACCCAAAATTATCCCTTTCGATAAAAAAAGACAACAGGCAATAAAGAGAAAAAAACGCATTAATGGCTACGACAAAACGACCAATACCTATATTAAAAATCTTGATTTTTATCCAAAAGACAGCAGCGTAGCCATCCTGAAAATCAGAAGTTTTAAAAAAGGTAATTACAGGAAATTTTACCGAGAAAGTTTTGCCGAAATTGAAAAACATAATGTAAAAACCTTAATTATCGATTTAAGAAATAATGGCGGCGGAAGGTTGAGCGAAATTGTCAATTTGTACCGTTATCTTTCTGATTCTACTTTTGTTTTTCTACAAAAATCCGAAGTCGTTTCACGTGCCAGTTTGTTTGAAGGTGCTTATTTCAACAAAGGATCATTTCCTGTAAAGGTTGTAAAAGGTATTTTTTCTCCCTTTGTTTACGGTTATTTGCTATTTACAGTTCAAAAAGATAAAGACGGAAAACATTATTTCGCAACCGATACGAAACCCAAAAAAATCAAGTCCAATGCTTTTAAAGGTAAAATTTATGTATTAATTAACGGGTCTAGTTTTTCGGCTTCGAGTATTTTATCTTCTAATTTAAAAGGTTCAAAAAGAGCCACTTTTGTAGGCGAAGAAACCGGAGGCGATTACAATGGAACCGTTGCCGGTTTTATGCCAATTATAACTTTACCAAATTCGGAACTAAAAGTCCGAATTGGAATTATGAATATTGCACCATATTATCAAACCGAAATCTTGGGACAAGGTATTTTTCCCGATGTTTCGATAACTCCCACTCTCGAAGATCAAATTCAGGGAAAAGATCCGGAACTGAACTGGATTTTAGAGCAATTAAAGAAATAATTCGCATCTAATTGTATTCTTTTTCAAATAATCAGATTTTTATTTTAACGCTATTATTGATCGCTATTACTTTAAAAATCACTACCTTAGTAGTACAACATTTAAACATACAGCAATATGAATCATGTAAAAGAATTAAATAAATGGGCGAATGCGCACAGTTATTTTACCTTAGATTTAGTACGAATTGCACTGGGCGTGTTTCTATTCGTAAAAGGAGTTCATTTTATTACGAACATCCCTTATCTTGTTGATTTAATTTCTCCAATTGACAAAATTGGAGGCGGAATGTTCCTAATCCATTACATTACTCCTGCCCACATGATTGGCGGAATAATGATTGCTTTTGGATTACTGACCCGATGGGCTATCATTGCACAATTGCCTATTTTAATTGGTGCTGTTTTAGTCAATTTTATGGGCGAAATGCACTCTGAAAGTCTGTTTCTTGCCTTAGCTACACTAGCAGTTTGTATCTTCTTTTTATTCTACGGAAGCGGAAAAAACTCTGCCGATTATTATTTTAAAATGTATCAATAAGATTGTTCGAATAAAATACATTCGCCTTATACTACCAAGCCCGATATTGTATCGGGCTTTTTTTATGTGTTGTATCGAAATAGATTTAGAACTAAAATTCGAAAAAAATCAACTTATATACATTCCATTTTAGAGTATTTCATCACTACTTAGTACTTAAGTATATTTTTAAAAAATTAAAAATCAATACATTAATTTCAATTTATGTTTTTACACCTATTTTTTATTGTTTTCTAAAATAAATGAAATTGGTTTAAAAAGCTTCTTTTTGTTGCGTTAGAAATAAGTTATAAGTACAATTACGTAAGTATGTTTGCGGTATAATAATTCAACAAAAACTAACTTTAAAATCAATGTTATGAAATTACTTAAAACACTTTCTTTATCAATAATAGGATTAGTGAGTACTGGGGCAATGGCTCAGGAATTTAGTTCTGATATTCAAATCAGACCCCGATATGAATACACAAACGGTTTTGGAACTTTATTAACTCCTACTACTAGTCATACTTCATTTGTAGGACAACGTACAAGAATTAACCTGAACTACGGAGACGAAAAACTGAAAGTAAAAGTTGCTTTGCAAAATGTACGCACCTGGGGAAATGTGAATACCCTAGGAAATATTTCGACAGATAAAAACGGAATAGCATTGTATGAAGGATGGGCGCAATATAGTTTTACTGATAAATGGAGTACAAAAATAGGTCGTCAATTAATTTCTTATGACAACCAAAGAATCATTGGCGGATTAGACTGGGCCAATCAGGGACGTAGTTTTGATGCTGCTTTAATCAAGTACAAAGGAGCGAAAGACCAATTGGATTTAGGTTTTGCATTAAATGCTGATTCAGAAGGAAAAGTAGCGCCTTCTACTCCATTTACTACTGATTTTAAAGATATGCAATATGCTTGGTACCATACCAACATCAACAAATTAGGAGTTAGTTTATTAGCTTTAAACTTAGGAAGAGAATATTTAAAAGCTCCTTTTGATATGGAAACTAATTATTCTCAAACTTTTGGAACTTATGCTAATTACGCTGGAAAAAAAGTAAGTTTTGATTTTAGTTTCTACGGACAAACAGGGAAAATTGGAACAAATGAAGTTTCAGCCTGGGAAACAGCAGCTAATTTAGGTTATGCTTTTTCGCCTAAATTCAAAGCGACTATAGGATATGAATTTTTATCAGGAAAAGATCAAAATTCGACTTCAACAGTGGTAAAATCATTCAATCCTGTATTTGGTACTAACCACGCTTTTAATGGTTTTATGGATTATTTTTATGTAGGAAACCATGCTAATTCTGTTGGTTTACAAGACGTTTCTTTAAAATTAGATTTCCCTATCAAAAAAGTAAACCTTTCAGTAGCACCGCATTTATTTTATGCTCCTAATAAAGTATTTTCCGGAGCAGTGGAACAAGATTCTTATTTAGGAACTGAGGTTGATGTAACAGCAGTTTATAAAGCAAGTAAAGACATTACACTTATTGCCGGATATTCTCAAATGTTTGCTTCAGAAACCATGGTAGCGCTTAAAGGTGGAACCGGATTAAAAGATACTACTAATAACTGGGCGTATTTAATGGTGAATATTAATCCACAAATATTCTCTTTAAAAAAATAACAAACATTAACTTCCTTTTTAGCCCCGCATAATCTTAAACTTACCTACTTATATAAAAATCGAAGCCTCAAAACTTCGATTTTTTTTATGCCTTTTCCGTATAAAATGCTAATCTTGCAGGAATTCTAAAATCAAAATGCAATGAACATCGAAGAGCTTGTAGGGAACTTTCAAATTATAGGAAGTAATCAGGATGCTGAGGAAAACAATTATAAAGGAACGCTTTCTTTAACGTTGGATTCCAACAACAGAATTAAAGCAAAATGGATCATCAATAACGACCAACTCCAACTTGGCAGTGGCTTTTTTAGAGATAATATTCTGGTGATTAATTTTAATTACGAAGGCGAAGATGCTCAAATCTATAAAGGCGTTGCTGTTTACCGTTGTTTATCTAAAGATTTGTTGGATGGTTTTTGGTCTGAAAAACACGGGAATCCTTTATATTTAGGAAAAGAACGTTGTTTTAGGATTTCGGAAGCAGTTAATTAGTATTCAGTTATAGAAATCTGTAAACAAGATCTTAAACTAATTTTTTGTAAGATTTATTTATATATTAGCAAATAAAAAAACCTTGACAGTTATCATACATATCTACCCAAATTTAGGCAGCTTTGTATGATTTTGTCATACATATAAACGAGTTAGGCATCAGTTCAACCGAACTGACTCAGAAAAAATAACGTTTTTTCATAATACTTAAATTTAAAAGATGATTAAAAAGACAACCGTCTCAATAATGTTAGTCTTATGTTTTTATTCTTGCGGTAAACAAGAAGCAAGCCCTGTAACATTAGAACCAAAATACGAATATGACCCAAATTCAGAACAATATTCAAAAGCTTCTGATACTTTAACTCAATATGAAAACACAGTCGTAAAAAAAGCAGAACCAACACTAGATGAACAGTTTGAAGTATATCATTATATATACTCTAATGGAAATGTTACAAAAGCAGAAATTAATGTACTTTTTGTTGATGGAAAGAAACACGAATTACAAATAATTATTGATACGCCTGATGGACAAAATGCTGAAATTAACCTTATTAATCCAGTAAGTTTAGGTGTTATAAAAGGGATGGACAGTTATATATATACCTCTACATCTGACAACAACAAACAAGTGAACGTATATTTTCATAATGGACGTAAAATGATGGGTATGACTATGGGCGACCAAAGTGTTGTTTTTATGAATACTCCAAATTATAAAGAGTAAAATATTTCTAATTTTATCAAACAAAAAATATAAAACATAATGGAATTAAAAGATTTGATTAAGAAGTATTACGATTCTAACGATAAAACTGAAAAATCAGAATTAAGAACCGAAATACTTAAAAAGAAAACCAAATTAGATTTACCAAAAGCTTTCGAAGTTCCTATTTTAGCTCACTATGATACGTTCATAATGACCGGAAAAAAAACGTCTTTAGAATCTATGCTCCATTTTGTTTCTTAACAAAACCGAATTATTGCGCATAAAGAACCGAATGCCTAACAGCCACTACAACGGATTTGGGCAATTGGCTTAATGGAAAGTTGGTTTTGTATTTGTAAAATTGTCCATAATATAAAAAACGTACTTCTTTAATCCCAAACTTGAACATTAGCTGTCATGTTATGAAAAACATAAAAAAATGGAATTAATAATACGAGCCGGAATTTTGTGTGAACTCGATGAAATACAAAATCTGTTTTCTGAAACTATAACTTTTGTTTGCCATAATGATTACAATCAAAACCAAATTGAAGCTTGGAAATCTTCAGTAGAAAATTTGGAACGCTGGCAAAACTTAATTCAAAACCAATACTTCATTGTTGCAGAACTGAATAATAAAATTGTTGGTTTCGCATCTTTAGATAAAGGAAATTATGTTGATGTTCTTTTTGTTCACAAAGATTTTCAAAGAATGGGAATCGCGCAGAAATTGTTTGACAAATTAGAAAATGAAGCAAAGCGCTTAAAGAGCTTTGTGCTATTTTCAGACGTAAGCAAAACTGCTAAAGCTTTTTTTGAGAGCAATGGTTTTAAAGTTTTGTTGGAACAATTACAAATTCGGAAAAATGTTGAAATCGTAAATTATAAAATGCAAAAGCAATTAAGTACGAATGACTAACATCCGGCATACCTTTCTATTAATTTGGCATATGATCCAAAAAAATCCCTGTCGTAAACTACAACAGGAATTTAAACAAACAAAACAAGATCAAACTAATTTTTATATTTCATTCCCATATCTTCAATAGAAAAATGATCGATTAATAAATGTAACAAACGGTCTCTAAGCTCAATATATTCGGGCATTTTTACAATTTCGATTTTGTTTCTCGGCCTTGGCAAATGCACCTCAACAATTTCTTTGATAGTTGACGATGGTCCATTATTTAAAACTACAATTCGATCTGAAAGGAATAAAGCTTCTTCAATATCATGGGTAATCATTATAATCGTTTTTTCACGATTGTCCAGATTCCATAGTTTTAAAACTTCAAGCTGCATGGTTCCTTTGGTCAAAGCATCAAGCGCTCCAAAAGGCTCATCCATTAACAAAACTCCCGGATTAATGGCAAAAGCACGGGCAATAGCTACCCTTTGTTTCATTCCGCCCGAAAGCTGTCCTGGTAATTTGTCTTTATGTTCAAACAAACTAACCATTTTAAGATTTTTGGCTACTATTTCATGCTTTTCTTGAGTTGTTCCTTTCACTACCGAATCTACTACCTGAAATAAGTTTTGATACACCGTTAACCAAGGCAAAAGTGAATAATTCTGGAAAACAATTCCTCTGTCTGGTCCCGGTCCTTTAATGTTTTCATTGTTTAACACTACTGAACCCGTCGAAGGTGTTAACATTCCTGCAATAGCATTTAAAATAGTTGATTTTCCACAACCTGAATGTCCAATAATTGATATGATTTCGCCTTTTTGAATTGATAAATTAATATCTCTTACAGCTGTATATTTTCCTTTTGGTGTTGGAAATGAGATTTCCAAATCTTTGATTTCTAAATAACTCATGATATATTTTTTTTAGTTCCTAAGTTTCTGAGATTCTAAGTGCCTAAGTTTTTTTGGTTACTGAGTTACTAAAGACTTAGCAACTCAGAACCTTAGTAACTTAACAACTTTTTTTAAGCTTTATAAGCTACTTTGCTTTCGATATAAGTAAATAATCTATCAAAAAGTAATCCCACGATACCGATGATAATAATAGCTGATATTACTTTTTCAAGACTTAATGCATTCCAGCTATCCCAAACAAAAAATCCAATTCCTGCTCCTCCTGATAACATTTCGCCGGCTACAATTACTAACCAGGCTACACTAATACTCAATTTTAAACCTGTAATAATATGAGGTAAACTAAACGGAATTAAAATTTTAGTTAAATATCTCATCTTAGAAAATCCAAATGCTTTGGCTACATTTTTATGATCCTGAGGCAAAGAAGCAATACCAAAAGAAGTATTAATCAATGTTGACCATAATGAAGTGATGAACACAATAAAAATAGTTGCCAAACCGGTGTCTTTAAAAACTACTAAACCAATTGGGAACCAGGCTAATGGTGAAACCGGTTTTAAAAGCTGTACTATTGGGTAAAATATTTGTTTGCAGATAGTACTCGCTCCCATCAATATTCCTATAGGAATAGCAACTAATGAACCTAAACAAAATCCTAATAATACCGTTTTTATAGAATTGAATAATTGCAATCCTATTCCTTTGTCATTAGGACCATAATCATAAAAAGGGTCACTCACCATTTCGTATAAAACCGTTAATGTAGCTATGGGACCAGGTAAAGCATCTTTAGTAATGCTGCTCAATAATTCCCAAAGTCCGCCTACAATAATTAATCCTAATGAGGCTAAAAACAATGATTTCGATTTTGTAATTGTCTTTTCAATCAGTGCGCTTAATTTTTCATTTCTGATAACTTGCTTTCGAGCTGTGGCTACAGAAGCTGTTTTTGCCTCCTCAAAAGTTCCTATTGTTAATGTATCTCTATCTGACATAATTCAATCTGTTTTAGTTTAACTTCTTTGCTTGTTTTGTTTTTCTTGTTTTGAAATCATCCCTCCCTTTCGAGAGGGATTATATGCTGTTATTTTTTAACCACTTTTAAGTAAGCTGCCGGATTTGCCGGATTAAAAACTGTCTTGTCCATTGTAAGTGCAAATGGTTTCATATCATCAGCAGGTACTTTTATTTTCATACTTGCTGCTACTTCTTTATACAAATCCTGTAGAATTAACTTATCAGCTATTGCTTTGTAATTTGGTGCCGTTTTCAAATATCCAAATCGTACAAATTGTGCCATTGCCCATATAGCGTGCGATTTACGAGGATAATTAACTGTTCCACCTTTATAAAAAGCCATTTGGTCTCCTTTGTAAATCTTTTGTCCAAGTTTACAACCTAGGTTATATTCACCATTCAATCGATCCTGAATCACATCATTATTCGCATTTACATAAGGAGCTCTCCCTATAATATCAGCTGTTTTTTTACGATTAGCAGGAACATCAAGCCAGATACAGGCTTCCATTACGGCTTTCATTACTTTTTTAAGATCTTCTCTTCTTTTAGCACTGAAATCTTTGTTTACAACCAATGCTTTTTCCGGATGATCTTTCCAGATATCCTGAGTAGCAATTTGTGTAAAACCAATTCCCTGCATAGCAGCAACTCCTCCCCAAGGTTCTCCTACACAAAATCCGTCCATATTACCTACTTTCATATTAGCTACCATTTGCGGAGGCGGAATAGTAATAATTTTAACCGCTTTTTGATTCAAACCTGCTACCGACATCCAATTTCTCAACCATAAATCATGTGTTCCTCCCGGAAAAGTCATGGCAAAAGTCACTTCTTTCTCTGCTTTTAACTTAGCTGCCACTACCGGAGTTACTTTAGCCATATCTTTGAAACCTACTTTTCCACAAAAATCGTTAGATAAGGTTACCGCTTGTCCGTTTACATTCAGCATCATGGCAATTTTCATTTCTGATCCTGCTTTTCCTCCTACTCCTGTATATACTGAGAAAGGCATTGAGTACAAACAATGTGCTCCGTCTAATTCTCCTGTTAAGATTTTATCTCTCACATTAGCCCATGAAGATTCTTTAGTCACTACTACATTTACACCATATTTTTTGAATAATCCTAATTCTTTAGCCATTACTATTGGCGAACAATCTGTAAGAGGAATAAATCCTAATTTTATTGGTTCACCTGACTGCGCATTCGTTTTTATAGTAGTTAGAGAAAATACCGTTATTAGCGCTCCTAAAAATACTTTCGAAAAGAACTTTGCTGTTTTTTGAGTTGATTTTTTCATTTCCATGATTTAAATGTTTTTGTTTTTGTATAAAGCAAATTTACGTAAGTACTAATACGTAAAAACCATTTAAAACCCATCCTAAAACAGCTTTTAAACACTAAAAACAGAGTAACAATAACCACTTTAAATATTGCTAAAACGCAACAAAAAATAATTTTCCTAATAAATACAAGGGATTACAAAAATCAAGTACGTAGTATTAAATCCTTAACAGCTACTTAGATTAGCTTTTAAAAATATTCATTTACAAAAAAAGCCGAACAATTGTCCGACTCTTTACTTATAAAACGATAAACCTATTATTTCCAATTAAATTTCTTTCTCCATCAAATAATCCTCCATTAAATAACCGTGTTCTAATTCAATATCAATTTCCTCAATAATTTGAAAACCCAGTTTTTGATAAAAACCTAAGGCTTTATTGAAACGGTTGACATTTAACAGCAGTGTATCGGATTTGTCTTCTTTTGCAAATTGAGCTATAGCATCAATCAACAACTTTCCAATTCCTTTTCCTTGTGTTTCCGGAAGAATGTAAATTTTATGAATTTTAGTAGCGTTTTGGTTTTGATAATGATGTTCGAAAGAAGCAAAACCTAAACAAATATTATTTTCTTTTGCAATGATAAACTCATTACCGTCTTCTATATTTTTTAGTAAAGCTGCATTAGAATAAAAAGCATTAAGCATATACTCTAATTGAGCTGAAGACAAAATGCTTCCATAAGTTAGCGGCCAGGTTTGATGTGCTATTTGACTGATTATTGGTAAATCAGATGTAGTAGCTTTAACTATATTTATCATTAATCATTCGTTTGTAAAAATTCTGTTCTCCTGTTCGCTCACGCGAATAAAAGTGGTTCTTTTTGTGAGTTCTTTTAACCGTGAAGCACCTACATAAGTACAGCTGCTGCGTAAACCTCCTAAAATATCCAAAACTGTATCGGTTACATTTCCTTTAAAAGGAATCGTTACTGTTTTTCCTTCACTGGCACGATATTCAGCAACACCTCCTACATGTTTGTTCATTGCAGTTGCAGAACTCATACCATAAAATTGTTTGAATTGTTTGCCTTTGATTTCTAATAATTCACCTCCACTTTCAGCATGTCCTGCGAGCATTCCGCCCAGCATCACAAAATCAGAACCTGCGCCAAAAGCTTTAGCAATATCTCCCGGAGTCGTACAACCGCCATCACTAATGATATGTCCGCCCAATCCATGAGCAGCATCGGCACATTCTATAATTGCCGAAAGTTGCGGATACCCCACACCCGTTTTTATTCTCGTAGTACAAACCGAGCCCGGACCAATACCCACTTTTATAATATCGGCTCCGGCCAAAAGTAATTCTTCTACCATTTCACCAGTAACTACATTTCCGGCTATAATTACCTTATCGGGAAATTGTTTTCGGGTCTGTTTTAAAAAGTTCACAAACTGCTCCGAATAGCCATTGGCAACATCAATGCAAATGAATTTCAATTGCGGATTAGCATTGATAATTTCGATTACCTTTTTAAAATCTTCTTTTCCTGTTCCTGTACTAACGGCTATATAGTCGTAAAATTCAGGAGAAACTGTCGATAAAAAATCATTCCATTCTGAAACCGAATAATGCTTATGAATGGCGGTGAACAATTTATGTCTGGCTAATTCTTTAGCCATTTCAAAAGTTCCCACCGTATCCATATTGGCTGCCATAATGGGAATTCCATCCCATTTAGCGGTACTGTGCAAAAACTTAAATTCCCTTTCTAAAGAAACCTCAGCTCTACTTTTTAGCGTAGAACGTTTGGGTCTTATCATTACATCTTTAAAGCCTAATTTCAAATCGGTTTCTATTCGCATAATTATCACTTTTTAAACGGTTATTGGAAAATAACTTTTATTATTCTTAAAAGTAATGAATTTTATGCGAGAATTATGCAAAGAAAAAACAGACTTATCAACTATATATTAACCGTGAATGGTTTCGCCTTTTCCGTAATTAGAAATAATTGATTCTTCAAATTCCAGCCATTCTCTCCAACGCTTTTCTACATCAATTCCTTCGCCATATTTTCGGGCATAGGTAATAAAGGTAGTGTAATGCCCCGCTTCGCTTTCCATCAATTCTCTGTAAAAAACTGCCAATTCTTCGTCCTGAATATTCTCAGAAAGCACTTTGAAACGTTCGCAACTTCTGGCTTCAATCATAGCCGAAAACAATAATCTTTCTACCAAACCTGAAACGCGGCTTCCATCGGCACTTCTTTTCATGTATTGGTACAATTCGTTTACATAATCGTCTTTTCGTTCGCGACCTAATTTTAATCCGCGTTTGATGATGATGTTATGCACTTGCTCGAAATGATCAATTTCTTCTTTGGCTAAAGCCAATAAATCTACAACCAAATCCTGATGCTCTGAATTATTGGTAATAATCGTAATAGCATTCGTAGCCGCTTTTTGTTCGCACCAGGCATGATCAGTCAGAATTTCCTCTATGTTTTTCTCTACAATATTTACCCATCTTGGGTCAGTTGGCAATTGTAATCGTAATACGCCCATGTCTAAAAGGTTATGAGTTATAAAAACAAAAGTCGAAAGTCAAAATTATGTTTTCGACTTTCGACTTTTAAAAATTTAGAATTTGTTATTCTTAGAAAACGAAAATAGCTCTTTCGCTCATCATTTCGTTTACTTCTTCAGCAACTTCTTCAATAACATCTTCGTTAGTATGATTTGTCAATACTTTGTCAATCATAGCTACGATAGTTTCCATATCTTCTTCTACTAAACCACGAGTTGTGATTGCAGCAGTTCCCACACGGATACCAGAAGTAACAAATGGAGATTTGTCATCAAATGGAACCATGTTTTTATTTACAGTGATTTCTGCTTTTACTAAAGCGTTTTCAGCTTCTTTTCCAGAAATTCCTTTGTTTCTTAAGTCAATTAACATCATGTGGTTATCAGTACCTCCAGAGATGATGTTGTATCCTCTTTTTACAAAAGCATCAGCCATTGCATTAGCATTCTTTTGTAATTGACGAGCGTAAGTAAAGAACTCATCTTGCAAAGCTTCACCAAAAGCAACCGCTTTAGCAGCAATAATGTGCATTAAAGGTCCACCTTGATTTCCAGGAAAAACAGCTAAGTCTAATAAAGCCGACATCATTCTGATTTCTCCTTTTGGAGTAGTTAATCCCCAAGGATTTTCGAAATCTTTACCCATCAAAATCAAACCTCCACGTGGTCCACGTAATGTTTTGTGAGTTGTAGTAGTTACGATATGACAGTGAGGAATTGGGTCATTCAATAATCCTTTAGCAATTAATCCTGCTGGATGAGAAATATCAGCCATTAAAATTGCACCTACGCTGTCAGCAATTTCTCTGAAACGGGCAAAATCCATATCACGAGAATAAGCCGAAGCACCTGCGATAATTAATTTTGGCTGCTCTTTAGTTGCAATTTCCTGAATTTTATCGTAATCTAAACGACCTGTTTCTTTGTCAACACCATAAAAAACTGGGTTGTAAACACGTCCTGAGAAGTTTACCGGAGAACCGTGAGTCAAGTGACCACCGTGAGATAAATCAAAACCTAAAATAGTATCACCAGGCTTTAAACAAGCGTGAAATACAGATGCATTAGCCTGAGAACCTGAGTGAGGCTGTACGTTAGCATACTCAGCTCCAAACAATTCTTTAGCTCTATCAATTGCAATTTGCTCAACAATATCAACTACTTCACAACCTCCATAGTATCTTTTACCAGGATATCCCTCTGCATATTTATTTGTCAAAACTGAACCAGCAGCTTCTATTACTTCATCACTTACAAAGTTCTCAGAAGCAATAAGTTCTAACCCATGTATTTGTCTGTCTTGTTCCTCAAGAATAAGTTCAAAAATTTGTTTGTCGCGTTGCATTTTTTAGATTTTAAATATTTTAGCGCAAAAATACAAAAAAACGTTTGCTAAACAGTTAGATTATGATATATTTGATATAATAATTTTCAACAAAAAATTAACAAAACATGCCTATAACAGCTAACGATACCAAAAGAAAATCATGGATTGAGGTTCCTGAAAATAGTGATTTTCCAATCCAGAACATTCCTTTTGGTGTTTTCTTAACTAAAGAAAACGTTGTAACGGTAGGAACCCGCATTGGCGATTCTGCTATTGATTTAGGTGCGTTGCAACAGTTAGGCTATTTTTCAGGTATCGAATTGACCGATGATATGTTCATTCAGGATACTTTGAACGATTTTATATCTGACGGAAAAAAAACCTGGCGATTAGTTCGAAATCGCATTGCCGATATTTTTGACGAAAATAATCCTTATTTACGCGATAATCAGGCACATAAAGACATTTTGATATTTAAAATTGAGGAAGTTGAAATGCAATTACCTGTTTTAATTGGCGATTACACTGATTTTTATTCGAGTAAAATTCATGCTTCTAATATTGGAAAAATGATCCGTAACGAAGAAAATGCTTTGTTACCCAACTGGCCGCAAATGCCTATAGGTTATCACGGAAGAAGTTCTACAATAGTTCCTTCAGGAATTCCGATACACAGACCTATTGGACAAAGTTTGCCATACGAAGGATCGACACCTGTTTTTGGAGCATCTCATTCGGTTGATTTCGAATTAGAAACTGCTTTTATCACGACTGATGCTAATGTAATGGGAGAAATGATTCCTATTAATGAAGCCGAAGATTATATTTTCGGGATGGTGTTGCTAAATGACTGGACAGCACGCGATATCCAAAAATGGGAATATATGCCTTTAGGTCCTTTATTATCTAAAAATTTCGCCACATCAATATCTCCCTGGATTGTAACTATGGATGCCTTAGAACCATTTAGAGTAGCTAGTCCAAAACAAAATCCGAGTCCGCTGCCTTATTTACAACAAAAAGGAAAACACTCTTTTGATATTAATCTTGAGGCTTCCTTACAGCCTGAAAATGGAGAACCAACTATCGTTTCAAGATCTAATTTCAAACATATGTACTGGACCATGAACCAGCAGTTAACACATCATACTTCTAATGGTTGTCGTGTAAACTCTGGCGATATGATGGGATCCGGAGCTATTTCGGCTCCAACAGAAGAAGGTTACGCTTCAATGCTGGAGTTGACTTGGGCAGGACAAAAACCACTCAAATTAAACGATGGTAGCGAACGAAAATTTATTAACGATAATGATACGGTTATCATAAAAGGTTTTTGTGAGAACAGTCAGGTTCGAATTGGATTTGGAGAAGTTTCCAGTAAATTACTTCCTCCATTCGTTCGAAAATAAAATTATAACGTACAAAAAATCCCGTCTTGTTTAAAACCTGACGGGATTTTTTTTATTTTTTTGACTTCTTATCATGATGGTCTTCTTCGTGCTCATCACCTTCCATTACATCATAATCATCTGGAATTCTAATAATATCATCCTCTTCAATATCAGGTTCATCAGTAACCGGTTTTTCGTATGGATTAGGTTTATTTGGATTATGACCATCCCTAACTGTAAATCCCTGATCAGCATTTTCTTTTTGTTTATTCAGTTCACGATTCTTATTAGCTTTTTTATCTTCCATCTTAGTCCTTTTTTTAAAAATTAAAAAATCCTTGAAACAGCCTACTCTTTTTCATAATAAACTATGAAGTAAACCATTAATAAATTCAATGTTAATGAAATACTATTGGTAACAATTATTGGTAAATCATTCTTTAAAACACCGTAAACCACCCACAATGCAACTCCAAAAGTCAAAATACTAAAAGTTAACAGCGAAATATCCTTAACTTTCTTTGTTTTCCAAACCTTCCAAATTTGTGGTATAACCGAAATAGTAACACATATTCCGGCAAAAAATCCCAAAACATCTATAAATTCCATAGCTTTTCTTTGTGTATTTATAAATCATTTTTGAAATATTCTATACTTACCAACTCAAATCTAGCTTGATTTCAGATATTACTTTAACTGCAAAAAATTAAAGATTATCTCAAAAAAAAGCTCCCAAAAAAGTTTTTAAACTTTCTGAGAGCTTTTATTATTCTTTTTTTCGAAAAAGTCTAAACCAAATCAAAACGATCTAAGTTCATCACTTTAGTCCACGCTGCCACAAAATCTTTTACAAATTTAGTATGAGCATCTGCGCTGGCATAAACCTCAGCAATAGCTCTTAACTCAGAGTTAGAACCAAAAACTAAGTCTGCACGGGTTCCGGTCCATTTTGGCTGACCTGTTTTACGATCAATCCCAATATAAACTTCTTTACTTTCATCCATTGCTTTCCATACCGTTCCCATATCTAATAAATTAACAAAGAAATCAGTTGTTAATTGTCCCGGACGATTAGTCAAAACACCATTTTTCGAACCATCAAAATTAGCATCCAGAGCTCTTAAACCTCCAATTAAAACCGTTAATTCAGGTGAAGTCAAAGTTAATAATTGCGCTTTATCTATTAATAATTCTTCGGTAGAAACGGCATTTCTATTTTTTCTATAATTTCTAAAACCATCAGCAATAGGCTCTAAATAACCTACTGATTCAATATCTGTTTGTTCCTGAGTAGCATCAGTACGACCCGGAGCAAATGGCACAGTTATACTTGTTCCTGCAGCAGCAGCCGCTTTTTCAACAGCAACGTTACCGGCTAATACAATTAAATCAGCAATAGAAACTTTCTTAGATCCATTGGCACTATTAAATTTACTCTGAATATTCTCAAAAGCCGTTAGAACCTTATTTAGCTGAACTGGGTTATTTACTTCCCAGTTTTTCTGAGGTTCTAATCGAATGCGGGCTCCATTTGCACCTCCTCGTTTATCTGAACCTCTAAAAGTCGATGCCGAAGCCCAGGCAGTAGCTACTAATTCTGAAACAGAGAATCCTAATCCTAAAATTTGAGATTTTAAAACATCGGCATCATTAGCACCTATTAATTCATGATCTACAGTTGGAACCGGATCCTGCCAGGTAAATACTTCCTGAGGAACATCGGGACCTAAATAGCGCTCACGAGGTCCCATATCACGATGTGTTAATTTAAACCAGGCTTTTGCAAAAGCATCTGCAAACTGATCTGGATTTTCACGAAATCTTTTTGATATTTTAGCGTATTCAGGATCAAATCGTAAGGATAAATCCGTTGTCAGCATGGTTGGCTGGTGCATTTTATTAGGATCATGCGCATCTGGAGTAATTGCACCCTCATTTTTTGCCACCCATTGATGCGCTCCTGCCGGGCTTTTAGTTAATTCCCATTCAAAATCTAATAAGTATTCGAAGAATAAATTAGTCCATTCTGTTGGTTTACTTGTCCAGGTAACTTCAAGACCTGAACTAATAGTATCTGCACCTTTACCAGAACCAAAACTATTACTCCAACCAAAACCTAATTCTTCAATTCCCGAAGCTTCTGGTTCTTTGCCAACATGATCCGTTGAAGCCGCACCGTGCGCTTTACCAAAGGTGTGACCTCCTGCAATCAAAGCTACGGTTTCCTCATCATTCATTGCCATACGGGAAAAAGTATCTCTAATATCATGAGCTGCCAAAATAGGATCCGGATTTCCGTCTGGTCCTTCCGGATTTACATAAATCAATCCCATTTGAACAGCAGCCAATGGATTTTCTAAATTACGGGAATGCACTTTTCCATCAGCATCATCGTCTGAAGGAACCACACCTCTTCCACCTACTCCATGTGATCCATGTGCATAACGTATATCTCCACCTAACCATGTTTTTTCAGAACCCCAATAGACATCCATATCTGGTTCCCAAACATCTGCACGACCACCTGCAAATCCTAATGTTTTGAATCCCATCGATTCTAAAGCAATATTTCCGGTAAGAATAATTAAATCAGCCCAGGAAATCTTATTACCATATTTTTGTTTTATTGGCCAAATCAAACGACGTGCTTTATCTAAAGACACATTATCAGGCCATGAATTTAATGGAGCAAAGCGTTGCTGACCAGCGCCTGCACCTCCACGTCCATCCTGCACGCGATAAGTTCCCGCACTATGCCATGCCATACGGATAAAAAATGGTCCATAGTGTCCAAAATCTGCAGGCCACCAATCCTGTGAATCTGTCATTAAAGCATGAAGATCTCTTTTTACAGCCTCTAAGTCCAGTGACTTGAATGCTTCTGCATAATCAAATTCCTCATCCATTGGATTCGACTTGGATGAATGTTGACGTAAAATAGAAACTTTTAACTGATTAGGCCACCAATCTTGATTTTGTGTACCATTACCTGCACTTGGTTTTGGAGCATTGCCTGAAAAAGGACATTTTCCACCACTGTTTGAATTGTTTTCCATAACTATCTTTTTTTATTTTTTTGAATGTTGAATTGCTAAATTATCAATATAAAACTTATCTAATTATTTATTTCAATAGATAAAAACTATATCAAAATGTAACAAATGCTTTATTACAACTAAATGTTTAAATTACTAAAAAAATTGAAGAACTCAATACCAAATAGTTAAGAATAACAAAATATTCACAAAAAATAAACTTCTAATTCTTACAAGAAATAAAAACTCTAAAATTGCGATACAACTTACTTTTTTATGCTTAAAAAACGAAAAATCAACATTTTTTTCCTATTTTGCATAGCAATCACAAAACTATAACCATGACTTCAATCACCCGAATTTTTGATTTCCCATACCATCAACAGGATAAGTTTACATCAATTCCAGATGCTTTGGCTTCAAAGCAAAATGGTGCTTGGGTAAAAGTTTCAACAGAAGAATACATTGCGAAAGCCAATAGTATCTCCAGAGCATTATTGCGAATGGGAATACAAAAAGATGACAAAATTGCTATTATTTCTTCTAACAATAGAACCGAATGGCATATTGTAGACATAGGTGTTTTGCAAACCGGAGCGCAAACCGTTCCTATCTACCCTACTATCTCTGAGCACGATTATGAATATATCCTAAATCATAGTGAAGCCAGTTATTGTTTTGTTTCTGACGAAGAAATTCTTAGAAAAATAAATTTAGTTAAACATAATTTACCTCATCTTAAAGAAATTTACAGTTTTAATACTATTCCAAATTGTAAAAACTGGAATGAATTACTAGATTTAGGTAAAGACACCAGTAATCAGGAAGAAGTCGAAGCGCGAAAAAACAGTATTAAAACCGAAGATTTAGCTACTATTATCTATACTTCGGGAACAACCGGAAATCCTAAAGGTGTTATGCTTTCGCATCAAAATATTGTTTCTAATGTTTTGGGAAGCGCACCAAGAATTCCTTTTGGAGAAGGAAAAAGCAGGGCTTTAAGTTTTTTACCTATTTGCCATATTTTTGAAAGAATGGTTTTGTATTTGTACCAATATTATGGTGTTTCAATTTATTTTGGCGAATCTATTGAAAAAATAGGCGACAACATTAAAGAAGTCCAACCAAATGTAATTACAGCTGTTCCCCGATTAATCGAAAAAGTATACGATAAAATTTATGCCAAAGGTGCTGAACTAACTGGCATAAAAAAGAAATTATTCTTTTGGGCGATTAATTTAGGATTACGATACGAACCTTATGGAGCGAATGGATTCTGGTATGAATTTCAACTTAAAATTGCCCGAAAACTCATTTTTAGCAAATGGAAAGAAGGACTTGGAGGCAAACTGGAAGTTATGGTTTCCGGAAGTGCAGCTTTACAAACCCGCCTATCCCGAATTTTTGCTGCTGCCGAAATACCAGTTATGGAAGGTTACGGCTTAACCGAAACTTCTCCGGTAATTGCCGTAAATGATATGAGAAATTATGGATTTCGAATTGGAACTGTCGGAAAAGTGATTGATAATGTTGAAGTAAAAATTGCCGAAGATGGAGAAATTCTTTGTAAAGGTCCTAATGTAATGATAGGCTATTATAAAAACGAAAAACTAACAAATGAAGTCATCACTGATGGATATTTTCACACTGGCGATATTGGTAATATCGATCAAGACGGTTTCTTGAAAATTACTGATCGTAAAAAAGAAATGTTCAAAACTTCAGGAGGAAAATACATTGCTCCGCAGTTGATAGAAAATACCATGAAGCAGTCGCGTTTTATTGAACAAATTATGGTTATAGGTGAAGGACAAAAAATGCCGGGTGCATTTATCCAGCCTAATTTTGAATTTGTCAAAGAATGGGCTAGAAAAAATAAAGTGGATATTGGAAAAACAAATGAAACTATCGTAACAAACGAAAAAGTAATTGCCCGAATCCAACAGGAAATTGAGAGTATTAATAGCAAATTTGGACATTGGGAACAAATTAAAAAATTTGAACTCACCCCAAACGTTTGGTCAATTGACGGAGGAGAACTCACTCCTACACTCAAATTAAAACGTAAAAACGTATTAGAGAAATATCAGGATTTGTATAATAAAATATACAGCACTTAAACAAAGCTAATTTCTTAAACACAAAAGAGATTGTTTCATGTGTAGTGAAACAATCTCTTTTTTATTATAAAAAACTGTTTTTTTAACAAAAAAATAGCTGTTTTTTACTATGCATGCATACTATTTTTTATTATATTTGAAACAACAGATACACTAATATCATAATTTTTAATCAAAAATTAAATGATTATGATAATTAAATGCTTTTCAGATTGAGATTAATTTAAATAGCATGCCACATGAAAAATAAATCCATAGACTATATTTTAAGAGGAACCTGGCAGGCTATTTCCAGAATGTACAATGAAGAAGCGACCAAATATGGCGCGACCATGGCAACAGGATTTACGTTGCTCAATATTGACAAAGAAAACGGAACGCCATCGACAGCCTTAGGTCCAAAAATGGGAATAGAAGCCACCAGTCTGACTCGTACATTAAAATCAATGGAAGAAAAGGGATTAATCATTAAAAAGAAAAATCCAGATGATGGACGTGGAGTTTTAATTTACCTTACTGATTACGGTAAAGAAAAAAGAGCACTATCCAAAAGTACCGTGATTCAATTTAACGAAAGTATAAAAAAACATATCTCTGATGAAAAATGGCAAAATTTTATTGAAGTTGCCGAAACCATCAACAGATTAATACAAGAGAAAGAAATATTTAACCAATCTGAAAATGAAATCGCTAAATCGAAAAAAGATTAACATCATTAGCTTCAGATAAAAATAAATAATAACAAAGTATGAAACGCACAATTAAAAAAGTTGCCGTAATTGGTTCAGGAATCATGGGTTCAGGGATTGCTTGTCATTTTGCCAACATTGGTGTCGAAGTATTGCTTTTGGATATTATCCCAAAAGAGCTTACTGAAATTGAAAGTAAAAAAGGACTCACACTGGAAAGTAAGGCAGTTAGAAACCGAATTGTTAATGAACACTTAGCTAATTCCTTAAAATCGAAACCTTCGCCTATCTATCATCAAAAATTCGCCAGCAGAATCACCACAGGAAATACAACAGATGATATGGCAAAAATTGCCAATGTAGACTGGATTATTGAAGTTGTGGTGGAGCGATTAGATGTTAAAAAAATAGTTTTTGAGCAAATTGATCAATACCGAACTCCGGGAACATTAGTTACATCAAATACTTCCGGAATTCCAATTCATTTTATGAGCGAAGGACGTTCAGATGATTTCCAGAAACACTTCTGCGGAACACACTTTTTTAATCCGGCGCGTTACTTAAAATTATTCGAAATCATTCCGGGACCAAAAACTTCTGGCGAAGTATTGGCTTTCCTTAATAATTATGGAGAACAGTTTTTAGGCAAGACTTCGGTAGTTGCTAAAGATACTCCGGCTTTTATTGGAAACCGAATTGGCGTTTTCGGAATCCAAAGTTTGTTTCATTTGGTTAAAGAAATGAATTTAACTATTGAAGAAGTCGATAAACTAACCGGTCCTGTAATTGGCCGACCTAAATCGGCTACTTTTAGAACCGTTGATGTGGTAGGTTTAGATACTTTGGTGCATGTTGCCAATGGAATTTATGAAAACTGTCCTGAGGATGAAGCTCACGAATTATTCAAACTTCCTGAATTCATCAGTAAAATGGTCGAAAATAAATGGTTTGGAAGTAAAACAGGACAAGGATTTTATAAAAAAGTAGACAAAGATATTCTTTCTTTGGATTTAAATACTTTAGAATATCGTACAGCCAAAAAAGCTTCATTTGCAACTTTAGAACTCACAAAAACCATTGAAAAACCTATCGATCGTTTTAAAGTTTTACTAAAAGGAACTGATAAAGCGGGTGAATTTTACAGAAAAAGCTTTGCGGCTCTTTTTGCTTATGTTTCTAATAGAATCCCTGAAATATCTGATGATTTATACAAGATTGACGATGCTATGAAAGCCGGTTTTGGCTGGGAAAATGGACCATTCGAAATTTGGGATGCCATCGGAGTTGAGAAAGGGATTGAAATAATAAAAGCCGAAGGTCATACTCCTGCTCCATGGGTTGATGAAATGATAGCTTCAGAAAATAAGAGTTTTTATACCATAAAAGAAGGAGCAACTTATTTTTATGATATTTCGAAAAAATCTCAGGAAAAAGTTCCCGGACAAGATGCTTTTATTATTCTGAACAACATTCGAGAAAGTAAAAAAGTATGGAGTAACAGCGGAGCGATCATCGAAGATTTAGGTGATGGAATTTTAAATATCGAATTCAAATCGAAGATGAATACCATTGGTGGCGATGTATTACAAGCCATCAACAAAGGAATTGATTTAGCTGAAAAAGAATATTCCGGATTGGTTATTGGAAATCAAGCCGCTAATTTTTCGGTTGGAGCCAATATCGGAATGATATTCATGATGGCGGTTGAACAAGAGTACGACGAATTAAATATGGCTATCAAGCTATTTCAGGACACGATGATGCGTGTACGTTATTCTTCAATTCCAGTAATTGTTGCACCACATGGAATGACTTTTGGTGGCGGATGCGAAATGAGTTTACATGCTGATAAAGTGGTAGCTGCCGCAGAAACTTATATGGGATTAGTGGAATTTGGCGTAGGCGTAATTCCAGGAGGTGGTGGTTCGAAAGAATTAACATTACGTGCCTCTGATTTGTTTCGAAAAAACGATGTCGAATTAAATACTTTACAGGAATATTTCCTGACTATTGCCATGGCTAAAGTTTCGACTTCTGGATATGAAGCTTTTGATACCGGTTTATTACAACACGGCAAGGATATCATTGTAGTAAATAAAGACCGCCAAATTGCAGAAGCTAAAAAACATGCTCTTTTAATGGCTGAAGCAGGCTACACCCAACCTATCAGAAGAAACGATATTAAAGTTTTAGGAAAACAAGCATTAGGAATGTTTTTAGTAGGAACTGACCAAATGCTGGCAGGAAACTATATATCTGAACACGATAAAAAAATAGCCAACAAACTAGCCTACGTCATGGCTGGTGGTGATTTATCCGAACCAACATTAGTTTCCGAACAATATTTATTGGATCTGGAAAGAGAAGCTTTCTTATCGCTTTGTACCGAAAGAAAAACATTGGAACGTATTCAATATATGTTGAAATCAGGAAAACCACTTCGCAATTAGAAAATAGAGCAAAGAGAATAGAACATAGATTTCAGAAAACGTTTAAAGTCTATTTTCTATACTCTATATTCTCTACTCTTAAAAATAAAAAAAATATGAAAACAGCCTACATAGTAAAAGCATATAGAACAGCGGTTGGAAAAGCGCCAAAAGGTGTATTCCGTTTCAAACGCCCTGATGAACTGGCCGCAGAAACCATTCAGCATATGATGAATGAATTGCCTGATTTCGACAAAAAACGAATTGATGATGTCATGGTAGGAAATGCCATGCCGGAAGCCGAACAAGGATTGAATTTTGGACGACTAATCTCCTTGATGGGATTAGAAATAAATGATGTTCCGGGTGTAACCGTAAACAGATATTGTGCTTCAGGAATAGAAACCATCGGAATGGCAACTGCCCGTATTCAATCGGGAATGGCGGATTGTATTATAGCCGGTGGTGCCGAAAGTATGAGTTTTATTCCAATGGGTGGCTACCGCCCTACTCCCGATTATGCCGTTGCCAAAGCAGGGCATGAAGATTATTATTGGGGAATGGGATTAACAGCCGAAGCTGTGGCAAAACAATTCAAAATTTCGAGAGAAGATCAGGATTTATTTGGATATAATTCACATCAAAAAGCATTAAAAGCACAAGCTGAAGGGAAATTTGACAAGCAAATCGTCCCTATTACCATCGAGCAAACTTTTGTTAATGCCAAAGGGAAAAAAGAAACCACATCCTATGTTGTCAATAAAGATGAAGGTCCGAGAGCTGATACTTCATTAGAAGCCTTATCTAAATTAAAACCTGTTTTCGCCGCTGACGGAAGTGTGACAGCCGGAACCTCATCGCAAATGAGTGACGGCGCTGCCTTTGTTTTAATCATGAGCGAAGAATTAGTAAAAGAGTTAAACCTGCAACCTATTGCACGATTAGTTAATTATGCTTCGGCAGGTGTTGAGCCAAGAATTATGGGAATTGGACCTGTAAAAGCCATCCCTAAAGCTTTAAAGCAAGCCGGATTACAATTGAAAGACATTGACTTAATAGAACTAAACGAAGCTTTTGCATCACAATCTTTAGCAGTAATCAGAGAACTTGAACTCAATCCTGATATTGTGAATGTAAACGGAGGCGCTATTGCCTTAGGCCATCCTTTAGGTTGTACAGGAGCCAAACTATCAGTACAATTATTCGACGAAATGAAACGACGTGGTAATAAATATGGTATGGTTACTATGTGTGTAGGAACAGGACAAGGAGCAGCGGGGATTTTTGAGTTATTGTAGAAAGAAATTAGAACAGAGAGAATAGAAAATAGACGAAATCAAATGACTAGACATAATTATAAGAATTTGAAAATTTGGCAGCTAGGAATAGAAATTGCCAACGACATTTCTGATATTTTATTAGAATTCCCTAAACATGAAAGATATGATTTAAGTTCACAGATTAGCAGATGCTCCATTTCAATACCTAGCAACATTGCAGAAGGATCAGCTAGAACAGATAAATCATTCAGTCATTTTATTGATATTACTCTGGGCTCCTCATTCGAATTAAATACACAACTTTTAATTTCAAAACATAGAAAATATATTAACGAAACAACTTTTAACCTATTAGAAACTAAAATAGAAGAATTTCAAAGAATGACGATGTCATTCCAAAACAATCTTAAGTAAAAATCTATGTTCTATTCTCTCTATTCTATTTTCTAATCTAAAAAAACACAACCCATGGCAGATACAATCGAAAAAAACGTGACTCGTGGTGGTCAGTTTTTAGTTAAAGAAACAAAATGCGAAGACATTTTTATTCCGGAAGATTTCTCTGAAGAACAAAAAATGATGCGTGATATGGTCAAGGAATTTGTTGACAAAGAACTTTGGCCTAACAAAGATCGCTTTGAAAAAAGAGACTTTTCTTTTACTGTTGAATGCATGCAAAAAGCTGCCGAACTGGGACTTTTGAGCATTTCTGTCCCTGAAGCTTATGGCGGAATGGGAATGGGATTTGTTGATACAGTCTTAGTTTGCGATTACATTTCAGGTGCAACAGGATCATTTTCGAGTGCTTTTGGTGCCCATACCGGAATTGGAACCTTGCCAATCACCTTATATGGAACTGAAGAACAAAAACAAAAATACGTTCCTAAATTAGCTTCAGGAGAATGGTTTGGCGCATATTGTTTAACAGAGCCTGGAGCGGGAAGCGATGCCAATTCAGGAAAAACCAAAGCCGTTTTATCTGAAGATGGTACACATTATAAAATTACAGGTCAAAAAATGTGGATTACCAATGCTGGTTTCTGTTCGCTTTTCATAGTTTTTGCCCGAATTGAAGACGACAAAAACATTACCGGTTTTATTGTCGAAAATGATCCTGAAAACGGAATTTCGACCAATGAAGAAGAACACAAACTAGGAATTCGCGCTTCATCAACACGTCAGGTTTTCTTTAACGAAACCAAAGTTCCTTTAGAAAACATGCTTTCCGAAAGAGGAAACGGTTTTAAAATTGCGATGAATGCTCTGAATGTTGGTCGTATAAAACTAGCTGCCGCCTGCTTAGATTCACAACGAAGAATCATAACAGGATCAGTTAAATATTCGAATGAAAGAATACAATTTGATGTTCCTATTTCTAAATTTGGAGCCATCCGATACAAACTGGCCGAAATGGCTACTAGCTGTTATGCTGGAGAAAGCGCTGTTTACCGAGCTGCCAAAAGTATCGAAGAACGCATTGCTATTCGCGAAAGCGAAGGCACTTCGCATCAGGAAGCTGAATTAAAAGGTGTTGAAGAATTTGCTATCGAATGTGCTATTTTAAAAGTAGCGGTTTCAGAAGATATTCAAAATTGTTCTGACGAAGGAATTCAAATCTTTGGAGGCATGGGATTCTCTGAAGACACTCCGATGGAAAGTGCCTGGCGTGATGCTCGAATTACCCGCATTTACGAAGGAACTAACGAAATCAACCGTATGCTTTCAGTAGGAATGCTGATTAAAAAAGCGATGAAAGGACAAGTAGATTTATTAGGTCCGGCTTCTAAAGTGCAAGAAGATTTAATGGGAATTCCATCATTTGAAACTCCTGATTATTCTGAATTATTTGCAGAAGAAAAAGAAATGATCAGCAAATTGAAAAAAGCTTTTTTAATGGTTGCTGGTGGTGCTGTTCAAAAATATGGTCCAAACCTAGATAACGAACAGCAATTACTGATAGCTTCGGCAGATATTTTAATCGAAATCTATATGGCTGAATCTACCATTTTAAGAACCGAAAAATTAGCTAAAAAAGAAGGCGAAGCAAATATAAAAGAACAAATTGCTATGGCTAAATTATACTTATACAAAGCCGTTGATATTGTTACCCAAAAAGGAAAAGAAAGCATTATTTCTTTTGCCGAAGGCGATGAACAACGCATGATGTTAATGGGATTGAGACGTTACACCAAATACACGAATATGCCAAACATCGTTGAAATTAGAAGAACTATTAGCGCTAAAATTATTGCCGAAAACAAGTATTGTTTTTAATCTAATTTTTGCATTTAAACATAAAAAACGTCCCGATTTGGGACGTTTTTATTTTATTTTTTCTCTTCTTCTAAAGCTGATATTTCTCCAAAATAAGAAATCGATTCTCTATTGTTACTAATAATTGTTAGCGTAGCACTTCCTTCAAAAGAAACTGAAAGCGTTATATCAAAATTGTCCTGCTTTCCTTTTACTGAAGTTTTAACCGAATACTCTTTCTTATTTTTCTTGACAGTAAAATTTTCAGGAACTCCTTCAAATTTCAAACCAGTATCACTTCCTCCGTAGCCTAATCCACTAAATCCCCGACCAAAAAATGGCATTTCACTTTTTATAAAATCTGTTTTAAACCTAATGTAATTAGGAATAATGCTTAAATCGATCATTCGAAAAGAGGGCGAATTTGAATTTCTGGCTACAAATTGAAACTCTTTAGCATTAATTAACTTTTCGATTTCTTTTTCTTTGGCTACTTTTTTCTCAATTCTAAGTTGCTTTTTTGTTTTTTGCTGAGAATATCCAATTAATACATTAAAACAAAGCAGTACTAAAATAACTGATTTTAATATTTTCATAATTTATGATTTTTACAATTACACAAAAGACACCTGAAATACAACATCTTATATTAAAGATACACTTTTTGAAATAACAAAAATTATTCCTGTTTTAATTAAAATTGAAAAAATGATTTAGTAGTAAAGTTTTAGAATTTAAGTTGCTTTTCTTCTTCAAATAACAACTTGATATTTTCATAAGAATTTTTCAAAACTTCGGGAATTTCATTAGGGTGAATCCAGGCAACTTTTTCGATTCCTTCTTCCAGCTGTCCTTGTGGTGTTCCTTCAAAATCAGAGAACATTTCGAACCAATGTGTAATTTTTAATTTATAAACTCCGTTACGTTTAAAAACATGATAGGTTTTTTGCAATTTATTAGTAATTCGCAATTGGTTTACCCCTGTTTCTTCTTCTACCTCACGCATAGCAGTTTGCTCAATTTCTTCTTTCTTTTCGACACCGCCTTTTGGTAAATCCCATTTTCCATTTCGAAAAATAAACAACACCTCCCCTTTCTTATTGTAAACCAAACCTCCTCCTGCTTTATTGACTGGAATTTTAGTTTTTAAAGTTTTCATAATCTCCTTTTCATCAGGATGATAGAGATACGCTTTTTGAATTTTATTTTGAAAAATTTTGATAATAATTTGTTCAATATCAATACTTTCTAACAAAAAAAGCTTAAAATCAGTTTCTTTTGAGATTTTATTTGTCAAAAAAAGTGGTTTGTCGTTCACAAAAACTTTATACATTTGTACTATGATTTTTAATAAAGATACAGCCGAAAAAACAGCCGAATTGCTTTTACAAATAAATGCAATTAAATTGAATCCTGAAAATTCTTTTACATGGGCTTCCGGATGGAAATCACCTATTTATTGTGATAACCGTCTAATTCTTTCATTTCCAACAATAAGAAATTATGTAAGAGATGAATTTGCAAAAAACATTGAAAAACAATTTGGAAAACCAGATGTCATTGCCGGAGTTGCAACAGGAGCTATCGGAATAGGTATGCTTGTTGCCGAAAGCATGGGGTTACC
This sequence comes from Flavobacterium seoulense, assembly GCF_000695795.1. Classification (GTDB taxonomy): domain Bacteria; phylum Bacteroidota; class Bacteroidia; order Flavobacteriales; family Flavobacteriaceae; genus Flavobacterium; species Flavobacterium seoulense. Next base: position 129,071 of record NZ_JNCA01000006.1, on the reverse strand, counting down.
ATTTGTATATGTTCGTCCGGAACCTAAAAAACACGGTCGTCAAAACCAAGTGGAAGGTTTCCTGCAAAAAGGACAGAATGTAGTAGTTGTTGAGGATTTAATCAGTACAGGAAACAGCAGCTTACTTGCGGTTGAAGCTTTACGTAATGCAGGAGCTAATATTAAAGGAATGGCTGCCATTTTTACTTATGGTTTTGATGTTGCCGAAGAAAACTTTAAACAAGCCAAACTGGATTTATACACTTTAAGTAATTACCAAAATCTTTTAAACTTAGCTGTAGCTAAAAAATACATTACTGAAAAAGAAGAAAGTACTTTAAGAGAATGGAGCGTTACTCCTTCTACCTGGGGTAGATAAAAGCAATTAAAATAATAAATCATGAACTTAGAAAGTCCAAAGGTAAACGTTGAAAAATCGGCAGATGAATTATTCAATTTATTGACTGATATGAAAAATTTCGAAAAACTAATGCCTGAAAACATTGCTAAGTTTGAAGTTATTGGAGACGATTCTTTTCTTTTTGGTCTAAAAGGAATGCCCGAAATTCAATTGAAAGTGATCGAAAAAATAGCTCCTAACAAAATTGTATTTGGTGCTGCATCTGACAAAGTTCCTTTTACATTAATAGCAACTATCGAAAGCCTTTCTGCTAATACAAGTTCTGCAAAACTGGATTTTGAAGGAAGTTTTAACCCAATGATGGCTATGATGGTTAAAGGTCCAATTAGCAAATTAATAGAAACTTTGGTTACTAATATGCCTAAACTATAGTACACTATTTTAACTTATATAAAAACCCTTTTAGTTCCCGGACTAAAAGGGTTTCTTTTTTTAGAGGATTTCAATAATTTAAACAATCGTTACCAAAAATATTAACAGAAAGTTGAGAGTTGTTTTAATGAAATATTTAAGATAAATGCTTAAATTTAATGTAGAGTTCTTTTATAAAGACTCAAAGAATATTAATTAAAAACATATATTATGAGTTTATTATCAGACAATATTATTCCAGGAGAACATGGTAAAGTTTTTGGAACAAATGCAGATCACGAAACTGAATTAAAACAAATAAAAAATGCCCTTCTAAAACTTGATGGCGTTACAGAAGTCCAAATCAATAATACTATTTTCCCAAAAGAATTTACAGTATTTACTAATAAAATGATTAGTGTCGAGGATATAGAAACTACCGTTATCGCAACTGGTTTTCACGCCATTCCTAAAGCACTTATATAATTTAAAAACATCAAAATTAAAAACTCCTCTTAAATTCTAAGAGGAGTTTTTTTATACATTTCTCTTCAGATTTAAGTAATCCTACTTAAAAAAGCTTTTTTTTAATTTCAACAAAACAATCAAATTAAGTATAAAAAAGTTATTTCTACTTAAAATCTCGTTACATTCTTACTAAGTCATCCAATACTAAGTAGTAATATTTCTATTTTTAAGGTTAAAAACATCTCAAAAACTAAAGTTTATAGTTTCAATAGATTAAAAAACGAAAAAACTCCAGCTCTTTTTTTACATATTATCCATTTTATTCCTTTTGTTTTCACAATATCTCAATTAACATCAAAAAACAAAAATTAAGTATTTAAAATAAGTATTAATACGTATATTTGCTTCGTAATACTTAATAATGATATTATGATAAAAGTAATAGTAGTCGGAAACGGAATGGTAGGATATAAATTTTGTGAAAAATTTGTATCAAAACAAGGACATGAAAATTATCAAATCACCGTATTTGGAGAAGAGCCAAGACGTGCTTATGACAGAGTTCACTTAAGTGAATACTTTGCTGGAAAAAGTGCTGAAGATTTATCATTATCAACTTCAAGCTGGTATGAGGAAAATAACATTATACTTAATACTTCTGAATTAATTACAGACATTAACAGAGAACAAAAAACAATACATACTCACCTAGAAAACACACACGAGTATGATTACTTAGTTTTAGCTACAGGTTCGGCTGCATTTGTACCACCTATTGAAGGTGTAGACAAAGAAGGTGTTTTTGTTTACAGAACAATTGAAGATCTAGACGCTATTATGGCGTATGCTAAAAAAATAAAACAAAACGGCGCAACAGAAGCTGCAGTCCTTGGTGGTGGATTACTGGGACTAGAAGCTGCTAAAGCCGTTCGTGATTTAGGATTGAATGCTCATGTAGTAGAATTTGCTCCTCGTTTAATGCCAAGACAATTAGACAAAGGCGCAAGTGATATGCTACAATCTAAAATTGAAGAATTAGGAATTGGCATCCACTTGAACAAATCTACTCAATATATTGCCGGTGAAGACGCTATAACAGGAATGATGTTTGAAGGCGATGATTTACTAAAAGTAGATATGCTGGTAATTTCTGCAGGTATCAAACCTCGTGACGAACTAGGAAGAGTTTGCGGACTTGAAGTAGGTGTTAGAGGTGGTGTTGTTGTAGATAATAAAATGCAAACTTCAGATCCTAATATTTTTGCTATTGGTGAGGTCGCACTTTACAACCACATGATTTACGGTCTTGTTGCTCCGGGATATGAAATGGCTGATGTTGCTGCAGAGCAAATCATGAATGGCGACAAAACGATGAGAGAAGTTATCGATATGTCAACACAACTAAAATTGATTGGTGTTGAAGTAGCGAGTTTTGGAGATCCTTTTATCGAAAATGATGAAGTTACCGCAATTGTTTACGAAAACAAATTCAGCGGAATTTATAAAAGAGTTAATGTTACCAAAGACGGAAAAAAACTCTTGGGAGGAATTCTTGTCGGTGATGCAAGCGATTACAACGGATTATTCCAAATTTACAGCAACGGGATGGCATTGCCTCCTAACCCTGAAGATTTAATTTTAGGAGCAAGAGGCGGAGAAGCTTCTTCATTCGGAAGTGCTTCTGATTTACCTGATACTGCTGTAATTTGTTCTTGTGAAAATGTAACTAAAGGAGCTATTTGCTGTTCGATTACAGATGGAACTTGTGAAACATTCGGTGATGTAGTAAAAACTACCAAAGCAACTTCTGGTTGTGGTGGTTGTAAACCAATGGTTGCTGATTTAGTAAAAGCTGCCCAAAAATCAATTGGTAAAGAAATCAAAGAAAGTATTTGTGAGCACTTTAATCACACCAGACAAGAATTGTTTGACCTGGTTAAAATCAACAAATACACTAACTTTTATGAAGTTATTGACCATCATGGAAACGGAGATGGTTGCGAAGTTTGTAAACCTTTAGTAGCTTCTATTTTCTCTAGTATTTATAATGATACGGCTAACAAACACGTAACTACTCAGGATACTAATGACAGATACCTTGCTAATATTCAAAGAAACGGAACCTATTCTGTTGTTCCAAGAATTGCAGGTGGTGAAATCACTCCGGAAAAACTAATTGTAATTGGTGAAGTAGCTAAACAATTCGATTTATATACTAAAATTACCGGAGCACAACGTGTTGATTTATTTGGAGCTTCACTAAATGATTTACCTGAAATATGGCGAATTCTTATCGAAAATGGTTTTGAAAGCGGACATGCTTATGGAAAATCATTGCGTGCCGTAAAAAGTTGTGTAGGTAACGCCTGGTGTCGTTACGGAATGGACGACAGTACCACTTTTGCTATCGAACTTGAAAACCGTTACAGAGGTATTCGTTCTCCGCACAAATTAAAAGGAGGAGTTTCGGCTTGTATTAGAGAATGTGCCGAAGCAAGAGGAAAAGACTTTGGAGTAATTGCTGTTGAAGGCGGATGGAACCTTTACATCTGTGGAAACGGTGGAGCAAATCCTAAACACGCCGTTCTTTTAGCCGAACAAATAGACAAAGAAACCGTATTCAAATACATGGATCGTTTCCTTATGTACTACATTCGTACAGCTGGTCCGCTAATTAGAACTTCTACCTGGTTAGAAAAATTAGAAGGTGGTTTAGATTATTTAAAAGAAGTAATTATCCATGACCGCATTGGAATTTGCGAAACTCTGGAAGCTGAAATGGAACAATTGGTTGGAACATTTGAATGCGAATGGAAACAAGTATTAGAAAAACCAAGATTGATGAAACGCTTTAGCCATTTTGTTAACTCTGACGAGAAGGACGATAATATTGAATACATTCCTTTAAGAGACCAAAAAATGCCAAAAGCCTGGTAATTAAATTTTAAGAACAAAACAAACACACTTTTTTTACATTACTTCAGCTCCTCACAAAGTAGTTGAAGTAATGGATAAAGCCAAAACATACAAATCATGGAAAATATTTTAGACAAATACAAATCGGTTTCTATAAATGAAGTAACTACCTGGTTCAAAGCCGGAAACATTAAAGACTTTCCAAGTAATAGAGGTGGATGTATTAAATACAAAGACAAACAAATTGCTGTTTTTAATTTCGAAAGAAGAAACGAATGGTACGCTTGTCAAAATGCCTGTCCGCATAAAATGGAAATGGTTTTGTCACGTGGAATGACAGGTTCAGCTGATGGTGTTCCTAAAATTGCCTGTCCAATGCACAAAAAAACATTCTCTCTCGTGGATGGATCTAACTTAAACGGTGATGATTTTTCTATTGCAACTTACCCGGTAAAAGTAGTAGATAACGAAGTATTCGTTGGCTTCTTAGAATAATTATGTATCTTTGAAAACACACACTTTTTCAAATGACACTAACACCATTTCAAAACGCCAGCGCAAGGATTGATGCCGAAAATGCCCAAGATCCTAATAGTGAGATATTTCAATCGAAATCTTACCCAAAAGAGCTATTATATTCCGATAGAATGTACCAAAGGCTGATGGATTTTCATCCAAATGCTTCTGAGGAAATTCAAATTGCAGCAAAAGCACAGCATATTTGCCGCTGGAAAATGCCTCGTGAATCCTATCCAATGGATCGTGTAGGTTATTTAAAATGGCGTGAAGAATTAAAAAAATTCCACGCCAAAACTACTGCCGAAATTTTAGCAAAATCAGGATATTCACAAGAATTTATCGACAGAGTATCCTTTCTTATCGAAAAAAAATTATTAAAAAAAGACGAAGAAACCCAACTTCTTGAAGACGTAATTTGTCTTGTTTTTCTTGAATATTATTTAGATCCTTTTGTTCAAAAACACGATACAGAAAAACTAAAAAATATTATCCTGAAAACATGGAATAAAATGTCTGAAAAAGGACATCAGGAAGCTTTAAAAATAAGTTACACTGAGGCAAATTTGCAATTGATAAAAGAATCACTCGGATTGTAACCTGATTTATTTATCATGAAAGAAGCAAGAGCCTTTTCTGAAACTCTTAATTTCAAAAAATTAAAGCAAATGTATCTGTTTGCCTTAATTACTATTGCTATAACCATTCTTTTAAGCCAGCTGCTCATTCAGCATAACATTAACAGCCAGCTTAATGATTCGAAATTGATTAATATTTCGGGAAAACAACGAATGCTGAGTCAAAAATTAGCTAAGGAAATACTAATTTTAAATTCGGATGCAGATAGTTCCAATGACCAGGAGGTTATTTCGAATATAAAAAAAACGCTCGCGCTCTGGAAATTTACTCACGAAGCCTTACAAAAAGGAAATGACAGCCTTAAATTTCCCGAAACCAAAAGCATACATCTTTTAGAATTATTTAATGCTGTACAACCTAATGTTAATTATATTGAAAAAGCTACCACTCAATATTTAATTGACAGAGAAAAACACATTTCGCATACAATAAGCCAGCAAGAGGTAAAAGGCATACTTGACAATGTTGCCTTATTTGTTACTAAAATGAATGTTATTGTAGGTCAATATGAATACGAGGCATTAGAAAAAGTAACCAAACAACGTAATATTGAATACGGAATTTTGAGCTTTACTTTGCTTATTTTATTGCTTGAATTCTTTTTTATCTTCAAGCCTACCAATAAAAAAATTGAAATTTTAATTTCTAAATTATTATCGTCTGAGAGAAGAGCTATCAAGCTCGCGCGTGATACTGAAGCCTTAAGTATAATTAAAGAAAACTCCGTAAAAGAATTGAAATCACTCAATTTTGCTATGGAGAACACCTTATTGTATTGCCGCATTAGTCCGTTAGGAAAAATCATCCACATGGGCGATAAATTTTCTAAATTATTACAATACAATCCTTCATTTGATGCTGATAAAAATTTTTCTAAAGCCATTACAACTGTAGAAAAAGAACAATTAGACATCGACCGTATTATTGCCGAAAAACAGCGAAGCGGCTGGCAAGGCGAACTCAACACTACCGATAAAAACGGCAACACGCTCTGGCTCGATATGGCTATGATTCCTGTGCGGATAAAAAAAGAAGAGTTAGAATTACTGGTAATCTGTTTTGATATCACTGTTCGAAAAAATGCCGAATTAGAAGTAGAACGACTCAACCGTGAGAACATTATTGAAAAAATAAACCAGCAAAAAATCATTTCAAGTAAGATTGTTGAAAATCAGGAAAACGAGCAAAACAGAATTGCACGCGAAATCCATGATGGTATCGGGCAAATGCTTACAGGATTAAAATTCAGCTTAGAAAGCATCAACTTAGATGACAAAGAGAAATCAGCCCAAAAAATTGAGTATTTAAAGAAACTTTCGTTAGATATTATCAAAGGTGTCCGTACAGCAACTTTCAACCTGATGCCGCCGGAATTGAGCGATCACGGTATAGTTTCTTCGATTGCTAAACTTACTTTAGAACTTGGAAAATTAACAGGTAAAAATGTTCAGTTTTACAATAAAACTGATTTTGACCAAAGATTAGATTCTTTAATCGAAATCAATATTTACCGTCTTACTCAGGAAGCCATTAACAATGCGATTAAGTATGCCGAATCTTCACATATTATTGTACAACTTTCGCACAGCAATAAAATACTAAGTATTACTATTGATGATAACGGTAAAGGATTTGATGTGGCATCAGTCGAAAAAAAGAGAAATAGTGAGTCTGGAATGGGCTTATTATTTATGAAAGAACGTGTTCAATACATTAACGGACGCGCTTTTATCAATTCGATTCCAGGTGAAGGAACCCGAATTACTTTTAACATTCCTATTTAAAATCAGTTTAAATACGTAAAAAATACGTATATTGCACAGACTTTAAAATTAAGTATTTAAGTATTAGATTTTTAAACTATTAAATTATGAGCGATATAATTAGAGTTGTACTAGCAGATGATCATTTTTTTGTGAGAGATGGTATAAAATCATTATTAGAAAGCGAAAAAAATATAGTTGTAGTAGGTGAAGCGACTGATGGCTTAGAAGCATTAGAAGTAGTAACCACAACAAACCCTGACTTATTAATTGTAGATATTAGAATGCCGCATCATACCGGTATTGAAGTTGTTGAAAAATTACGCAACCTGAATAATCCTGTAAAAATCATTGTGCTATCGATGCACGAATCAGAAGAATATGTTTTAAAATCAATCAAAGCCGGTGCTGATGGTTATTTATTAAAAGGTTCCAGTAAAGAGGAATTTTTAAAAGCATTGCATTCTGTAGCCAATGGAGGAAAGTATTTTACTGGAGATATTTCGTCAATTTTAATCAATCAGTTAACCAATAGCACTACTTCATTAGAACCAAAACCATCTATTGCCGAAGATTTAACGATTACCAAAAGGGAAAAAGAAATCCTTACTTTATTATTATCCGGTAAGGGAAACAAGGAAATCGCCGAAGCCTTAGAAATCAGTAAACGTACTGCCGAAGTACACCGTTTTAACCTAATGAAAAAACTGAAAGTTAAAAACTTAATGGAACTCTCTAACAAAGCAACTGAATATTCTTTAATCTAAAAAAAGAGTTTAGCTGTTGCATCAATCAAAATAGAATTTTCTTAAACAAAGCTAGATTTTAGTTATTCCTATTCTCAAAAGCACCCTTTCGATTTTTAATTTAAGTCGAAAGGGTGTTTTTTTTATTTCACTGAACAAACAAAATCAATCTATTAGTTTGTAAGATTTAATTTCTATATTTGAAAAGTAATAAAACAAATCTTCTCTAATCTCCCAATATTTGGGTATATGGATCCTATATTGTAATGAGTATACTAACTTTTGAACAATTATAAAATTAGCTGAATGAATAGAGTGCCTAAAAAATTATATAATTATTGTTCAGTCGAAAATTTTTTCCAAATTATTTCATCAAAATCGATTTGGCTATCAAATTATGGACAAATGAATGATGCTCATGAAATTATTTGGATTGAACAATATTTTGACATCATAAAAAGCCTTTTTGTTGGCAGAAAATATAAAGACTTTCAAAAATATACAATTCCCACTTATGGTTGGAACAAAGGTAATCCTCATCTTTTTTGTTTATCTGAAGTAAGCGATTCTTTAGGTCAATGGCGAGCTTATGCAGATGATGGAAAAGGTGTCGCAATTTGTTTTACACCAACAGAGTTAAATATACAACTCGATAAACCAAATACTAGTGCTTATGTTGATCACACTTTAGGACTAGTCAAAATTGAATACAACGCAAAAAAACAAAAAGCAAAAGTTGATGAACTAGCTAATTTGTTTAAAAACATTTATGACGAAAAAAAAGATGAACTCTGGGAAGCTGCAAGTTCATTTTTAGGAATATCTTTAGCCACAGAATCACTTGTAATTAAAAATCCAAGTTTTTCAGAAGAGAAGGAATGGCGAATAATTCATACACCAACTACAAATTATGATTTGACACAAAAAAATAGTCATTCAATTTCTGATATGAAGTTTAGAACAAAAGGCTCACTTTTAACATCATATTTTAAGATAGACTTATCATCTAAATTTAACTCTAGATTAATTCCCGAAATAATCTTAGGTCCTAAATCTACTTTAGATAAAAATATATTAGAGGCTTTTTTAGAAACTAATAATTTATCAAAAACAAAAATTAAAATGTCCGCATCAACGTATCAATAAGCCCTTCCCCAAACTCTCGGATATGCACAAAAGATAGCGCAGAATTCTATTCTGTGCCCACTACAATGGCAACTATACAGAGTTACTTGATGAGATTGCTTCATTGTTCGAAATAACATATTAAACGGTTTAAGTCTTTGCGAGGAACGAAGCAATCACACTGAGTTAAAAGTATAAACAAACCGAAATTTGTAAAAATAACTCCATAATTTAGAACAGCTCAAGTAAAAATTAAAGAAGGCAACTAGGAAATTACAAATGATAACTAGGAAGTTACAAATGATAACTGCAAAGTTGCAGAAGCTAACTAGGAAATTGCAAAAGACAACTAGGAAGTTACAACTAATAACTGCAAAGTTGCAGAAGCTAACTAGGAAATTGCAGAAGACCCTATACTATCACACAAATCTTTTCGTAGTTAGTATTTACTCCTTAACAAAACCAGAAGGCAATCCTAATAGTTGATACTGAATTGTTTTTGCCAGACGGTAATCGCCTAATGCATTAGGATGTAATCTGTCGGTATCTTTTTTATGAAAATATTGTAGTTGCGATTCAGCCATTGGAAACAATCCGCTTGTAGAATACAAATCAATCAAAGGAACTGCCCAGTAGGAAGCTGCCTGTTTCAAAATTTCTACATAAGCATCAATATACAAGCCTTGTCCGTTAGCGTAGTTTTCATCTGGTTGTACATTCTTATCATTGAACTTAGCATATCCTCTGTGAATAGGCGTCATAATGATAATTTGCTGTTGCGGATAATTGTTTTTTAAGTAAGACATCGCTTTGTTAATTCGCCCGCAAAAAGTCGAATCATTTAGTATTGGAGTCCGGTATTTACGTGTTACTTCTTTTCCGTTAAAGTTGGTTTGTTTTGTTGTTTCAGTAAAAAATTTTCCCAGAGGCGTATTGTGCATATAATCATTCGTACCAGCAAAAATCAGAATCGCATCAACATTAGTTGCTTTTTCATCATATAATTTTAAAGATTGTTTGTAAATAGCATCCCATTGATTTCCACTAATACCGTAAACAAAAGATTCAATTCCCAGCAATTCGTTCAAATATTCCCAATACACATAAGTGGTTCCCACACGGCGTTTATCAGTCATGGAATCACCCAGAAAAGCCACACGCTTGCCATTCCATTGCGTATCTAAAGTTTTTTCTTTGTCTGCTAATATTACTTTTGGAACAACTTCTTGTGCAAATCCATTAAAACCAAATACTAACAAAAGGATGCAAAAACCAGCTATTCTATTTTTCATTTTTAAAATCTCTAAGATTACACTTAATATTCAAATTGTCTAACCAAATCTAACTAAAATTACCTCATTTAGTAAAAATAGTAATCCTAAATTTTAAAATAATTCGAATAAAAAATTGAAATCCGTAACTTTAGTAGATAACCAAATAATGTAATTATGAGAACTCTAATCTTCTTTATAGTCGTTTTAGCACTACAATCCTGTGCTACCAAAAAATATACGGATCAGAAATTATTACCTAAAGGAATACAATCAGCCACTGAAGAAAAATACAGTATCATTAATAATGAGAAAAAGCTTTTGTATAAAAAACAAATGATTTTCACTAAAAATGGTCGTATCAAATCTTCTAAAACAGTCGATGCCAAAGGCAATGTAGCACAAGAAACCAAAAAGAAATTATGGTATATTGAAGAAACCTATCCTAACAAAGAAACGCAGTATTGCAAAACACGCTGGAAACCCAATCAAAGGGAACGCATTAGCTGCTATACTAAAAAACAGCACAAAGAAAATGAATCTATTTACCGCTACAACAAAGACGGAACTATAAATAAAATAGTGGATAATTTCACTACTTTCAACACTCAATACTTTTATTACACTAACAACACGCTTTCTAAAATTGTCACTAAAGACAAAAATGACAAAACGATTGATGAAGTAAAAATAGAATGCAAAGCCAAAGATGAAAAAGGAACTTGTTTAACAGAAGTGAGAACTTCGGAAAAAACAAAAAAGAAAGAAGAAATTCGTTTTATTCCTAAATACAATTAAAAAAGTAATAACTTTGTACTTACATAAAACATTGTAATTATGGATATTTCAATCATACCTATCGGAAATTCAAAAGGAATTCGTTTATCTAAAACGATACTTGAAAAATATAATATTACAGATAAAGTAGAACTTATTCTCGAAAAAGGATATATTATATTGAAACCAAAATCAGAACCACGAAGCGGTTGGGAAACAGCTTTCAAAAAAATGCATGAAAACGGAGATGATCAATTGTTAATTGACGATGCTTTTGAAGATGAAGATTTAGAAGAATGGATTTAAAACAATATCAAATCGTCTTAGTAAATCTTGATCCAACTGTTGGAAGCGAGATGAAAAAAACACGTCCGTGTGTAATCATTTCTCCAAATGAAATGAATAAACATCTAGATACGATTGTAATTTCCCCTATGACAAGCAGTTCAAAAAACTACCCAACAAGAGTCGAAATTAATCATGATAAAAAAACAGGATGGATTGTTCTTGATCAAATAAGAACTGTTGACCGAAAAAGAATAATTAAAGTTCTAGGGAAAATAACTGAAAAAGAATTCAAAAAAGTCAAAGAAATTTTAAGAGAACTATTTGTAGATTAAAAACAAAAAATGCTGTTCAAAGTACAACTTTAAACAGCATTTTTTTATGAATTAAAAGCCTGAAAATTATCTAGAATAATTTGGAGCTTCTTTAGTAATTGTCACGTTATGAGGGTGACTCTCAGAAATTCCGCTTGAAGTTAAACGTACAAAACGTCCTGTTTCCTGCAAAGTAGCAATATCTTTAGCGCCACAATATCCCATTCCGGCACGAAGACCACCAACGAATTGTAACATACTTTCGTTTAGTTCTCCTTTGTAAGGCACACGACCTACAATTCCTTCCGGAACTAATTTTTTAACATCATCTTCAACATCCTGGAAATAACGATCCTTAGAACCTGTTTGCATTGCTTCAACAGAACCCATTCCTCTGTAAGATTTGAATTTTCTTCCTTCAAAAATAATCGTTTCTCCCGGAGATTCTTTTGTTCCGGCTAAAAGTGAACCCAACATTACACAATCAGCTCCGGCAGCAATAGCTTTAGGAATATCTCCTGTGTAACGAATTCCACCATCGGCAATTACAGGAACACCTGAACCTTTAATAGCAGCAGCCACTTCTAAAACCGCTGAAAACTGAGGAAATCCAACACCAGCAACAATACGGGTAGTACAAATAGAACCAGGTCCGATTCCTACTTTTACACCATCAGCTCCATTTTGAACTAAATATTGAGCTGCTTCCGGAGTAGCGATATTTCCAACGATAACATCTAAGTCAGGGAATTGTGCTTTAACTAATTTTAAAACATCAACCACACCTTTAGTATGTCCGTGAGCTGTATCAATAATTACAGCATCAACACCTGCATTGACTAAAGCTGTAGCTCTTTCAACCGCATCAGCAGTAACTCCTAATGCAGCAGCGACACGTAAACGTCCGTATTTATCTTTGTTAGCATTGGGTTTTTGATTCAATTTAGTAATATCTCTAAATGTAATCAAACCTACTAATTTATTGTCTTTGTCTATTACAGGCAATTTTTCAATTTTATGACCTTGCAAAACTACTTCTGCTTCTTGTAAGGAAGTGCCTTCAGCTACAGTAACCAGATTTTCTTTAGTCATTACCTCAACGATAGGTCTTGTAGTGTTTTTTTCGAAACGCAAATCACGATTTGTAACGATTCCTTTTAATTTTTGATTTTCATCAACAACAGGAATTCCTCCAATACCGTATTCTTTCATAGCTGCTTTTGCATCAGCCACAGTAGCATTCAATGGTAAAGTAACCGGATCAATGATCATACCTGATTCGGCACGTTTTACTTTACGAACTTTGGCAGCCTGCTGCTCAATAGTCATATTTTTATGTAAAACACCTATTCCTCCTTCTTGCGCCATAGCAATTGCCATTGCACTTTCGGTTACGGTATCCATCGCTGCAGATACAATAGGAACATTAAGCGTTATGTTTCTTGAGAATTTTGTTTGAATACTCACTTCGCGAGGAAGCACATGGGAGTAATTAGGAACTAATAATACATCATCGTAAGTTAAACCTTCGCCGATAATCTTGGAGTTGTGTGCTATCATGTTGCAATTTCTAGTTGAATTGCGTGCAAATATAGCAAATTATTTTGATTTTTTAAAATTCAGAATCCAATTAATTTAACATTAACTTTTATATAATACTAACATCTGATTAAAATAATATCAACGTGGTGGTTCATTACTATCTGCGAAAATGAAATTAAATCCAAATTGCAACGAAAGACTATTTGCCTTAGAAACATCTCGATATTCTAATAAATTATCAGCCATGAAATACATATTAAATTTACCTAAATTAGCCGATAATCCCAGACCAATATTAGTATAAGAATAAGAATCAAGTGTATAAGTAGCCTTTAAATGTAAATTATCAGAAACATTTCGTTGATAAAATCCCGTTAAAGCAGTAATAGGAGCTCTGGGCGTGCTCATGACAAATAATTGTGCTCCAACCGCGTTTTTATAGTGTTCTTCACCTGAAATGCAAACACAATCATCATCAGATGGAGTTCCGTACGAATATTGATAAGAAGCATTTAGTTTCACTGGACGCCAAGTTGTGTATTTATTGTACAAAGTATCTAACTTAACCGATTCCTGAAAATCGCTATATACTCCATCAGGATTATCGAAATCAGTAAAATTAGGATTTATTCCTTCGTATTTATAGTAGCCTTTGTAGGTGTAATTTTCAATATCTTTAGTATGTCTTATAAAACCAACATCAAGAATACTTGCGGTGATTTGAGTATTTTTTTTAGGATAATAAGTAAATCCTAAATCAAATCCTAATCCTAAATTACCTCCAAACAAAACTTGTTTTTGTATATCTGTTGCTACATCTCCATCATAATCATCAGCCAGATATTTTGAAACTCCCGAAGTATTTGCAGACAAATTAGAATTAATTTCCTGATTATAAACTGTAGTATTATCTTGGTTTACTGTAGTTATTATCGAACCTGAATTTTTAGTTGAAGTAGCATTAAAGCCGCTAAAATAAATTTTACCTCTTGCTCCTACTACCAATTTTTCGGAAATATTTTTATGATAACCAAGATGTAGCACCGAAAGCATTTCGGCCTTTCCGTTTAAATCCGATAAATTAAAATTTTTCCCTATATAATTTTGATTTCCTTCTAATGCTAAAACAGCAACATCCTTAGGCACGTATCCAAATAAATCAAATTCATGATACATCCCGAACGAAACATAACCTTTGTCTTCAAGCCAGTCTCCTAATTTGAATCCGCCATTAAAAATTTCGATTTGTTCGTTTATCGCTACATGATCCCGTCTATTGGTCGAGTGAACAACATTACGCAGCTTTTGATTAAAATCAACACCATTATTAGCAAATAAATCATAAGCCGAAAATCCGGTAGTACCTACTTTAAATGACATTCCTGAAAGTAATGGAACTCCAAAATAATATTTATACTTAAAATCAGCTCCGGGATTCATTATCAATGATTGCGGTACTGATGTCATATTATATAAAACCTGCTTATTTTGAGAAAAGCAATTGACAACAACGAATAACGCCAGAATTAAAAGTCCTTTTCTCATTGTATTTCTAAATAAACGGTAGCGCTAGAGCGTAAAATTAAATTTCCTGTACTATTTTTATTCAGCGCCGGACCGGGAGACATAGCAATTAAAAACTCCATTTTTCTTGCTCTTTTCAGTAACTCTAATCTTTGGTTCTCAAAAACTTCAGTGCGGGTAATTGTATTATTCGAACCTGTGTAAGCCGGAATAGTAAATAATATTGAATCCAATGTTTGATTATTCTCATCCTGTAAAAGTACCATTAGAGTATAAGCACGATTGATGGTATTAGTTATTTCAAAATGAAAATCGGCTTTTTGTAAATAGCTATTCAAATTTCTATCTCTAAAAACATCAAATTCCTGATTGTCAAACTGTATATTTCTCTGAGAGCCATCATCACCTACAAAGTCAGCTGCAGCAATATTAAAATAACTAAAATTACCAACAACGGTAGGTTGCAATTTCAAATCATTAGCCTGATCAAAATCCAAATCGCTAGAACAGGAAAAAGTACTGCCTATAAGAAGTATAATCCCAATTATTCTATTTATATAATTTTTCATTTGTAGATTTTCAAATCAATTATGCATATCATTAATAAAAGCGGTTAAATACTTTTGAAGCCTCGTTATAAGCACTTTCAAAACTCAACGGATTTAGGTTGATTTTTTCTTTAGCAGCCGTAAAATAAGACAATAATTTCTCAGTAGGCATATTTCCGGTTAACTCATCTTTAGCCATTGGACAACCGCCAAAACCCTGAATAGCGCCATCATAACGACGACAACCC
This sequence comes from Flavobacterium seoulense, assembly GCF_000695795.1. Taxonomy (GTDB): domain Bacteria; phylum Bacteroidota; class Bacteroidia; order Flavobacteriales; family Flavobacteriaceae; genus Flavobacterium; species Flavobacterium seoulense. The sequence continues at coordinate 113,638 of NZ_JNCA01000006.1, read as the reverse complement.
GCCTTGTGGGCAGCTTCTATTTTTTCGAACCATTTATCATAAGTGGTATGTAAATGTGCTCCAAATTCAATTTGAGGATATTTAGGAATTAAATTCGAAAATAAATATTGAATCACTTCTGGTGTTGAACTTCCGATAGTATCTGAAAGTGACAAAATTTTCACTCCCATTCCAGCTAATTTTTCGGTCCACTCGCCCACAATATCTACATTCCAGGGATCTCCGTAAGGATTTCCAAACCCCATAGATAAATAAGCGACCACTTCTTTATTTTTTTTATCGGCAATTTCAATAATTTCCTGTAAACTAATAATCGATTCGGCTATGGTTTTGTGCGTATTACGCATTTGGAAATTTTCTGAAATCGAAAAAGGAAACCCTAAGTATCGAATGGGTTCAAATTGAGAGGCTGTTTCTGCTCCTTTGGTATTGGCAATAATAGCCAACAATTTACTGGTTGTATTAGATAAATCTAATTGATCTAAAACCTCAGCCGTATCCTGCATTTGCGGAACTGCTCTTGGAGAAACAAAACTTCCAAAATCAATTGTATCAAATCCTACGCGCAATAAAGACTGAATATACGCCACCTTATTCTCAGTAGGAATAAAGCTTTTAATACCTTGCATGGCATCGCGCGGACATTCTATAATTTTTATTGAATCCATAGATTTCAAAGATACTAAAACTTGTAAAGTGGCAAAATTTAGAATCAATAAAAAAAGCGTAATTCTGCTGAAGAATTACGCTTTTTGATTATAAAAATTAAGATTGATTTACAAACGACTCAAAATCTTTTTATTGATAGCTTTTACTAAGGCTGGTCCTTCATAAATAAAACCAGTATATAATTGAACCAAACTAGCTCCTGCCTCTAATTTTTCGATAGCATCATCTGCAGAATGGATTCCTCCTACTCCAATAATTGGGAACGCTTTATTGCTTTTTTGCGAAAGAAAACGAATTACTTCAGTTGAACGTTTTGTTAACGGTTTTCCTGATAACCCTCCCATTTCCGTTTTATTTTCCGATTGTAAACCTTCGCGCGAAATAGTAGTATTGGTTGCAATTACACCTGCAATTTGAGTTTCTTTTACAATATCAATAATGTCTAATAATTGTTCGTCAGTCAAATCTGGAGCAATTTTCAACAAAATTGGCTTTTGTTTTGGCTTAGCCAAATTTTTATTCTGTAATGTCTGCAATAACTGCGTCAACGGTTCTTTGTCCTGCAATTCACGAAGATTAGGCGTATTTGGCGAACTCACATTTACGACAAAATAATCTACATAATCATAAAGTGCATCAAAACAAATTTCGTAATCTGAAGTTGCATCTTCATTAGGCGTTAATTTATTTTTACCAATATTTCCTCCTATTAAAACTCCCGAATTTGATTTCAGTCTTTCTACTGCTTCCTGAACGCCTCCATTATTAAATCCCATTCGGTTAATAATTGCCGAATCTTCTCTAAGACGAAACAAACGCGTTTTTGGGTTTCCGTCCTGCCCTTTTGGTGTTAAAGTTCCTATTTCGATAAAACCAAAACCAAAATTTGATAATTCCTTATACAACTTAGCATCTTTATCAAAACCGGCTGCCAAACCTACAGGATTTTTAAATTTTAATCCAAAAACTTCTCTTTCTAATCGTTTATCATTTACTAAATAAAGTGATTTATAAAGTGCTGAAAAACCTGGGATTTTAGAAGTAACACGAACTAACGAAAACGTAAAATGATGTATTTTTTCCGGATCAAAACAAAAAAATAGCGGTCTAATAAGCTGTTTATACATAGGATTTTAATTTGTGCTGCAAAAATAGAATTATCTAATGGATAAATAAATATTTCTAAAAAAATTATCGACAGCAAATCATCCTGATAATATTATTAGTGGATAACTACGCTAAACACAAGTTAAATAAAGCACAAAAGACAAAAAAAACAAACTACACAATTAACTAAAAAACAATTATTTACAAAATAAATATTCGTTTTTCCATTTTCAAATTCGAAAAAAAACATTTTATTTAAAATGATATTTCTTACCTTGTAATTAACAATTATATAATTCAATCGATTTTATTAACTTAAAAACGTAACTTCATGAAACTAAAATTAATTTTATCAACCCTAATGCTTGCAGGCATTCAATTTATTTCAGCTCAAGCTACAACTACCGAAACTATAAACTCTACTGCCACCGATACAATTAAAAACAGTGTTGTTCCAGTAGCAGGCACTACAGTTGCAGATAAACAAGCTTTGAAAGAAGAAACCAAACAGCTTAAGGCTAAAATGAGAGAAGAAAAAAGAGCATTTAAAGAAGCTGAAAAATTAGAGAAAGAGAAAAAAGATTTTGAAAAAGAACAAAAAGCATTTACCAAACAACAAGACAGAATACTTTCTGGCGAGAAATCAGTAAATAAAATAAAAACTAAAATTTCGAGAGAAGAAAAGAACTTAGTTAAACAAAAAGAAAAATTTGAAAAGAAAAAATCAAGAGGAAAATTAACTTCTACTGAAATCGAAAAAGAAAATATTAAAATTAGTAAACAACAAATTAAAATAAACGACTTAAACGATGACCTTATCAAGGCCGAAGATAAATTAAGTAAAGCTAGAAATTAAGAAACTGTAATCTAAATTAAGCCGCAAATTCGCCAATAGATTCCCTGAAAACGGAATTGAAAAAATGGTAGAATTTGCGGTTTTTTTAAACCAAATTCTAACTACTTTTAATAAAAAATAGCATCATGAAAATAAATAAAAACTGGCATGAAAAACATTATGACAGCCTGGAGTTAGGCAGTCGAATTGCCGATTCTGTAGCCAAAGGGATGGGTTCCTGGCGTTTTATAATCCTGCAAACAGTATTTGTAGTAGTCTGGATGGGATTAAATCTGGTTGCTTTTTTCAAGCATTGGGATGCTTACCCATTTATTCTTCTAAACCTTTTATTTTCTACTCAGGCGGCTTATGCTGCGCCTATCATCATGATGGCACAAAACCGCCAAAATGAAAGAGATCGTGTTCAGGCTCAGGAAGATTATATTACTAATAAAGAAGCAAAACTGGAAATTGAAGCTTTGGCAACAAAACTCAACTCTATTGATGTCGAAAAATTAGATAAAATAATCGAAATGCTCGAAAATATGAAGTAAATCAAGCCCTGCAAAAGCTTAAATAAATCTTATATTTGTTAGACAACATAAAAATTCCACGCTATGCAAAATATTATCGATCGTTTTATTAGTTATGTAACTATTGATACCCAATCAAACCCAAAATTCAAATCGACTCCAAGTACTAAAAAACAATGGGATTTAGCCAATAAATTAGTCGAAGAACTAAAAGCTATTGGAATGCAGGACGTTACCATTGATAAAAAAGCTTATATCATGGCAACTTTGCCAAGCAATGTAGAACACGAAGTTCCAGTAATAGGATTTGTTTCTCATTTTGATACTTCGCCAGATTTTAGCGGAACTAATGTAAATCCGCAAATTATTACTGATTATGACGGAAATGACATTGTTTTAAACGAAGAACAAAACATTATTTTATCTCCTGATTATTTCAAAGATTTATTGCAGTACAAAAGACAAACCTTAATTACCACTGATGGAACGACGCTTTTGGGAGCTGATGACAAAGCCGGAATTACTGAAATTGTTACCGCAATGGAATACCTTATCAATAATCCTGAAATTAAGCATGGAAAAATCCAGGTTGGTTTTACACCAGATGAAGAAATTGGTCGTGGAGCTCATTTTTTCGATGTAGAAAAATTTGGAGCCGAATGGGCTTACACGATGGACGGAAGTCAGATAGGCGAATTAGAATATGAAAATTTTAATGCGGCCGGAGCCAAAATTACTTTTAAAGGAAAAAGTGTACATCCAGGTTATGCCAAAGGAAAAATGATCAATTCGATGTTAATTGCTAATGATTTTATTAGCCAGTTACCTGCTAATGAAGTTCCCGAAAAAACTAAAGGTTATGAAGGATTTTATCATGTGCATCATTTCAATGGAAGTCTCGAAGAAACCGTTGTTGAATTGATTATTAGAGATCATGACAGCAAATTATTCGAAAAAAGAAAAAAGAATATTCAGAAAATAGTAGATAAAATCAATGCTAAATTTGAGAAGCAATTTGGCGAAGCAATTGCAATTGTCGAAATTGAAGATCAATATTACAACATGAAGGAAAAAGTACTTCCAGTAAAACACATTGTTGATATTGCCGAAAAAGCCATGCTTGAATTGAACATCAAGCCAATCATTAAACCTATTCGTGGCGGAACTGATGGTTCTCAATTATCTTACATGGGATTACCTTGTCCTAATATTTTTGCCGGCGGACATAATTTTCATGGAAAATACGAATATGTTCCTGTAGAAAGCATGCAAAAAGCTGTGGAAGTAATTGTTAAAATCGCCGAATTGACTGCTTTGCCTAACTTTGGTTTAGAAGAAAAAGCAGAAATTGAAACTGAAGAAAAAATAAAACCTAAGAAAGAAAAAAAGTCTAAAAAAGAGAAAGAGAAAAAAGACAAGAAAAAGGCTAAAGCGAGAGCAAAGGCTAAATCAAAATCTAAGGACAAAAAGAAAAAGAAGAAATAATTTTCAATAAACAAAGAAGCCGTTTCCAATTGGAAACTGCTTCTTTTTATAATTTAGGATTGAACCTGAATATTATTTTTTAGCTAATGAAGCACTCAATTCCATAGAAATTGCAGAACGCTCCATTTTCAATTTTCCAGCCATAGTTTCAACGACTACTGTAGTTTCGGCTAACTCAGCTACTTTACCGTGAAGACCACTTTTAGTAATGATTTTATCACCTACTTTTAATGCTCCTTCAAATTCTTTTTCTTGTTTAGCTCTTTTTTGTTGTGGTCTAATCATAAAGAAATAGATTACTACAAACATTAATACAAACGGTAAAAACTGATTTAATTGACCCATGATTTTAATTCTTTTTTTAGTTATAAATATTACATTAAACCGCGACCGGCTTTTATCATTTTTTTACTAGTTTCTAATTCTTTAACCAGATTATCTAAAATTCCGTTGATAAAAATACTACTTTTAGGAGTAGAATACTCTTTGGCTAATTCTAAATATTCGTTCAAAGTTACTTTTACCGGAATAGATGGGAATTTCAAAAATTCGCAAATAGCCATTTTTAAAATAATAGTATCAACTTCTGCAATTCTATCGCTATCCCAGTTAGGTGTTTTGTCTACAAACTCTTTTGCTAATGCCTCTTCGTTTAAAATCGTTTTACGAAACAAATCTTTAACAAAATCTCTATCCTCATTGTCTTTGTACAATTTTGGCACTTTGAAATTATCGTTTTCAATAGGCTTCATTGCCTTCAATTGTTTGATGATTTGTGTGTTCACCATCGGGATATCATCAATCCAGGTTAACTTATCGTCTTCTAAAAACTCGTATAATTTTTCATTTGGAACAATTACTTCAGTAAACAAATCGACAATCAATTGTCGGTCTTCTTCAAATGAACGAGCTGGATTACTCATGTATTTTTGATAATACGAGCTTTCTTTTATGGCTGACAATAATAAAGTAATGTAATCTTCGTGTAAATGCCATGCATTAATTTTTCTGGTTTCCAGAGCAATACTCAAAGAATTGTTTTCGGCCAGAATTTCGAAAATACTATTTTTAATAAACTTTTCGTTCGGATTACGTTCAGCAGCAGTTGCCAGATGTTTTTGGCTGGATAAATGTAAAAATTGTGTTTCTTTTTTACATATTTCTAACAAAGAAGAAATCATTGTAAGGTATAAATCTTGAATATTATCGATACTGTAAAAAAGGAATTTTTCTTCTTTTTCCATATTATCAGAACCGTTTTGATGCATCGCATAAATGGTTTGCATAACTTTAACGCGAATGTGTCGTCTATTTACCACCTTGTAAGAACTTTTAAAAAATTAGGCTGCAAAAATAAGGATTTCCTTTTGTAAAATAAAATTTAAAACCGCAAAAAATGTTTGATCATTCATTAATGAAAAGTTAAATACCGATTGTGTAGCGATAAGCACAAACAATTATTACTTTTAAAGCTTTATCTTTGTTTTTTTTAAATCCAGCCAAATATTGAAATGAAAGAATTACTCTATCTCAATAAATATTTTATCAAATACAAATACCGTTTTATTCTAGGAATTGTATTTACCATTGTTGCTCAGATATTTTCTCTTTTTACGCCTAAATTAATTAGTAAATCTTTTGCGTCAATCGAAGCTTTTGCAAAAGACAAAACCATATCAAATGATATTGTTATAGACGAATTAGTAAATAATATTTTATTGATTATTGCCACAACTATTATTGCTGGATTTTTGACTTTTTTAATGCGTCAGACTTTAATTGTAATGTCGCGCCACGTAGAATTTGATTTAAAAAATGAAGTTTTTAGACAATATGAAAATCTTTCGCAAAATTTCTACAAACAAAATCGTACCGGAGATTTAATGAACAGAATTAGCGAAGATGTTTCTAAAGTGAGAATGTATGTAGGACCAGCGGTAATGTATACGATTAACACCTTTATTCGTTTTGCAATAGTAATTTTGTTCATGTATCGAGTTTCTCCTTTATTGACGCTCTACACTATTTTACCATTACCTATTTTGTCTTATGCTATTTTTAGATTAAGTAACGAAATCAATATTCGAAGCACGACTTTTCAGGAATATTTATCGAAAGTTTCCAGTTTTACCCAGGAAATTTTCTCTGGTGTTCGCGTTATAAAAGCCTATTCGTTAGAAAATCAGCATCAGGATAATATGCACGCATTGGCTTTAGAAAGTAAAAGTAAGAGTTTGGATTTGGCCAAAGTTCAATCTTTGTTTGGCCCTTTAATGCTGGCGCTTATCGGGATTAGCAACTTAGTTGTAATATATTTTGGTGGAATCATGTACATTAATGGCAGTATCAAAAGCATTGGAACTATTGCCGAGTTTATTTTGTACGTCAATATGCTTACCTGGCCGGTAGCCTCATTAGGCTGGGTTTCGTCAATGGTTCAGGAAGCCGAAGCTTCTCAAAAAAGATTGAACGAATTTTTAAAAATCGAACCGGAAATCAAAAACAATAATCCTGGAAAATCAATAATCGAAGGAACAATCACATTCGACAATGTAAGTTACACTTATCAGGACACTAATATTACAGCACTTAAAAATATTTCGTTTACGGTAAACAAAGGAGAAACTTTAGCAATACTTGGTAAAACAGGATCTGGAAAATCGACTATTTTATCACTTATTTCCCGTATGTATGATGTGACTAATGGTGCTGTTAAAGTTGACGGACAGGAAATAAGCCGTTTGAATTTATTTGATTTACGAAACAGTATCGGAATTGTTCCTCAAGATGCCTTTTTGTTCTCCGATAGTATCAAAAACAACATCAAATTTGGTAAAGAAGATGCCGAAATTGAAGAAGTTATGGCTGCCGCCAAAAACGCTGTAGTTCACGACAATATTATGGGATTTAACAAGCAATACGATACGATTCTTGGCGAAAGAGGAATTACGCTTTCAGGCGGACAAAAACAGCGTGTTTCTATTGCCAGAGCTATTATCAAAAATCCGCCTATTTTATTATTTGACGACTGTTTATCGGCAGTTGATACAGAAACCGAAGAAGCGATTTTAAACAATTTAAATACCATTTCTAAAGACAAAACAACTATAATTGTTAGCCATAGAGTTTCTTCGGCTAAGAATGCTGATAAAATTATTATCCTCGAAGACGGAGAAATTATTCAACAAGGTTCTCATAACCAGTTAATAAATCAGGAAGGTTATTATGCATCGCTTTATTTAAAACAACTTTCTGAAAAAGAATTACTATAAATCTTGCTTAATACATATATTTTTATCATTTTTGGGTTCAATTAACAACCATATTATTGTATAGAACGGATTATGAGAGAAAATGACATGTTAGAAAAAGAAGAAATCTTTTCTAAAGTTTTACGTGCAGGACGAAGAACCTATTTCTTCGATGTGAGAGCTACAAAAGCTGATGATTATTATATCACCATTACCGAAAGTAAAAAATTCACTGAAGAAGATGGTTCATTTCACTTCAAGAAACATAAAATATACTTATACAAAGAAGATTTTACTGCATTTGCTGAAATTTTAGGCGAAATGACCTCTTATGTTCTAAACCACAAAGGAGAAGAAGTAATCTCTGAAAGACATCAAAAAGATTTCAAAAAAGAGTATGCTACTGAAAGAGCCAGTGAAGAAATAGTACCTGGCGTAGCTAGTTTTACCGATATTGATTTTGACGATATTTAATCGTTCAGGAACAAAACACAAAAAATAAAAAGGTCTAAAAATCAAATGGTTTTTAGACCTTTTTGCATTAATAAAAGTATCATTATAAATCAAAAATAGCCTATCATTTTTGTATCTTAGTACATCCATTTAACTACAAAAAAACAACAATATGAAAAGCCCAATTGTATCTGTAAGCTGGCTTAAAGAAAATTTTGAAGACCCAGAATTAATAATCCTCGATGCTGTTCTAGACAGTCCGCCACATGAATTGCAAATTCTGGGCGCACGCACCTTTGACATTAAAAATAAATTTAGTGATACCTCAAATTCCTTACCTAATACCTTACCTAAACCACAAGGTTTTGCTGACGAAGCCCGAAGATTAGGCATCAATAAAAACAGTAAAATTGTAGTTTATGATACTAAAGGAATTTATTCCAGTCCGCGTGCCTGGTATTTATTCAAAAGTATGGGACACGAAAAGGTTTGGGTACTCGATGGCGGATTTCCGGCCTGGGTAGAAGAAAATTTACCTACAGAAAATATTAAGAAACAATCCTATCCTGAAGGAGATTTTCAGGCTCATTTTAATTCTGAAATGTTTAAAAACAAGCAACACATTTTAGAAAATATTCATTCGAAAGAAGCAACTGTTATCGACGCACGTTCATCTGACCGTTTTCATGCTGAAACAGAAGAACCCCGAGAAGGTTTAAGAAGCGGACATATTCCCGGAGCTGTCAACTTACCATTTTCGAAAGTTTTAAAAGATGGAAAGTATTTGCCAAAAGAAGAATTAGAGAAAATTTTGCCATTGCAAAACCAAACACTATACTTTTCCTGTGGATCAGGAATTACAGCCTGTATTGATTTAATTGCCTACGAATTAATTGGTTCTAACAATATAAAAGCCGTGTATGATGGTTCCTGGACCGAATGGGGTCAGGATCATGATTTACCAATAGAAAAGTAATTCTCAAATATAACACAGAGCCACTCAAAGGTTTCACAGAGATACACAAAGATTATTTCTTCAATATTTCTTCAATATTTCTTCATAGTTTAACGTAGATGCTCCATTAGACCACGGATGATACTGATTCAGCTGATTTACACAGATTTTATTCTGTCATATTTTAATATATAAATTTGTGACCCGAGCGATAGCGAACAGGCGAAGCAATTTGCGGTAAAAAAAATACAACACAAAGAAAAACGTAATGAGATCCTTCCTACGTCAGGATAACAAGTTTGCGAAAATATAACTTAAAAAACAATTAGCCACAGAATAATCCGTGGCTAACTGTTTTATAAAATGAGCGCTATTATGCCTGAATCAAGGCTGCTTCAAATACATCACCAAATCTGGTAAAAGTTTCTCTGGCTGCATCGACTGCTTTTGCATTGTCTGATTCTGTTTTAGGAAGAATATTTAATGCTGCTGTGAATGAAGCCCATTTTTGTCCTGATTCAGCTCCGTAACCGCTAAAGAAAGAAAATCCTTTTTCGATTCCTTTTTTCTGTAGCATTTGTACAATAAATGGCCCTCCCATAATAGAACCTTCTAATACGTACAAAGCGCCCATAGCTTGTAAAACATCGTTTACATCTGTTGCTGTTGCTGCAGGTAGTTTATCTATACTACCTCCCAACTCTTCAATATCAGCTTTGATGTACGATGAGTTACGACGCTCTTTATAATCCGGTAATACCGAATTGATATAAGGTGCAATTGCTTTTTCTACTGTAGTAAAGTAAGCATAAAAGCATTTTAATAATTCTACATAATCTTCATTACTACTAATGTTTTTGATACGAAGAACTACTTTTTTCTCCGTTTCCTGATGGCCTGCTTTTGTAGCCTCTTTAATTTGTGTGCTTAACATATTGATTTATTTTAATTTGTTTCTTGACTAACCGCTAAGCGGATTTTTATTATCTATGTAATCTGTGTTTTTTTTAATCGCAGGTTACACAAATTTATTTAGAGCCTGTTTAAAGAAATTTTCTTTTCCCCGTACCTAAAGGGCGGAAAATTTCCTAAAAATTCATCAAAATTTCACCCTTTAAAGGTTTGGGGAAATTAATTTTGATGAATTTAAACAGGCTCTTAATGAGTAACCTAATCTTTTTTAAGCTATGTTTGCATAACAGAAAACCACTATCCTTATTAAAGATTAGCGGTTTTCACTTTTTCATTCTATCACATCAATCTGTTTAGATACTTTTACTGCTACTCCATTTTCATCAATAAAAAAGATCCTATTATATGCACCTGCTGGTGTACCTACTGGTATCTTAAAAGTAGCTTTATACGCTGTACGTGAAACAATCTCCAACGGCATTTGTTCACCATTATTACCTATTGCAATAGACACTTTCACACCAGTATCTAATTTTGCACCTCGAACACTAAACGTATCACCTCCTTTTACCGTATAACTAGAAGGATTCCATTGGGAAAGTGCTACCTTAATAGGCTCAGTAATTGTAAAATTAAAATAATAAGTTACAGAAGAATTATTTAAAATGTATGCTCCGTTTTTTGCACGCAAATCATATTTACCTACTGGCATAATAGTAGGTATATAAAAATAAAGACCTGCTGATTTAAAAGGATCACTTTCTATACCTGTCCCCTTTCCAAAATACACAATTTCACAATCGTATTCCGTAGTTTGATCTGCTGCCGAAACGAAATATACACGGGTTTGTTCTAAGTCATACAATAAATCCGCTGCTGTAAAACTATGCCAACCTCCTAAAACGCCTGTATTAACACCTCCAGTAACTTTAGGCGGAGATTGACGAAAATCAACCTGTAGCGTATATTGCTATAGTAGTACCTGCCTCAGAAGTTACGGTATATTTTTCACCCGTTTTAAAAGGAATTTCAACAGCTGCTTTAGGGCTTATTGCTGCTTTATCGGCTAATTCAATTGCAGGTGTAATAGTCTCGGGCATTTCATGATAACTTGTCCATATAACCTTTATCGTATCATTAACTATGGCTGCCTGAATAGGTTCCTGGTCTTCAAATGCCTGAACGGTAAAGCTTTTTATATAAGCATCTCCTGATACATAGGTAGTATTGTATTCAGTATCGCAGGAGGTCATAAAGCCCAGTGCTGTAATAGCCACCGCTACAAAAGAAAAAAAGTTATTTTTATATTGATTCTGTTTCATTTTATTTTTTATTAAGTGTTGTTTATTTAACGTCTAATTTTTTAAAACATATAAGACATGTAAGTCTTTTGTTTTATTTCTAAAGTCTTACATAAGTTCACTTAAGTTTTTATCTTATATGACTTATATGTTAAAAAAATGTTTTCTTATACTAAGGACGTAATCTAAATTTAAAACGGTTCTAAATTATCTGTTTAAAAAAAGAGGGCAGACTTTTTTTAGTATTTTTACAGACTCAAACTAAAGCCTGTTATTTTTTTAAACTATCGGGCGGCGGTTTTTTATTAGACATTTTTGCCCGAACCGCCAGTTCGGGCATTTTTTTATACTACTTTACTTTAGTATAAGTATAACTTACTGTACCATAGAAAGGAGGCGTACCAAAAGTAGGCACAATACTTGTTACTTCTATTAAATAAGCTTCTGATGCACTAGAAGGACTGGTAACTGCGTCTGCATCTGTCTCTGAATTATCTTTCCAGATTACGATTTTCTTAGTAATACTAAAGGCTTGTGATGCATAGGTATAATAACCTAAACCAAAGTTAAGCGTACCAACGTTCCTTGAGCACTCATATCAACCGGAGCATGCTTAATACTTATCTGGCGCTCAGATAAGCGATGACCAGCAACATAAGTTTCTGGAATTTCTTCCAAAAAAAGCCATTCATTATAATTTTCTATTCTAGCTCGAATTAACATTTTTAAATTTTTATTCTCGAATTACAGCATTTGTAAGTAAATACAAATATATTGTTTTTATTTGTAAAGATTCTAAATAATAAAGCTTTTTTACTTACTTATAGAATTACAAATTTTAGATTCTAATAAAAATTCAATTATTAACTAACCTATTCGTAATCCATTTTCGATTTTAAAATCGGGCGCTAACAGGATAACATCACCTTCTTCTCCCACTGCTCCCAAAATCAGACATTCGCTCATAAATTTTCCTATTTGTTTTTTAGGAAAATTTACAACGGCTACAATCTGTCTGTTTAAAAGAACATCTTTTGTATATCGTTTAGTAATTTGTGCCGAGGTTTTTCGAATGCCAATTGCTTCTCCAAAATCAATTGTCAGCTGAAATGCAGGCTTCCTTGCTTCGGGAAAATCAGCTACATTTATTATAGTTCCTACATGCATTGCCACTTTTTCAAATTCAGTCCAGGTCAAATTATTTTCCATACTTTATAATCATTACTGTTCAAATTTACTTTTTACTATTTGAATAGCCATCTATTTTAGTAACTTTAAACTCTAAATAAAAAACAATGGCAAGAACACCATCAAACATGCTTGATTTAGGAACTACAGCTCCTGAATTTTATTTAAAAGACACTACCTCTAATACCCATTTTTTTTCTTTTGCTGACTTAAAAGGAGAAAAAGGAACATTAGTCTTTTTTATATGTAATCATTGCCCGTTTGTACATCATGTAATGGAGGAAATTATTCGAGTTGCTAATGACTATAGAGTTCAAGGCATTGGAATTATTGCTATTTCGAGTAATGATGTAGTCAAATATCCGCAGGATGGTCCAGAGTTAATGACAGAATATGCATTCGAAAATAATTTTGAATTTCCTTATTTATTCGACATTACACAGGAAGTTGCTAAAGCCTATGATGCTGCCTGCACACCTGATTTTTATTTATTTGATAACCAGGATAAATTAGTTTACCGCGGTCAGCTTGATGATAGCCGTCCAGGAAATGGAATTCCGTTAAGCGGAAGTGATTTGCGTGGTGCAATTGATGGAATTTTATACAATAGAACAATAAATCCTGAGCAAAAACCAAGTATTGGCTGTAATATTAAGTGGAAATAACCCTAAAAAACAAAATCTTTAGTTAACTTTGTTTTTTAAGGAAAATTATCATTTATGATTACTATTACATTTGTTACAACATCTTCTTTTTTGTTTTCTCCTTCAGGAAAACAAAATGTTGTTGCACTTTTTCCTCATAATAAAGCCTTTATTAATTAGGCCTCCGTTCATTTTAATTTTTCTTCAGAGCGGAGGATTTCTTTTTTAATTCTATTTTTTTGACTGGTCATTATTCCAGCAACTTTTTTATTTAATCCTTTTTTAGTTATCAAAAGCACCATTTTAGCTATTGAGGACTAATAATATTTTTTATTGTAAATAATTTTAAATTTTATATTATGAAACCAATACCCACTTTAACAATTACAGACTACAACATTTTGCGTGAATTAACTAAAAATGCAAAAGACAGCACTAACATTAGAGAAATAGCATTATTAACACAGGAATTAGACCGCGCTATCATTAACAAAGAAAACATTTTAGACGAAAACATCATCCGAATTAATTCGCATGTTGTAATTGAAGATCTTAAGACAAATAAACAAATGAGTATTCAAATTGTAATGCCTTCACAATCTAATCTTAAAGAAGGAAAAATTTCTATTTTAGCACCTTTATGCGTTGCCGTAATTGGCTTTAAAGAAAATGATGAAGTAGAATGGCAATTACCATCCGGAATTAAAACTTTAAAAGTAATTGCTGTAAATAATTCTAAAAATACCTAAATACTATTTTGAACACCTCCTGTTTTGAAGGTGTTTTTTTATGTCAAAAATATTCGGTTCAAAAAAAAATCCCATCTCGTTTTTTTCAACAAGATGAGATTTCAATTTTATAATCAACAAGATTAAAAAGACTATTTAACGTCCATTAATTCTACGTCAAAAATCAAAGTAGCATTTGGTGGAATAACACCTCCAGCTCCGCGAGATCCGTATCCTAAATGAGATGGAATTACAAAACGAGCTTTATCTCCTACTTGTAATAAGGCAATACCTTCATCCCATCCTTCAATTACATTTCCTTGTCCTAATGGAAATTCAATTGGTTTTTTACGTGGGTAAGAGCTATCAAAAACTTTTCCGTCAGGCAATTGTCCTGTATAGTGTACAGAAACAGTTTTTCCGTTTTCTGCTTTTTTACCTTCACCTCTTTGAATGAATTGATAACGCAAACCACTTTCTGTTTTTTCAAATCCGGCAGCTAATTTTTCCATTGCTTCTTCAGCAGCATTTTTTTCTGCTTCTAAACGTTTTTTACGATTTCCTTCGAATGTACGGAAAGCTTCAACTGCATTCCATTTTTCAGCCTCTTCTCCTACTCTGATGATTTCTAAAGTTTCTAAAGCATCACCCTGAGCTACTGCATCAACCACATCCTGACCTTCTACTACATGACCAAAAACAGTGTGCTTTCCGTCTAACCAAGAAGTAGGTACGTGAGTAATGAAAAACTGAGAACCATTAGTTCCAGGTCCTGCATTAGCCATAGAAAGTACTCCTGGTTTATCGTGCTTTAAACTTGGATGAAATTCATCATCAAATTTATATCCCGGATCACCAGTTCCTGAACCCAGAGGACAACCTCCCTGAATCATAAAATCAGGAATCACTCTATGAAAAGTTAAACCATCGTAATATTTTGTTCCCTGAGGTTTTACTTTGTTTTCTAAATTTCCTTCTGCTAAAGCAACAAAGTTACCTACAGTTCCAGGCGTTAAATCGTGAGTTAATTTTACTAAAACCGAACCTTTTGAGGTATTAAATTTAGCGTATATTCCGTTTTCCATTTTTTATTTTTTTTATTGAAGCGCAAATTTACAAATTAATTTTTTATCCGTTAGTGCTTTCTAAAGCTTTCCGTTTGGATTTATAAGTCGCTCCATAAACTATAAAAGCTAAGGCTGATAAAAGCAAGCATCCTAAAGTTACGGCATGCCATCCGCCTAATTGCCATAAAAGCAACCCGTAAGCCGAACCAGCTGCTGTTCCTAGAAAACTGAAAGACATAAACACCGTATTCATTCTGTTTCTGGCTTCAGGCAGTATCGAATAAACTCTGGTTTGATTCGAAATATGTACTCCCTGCAAACCAATATCGATTAAAACAATCCCTAAAACAATTCCAATAATATTAGATCCTGAGAAATAAAAAAGCATAAAACTCAAAGCAATAAACAAACAGCCATAACCTACAGCAATTCTGGAATTTCCTTTATCGCCTAGTTTCCCCACTAATGGTGCTGCCAAAGCTCCCGAAGCTCCCACAATTCCGAAAAGTCCAATGGTTGCACTATTGAATGAAAAAGGTTCAGCCGAAAGCAGCAAAACCATTGTAGTCCAGAAAGCACCAAACTGAGCAAAAGAAAATACATTGATTAAAGTAGCTTCACGCAATAATGGCTGTTCCTTTATTAAAGTAAAAAGCGAACCGATTAATTGTCCGTAAGTTCCTTTAAAAACAGGTTTATTCTGCGGAAATTGTTTTTGGATTATAAAAAACAACAATAAACATAATCCTGAAGCAATCCAGAACATAGCACGCCAACCTAATACTTCGCCAATGAATCCGCTTAAGGTTCGTGAAAGTAAAATTCCAACAAGTAAACCACTCATAATTGTTCCCACTACTTTCCCTCTTTGTTCGGGTTCGCTTAACGAAGCGGCCAAAGGCAAAATAAGTTGTGGCACAATCGAAGTAATACCTATTAAAAGTGAAGCTATTTCTAAAATTAAGAAACTTTGTGCGGTAGCGGCAATAATCAACGCAATTACTGTAGCAAATGTGGTCATTAAAATTTGGCTTTTCCTTTCGATTTTATCGCCTAAAGGCACCATAAAAAACAAACCAATGGCATAACCTGCCTGAGTTAAATAAGTAATTGTTCCAGCATCGGCATTAGGAATATTAAATTCATTAGCTATTAGAACAATTAAAGGTTGGCAATAATATAAATTAGCCACGATTAGTCCTGTGGCTACTGCCATAAACAGAACATTTTTTTGAGATAAATTCATTGTGCAAAAATACTAGTACAAAAAATCAGAAGCAATTTTAATAGCTTATTTATTTTTTTAAAAAATTAACTAATGGTTTGATAAACAAATCAAAACTCTCAATATGAGGCATGTGACCTATATTAGGAATTTCTACTAATTTAGAGCCTGAAATTTTACGCTGTGTAGCTTTACCTAAATTTTCATACAATCCCATCGTTTTTTGAACAGCTTCACTTACTAATGGTTTTCCAAGAGCCGTACGATCTCTTGTTCCTATAATTAATAAGGTAGGACATTTTATATTTTGAAATTCGTAAACCACAGGCTGATTAAAAATCATATCATAAGTCAGCGCAGCATTCCAGGCATATCTCTTAAAATCAGGATTCAATGTCCATCCTGCTAATAAATTTACCCATTGATCATATTCTGGTTTCCATTTGCCATCATAATAGCTCTCTAATTGGTATTTCTTTATCTTATCATAGGATTGATTCAACTCATTTTCAAACCACCAATCAACACTTTTATAAGGCACTTTTAGTTTCCAGTCTTCTAAACCAATAGGATTTTCAAGAATTAACTGCTCAACTGTTTCCGGATACATCAACGTAAAACGAGTAGCAAGCATTCCTCCCATTGAATGCCCTAATACCGCTGTTTTTTGAACTCCTAAAGTATCTAAAATATGCTTCGTATTTTCGGCTAACTGCTGAAAACTATACTGAAATCGTAACGGCTTATCTGATTTTCCAAAACCTATTTGATCCGGAACAATAACACGAAATCCTTTTTTAGCCAGCGCTTCTATAGTCGTTTTCCAATAAGCTCCATTAAAATTTTTACCATGCAATAACATAATATTTTTACCATTATAATTATCTGGTTTTATATCCATATAGCCCATTTTTAGTTCCTGCTGCTGCACCCATAAATGCTTAAAATGTACTGGATAAGGATAATTGTAGTTTTTTAAATTAATATCTAATTCCTTTAACTGAGCCTGTTGTGCAAATGAAAATAAGCTTAATAAAAAGAGACTAATGGATAATTGTAATTTCATCTTCATTGTTTTAATTATTTTGGGGTTGTAAATTTAACCATAAAGAATGGTAAGAAAGTAACTATTTTGAAAACTTTACCATTTCTTAGAATTTAAAAAATTATAACAACACAAAAAGAATATCTGATAAAAACAGTTCCAAATTGTATCTTTGCAGCCTAACTATTTGGAAGATTACCATGCGAATTGACATTATTACCGTTCTGCCGGAATTATTACGTAGTCCCTTTGAGGCATCGATTATGAAACGTGCCATAGACAAAGGCTTAGTAGAAGTTCATTTTCACAACCTAAGAGATTACACCACTAACCGACAAAAAAGTGTAGATGACTATCCTTATGGCGGTGGCGCAGGAATGGTAATGACGGTTCAACCCATTGATGACTGTATCACGCATTTAAAAAGCGAAAGAACTTACGACGAGATCATTTATATGTCGCCCGATGGAGAAACTTTGAACCAAAAAATGGCCAATACGATGTCTATGTATGAAAACATTATCATCTTATGCGGGCATTATAAAGGTGTTGATCAAAGAGTGCGTGATCATTTTATTACCAAAGAAATCTCAATTGGTGATTATGTTTTAAGCGGAGGAGAATTAGGTGCTGTAGTATTATCAGATGCATTGATTCGATTAATCCCAGGAGTTTTGAGTGATGAAACCTCAGCTTTAACAGATAGTTTTCAGGATAATTTATTATCAGGACCTATATATACCAGACCAGCCGATTACAAAGGATGGAAAGTTCCGGAAGTTCTATTAAGCGGAAATTTTGCTAAAATTGACAAATGGAATGAAGATATGGCATTTGAACATACTAAAAACCGTCGTCCGGATTTATTGGAGGAAAATTAAAAATTATACGTTAAGAGTTAAGCGTATAAGAATTTAAACAACTCATAACTTTTTAACGAAAATATTTCATAACTCATAACTCATAACTCAAAACTTTTTTATACTTTTGCACCCACATTTAATTAACCTCTGGCGATACCCGTGAATGTTGGTTAGATTTAAAACCATAATTAGCATTTAAAATGGCAAATTTAGTAGATTTCGTTAATAGCGAATTTGTTACAAGAAAAGATTTCCCTGAATTCGGAGCTGGAGATACTATCACAGTTTTCTACGAAATTAAAGAGGGTGAAAAAACAAGAACTCAGTTCTTTAAAGGAGTTGTAATTCAAAGAAGAGGTACTGGAAGTACTGAAACTTTTACAATTCGTAAAATGTCAGGTTCAGTGGGTGTTGAGCGTATCTTCCCTATCAACTTACCAGCTTTACAAAAAATTGAAATCAATAAGAAAGGTGCTGTACGTAGAGCTAGAATTTTCTACTTCAGAGAACTTACTGGTAAAAAAGCAAAAATCAAAGATAAAAGAAGATAATTCTTTTTCTCTTTATCATAAAAAAGTCTCGATTCCAAATTTTCGGAATCGAGACTTTTTTTTACAAAAAAATAACAATTTAAAGTCTTGTCGTTAGTTATCCTTTAAACCGCTTATTTCTATAACAAACAGGACGGTATTTCAGACTGATTTGCATATATTTGCACCGCTTTATTCAAAGCAAACAATACATTTCACATTCTTCTTTGAAGAATTACTACTATAAAATTTAAAAAATGACACAAAAATCAAAGATTGTTTACACATTAACTGACGAAGCACCTTTGTTAGCTACTTATTCGTTTTTACCTATTGTTGAAGCTTTTACTGCTACTGCAGGAATCGAAATTGAAACAGAAGATATTTCTGTTGCTGCTCGTATCCTTGCTAATTTCCCTGAGTTTTTAACTGAAGAGCAAAGAGTAAAAGATTCATTAGCTGAATTAGGAAAATTAGCTACTGCTCCTGAAGCAAACATCATTAAATTACCAAACGTTTCTGCATCTGTACCTCAATTAAAAGGAGCTATTGCCGAATTGCAAGCTCACGGATATGCGGTTCCTAACTACCCTGAAGATCCACAAAACGATACTGAAAAAGAAATCAAAGCTAAATATGCTAAAATATTAGGTTCAGCTGTGAACCCTGTTTTACGTGAAGGAAACTCTGACCGTAGAGCTCCTAAAGCTGTAAAAAACTACGCTAAAGTAAATCCACACTCTATGGGAGCATGGACTGCCGATTCTCAAACTGCAGTTGCTTCTATGGAAAGCGGTGATTTTTACGGAAGCGAGCAATCAGTTACTGTAGCTGAAGCAACTGATGTAAAAATCGAATTCGTAGGACAAGACGGAACTACTAAAGTTCTTAAAGCCAGTACTCCATTAAAAGCTGGTGAAATTATTGACAGTTCAGTAATGCACTTAAACGCTTTAAAATCTTTTGTTACTAAAACAATTGCTGAGGCTAAAGCCAAAGGAGTTTTACTTTCTGTTCACTTAAAAGCTACTATGATGAAGGTTTCTGACCCAATCATCTTTGGAGCTATTGTAGAAGTTTACTTTGCTGATGTATTTGCTAAATACGCTGATTTATTTGCTGAACTTGGAGTAAACACTAAAAATGGTTTAGGTGATGTTTACGCTAAAATTGCAGGTAACGCAAAAGAAGCTGAAGTAAGAGCTGCTATCGATCAGGCTATCGAAAACGGACCAGCTCTTGCTATGGTAAACTCTGATAAAGGAATCACTAACCTTCATGTACCATCTGACGTAATTGTTGATGCTTCTATGCCGGCAATGATTCGTACTTCTGGTCAAATGTGGAACAAAGAAGGAAAACAACAAGATACTATCGCTATCATTCCAGACCGTTCTTACGCTGGAGTTTATACAGCAACAATTGATTTCTGTAAAAAGAATGGCGCTTTCAACCCAACAACTATGGGAAGTATTCCTAACGTAGGATTGATGGCTCAAAAAGCTGAAGAGTATGGTTCACATGATAAAACTTTCCAATTAGCAGCTAACGGAGTTGTTCGTGTAGTGAATCTAAACGGAAACGTTTTAATGGAACAAGCTGTTGAAGCTAATGACATTTTCAGAATGTGTCAAACTAAAGATGCTCCTATCCAGGACTGGGTTAAACTTGCTGTAAACAGAGCTCGTCTATCAAGCACTCCTGCTGTTTTCTGGTTAGACGAAAACAGAGCACACGACAGACAATTAATCGAAAAAGTAAACACTTACTTAAAAAACTACGATACGACAGGATTAGACATCCGTATCTTAAACCCGATTGCTGCTACTGAGTTCTCATTAGAGCGTATCGTTAAAGGACAAGATACTATCTCAGTTACAGGAAACGTATTACGCGACTACTTAACTGACTTATTCCCTATCCTTGAGGTTGGAACTTCAGCTAAAATGTTATCTATCGTTCCATTAATGAATGGTGGTGGTTTATTCGAAACAGGTGCAGGTGGATCAGCTCCTAAACACGTTGAGCAATTTGTAACTGAAGGATACTTACGTTGGGATTCATTAGGAGAATTTTTAGCTTTAGGTGCTTCATTAGAGCATTTAGGACAAACATTAAACAACGAAAAAGCAATCGTTCTTTCTGAAACTTTAGATCAGGCTAACGACGCTTTCTTACAAAATGATAAATCTCCGGCTAGAAAAGTAGGTCAAATTGATAACCGTGGTTCTCACTTTTACTTAGCTTTATACTGGGCACAAGCTTTGGCAGCTCAAACTAAAGATGCTGAATTACAAGCTATTTTTGCTCCTATTGCAAAAGAACTTACTGAAAACGAAGCTAAAATTGATGCTGAATTAATTGCTTCTCAAGGTAAAGCTCAGGAAATTGGCGGTTACTACCAACCAAATCCTGCTTTAGCGAGCAAAGCGATGCGTCCAAGCACAACTTTAAATACTATTTTAGATAAAATCGCTGTAACAGCTTAATTTTATTCTAATTCATAAACTAAAGACAACTCGAAAGGGTTGTCTTTTTTTTTTGCTTTTTAATTATCATTCACAAACCCCTCTTTTTAGCAACCCAGATTTATGAAATTAGAATAACTTTATCAATTTCTCTAATCAGTGTTCCTTTTCTCTTTATTTCAAATATCTTTTGAATTTAAAATTTAAAAATATTTTTTCGTTATAAATAAACGAACATTCATTTATAATTTATACTTTTGGCTCGTAATAAAAAAGTAATGAGAACCAGAGACACTAATAAAGAAGAAATCGTCAAACAAAAAGCAATCCAATTACTAGTCGAAAAAGGTATCGAAGGTTTTAGTATGAATCGCTTGGCTAAAGAAAGTAAAATATCTGTTGCTACTTTATACATTTATTATTCTGACAAAGACGATCTAATTCGGAAAATTGGTATTGAAATTGGCAAAAATTTCTTTTCCGAAATGACTAACGATTTCACAACCTCAATGTCTTTTAGTGAAGGCTTGTACAAACAATGGGAAAACAGAGCACGCTTTACACAAAAATTTCCTTTAGAAGTAAGCTGCTGGGAATTATTAACTCATTCAAGCTATAGCGAATCAATTATCGACGAAAGCTTATTAGAATTCAAGTCAATTATGGAAAATTTCTTTAAAAATGCCATCGAGAAAAAAGAATTAATTCCTATTTCAAAAGAAGTCTTCTGGAGTATTGCCTACGGTCCTTTGTATTCCTTATTACGTTTTGAAAGAGATGGCAAAAATTTTGGTGGAGGACCATTTAAACTCAACCAAAATATTACTAGAGAAGCATTTGAATTAGTTATAAAAGCATTAACACCGTAAATCTCAAACTTATGGAAACTGATTTTAACAACATTTTAATTTTTGGTACGAATATCAAAACCGAAAGAGATAAAGAAACAATAAGCAAAATACTGAATACTAATTCTGAAATTGACCAATGGAATATCGATTTAGAAGATATTGATTCAGTTTTGCGAATAGAAACCAAAACCTTAACAATTCCAGAAATTATCAAGATGATAACAGAACAGGATTTTAAATGTTTTGAACTAAGCTAATAAAAAATGAAAAACAACTCAACAATTCCTTTTACATCTTATCAAAAATTTGCTGTTTTTATTCTGGCAATTACTCAATTTACAGTAATATTAGACTTTATGGTAATTTCTCCGTTAGGCGATATTTTAATGAAAACCATGCAGCTAAAACCAACACACTTTGGATTAGTAGTTTCTGCTTATGCTTTTAGCGCAGGAATTTCAGGCTTGCTTACAGCCGGTTTTGCCGATAAATTTGATCGAAAAAAACTGCTGCTTTTCTTTTACACCGGATTTATTATTGGCACCATTCTTTGCGGAGTCGTAACATCTTATCCTTTATTAGTAGCAGCCCGAATTTTTACAGGATTATTTGGCGGAGTAATTGGATCTATTTCAATGGCCATTGTAACTGATTTATTTTCGATGCAACAACGTGGTCGTGTGATGGGGTTTATCCAAATGGCTTTTGGTGCCAGCCAAATATTTGGGATTCCGTTAGGACTTTACATTGCAACTGCCTGGGACTGGCACGCTCCATTTTTATGGGTAGCGGCAATGGCAGTGATTATTGCCATTCTTATTGCAATAAAACTAAAACCGCTAACTGAACATTTAGCTATTCAAAATAACAATTCACCTTTTCAGCATTTAATCCATACGATTTCAAAACGGGAATACAGAATAGGATTTGCTGCAACAGCCATTCTTTCAGTAGGTGGTTTTATGCTAATGCCTTTTGGTAGCGCTTTTGCTATCAATAATTTAAAAATTACAGAAGAAGAACTTCCGCTTCTTTTCATGATTTCAGGTTTATCAACCTTGATAATTATGCCTATTATTGGAAAATTAAGTGACAGAATAGACAAATTTAAAATTTTCACTGTAGCTTCAATCTGGACAATTTTGACTGTTGCTATTTATACTAATTTATCTCAAACTCCGTTTTGGTTAGTGGGAATTGTAAATGTATTGATGATGATGGGGGTAATGAGCCGAATGGTTCCTTCTACAGCTTTAGTTACTTCTATTCCGGCTAAAGAAGACCGAGGTGCTTTTATGAGTATTAATTCTTCTTTACAACAAATTTCGGGAGGAATCGCAGCAGCTTTTGCAGGGACAATTGTGGTACAAAAAGACACTTTTAGTCCATTAGAACATTACAACACATTAGGATTAATAATCATCGGAATATCTATTGTATCAATTGTATTATTGAACAGGGTAAACCAACATTTAAGAAAAAATCCTGAACAAGATTCAGAAGCTATTTTATCAGTTTCAGAAATTTAACTAACATAATCCAGGATAGAATATTAAATATTAATTAACAGTATTGTAGTTGAATTTTCTGTAATAATACTTGAAATTTGCAATTCAAACATCTTAAAATGATTACAAAAAAAAACATTCTTCTTTTTTCCGTTCTCTTTATTAGTTTAAGCACTTTTGCACAAGAAAAATTCACCTTAAGCGGAATTGTTAGTGATATTAAAAATAACGAAACATTAATTGGTGTTAACATCTATTTTCCGGAATTAAAAATAGGAACGACGACTAACGAATATGGTTTTTATTCGATTAGCATTCCTAAAGGAAACCAGAATATAAACATTAGTTATATTGGCTATCAAAATGTTCAAAAAACCATTTCGATTACAAAAAGCAGTAAAATGAATTTTGCTCTGACCGAAAATGGTGAAATGCTCAACGAAGTAGTAATTACCGATAATAAAGGTCGTGCAAACACCAGAACGCCTGAAATGAGTGTCAACAAACTCTCGATTGCAGCTATAAAAAAAATGCCGGTAGTTTTAGGTGAAGTCGATGTAATTAAATCCATTTTATTACTGCCAGGAGTTACTAATGCTGGCGAAGGCGCTTCAGGATTCAATGTTCGCGGTGGTGGTGCTGATCAGAATTTAATTCTTTTAGACGAAGCTACGATTTACAATTCTTCACATGTTTTTGGATTTTTCTCTGTTTTTAATCCCGATGCGATTAAAGATTTAAAATTATACAAAGGCGGAATTCCGGCTCGTTATGGCGGAAGAGCTTCATCTGTTTTAGATATTTATCAAAAAGACGGAAACAGCAAAGATTTTCATATGAATGGCGGAATTGGATTAATTTCGAGCCGACTTCTTGCCGAAGGTCCGCTGGTAAAAGACCGCGGTTCATTTTTAATTGGAGGTCGGGCTTCTTACGCTCATTTATTCCTGAAATTATCAGAAGATCAAAAAGACAATTCGGCTTATTTTTATGATTTGAATACCAAATTAAGCTATAAAATTAACGACAATAACAATATTTATTTATCGGGTTATTTTGGTCGTGATGTTTTTGCCATCAATAAAAGTTTTAGCAATATTTACGGAAACACTACTTTAAACCTGCGCTGGAATCATTTATTTTCTGATAAATTATTTTCGAATCTTTCGGTAATTTACAGTGATTACTATTATGGATTAGATTTGGATTTCATAGGCTTCAACTGGGATTCTGGTATAAAAAACTACAATATCAAGTATGATTTTAAGCACTATATCTCGGATAATTTTAAATTAAATTATGGTGTTAACGCGTTGTATTACAATTTTAATCCGGGAACAATTAAACCGTCCAGCGAAACATCTAATATAAATCCTGATCAGTTAGATCGAAAATATGCTTTTGAACCATCGCTTTATGTTGAAGCCGAAAATAAGTTATCTAAAAAAATTAGTGTCGCTTATGGTGTGCGCTATAGTATGTTTTCCCGAATAGGAAATTCGACAGTTAATTTATATGAAAATGATAATCCGGTTATTTTTAATTCTGATTTTCAGATTTATGAAAAAGCAACTCCTATAGGCACTAAATATTATGGTAAAAACAAAACGATAAAAAGTTTTGACAACTTTGAACCACGATTTTCAATTTCGTACCAACTCAACGAAGACCAAGCTGTAAAAGCCAGTTACAACCGAATGGTACAATATTTACAACTGGTTTCTAATACTTCCTCTCCTACTCCGCTGGATATCTGGATGCCAAGTGACAATTATATCAAACCTCAAATTGCCGATCAGGTTGCTATTGGTTATTTCAAAAATATTCAAGACGGAGATTACTCATTAGAAATAGAAAGTTTCTACAAAAAGATTCAAAACCGTATGGATTATATTGATGGTGCCGATTTAATTGCTAATGAAGCCATCGAACAAGTAATTCTAAACGGAAGAATGCGTTCTTATGGTCTGGAATTGATGTTCAAGAAAAACGAAGGACGTTTAAATGGCTGGATTTCATATACTCTATCTAAATCAGAACAGCAAACTCCTGGCAGAACTCCCGAAGAATTAGGAATTAATTATGGCAAATGGTACAATTCGGCCTACGACAAAACCCATAATTTAGCCATAACTGCTGCTTATAACCTGAATGAAAAATGGGATTTTGGAGCAAATTTTGCCCTACAATCAGGGCAGCCAGTTACCTATCCTGATAACAAATACCGATATGGAGATGTTTTTGTTCCAAGTTATGGTTTACGTAATCAAAACAGATTACCGCTTTACCATCACTTAGATGTTTCAGCTACTTTAACGCCAAGAAAAAATAAAGGTAGAAAATGGCAGGCTGAATGGGTTTTTAGTATCTACAACCTTTACAATCGTATGAATGCTGCTTCTATCGCTTTTAGACAAAATGAAGATACTGCAGTAAACGAAGCGGTAAAAACATCCATTTTTGGAATGGTTCCAGCGGTAAGTTATAATTTCAAATTCTAAATTTCATTTCGAAAAAAATACAATACAATGAAAAAAAGTTTATATCTCCTTTTAATCCTCTTTATCGGCTTATTTAGTAGTTGTGAAGAAGTAATCGATCTTGACTTAGATAGTGCTCCACCCCGATTAGTGATTGACGCCTCTATTGTATGGATCAAAGGCAGTACAGGAAATGCTCAAAAAATAAAACTTACAACTACAACTGGTTATTATGAAACCGAAGTTCCTATTGTAACCGGAGCAACTATTTTTATAACAAATAGTGAAAACACCGTTTTTAATTTCACCGAAATTCCAAATTCAGGAGAATATGTTTGTAATGATTTCGAACCTGAAATTGGTAAAAATTATACTCTAACCGTTATTAACGATGGGGAAACTTATACTGGAACCGAAACCTTTCAATCATTAGCACCTATTACCCGAATCGAGCAAAATAACCAAGGAGGATTTACAGGAAAAGATATTGAAATCAAAGCATTCTATAATGATCCTGATAATGTTGATAACTATTATCTTTATCGTTATGAATATTCTAATGAAGCTAAACTTAGCTACAATGTTGATGATGACCGTTTTTTTCAAGGCAACGAAAATTCCAGCCGTTCTGAAAGTGACGATTTAAAAGCAGGCGATGTAATAGAACTTACACATTACGGAGTTTCTAAACAATATTACAATTACATGAATATCTTAATTGGAATTATTGGCAGTTCAGGAGGTCCATTTCAAACGCCGCCTGCAACCGTGAGAGGAAACATTAAGAACATTACAAATCCTGAAAATTATCCATTAGGTTATTTTTATTTAGGCGAAACCGATATGCGTCGTTACGTTGTTCAATAATTTTTTTACCGCAAAGGAACTAAGTTTTTCAAAACGTTTCTAAAGAAAAAATCTATGAAATTTGTGGTTGAAATTTTTAAAAACGAACATTCTGTCTCTGGCTAAAAAACAAAAAACTATTAGCTATCTTTGCTGAAATCGTTAATTAAAAAATCTACATTCCTTTGTCATCACATCATATAGTTCGGGACGATCAAGAACCTGCTTTAATTATTGCCAATGGTGCTGCCTGTAATCCCGAATTATTAGGACAATTGCTCGAATGGTCTCCGCTGGTAATTGTACTTGATTCAGCTATTGAAAGAGTAATTGAATTAGGAATCAAAGTAGATGTTTTATTAGGTGATTTCGACCGTGATTTTGATACCAATTATTA
The DNA here is from genome assembly GCF_000695795.1 of Flavobacterium seoulense. GTDB lineage: Bacteria > Bacteroidota > Bacteroidia > Flavobacteriales > Flavobacteriaceae > Flavobacterium > Flavobacterium seoulense. The sequence goes on along the minus strand of NZ_JNCA01000006.1, from coordinate 86,297 downwards.
CAAAGAAAAACAATATCCACTGGAAATTGTACATACTCCAAATCAAGACAAAACGGATTTAGAAAAAGCTTTTGATTATTTGTGCGAAAGAAATATTCCTGCGGCAAATGTAGTTTGGGCAACAGGAAAAAGAGCCGATCATACCATTACGAATCTCACGAATATTGTTCGTTACCGCGATAAATTGAAAATTGTAATTCTGGACGACCATTCTAAAGTTTTTTTATTACCTAAAAAATTCGAAAAATGGTACACTGCCAATTCAATTATCTCATTAGTTCCGGTAGGTCAGGTAACCGGAATTTATTCTAAAAATCTTTTTTATCCCTTAGAAAATGACAGCCTTACGATAGGTTACCGCACCGGAACCAGTAATCATGTTATCGAAGACGGTCTGGTTGTTATTGAATATCAGGAAGGCGATTTATTGCTTATGGAATGCATGGATTAAACATAAAATTACCATTTATAAAAATAACCTACCACAACTTTACTTCAGGATTGTAATTTATTTACATTTTAGACTGAAAAAACAAGCTTAATTCATTATAAAATAACCTTTTATAAATATTAAAGCCGTTTTAATTAACTACCTTTGCAGCGAAATTAAAATACAATGTCTAAAACAATTACAGAGAAGGTCACTTTACATCCTAGAAACCAACATCGGTTGCGTTATGATTTCAATTTACTAATTGAAAATTGTTTCGAATTAAAACCTTTTGTTTTCATCAACGAACATAAAATTGAGTCTATCGATTTCAGTAATCCTGAAGCTGTAAAAACTTTAAATAAGGCATTGTTAGCTACTTATTACGATATTCAAAACTGGGATATTCCTCAAAATTACCTTTGCCCGCCTATTCCCGGAAGAGCCGATTATATTCATCACATCGCCGATTTATTAGCCGAAAGCAATAACGGAATTATCCCAACAGGAATCGAAATTGAAGGTTTAGATATCGGTCTGGGAGCCAATTGTATTTATCCTATAATTGGAAATTCAGTTTACGACTGGAGTTTTGTAGGCACTGATATTGACGAAAAAGCGCTCAACAATTGTAACGAAATAATTCAATCTAACCCTAAATTAATTGAAGCAATCAGTCTGCAACAACAGGTAGAACCTCGATTTATTTTTAAAAATATCATTACTCCCGAAGATAAATTTGCTTTTACAATCTGCAATCCGCCATTTCATAAATCAGCTGATGAAGCCAGTAAAGGCAGCCTTAGAAAAATCAATAATTTAGAAAAAACCAAAGTAACAAAACCCGTTTTGAATTTTGGTGGTCAAAGTTCTGAATTATGGTGTGAAGGTGGCGAACTGGGTTTTATTACCCAAATAATTTACGAAAGTGCTAAATACCCAATGCAATGCTTGTGGTTCACTACTTTGGTTTCTAAACAATCGCATCTTAAAAGTCTTTACAAGACCTTAAACAAGGTCAATGTTGGTAAAATAAAAACCATCGATATGGCGCAAGGACAAAAAACAAGCCGCATTCTCGCCTGGACTTTCCTGACTGAAACTCAATTAAAAAACTGGAAATTCGAAGTAGAACAAGCTGTTTTTTAGCATTTCAATAGTTTCTAATTACAACGGAATTCAATATTTATTTTTTACGTTTACAATTATTATTTTTTTACTGATTTCTAATCATAACTTATTCTAAAACGATATGTTTTCGCTATTTTTAGCAATTCAAAAAAATCTAACACTATTTAACCAAACCATTTATGTTCTTTTTTTTCAAAACCAAACCCAATCAGCTAAAAGTTGTTTCTTTTATAGCTGTCCAAATTCTATTTGCTTCTTTTTGTGAAGCTCAAAACAAAACCAATTCCAATACGCAAGATCTAAAATTATGGTACGACAAGCCATCTGAAAAATGGGTGGAAGCATTACCTGTAGGAAACGGAAAAATTGGCGCAATGATATTTGGCGGTGTTGAAGAAGAATTATTACAACTTAACGAAAGTACTTTATGGAGCGGTGGTCCAGTAAAAACAAATGTCAATCCGGAATCAAAAGATTATTTACCCAAAATTAGAGAAGCCTTACTTCAGGAGGAAGATTATTCTAAGGCTAATCAGCTTACAAGAAAAATGCAGGGCTTGTATTCGCAATCGTATTTGCCTTTGGGCGATATTATTATCAAACAGAATTTCAATAATGTAAAACCTGCGTTTTACTATCGTGATTTAGATATTGAAAATGCTGTAGCAACCACAAAATTCATTATTAATGGTGTCGAATATACCCGGGAAATTTTCACTTCTGCCCCAGACAATATAATGTTGATTCGAATTTCGACAAATAAAAAAGGAGCGCTTACTTTTGATATTTCTTCGAAAAGTCAATTGAAATTTTCTCCTTCAACTCAAGATAACAACGAACTTATTATTAGCGGAAAAGCGCCTGCTAACGTAGATCCTTCTTATTATAACGTAAAAGGGAGAGAACCTGTAATATATGAAGATCCTACAGGATGTGACGGTATGCGTTACCAATATCGTATTAAAGCGGTTAACAAAGATGGAAGTGTTACAACAACTGATTCTGAAATTAAAATCAAAAATGCCAGCGAAGTAATTCTTTACATCGCTGCCGCAACCAGTTTCAACGGATTTGATAAATGTCCGGATAAAGACGGAAAAGATGAGAATAAAATTGCCTCGGACCGAATTAACAAAGCAGTAAAAAAGAGCTATTCTCAATTATTCAACAGACATATTGCTGATTATAAACAGTATTTCGATCGCGTTTCTTTTGCTGTAAAAGATACAGTGAATACTCCAACTAAATTAAAATTACCATCTAACGAACGATTGAAAGCCTATTCTAATGGTGCTTATGATCCTAAAATAGAAACTTTATATTTTCAGTACGGAAGATATTTGCTGATTTCTTCTTCACGTCCAGGCGGGCCTCCTGCTAATTTACAGGGAATTTGGAATGAAAAACTTCGTGCGCCATGGAGTTCTAATTACACCATCAACATCAATACCCAGATGAATTATTGGCCGGCAGAAGTGACCAATCTTTCTGAAATGCACCAACCCCTTTTAGACTGGATTCAAAGTCTGGCTAAAACCGGAAAAGTTACTGCACGCGAATTTTATAATGCCAATGGCTGGGTTGCACATCATAATTCCGATTTATGGGCATTGAGTAATCCTGTGGGCGATAAAGGCAATGGCGATCCTGTTTGGGCTAACTGGTGGATGGGCGGAAACTGGCTCACACAACATCTTTATGAGCATTATCGTTTTACAGGAGATAAAAAATTCCTGGCTGAAAAAGCCTATCCTGTTATGAAAGATGCCGCACTTTTTTCTTTAGACTGGTTAGTCGAAGATAAAAATGGCTATTTGGTTACGGCTCCTTCTACTTCTCCTGAAAATAAATTCAAAGACAGCAAAGGCAAAGAACAATCAGTATCGGTTGCAACTACAATGGATATGTCAATCATCAGGGATTTATTCGATAATTTAATTGAAGCTTCTGAAACTTTAGGAACAGATAAAGCCTTCCGAGAAACCTTAATTGCAAAACGAGCTAAGCTGTATCCATTACAAATTAGCAAAAACGGAACATTGATGGAATGGTACAAGGATTTTGAAGAAACAGATATCCACCACCGTCATGCCTCTCACCTATTTGGTTTGCATCCTGGAAGAGAAATCACTCCTTTGACGACTGACTTTTTTAATGCTGCCAAAAAATCGCTTGAAGTGCGTGGCGACGAAGGAACGGGTTGGAGCAAAGGATGGAAAATTAACTGGTGGGCAAGATTACAGGACGGTGATCATGCTTATTCTTTAATCAGACAATTATTAAATTACGTTGATCCTTCAAGCGGTAATTCTCGTGCCGGAGGAACTTATCCTAACTTTTTTGATGCACATCCACCCTTCCAAATTGACGGAAACTTTGCTGGTACGGCCGGAATGGCTGAAATGCTTTTGCAAAGTCAAGCCAATTATATTCAATTATTACCAGCCTTACCAAAAGCCTGGAGCGAAGGAAATATAAAAGGACTTATTGCAAGAGGAGGATTTGAAATTGATATGAATTGGAGCAAACAGCAATTAAATAATGCATCAATAAAATCGTTAAATGGAGCTGAATGTATCCTTGTTACCAAAGTTCCTGTGAAAATAAAAAATTCTGATATCGTTTCACAAAAAACTGACAATGGTTACCAACTTTCATTTAAAACAACAAAAGGTAAAGCATACCAAATAGTCAAAATATAATTGAAATAATAATTTTTCAAGATTTTCAAAGAGCCGTTTTATTTTATAAAGCGGCTCTATTTTTTAAAGTACTATTATGATTTATTAGAATTTTAGTTAACATTAAATTGTAGATAAACTTCGTAACTTTGTAGCCCTAACTTTTGTCCCTAAACAAATGAAATTCCAAGTCGTATCTGATTACAAACCTAAAGGAGACCAACCTCAAGCCATTGAAAAATTAGCTCAGGGCATTATTGATGGAGAACAATTCCAAACCCTTTTAGGAGTTACGGGATCTGGTAAAACATTTACGGTGGCCAATGTCATTCAGGAAGTACAGCGTCCCACTCTGGTATTGGCACACAACAAAACCCTGGCAGCGCAATTGTATTCAGAATTCAAGCAATTTTTCCCTAATAATGCTGTGGAATATTTCGTTTCTTATTACGATTATTACCAGCCCGAAGCTTTTATGCCGGTTACAGGCGTTTTTATCGAAAAAGACTTATCTATCAATGAAGAACTCGAAAAAATGCGTTTAAGCACAACTTCTTCATTGCTTTCAGGTCGAAGAGATATTCTGGTCGTAGCATCAGTTTCTTGCTTGTACGGTATTGGAAATCCTGTCGAATTTCAGAAAAACGTAATTGCAATTGAACGGGATCAGGAAATTTCCAGAACCAAATTATTACATTCCTTAGTACAAAGTTTGTATTCCAGAACGGAAGCTGATTTCAATCCTGGAAATTTCAGAATCAAAGGTGACACAGTCGAAGTTTTTCCAAGTTATGCTGATGACGCTTACAGAATTCATTTCTTTGGAGACGAAATCGAAGAAATAGAATCTTTCGATGTTAAAACTTCCAAAGTTATTGAACGTTTCAACCAACTTACTATTTATCCCGCCAATATGTTCGTGACTTCGCCAGATGTTTTACAAAATGCTATCTGGCAAATTCAACAGGATTTGGTTAAACAAGTGGATTATTTCAAAGAAATTGGCAAACATCTCGAAGCAAAACGACTGGAAGAAAGAACCAATTTCGATTTAGAAATGATTCGTGAATTAGGATATTGTTCCGGAATTGAGAATTATTCGCGTTATTTAGACGGCCGTGAAGCAGGTACAAGACCTTTCTGTTTGTTAGATTATTTCCCGAAAGATTATTTAATGGTTGTTGACGAAAGTCACGTAACGGTTTCACAGGTACACGCTATGTATGGTGGAGACAGAAGCCGAAAAGAAAATCTGGTAGAATATGGTTTCCGACTTCCTGCTGCTATGGACAACCGTCCGTTGAAATTTGAAGAATTTGAAGCCATGCAAAATCAGGTAATTTACGTTTCAGCAACTCCTGCTGATTACGAATTGCAAAAAACAGATGGAGTTTATGTAGAACAGATTATTCGACCAACAGGTTTATTAGATCCTATTATCGAAATTCGTCCAAGTTTAAATCAAATTGATGATTTGATTGAGGAAATCCAGCAACGCTGCGAATTAGACGAACGTGTTTTGGTCACTACTTTAACCAAAAGAATGGCTGAAGAATTGGCTAAATATTTGACCAAAGTTAATATTCGTTGCCGTTACATTCATTCTGATGTAGATACTTTAGAACGAATAGAAATTATGCAGGATTTACGTAAAGGAATCTTCGACGTTTTAATTGGTGTCAACTTATTGCGTGAAGGTCTGGATTTACCTGAGGTTTCACTAGTAGCTATTCTGGATGCAGATAAAGAAGGATTTTTACGTTCGCATCGTTCGCTGACACAAACTATTGGTCGTGCGGCGAGAAACTTAAATGGAAAAGCAATTATGTATGCTGATAAAATTACAGACAGTATGCAAAAAACTATTGACGAAACCACTTACAGAAGAACCAAACAATCTAATTTTAATACGGCTAACAATATTGTTCCACAGGCATTAAACAAGAAAATCGACAGTGCATTTACCAAAAATCCTTTGGTAGAATATGAACTTGGGCACACTTTAAATACTGCAGCAGAAACTGTAAACGAATATTTATCGAAAGAAGAAATTGAAAAACGCATTCGCGAAAAGCGTAAATCAATGGAGAAAGCCGCAAAAGAACTTGATTTTATGCAGGCAGCAAAATTACGTGATGAAATAAAAAAATTACAGGAACAACTTGCCTAATAATTCACATCGTCACTAAAAATATCCCATAAAACATCATCCGAAATAATGTTATTAGGTGCATTTTTGACCTTTTTTATTAACTTTTTAATTGCATCAGTATCTAATCCCATACTAATTGCGATATGAACAATCAAATCTGGATCCTGTGTATATAAAACACCATCGTTTTGAAAGAAAACAACTAATTTATAAAATTGTTTAATTCGGGCTAATTTGAGATTTTCAGGTAATTTTGGCAATTCATGATTTAATAAATCAATAAAACCTCCTTTTTCATAATCCAATTCATTGGCTATTAAAAATAAAAAATCATATCCCTTTTTATTCAATTGACCATCAACTGTTGCAAAAGCAATCATCTCCAAAAGCAATTTCTTTTTTTCTTCACAAGTATCCATATCATAAATAATTTTAGCTAAAATATCATTTTTTATAATAATAACCCAAAGAAAATCTGCTAATTAAACATTTTAATTGAAAAATCACATTTTTTTCATAACTAAAAAAAGCTAAAAATCACAAAAAATTAACTTTTAAGCTTGTAAATACTTAGAACAAAAAACAGCATTTTAAAGAAAAATCTTTTATGCCTATACTTTTTTATTATATGTTTAAAATGAGGTAAACAAAAATCAGAAAATCAGAAATCTGCATCTGCATCAAATAATATTCATTTTTATAGCTTAATTTTATCAAAAACAAGACTATTATGGAATTGATTATTAGAGAATACGAGCTAAAATTAAGGCACACTTTTACAATATCCAGAGAGTCAATTGACATTCAGCCTTCTTTAATTGTACAATTAAAAAATGGTGGATTCTCTGGATACGGCGAAGCAACTTCTAATCCTTATTACAATATTACGGTTGCAATGATGAAACAGGATTTAGAAGCAATCAAACCTTTAATTGAATCTACTACCGATGAAACTCCGGAGCAATTTTGGGATAAAGTATATCCTCATTTAAAACATGACATGTTTGCGCTTTGTGCTTTAGACATAGCTTATACTGATTTATATGCCCGTCAAAAAGGAAAGAAACTGCATGAGTTATGGGATTACAATATCGAAAGAAATCCGTTGACAAATTACACCATCGGGATTGATTCTATTGATAAAATGGTGGCTAAAATGAAAGAACTTCCCTGGCCTATTTATAAAATAAAATTAGGAACCAAAGATGATATTGCTATCGTTAAAGCATTAAGAGAACATACTGATGCTATTTTTAGAATTGATGCTAATTGTGGCTGGGAAATAGAAGAAACACTCAATAATGCTATAGAATTAAAGAAACTTGGTGTAGAATTTCTGGAGCAACCCTTAAAAGCAGACGACTGGAAAGGACATGAAATTCTTTTTAAACATTCGGTTTTACCAATTATTGCTGACGAAAGCTGTATTATCGAACAAGATGTTGCTAAATGTTACCATCATTTTCATGGAATCAATATCAAATTAGTAAAATGTGGCGGTTTGACTCCTGCCCGAAGAATGATTCAGCAAGCCAAGAAATTAGGATTAAAAACAATGGTAGGCTGTATGACAGAATCTTCGGTTGGAATTTCGGCAATTGCTCATTTATTACCGCAATTAGATTATGTTGACATGGATGGCGCTTTACTTTTATCTGAAGATATTGCCAGCGGTGTTTTGATTAAAGATGGAAAAGTAGGCTATTCTCATCTTAATGGTACAGGTGTTGTTCTAAAATAACATTGATGAAAGTAAACCAATTTCCGGATCGTGTTGTAAAAATCGACAATGAAAAATATTTATATTTTGGCGGTACTGCTTATTTAGGCTTACCGCCAAATAAAAAATTCCAAAAAATACTTTGCAAAAATATTATTCAATGGGGGTCAGCCTATGGAAGTTCCAGAAATGCTAATATCCAATTGACCGCCTATGAAAAAGGAGAAAAATTTCTGGCTGAATTTATCAAATCCGAAGCTGCAATTACCGTTTCATCAGGAATGCTTGCCGGACAATTAGTCATTAACACCTTAGAATCCGAAACCGCTATTTTTTATCATTTTCCTGATACTCATATTGCAATTTCAAAAACAGCAAGTCTTCCTTTTTTCATCAATAATCAAATAAATCCACGATTATTAGATGATAAACCTGAAAAAATTGCGATTTTAACTGATGCTGTGGCTACAAATTCTGTAACTCCGGTTGCTCTTTCGGCTTTAGAACAAATTTCAAAATACAAAGAAATTACTTTAGTTATTGACGAATCTCATTCGTTAGGAATTTTAGGTAATAATGGTTGTGGTATTTTTTCGAATAGCAATTTATCGAATATCAAACGAAAAATAATGATTGCTTCATTAGGAAAAGCCATGGGATTATCGGGAGGTGTAATTGCAAGCGATATTGATTTTATCAAAAAAATAAAACAAAACAATATCTTTACAGCAAGCGCAGGAATGAATCCAGCATTTGTAAAAACCTTCGCCGATGCTGAATTACTATATCTAAAACAACATCAAAAACTGCAAGAAAATTTGAAGTATATCGATTCAAAATTACTTCCCAATAACAATATCCTTTTCGACAAAAATTACCCTGTAATTTATCCTAAAATCGATAATATAAACGCTGTTCTTACTTCGAATAAAATCATTATAACCAATTTTAAGTACACTTCAGAAGAAGATTACCTGAATAGAATTATCATTACTGCTAATCATAAAAAAAAGGATTTGGATAAAATAATTAAAATCCTCAATCAATACCAAAACAAAGATGAGTAGCCAATGCTATAATAATGTACCTTTGTAAAAAATACAACAATGACAAATAACGATATCTTTAAAAAACTACGCGTAGCTTTAATGTTGCGTGACGACCAAATTGTAGAAATATTAGAATTAGTCGATTTTAGAATTTCTAAATCAGAATTAGGCGCTTTTTTCCGTGATGAAAAACACCCTAATTATGTAGAATGTGGTGACCAGGTATTGCGTAATTTTTTAAACGGATTAGTTATTCATTTGCGTGGAACAAAAGAAAACCCTAAGAATCCGAATGAAGTTTTAGCAAAACACAAAGCTGAAATTCCAGCAAAAGCTAAAGAAATACCTAAAACCCAGGCAATAACCAGTAAACCTGATTTTAAGAAAAAGCCTTCTTCAAAAAAAGCAGCACCAAAAATTCAAGTTGTAGAAAAAGTAAAATACAATAATGGTAAAAATAAAAAGTCTTAAATACTTTTGTTTTTCAAAATAAAAAATCCCGTTCCGATAGCTATCGAAACGGGATTTTACTTTAATTGTACCTTTGGATTATTTAGTAAACTTAACTAAAAAGCTAAGTCCTCTACCGGCAGGTAATTCTGCACTTGATAGTTTTTGGTAATTCAAAGTGTTTTTAATGTAATAATTCAAATCTTCATTAGCAGCATTAGTACTTAATACTACTATTTCATTATTCTCATTAATTGTAATTCTTACTTTAACTATAACATCTTGCTCTAATCCGCTAAATGAGGAATAATTATTAAGCAACTTAGTTATTTCCTTATAAGTATCATTTAAAGCTACTGGATCTTTAGCTGGCTTTTCTGCGGCAAACGCTGTTGTTAAAAATAAAGTAACAACAACTGATAAAATTAATTTTTTCATGATTTCTTCGTTTTAATTAGAATTAAATTGTTTCCAGATTTCATTTGTAAAAGTAAAGAAAAGACCTATTCAAAAAACAAATAAATCATTGATAACGTGCGATTTACGATTTGAAGAAAAATAAATTAGAAAAAATAACAGCTGAATAAAAAAAACATACTATTTTTTTATTATTATCATAAATATTAGAAATACATTAAATAAAAATCATTGCATTTCGTCGATTTATTAAATAACTTATGAAATATTCAGTTTAAAATCACTCTAAATAACAAATCCTGACTCCGTTTTAAAACGAAATCAGGATTTTTTAAGTTAAAAAGTGTGTTGAATTATTTAGCAAATCGAACTAAAAATACAAGCCCTTTTCCTGTTTCTAATTCTTGAGCAGATAACTTTTGATAGTTCAAAGTATTTTTGATATAATAATTCAAATCTTCGTTTTCAGCATTAGTACTCAAAACTACAATTTCATGATTTTCATTGATTGCAATTTTCACTTTTACCAAAACGTCCTGGTCTAATCCTCCTAAATTAGGATACGTATTTAATAATCTTGTTAATTCTTTGTAAGTCTCATCAAAATTTTTTGCTGTTTTTGGAGACTTATCCGCAGCAAATGCTGTACCCATAAATAAAGTAACGATAACAGATAAAAATAAATTTTTCATGATTTCTTTGTTTTTAATTACAGTTCAAAATTACTACAGAACTCCATCATAAAAACCACAAAAACAATTACTTAACCTAAAGATAAAAAACTACTTTTTTATCTTTTTATCAGTTCTAAAAACTATCAGTATAAAAAGTGAGTCCTTTCTAAAAAATAATCTCTAAAATTATATTAATCTCATAAAAAGAAATAAAACATCAAAAAAAGCATTAATCAGCCCGATAATATTAAATTAATACAAACAATAATAATGTAGCTTAGAATTGATTGAAAATAAAAAATCCTGTTCGCCGCGGCGAACAGGATTTAGATATATAACTAAGTTTCTTAATTAAGAAAGTGCAGCTTGTACCTGATCAGCAGCTTCCTGGAATTGAACAGCTGATAAAATTGGCATTCCAGAATTGTCGATTAATTCTTTTGCAATTTCAGCGTTAGTTCCTTGTAAACGAACAATGATTGGCACTTTAATAGCGTCACCCATGTTTTTGTAAGCATCAACAACACCCTGAGCAACACGGTCACAACGAACGATTCCTCCAAAAATGTTAATCAGGATAGCTTTTACGTTTGGATCTTTTAAGATAATACGGAAAGCTGTTTCAACACGTTTTGCATCAGCAGTTCCTCCTACATCAAGGAAGTTCGCTGGTTCAAAACCTGCATATTTAATTAAATCCATAGTTGCCATTGCAAGACCTGCACCGTTTACCATACATCCTACAGTACCGTCAAGATCTACATAGTTCAATCCTACTTCTTTAGCTTCAACTTCAATTGGGTTTTCTTCAAGAATATCACGCATTTCAGCATACGCTTTTTGTCTGTATAATGCGTTATCATCAATATTTACTTTAGCATCAACAGCTAAGATTTTATTATCAGATGTTTTTAAAACTGGGTTGATTTCAAACATAGAAGCATCAGAACCAATATAAGCTTTGTATAATGCATCGATGAATTTCACCATTTCTTTGAAAGCGTTTCCTGAAAGACCTAAGTTAAAAGCAACTCTTCTAGCCTGGAAACCTTGTAATCCTACAGCAGGATCAATTTCTTCAGTAAAAATTAAATGTGGTGTGTGTTCAGCCACATCTTCGATATCCATTCCACCTTCAGTAGAATACATAATCATATTACGACCTGTTGCTCTGTTTAATAATACAGAAACATAAAATTCAGAAGTTTCAGATTCACCTGGATAGTAAACATCCTCAGCGATTAAAACTTTGTGAACTTTTTTACCCTCTGCAGAAGTTTGAGGAGTAATTAATTGCATTCCGATAATTTCGCTAGCAACTCCTTCTACCTTATCAATTCCTTTGGCAAGTTTAACTCCACCACCTTTTCCACGTCCACCTGCGTGAATTTGTGCTTTAACAACATACCAGCTTGTTCCTGTTTCAGTTGTTAATTGTTTAGCAGCAGCAACTGCTTCTACTGGACTATTAGCAACAATACCGCGTTGAACGCGAACTCCATAGCTAGCTAAAATCTCTTTTCCTTGATATTCGTGTATGTTCATAATATAGAATTTGTCTGAATCTGATTTTATTTTTATTAAATAAGTCCGACAAAAGTAGCAAAAATGAACTTAAAACTGAAAACTTTTTAACGATTTAAAATATCTTATAAATAAAGTTAAAAAAAGATGCTTTTGAGTTCTTTTTTTCAGCGAAAAAAAGATTTTGCAGAAGAAAAAGAAGCAAAAAGACGTTTTTTCATTGAATATAACAAAAATGAATTTAAAAAAATAAGAAATAATTGTCAAAATATTGACCAAAAACCGTAGTTACATTAACAATTTGTTAATACATAGCTCAAATAATGCAATAATTATTATTTATTATACTTTTTTCTATTATTCCTGTAAAAGTAGCTCATAATGCATTTAATCGATGGATTATATTTAATGAAATAGCTACTTTTGTAAAAAAAATTATCAAGCATGAAAGTTAAAGAACAAGGCCTTTATTTGCCAGAATTCGAGCATGAAAACTGTGGAGCTGGTTTTATCTGCAACCTTAAAGGTGAGAAGACAAATCAAATTATTCACGACGCATTAGAAATTCTAGTAAAATTAGAACACCGTGGTGGTGTAAGTGCTGACGGAAAAACGGGAGATGGAGCTGGACTTTTGATTGACATTCCTCACGAATATTTCAATAGAGTTTGTGATTTCCAATTACCTGCTGCTCGTGAGTATGCTGTGGGAATGGTGTTTTTGCCAAAAATCAAAAACCAATATGTTTTTTGCAAAGACGTATTTGAAAAAGAAATCAAAGCACAAGGACTTACTGTTTTAGGATGGAGAGAAGTTCCTGTAGATTCTAGCCAGTTAGGTGAAATCGCTTTGGCTTCTGAACCAACTATCGAACAAATTTTCGTAGGTAAAAGTGAAGCTATTGAAGAAGCTACTTTTAAAGCGAAATTATATGCTGCACGTAAAATTACAGAACACGCTATTGCTAATTCTAAAATATCGCAAAGTTCTTATTTTTACTTACCTAGTTTATCTACTACTACCTTAATATATAAAGGTATCATTATGCCTGAGGATATTGGGCCATATTATACTGACTTACAACAAACGGATTTAGTAACCCGTTTAGCGTTAGTACACCAACGTTTTTCTACAAATACAATGCCTACATGGGAATTGTCTCAGCCTTTTAGATACATGTGTCAAAATGGTGAGATCAATACATTAAGAGGTAACGTAAGTAGAATGCGTGTGCGTGAAGAAATCATGAAAAGTGATGTCTTTGGACCACAAATCGAAAAATTATTCCCAATTATTCTTCCTGGAAAATCAGATTCTGCTTCTATGGATATGGTTGTTGAATTATTAACACATACAGGACGTTCATTACCAGAAGTAATGATGATGATGATTCCTGAAGCATGGGAAAAACACAAAACCATGTCAGAAGAAAGAAAAGCATTCTACGAGTACAATGCTTGTATCATGGAGCCATGGGACGGACCAGCTTCTGTACCTTTCTCTGATGGAGATTACGTAGGAGCATTATTAGACCGTAACGGTTTAAGACCTTCTCGTTATACTGTAACTAAGAGTGGTAAATTGATTATGGCATCTGAAATTGGTGTTGTAACTGTTGAACCGGAAGATGTAGAAAGCCACGGTAGATTAGAGCCAGGAAAAATGTTCTTGGTAGATATGAACGAAGGACGTATTATTAATGATGAGGAAATCAAAAGCAAAATTGTTTCTGAAAGACCTTACCAGGAATGGTTGAAACAATACCGTTTGAACTTAAAAGACGTTCCTACTACAACTAAGGCTTGTCCAATAGAAACTATCGATTTACCTACAAGAGAGCGTTTATTTAACTATACATTAGAGGATATTCAGGATATGATTACTCCAATGGCTCAGGCTGGAAAAGAAGCTTTGGGTTCTATGGGTATCGATACTCCTCTTGCTGTATTGTCAGACAGACCACAATTAATCCCTAACTATTTCAAACAATTATTCGCTCAGGTTACTAACCCACCTTTGGATGGTATCCGTGAAGAAATTGTAACTGATATCAGTTTAGCTTTAGGTCAGGACAGAAATATTTTTGATATTTCAAGCAAACAATGTAGAAAATTAAGAATTCAAAATCCGGTTATTTCTAACGATGACTTAGAAAAAATCAGAAACATTGATATCGATAACTTCAAGGCTGAAACTATTGAAATCTTATACAAAAAAGAAAAAGGTTTAAATGGTTTAGAAAATGCTTTAGAAGATATCATCACACAAATCAGTAAAGCGGTTGACAGAGGAACTAACATCATTATCTTATCTGATAGAGGTGTTAATAAAGAATTCGCTCCAATTCCTGCTTTATTAGCTTGTTCTTATGTTCACCACCAAATGAACCGTTTACGTAAGCGTTCTTACTTCGATATCATAATCGAATCAGCTGAACCACGTGAACCACACCATTTTGCAACTTTATTTGGTTACGGTGCAAGTGCAATTAACCCTTACATGGTAAACGAAATCATTCGTGTACAAGTACAGGAAGGTTTTATCACTGGAATTAGCGAACAAAAAGCAGTTGATAACTTCAACAAAGCAATTGGTTCAGGATTATTAAAAATCATGAACAAAATTGGAATCTCTACTTTACATTCCTACAGAGGTTCTCAAATTTTCGAAATTGTTGGTTTCAACTCTAAATTTGTTCAAAAATACTTCCCTTACACTGCTTCAAGAATTGAAGGTATTGGATTGTATGAAATTGAAAAAGAAATTAGCGAAAGATATAACTATGCTTACCCGGATGTATTAATTCCTAACCGTTTAGGATTAAACATTGGTGGAGAGTACAGATGGAGACGTAACGGGGAAAGACACATGTTCAACCCTACTACTATTGCTAAATTGCAACAGGCAGTACGTTTAAGTGATCAGGATAGTTATGATGTTTATGCAAAAACTGTAAACGATCAGGCTAAGAGTTTAATGACTATTCGTGGTTTATTTGAATTCGATAACTTAGATCCAATTCCATTAGACGAAGTAGAACCATGGACTGATATCGTAAAACGTTTCAAAACCGGAGCGATGTCTTACGGATCTATCTCTAGAGAAGCACACGAGAACTTAGCTATCGCTATGAACCGTATTGGAGGAAAATCTAATTCAGGTGAAGGTGGAGAAGACAGAACTCGTTTCCAGCCAGACGTAAACGGTGACAGCCGTAACTCGGCTATCAAGCAAGTAGCTTCTGGACGTTTTGGAGTAACTTCTCACTACTTATCTAGTGCAAAAGAGATTCAGATTAAAATGGCTCAGGGTGCTAAACCAGGAGAAGGTGGACAATTACCAGGTGAGAAAGTATTGCCTTGGATTGCATCGGCTCGTAACTCAACTCCTTTCGTAGGATTGATTTCACCTCCGCCACACCACGATATTTACTCAATCGAAGATTTAGCGCAATTAATTTTCGACTTGAAAAATGCTAACAGAGAAGCACGTATCAACGTGAAATTAGTATCTGAAGTAGGTGTTGGAACAATTGCAGCGGGTGTTGCTAAAGCAAAAGCTGACGTTGTATTAATTGCTGGTTATGATGGTGGTACAGGAGCTTCTCCATTAACTTCATTGAAACACGCAGGTCTTCCTTGGGAACTTGGATTGGCCGAAGCACAACAAACTTTAGTATTAAACAACCTAAGAAGCCGTATTGTTGTAGAATGTGACGGACAGTTAAAAACAGGACGTGACGTAGCTATCGCTGCTTTATTAGGTGCTGAAGAATTTGGTTTTGCTACTGCTCCACTTGTAGCTTCAGGATGTATCATGATGCGTAAATGTCACTTGAATACTTGCCCTGTAGGTATTGCTACTCAAGACAAAGAATTACGTAAAAACTTCAAAGGAACTCCTGAGCACGTTATTAACTTCTTCTACTATGTTGCTGAAGAGTTAAGAGGTATCATGGCGCAACTTGGATTCAGAACTTTAGAAGAAATGATTGGTCAAACACACAAAATCAATTCTAATAAAGCGATTAACCACTACAAAGCAAAAGGTTTAGATTTATCATCTATTTTACATAGACCTGATACTTATAAATACAAAACGGTTCGTAATACAGAGAAACAAGATCACGGATTAGACAACGTAATGGATTTCCAAATCCTAAAAGATTCTCACCGTGCTTTGTACAGAAAAGAAAAAATGACCTTAGAATATCCTATTAAAAATACCGACCGTTCAGTGGGAGCTATTGTTAGTAACGAAATTTCTAAAATATATGGCCACTTAGGTTTACCAGAAGATACTTTGAACATTAATTTCACAGGTTCTGCAGGACAAAGTTTAGGAGCATTTAGTGCACACGGATTAACTTTTACTGTTGAAGGAAATACAAATGACTATTTAGGAAAAGGATTATCTGGAGCCAAATTAATCATCAAAAAACCAGCAAAATCTACTTTTGTTGCCTCAGAAAACATCATCGTAGGAAACGTTTGTTTATTTGGAGCTATTGAAGGAGAAGCTTACATCAACGGTATTGCAGGAGAGCGTTTTGCAGTTCGTAACTCAGGTGCTATTGCAGTAGTTGAAGGTGTGGGAGATCACGGTTGTGAGTACATGACCGGTGGTAAAGTAGTTGTTCTTGGTAAAACAGGAAGAAACTTTGCAGCAGGTATGAGTGGTGGTATCGCCTATATTTATGATCCTCAACACAAATTCAAAAATGGTTTATGTAATACTGAAACTATCGAATTTGAGACAGTTGAAGGAGAAGAAGCTAACGAATTGAAAACATTAATAGAAAGACACGTAGAGTACACAAACAGTACAAAAGGTATCGAATTATTAAGCAATTGGGAGACTAGCTTAGAAAATTTTGTAAAAGTAATGCCTACAGAGTACAAAAAAGCATTAAAGCGTTTGGAAACTGAGGAACAAATGGTAGAAGAATTAACAGCATAATACAATGGGAAAAGTAACAGGTTTTAAAGAATTCGAAAGAAAAGATGAATCATACACATCAGTACAAGAGCGTGTAGGACATTATAAAGAATTTACAGTTCCTTTGAGTGAAGCTGAAATTACAAAACAAGGATCACGTTGTATGGATTGTGGTATTCCATTTTGCCATAGTGGATGTCCGTTAGGGAATTTAATCCCTGATTTCAACCACATGGTACACCAGGGAGAATGGCAAAAAGCTTCGTGGATACTACATTCAACAAATAACTTCCCTGAATTTACAGGACGTTTATGTCCTGCACCATGTGAAAAAGCATGTGTATTAGGGATTATTAATGACCCAATTTCTATTGAGAACATAGAAAAAAATATTGTGGAGCGTGCGTTTGCGGAAGGATGGATTAAACCTCAACCTCCAAAAACAAGAACTGGTAAAACAGTTGCCATTGTAGGTTCTGGACCTGCTGGTTTAGCTGCTGCACAACAATTAAACAGAGCAGGACACACTGTTACTGTTTTCGAAAGAGACAACGCTATTGGTGGTCTATTACGTTACGGAATTCCTAATTTCAAAATGGAAAAAGGAATTATCGATCGTCGTGTAGCTATCTTAGAAGCTGAAGGAATCACTTTCAAAGTAAACACTAATGTTGGTGTAAACTATGACATCAATGACTTGAAAGCTTTTGATTCCATCGTACTTTGTGGTGGAGCAACAGAAAGAAGAGGCTTACCTACTCCTGGTGCTGATGCAGATGGTGTAGTTCAGGCAATGGATTTCTTAACACAACAAACAAAAGTTGTTTTTGGAGAAAAAATTGAAAATCAAGTTTTAGCAACTGGTAAAGATGTAATCGTAATTGGTGGTGGAGATACAGGTTCTGACTGTGTGGGTACATCAAACCGTCACGGTGCTAAATCAGTTACTAACTTTGAGATTATGCCAAAACCTCCAGTAGAGAGAAGTGCCTCTACTCCTTGGCCTTACTGGCCGCTACAATTAAAAACTTCTTCTTCTCATAAAGAAGGAGCTGAAAGAAACTGGTTAATTAACACCAAAGAATTCATCAAAGATGCTAATGGTAAATTAATTGCTCTTAAAACAGTTAATGTAGAATGGAAAATGGTTCCTGGACAACGTCCTGAACTAATTGAAATTGCTGGTTCTGAAAAAACCTGGCCATGTGACTTAGCTTTATTAGCTTTAGGTTTTACAGGTCCTGAAAAAACATTAAGCAGTCAATTAGGTATTGAACTTGACTTTAGAAGTAATTACAAAGCGGAATATGGTAAATACCAAACTAATATTCCAAATATCTTTACAGCTGGTGATATGCGTCGTGGACAATCTTTAATTGTTTGGGCAATTTCAGAAGGTCGTGAAGCTGCAAGACAAGTAGATTTATACTTAATGGGGTCAACTAACTTACCTACTAAAGAAGGTGGTGATTTACCTGCATTGTAAGAAATCAATAAATATTCAAAAAGGCTATCTGGAAGTAATTTCAGATAGCCTTTTTACTTTTTACTCGTGACAAATTGTGACAAAAAACATAAAAAAAACCATATAATAATCTTTATATAACTTATTGTTACAATTTGTTAGAAATATATTTATCTATTGTAGTATCAATAAAGAATAATAAATTTGTGTAAAAATTACAACAATGCAATCAAAAGATTTACTTCAGTTAGCAGAACAATTTGGCAGTCCGTTATATGTATACGATGCCGAGAAAATAAAATCACAATACGAGAGATTAACTAAGGCTTTTTCTAAAGTAGAAAAACTGCGTATCAATTATGCTATGAAGGCATTGTCTAACGTTGCTATTCTACAATTATTAAGAGATTTAGGATCTTGCTTAGACGCTGTTTCTATTCAGGAAGTACAATTAGGACTTCACGCTGGATATTCTCCGGATCAAATATTTTTCACGCCAAATGGTGTTTCTCTTGAAGAAATTGAAGAAGTACATGCTTTAGGCGTTCAAATCAATATTGATAACTTGTCTATTCTAGAGCAATTTGGAACAAAACATCCTACAGTTCCGGTATGTATTCGTATTAACCCGCACGTTATGGCAGGTGGAAACGAAAACATTTCTGTAGGTCATATCGATAGTAAATTTGGTATTTCGGTACACCAATTACCACATTTAGTTCGTATTGTTGAAAATACAAATATGAACATTGCAGGGATTCACATGCACACAGGTTCTGATATTTTAGATATCGAAGTATTCCTTTATGCTGCTGAAATCTTATTTGATGCTGCAAGAAATTTCAAAAATCTTGAATTCCTGGATTTTGGAAGTGGATTCAAAGTGCCTTACAAAAAAGACGATATCGAAACAGATATTGAAGAATTAGGTAAAAAATTATCTAAAAGATTCAATGCTTTCTGTGCAGAATACGGTAAAGATTTGACACTTATTTTTGAACCAGGGAAATTTTTAGTGAGTGAAGCAGGTTTCTTCTTAGCAAAAGTAAACGTAGTAAAACAAACTACTTCTACTGTTTTTGCAGGAATTGATTCCGGATTCAACCATTTGATTCGTCCAATGTTTTACGGTTCATCACACCACATTGAAAACATTTCAAATCCAAAAGGAAAAGAGCGTTTTTACTCTGTAGTAGGATATATTTGCGAAACAGATACCTTTGCCAGCAACCGTAGAATTCAGGAAATTGCCGAAGGTGATATCCTTTGTTTCAGAAACGCAGGTGCTTATTGCTACTCTATGTCTTCTAACTACAATTCAAGATACAAACCAGCTGAAGTATTGTGGATTAATGGAGAAGGTCACTTAATCAGAGCTCACGAAACATTTGAAGATTTATTAAGAAATCAAATTTCATTACCTGCTTCGGTAGCTAAACAATAAGCATTCAAAACCAATTATAAAAAAAGGGACTTAATTAAGTCCCTTTTTTGTTTTTCTTTAGTTTGCTAAAATTTCCGTCAGAAGAATAGCTTCAGTACTATTAGGATAATCTATTTTAATTTTCTGAGCAACTGTGGGTGCTATCTGAGTAATCGATTTTTTATCAAATGATTCTCCTTTTTTAATATTCCAGCCATAAAACAACAATGGCACATGCGTATCATAATTATACGGAGTTCCATGAGAAGTTCCTGTTCCCTCATTTTCAATATAACCGGGTTTATCTAAAATAACCAATTCCCCGTTTAATTTAGGATCATATCCTTTTATCACAAAATTTAAATAAATATCTGAATTTCCTGCCGCAATAATTTCCTCTTCAGTGTAAACTCGTTTTATCTGAGGTAAAGACATTAAATACTCTTTGAAAGTTAATTTTACTTTATCCAAAGAAAGTCCTTTTTGCTGAATTTGTTTTTTATCAAAAAACACATTCGAATTCGAATAATTCAATACCAAATCTGAACCAAAAGTAGTTTTAGAAAATTCATGCAACTGAGTAGATAAATTTTTATCATCTATTGCTCCTACAGCATATTTATTATCTCTTAAATAATTCACATTTTCAGCAGCGGCATGATCAGCAGTTAAAAATAATAAATAATTTCCCTTTCCTACTTTTTTATCCAAATAAGTTAAAAAGTCAGCAATAGTCTCGTCTAAGCGTAAATAAGTATCCTGAATTTCTCTGGAACGCGGTCCAGTCAAATGTCCAATTTTGTCAGTTGATGAAAAACTTACTGCTAAAAAATCAGTTTCATTATCCATACCTAAATCTTCACTAGCAATGGCTTCTTTTGCAAAATCAGCTAATATATCATTCCCAAAAGGAGTCGTCTTAATTACTTTTGCTCCTTTTTTCGCATACATCTCTTTTAAATTATATGGAAAAACAGGTTTTTTACTTGTGTACAAAAGACCTTCATACGGATTATCATCGGCTAAACTTTTATTATAAACCGATTCCGGCTTCAACAAAGTCCAGTCTTTATTTAGATAATTCTCATAATGTTTTTTGTTGTTAAATTCAGTAACCCAATTTGGCAACTGCTTGCCGTAAAATGTACTCGAAATAAAATTTCCGGAATCACTCATCCAAAATGCCCAATTAGCAAAATGTCCCGCCGGAAGTATAGCTCCGCGATCTTTCACACTGATACCAATTACTTTTCCTCTAAAATTAGTTGCCAGACGTAATTCGTCAGTCACGGTAGTGCTTTCTAAATTTAACGGAGACATTTTCCCTTCATCTAAATCACCTGTTCCTAAAATTGAAACCGATGCATCGTCAGTACAATACCTGTATTTTCCTTGCGATTTATCAAAAAAAGTATTTCCTACAACCCCATGAACAGCCGGAGTAGTTCCGGTATAAATTGATGCATGCCCAGGTCCTGTAATTGTTGGCATATAATTATAATGTGTATTATGAAAAACATAACCATTATTCATTAATCTAAGAAAACCGTTAGCTGAAAAGTCATCCGAGAATCGATAAAGGTATTCCATCTTCATTTGGTCAACAACAATTCCTACTACTAACTTGGGTCTTTGCTGTCCATAAGCATTAAAAATTGCCGCTGTAGCAAAAAATAAAAATATTTTTTTCATGATAAAATTTGATATAAAGACAAAAATACAAATTTAAAAAAGAGTCTATATTAGGAAATTGTTATCTAAAATTTGAAAATGTAAATCCTAAAACCTATACTAATTATCAAATCAAATTTTAAAAAACTTACTTTTGTAATTACATATATTTAAAATACCTGCCAAATAAGAATACAATGAAATTTACTTCTATCACTCTTTTTATCTTATCCTTTAGAAAATCTTTTTTTATCATTCTTCTAAGCATTTTTACAGCTATTAATTCATGGGCTAATTCTGGAAAATGGGCAAGTACAGTTACAGCTGGAAATATCGATTTTACTGTAACTGAATCCAAAAACCCTATCAAAGATTTCAATGGAAACTACATCACAGTAGTGTACTTGAAAAATTTGTCGCTAAAAAAAATTGGCAGAAATAGTGTAAAAAAAGACGTAAACTGGTTATTAAATGAAGGGTATCGTGTAATCGAATTAGATTACGCTAAAAACATTAATGCAAAAGCACTAAAAATAAATCAGGATATTATTGCTATTAACAATGCAATTGCGTCAAAAAACTTTTGCGGTTATAAAAACTGCTCCTTATATAAATCTTATATTTTATTTGAAGGATATCGCATAGCCAGAGATGTAAGCTACTTTATTGATGACCCAAAAGTTTACAATACACCTGAACAGTATATTATTGGAGATTCTTTGCACATGGATATTATTTATCCTGCTAATCCAAAAGTCAAAGTACCTACTATTTTATCTTTTTCTTACAGCAACAGTTATGCTAATTATGACCAAAGCAAAAAAACACTTAACGATGCTTATAAAGATCAAAGAGTAAATCTGGACTACACTTTTGCGGGTTTTGATGATTCTTTTCTTGAAGGTGCTCCTGCAAATGGTATGGCCTGGGCAATTGCCGATCATCCAAAATACTGTCCTTGGGGAAAAGGAAAACCTGTAAACGGAGCAAATGATGCTTACAAATCATTTCAGACTAATCCGGATGCTGCACAAAAAGTAAAATCAGCTATACGAACATTGCGAGTTTTTAATAAAGAAATGGGGCTTTCGGAAAAAATCGGAATTTTTGGTTTTTCCCGTGGTTCTACAGCGGGATCGATGGCCATTGGAGATAAAAAAGTAACCGAGTTTGAAAATTCAGGTTTTCATATTGGAATTTCTGATGATGTTCAGGCAGCAGCATTAGGTCCAGGTGTTTTTGATTACACTCTCATTTACAATACTCCTGATGATGGTGATAAAAATTTAGAACAAAGATGTCCTTGGGTTTGGGGATCTTTAGATAACAACAAAGCATTATGGGAATCAATGGGTTCTTCATTTTTGGTTGAAACCAAAGCAACTACTCCTACTCTATTTTTCTACAATAATGATGATGATGCTTATTATCGAGACCAAATTACCCATCTAAAAAATAAATTAGAGCTTTTAACTGTTCCTACTTCTACTCTGATAGATTATGGAAAAGGACATGCTTTACCACAAAAACCATCTGATTTGAATGTCCTTTATAGCTTCTTTAAAAACTATTTAAGTCCTCCTAAAATCAGTAAATAAATTATTCGGAAACAAAATGTAAGTTTTTCACATCAGAAAATCAGATGTTAAAAAACGTTAAACAATTTTTAAATGTTTTGTTAAAATTTATTTTTATTTATTCCAAATAATCCATTGTCATATCGAAATCTGGTTGTACTTTCGCGGCGTTATTTTAAATAAATCCAAATAAGTTAAATCATGAAAAAAATTATACTACCCTCACTAGTATTATTATTTTCTCTATCGTCGCAAGCACAAGAAATAGTTGCTTCAGTAGAGCACAATAGTACAAAAGGAGCCTTCTCAACTCCTTTTGACACTATAAAAAACAAAAAAGGACACATCCTTAAAGAAGTTACAGTAACAAGTAACAAACTGCAAAAACCAGTTTCGGCTTCAAGATCAGGTATCAAACCAATGGATTTACCGCAAAGCGTTCAGGTAATTGATGGACAGGTAATCGAACAACAACAAGCTATTCGTTTAAGCGAAGTTATCAAAAATGCTAATGGTGTTTATGTAGGTTCAGCTCGTGGTGGCGCTCAGGAATCTTTCTGGTCGAGAGGTTATGATATGGGAGCTAACAATATGTTCAAAAATGGATTCCGTTTCAATTCAGGATCTATTCCAGAAGTTGCGTCATTAGAAAAGGTAGAATTCTTAAAAGGAGGTTCTGCCTTATTATATGGAAACGTTGCTCCTGGAGGAATTTTAAATTTAGTAACCAAAACTCCTAAGTTTACAAGAGGAGGAGAAATTAGTATGCAAACAGGAAGCTATAATTACTACAAACCAACTTTAGATTTTTATGGTCCTTTAAACAATTCAATTGCTTACCGATTTGTAGGATCTTATGAAAACGCAAAAAGCTTCAGAGATTATGTTAAAAATGAACGTTTCTACTTCAATCCATCATTTTTGTTCAAAATAAGCGAAAAAACTCAAATTACTGCACAAGGAGATTACTTAAACGCTGATTGGACTCCTGATTTTGGAACAGGAATAGTAGGAACAGAAATATTAGATATTCCTCGTAATATAAATTTTGGAGCACTTTGGTCAACTGGTAATACTAAATCAGCTAGTGCATCGGTATTATTCAACCACGATTTTAATGACAATTGGAAATTATCTTTCAATTCATCATTCCAAAACTACAATAGAACACAATTATCTACAGCTCAATTATCAAATTTAGCTTTCACAACAAATAACGGCGTACAAGAAGTTAATTGGAAAAGAGGTTTAACAAGAAACAAAAACCTAGAAAGAATATTTGGAGACCAATTGAGTTTACAAGGAATTTTCAACACAGGAAGTATAAAGCATCAAATATTTACTGGTGCTGATTGGGAAAATTCAATCGCTTCTAGTTATACTTTTGGGTTCTACAATCCTGATTCTCCAGAAACTTTGATTACAACTGAAACTGATCCTACAAATCTATTAGATTATAGTTATGATGGTCAAAGCACTATTGTACCATTTCCATCCAGAACAACCAGATTAGTAGTTACAGATTCAAAACGTTTTGGAGCTTATTTTCAAGATTTAATTTCAATTACTGATTACATCAAAGTATTAGCGGGTATTCGTTGGTCTTGGCAAGAAAGTCAGGCCACAACAACTAGCGAACTAATTGCAAAAAATCAAGTTACTAATAAAAACGAAATTAAAATAGCTTATGAAAATGCAACTCCTACAGCTGCTGCGAAACGTTTAGATAATGCTTTCTCTCCTAAAGTTGGATTAGTATTACAACCTACAAAAGAAATTTCTTTATTCGGAAGTTACTCTAACTCGTTTACTCCTAACACAGGGAATACTTACGGTGGAGAACCACTAAAACCTTCTATCATAGATCAATATGAAGCTGGTATTAAAACCGACTTATTCAAAGGTATTTTAAGTACTAATGTTACTGTATACAGAATTAAAAATAACAATTTAGTTCAAACAGCTGCCTTTATGCAAGACGGTGTTACCCCAAACACTAATACTGACATTAAAATAATGAGTGGAGAAACAAAAAGTGATGGTGTTGAAGTAGATGTTACTGCTAGACCTTTTGAAGGATTCAATATCCATGCAGGTTATAGCTACAACGATATGCGTTACACAAAAACTTCAGGACTTAATGGTAGTTTTATTGAAGGTGATCGTGTAGCAAGAACACCTCAAAACACAGCAAACCTAAGTTTCTTCTATAAAATTCCTTCTGGAATATTAAAGGGAGTTTCTGTAGGAGCAATTGGAAACTACATTGGCGACAGAATTGGAGGATGGAACAATCAATATGATTCAACTAAACCAGGAGGAATTTGGTATAGAGAAATACCTGTTAAAGGTTATACTACAGTTGACGTTTCTGCAGGATACGAATGGAAAAAATTCTCAATCTTGTGTAAATTATCTAACATTACAAATGAGTTGAATTACACTGTCCACGAAAACTACAGTGTAAACCCAATTGCTCCTCGTCAGGTAATGGCAAGCCTTAAATATAAATTATAATCGCTATTGGATTATTATCTTTTATTTTTTTTGAGAAAGAGCTCCTATTTTTAGGAGCTCTTTTGCTTTTTTAATCAATCAAATAAATAAGTATATTTAAACTGTTTTGAAAACCAACTCATTAAACTATGAAAAAAATCACCAAAGAAGATATCAGTCAGGAAATATTTGACTTATATGACGATTACGCTCACAATAAAATAGAACGGAGACAATTTATCGAAAAGCTTTCGGTATTTGCCATAGGCACTTTAACATTACCCTCTTTATTAAGTTTCATCACTCCTGATTATGTCAATTCAATCACCATCCATCCAGACGATCCAAGGATAGATTCTAATTATATTACTTATGATTCACCCAAAGGAGGCGGAAAAATCAAAGGACTACTTTCGAAACCAAGCAAAACAAATAAAAAATTACCCGGAGTAATTGTTGTTCACGAAAACCGTGGTTTAAATCCTTATATTGAAGATGTTGGTCGAAGAACAGCCGTCGATGGCTTCATTAGTTTGGCTCCTGATGCTTTAACTCCTCTAGGGGGCTATCCTGGGAATGATGATGAAGGAAGAGAATTGCAGAAAAAAAGAGACCGTTACGAAATGCTAGAAGATTTTATTGCTGCTTACCATTATTTAAAAAATCATCCTGATTGTAATGGTCATATTGGCGTAGTTGGATTCTGTTTTGGAGGCTGGATTGCCAATTTGATGGCGGTAAAAATTCCAACACTCAATGCTGCTGTTCCTTTTTATGGTGGACAACCCACAGCCGAAGAAGCCGAACAGATCAAAACACCACTATTATTACAATATGCAGGTTTAGATACTCGGGTAAACGAAGGCTGGCCAGCTTTTGAAGCTATTTTGAACAAAAATAAAGTTCCTCATACAGCTTATTTTTATAACAATGTCAATCACGGATTTCATAATAATACCACACCTCGTTATGATGAAAAAGCAACTACTTTAGCATGGACAAGAACAATTGATTTTTTCAAAGAAAAATTAAAATAAAAAATTCCAATAACAGATAAAACAAATTCATTTTTATTTACCGCAAATTCGCAAATTATTTCAAGAATAACTGTAATATAAAATTTGCGAATTTGCGGTAATTTTTCTTCAATACAACCCAAAAAAAATCAATACTCCTAAAAGAATAAATCATTTTCACAGAATTAAAAATTTAATTCACTTTCAAATCATTTAATAGTACCTTTGCAGTTCAAATAATTAAAATGAGATTACACAGAAACTTAGTATATACTACTATCGATTCTCTAAATGCAATATTTAATGAAGGAGAATATGCCGATAAAGTAGTAGCAAGAGCATTAAAAAAAGACAAACGCTGGGGAAGTGCCGACAGAAAATTTGTTGCCGAAACTATCTACGAAATTGTTCGCTGGAAAAGATTATATGCTGAAATTGCAGAAGTAAAAGAACCATTTGACAGAGATAATCTTTGGAGAATGTTTGCCGTATGGGCAGTTTTAAGAGGTTACCCAATTCCAGATTGGCGTCAGCTGGAAGGAACTCCTGAAAGAAAAATTAAAGGACGTTTTGACGAATTATCAAAAACCAGAGCTATCAAAGAATCTATTCCTGACTGGATGGATGAATTAGGTGTGAAAGAGTTAGGCGAAAAAGTTTGGGCAAAAGAAATCACAGCTCAAAATCAACCTGCCAAAGTAATTCTTAGAACCAATACCTTAAAAACAACCAAAGAAGCTCTAAGAGCTATCTTAATGGATTTAGATATCGAAACCGAATATCTAAAAGACCAGCCTGATGCTTTAGTTTTAAAAGAACGCGCCAATGTTTTTATGACCGATGCTTTCAAGCAAGGTTTATTTGAAGTTCAGGATGCTAATTCACAATTGGTTGCTGCTTTTCTGGATGTAAAACCGGGAATGCGTGTGGTAGATACTTGTGCTGGTGCTGGCGGAAAAACCTTGCACATTGCTTCTTTAATGGAAAATAAAGGACAATTGATTGCGATGGATTTGTACGAAAGCAAATTAAAACAATTAAAATTAAGAGCTAAGAGAAACAGTGCTTTCAATATCGAATACCGTATCATTGATACTACTAAAGTTATCAAAAAACTGCACGAAAAAGCAGATCGTGTATTGATTGATGCACCTTGTAGCGGATTAGGTGTTTTAAAAAGAAATCCTGATGCTAAGTGGAAATTGAAACCTGAGTTTATTGATAATATTCGAAAAGTACAATCGGAAGTTTTAGAAAGTTATTCTAAAATTGTAAAACCAGGCGGAAAATTAGTTTATGCAACCTGTTCTATTCTTCCATCTGAAAATCAGGAACAAGTTGAGCGTTTTTTAACTACTGATATTGGAAAACAATTTACTTTTATAAAGGATCATAAAATTCTGGCTTCAGAATCTGGTTTTGACGGTTTTTACATGGCGTTATTAGAAAGAAAAGCTTAAATTTCAAAAAGAAATAAATTTGCAAAATAAAAAAACTCCAATTTCAAATTTGAAATTGGAGTTTTTTATTGATATTAAAATTGATATTATTTTAGTCATTCATCGAAATCAAAAACTCTTCATTATTTCTGGTTTTCTTAAATCTATCATTGATAAATTCCATTGCTTCTACCGGATTCATATCAGAAAGGTATTTTCTCATAATCCACATTCTTTGAAGCGTATCTTTATCCAGAAGTAAATCGTCACGACGTGTACTTGATGAAGTCAAATCAACAGCAGGGAATATACGTTTGTTTGCAATTTTTCGATCCAATTGCAATTCCATATTACCTGTACCTTTAAATTCTTCGAAAATTACCTCATCCATTTTAGAACCTGTTTCGGTCAAAGCAGTTGCAATAATACTTAACGAACCACCTTTTTCAACATTACGGGCAGCACCAAAGAAACGTTTTGGTTTTTGCAGCGCATTGGCATCCACACCTCCACTTAATACTTTTCCTGAAGCGGGTTGAACTGTATTATAAGCTCTGGCCAAACGTGTAATCGAATCTAACAAAATCACCACATCATGACCACATTCAACTAAACGTTTTGATTTTTCGAGAACAATATTAGCAATTTTTACATGCTCTTGCGGCTCTCTGTCAAAAGTAGAAGCAATTACTTCTCCTCTAACCGAACGTTGCATATCTGTTACCTCTTCAGGACGTTCATCAATAAGTAAAACAATAAGATATACTTCTGGATGATTTGCCGCAATAGCATTGGCTATTTCTTTCAATAACACCGTTTTACCTGTTTTAGGCTGGGCTACAATCATACCACGCTGCCCTTTTCCTATTGGAGAAAACAAATCGATAATTCGGGTTGAAATACTGCTGTCTCTTTCGGCTAATTTGAATTTTTCTGATGGAAATATTGGTGTTAAATGTTCGAATGAAATTCTATCTCTAACAACCTGAGGATCGTGTCCATTGATTTTTAACACACGTACTAAAGGGAAAAACTTTTCTCCTTCTTTTGGAGGTCTTACCACACCTTTTACAGTATCTCCGGTTTTTAAGCCAAACAATCTAATTTGTGACGTTGACAAATAGATATCATCCGGAGAAGCTAAATAATTATAATCAGACGAACGTAAAAATCCGTAACCATCCGGCATCATTTCAAGTACACCTTCACTTTCTATAATTCCATCAAATTCAAAATCAGAATCTCTGAAATTATTATTCTTTTTATTTTTGAAATTAGGGTTTTGGTTCTGATTTGGATTTTGGTTTCCGTTTTGATTCGAATTCTGATTCTGCTGATTCGGATTCTGCTTATTTTGTTGATTCGGATTGATTTTCTTTTGCGGAGCAGCAGGAGCTACAACTTCAGCGACAGCATCTTCTTGCTTTCCTTCAGCAGCAACAGGATTTTCTGTACCAGCATCCTTATTTTCTTTATCTTTTTTTAAAGCTATTTTCTTTTCATAAGTAGCCTTATTAAATTTTACCGCCTTTGGTTTTTCAACAGCAACAGCTTCATTTTCTGCTTTTAGTTCTTCTTTCGCGACTACTTCTTCTGCAGGAAAATCCAATTTTTCAGAATCTTTTTCTACAACTTGTTCTTCTTTTTCAACAGCAACTTTTGCCTTAATCTTTGGATTTGCTGGCTTCTTTGCCGGAACAATACGTGCTCTTTTTGCCGTATCATCAGCATCAGCTACCGGTATTGCTTTTTCTTCAGTTACATTTTCTGCAGCTAAAGATTTTTGAAAATCCAAAATATTTGCAATTAAAACTTCTTTCTTTACACCAGTAAACTTTATTGTTTTAGCAGCTTTAGCTATTTGTTGAAGCTCAGAAAGCTTCATTTCTTTTAATGCCGAAATATCAAACATGAATGTTCTATGATTTTAATTAAATTGGGGAATCTTGAAAAAAAGATTGGGTGTGATTTTTATTTTGAATTCACCGCAGTATGAAGTGCTTACGGTATTGTGTTGCAATAATACGAATAAAATTTAATCATACAATAGTATTTTAAAAAAAGAAAATATATTTTTGTAGAACAATATTGATCAAAATGATACAACGAATTCAAACAATATATTTACTTCTTGCTTTTATAATTACAGGAGTTTTACCTTTTATTTTTCCGTTATGGACTTTAAGTGGTGGTAAATCTTTTTATTTTATGCAAAGTCAGATTTATACTGTTTTGTTTGGTTTAAGTACAACATTTTCGATACTGAGTATTTTATCCTATAAGAAAAGACAAAATCAATTTGTGATTAACAGATTGAACATAATATTAAATTTGATTTTATTAGGATTGTTTTTATATCATTCACTAAATTTATCTGGAGAAGCTCCTGTAGTTTCTGAGAAAGGTATTGGGATGTTTCTACCTATTATTGCAATCGTTGCATTAGTTTTAGCTAATAAAGCGATCAAAAAGGACGAAGATCTTGTAAAATCTGTGGATCGATTGAGGTAAACCTATAAATTTTAATTTATTAGTGCGAAGAAAACCCGAATGAAAATTCGGGTTTTTTTGTGTTATTTTTTTTATACATTTGAAACTATTAGAAATCACCTATGGAAACCACAATACGAATTCACTTAGCCGACGATCATAAAGTATTAATTGACGGTATGCGTACTTTATTGAATTCTATTCCCAATTTTAATGTGGTTGGGTTTTCGTTACAAGGAACCACACTTTATGAAGAAGTAAGTAATAATGCTACAGACATTTTAGTTTTAGACATTAGTATGCCTGAAAAAGACGGTATCGAAGTCCTGAAAGAATTTTCTAAAAAAGGTTTTCCCTGCAAAGTGGTTGTACTATCAACTTATGACGATATTAAAATAATTCAGGAAGTCATGAAACTAGGCGCTAGCGGATATTTAACCAAGCAATGTGCCGGAGAAAATATCGTCGAAGCCATACAGGTAGTAAGCACCGGCGAAGAATATTTTTGTAGTCAGGTACGTGAAACTATATTTACATCGGCGACTAAAAAGAATCCGAAGCTTAACAAAACCAGTATAAGTCCAGATTATCAATTAAGCGGAAGAGAAATCGAGATTATCACTTTAATCGCATTAGAATATAGCGGAAAAGAGATTTCTGAAAAACTTTTTATTAGTACAAATACAGTAGAAACACACCGTAAAAACATTTTAAAAAAATTAAAAGCTAAGAATACTATTAGCATCGTCAAATTTGCTCTAAAAAATAATTTGATTAATTAGTAAATCATAGTCACCATAAATTAATTATGCTTCACAAACGCATTTACAGCATATTATTGGTTTTGTTTATTTGTTGTGCAAATTCTTTTGCTCAAACAAAAAGCTCTATTCAACACGAAACTGCTGTTAACACACAAAAAGCTACCCGGTTAATGCGTGCCGGTAATTATGAAAAGTCTTTAATCCTTTGTCGAAAAGCCTTAGATAATGCCATTTCTTTAAAAGACGACAATTTAATTGCATTGGCTTACAACACAATTGCTGCTAATTTTGACGAACTAGCCGAATATGAAAAAGCCTTATTTTATTATAAAAAGGCAATTATCTATGCCAAT
Source organism: Flavobacterium seoulense (assembly GCF_000695795.1). Taxonomy (GTDB): domain Bacteria; phylum Bacteroidota; class Bacteroidia; order Flavobacteriales; family Flavobacteriaceae; genus Flavobacterium; species Flavobacterium seoulense. The sequence continues at coordinate 54,437 of NZ_JNCA01000006.1, read as the reverse complement.
AAAACCAATAACAATCTTCTAAAAAACTGGATCAACAATAACTTAGGAAACATTTATTGTTTTGACAAAAAAGAATATAATAAAGGTATTTATCATTACAAAAAATCATTAAAATACAGCACCATAATTGCTGATTCTTCGGAGATTGTTTTTACAAAACTCAATATAGTCTGGGCTTATTTTGACATTAATAAATTTGACTTAGGCTTACCTTATCTCAATTATATTAATAAATACCATAAAAAACATGGAACCGAAACTACTATTGTAGCCTTAAATATGCTAAATGGCGTTTATCAGTCACATCTTAACAACAATAAAAAAGCCGAATTTTATTTCGAAAAAGCCATTGATTTAGGCAAAAAAGGAAACGAAAAAAGCGATTTATCTCATAGCCATCAGGAATATGCTAAGTTTTTATTCAAAACAAAACAATATAAAAAGGCATACGAAAATCTTACTGCTTACAATGAAATTTCAGACCAACTGAACGATCAGGAAAAATTAAAAAAATTAAACGTTGCTGGTATTAATCTTGAAATTGATGAATACAAAAGAGAGATTGACGACATTAAAACAAAATACAAAACAAATCACCAGATTTTAATTGAGAAACAATCTAAAAATAAATTGATTAGCATTGTTATCATTTCTATTTTATTGCTTGTTATTATTTTTTCTTATTTCTATTATCAAAACAAACAATTAAAACAAAACAACAAACTCAAGGATTTTGAAAGTAAAATTCAGGAAAGTATCATTACAGCATCGGTAAATGGTCAGGAAATGGAACGAAAAAAAATCGCTTCCTTTTTACATGATAATATCAGTGCGCTGCTTTCTTCGGCGGCTTTACACTTAACTATTTTTTCATCAAAAAATGATAACGATTCGGTCGAAATAACAAAAACCAAAGCCATTCTTATACAAACGCATTATAAAATACGTGACTTATCACACCAGCTTTTACCATCATTATTGGCTCGTTTTGGACTATTTTATGCCCTTAATGATTTATGTGAAATGTCGTCAAATTCTACTATTCACTTCGAATATTCAAGCAATGTTTCTTCGGAAACCCGTTATAATGAAGATTACGAAATGAAAATGTATTTTATTATCAGCGAATTATTGAACAACATTACAAAACACAGTAAAGCAACAAATTCTATTTTAAGTTTAAAAGAAATTGATTCGCAATTACACATCATTGTTAAAGATAACGGTGTAGGTTTTGAAACCAAACAATATAAAACTATTGAAGGCTTTGGTTTAAACCAAATTAAAGCCCGAATTAATACAATGAATGGAAAATTTGAAATTATTTCGAAGCCAAAACAAGGAACTACCATCAAAATAATAGCACCTATTGAATATAAAAGCTAATTATGCTCTTTTTCCCAATTCGATAATTTCTAAATCTTTTATTTTATCACCTTCAATTACAAAACGTAACATCGTACGTACCTGATGAAAACCACTTTTTCCGCAAGCACCGGGATTCATGTGTAAAAGGTTGTTTTTTTTATCAAACATTACTTTAAGAATGTGCGAATGTCCACAAATGAATAATTTAGGAGGATTAGTCAACATTTCCGCTTTTATATTCGGATTGTATTTCCCCGGATAACCGCCAATATGTGTTATCCAAACCGAAACATCTTCACACATAAATCGATTATGCAACGGAAATTCTAAACGTGCCTGGCCATCATCAATATTACCATAAACCGCACGTAAAGGTTTAAGTTTTTTCAAAGTATCCGTTACTTTCAAGTCGCCAATATCTCCCGCATGCCAAACCTCATCAGCCTGATTAACATATTTTAAAATAACATCATCTATATAACTGTGTGTATCCGAAAGTAAAAGGATTTTTTTCATTGCAGCGAAAAGTAATTCAAAAGTGAAACAACAAAGTTATCATATTACAATGGAGATTAGCCTTTTTAGTTTTAGGATTTTTTAAACAACAACTAAGATAAAACTTTGTAAATTTGTGCATATTAATTTTTCAATGAACATGCTCAGCTTTGCTTACGGTACATTGATTACTGAACACTACTCTTGAGATATTTTATAAAATTAGCCTATAACGGAACTTCATATCATGGCTGGCAAATTCAGCCTAATGCCGCTTCGGTACAGGAAACACTCAATAAAGCTTTCTCGGTTTTACTGAATGCTGAAATTAGTTTAATGGGAGCCGGACGGACTGATACTGGTGTTCATGCAAGAGAAATGTATGCTCATTTTGATTTTGAAACTCCTTTTGATATTCCAAAATTAATTCACAAACTCAATTCTTACCTTCCTAAAGATATTGTTATATATGGAATTTTCGCGGTAGCCGATGATGCACATTGTCGTTTTGACGCTACTAAGAGAACTTATGAATACCATATTAATACCTTTAAAGATGCATTTTTACAAGATCAGAGTTGGTATTTCATTCAGGATTTAGATATTGATTTGATGAATGAGGCTGCCAAATTATTATTCAATCATACTAATTTTCAAAGCTTCTCTAAAGTAAATACTGATGTAAACACATTCGATTGTACTATTTTTGAAGCATATTGGAAAGAAGAAAGTAACAAACTAATTTTCACCATTTCGGCCAATCGTTTTTTAAGAAATATGGTTCGTTCTATTGTAGGGACATTGGTAAATATTGGTTTACACAAAATAACATTAGCTGATTTTAATGCTATTATCGAAAGTAAAAGCCGAGACAAAGCCGGTTTTTCGGTACCAGCGCACGGATTGTATTTAACTAAAATTGAATATCCTTATATAGAGGATTAGTCCTTAGTGCCTAGTCCTTAGTAAATTTATTCCACAAATAAAAACTAAGGACTAAGGACTGAGAACTAGGTACTAAACTAAGGACTAAAATAAAAAAATGAAAGCAAAAGCATTTGACACCCGATTATTCAAACGAATATTGCAGTATACAAAACCGTATCAATGGCGCTTTAATGGCGTGATTATTTATGCCATTTCATTGTCTGTTTTTGCAGCTTTACGTCCGTATTTATTGAAACGAACAGTGGATGATTACATTCAGACTGAAGATGCGCAAGGCCTTTTGTTTTACATCAGTTTGATGGGAATTGTACTTTTGCTGGAGGTTTTTTCTCAATTTTATTTTGTGTATTGGGCAAACTGGCTGGGACAGGATATTGTAAAAGATATTCGAATTAAATTATTCAAACATATCTTAAGTTTCCGAATGAAATATTTCGATCTGGTTCCTGTGGGACAGCTCGTAACCCGCTCCGTTTCTGATATCGAATCTATCGCACGTATTTTCAGTCAGGGATTATTCATGATCATCAGTGATTTGATGAAAATGGTGGTAGTTCTTATTTTTATGTTCTACATGAACTGGAAATTAACCTGGATTGTTATTGTTGCCATGCCGATTCTGGTTTTTATTACCCGAATTTTTCAACGCAAAATGCAGGTTGCTTTTGAAGAAGTTCGAACACAAATTGCCAATATGAACACCTTTGTACAGGAACGTGTTACCGGAATGAAGATTGTTCAACTGTTTAACAGAGAAGAAATTGAATCTCAAAAATTCAAGAATATTAACGAAAAACATCAAAATGCCTGGATAAAAACAATTCTTTACAACTCTATCTTCTTCCCTATTGCCGATATTATTTCATCACTAACACTTGGATTTATTGTACTTTACGGAGGAATCAAAATTTTAAACGGAGATAATTTCACCACTTTTGGAGATTTATTTTCGTACACCATGTTTATTGGAATGTTATTCAATCCTTTGCGTCAAATTGCAGATAAATTCAATGAGATGCAACTGGGAATGATTGCTGCTAATCGTGTTTTTGAAATTATTGATACTCAGGATCAAATTCAGGATACCGGAACTGTTGAAGCACCAATATTTGACGGAAATATCCAGTTCAAAGAAGTTCGTTTTAGCTACATTGACAACGAAGAAGTTATTAAAGGAATTGATTTAACTGTAAAAGCCGGCGAAACCATAGCAATTGTAGGATCTACAGGAGCAGGAAAATCAACCATTATCAATTTATTGAATCGTTTTTACGAAATAAAAAGCGGAACTATTTGTATTGACAATGAAGACATTGAAAATTACACTTTAAGCTCACTTAGAAAACAAATCGCTATTGTTTTACAGGATGTTTTCTTATTTGCTGACACCATTTACAATAACATTACACTCAATAATCCTGAAATTACAAGAGAAAAAGTGTATGCAGCTGCCAAAGAAATAGGCGTTCACAATTTTATCATGAGCTTACCTGATAATTATGATTTTGACGTGAAAGAACGTGGTGTAATGCTTTCTTCAGGACAACGCCAATTGATTGCTTTTTTAAGAGCTTATGTGAGTAATCCTAGTATTTTGATTCTAGACGAAGCGACCTCATCTATCGACACTTACTCTGAAGAATTGATCCAGCGTGCTACAGAAACTATTACGAAAGGAAGAACTTCTATTGTTATCGCACACCGTCTGGCAACCATTGTCAATGCTGATAAAATTGTGGTTATGGACAAAGGATTAATCGTTGAAGAAGGAACACATCAGGAATTAATTATTAAAGAATCCGGATATTATAAAAACTTATACGATTCCCAATTTTCATTAGCACAATAGTCAAATGAATACTAGTAATATCATTTTAGAAGCAAGAAATATAAGCATTGGCTACACTCATAAAAAGACGCAAACGCTTGTAGCTTCTAATATTGATTTGACCTTAGAAAAAGGAAAACTAATTGCTTTAGTGGGTGCCAATGGGATTGGAAAATCAACTTTACTCCGTACTATTACCGGAATCCAAAAAACAATTTCAGGAACTGTTTTTTTGAGCGAAAAAAGTATTCATGAAATGAATGCTTTGGCTTTAGCCAAAAATTTAAGCGTAGTACTAACAGAAAAATTACCGCCAAGTAATTTAACGGTTTTCGAATTGGTTGCACTTGGAAGACAACCTTATACTAACTGGATTGGAACATTGAGCGATGAAGATGTAGAAAAAGTGAACTACGCTTTGGCGCTTACGCAAATTGAACATTTGGCTTCCAAAAAACATTATGAAATAAGCGACGGACAATTACAAAAAGTTCTTGTTGCACGAGCTTTGGCACAAGATACGCCATTAATTATTTTAGATGAACCTACAACGCATTTGGATTTACTGCACAAAGTAGCCTTATTTAAACTCCTGAAAAAACTCACTCAGGAAACCCAAAAATGTATCCTATTTTCGACACACGATATTGATATGGCTATTCAATTGAGTGACGAAATGATTATTATGACTCCAGGAACTGTTGTTCAGGACCAGCCTTGTAATTTAATTTCTAAAGGAAGTTTTAATAACTTGTTCAAAGACGAACATATTGTTTTTGACCCTGAAAAAGGGAAGTTTGTGATTTCTTAAACACAAAGAGCACAAAGTTTTTCGCAAAGTTCACTAAGAAATTCTATTTTCTGAAATCTAAAATCTAAATACTGAAATCTGCCTACTGACCACTGCGAACTGCAATCTGTCTCTTCGCTTCTCCTACTACAAAAGCAACTGAATTAGCGATATTAAAACTACGGATTAAAGAAGACATCGGAATTGTCAATTGGTTCTTTTTTTCGAACAATGCCATAAATTCTTTACTCAATCCGACACTTTCTTTTCCAAAAACCAACCAGTCTCCATCCTGAAATTCGTTTTCTAAATATGATTTTTCGGCATGCGAACTCATTAGAAAGACTCTTGATTTATCAGTAATTTGAGTCATCCATTCGTCTACATTTTGATATTCGGTAACATCAAGGTGTACCCAATAATCCAGACCGGAACGTTTCAAGTTTTTATCATTAATAACAAACCCAAACGGATGAATCAGATGCAAACGACTTTCGGTACCTACACACAAACGACCAATGTTTCCGGTATTATTAGGGATTTCGGGTTCTACTAAAACGATGTTGAGCATTATATTTTAAGATTTGATATTGTTATTGATTTTTGACATTGAGATTGTCATTGCTATCGAAATTTTCAACTTCAATGACTTCTCCTGATTGCAGTGTATTCAAATGTACGTTTCCTATTCGAACACGGACTAACCGCAAGGTAGGAAATCCAACGGCTGCTGTCATTTTTCGCACCTGACGAAACTTTCCTTCATTAACCGTTATTGAAGCCCAGGAAGTGGGACCATGACGTTCATCACGGATTTTTTTCCCTCTGGCTCCAAAATTAGGAATTTCGTGGATTAGTTTTGCCTCACAAGGTTTTGTAATGTATTTGGTTCCATTAAAACCTATTTCGACGCCTTTTTTTATTTCGTCAATGGCATTTTGAGTTATAATTCCGTCCACCTGAACGTAGTATTCTTTATCAACTTTTTTAGAACGAATTGCTTCACTTACTTTTCCATCGGTAGTCAGTAGTAATAAACCTTCTGAATCTTCATCTAATCGTCCAATTGCCATAGTCCCTTCGGGAAAATCATACAATTCGCCCAACAGTTTCTTTTTTCGCTTCAATTCATATATAAACTGACTCAGATAACCATAAGGCTTATGAAGTATAAAATGCTTGTGCAACATGCTAAATGATGAAATTTTGGCAAAAATACAATTTCGCGGTAAAAGTTTTAACCACGAAGGTCACGAAGTTTAATAAAAGAAACTATTCTTCTTAATTAACTTTGCGGTAAAAGTTTAACCACAAAGGTCACGAAGATTTCGCAAAGATCACGAAGCTTAAAAAAACTGTTATTTTTCTAAATTTTTAAATTTCTATTTTAAATTAAAAAGAGACATTCAGTCCAAAATTAAAAATCAGCTGAAATTGATTGAAGTTTTGATTTTGTACCGGTTGGGTATAATAATTCATTCCCGGCTCAACAAAAACTTTTGTCTTTTTAAACAATTCGTATTGCAAAGTACTGCTCAATACTGTTCCAAAAACAACATCGTTTACATCTTGATTTTCTCCTATCGAACTATCATTAAGCAAAACCTGATTAGAAATTACTTTCCCCACAAATCCTCCCGTATTCATATTGATACGTGCTTTTCCTTTGTTAAAAACAGAATAGGAAACTTCCATTGGCATTTCTAAATACTGCACTGTTTGAGACAAATTACCTTTTTCGTAAAGCGAACTGCTCATGGCACTTTTAGCACTACTATTATCCATATTAGGCACAAACTGATAATTGGCATTATTCGAAATTCCACCTTTCATTTGAGGAGAAGACAAAGGCTGTATTGCTACATTGACCAGACTTTTAGCCGAATTAACATAAGAAACATTGGCTACTTGCTGCCCCAACTGACTCACTTTTAAACCAGTACTCACTGCCCAACGTTTATTCAATTTATAGTTTGTTTTCACACCATAACTATGTCCTTTTTGAGATTCTATAGTATTTCCAAGCGATTTTTGGTTTTTTAAATTTTGCGAACTATTCACTCCTGCAAACACTTGCAATGACCATTTGTCTTCAACTTCAGCTATTTTTTCTTTCTTTGATTGCTCTTTAACTAAAGCGGCCAAAGCATTTTCTTCCGAATCAACTATTGGACTATTTTCTTTTACCTTAGACTCTGTAACCGTTTTCTCTTTCTCACTTTTATCAATGGTTGCAACTTTATTTTGGGGAACAAAATTTTCTTCTTTTCTATTTAAAGTCTGTTGATTATCTTCAGTTTTATTAACCATTAATGAGTTATCTTGCTTTACAGTTCCTGCGATAATTCCTTTGTTTAAATTCGAATTTGATATTGTTGCTATTTGATTTTTATTCAAATTAGAAATTGTTGTTTTAGTTAACGTTTGTGTTTCTTCTTTTTCTTTATTGGACAAACTCGAATTAGAAACTCGGTTATTTACCTTATCATTTTGTGTTTTGTCAACATTATTTTCTGGTTTCGCAGCATCTATTGATCTTGATTGATTCACTACTCCGTTTTCTTGCTGAATAGGAGCATTTATCAAATGATTTTCTGAATTCGAATGAAAATAAAAAGTTCCTAACAGTCCTAATCCAATAACTAAACACGCAGCTAGCGGCCACCAATAATATGCTGTTCTTTTTTTACTTTCCGGAAAATTTAATTTTTCTTCAATTCCTTTCCATAAATTATCCGGAGGCATTTTAGAAAAATCTTCTAATGAAGAAAATAGTTTTTCTATGTCATCTTTTTTCATAATCTCTTTTTATTGTATTCCAATAATTATCCATCCCATTTTAAACATTCTTTGAAGCTCTTATTTCTAATATTTTCTTTTGCAAATTATTCTTTGCCCTATTCAAATTAGATTTTGAAGTTCCTTCTGAAATATTCAATAAACTGGCAATTTCCTTGTGCTTCATTTTTTCGAAAAAATACAAGTTAAAAACCAGTCGGTATTGATCAGGCAATTGCTGGATACATTCTAATAATTTTTCCTGCGGCAGCGAAAAAGAATCTGATGCTTCTTCCTCATCAGCGATACCTTCTTCATAAACAGCATCAACAAAAAGAAAATCTCTTTTCCTTTTATTTAATGTTTCGATTAGTTTATTGATAAAAATACGTTTCAACCAGCCTTCAAAACTTCCTTCAAACCGATACTGATTCATTTTTTGAAAAACAATTATAAATGCTTCCTGAAAAACATCCTGAGCATCAGCCTCATTTTTCATATATTTTAGGCATAGACCATACAATACAGGAGAAAACAGCTGATAAATCTTCTGTTGTGCTCCTCTATCATTTTCGATACACTTACGGATATAATGGTCTATTGATTCTTTCAAAAATTAACTCTTAAAAACAGTTTAACGTTAACAAATTTAAAACATTTAATACTTCTAATTACTTGGTATAAGTTAAAACATAACCATCAGTAAAATTGTCCCGAATAGTCAAATTCTTATTATCAATGTACTGAATCACATAACTCATCTCATTAAAAGTCAATAAATAATGTTGTTTATTATCAAAAATACTGTTTCCTAATTCTATGGTATATTCATATTGTCCCGTCTCTGTATCATTAGTAAAAACGGTCACTTTTTTATTAGCTCCAAATACTAATTTCTTGTCTACTCCGGTGCTTTGAGGTGTAATAATTTCCTTTCCTGTAATTCCTCCTATAGATTCCTGCCAATGCCAGGTTCCCATTATAGCAAACTTTTTAGTATTCCCATCATTTTTCAATGAACAGAAAGTTAAAACAGCTACTAAAAAGATTAATAAAGAAGGAACGTAAACTTTGTTCATGACTATAGTACTTATACTAACTAGAGAAATAACAGCGTAAAAGGTTGCGTGAAAGAAACTAAAAAATTATAGTTACATTTCAATAAAAAAAGCGTTTAAAATCAGCTTTAATCTTTATTTTTACTTACTCTTTTTATAAAAACTATCTATGTCTGATTTACTTCCTTTTTTATTATCGTTTATAGTAGCACTTGCTATTGGTATTTTCATTGGAAAATTGATTTTTTCTGCTCGTTTTCAATCTGAAAAAACAAGTCTGGAAGAAAAATTAATTGCTTTTAATACTCAAATCAATCAGTTGAAAGAGCAATTTTCGAATGAAAAAATACAATTCGAAAAACAATTTGCCATTAGCAATCAGGAAAAAGAAACAATTCGAAACGAAAAAGACAGTTTGGCTATTCAACTTTCGAAAAAAGAAGTTGATTTTGATAATCTTTGGGAACGCAACAAAGAACAAAAAGACGAAGTAGAAAAACTACAGGAAAAATTCACCAAAGAATTTGAAAATTTAGCCAATAAAATATTAGACGAAAAATCGAATAAATTCACGGAGCAGAATAAAGAAAACATGAAAAATATCTTGTCGCCTTTGCAAGATAAAATTCAGTTATTCGAAAAGAAAGTCGAAGATACTCATAAAGAAAGCATTGATTATCATGCGGCTTTGCGCCAACAGATTCTTGGCTTACGCGAAATGAATATTCAAATGAGCAAAGAAACTCTGAATTTAACCAAAGCTTTAAAAGGCGATAGTAAAATGCAGGGAAACTGGGGCGAATTAGTTTTAGAACGCGTTCTGGAAAAATCAGGATTAGAAAAAGGACGCGAATATGAAGTTCAGCAAAGTTTCAGTTCTGAAGCCGGAAATCGTGTTTTTCCTGACGTTGTGATTAATTTGCCAGATGGTAAAAAAATGATTGTCGATTCTAAAGTTTCGCTTACAGCTTATGAAAAATACATCAATGAAGAGGACGATGATTTAAAAAATGGCTATTTAAAAGAGCATGTCAATTCTATTAGACGTCATGTCGAGCAATTAGGTAATAAAAACTATCAGGATTTGTACCAAATAGAAAGCCCTGATTTCGTATTGCTTTTTATTCCTATCGAACCGGCTTTTGCAATAGCTTTAAACGAAGATGCTGCCTTGTACAATAAAGCATTCGAAAAAAATATTGTTATTGTGACTCCAGCCACTTTATTAGCCACTTTACGTACTATTGACAGTATGTGGACCAATCAAAAACAACAGGAAAATGCACTCGAAATTGCACGTCAGGCGGGAGCATTGTATGATAAATTTGAAGGTTTTGTAGCCGATTTGATTAAAATTGGTAAAAAAATCGACGAAACTAAAGTAGAATATAGCGGTGCTATGAACAAACTGGTTGATGGCAGCGGAAACTTAATTGTAAGAGTCGAAAAACTGAAAAAAATGGGAGCTAAAGCTAAAAAAGCACTTCCGGAAAGTATTATTGTCAGAGCCAATAAAGACAATAATAATTTAATCGAATAAAGTTATTTTAAATCATAAAAGCGATTATCTAAATGTGCATTTTATGATTTATTTACCATATTTTCAGTAGGTATTTTTGCTGTTTTTTTCGTAACTTTAAGTAGAAAAATTAAGTTATCATGAAAAAAATACTACTCTTACTTTTATTTTTTCTCCAAATTCCATTAGTTGCTCAGGAAAAGAAAACAGTAACTAATGGCATCATTACTTTTGAAGCTTCGGTACCTTTTTATGAAGCTGTAGAAGCTAAAAACAATCAGGTTGTATCAGTATTAAATACTAAAAACGGAAACATCACTTTTGTAGCAATGATTAAAGATTTTCGGTTTGAAAGAAGCCTTATGCAAGATCATTTTAATGCTAATTATATGGAAAGTGATAAATATCCTAAAGCAAGCTTTAAAGGTCAAATTGAAAAATTTTCTATTGACAAACTCAATAGCACACCAACCGAATATTACATTAAAGGAAAAATAAACATGCATGGTGTAACCAGAGCGATAAGAGTTCTGGCTAATGTTTCTAAAACAGCTACAAACCCCATTATTATTCACTCCTTTTTTACTCTAAATACCAATGATTTTAAAATTGAAATTCCTTTTCTGGTACGCAATAAAATTTCTGAAAATGTCAATGTAAAATTGCACACTGAATTTCAGTAAGATTTTAAAACAAACACTTTTTTATAGCTGTTTCTAAATTTTCATGTTCAAATTGAAATCCTAAATCTTTTATTTTTTCATTAGAAATTCTTCTTCCTTTTAAAACTAGATTAGCCATTTCGCCAAGAGCAAATTGGATAAAAAAAGAAGGCACATTGGGTAACCAAATAGAATAGCCATATACTTTAGCTAATGTTGCTGAAAAAACCTGATTATTAGTATCATCAGTAACTGCAGCGTTGTAAGCACCTTGCATCTCGGGATTTTTTATCGCTTCCAGATAAATACTGCACAAATCATCAATATGAATCCAGGGCATATATTGCTTACCAGAACCTAATGCTGAGCCAAGTCTCCACTTGAAAACAGGACTTAATTTTTTCAGCAAACCTTCATTTTTGCCCAATACCAAACCCGTTCTTATTTTCACCGTCCGGATTCTTAATTTTTCGAATGGTAAAGTGGCAGCTTCCCACTTTTGACAAGTTAATCCTAAAAAATCATTCGCTGGTTTTGTTGTTTCTCTACAAATTGCCTGACCATTTATCGCTCCGTAAATGCCCACAGCTGAAGCTGAAATAAAAGCTTCTATTGTTGAATTACTTTTTTGTAAAACATCAAAAATTAATTGAGCCGAAAGTTTTCTACTTAATAAAATCGCTTTTTTCCTTTTTTTAGTCCAGCGCTTCTCCCCTATATTTTCGCCCGCCAAATGAATCACATAATCTGCTTTTTGAATCGCCTCCGCTTCTATAAACTGTTTTTCCACATCCCATTTGTAATAAAAAACGTTTTCAGTGTTTGTTTTTTTGCTTCTGCTCAAAATAGAAACCGAATACCCATTATCCACTAATTTCTGCGTTAAATTCCTCCCTACAAACCCAGTTCCTCCCGTAATTAAAACATTTTTTCTCATGGTATTTTTTTTGGCTTACTTCTCAAAGATACGAGATATTTAGTTCAATATTAACATGCTACAGCTAAACAATTCATTATCTTTATGGGCTAATAAAAAACCTCATCGCATGGCAACTAAGAAAATAAAATTAACTAAAGAAGCCGTTGTTTCAATGTATATGGACTACACCTTAGTTCATAACGAGAAACCTAAATCAGTATATCAATTTGCAAAATTAAATGGTTTTGAAGAAACAGAGTTTTATAGTTTCTTTGGAAATCTGGAAAGTATTGAAAAAGAAATCTACACGCTGTTTTTAGAAAAAACTATCGAGTTACTGAATAAAGATGCTAATTACGAATCGTACGATATGAAAAGTAAATTGCTGAGCTTTTATTTTACTTTTTTCGAATTGCTAGCTGCCAATAGAAGTTATGTAAGCCTAAGTTTAAAAGAAGACAAGAACCATTTAAAAAACTTGTTACAACTTTCCAGCCTGAGACAAAATTTCAAAAAATTCATTGGTGATATAACTACTGATGAATTTAGAATTCAACAAGAAAAAGTACAGGATTTTCAAGACAAAGCCATTCAGGAAAGTGCTTGGATTCAGTTTCTGTTTACACTGAAATTTTGGCTTGAAGATGGATCTCCAAATTTTGAAAAAACAGATATTTTTATCGAAAAATCAGTAAAATTAAGTTTCGAATTAATGAACGTTGCCCCAATTAATAGTCTAATAGATTTTGGGAAGTTTATTTTTAAAGAAAAAATGCAAACAAACTAATGAAAACAATCGATTATATCCCAACTTCAAAAATTGAGCGAGCCACAAAACTGGTGCAAACTGGTGCTAAAGTGGGTGTAAACTATTTGAAATATTACGGCGAAAAAATAGTAAATTCTGATTTGACCCGTGATAAACTCAATGAAGATAATGCCGAAGATATTTATGACGGATTAAAAAGTTTAAAAGGAAGCGCCTTAAAAGTAGCTCAAATGCTCAGTATGGACAAGAATTTCCTGCCACAGGCTTATGTAGAAAAATTTTCATTATCTCAGTTTTCTGTTCCGCCACTTTCAGCACCCCTAGTTTTAAAAACGTTCAAAAATAATTTTGGAAAAACACCTTATGAAATTTTTGACGGATTCAATCCTAATTCGGTCAACGCTGCAAGTATTGGTCAGGTGCATTTGGCAACCAAAAACAATAAAAAATTAGCGGTAAAAATCCAATATCCGGGTGTTGCTAACAGCATTTCATCTGATTTGGCTTTGGTTAAACCAATAGCTATCCGAATGTTTAATTTACAAGGCAAGGATTCTGATAAATATTTTAAAGAAGTCGAAGACAAACTCATTGAAGAAACCAATTATTTATTAGAACTCAAACAAAGTCAGGAAGTTGTTGATGCTTGCAAAAAAATCGAAAACTTAGTTTTTCCGGAATATTATCCTGAGTTTTCCTCAGAGAAAATCATCACAATGGACTGGATGACAGGAATTCATCTATCAGAATTTAAAAATTTAGATTCTGAAATTGCTAATAAAATAGGTCAGGCACTTTGGGATTTTTATATGTACCAAATTCATGTTTTAAGAAAAGTACATGCCGATCCGCATCCCGGAAACTTTCTTATTAATGATAAAAAGGAACTGGTTGCTCTCGATTTTGGCTGTATGAAACAAATTCCGAATGATTTTTATGTTCCTTATTTCGAATTAATTAATAAAGAAGTTATTGATGACGATGCTCTTTTTAGAAAAAAATTATTCGAATTAGAAATCCTTAGAACTGACGATACGAAAGAAGAAATTGCTTATTTCACGCAAATGTTTTATGATTTGCTATCCCTTTTTACAAAGCCGTTTCAAACTGAAACTTTTGATTTTTCAGACGAAGTTTTCTTTGAAAATATTGCTCAATTAGGCGAACGTTTTTCAAAAGATACTAATCTGAAAAAAATGAATGGAAATCGCGGTTCGAAACATTTTATTTACATGAACCGAACGTTTTTTGGTCTGTACAATTTGATGTTTGATTTGAAAGCAAAAATTGTAGTAAATGAATATTTGAAATACTAAGTTGAAAAAATCCATTATTTTAAATTCCAAATTCCCATTTTGTTTCTATCCAATTGGAATTTGGATTTTTTTATTGGAATTTCACTTAACTATCCCCGCCTTATAAGTCGCAATGGCTCTGTCTCTGGCAAAAGCATGATCGACCATTGGTTCGCCATAACCTAAATCAAATTCGGGAATCCAAATGCGGACATAAATTCCGTTTTCGTCAAACTTTTGCTGCTGAATCTCCGGATTAAAAACTCTAAAATATGGTGCGGCATCGCAGCCCGTTCCTGCTGCCCATTGCCAATTTCCAACATTTGCCGACAAATCATAATCCAGTAATTTTTCGGCAAAATAAGCTTCGCCCCATTGCCACTGAATCAATAAATGTTTACATAAAAAACTCGCAACCACCATGCGCACCCGATTGTGCATGTATCCTGTTTCATTTAGCTGACGCATTCCTGCATCAACCATTGGATAACCTGTAGTTCCAGTACACCAGCGTTTAAAATCTTCTTCGTTATTACGCCATTGAATTCCGTCATAAGCTGATTTGAAATTCTGTGTTACTACTTTAGGAAAATGATAGAGAATTTGCATAAAAAACTCTCTCCAAATCAATTCACTTAAAAAAACAGCATTGGTTTTAGCTGCAAAACGAATCATTTTTCGAATACTTACTGTTCCAAAACGCAAATGAGGCGAAAGATATGAAGTTGAATCTACAGCCGGAAAATCCCGTGTATCCTGATAATTTGATAAAGTTTCAAAAGTATAGGGTTTTACTTTTATAGCACTTTCTACAAAACCAATTTCTTCTAAAATTGGAAAAGGAAACTTACTTCTATAAAAGTTTAAAAATAAATCACCCGCATCATATTCTCTTATAGGCGAAATAGCATGAAATTTTTCTAACCACTTATTTTTATAAGGCGTGTAAACCGTATAAGGCAAACCATCAGCCTTTGTGATTTCTTTTTCTTCGAATAAAACCTGATCTTTAAACGAATAACTAATACTTTGATTACGTTCTAATAATTGACAGATAGCCTCATCGCGCTGAATAGCAAAAGGTTCATAATCTTTATTGAAAAAGACTTCTTTTACATCAAACTCATCCAGAAGGTCTTTCCAAACTTGTTGAGTTTTTCCTTTTTTAATTAATAACGAACTTTTAAACTCATGTAATTGGGTGTTAATTTGAGTTAAAGATTCGTGTATAAAAGTAACTCGGGCATCGTCTTTAGGTAAACTATCTAAAATGGCTTCGTCAAAAATAAACAACGGAATTACCGGATATTCTGATTGTAGCGCATGATACAAACCTATATTGTCTTCCAATCGTAAATCACGACGAAACCAAAAAAAAGAAACTGCACTTTTAGCCATTATTTTGCATTAAAAATTTGGTTGACAATTTGCTCTCGGTACTCAAATATTTCTTTGATTTTGTTTTTTACAATCAAAGCATTTGCAATTCGGCCAATGAAACCAAAAGGAATCGCATAATGAACAATATCAGTCATTTTTACGCCGTTTTCTACCGGTTCAAAAAAATGTTTGTGATGCCACATCGCATAAGGCCCAAAACGCTGTTCGTCTATAAAATATTCGTTTTCTTTTACAATCGTAATTTCGGTAACCCAGGAAAGTTTAATACCAAAAAGCGGTGAAACTTTGTATTGGATTATTTGTCCTGCGTACATATTTCTATTATCAAAATCAGTGATTTGAAATCCCATAGTTTGGGGAGTTATTTTTTGCAAATTACGCGGATTGGAAAAAAACGCCCAACATTCTTCTATACTGGCATTGATATGCTGAACTGATTTTTTTGAATATACTTTCATAGTTTTTAGACAAAGTGGAGTTTGGATGAGGGATAGTAGTGGAAATCCTTTATGTTTTTTCTTTAAAAACATAAAGATTGTAACGAATAGCCCGACCTTGTCTCGTCTTTTTTACGAGACAAGGCACGCCCAAAAAATTATATTTTATAATATTTAAAAGGTACAAAAAGCATCCCGAAACATTCGCCATGTTCTTTTCCTAAATGTTTATGATGTACTTTGTGTGCTTTTCGTAAACCTATCAGGTATTTATTTTTAGTATTCTTGAACCACTTAAAACGCTGATGAATTAAGACATCGTGAATCATGAAATAGCAAAATCCGTAAATGGTGATGCCAAGACCAATGAAAAACAGATAATTAAATCCAGCTTCGGCTCCGTAATAAAATAAAACAATACTGGGAATGGCAAAAATGACAAAAAAGATGTCGTTGCGTTCAAAAACATGTTCGTATTTAGGCTGGTGATGATCGGCGTGAAAATACCACATAAATCCGTGCATGACGTATTTATGGGTAAGCCAGGTGACACATTCCATGAAGAGAAAAACCCCTATTGTAATTAAAATTGAAATCATTTTTTAAATTTTAATTGTTTGTTTATTGCACCAATCGCAACTTGTAAGTAACGAAAGATTGGGCTAAAAGTGTGGCTTTAGTGTAATTAGAAACCCTGATTCTGGTATTTCCTATTTCCTTACAAGGCGTGTTTTCTAATTTTTTAAGCAATTTTTTATAATATACATAAGCAGTGTAAACGCCAAATTTAGCTTCAATAGGCAGCTTTACAATTCCCTGATAGGCAATTTTAAAATCTTCGTTGATTTCGTTAATAATCATTCTTTTTGCATTTTCATCAAAAGAATTCAAATCGACCCCAGGGAAATAATTTCGGTTCAGAATCAAATTATCATCTTTTAAATCACGAAGAAAATTTACTTTCTGGAAAGCAGAACCTAATCGCATGGCTTCAGATTTTAATTCTTCGTATTTATGTTCTTTTCCAGCTACAAAAACTTTTAAACACATCAATCCTACAACATCAGCCGAGCCATAAATATATTCTTCATATTCAGCTTTAGAATTGTAATCTAATTTGATTAAATCCATTTTCATACTTTTTAGAAAAGCCTGAATCAAATCATCCGAAATATTATATTGTTTGACAGTTTGCTGAAACGAATTTAAAATAGGATTTAAACTAATTCCGGAATGATAGGCTTTGTAATAATCGGTTTCGAAATCGTTAATGAGACTTTCTTTGTCAAAACCATGAAAAGAATCTACAATTTCGTCAGCAAAACGTACAAATCCATAGATACTGTAAATAGCATCCCTGATACTTGGCGCAAGCATATATACCGCCAATGAAAATGAAGTACTGTAATCCTTAGTAATTAATTTACTGCATTTAAAAGAAACATCGTCAAATAATTGCTTCATAATTATACTTTTAGAAATTGTTTATCTATCAAATTGGACACTAACTTTCCAGAAATCAATGCTGGCGGAACTCCTGGTCCCGGAACCGTTAATTGTCCAGTAAAATACAAATTACTCACTTTTTTACTTTTCAATTTTGGTCTTAAAAAAGCCGTTTGTAATAATGTATTTGCCATTCCGTAAGCGTTTCCTTTGTATGAATTGTATTGTTCAACAAAATCATTTTTACAAAAGGATTGCTTAAATATAATATTCTCTTTTATATTTTGCTGCGTAATGGTTTCAAAACGTTGTATTATTTTATCAAAATATTTCTCTCTTAAGGCTTCCGAATCATTAATTCCTGGCGCTAATGGTACTAAGAAAAATCCAGATTCCATTCCGTCTGGCGCCGCTGTTTTATCTGTCAATGATGGAAAATTAGCATAAAACAATGGTTCAGCCGGCCATTGTGGTTCGTCATAAATATCTTTTGCATGCTGATAAAAATCAGTGTCAAAAAACAAGGCATGATGCGAAATATTTTCAATCTTTTTATTGAAACCTACATAAAACAACAATGACGAAGGCGCAAAAACACGAGATTCCCAATATTTTTCAGAATACATTCTATGCTCTTTATCCAATAATGTTTCGGTATGCTGATAATCAGCTCCGCTTAAAACCAAATCCGATTCAATTCTTTCTCCATTAACGACAATCGCTTTGGCAGTTTTATTTTCGACAATTATTTTTTCAATATTCGAATTAACAAAAAACTGAACTCCTAATTCTTGGGCCAAACTTTCCATAGCACGAACCACATCAAACATTCCCGTTTTAGGATGCCAGGTTCCAAGACCAAAGTCGGCATAATTCATAAAACTGTAAAAAGAAGGCGTATCAGATGGTTTTGCACCAAGAAACAACACAGGAAATTCTAAAATTTGAATTAATTGTTCGTTCTTAAACTTCTTTCGAACATCTCTACTAATGTTACTAAAAAACTGCCCAATTTTCTTGGTCGTTTCAATCGTAACTAATTCCAGAGCCGAAATTCCCGGTCGATACACTAAATCTTTTATAGCAATATCATAATTACTTTTAGCCTCAGCCATAAATGCTCGCAGAACATCCCCACTTCCTTTTTCTATATTTTCAAATGTATTGACTATTTCATCCAGATTATCAGCAATTGTAATAAACTCATTTACTCCAAAATATACTCTATAAGCAGGAGCCAATTTTACAAGCTCATAATAATCATTTGTTTTCTTTCCAAAATCAGCAAAAAAACGTTCAAAAACATCAGGCATCCAGTACCAGCTGGGTCCCATATCAAAAGTAAAACCTTCTCTTTTTAACTGTCTAGCTCGTCCTCCTATGGTTTCGTTCTTTTCAAAAACCAAAACTTCATGCCCGCTTTTTGCTAAATAACAAGCCGCAGACAAGGAAGAAAATCCCGAACCTATAATTGTAATTTTTCTTTTCATTTGTTTAACAAATATATTAAATTATTAAACAAAAACTATAGTCGCATTGTTAATTCTTCCATCGAATTAAAAATGGAAACCTTATTCAATAAGGATTCTTGAGTAATTAACGGAGATAATCTTCCAGCATACCATAATTCAGTACTTGCATCCAGTAATTTATCAACCATTTCCTGAACATAAGTATTCACTTCTCCTCTATCTGGCTTAGTGGTCAGGAAAGAAACATATACAATAGAATTAAAATGATTTTTTAAATCTTTCAAATTTTCAATAGGCATACTTTCGCCTAAATAAATGCTTTTATATCCTGCCGAAAGGATTTCATAATGCAAATACATCAATCCTAATTCGTGAATTTCATTTAACGGAAGTGATAAAACAAAAACCTTATCTTCTTTTACAGTTGCAACAAACTGAATTTTCTCTGAATTTAAAATGATTTTTTGCCGTATTAAACAACTAATAAAATGCTCATTAGCAGGCGTAATAGTATCTGTCTGCCATAACAAACCTATTTCATCTAAAAGCGGAATAAATACCTGATTAAAGATTTCTCTAAATGTTTTTTCTTCAGCAAGCCAATTATAGGTATTAAGAAAAAGCTGCTGATCAAAATTCATCATTGCCATTTTAAAAGCATTAATAGCATGATTTTTAGAATTTTTAGAAGATACTATCTGTTTAACCAGAAGGGGAATCTCGACAGCTGGTAACGATGCTATTTTAGAAATTTTATAACCATATTCATGTAAAAAAGTAATATTAAGCAGTTTTTGTAAATTACTTAAATTATACAATCGAATATTAGTATCGGTTCTCATCGGTTCTAAAATCTGATACCTTTTTTCCCAAATTCTAATTGTATGTGCTTTTATACCTGAAAGATTTTCAAGATCCTTTATTGTAAAAACATTTTTTATATTGTTCATTTATCTTTAAATAAGATTAAACAAATATACATTTTATTATTGCAGACAATAAAAATAAATATAAGCAAAATAATCCATAATTGCTTTAGCGTTAAAAATATAACTATTTGAGACAAAACAATCTTAAAGTGTAAAATATTTTAAAGAAAATGCTTATTGCAAGAAATAGTTTTACTATTTGAATTAAATAGTATTTTTGACATCAAATGAACTTAAAAAAACATCATGAAAAAAATATTCTCATTGGTCGTGCTTTTCAGTCTCTTTGGCTGTGCCGAAATGCAACAGGTAATTAGCCAAATTCCACAAACAGGAACAACCGGAATTGTTGACATTTCCGGCGGATTAAAAGAAGCCTTAAATAACGGAATCACTAAACAGGTAAGCAAATTAACCGCTACCGATGGTTTCTACAAAAATGAAGTAGTAAAAATTTTGCTGCCAGAAGAACTAAGAAAAGTAGATACGGGATTAAGACGAATTGGCTTAAGTGCTTTAGCGGACGAAGGCTTAAAAGTAATGAACCGCGCCGCCGAAGATGCCGTAAAAGAAGCTACACCAATATTTGTTAGTGCAGTAAAAAACATGTCTTTTGCCGATGCAAGAGGAATTTTATTAGGTAATGACAGTTCGGCGACGAATTATTTAGAAAACAGTACTTCGACAGCTTTATACGGAAAATTCAATCCTGTTATTCAAAGTTCTTTTACAAAGGTGGGTGCCGATAAAGTTTGGGCAAACATTATTACTAAATACAACAGCATTCCTCTTGTAACCAAAGTAAATCCTAATTTGACCGATTATGTTACAAAGCAAGCTATGAACGGCGTATTTAAAATGATAGCCGTTGAAGAAAAAAACATTCGAACTAATATTAGCGCCCGAACATCACCTTTATTACAAAAAGTTTTTGCCATGCAGGACAAAAAATAATGGAATTTAAGCCATTGGTTTTGTAACAAAATAAGATTAGTTTTGGTTTCTTTAAAATCTAAATATAAAATTACTTTCGACAATAAATTATATAATTATCGAAAGAATGAAATAATTACACAATGCAAAAAATAACAATACTTATACACTGTGAGGATCAAAAAGCAATTATCTCATCAGTTACCAACTACATTGCAGGAATAGAAGGAAATATTATTTATCTTGATCAACATGTAGATGCTAATGAAAATGTATTCTTTATGCGTTTAGAATGCGAATTCAATACTCAAAACTGGGATTTAGAACTCATTAAAAAAGATTTTCAAACTAATTTAGCTGATAAATTCAATATGTCCTGGGAAATTTACACTCAGGAGTACAAACCGAGAATGGCACTCTTTATTTCTAAATACGATCACTGTTTGTACGATATTTTAGGCCGTTACAGCGCTGGAGAATTACCATTAGAAATTCCGTTGATTATTAGCAATCACGAAGATTTAAAAAGTGTAGCCGAGCGTTTTGATATTCCATTTCATCATGTTCCTTTTAATAAAAACATTAAAGAAGAAGGCGAAAAACAACAAATTGCTTTATTACAGGAATACAACATCAATTTTATTGTATTAGCAAGATACATGCAAATTATTACGCCTAAATTGATTTCATTATACAAAAACAAAATTATCAATATTCATCATTCTTTTTTACCTGCATTTCCAGGCGCAAAACCTTATCATTCGGCTTTTGCCCGCGGTGTAAAAATTATTGGCGCAACAAGCCATTATGTAACCGAAGAGCTTGATGAAGGACCAATTATAGAACAGGATATCACCCGTGTATCGCATAGTCACTCCATTGAAGATTTTATTGTAAAAGGCCGCGACTTAGAACGAAATGTATTAGCCAAAGCCATAAAACTACATGCGCAACGTAAAACAATGGTTTACAATAACAAAACTGTTATTTTTTCTTAAGCTATTATTTTCGTCGTTAAACAGATGTTTAAAACTTAACGAATAACCAACAAAGTAATAACATAACCTTAACAGCTTTTTCCGTTGTTTAGTGGCATCTTTGCAATGTAATGAACTGGTTATTTATTATATTTGGTTTTGGTTAGTTAGAACAAGTGCTAGTATTTTAAAATACTAGCACTTCTTTTTTATATATTATTTTGCTTAACATTCGTGGCTTCAAAATAGCTGAAAAAGCTCCATAAAAAACCTGTCTCTTTCTACTTACTTAAACCTAAATTCATTCCAAATTAAGGTCATAAATAGCAATCTTAACCTAAAAAACTAGGATTTTAATGTTATGTTACTGTAAATTTGCAAAAAATCGATGTCATGAAAGGTATTTTGAAAGAGAAAAACGAAATTGAAAAACTACAAAATGAGTTTAAAATTTTCACTACAATAAAACCAAAAGAAACTGCGACAACTAAAAAAAAGAAAGAAGAACTAGTTCTTGAAGAATGCGAATTATAATCTTTGATGTAATTCTTTAAAATAATTCAACGCTTTTAGCAAACGGCTTCCGTGCCAGGAAAACATCTCTCCGTCTACCAGAAAAATTTTAGTTTCAGGACAAAAATGTGTCATTTCTAAAACATCCTTTTCCTTAAAAGGATAAGGTTCAGAAGAAAGAAAAACAAAATCTACATCCTCATTGCTATTTTCAATATCTACTTCAGGATATCTTGATTGATTTGCATAAACATTTTCAAAACGATTTAATTGCAATAATTCATTGATAAAGGTATTCGATCCAGCAACCATATAAGGATTTTTCCAAATAAAATAGGCTACTTTTTGAATTGGTTTATTTTCTATAAATTGTTTGAAATCATTTAAAGCTAAAGTTATTTTTTGGTTCCAATTTCCAGCTTCAGCAACACAACCAAAGAGATTACCAAAATCACTAATCATTTTTTGATTGTCTTCAATTGTAATAACATTCGTTACCCAAACAGTAGTTATTTTTCGAAGATTCTCTACAATTTCTAAAGTATTCTCTTCCTTATTACAAATGATAATATCCGGATTTAATGCCTTGATTTTGTCATAATCTACCTTTTTAGTTCCTCCTACAATAGTTTTATGCTTTCTTAAATTTTCAGGATGAACACAAAATTTTGTAATACCTACAATTTTAGATTCCAATCCTAAATCAACTAATAATTCTGTTTGTGATGGTACTAATGAAATAATTCGTTGCGGTATAGCATCAAATTTATGAAGTATTCCTAAATCGTCTGTAAGTGAAAATTGTTTCAATGAAATGAATTTAAAATTAGAAATAAAAAAACCATTAAAAAGTGTAACTCTCTAATGGTTCTTTATAGTTTTATGTTTAAAATATTTTTAAGACTGCATTATTGCTGCCATTTCCTGCTGAATTTTTAAAGCTTCAGCACGTGCTTTTTCAGCAAAATCAGTTTCTTTTGAAGCATAAATAATTCCTCTTGAAGAATTAATTAGTAAGCCTACATTGTCATTCATTCCGTATTTACATACTTCAGATAAACTTCCACCTTGTGCCCCTACTCCGGGAACCAGTAAGAAACTGTCCGGAACAATTTTTCTAATTTCGGTAAAATATTCAGCTTTGGTTGCTCCTACAACATACATCAGGTTTTCAGAATTTTTCCAGGATTTAGATGTTTCTAAAACTTGCTTGTACAATTCTTTTCCATTTACATCCAAAGTCTGAAAATCAAAAGCCCCTTCATTTGAAGTCAAAGCCAGCATTATAGTATGTTTATCTTTGAAAGCTAAAAAAGGTTCGACTGAATCTTTTCCCATATAAGGAGCAACAGTAATACTATCAAAATTCAAATCCTCAAAAAAAGCTTTGGCATACATTGAAGATGTATTTCCTATATCCCCACGTTTTGCATCAGCAATTGTAAAAATATCCGGATAATTTTCGTTAATATAGTTGATTGTTTTTTGTAAAGAAATCCAGCCTTTTATTCCGTAAGCTTCAAAAAAAGCAGTATTAGGCTTGTAAGCAACGGCTAAATCATGAGTAGCATCAATTATTGCCTTATTAAATTCAAAAATAGGATCTTCAAGCGCTAAAAAACTTTGAGGAATTTTATCTAAATCGACATCTAATCCTACGCATAGAAAGGATTTTTTTATCTTAATTTGTTCAATTAATTGTTGTGTAGTCATTGATTTTATTTTACAAAATGCAAAGTTACAAAGCCAAAGCTAATTAATAATACGATTTGTATCAATTTCTATAAAAATTCTAAAAAAGAATAAATTATAGCGAAAATTTAATTTTAGAAAAAACTATTTGAATAAAAAAATATTAATTGATAAACTCTTTTATTACTTTTACTAAAAACCCCAAAAAAGATACAGTCTTGAAATTATTTTTAAAAACAGATACTCAATTTCTAATCAAAAAGATTTTAGAAGAAAAATTAGATGTCTTTAAGGTAAAGTACAATCTAATTAACAATAATGAAATTTTATTTCTTGAGACTATTGATACAGAAACTTACAATAGAATAACTTCTGTGTTGAACGAATACGGATTTGAAATTATTGAAAACCAAAAAAATATTATTGTTCAAAAAATTAAAGAATGTATTATTGAAATGATTTTTAATGATGAAGCTCCTGCGGTTAAAAGTTCGGTTTATCTGGCAGATAAACTAAATCATAGCTATGGTTATCTTTCGAATATTTTCTCGGAAGTGACTTATACATCAATAGAGAATTTTATTATTATTCAAAAAATTGAATATGTAAAAAAACTCATTATTCATCATGATTTAACGCTAACTGAAATTGCTTTTAAATTGAACTATTCCAGTGTTGCGCATTTAAGTTCGCAATTTAAAAACACAACCGGAATTACGCCTTCGGCATTTCAGCGAATATTAAAAAAACGTGTACAAATTAATAATCAAAACATCAATTAAATCCTAATTTATACTTATGCAAAAAGATTTCATCTTAATTACGCTTGCAGATGACGACGAAGACGACAGAATGTTTTTTACAGAAGCTTTTGATGAATTAAAAATCAACACTATTGTAAATACCGTAAATGATGGTGTGGCACTAATGAATTTCCTTCAGGCTCCCGAAACTATTTTACCAAATATCATTTTCCTGGATTTGAATATGCCGCTAAAATCTGGTATTGAATGTTTAAAAGAAATTAAATCCAATACCCGTTTTAATGACATTGTAATTGCTATCTACTCTACCTCTTCGTCTGAAGATGACATTGAAAACACCTTTGTATTAGGAGCGAATATTTATATAAAGAAACCAAATAATTTTGGAAAACTAAAAGAAGTCTTATCTGAAGTAGTTACGCTAAACTGGCAGTATATTACTTCAGGATTAAACAAAGACAATTTTTTATTACGCTTGTAAACTATGTTTAAATCTAAGTTATTCGATTCAATAGGTTTTATACGTACTACTTTTTTGATCGCTTTTTTTATTTTAATTTTTTTAGCTTCTATCACGTATAGACACATAAAAGAATTAGATAAAATAAGTTATTCAATAATGAATACGTATGAAGTTTCTCTTGAGCTGAACCAACTTATTTCATACATAAAAGATGCCGAAACAGGACATCGAGGTTATGTAATTACAAATGATTCTATTTATCTGGAACCATTTATTGATGCCAGAGAAAACATCAACAAAAGTTTCCAGTCCTTAAGCAGCAGAATAGATTTAGATACCGTAAAACAAAAACAATTATCCAGAATTTATGACCTTGTAGACAAACGTTTCTACTACTTTAAAAATAATTTTTCCAGCAAAACAGAATTTAATAATGATTTTAGAAATGGGAGAATTGTCATGGATGCTTTAAGGAAAGAAGTCAATAAAATGCTTCGTAATGAAAACAAATTACTAAGTTCAAAAGACAGGCTCTACAGGTATAATAACTCTAATACTCCTTTAATTATCTTTTCTACGTTTCTAATTTCGATTCTGACTTTAGGATATGGTTACATGAGGGTAATAAAAAACTATAAAGATTTAATGAACCAGAATATCCGCTTGAAAATATTTGACGAATCAAGTAAACAAGCCGAAATTCTTGGAAAATACGGTAGTTGGGTTTATAGTATTGAGAATAAAACTTTTGATTATTCAGATAACAAATTCCGTTTAATGGGTTGCGAACCTCAGTCATTCTTACCTAATTCTGATAATTTGTTAGATAATATTCATCCTGATGACAGGGAAATTATTATTAATGCCTTTAAAGACATAGAAATAGCAGAAACTTTTCCATTACTTCGTTATCGAATTATCAAAAAAGATACTCTTGAAATTCGCCATTTTAAAACCGCTGCTAAATTTTTTACTGATCGTTTAGGCAACAAAAACATGATTGGTACCACTCAGGATATTACCGAAGATTTCAATAAAACACAGTTAATTAAATTAAGAAACAAAGAATTAGAGCAAAACAATAAGGAATTAACAGAATTTAATCATGTGGCGAGTCACGATTTGCAGGAACCACTTCGAAAAATTCAGACTTTTATTTCCCGAATTGAAGATAAAGAAAAAGAAAACTTAGCTGAAACAACCAAAGCCTATTTTGAAAAAATTCAGGAAGCTTCAAACCGAATGCGTATTCTGATTGATGATTTATTGCAATATTCGAGGACGAATCGTTCGGAAAAAAAATTCGAACTTACTGATTTAAATACCATTGCTAATAATGCGATAAGCGAACTTTCGGAAAGTATTAAGGAGAAAAATGCTCAAATTACTTTTAAAAAATTACATGAAGTTAATGGTATTCCGTTTCAACTAGAACAACTTTTTATTAATATTATAAGTAATTCATTAAAATATTCAAAGCCCGAGATCCCAGCAGTTATTGCTATAACTTCTACCAAAACGAAAGCTTATGAAAAGCCTAAATTAAAAGATAATTCGAAAAGAGAATACATAAAAATTACTTTTAAAGATAACGGACTTGGTTTTGAGCAAAAATATGCTAAAAAAATATTTTTACTTTTTAACCGACTTTATGGCAAGAATGAATTTCCCGGAACTGGTGTAGGACTGGCAATTTGTAAAAAAATTGTTGAAAATCATAAAGGCTATATTTTTGCCAAAGGAAAACCAAATGAAGGAGCAATTTTTGAAATTTACCTTCCAGTGTAAATGATAATTATATAACATTATTAAAAAATCATATAAAATAAACACATTAAAATAAGCTTATTTTACTGAAATTATACCCCAGAATGAACACTTCAAGCAGACAAAATCACCTTATATTGCTACTACTGCTTTTTATATGTAGTATGACAACTTCTTGTGAAAAAAAAATTAAAGAAATTGAAGAGACTTCAGAAACTAAAGTATTAAAAAAAGTCATTACTAAAAATAAGATTAGTGAAGAAACATTAACTTTAATGGCCGAAACTAATTTAAAAATAGTTGCCATAGCTCAAAAAGCACAAGAAAGCAAAATCCCAAAAAGAACCAAACACATTTTAGAAGAAATCGAAAAAGATCATGCTCAATTAAAGAATGAAATTCGAAAAATTGCAAAAGATAATTTTGTGATCATTCCTAATACATTGTATGATACCTCAACGATAAAAGATTTTATTCAGGAAATCAATATTAGTTTATACCTCAAAAAATTAGAAACGTCTTTACTTACAGAATTAAATTTTTATCAAAAATTGAATGTATCAACTAAAAATAAGAATTTAAAAAATTTGATAAAAGCAACAATTCCTATGATTGAAAAAAATTTAAACATTATTAAAAAAGAACAAAAACGATTGTAGTACCTCAAAAAGATTTTCAAAAATCTGTACAATTATTTAAAATACATTTTCTAAAAAACATGAAATCCTTTCAAACACCTTATATAAGGTGTTTTTTTATTTGAAACACATCTATTATCAAATAAACCACAATATTACAACCAGTTAACACTCTCCTTGAAAACTATTTTTCTAATAATTATACAGAGCTAATACTATATAATGAAGCTTATATTCCTAAAAACATAGGCTTTTAAATCTAAATGGAAATTGTATAAAAGTCTCAAAATATCCTGTAATAATTAAAATTTGAAGTTATCGCACCTTTGTAATGTAGCCTAGGAACTACACTAACTTAAATAATTAATAAAAAAACTAGAGTCATGAAAAATCTATTTTTAGCTGGAATATTATGCTTATCATTTGTAAACTTTACAAAAGCCCAAGACTTAGAACCATCAGTAGGTATTAAAGGTGGTGTTAACTTTACTAATTTATATACTGATGATGTTGACGACAACAATATACTAACAAGCTTTAATGCAGGTTTATTTGTCAACTTACCTGTTTCCTCAGCAGTTTCTATTCAGCCTGAGTTAAATTTTTCCCGAAAAGGATCTGAATTAGTCTATGATAATGCTTTTGCCAGCGGAACTACAAAATTAAAACTAAACTACTTAGAATTACCTGTTTTATTAAAACTTAATGTTACCGAAAATTTCAATGTTCATTTTGGTCCTTATGCTGCTTACTTAATTGATGGAAAAGCAACAAATGAAACTGATAATGGTTCATTCAACTTTGAAGAAAATATCGATAATGATGATTTGAATAAATGGGATTACGGATTAGCAGCTGGTATAGGGTTTGACTTTGGTTCAACTTCAATAGGTGCTCGTTACAATTATGGACTTCAAACCATTGGTAAAGAAAGAACTTTTGCAGGAAACACATACACTTTTCCTGACTCAAAAAATAGTGCATTAAGTGTATACATTGGTTTCAAACTTTAATCAATTAATCGTCTAAAAAAATATAATCATGGGAAATATACTCTATTTAGCCGCAGTATTATTAGTGATTTTCTGGGCTTTAGGTTTTTTTGTATACAGTATCGGAAGCTTAATACATATTTTATTAGTAATAGCTGTAATAGCTGTATTAATGCGAATTATTAGCGGAAAAAGTCTTTAAATAAAATTAAAATTTAAAATGTCGAAATTATGAAAACAAATAAAATAATATTAGGATTAATTGGCGGATTAGCTGCCGGAGCTGTTTTAGGAGTTTTATTTGCTCCAGATAACGGTAAAAAAACGAGAAAAAAAATTAGTGATAAATCAAAAGAGCTTAAAGACAATCTAAAAGGTGATTTTGACAAATTACTTGATAAAATAGATCATAAATACCAATCTCTTTCTGAAGACACTCACCGATTATTAAACAAAGGGAAAGAGAAAATAGAAAACGAAATTGCAAATAAAAACTAAGCATTTCAATTTCGCACAGTAAGATAAATTTTGAACTCAACACTTGTAATCATGAAAAATACAATTAAAAATATAGCAATCCTGGCTTTACTATTAGTAGGTTCTACAAAAGCTATGGCACAGGACATCCCAAATGACAGCTACGAACAAAAATTTAAATTAGGTATTGGTGCCTCTGTAGGTTATCCTTTCGATGATCCTTATGATTTAAATGTAGGTGGTGATGTTCGTTTACAATATGATTTATCAAAACAATATTCGCTTACAGCTACAACAGGTTTTAATAATCTATTTATAAAAGATGCTCATGATTTAGGATATATTCCGGCTAAACTAGGTTTTAAAGCCTTTGTTTTAAAAGATAAATTCTATTTAATGGGTGAAGCTGGAGCGGCATTTGCAGTAACCAATAAATTCAATGACAAATCATTATTATTGAGTCCAAGTATTGGATATGCAACAAAATACATCGATATAAGTGTACGTTACGAATACTTACCTGATTTCCCAACTTTAGATAATAACAATAATCTGGATAAAGGATTAGGACAAGTATCCTTACGTCTTGCTTATGGATTTCAACTCTAAAACAACAATCGGGTAGTATTTCTAAATATTACCCGATTAAATTTCCTTAATTAAAATTATCAGAAAATGAAAAACACAAATAAATACCTTGCTTTGCTTGCAATAGGAGTAATTGCAACTTCATGTAAAGACGAAAAAAAAGAAGCTGCACATCAAAAAGTAGAAGAATTTAAAGCCTACGTTGACTCTGTAAACAATGTTGCTACTGAAAAAACCAGCGAAAACTGGGAGAAAATTGAAGCCCGATATGAAAAAATCAAAAGCGAAGCTCAAGAATCTTTGGATAAGTTAGAAAACAAAATGGAATATGATTCTATTGTGAGTAAGACGAATACCAAATATGAAGAATACAAAGCAAAAGTGGCTGCACAAAAAGAAGCTCTTTCAGAAAACACTTTTAGAAACAGCTTATTTACTCAAAAAGTAAATAATGATTTAAATTTTGAATGGGTAAATAAAGATAACATTGCCAATGTGTATCAAAATTTTGTAAATACTGTGGAACAAAACAAAAAATCGTACAGCAGAGAAAACTGGGACGAAATCAAGATTGTTTACGAAGCACTGGATACCCGAAAAAATACTGTTGAAAAAGAAGGTTTATCTTCAAAAGACAATATCAAAATTGCTGGATTAAAAGTGAAATTTTCTACAATGTATACCATTCAAAGAGCATCAGCAAAATCTAGTGAAAATCAAGAGGCAAAAAAATAGCCCACTAAATACTAACTATTTTTTAGTTAGCAAAAAAAGCTTCGATTTATAAATCGAAGCTTTTTTTTAGTTCAAACTGAACTGCAAAACATTTTAAAAAATTATTTCAAATCTAAAAATTCGTAATAAAGCACTTTAGACAAATAAGATGATCTATCCTGATGATCTTGTAAATCATAATCAATCCAGACATTATCAATATTTTTTTCTTTAAAATAGGCATCCCGCAATTGATGATTATAATTCAAATGAATTAAAAATTCGGGTTCAATTCCTTTTCCAACGGCAATATTGTACTTGGTAATAAGATTTCCCCAATTCACAAAACTACACATCAAAATAGCGCCATAACAATACCAAAACATCTGATTGAACAAATAAGCATTTGTTTTTTGTTTAGTAATTTTTACAAAAGAAATTACGAAACCAATTATTGCCAAAATCAAAAAAGCATACACTCCCAACCTTTTATAAGTCAGTCCAAAGAAAGAAACATATTCAGAATTTTTGATTAGTGTACTTATGATTAAAATACCATTTAGAAAAATCCAAATCTTTGCTAATTTTTTAAGTCTGTTCGCTTTTTTATCGAAATTAAATCCTCCTTTAAAATAAAACAAAATTACTCCCAGAGCCATAATACTAGAGAAAATAACAGCGTTTACGCGTTCATGTGTATCTGAACTGAGTTTTGTTTTTTCAACAATTTCAAAAAACTGTTCATAATTATAAGTAGTTATAAAAACCAAAAGCAAAACATTCAAAAGCAGTAAAGTGATTTCTCCACTCTTTCTTTCAAAATCAATATCCAAAAAAGAAAATAAGGGTTGTTTTTTATTTTTTACTTCTTCGCTAAAATCATTTTCTAAGATTTGTTTCTTCTGATAAAAAAAATCAGGTATCCAGTAATTCCAAAAAGTAAACGAAATATAAAATCCTAAACTTGAAATCACAAAAAATATCCAGACATCAATATCGAGATAGTAATCTGTAAACAATGAAGAAAAATGAGCGCTTCCAAAAGAGTAAATCATAAAAAACAGACCTAAAAACAAGGCTGGAATTATAAAAAATGCTATTAACTTTTTAGCAAAATCACTATTTACTTTTCGTTTAGGAATGTATTCGCTAAACATCAATATTCGTCCTAAAGAAGCTATTCCGTTAAGGAAAATTAACGGAATTACTTGTATCATTTTTAGATTAGATTCCTGCGTTTTAAATTGTAAAAAAACAATTGATAAAAACACGGCCAGAAACGAAACAAAATCACCATACCAGGCAAAGGCCAAACACGACAAGACAGAAGTAATCACCAAAATCAAATGCAATCTAGTTGTAAATTTCTCCTGAAAGAAGTAACAAATTAAACCAATTAAGGTCATTCCAAATAAACCTAGATTTAAACCGATGTCTTCTTTGTAAAAAAGCAGTACAAAAACAAAACTGCTCACTAAAATAAAATGTAGTTTTTTCATAATAATTAATTTCAAAAGTACTTTGCAATTCAAAGTTTTTAGATAAAAAAATTTTAGTTATTCGATTTCAACAATTTTTCAAGACTATTCAGGTGTTCATTAAAGGCCGCGCGTCCTCTATTTGTCACCCGATAGGAGGTTTTAGGTTTCTTACCTACAAATTCTTTCTTTATTTCAATATATTCCGATTTTTCTAAGGTAGCAGAATGACTTGCCAAATTGCCATCAGTAATATTCAACAATGTTTTCATTTCGGTAAAATCTATCCAGTCATTGACCATCAAAATAGACATAATCCCTAATCTGACACGACTTTCAAAATCTTTATTTAACTTATCAATAATTCCCATTAGCTGGTTTTTATTTGTATTTTTTGAACATCATTAATCCGTACAAAATATGTAAAACACCAAATCCTAAAATCCAGAAAAACAAACCATACCCAAGATAAAACGCAGCAATAGATCCTAAAACAAGTTGGCAATAACCTAGATATTTAATGTCTGAAAAAGTATATTTCTCAGCATTTACTAAAGCTAAACCATAAAACAATAAGGTTGCTGGTGCAATTATAACATACATTTGATGAAAAATCAATGCCAAACAAAATATTCCTCCAGCAACTAGTGGAATACAAAGATTCAACAACATATTTTTAGTCGTCGAAGTCCAAATAGGTAAATTGTACTTTTTACTTTTTCTAACCGTAAAAAGAATTCCAAACAGTAATGCAAAAATAAAAATTACAATTCCAGTCCAAAAAAGCTCAGATACTAAACTTGACGAAATCGATACACTTTTAGCTTCAAAATAATTGATTCCGTTTTTCTCAAGCAACTGATATGCATACAAACCTCCTATTAATGCTGACAATCCTGCAAAAACTCCAGAAAGTCCGCTTAAGGATATAAATCTTGAAGAACGCTCCATCATAGAGCGAATGTGTAATAAATCTTCCTGATGCTTTTGATTCATAATTAAAGTACTTTGAAAAACAAAGTTAATTAATTTTTAGAAATGACAATCTTAAAGATTGTTTTTTTTTTAATTGAAATGAAAAAATCCCAGCCAAAGAGTTTTATTATCTTTAGTTGGGATTTTATTCATTTTAAACTTATTAATTATTAATTTATAAAAAACATTCGACTAGAATTATCTAGTTTAAGATTAATCGTTCCATCTACAATAACTCCATCAATGTAGGAATCATTAATTAAACTTCCTGACAAAATTTTAGCTCCTTTTTTAGAATTCAAATAAACCTTAGTTTTATCTAATTGCAAATTGATTTTTTCAATATTATTACCATTAAGATGCAAATAAGAATTTTTAGACTCAATATTTACATAAGCAGTTTTATTAAAATCCCAATGGAAATCTGATTTATTCAATTTGACTGATAAACTATCTGCTTGATAATTTTTCAAACTAACATTCGTTTGTTCTTTCGCAATAATAGACTTCACATTTTTACAATAAACTTCGGGAACAATAAACCATTCACCATCTTTTCTTGATTTAACTGCAGAAACAAACAAGGTATCGTTTCTAACTTCAAAAGGAGCAAAATCAGAAACTATATCTTTTTTGTAATTCTGTGAAATACTGGATTCTTTGCCATTTTTCACAATTAGGTAAGCACCTGGTTCAGCTACTACAACCGAAAAAGAATCTATTTTATCCACCTTAGTTATAAAATCAGATTTGTCATTGCCATCATTATAATAGC
This sequence comes from Flavobacterium seoulense, assembly GCF_000695795.1. Lineage (GTDB taxonomy): Bacteria > Bacteroidota > Bacteroidia > Flavobacteriales > Flavobacteriaceae > Flavobacterium > Flavobacterium seoulense. Next base: position 20,577 of record NZ_JNCA01000006.1, on the reverse strand, counting down.
TCGAACCTATGTATAATAAAGTGATTCCTCCAAAAAGAAAAACCAAAAAAGAAATTAATATAATATTACTTGTTTTCATAATCGTTGCTTTTAATTACAGCTAATAATTCGTTTAAATCGTCACTGTTTAGTTGGAGTAATTTTACTTTTAGAATAAAATCAGGCAAATCCTGACTAAAGAAATTGGATTTCTCATTGGTTTTAATAAGTTCCAAAGCTTTTTCGGAAACAAAAAAACCAACACCACGTTTGTTATCAAAAATTCCTGAGTCTTGTAAATTAGCATAAGCACGCATAACCGTATTATGATTTACCTCAAATTCGGCAGCCAAATCCCGCACCGATGCCACCCGGTCACCAGATTGCAACTGTCCTTCTAAAATTTGCCTACAGAGATTATCTACTATTTGCAGATAAATCCCCTTAGTTGATTTAAAATCCATATTACACCTCCTTTTCTTTTAATTTAAAATAAGCTATTCCTAAAAAGAATATCCAGGGTATTAACGATAAGTATAAAAGAAAGCATTTAGTACTATCTAAACTTTGCGTGACATGAAATGTTTCTAATTTAAGTTTGAAACCCGTAATCTCTGGATAAAAAATATTAGACAGTAACATCGAAAACAAAATGCAGCAACCAAATAAAATTCCCGACACAACTACCGTTTTAATCAAAGCATAACGCTTAAAAAAAGTTGCACCTGCAAAAAGATAAGTTCCATAAGAGAAAAAACCAAAAATCAGGAACAATATTTGCCACATGTCCCATAACTTATCCCCTACACTAATTAAATGTCGAAATTCAAAATAGGGAACTACAGATGGATCAAAAAATCGGGTTCCATTAAGTATTTCAGGAATTAAAGAAGCTTTTGCTAAACGAATAGCAATCCAAAATATCCCTAAGGCAATTGGAATAAATAAAGCTATCCTTAATAAAAACTGAGCTAAAATTTTTTCGAAAGTTGATCCTGGACTTAATAAATAATTAGCTGTTTTAATTTTATCATTTAAATCAGGAAATGCAGTTCCAATAACCACACCAACACCAATCATAAAAAACATAAAGCAAACCGTATAAAAAGCATTAATGGCTCCTTCATGATAATTAAGATTCCATTTATTCATACTTAAAAACCAATAACTCAATAAATAAGTCACAAGTCCCAATCCTAGAATTGTGAGTATGTATTTTGTCTTATTAATTAACAAATCCTGTTTTAACAAAAGACTAAACCTTTTTAAACTAAAGTAATTATTTAACGACATGATTTTCTGGTTTTAAGGTTACTTTATTGATTATTGCATTAAATAACAATTCGATATCTATTTCGGTTTCTTCTAGTTCATTAGCAGGAATTATAATTCGATGCCCTCCTAAACATTTCTCCTGATAAATAGTTGCTTCGCCTGTTAAACTGGCTACAGTTTTGAATTGCAGTTGTTCACTAATTGAGAAAACCGATTCGTTATAAACTATTTTACCTTCATCAAGAACAACAATAGTATCGATTACAGTTTCTATATCTTTTACCTGATGCGTAGATATTAAAACCAACTGCTCATCAGAAACAGAGCTGACTAATATTTTTCGAAACAAACTCTTAGACGGAATATCCAAACCATTTGTGGGTTCATCAAGAATAAGCAAACTGCAATTTGTAGATAAAGCAAAAGCTATCAGAAACTTTTTGCGTTGTCCATGCGAAAGTCCGTTTAGATTTTTTTTAGTTTCTAATTCGAATTGCTGTAAAATGTGATTCATTTTTTCATAATCGAATTTAGGATACAAAGGCGCAGTTGCTTTTATATACAATCCAATAGTGATTGAGGGGAATGAAAATTCCTCAGAAACCATATAGATATCTGATAAAAAATTGGGTGATCTATCAAAAGGTTTGAAATTATTAACCAATAAATCTCCTGTTTGTGGTTTAAGCAAACCAGAAATTAATTGTAATAAGGTTGATTTACCCGCTCCATTTTTACCTAGTAAACCCACAATGCTTCCCTGTTGCTGCTCAAAAGATAAATCAGTAAATAAAGCATCCTGCTTTTTGTACCGAAAAGTTAAATGTTGAATGTTTATCATAATTATATTTTATTAGTGTACTAGTTAAGTAGTTCACAAAGAAATAAAAACTTTTTGAATAAACAACATATTTCACCTTAGAAAAATCTTACTTATTTTAACTCAATAGTCTAAAAACCAAGTATAGCTTAGAAAATCTTCAAAAAAAACTTTCAAATTGCTAAATGAATAAACAATAACTTAACCTTTTGTTGGAAGTCATTTAATATACTTTTTTAGCGAACAAAATACATTTGCAGCTATTAAATAGAATTCAGTTGAAATTTTTCTTTAGCAATTTTCGTCATTTTAGAACACAAATTTTTCTGTCATTTTCATCCATGATTGCCTTAATTGTGGTTTGGTTTATGTTCTACTTATACATCGATCATAAAGTGGATCATTTAGATAATTACACTTATAAAACCTATAGTGTTTCACAGGAATTTGCTTCGAATATTAAAAATTTCCAGACCTTTTTATTATCCGGATACAAGGAAAGTGACTTTTATTTACATCATGAACAAAAGGATTTAAAACGCTATATCAATCAGTTAAAAAACCAAAAAAAAGATACCGATTTACTGATTAAAGAATCCAAAGAATTAAATATTGGTAATAATCCCAAAATGCTAGCTGTTTCTAAAGAAATAGATAATCTTTATAATCTGGTAATACAATTTAAAGAAATAGCATTCATCCGGGGATTTAAAGATTACGGAATTGAAGGTAAAATGAGAACTCATGCTCATTATTTAGAACAAAAATCATCATTAGATAAAATTACATTATTGCAGTTTCGCAGACACGAAAAAGACTTTATGTTACGATCTGACGAAACTTCAATCAAAAGATTTGAAAGCTTATTTTATCAAACACTCAAGGAAACCAATATTGATACTGTAACTAAACAAGCACTCATTGACTACAAAGACAATTTTGAATTTTTACTCAAATTAAGTTCGCAATTGGGAATTTCGGAAAATCAGGGTTTGTATGGCAAAATAAATTACACCAATAAATTCATCGAAAACTCATTTACCCAGATCATATCACACAACAAAAAAAGAATCGATGAACTAAAAGAAACGTTATTTTATGTTCAGTTATGCCAAACCATATTTATGATTGTTATTGTATTACTATTAAGCATCTACATTTCTAAATATTTCACAAAAGACATTCAGCTACTTTCATTAGACATATCAAATTACATAAAATCTGATTTTAAGGAATCTTGTTCGAAATTAAATCACAATTCCACCATTAGAGAAGTCGATTTTTTATTAAAAAGCTATGGTATTTTAAAAGAAAAATTATCCGAAAATATTATTTTCTTAGAAAAGAAAACAGAACAAGCTAATAAAACAGCGACATTCAAAACGCAATTTCTGGCTAATATGAGTCACGAAATCAGATCGCCTCTTAATGGAGTTATTGGAATGCTAAATATGCTTAAAACAAGTAGTTTAAATAGTGAACAAACAGAACATATTGAAATAGCTGAACACAGCGCTAATCATCTTCTAGGTATTGTAAATATGATTTTAGATCATTCTAAAATGGAAGCCGGAAAAATGAAATTAGAATATTATCCTATTCACTTAAATAAAGAACTTTCTAAATTAATTCGCTTATTCGAATACCGGATAAAAGACAAAAACATTAAACTTCATTTTATCTATGATTCTAAAATAAACAATAACATTCTGGGTGACAACTTACGATTACAACAGGTATTGATTAATCTTATTGATAATGCTATCAAATTTACATCAGAAGGAGATGTCAAACTGGAAGTTAATTTATCGAATCAAATAAGAGATATTCAATATCTGGATTTTAAAGTCATGGATTCAGGCATAGGAATTGATGCCGATAAAACCGAACAAATGTTGTTAGCCTTTGAACAAGCCGATTTGACAACCACCCGAAAATATGGCGGAACCGGCTTAGGGTTAACCATTTCGAATCAATTAATTCAGTTAATGGGTGGAAGCAAACTAAACATTGTAGCTCTCGAAACAGGAGGTTCCAGCTTTAGTTTTAAAATACCTTTTAAAATAAATGCCAATAATCCGGTAATTAATATCGAAAACAAAATAGCCTTTCCAAACTCAGAAGATACCATTATCAACAAAGCATTAATTGTCGAGGATAATTTAATCAACCAAAAAGTATTGTATAAGCTTTTAAACAAACTCAACATTCCTTCTGACATTGCAAACAATGGAAAAGAAGCTGTTGCACTTTATGAAAAAAATGATTATGACATTATTTTTATGGATTTACACATGCCAGAAATGGACGGATTTGAAGCAACAGAAAAAATACACAGTTCTACAAAATTCCAAATCAACGCCATACCCATAATTGCTGTTACCGCCAGCGCATTTGACGAAGATAAAGTAAAAGCAATATCTAAAGGCATGGATGATTTTATTACTAAACCCGTTGTTTTAAAAAATCTGGAGGAAACCATTGCAAAGCAAATGCAGCTTCAGATCTAAATTTAAAACCATCTTTTTCGTTTGAATAAAAACACGCCAAATAACGATAGTAAAAAAGAAATCGAAATTACAATCCAAATTCCGTAATGATTGTTTTCTAAATTATTAGGTACATTCATTCCGTACAAACTCGCAATCAAAGTAGGAATCATCAGGATAATCGAAATAGAAGTCATTTGTTTCATAATGGTATTCATATTATTCGAAATCACCGAAGCATACGCATCCATCGTACCTGTTAAGATATCACTGTAAATATTAGTCGTTTCCTGTGCCTGACGCAATTCAATTTCTACGTCTTCAAGTAATTCAGGATCAAAATATTCTCTTTGAGATTTTATATTTTTAATACGATGTAACAAAATATCATTTCCTTTCAAAGAAGTCATAAAGAAAACCAAGCATTTTTCTATTTGCAAAAGTGCCTGCAATTCTTCATTTTTAATAGACTTCTCCAAATTATTTTCGGCAAGTTTGATTTTTTGATTAACTTGTTTCAAATACTTCAAATACCAAACACTGGAAGACAACAATAATTTTAATACTAAATCAAAATTATCTTTAATATTGATTTTTTTACGCTTAGTATAAGCAACAAAATCAGTCAGCATTTCTGTCTCCTGAAAACTAATAGTAACACAAATTTCGCCCTTAAAAACAATACCCACAGGAATAGTTTGAAACGGTAATTTTACATCATTACTCTTAACTGGAATGCGTAAAATAATTAAAGTCCAGCCGTTTTCTATTTCGATACGCGGTCTTTCGTCAATATCTTCAATATCGTTGTAGAACGCTTCAGGAATTTGAAGTTCGCCAAGAAGGTATTTTTTTTCAGCTTTAGTTGGACATTCAACATTAATCCAACAGTTTGGAGTCCAGGTTTCAACTGCAACTAATCCGTCATTATTTTTATAAAATGCTCTCATTATAAAATGCTATAAAAGGGTTGATAGCATTTTGAATAATGTTTCAAATGCTATATTAAAATACTATTTCCGAATAATAATCGTCCATGTGGAAGGATTGTTTTTAAAAGTGCTGCAAAAGTATTCTTTAAATTTAGTTTCGAATGCATTTCGAAGAAAAATTAATCATTTTTTAAGACAAAAAAAGCCTTAAACTTACGTTTAAGGCTATCTCAGCAGAATACTAATTCTGATATTTTATTTACGGCTTCTGATTTTTCGGGCCAAAAGTGTATTTTTCAATAACATTGCAATGGTCATAGGTCCTACTCCACCAGGAACCGGAGTAATGAAAGATGATTTTTTGCTTACACCATCAAAATCAACATCTCCTTTAATTACATATCCTTTTGAATTTGAAGCATCCTCAACACGAGTAATTCCTACGTCAATAATTACAACTCCGTCTTTTACCATATCCGCTTTTAAAAATTCAGGAACTCCTAAAGCAGTGATGATAATATCAGCGTTTTTAGTGTATTCCTCCAGATTTTTAGTACGGCTATGAGTCAAAGTTACTGTTGAATCACCTGGATTACCTTTACGACTCATCAAAATACTCATAGGTCGGCCTACAATATGACTACGGCCAATAACCACAGTATGTTTCCCTGAAGTTTCTACTTTGTAACGCTCTAGCAATTCCATAATTCCAAATGGTGTTGCAGGTAAAAATGTTTCCATTTCCAGAGCCATACGACCAAAGTTAGTTGGATGAAAACCATCAACATCTTTTTGTGGATCGATAGCTAAAAGAATTTTCTCTTCATCAATATGTTTTGGTAAAGGTAACTGAACGATATAACCATCAAGATTATCATCTTCGTTCAATTCTTTGATTTTAGTTAATAATTGCTCTTCTGTTGTTTCTTCAGGCAAAGCAACTAAAGTAGAATCGAAACCAATTTGCTCACAAGAGCGTACTTTACTACCTACATAAGTTAAACTTGCACCGTTGTTACCAACAATAACAGCTGCTAAATGAGGTACTTTTTCCCCATTGGCTTTCATTTTTTGTACTTCGGCAGCGATTTCATTTTTAATGTCTTCCGAAGTTTTTTTTCCGTCTAATATTTGCATCGTTTTTTTAAGTTATGAGTTATGAGCTATAAGTTACAAGTTCTATAAAAACTCATAATTCATAACTCACAATTTATATTTATTTCATTCCTGGCATACCCGGCATTCCACCTGGCATCCCTTTCATTCCGCCCATCATTTTCATCAGATTTTTTCCACCTGGACCTTGCATCATTTTCATCATTTTACTCATTTGGTCAAACTGCTTCATCAACTGATTTACCTGCTCAATTTTAGTTCCGGAACCTTTTGCAATTCTTGCTTTTCTTTTCACATCAATCAAAGCTGGTTTTTTTCTTTCGATAGGAGTCATCGAATAAATGATGGCTTCAATATGTTTGAAAGCATCGTCTTCGATTTCTACATCTTTCATGGCTTTTGAAGCTCCCGGTATCATTCCTACCAAATCCTTCATATTACCCATTTTCTTTACTTGTTGAATTTGAGTTAGGAAATCATCAAAACCAAATTCATTCTTAGCAATTTTCTTTTGTAATTTTCTGGCTTCTTCTTCGTCAAATTGCTCCTGTGCTCTTTCAACTAAGGAAACAACGTCTCCCATCCCAAGGATACGCTCTGCCATACGGTCTGGATAGAAAACATCAATAGCTTCCATTTTTTCACCAGTACCTACAAATTTAATTGGTTTGTTTACTACTGATTTAATAGATAAAGCCGCTCCACCACGAGTATCACCATCTAATTTAGTTAAGATAACTCCATCAAAATTCAAAATATCGTTAAAAGCTTTAGCAGTATTTACCGCATCCTGACCTGTCATCGAATCGACAACAAATAAGGTTTCCTGTGGTTTAATAGCAGCGTGAACACGTGCAATTTCGTCCATCATTTCCTGATCTACTGCCAAACGACCTGCTGTATCGACAATAACTACGTTAAACCCGTTAGCTTTTGCGTGTTTGATTGCATTTTGAGCAATTTCAACAGGATTTTTATTCTCTGGTTCTGAATAAACCTCAACTCCAATCGAGTCTCCTACAACATTCAACTGATTTATCGCCGCAGGACGGTAAATATCACAAGCAACCAAAAGAGGTTTTTTATTCTTTTTTGTTTGAAGATAATTAGCCAGTTTTCCAGAAAAAGTAGTCTTTCCAGATCCTTGTAAACCTGACATCAAAATCACAGATGGTGTTCCTTGTAAATTGATACCTGCAACATCACCTCCCATTAATTCAGTCAATTCATCCTTAACTAATTTTACCAATAATTGTCCTGGCTGTAAAGTAGTTAATACGTCCTGACCTATAGCTTTATCTTTTACACGAGCAGTAAAATCTTTAGCAATTTTAAAATTCACATCGGCATCAAGTAAAGCACGACGAACTTCTTTCAAGGTATCAGCAACGTTTACTTCGGTAATTTTACCGTGACCTTTTAGTATATGAAAAGCTTTGTCTAATTTTTCGCTTAAATTATCAAACATAATATTGTATTTTTTGGAACTGCAAATATAGGATAAACGGTTAAAAGTTAAAAAGTTTAAAGTTTAAAGTTTTAAGACTCCTCTTGTTTTTTTTCTATCTGAACTAAAACTAAAAAGAGGCTAGAATAATCTAACCTCTTTTGACAAAAAAAAATAAAAAAAACCAAGTAATTAAGTTAATGAGTTATGGACATTAATTTAATGTATTGTATCGAAAATAATGACTAATCTTTATTTTCTTAGAATGTTGTATTGCTATTAGCCTGATATGCAAAATTGAATTTGTAATATCCAGCTACAGATGTCATATAATTTGGTTCAGCTGGTGCATCCTTATAGTAACTTAACACTTCAAATTTGGCATATTTACCATCATGTGTTTTTACCACAAATACTTTTCCTGCAATAGGAGCAATAATATGAAGTCCGACAACATTATAAGTATACCAACCATTCCCTCCTCCTGTGGGAATTGCATAAAGTGTAGCTGTATCTTGTTTAAAAGTTTCATTAGCAGGAACAGTTGTTACATTTGCAAATATATCAGAAACAATACTCACTGCTCCTTGCCCAGTTCTTGCTGGCTCTGTGGCATCACTTCCTTTCACGCCTCCATTTACTAAGATTGTAGTACCACGGAAAGCAATATCCCAATCATCAGTAGTTACTACTGCATTTTTAGAAAAACTGAATTTTGTGTATCCACTAGCCGTAGATGGAGCTTCAAGATTAGAAACCGTTTCAGTTTCAGCCACTACTGTTTCATTATCATCATTACTACAAGATGCAGTAAATAGTACTAAAGCTAAAAGTGTCAGTTTTAAAAATTTTGTGTTCATTGTTGGGTATTTAAATAATTATTGATTAAAAATTGTATTGAATTCGTGCAAAAAATTGTCTTCCCGCAAGATTATTAATTTGTCCTGGATTTGTATAATCCAGTAAATTATTAGCTCCTCCCTGAAGCATTAATTTATCTGTAATATATTTTGATATTGATAAGTTAGCCTGAGCATAACCATCCACAAACCTATCGTATTTATCCAGAACAGAATTTCCATTAGAATCAAAAATTCCGTATTTACTGCGATAGAAAACACGTAAATTAATATCGGTTTTAATTTCAGGAAAACTGTAAGCCAACTTAATATTAACAGTATGTTTTGATCTGTTAAATAATCCGAAATAATCTGACTTACTAATTTCAATAGTTCCAGAACCCGGCGGACGCACAAACTTGTGATTATCAAAATCGTCAACCACTGATTTATCTTTTGCGATTAAATATTGATATCCTAAGGACACTGCTATTTTTTTATTAAAAGTATATGTCGAATTATACTCTAAACCATAAGTAAAAATTTCGCTTATATTAGTATAACTAAAAACATTTTGTCCATTGCTTTTTAAAGCCACAACACGTGTGTCTATTAAATTTGAAATCGAATTATAAAAAGCATTTATGTCTAATTTAAACTTGTTCTTTTTATAAAATGTTCCAAAATTGAAATTGATAGCACTTTCGGCTTTCAAAGGAACACTAAAATTCACTCCTGAAGTTCGCAATGCAATTTGTCCCTGAGCTTCTAATTCGTTCAAACGATCTTCGGCAATATTATAACCTAAAACAGTATAGCCAACTTGTGGATTCATAAAATCAAAATACAGCTGACGGAAATCAGGCGCTTTATAACCATATCCTACTGAAGCTTTCAATGAAAAATCATCAGTTATTTTATAATTCGCAGCTAACTTCGGACTCAATTGCGATGCATACGCACTGTGATTATCATATCTAAAACCAGCCAGAATATTCAACTTTTCAGACGGATTGTAATCGTATTGAACGAAAACATACTGAGAATTAAAAGTTACATTTTCAGAAAAATAAGTCCTGTCTAATGTTTCGTGATTAATCCCTAATCCTGCGGTTAACTTATCTTTATTTATTGAAAAAGTCGTTCTAATTTCTGGTCTTAAAAGCCATTGATTATAAAATGCTTTTTCAAAAAGCACATTATTTTCATTTTTTAAAAACGAATCATTTCTATAATTAGTCGCATACAATTCATATTCTGAATAAATTTTCGAATTCCATTTATGATCTAACTTAGCTTGCGAATTCCATTCGTTTTCAGTAGCATCACCTGTATGTCTTTCTGAATCAATTACTGCTTTGTTATCAATCATTTGATAAAAAAAGCGGTTACTTACAGTCAGCTTTAAATTTTCTGAAAAATCATAATATATTTTTGGCTGAATCGTCGTATTGTGAAATTTCTCAATATTCTGTACCCATGTACTCTTATCTAAATCAAATCCATCTGTCGAATAAAAATTGGCAAATAAATTAGCCGCTAATTTTTTCTTTTTCCAAAGAACGTTCCCATTAATATCATTAGTATTAAATGTACCATAACGATAAGAAAGACTGCCATCAACCCCATCATTTTTAGGTCTTTTTGTAATAACATTAATTACTCCTCCCATCGCTTCAGAACCATATAATGCTGATGAAGCTCCTTTAACAATTTCAATCCTGTCAATATTCCCCACAGAAACTCTTGATAAATCCAATACTCCCGAAGTTCTTCCTACCAGTGGCACACCATCAATTAAAATCATGGTATAAGCGGCATCTAAACCCTGCATCTGGATTCCTTCAAAACCACTTTCATCAGGTATCAGGATAACTCCTGTTTGCTCATTCAAAATCTCATTTAATCTGGTAACACCCGTTTTTAAAATAGCTTCAGATGTAATAACGGTCATTGGCAAAGGCAATGTCGAAAGCTTTCTTTGGGTTCTTGTACCTGTCACCACTACTTCTGCAAGTTTCTCGTCAACCGCAATACTATCTTTCATTTGTCCGAAAGCCATACCGCAAAAAAACAAGCTCATAAATGGCGTAATTCTCAACCTCATTATTTTTATTTAATCTTAATAATTTTATGCAAATATATAATTATTTTTATTTGTTCTAAATAAATTATATATATTTGTCGAAAATTTTTTAAACAAGAAAAACAAACATGATTACAAGAAAGAATTATCTAATTGCTGCTCTAGCACTTACAACAGCAATTGGATTTAGTCAGGAAGCCAAAAAAAAGCAAGACATCGAATCAATTAAATCTATGTGTGGCTGCTATGAAGTAAAATTCAATTTTACTGAAACATTCCAATATTCTAAAGATTCTATCAACTATAAACCATCTGCAACTAAACATGAAACTGCCTTAGAATGGATTACTCCATTAGAAGATAATTCAAATAAAATTGTATTACAACATTTACTTATTGCTGGTCCGGATATGATTATCAAACACTGGAGACAGGACTGGGTTTATGAAAACACTGATTTATATTCATTCTATAAAGATGACACCTGGAAATACAGTAAACTCAATAAAAAAGACGTAAAAGGACAATGGACTCAAAAAGTATATCAGGTGGATGACAGCCCTAGATACGAAGGAACTGCGAGCTGGGTTCACGTTGACGGAAAAGACTATTGGGTAAACACCACTGATGCTCCACTACCAAGAAGAGAACATACTAAACGTAATGATTATAATGTTTTAAAGAGAAGAAACATTCATGAAATTACAAAAACAGGATGGAATCACGAACAGGATAACGTAAAACTTATCAGAGATAACGATGGAAAAGATGTCGTTCTGGCTGAAGAAAAAGGCTTAGACATTTATACTAAAGTAGAAGATTCTAAATGCGAGGCTGCTCAAAAATGGTGGGCTGAAAACAAAACGCTTTGGAAAAATGTAAGAGCAAAATGGGATGTTGTTTTTGCTCAAAATAAAGATATTAAACTGGAAGAAAAAGTAGATAAAAAATCACTTTTTACGCATTTGTTTAAATTAAAACCAGATGCTCCAAAAACAGAAAGCGATGCAATAATTGATCGCTTTATAGTAAAATAATAAAAATTTGTGTGTTAGTTTGTTTGAAAAGAGTCGTTAACGAAAGTTATCGACTCTTTTCTATTAATTTGGTTATATAAAATATTACAACCATCTTTTTTTAAACCATTAAGAAAGTTAAGATTTGTAATGCTCTTAAATTTCTTAACTCTCTTAATGGTTATTTTTTATCAGCAGTAATTCATTCACTCATTAAATAAACAAAAACTCTAATTATTCATTACATTCTTTCAGGAACACTAATTCCTAATAAACTAAATGAAGCCGCAATAGTATCGGCTATTTTCTTAGAAAGTTGTACTCTGAATATTTTGTTGTCTAAATTAGCTTCACCAAGAATAGGTACCGCCTGATAGAATGAATTGTATTCTTTAACCAAATCATAGGTATAATTAGCCAATAAAGCCGGACTATGATTTTGTGCTGCATTCTGAATTACTTCAGGAAACAACTCTAATTGCTTTAATAATTCTTTCTCTTTTTCGTGTAAAATTTCAATTTTAGAAACCGAAAAATCAAAATCAGCTTTTCTTATTATCGATTGGATTCGGGCATAAGTGTACTGAATAAAAGGACCTGTATTTCCGGCAAAATCTACTGATTCTTCAGGATTAAACAAAATACGTTTTTTAGGATCTACTTTTAAAATGTAATATTTCAATGCTCCAAGACCAATTGTTTTGTACAATTTCGTTTTCTCTTCGTCTGAATAACCCGCTAATTTCCCTAATTCTTCAGATATTTTTTGAGCCGTATTAGTCATTTCCTGCATTAAATCATCAGCATCAACTACAGTTCCTTCACGAGATTTCATTTTTCCAGATGGTAAATCTACCATTCCATAAGACAAATGAAATAGATTGTCAGACCAGTCGAATCCTAGCTTTTTCAAGATTAAGAACAATACTTTAAAGTGATAATCCTGCTCATTACCTACGGTATAAACCATTCCGCCTACATCCGGCATATCTTTTACACGCTGAATAGCGGTTCCAATATCCTGAGTCATATAAACTGCTGTTCCGTCAGAACGCAATACAATTTTTCGATCTAAACCTTCATCAGTCAAATCAATCCAAACTGAACCATCAGGATCTTTTTCGAAAATTCCTTTCTCTAATCCCATTTGGACTACGTCTTTTCCTAACAAATAGGTATCGCTTTCGTAGTAATAACTATCAAAATCAACACCCATAGTTTTATAAGTTGCAGCAAAACCATCATAAACCCATTGGTTCATGGTTTTCCAAAGTGCAATTACCTCTTCATCACCAGCTTCCCATTTCAATAGCATTTCCTGTGCTTCCAGAATAATTGGTGCTTGTTTTTTAGCTTCCTCTTCAGTTTTTCCCTCAGCGATTAATTGGTTGATTTCTTCTTTATACGCCTTATCAAAAGCTACATAAAAATTTCCCACTAATTTATCACCTTTTAATCCCGTAGATTCAGGAGTTTGGTCTTTTCCAAATTTCTGCCAAGCCAACATTGACTTACAGATATGAATTCCACGATCATTGATAATTTGTGTTTTATATACTTTTTTACCTGAAGCTCTCAAAATTTCAGCTACAGAATACCCTAAAAGATTGTTACGCACGTGACCTAAATGCAGCGGCTTATTAGTATTTGGCGAAGAATATTCGACCATTACCGCTTTGTCTTCCGGATTTGGAGTAACAAAACCGTATTTAACATCATCTTTAATTCCGTTGAAAAAATTCAGATAATGAGCATCAGAAATAACAATATTCAGGAACCCCGAAACAACATTAAATTTACTTACCTCAGCTACATTTTCGACTAAATAGTTTCCTATTTTGTTTCCTAATTCAACAGGATTACTTTTTGTGATTTTCAACAAAGGGAAAATCACCATAGTGATATCGCCTTCAAATTCCTTACGTGTCGCCTGAAATTCAATTTTATCGATGGTAATATCAAATAAAACCTGAATTGCATTTTGTATAGATGGTGTAAGCGTTTGAGATAATGTCATTTTTATTGCTTTTTTTTAATGGCTGCAAATATAGGTATAATGACCCAATTGAGGAAAAGTGATTTTGAAAAAGGTCATGAGTTATAAGTTATGAGTCATCCGTTTAAAAAAAGAAACGAATAACACTTAACTAACAACATTTAACTTCGATAAAATTACCATTTAATAATAGCACTTGCCCAGGTAAATCCACTGCCAAAAGCAGCCAAAACTACAGTATCTCCTGATTTTATTTTTCCTTTTTCCCAGGCTTCCGTTAAAGCTATTGGAATAGAAGCTGCTGTAGTGTTTCCGTATTTTTGAACATTATTATAAACCTGATCATCATTCAGCTTAAATTTATTCTGAATGTACTGCGAAATCCTCAAATTAGCCTGATGCGGAATTAACATATCAATATCAGAAACTTTCAAATTATTAGCTTCTAAACCCTCATTAATAACTTCGGCAAAACGAACCACCGCATTTTTAAATACAAATTGTCCATTCATATGCGGAAAATAACTTTCATCATCAGGATCATTATCTGCTAAAATATCATTAACCCAGCGACCGCCCATTCCCGGCGCTGTTAATACTAATTCTTCGGCATGAATTCCTTCAGAATGTAAATGAGTCGACAAAATTCCTTTCGATAAATCTTCTTCACGACTTAAAATAGCTGCTCCTGCTCCATCTCCAAAAATCACCGAAACGCCACGTCCGCGAGTTGTCATGTCTAAACCCGAAGATTGTACTTCGGAACCAATGACCAAAATGTTTTTGTACATTCCTGTTTTGATGTATTGATCAGCAACCGAAAGTGCATAAACAAAACCCGAACATTGATTACGAACATCCAAAGCGCCAATGGTTTTTAAACCTAAATCCCGCTGTACTAAAACACCAGGTCCCGGAAAATAATAATCCGGACTTAAGGTTGCAAAAACAATAAAATCGATGTCATCTTTATCAATTCCTGCGCGTTCAATAGCAATTTTAGCTGCTTTTACGCCCATAGAAGTGGTAGTATCTTCTCCCGGAATAATATGCCTGCGTTCTTTAATTCCGGTTCTTTCCTGAATCCATTCATCATTAGTATCAATGATTTTTGACAAATCATCATTCGTAACCACATTAGAAGGCACATAAAAGCCTAAACCCGAAATTTTTGAATGGTACATAGCTTGGTTGTTTAATTTAAAAGAAGTTGTTTTTTAATAATAACTACAAATTACAACTTTTTAAACAAACAAAAACAATTCTGCTAATTTATATTAAATGGAGACTAGGAAATCATCAGCCTGACTTCCTTATTGATTTCTAAAGCAGATTCATGTTCGAAAAAAATAACTTTTCTGTCAAAAACAGCTTTGATAAGATAATAACCACCTTTAAAATAAGATTGTTTGACTACTACATTCATCAAACCATTTTCGGCAACTTTTAATTGATGAGGATATAACAAAACCAATTCGTCTAAATCTTCATCAACAGTAATAAGTTGGGATAATTTGAGTTCGTTTACTTCACCAAAAAGCGAAGCAACATATTTATTAATTGGATTATTGTATAAATCCTGAGAATTAGCTTTATCGACCATTTTGCCGTTTTGCAACACAATGGTTTCATCTGCAAATGAAAGTGCATCGGTACTGTCATGTGTAGCCACAATTACAGTAATCCCCTGTGATTTTAAGTAAGCAAACAAGTTACGTCGCAACGCATTTTTCCTGAAATTATCAATATGACTAAAAGGTTCGTCAAGCAATAAAACTTCGGGTTCTAATGCCAAAACTCTTGCCAAAGCCACACGCTGCTGCTGACCGCCGCTTAGATATTTTGCTTTCACATCGGCATATTCAGTCATTTCTACGATTTCGAGTAATTCCTGAACACGCGCTGCTTTTTGATCCGGAAACATATTCGACAAATATTTCCCTACATTCTCTGCCACTGTGATATAAGGCATCAGGTCAAAATCCTGGGATAGATATTTCATAAAAGGCATTCCGGGAACCAAATTAAAACTGGTTCCTAAAACTTCTGTATCATTCCAAAAAATTTGTCCTTGGTCTAAATCATACAATCCATAAATCAACTTCAGTAAAGTACTTTTTCCGCAACCGCTTTCGCCAATTACAGCAATATTCTGTCCTTTTTCTACTGTAAAATAAATGTTTTGAACCACTGGTTTTTCGGTATAACCAAAGGAGATATTTTGAACTTGAAGCATTAGTATGAATTGTTATTTTTTTGGATTGCAAAGATAGATTTCTTTGGTATAAAATTTTAGAAACTTAGAAATATCTTTATCTCTTTTTCTTTTTTGCTTGATCAAAAAAGAAACAAAAAAATCAAGTCTTACACTTCCTCGTCGGTCAAATTAGTTTTCGAACGCTAAAAGAAAAGAACTCGCTATCGCTCAAACAGCTTTTCTTTTTTCGCATTCTTCAAACATTTGACACTCGCCTGCTGAAGCAAAGGACAATTATGACATAGAGAAAATAATCTGCTAAAATCCCGTTTTATCTGCATGTATTTTTTTATCACATAAAGACAAAAAAAGTCGTTCCGAATAAACGAAACGACTTAAAATATGTTTTAAAAAAGCTACTTATTATTTAGCTGCTTCTTTTTCAGCATCAGCTTTCATTTTAGCATTAGCTACAATTGCAAACTCTACACGACGGTTTTGCGCTCTTCCATCTACAGTACCATTATCTGCAATTGGGTCAGCAATCCCCATTCCCTGAATTGTAAAACGGCTAGAAGCAAGACCTTTAGCAACTAAGTAACTTCTTACTGAATTAGCACGCTCACCTGAAAGTTTCAAGTTATAATCAGCCGAACCTGTACTGTCAGTATATCCATAAATAGCAATATCAGTATCAGGATATTCGTTAAAAACCGTAACTAATTTATCTAAGTTAGTTTTTGCAGTCGCAGTCAAAGTCGATTTATTAGTATCAAAACGTACTGCATTTTCTTTTAAAACTAATTTAATTCCTTCACCTACTCTTTCCACCTCAGCACCTGGAATTGCCTGATCGATTTGTCTGGCTTGTTTGTCCATTTTGTTACCAATAACTCCACCGGCAACTCCACCTACAACTCCACCAATAACAGCTCCCATAGCTCCTTTTCCACCTTTTCCAAGGTTATTACCTAAAATTCCTCCTAAGATCGCTCCACCTGCAACTCCTATTGCAGCGCCTCTTTGAGTCTTATTTGTATTTTTTACTGCCTCACAGCTTGTGAATAGCGAACCTAAAACCAATACAAAAGCTAATGTTAATACCGATATTTTTTTCATAATTATGTTTTTTTTTAAATTTACTTTCTACTAAATTAATTTACACGTTGAAATTGATAAACTACATTGGTTAATTTTCCTCCCACATCGATTCTGTCAATCAATTGGAATGAGCTATCAGTTAAATTAGCTACGTTTAAAACATAACCTTCTCTAACTCTTTTAGCTTTTTCACCTGCATCTAAAATTTTCAAAACAAATTCTCCATTCGAATTTACAAACCATGTAATTGGAGAACTAAAAACAGGACAATCATACTTCGTCAAAGCCATTGTACCTTTGTTATTATTTGAAACAAATTTCCAGGTACTTCCTTCGAAACATTTTGAATCAGCTAATTGAAAAGAATTTACTTTAATGTATTCTGATCCCGGATAAGAAACAGAACTAATTACCCAATTTCCTTTTACTCCGGTTTGAATTCCTCTATCTAATTTAGTGGCAGTAACCGAAGATGTCTTACAAGAAAATAATGCTAGCGAAAGCGCTGCAACAAAAAATATTTTTTTCATCGTTTCTCATTTTAATATTAAACGTAGTACAAATATACAATGCAATTCAGTTAGATTATTTCAAAATTCAACAATTTTATTTCAAAATTCACAATCAAGACAATTTGTCACCCTGATTCGAATTGGTACTTTATTTGAATAAAAGCCTAACAGATTGTAAAACACTATAAATAAATTTTAAATATGACAACTGGAAAAATTAACGTGTCGGTGGAAAATATCTTTCCATTAATTAAAAAGTTCTTATACAATGATCACGAGATCTTTTTACGTGAATTAATTTCGAATGGAACAGATGCAACATTAAAATTAAAACATCTTACCAATATTGGCGAAGCCAAAGTAGAATATGGCAATCCAATACTTGAGGTAAAAATTGACAAAGAAGGCAAAAAACTGCACATCATCGATCAGGGAATCGGGATGACAGCTGAAGAAGTGGAAAAATACATCAACCAACTGGCTTTTTCAGGTGCCGAAGAATTCTTAGAAAAATACAAAGATACTGCTAAAGATTCAGGAATTATTGGTCACTTTGGTCTTGGTTTCTATTCTGCATTTATGGTAGCATCTAAGGTTGAAATCATTACAAAATCATACAAAGACGAGCCGGCAGCACACTGGATTTGCGACGGAAGTCCTGAATTCTCATTAGAGCCAGCTGACAAAACCGATCGTGGAACAGAAATCATCCTTCACATTGCCGAAGATTCTTTAGAATTCTTAGAAGATTCTAAAATCACTGGATTATTGAATAAATACAATAAGTTCATGCCTATTCCAATTAAATTTGGAACAAGAACTGAAACTTTACCAAAGCCAGAAGATGCTCCTGAAGATTACGTTAATGAAACTGTTGAAACTGACAACATCATCAACAACCCAAATCCGGCATGGACAAAACAACCTGCTGATTTAAATGACGAAGATTATAAAACGTTCTACCACGAATTGTATCCAATGCAATTTGAAGAGCCATTATTCAACATTCACTTGAATGTAGATTATCCGTTCAACCTTACCGGAATTTTGTATTTCCCAAAATTAGGTTCGGATATGCAAATTCAAAAAGACAAAATCCAATTGTACCAAAATCAGGTTTTTGTTACTGATAACGTAGAAGGAATTGTTCCTGAATTCCTGATGATGCTTCGCGGAGTGGTAGATTCTCCGGATATTCCTTTGAATGTTTCCCGTTCAGGATTACAGGCTGATGGTGCAGTGAAGAAAATTTCGAACTACATCACTCGTAAAGTAGCTGATAAATTGAAATCATTGTTCAACGAAAACAGAGCTGATTTCGAATCAAAATGGAACGACATCAAAATCGTTTTAGAATACGGAATGCTTTCAGAAGATAAATTCTATGAAAAAGCAGGTGCTTTTGTATTGTACCCAACGGTAAATGACAAATATTACACGCTTGAAGAATTAAAGGAAAACCTAAAAGACAAGCAAACTGACAAAGACGGAAAACTGGTAGTTCTTTATGCTGGAAACAAAGAAGCACAACACGCTTACATTGAAACTGCCGAAGCAAAAGGATACGAAGTACTATTGTTAGACTCGCCAATTATTTCGCATTTAATTCAAAAATTAGAAAACGACAATCAAAACCTGACTTTTGTTCGTGTAGATTCTGATCATATTGATAACTTAATCAAGAAAGACGAAACTACTATTTCTAAACTTTCTGATGATGAAAAAGAAAGCTTAAAAACATCGTTAGAATCGTTTATCCCAAAAACATATACGGTACAACTAGAATCTTTAGACAGTCAGGCAGCTCCATTTATCATCACGCAACCGGAATTCATGCGTAGAATGAAAGAAATGAGCCAAACTGGCGGTGGCGGAATGTTCGGAATGGGCAACATGCCGGAAATGTACAATTTAGTAGTAAATACTAATTCCCCATTGGCATCCACTATTTTGAGCACCGAAGATAAAACAGCTCAGGAAAGCTTAGTAAAACAAGCTTTAGACTTAGCTAAATTGTCACAAAACTTACTAAAAGGAGAAGCTTTAACTGCTTTTGTAAAACGTAGTTTTGAGTTGATAAAGTAGTATCAAGTAAATAGAATTAAGTACCAAGACCTGCAAGTGAAAACTTGCGGGTCTTTTTTTGTTTTAGGGTAAATCCGAATATTTATTTTGTAAGAATATTTTAGTACATTTAACCCTTTAATTTATAAAACTAATCTTCTAATAATACACACTTAAAAAAGAATCTATTATGAAACGCTTCTTAATCTTAATAATAATAGTTCTATTTTCATCTTGTAATACTTATTATTACATTTCCAATACTGAAGATATTTATTTGTATAATAGACCAGATAAAAATGATTTAGGCAAAGAAACTATATTAATTCCCAAAGGAACATACTATTATACGACTATAGTAAAAAAACAATTTAGAAAAGCTAAATTTGGAAATTTAAAGGGATATCTTTTTAATCCCTATTATAACAATCCATATTACACTCCAAATTCAAAAGTTACAGTTTCTAATACATTAAAAAATAATTCAACAAATAATTACTCATCTACAAGCTATAGTCGCCCTAAAACAGTAAACGTTAAAGGCTATTACAGAAAAAATGGAACATATGTAAGACCACATACTAGAAGCGCCCCCAGAAGAAAGTAATTCTTAATAGAGCGGATTTCTAATCCGTTTCCACAACAATAAGCAACTTTGCCGAGTTACTGGATGAGATTCCTCATTCTTCGGAATGAACTGTGCTAAAA
>NZ_JNCA01000005.1 GCF_000695795.1 Flavobacterium seoulense | reverse complement strand
TGTGTGCGGCCCTACCTGATCTTCTGTTTTTAATAATCCGCCGGCCCCCGCGAGCTCCCCCTCTCTATTCGTCGGCAGCGTCAGATGAGTATAAGCGACAGCATCACCACCGGCTACTGCACCTGTTACCACAGCAGTAAGCACAGGATTTTGTTCCCCGTATACTTTTGATTTATTATCAGCAGTAACAGTTACTGCTTTAGGTGAAACAGTTACTTTAGCAGTTTGAGTTTCTGTTTCTGTGCATCTACCTTTTAAGATAGCACGATAAGTATAAGAACTCATCCCAACTGTTGGTCTAGTTATATTTAATGTAGCTGTTGTAGCGTTAGAATAAAAACTATCATTTGTAATATTAACAAAACCAGATCCAGTATTTACTTGCCATTGGTAAGACGTAACATTTGTAGCACTAACGGTAAAACTAGCATTATCTCCATAAGTAATGTTTTGATTTATTGGTTGAGTAGTTATAACAGATTTAGGATGAATAGTTACTGTAATTGCTTTTTTAGTACCAATACAGGAATTGTTTATGCCTTCAGCTACATAATATGTGAATTCTCCTGGAGTGGTTGTTAAAGGAGTTATTGATGATTGAGGAGCTGAATTTTCAGAAGTATAGTAATATAATGTATAACTAGGATTAGTTGCTGTTGCAGTTAATGGTTGAGCAGTAGTTCCTTCACAATATTCAACATTGCTTGCAGTAGGAATACCTGCAGCAGGGTGAACAGTCAAAGTAACCGCAGTACGAGTTAGACTAGAACAAGTTCCATTAGAAGCTTGTGCATAATAAGTTTTAGTACCAACCCCAACTTGAGTAGGATTAGCTACAACATTTCCAACTGTTGCTGCATCATACCATGTAATTGTTCCGCCAGTAGCCGTAGCAGTTAAAGTTTGATTTGGATTTCCATCAGAACAAACAGTTTGGTTACTAGCTGTAGGAGCCGCAGGAGTTGCAGGTTGCGCATTTATAGTTACGCTAGTTGCATTAGAAATACATCCGGCAGCTGATTTAGCCGTTACTGAATACGTTCCAGGAGTTACATTTGAGAATGTCGCACTGCTTACATAATTTGAACCATTAATGCTATAAGTCATTCCAGTTCCAGTAGGAGCAGTAATAGTAATTGTTCCAGTTGCTACAGTACAAGTTGGCTGTACCAAAGTTGTAGTCGGAGCCGCAGGAGTTGCAGGTTGCGCATTTATAGTTACGCTAGTTGCATTAGAAATACATCCGGCAGCTGATTTAGCCGTTACTGAATACGTTCCAGGAGTTACATTTGAGAATGTCGCACTACTTACATAATTTGTACCGTTAATACTATAAGTCATTCCTGTTCCAGTAGGAGCAGAAATAGTAATTGTTCCAGTTGCTGTAGTACAATTTGGCTGCACCAAAGTTGTAGTTGGAGCTACTGGTTTAGCATTAACAGTTACTACAATTGGAACTTTTGGTCCAATACAAGCATTAGATTGTCCTTCTGCAACATAATAAGTAGTTTCTCCAACGGTATCAGTAAGAGGTGTAATTGATGATTGTGCTGATGAAGTAGTACTTGTGTAATAGTATAATGTATAGGCATTATTAGTTTTCGTGGCTGTTAATGGAACAGCAGTTTCACCCATACAATATTTTACATTTGAGACTGTAGGTGATGAATTAATACTTGTAACATTAATTGTAAATTCAAAATAACAACCACTAGTTACTCCTGCAGGAATAGCATAGTAAGTTTTAGTACCTACTGTAGCTGGAAAAGGATTACTAGTAGTATATTGATTAGTTTTTGCAAGTGAATCATAAAATGTAGATCCTGGAGGAAAAGCTCCAGCTACATCAGAAATAGGAATTGTAGCTCCTGCATTACAAAAAGTAAAGGCAATAACCGGAGGAGTAGACTGACAATTGTTATTAACAAAATCTGTAGCATTGATATTGGTTACAATAGGGGCTGCTATTGCATTTCCCTGACAGCTACCACTTGTTGAATATCCTTGTATAAATGATTTGTCAGTGATATTTACATTTGAAGTAAATCCTGTTCCAGTCATCAAACCATTAACAGAAAGAGTATTGCTGCAATTAGCATTTTTAAGCAAAGTACAATTTTCAGTTACTTTAAATTTAAATGTAAGTTCAGCTAAAACTGTATCCGGATTAGCAGGTAATGGTAAAGAACCAATATTCCAAACAATTGAACCATTTGCACCAAGAGTAGGATCAAATGTTAAACTGTTTGGACTAGGTGCCGGAGTAAAAGTAATATTTTTGGTAGCACTATTAGCGACATAAGTTGCATTATAAGGGACAGGAATAACTATTTTAGAATCCTTAATAATTTCTGTTCCTTTGTTTTTAATTTGAACTTTGTACCCTAATTCTTGACCTGGCAATGCAGTATAAGGCCCGCTACCTACCACAGGACTTCCGTTAATTGTTGTAGCGGTAATAGTACCTTCCATTTCCGGTACATAGGCATCTACAGACATTGCTAACGCAAAAATAACATAAGTATCTTGAATAGATCCGTATCTAAATTTTGTTGATGTTTGATTATTTCCAATTATGGTATTTCCTGCATTTGGAATTTTAAACATACTAATATCCAGTCCTGTATTATTTAACAGATTTGGATTTCTTGTATTTCCACCCGTTTGTATAGAAGAATTAAAGAAATTAGCTGTTGAATTTCCTGAATGACTAAGATCTTGATAATTTGAAGTATTTAATTTTTGTATTTGAAAATAATCACCAATTATATTTTTATCTCCTTCACCCGCTACTAATCCTAATTTAATACCTACATCACCTGTTTGTACAGCATTAAAACCAGTAACATCAATATCATAACTAGCGGTTAAGTTTCCTGTTACATAGGCATGACCATCAAAGACGGTTATGTCCCTGTTTTTCATGTTGGAGTTTTCATAAATTACAATCATAGACCAACCACCATAGTAACCGGTACTACCACCATCTCCTTCTACTAAAGCAATATCAGCCGCAGTATATTCACCTATTCCTCGGCTTTTTACAAAACTGGTCACATCAGCATAAGCGGAATACATAAAACCATCTGAAGTTGTTGGATAATAAATTTCACTATTATTTCCGTTTTGGCTTGCAGAGATGATGGTATAATTGGTATCACCAGGTCCTTTTAATGAGATTTTAGTTTTGTCATAAGTCTTTGTTACTGCTGTTGGTACATTAGCAGTTCCTGAAACATTAACATCTGCAAACGAAGTTGATCTAGTATTGTTACTACTCAAAGTAACACTTGCATCTCTTATTAATTTTTTAATTTTTATTGTAACTGTACCATCAGTAATTTCATAAGGAGTGCTTAATACTGCTTCTGTATTTGAAATACTTTGTAAAGAAACATTTTGAGCTGTAGCTCCATTGACTGAAAGTGTTACTTTATTCGTATTACCGGTGTTATTATTATTATAAAAATTAAATACATAAGTATTCCCATTTCCTGAAAAAGTATATATAGGGCTTCTATTGTTGTTATTATTTCCAGGATCATTTCTTGAAACAGTTAATGTGTAATTTGTATTTGTAATTGAACCATCATGCCCAACTGTAGAATTATCATTAACAGTTTGTGTACTATTTACTGTTTTAGTTACTGAAAAAGTATTATTACTTGAACTTCCATTAGAAGCTCTACCAGTCCAGTATAAACCGGCAAAAACAATGTTAGAGCAATTAGAAGCTGCTCCATCATCAGTAGGTAATGCTAATGTTGAAGAAGAAGAGTTAAATGTATTTGAATTCCCATCAACATCAACATACACCATTTGATTATTTGAATTGTCAAGATTATCAAAATAGGTCGATAGTGTTAAATTGGTATTTCCTATTAACGTAAAATCACCTTTCACTTTGTAATTTTTAGTGAAAGGAGCTGTAGAAGAAGCTCTTTGTTTAAAAGGGACTCTAACTTGGGCATCAACTTTAAATAAATTTCCAAGCAAAACAATACTAATTATTAGTAAATAAAGTAAAGCGGAATTTTTGGTTTTAGAGTAGAGTTTATTCATGTTTTCTAGTTTTTGTAGATGATACAACTATTCTGCTTCTGCTATTTGATATAAAAGAGTGTATTTTTCTGTATTATTAATAATCATATTACTAATATTTTGTTCACTAATATTTATTCCGGAAAAAATATAGATGTATTTTAATTTTGGATAATTAGAAAAAATAGAGAGATCTATTTTAGTGTTGATATCACTAGATTTTTTAATGTTAATTCTAACAATTTCAATATTATTAGAATCTATAGTATTACTTTTTAGATAATTTAAAGAAGCTATATCAAAGAATAATGCAGTATAGTTTTCTCCAAATGTTTTCATCGTATTTTCATTGATATAAATGATTGAATTTGGTTTATTAATTAAATCATCTAATTCTTTATACTCTGAAGCAGAAGTTGCCTTTAATTTCGAAAGAAAAGAGTTTAATTCATTGATATCTTTAGAATTAGTTGCTTGCGCTATACTACTTTGAAAAGAAAATAAAACTAAAAAAAAGATTATAGTTTTTAGAACTACTTCTATTTTCCAATTTTGGATATTAAACCTGTTTAATTCCAAATTTAGTGAGGGGGTTTTAGAAAAGTTTTTCATGTTAGATTTATTTGTAGTTTTCTTTAGTTAATTTTTTAATAGGCTAAAATTATTTATATATAATATACCTTGTACTTTTTCTCTTTCAACAACCTAAATACTCGTTAAAAAGCACTTTTTATTTGTGAAATAAACCTTAAAAATTAGTTAACTGTTATTTTAATCTGTTTTAAATTAAAAAATGTTCTTTTGCTATTCAAGATTTTAAAATGAATTATTGCAAAAAATTAGATTGATGTTTTTTAACTCAATTTCTCATCAAATTTAGTGAAGTAGAAAATAAAAAACACGATTAAGTGTAAATAAATACGTTTAAATGTGTTAAAAATTAACATTTGTATTTTTTTTATTACAATATTAATTTATAGCAATTTTATTTTTAAAAAAAAGAAACAAGCGTTATAAGCTTTTTTAAATTAAGGATTAAAAATTTATTTGAAGATTAATTGTATCTTTCTAATAAAAGAGATTTAAAAAGTAAAGTTTAAAAAATTTAGCTTATGAAAAATTTAATTCTAATCAGGCATGCAAAATCCAGTTGGGATTTTCCGTTAAAAGATATTGACAGACCGCTTGAACAAAGAGGGATGAAAGATGCTCATTTAGTGTCATCAGCTATATTTAATTATTTGCCACAAACGTTTATTATTTGGAGTAGTATTGCAAAAAGAGCTTCGGATACGGCTGTTATTTTTGCTCAGAATATTTTGTACCCTATAGAAAATATCGTTTTCAAACCCGAATTATACACTTTTGATGAAAAGAAATTAGAAGAAATTATTAAATCTTGTGCTAATACATTTGATAGTGTAATTCTTTTTGGGCATAATGCTGCAATTACAAATTTTGTTAATAAATTTGGAAATGAATATATCGAAAATGTCCCTACCAGTGGCTTTGTTTCGCTTGAATTTGACACTGATAACTGGGCTGAAATTAATAAAGGAAAAACTAAAAAAATAATAATTCCAAAAGATTTAAAATAACAAAATGTTGGATCAAAAATATATTGATAGAGAAAAAAGTTGGTTAGCTTTTAATGCCAGAGTACTTCAGGAAGCCGCAGACGATTCGGTTCCATTATTAGACAGATTACGATTTTTAGGTATTTTTTCGAATAATTTAGACGAATTTTTTAGAGTTCGTTTTGCTGCCATTCGTCGATTGAGTTTGTCAGGAAAAACAGGAGAGAAAATTTTAGGAGGAATTTCGGCACAACAATTAGTCAAAGATATTACTGAAATTGTAATCCAGCATCAAACCGAAAGTTTAGCAATACTTCGAGAAATAGAAACAAAATTGGAAACTGAAAATATCTTTATCATTGACGAAAATGAAATTTCTGAAGAGCAGGAAATCTTTTTGAAAGACTTTTTTATCCAAACTTTAAGTCCGGAACTGGTTACAATTATCTTAAATGATTTGGCCGAATTTCCTTTGTTGAAAGATAATATAGGCTATTTGGCAGTAAAATTAGTCATGAAAAAAGACGCCGAAGTGCATTATGCTATCATAGAAATTCCAAAAACAATGAACCGTTTTGTTGTATTGCCTTCTAAAGACAGTAAAAAATATGTTATTCTTATTGATGATGTAATCCGACATAATCTTAAAAGTATCTTCAATATTTTTGATTGCGAAAGTATTTCTGCCCACATGATCAAAATTAGCCGTGATGCGCAATTAGATATTGATAGTGATTTGAGTAAAAGTATGCTCGAAAAAATATCAACCAGTGTAAAAGAAAGACGAATAGGTGAGCCTGTGCGTTTTATTTATGACCAATTGATTGAAGATGACACGCTGCAATTTTTCTTAGACAAAATGAAAATTGTCTCAACTGATAGTATCATTCCTGGTGGAAGATACCATAACAGAAGAGATTATATGGATTTTCCTAATCTGGGCAGATTTGATTTATTGTACAAAAAAAACCTGCCGTTGCCTATTCCTGGACTTGATTTAGAAAGCAGTATTCTGGAAAAAATCAGTAAAAAAGATTATTTGTTACATGCACCTTATCAATCATTTTCTTATTTGACTAAGTTTTTAAGAGAGGCTGCTTTAGACCCAAAAGTAACCACTATAAAAATTACTTTGTACCGATTAGCTAAAAATTCGCAAATTATTAGTTCGCTGATAAATGCTGCTAAAAACGGAAAAAAAGTGACTGTTCAAATAGAATTACAGGCTCGTTTTGATGAAGCTTCGAATATTTCGTATGCGGAACAAATGCAAACAGAAGGAATTGATCTTATTTTTGGTATCAAAGGACTAAAAGTACACAGTAAAATATGCGTTATTGAGCGAATTGAAAACGGAAAAAATAAACGTTATGGCTTTATTTCGACAGGAAATTTCAACGAAGCAACAGCCAAAATTTATACTGATGTGACGCTTTTTACAAGTCATCAGCAAATTTTAAAGGATATTTCAAAAGTATTTGAGTTCTTTAATATCAATTATAGAGTGCATCGCTACAAACATCTTATTGTTTCA
This sequence comes from Flavobacterium seoulense, assembly GCF_000695795.1. Taxonomy (GTDB): domain Bacteria; phylum Bacteroidota; class Bacteroidia; order Flavobacteriales; family Flavobacteriaceae; genus Flavobacterium; species Flavobacterium seoulense. The sequence continues at coordinate 27,879 of NZ_JNCA01000005.1, read as the reverse complement.
CCACATTATACGAGATCCAAGTTTTACAAATTTATTGATCGCGAAATTTCTCATGCAATGGCTGGTAGAGTTGCTTATATGAAATTGAAAATGAATAGTTTGTCAGATTTTGATATTATTGATAAATTGTATGAAGCCAGTAAAGCTGGTGTTAAAATTCAGTTAGAAGTAAGAGGAATTTGCTCTTTGATTCCCGGAATTAAAGGTTTAAGCGAAAATATCGAAGCCATAAGTATTGTTGATAACTATCTGGAACATTCAAGAGTGTATATTTTTGGAAACGGAGGTCAAACCGAAGTTTATATTTCTTCGGCCGATTTTATGACCCGAAATTTAGATGGGCGTGTCGAAGTAACTTGTCCAATTTATGATCAGGATATCAAAAATGAATTAATTGAAAACTTTGATATCGGATGGAAAGGAAATGTAAAAGCACGTTTCCATTCGTACAAATTAGATAATAAATACCGCGCTAATGATGGCAAAAATATATTTAGAGCACAATTAGAAACCTATAAATATTACCAAAGAAAAGTAGGTTTGTTAGAAGAAATTAGCATCTAAATATTGATAAAATAAAAAAAGAGAATGATTAAAATTAAAAAATATGCCGCAATCGATATTGGATCAAATGCCATGCGATTGTTAGTTGTCAATATTGTTGAACAAGAAGGAAAAGAAACCCAATTTAATAAAAGTTCGTTAGTCCGTGTGCCTATTCGTTTAGGTCAGGATGCCTTTACAGTAGGAGAAATTTCGACTGAAAACATTGATCGAATGTGCGATGCTATGAAAGCATTTAACCTTTTAATGAAAGTTCATAAGGTAGAATCTTACAAAGCTTTTGCCACTTCAGCCATGCGCGAAGCTTATAATGGTAAAGAAGTTGTGGCTCTTATCAAGAAAAAAGCTGATATAAAAATCGAAATTATTGATGGAAAAAAAGAAGCAGCCATTATTGCTTCAACTGATTTACATCATCTATTAAAAACAGATAAAACGTATTTATTTGTTGATGTAGGTGGTGGTAGTACCGAATTTACATTGTTTTCTGATGGAAAAATGGTAACCTCAAGATCGTTCAAAGTGGGTACTGTACGTTTGCTTAATGAAATGGTTAGCGATATTGTTTGGCAGGAAATCGAAAAATGGATAAGAACAAACACTGCCGATTTTGATGAAGTTACCTTAATAGGATCTGGTGGAAACATTAATAAATTATTCAAAATGTCAGGCAAAATGCAGGACAAACCATTGTCCTATTTATATGTTAATTCGCAATATGCCTTTTTGAATTCATTAAGCTACAATCAAAGAATTTCCGAATTAGGATTGAATCCTGATCGTGCCGACGTAATTATTCCTGCGGTTCGTATTTATCTTAATGCAATGAAATGGAGTGGAGCCAGAAATATTTATGTTCCTAAAATCGGACTTTCTGATGGTATTGTAAAAGCAATGTATTTTGGAAAAATCTAATTTTTAGATAAAAAAATACTCAAATTAAATATTTAAATCTAATCCAAATGTTGTTCTTAACAGATCAATATTTGGATTTATTTCATGTAAACGATTGTATCGATCCTGATCATTTAATGCTTTTTTGATAGCTACATTTTCATTTACAATTATGTCAATAGTAACATTATGATTGTGTAGATGACCTCTAAGATGACCTAAAAGTCCATTCATTTCTTTTTCGAAATCCAGTTTCGAGCCTTCATTTGGTAATTCAATACTTATGGTTGTTCCGTTTAAAACCGGATCATTAATAAGGAGTAAAGATTCCATAATTCTAAAACCTTTATCCCCAAGTCTCTTAGCATAATTGTTCCATTGTAGTAACATCTCAGTTTCTGTAAAAGCTTCAGTTGGCAATTCCACAGTTTCTCTTACAACTACTTTTTTGTTGTCTTCTAATGCTTTTTTGGCACGAATACTTGATAATGATAATGCCGAAAATTGAGGTCCGGTAGTTGCTGGTTCTGTTTTTTTTGGAACTTCAGGAGATGGAACTGCTGAGGGATTTTCTTTTTGGGTATTTGTCGGATTAACGACTTTATTTTCAACAGTTTTAGTTTGTTCTACTATTGAATAATCGTTTTTTCTAAAATAAGTAGGCGGAATTATAAAGGACTCAGCTTTTTTTTTTCTCCATCAAAAGTGATAGAGGCTAGTTGCATTAAGCAAAGTTCAACCAGTAAACGCTGGTTTTGACTCAGTTTGTATTTTAAATCACATTCATTTGCAATAGCAATTCCCTGCAAAAGAAATTCCTGAGAACATTTTTGAGCCTGAACACCATACATTTTTTGAGCTTGCTCACCGGCTTCTAATAAACTTAAAGTAGAAGGTGTTTTACTTACCAATAAATCTCTAAAATGACTAGCTAATCCGGCTACAAAATGGTGAGCATCAAATCCTTTTGAAAGAATATCATTGAAAGTAACTAATAAATCAGGGATTTTATTCTCTAATATTAAATCAGTTACACTAATATAAGTTTCATAATCAAGAACATTTAAATTCTCGGTAACTGCCTGACGTGTTAAATTTGTTCCACAGTAAGAAACTACACGGTCAAAAATAGACAAAGCATCACGCATTGCACCATCAGCCTTTTGAGCAATAATGTGCAAAGCATCATCTTCAAAAACAATATTTTGACTTTTAGCTACTTCTGCCAAATGTTCTTTAGCGTCTTTTACGGTAATTCTTTTGAAATCAAATATTTGACAACGCGATAAAATCGTTGGAATGATTTTGTGTTTTTCGGTCGTAGCTAAAATAAAAATGGCATGTTTTGGTGGTTCTTCTAATGTTTTAAGGAAAGCATTAAAAGCCGCCGATGACAACATGTGCACCTCGTCAATAATATAAACTTTGTATTTTCCGGTTTGTGGTGGGATACGAACCTGATCAATCAAATTACGAATATCGTCTACAGAGTTGTTTGATGCAGCATCGAGTTCGAAAACATTAAAAGCAAAGTCTTCGTTAGGATCATCATAACCGGGCTGATTGATTTTTCGGGCCAGAATTCGGGCACAAGTAGTTTTTCCAACACCTCTGGGACCGGTAAATAAAAGTGCAGAGGCAAGATGATTATTATCTATAGCATTCAATAAAGTATTGGTAATCGCTTTTTGCCCCACAACATCATTAAATGTTTGCGGACGATACTTGCGAGCCGATACTATAAATTGTTCCATAGAAATTTTATTCGAAAGCAAATATAGGGTTTAATTTAATGATTGAAAAATTAAAAGATTAAAAGATTTTTTAGAATTTATTAGTGATTTGATTTTCTGTTATTTTTAATTTTTAAGACTTATAAAAAGATTTATCTTGTCATTTTTTCCTTGATTTGATACTAATATCTAATAATAATTGAGCAGTTTCGGTAATTGAATTAGCAGCAAAACCAGCCACATAAACTCCTTTTTTTCCTGATTTTGATTGGATGCCAAAAACTATCGCTTCGTCATCAGGATTAGATTCCCCTTCATAACGATAAATATGCTTGATTTCATAATTAGCCGGATTTTTTAAAATCACAGCTTCATTTTTATTAAAGTCATAATTAAAGCCATTTTCGTTCAATTCGTCCAAAGCTTTTGAAACAGAATCGTAGTGATATATTGTGTTCATAATGCTGAAATATTAAAGTTAAATCTATTTAAATATAACTAATTTATTTTTAATGTGTTGCAAAATGCTAGTTAAACTAGTTTTGTTCGCATGATTTTATTGTTGTAGTTTTGCCGCACAGACCGCCTTATCGCCGTTTTGAGTAATCAAGAAGGAGGAAAGTCCGGACACCACAGAGAAGCATAGCGGGTAACACCCGTCGTCCGCCGCGGCGGATAGGACAAGTGCAACAGAAAGTATGTACAGGTAATGCTGTAGTGAAACCAGGTAAACTCTATGCGGTGAAATACCAAGTATATCAGCATTTAAGGGTTTCTCGTCCGTTGCTGAAGGGTAGGTAGCTCGATCTCGTTAGTAATAACGAGGCTAGATAAATGATAAGGCTCCGTCTCGTTTTTTGGAACGAGATCGGAGACAGAATCCGGCTTATAGGTCTGTTTTTTTTCTTTTTAAAAATGAAAAAGCGATTAAGGAATTTAACTTTCTTAATCGCTTTTTTATTGAAATTTTTACTATTCTTCTTCGTTACCGTCTTCTGATTCTTCTTCAAAATCTTCCGATTCAAATTCGAAAAAAGTAAAAATTGAACCGCCGTAGCTTTTTTGAAAAGAGAAATTAGGCAAGTGATTTAGCTTAGTATATTTAGAATGTTCAATAACCATCATTCCTTCTTCGTTCAAAATGTTTCTTTCAAAAACAAGTAACACCACTTTTTCAAAAGTAGCCTGATCTAATCCGTAAGGCGGATCGGCAAAAACGATATCAAACGAAGCATTGCATTTTTCCAGAAATTTAAAAACATCACTTTTTATTGCAGCAATTGGGAAATCGTATTCAGCAGCCGTTTGTTTGATGAATTTTACACAACCAAAATCGCCATCAACAGAAGTTATAGGTTCGCTTCCACGAGATGCAAACTCGTAACTGATATTTCCGGTTCCGGCAAATAAATCCAGAACTTTTAAATCATCAAAATTAAAATGATTGTTTAAGACATTGAATAATGCTTCTTTAGACATATCGGTTGTAGGACGAACGGGTAAACCTTTTGGCGGGCTGATGCGTCTTCCTTTGTATTTTCCTGAAATGATTCTCATGAGTTGAAAAGTATAAAATGATTTCTGTTTTCGGCCTCAGAAAAATAATTGTTCCATCGTAAATCTTCCACATCAAGAAGTGAAACATTACGAATGTATTTGTAAGCTATTTTAAAAAATGGACTTTCGGCAGTAATATTCCCAACTAATTCCAAAGGAAAATTCTCGGGATTTAGATTCAGTTGTTCGGCTGTGAACAAAATGTAATAAATAAAATCTTCAGGAGTTTGGTATTCGAAAGAATTAAACAATAACAACTTTTGATTTTGAATCACTACAATTTCAAAATGAGTGGTATTAAAATGAACCATCATTTTTTTAGTGTCAACATTTTTGGAAGCATCCAATAATTTGGTCACCAAAATACTGTTGGCATGTTTGTATTCGAAAGTGCCAAATTTATCAATAAAGAAATTATTCATATTGACATAAGGAATATAAACAGCATTGATTTCGTAATTACTGATTTCGTCAAAAGCAAAAAAATCAGTTTCAAAAACTTTAGTATTGTATTGCAAATAACTTCCCAGATAATTTTCGTCAAAAAGTGGAGTTGGGACAAAAGTAGATAGATTGTTATTGTGAATTACAAGAACATCATCATATTGTTCATTCAGTTCCGAATGTTCATCAAAAGCCTTTGAGAATAAATCTTCTACTTTTAAATTTTTATCAAAACTTCCAAAAGTAATATCTTTGAATGAAGAAACAGTATTGTTAAGTGTATCAAAACAACAAAAAGAAAGTCCCGTCAGCGAAACCTGAATGGATAGTTTTTTATATTTCTTTTCGGTAATGTCCATTAATGAAGATTTTTTCTGAATGGCAAACTTACAAATTTAAAATAGCAATATCAATGATAATAGCAAAGGCAATTTCAAAAAACAATATCAATTGCAATAAAAATCAATTGCAATAAAAATCAATGGCAATGTCAATTTCAATGAATAGTAATATCAATATTGAATAGTTTAAATTTATTTTTCTCCTATATATAGGTAGAATGATTTTTTGAAGTAACATTTTTTATTGATTTTTGAAATTAATATTGGCATTGCTATTCATTTTTAAAATAACGTACTTTGTTACAAAATAGCAATAATGATTTCCTCCCAGTTTTATAGTCTTTTAAAAAAGAAATTCCCGTTTAGTCCAACATACAATCAGGATATTTTTTTTCAGAAGATTGCCATCTTTTTAACCGAAACTACTAATGACAGTATTTTTGTTCTTAAAGGATATGCGGGAACAGGGAAGACAACTGTAATTTCGACTATTGTAAATAATTTGGTCGAGATCAATAAGAAATATGTTTTGCTGGCGCCAACTGGTCGGGCGGCGAAGGTAATTGCTAATTATTCTGAGAAACCTGCTTTTACGATTCATAAGAAAATTTATTTTCCTAAAAAATCTTCGGGTGGCGGTGTCACGTTTACATTACAACAAAACAAACATAAGAACACCATTTTTATAGTCGATGAAGCTTCGATGATTTCTGATATGGATTCTGATTCTAAGATGTATGTCAATGGTTCTTTGCTTGACGATTTGATTTCGTATGTGTATTCGGGAACTAATTGCAAGATGATTTTGCTGGGAGATACCGCTCAGTTGCCTCCGGTGAATTTAGATGTGAGTCCGGCGCTGGATATTGATACATTGAATTTACATTATAATAAGGATGTTGATTATATAGAACTGGACGAAGTTATGCGTCAGGAAGAGAGTTCGGGGATTTTGCATAATGCTACCGAACTTAGAGAGTTATTAAAAGATTCTTTCATTACCGATTTTCAATTTGATGTTCGAAAGTTTAAAGATATTGTTCGGTTAGTGGACGGTTATGATATTCAGGATGCAATCAATTCGGCTTATAGTAATTATAGTATCGAAGATACCGCTTTTATTGTTCGTTCGAATAAAAGAGCCAATCAATATAATGAGCAAATTCGATCTAAAATTCTGGATAAAGAAAGCGAACTTTCGACAGGTGATTTCCTGATGGTGGTGAAGAACAATTATTTTTGGTTGAAAGATTCTGATGAAGCCGGCTTTATTGCCAATGGTGATATTATCGAAATTTTGGAGATTTTCTCTATCAAAGAATTATACGGATTCAAATTTGCAAATGTTAAAATCCGAATGGTCGATTATCCAAATCAGAAACCATTTGAAACCGTTTTGTTATTAGATACTATAAAAAGTGAATCGCCATCTTTGACTTATGAAGAATCCAATAGATTGTATCAGGAAGTTTTAAAAGATTATGAAGGTGAAACTAAATTCAAACAATTTCAAAAAGTAAAAGCCAACGAATATTTCAACGGACTTCAGGTAAAATTTTCGTATGCCATAACTTGTCATAAATCACAAGGTGGGCAATGGAATACTGTTTTTATAGAACAGCCTTATTTACCAAATGGAATAGATCGAGATTACATTCGATGGTTATATACGGCTATGACCCGTGCCAAAAATAAATTGTACTTAATAGGTTTTAAAGACGAAAGTTTCGTCGATTAATTTTTAGCTATCGTTGCTTCTCTATGTTGGATTCCCCATTCTAACATTTTATCCAGTACATCACTCAGTAATTTTCCTGATTCAGTCAATTCGTATTCCACTGTAATAGGAGTGGTATCATAAACGGTACGTTTGACCATGCCATTCATTTCTAAATCTTTCAATTCTTTGGATAACATTCGCGGAGTGATTTTAGAAATATTACGTTGAATATCTGTAAAACGCCTTTTTTCGAATAAAAGTGAACCTATAATAGGTAGCTTCCATTTACCGCTAATTACATTCAAAGTATCATTTACTGCTAATACAAACTGAATCGGGCAGGCTTTGGCTTCTCTAAAACTAATTATATTTTCTGTTTCCATAATCTGTTGATTTTATTGTTAGTATACAAAAGTATATCAGTATATTTTAATATGTAAGTATATTTTATATAGCAAATGTAATTATCTTTGAATAAATATTAATAATAAATCTCAAAATAATGAATACAAAAATTTTAGTTACTGGCGCAACAGGACATTTCGGAAAATTAACAATCGACTTTTTATTGAATAAAGGAGTAGAAGCAAATCATATTTCGGCTTTAGTTAGAGACGAATCAAAAGCTGCTGACTTGGCAGCAAAAGGAGTAAATTTGAAAAAAGGAGACTATGACAATTATGATTCTTTGTTGGCAGCTTTTCAAGGTATAGATAAATTAGTTTTGGTTTCAGGAACTGATTTGGCAAACCGAAGCAAGCAACAATTAAATGCCGTTAATGCAGCCAAAGAAGCCGGAGTGAAACATATTATATATACCAGTTTTGAACGCAAAAATGAAACTGAAACTTCTCCAATAGCTTTTTTAGCGCAATCTCATATTGATACTGATAATGCTATCAAAGCAAGCGGAATAAATTATACCATTCTTAAAAACAATTTGTACTTAGATGTTTTACCAATGTTTTTAGGAGAGCAGGTTTTAGAATCAGGAATTTATTTTCCGGCGGGAGATGTTCAGGCAGCTTATGTTTCTAGAATTGATTTGGCCGAAGCGACAGCAAATATTTTAATTTCCGATGGACATGAAAATAAAGAGTATGCTACAAACAATATTGAGAATTATTCAATGAAAGATATTGCTGAAAGTTTAAGCGAAATTTCCGGTAAAGAAATAAATTATCTAAATCCAAATTCAGATGAATATGCTGAAACTTTAAAAGGAGCAGGAGTTCCAGCTGAATATATAGGAATGTTTGTTGGTTTTGCCGAAGCTATTAAGCAAGGAGAATTTCAAACTAATTCAAGTGACTTAGAAAAATTATTAGGTAGAAAACCAGCTAGTCTTAATGATTATTTGAAACAGGTTTATTCTAAATAAAGAGTTACACGATTACTGTTTTCTTAGCCACAAATTACACCTTAATATATATATATAGGTATAATTTGTGGTTATACTATTTTAGAAATCTTTATCGTAATCGTAAAAAAGATTTAAATATATTTGTTTATGAACACACTTAATGACCTACATAAAATTTCGAGCAGTTTTCCGAATACCGAAAAAATGCCAGTTCTATTTCTAGGACACGGAAGTCCGATGAATGCTATTGAAGAAAATCAATTTGTAGCTGGTTTTAGAAATATGGCTAAAACGTTGCCACAGCCCAATGCGATTTTATGTATTTCGGCACATTGGTTTACTAAAGGTACAAAAGTTACTGCAATGGAAATGCCCAGAACGATTCATGATTTTGGAGGTTTTCCAAAAGAATTATTTGCAGTACAATATCCAGCCAAAGGAAATCCTGATTTAGCAATTACAACTAAAGAATTATTATTGCCGACTGAAGTCGAACTCGATCATGAATGGGGATTAGATCACGGCGCCTGGAGTGTGATTAAACATTTGTATCCAGATGCGAATGTTCCCGTGATTCAGTTGAGTATTGATTATTCGAAATCGCCACAATACCATTTTGAGTTGGCACAACAATTAAGTGCTTTGCGACATAAAGGCATTCTTATTATAGGTAGCGGAAATATAGTTCATAATTTACGCTTGGTCGATTTTTACAATATGGATGTAGATAATTATGGTTTTGATTGGGCGATAGAAGCAAGGGAAAAAGTAAATACCTATTTATTAGACGGTAATTTTCAGGCTTTGATTGATTACGAAAAACAAGGTCAAGCTTTGCAATTGGCCATTCCAACTCCTGAACATTATTTGCCGTTGATTTATACTTTAGGTCTAAAAGAAAAACAGGAAGAACTAAGTCTGTTTAATGATAAATTGCTAGGTGGTTCTTTGAGTATGACTTCGGTTAAGATTGTTTAATTAGTTTTGTGAAAAATCTTATATTTGAAAATAATTCTGAAAGATTTTTTTCAGATAATAGAAACTAACTCATAATCTTGAAATAAAATAAATGCCTATACCTAAGCATGACGAAATAAGAGTTCCTGCTATGCAACTCTTATTGAAAAATGAAACAATGAGACTTAGAGATTTCGTTGAACCATTATCTAAATATTTCAATCTTTCAGAAGAAGAAATTAATGAAATTTATCCTTCTGGGAATGGTCATGTTTTTTATGATAGAATTTCTTGGGCTTTAAGCTATTTAAATATGGGAGGTCTTTTAGATAAACCTAAAAGAGGAATATATAAAATAAACCAGACTGGAATTAACTTACTCAATACTCCAGAAAAAGTAAATCCTTATATTGAAAAACAATTACAAGTAAGAGAGCCAAATAAGCAGAAAAAAAAGATTGTTGGTAATCCTATTAATATTACAGAAATAACTTCAGAACTTACTCCTCAGGAGAGATTGTATTCATCTTTTGAAAATATTCGTAATTCTGTTTACTCGGATATTATTGATACAATTTTGACTAAAACTCCAGTTTCATTTGAAAAGTTGGTTGTAATGCTACTTCAAAAAATGGGATATGGCGGAGAGGTTGAAAATTCTGGATTAGTTACTAAGTTATCTAATGATGGAGGTATAGATGGAATTATCAAAGAAGATGTACTTGGTTTTGGAAGAATACATATTCAAGCGAAAAGATATAAAATAGATAATTGCATTGGAAGAGATGAAATTCAAAAATTTGTTGGAGCTTTAGCAGTTGCTCAATCCAACAAAGGAGTTTTCATTACGACGTCATATTATTCCAAAGGAGCAATGGATTATGTTAATAGTTTAAACGGGTCAACTACAATAGTTTTAATTGATGGAAAACAATTGGCAGAGTATATATATGATTATAGTTTAGGAATGCAAGTTGAACAAACAATTGAAATAAAAAAACTAGATACTGATTTTTGGGACTCAATGAAAGACGAATAGTTTAATCAAATAAAAATTAAAAATATATCTTTGCGCCTTAGTCGTTAAAAAATAAAATGAAAATAATAGCAGTCATTCCAGCCCGTTACGCCTCGACACGATTCCATGCCAAATTAATGCAGGATCTGGGAGGAAAAACAGTTATTTTAAGAACTTATCAAGCAGCAGTAAATACAAATTTGTTTGATGATGTTTTTGTAGTAACGGATTCCAATTTAATTTTTGACGAAATTGTTTCTCATGGCGGAAAAGCCATTATGAGTATCAAAGAACATGAATCAGGAAGTGACCGAATTGCTGAAGCAGTTGAAAATCTTGATGTAGATATTGTAATCAATGTACAGGGAGATGAACCTTTTATTAATGCCGAACCTTTAAAAGAAGTAATCGAAGTTTTTAAAAACGACTTGGATAAAAAAGTCGATTTGGCTTCATTGATGTATGAAATCAAAGACGAGGAAGAAATCAACAATCCGAATAATGTAAAAGTGGTGGTGAATCAAAACAATTTTGCATTGTATTTTTCACGTTCGGTGATTCCGTATCCAAGAGAGCAAAATGTAGGGGTTCGTTATATGAAACACATCGGGGTATATGCTTTTAGAAAACAAGCCTTATTGGATTTTTATCATTTGCCAATGAAATCTTTAGAAGCTTCAGAAAAATTAGAACAACTACGCTATTTGGAATTTGGCAAACAGATTAAAATGGTCGAAACGACTCATGCCGGAATTGGTATTGATACCAAAGAAGATTTAGAAAAAGCCAGAAAGATTGTTTAGATAATAAGTTAACTTTTTGCCACGAATTCACGAATTGAAAATAAAATTGTGAATTCGTGGCTTTGTTTTATAAAGCTTCTTAATTCAATTTCAAACCAATTTTTCGATAACAATTAATTCATTGTGTTTTTCAACTCTTGGAATTGATTTTATCGAAAAATCTTCAGTTTTAAATTCGTTGATTAATTTTTGGTTTCTAAGATTTTCTGCCTTACTTAAAAGCATCGTATTAAAAAGAACAAAACCTTTACTTTTTAATAAATGACAAATGCGATCTATAAAAAAATCTTCGAAAAGAAAATTAGGCATTTTAGTATCCTGAAAAATATCAATAATAATTAGATCGTACTTTTCTTTGGTTTTTAGAACAAATTCAAAAGCATCGTCAATAACAATTTGGAGCTGCTCAATTTCATCCAGCTTAAAATATCTGTTAGCAATTTTGATGATTTCAGAATCGATTTCTACTCCTGTAATTTTTCCTTTGTAATCAATGTCGTCAATTAAAGTTTTGATGACACTTCCTCCGGCAACTCCAAGCACTAAAACAGTATTCATTTTTTGAATTTTGGAAAAACCAATATTTTTTAAGCCTAATTTTAAAATGCGTTGTAAGCTTCCATACGAATAATTTGTATTTAACGAATCGACAACTAAATCACCGTTAGACCAGGTAATTTCTAATGATTTGCTCAAAGATGAATCTTGGCTGTAAATTTTTATAGGATAGAAATAACTGAGTATTTTTTTTAACATGAATGCTGTTTTTACTAAAGATACTATTTCTAAGTTTCTTATAAAAAAAAAGTTATTAGGATATTAATTATGAAAGTTATTAGAAAAATAATGTAACTTTTTAAAAACAAAGAGAATATATTTTCGTAATTAAAATAACCTTTAAAATTATACTTATGAAAAAATTATTTATTTCTTGTACAGTCTTAGCGATGTTGTTGTCTTCTTGTTCAAATGACGATGATGACAATTCATCAAGCAATCCTGAATTAACATTAGTTACATCAAGTAATACTTCAGGTAAAGTTTCTTATGTTAATTTGTTAGAAACTAATGCAATGGTTAAATCCTTCACAATTACTTCACTTGATGCTGAAGGAATTTCGTATCATCCGGAAACTGATAATATCATAGTGGCTTCCAGAACAAATAACAGACTGGAGTCTTACGGAGCTATTAAAACGGCAGCTACTTCTGGCGCAACATCACTGTCATTATCTTTCAGTGGTTCTAATCTTGATTTTACTAATGCCCGTGAAACAGCAGTTTCAGGAGACAATATTATAGTTGCTCAGGATGAATTAGATTTAAATGGTTTAGTAAACAAATTAGTAGTTTACCAAAAATCAAGCACTGGATTTACACTAAAAAATACTTACACGGTTAATTTCAAGTTATGGGGTATTCACATGGAAGGAAACGACCTTTATGCTGTTGTAGATTTAACCGGAGATATTGTTCAGTTTAAAAACTTTTTAAGTAATGCTTCGGGAGCGATTACTGCAACGAAACGTGTTACTATTCAGGGATTAGTTAGAACTCACGGAATCACATATTCAGCTCAGGACGATTTAATGGTGCTTACAGATGTAGGTATTGCAGCATCTGCTACTGACGGGGCATTAGTTTATATTAAAAACTTTAACAGCGTATGGGCTTCAACTACTAATGGAGGAACTATTTCTACAAGTAACCAAATTAGAATTTCAGGAGCTAATTCTCAATTAGGAAATCCGGTAGATGTATCTTATGATTCTGTTACTAATACTACTTATGTTGCAGAACGGTTAAACGGTGGTGGAAAAGTTTTAACTTTTGCTAACGCAACAGTTTCTGGTGATGCTACTCCATTGAATTCAAGAGCAGAAGCAGGTGTAACTTCAATCTTTCTTATAAGAAAATAAAAAATCTTTTTTTATTTTTTGAGCAGCCCTAGGTGTAATTAAAAAAGCATTTAGGGCTATTTTTTAATCAGGTTTAAAGGTTTTGAAAGTTCCATCTTTGTAGAAAAATACTATTTTTTCAATTTCTTTTTCAGAGTTGTTTTGCAGTGCTTCATTGGTTTTTTTAAAAGAAATAGCAGTTTTTTCTTCAGTAGGATTATTCGAAAATAAATCTTTAGCTGGTTTAAGGCTTGAAATAACTGTTTCTAAAGCAGGAGCGGAGTTAGTTGCTACTTTTAAATCGTTTAAGTTTTCATCATTTTTAGGAAAATTACCTTTTCCGTTTAATATCCAGTACAAGTCGACTTCTGGGTATACTTCAAGAATTTTAAGAATAAAATCCAAACTAGGCTTGTTTCGTCCCGAAAGCAGGTGAGACAAACTAGAGCGTTGCACACCAATTTTATCAGCAAAAGCAGAAGCATTGATACTGTAATAATCGAGGATAATTTCGAGTCTTTTTATAAAATCGTCAGTGTTTACCATTGTAAAATACAATTTGAAATTACATATTTACAAATGTAATCAAAACAATTTAAATTAACCTATTTACAGTTGTAAATTATCAAAAAATCTGATTTTTATCTACATTTAAAGATTAATTAATAGTTTGTAAATTACTGAAAAACAAAATATTGATTTGTAATTCTAAAACAGATGACATTTGTTAATTGTTATAAATACAAACCCATTAAGTAAACTAGAAATCTTGTTTATTAATGTAAAAAGTGAACACTAATTAAAGTTTACATTTGTAAAAATAAAGATGTTTACTTTTGTAAATCAAATACAATACATTATGAATTTAGAACAATTGTTTCTTGATAACAAAGAAAAAACGATTGAAGGAAGGTATTTGACTTTAGAGTCAATTGAGCCTATATTAAAAAGAATAAATACAGATAATCAACTTTCGATTGTTGGTGAATCGGTTCAAGGAAGACCTATTTATAAATATGTTATTGGTACCGGAAAGACTAAAATTTATCTTTGGTCACAAATGCACGGTAACGAAAGTACAACGACAAAAGCGTTGTTTGATTTTTTAAATCTATTAAATAACGGTTCTGATTTAGCTAAAGAATTGTTGGCTAATTTTACTTTTTGTTGTTTGCCAATGCTAAATCCTGATGGAGCAACTTTGTACACACGTGCCAATGCAAATGAAATTGACTTAAATAGAGATTCTCAGGATTTAACTCAGCCAGAAAGTAAGATGTTACGAGCGGTTTTTGAGGAATTCAAGCCTGATTTTTGTTATAATCTACATGATCAGCGTACTATTTTTGGTGTAGATGATACAGGAAAACCAGCTACAGTGTCATTTTTAGCGCCTTCGTATAACGAAGAAAGAGAAATAAACGACTCCAGACAAAAAGCGATTAACTTAATTGCGGGAATGAATGATGTTTTGCAGGAGTTTATTCCGGGGCAAATTGGCCGATTTGATGATTCTTTTAATATCAACTGTATTGGAGATACGTTTCAATATCTTGGTGTTCCTACGATTTTGTTTGAAGCGGGACATTTTCCAGGAGACTATCAAAGAGAGGTTACACGAAAATATATTTTCTTCGCATTGCTTTCAAGTTTCACAATACTCAACGAAAACGTTATAGAAATTAATAGAACAGAGGATTATTTGAATATTCCTCAAAATAAAGTCGTTTTTTATGATTTTATATACAAAAACATTAAAATAAATTATGACGGTATTGAAAAAATAACGAATTTTGCAGCACAATATAAGGAAGAGTTGATTGATGGTGTCATTAATTTTAACGCTTATATTGCAAGGCTTGATGATTTAGATGAGTTTTTCGGTCATGAAGTTTTTGATGCTCAGGGAGCCAGTTATGAAGATGCGGAAGGAAATGCTCCAAAATTAGATCATAAAGCGAATTTTAGTTTAGATAAAAAACTTTTTTTTGTTAATGGACTGATAAAAAAGTAATTTTTTGTACGACTTTATCGTTTTTATGTATATTTTTATGCCTTTAAATGATAATTAATAATATAATTAGAGAAATATGAGTAAGTTCCGTTTAGATGAAGTAGATCATCAGATATTAGACATGTTGATTGACAATACGAGAGTTCCGTTTACGGATATTGCTAAGAAATTATTAATTTCAGCTGGAACAGTGCATGTTAGAGTTAAGAAAATGGAAGACGCTGGTATCATAATGGGATCTTCACTGGTTCTTGATTATGATAAGTTAGGTTATTCATTTATTGCTTATGTAGGTGTGTTCTTAAACAACACTTCTCAAACTAAATTTGTTTTACAGCGTATTAATGAAATTCCATTCGTTACTGTAGCTTCTGTAACAACAGGAAAATTTAATATTTTTTGTAAAATAAGAGCCAAAGATACTAAGCATGCTAAAGATGTAATCTTTATGATTGATGATATTGATGGTGTTTACAGAACAGAAACTATGATTTCTCTTGAGGAAAGTATCAACGACAAGAAGCGTTTGATGCATACTATCTTCAAAAATATGTAATTGAACTTGAAGGATTATTAAAAATAGTACCTCAAGTTGACTCTTGGGGTTCTTTTTTTTTGAAAAATAATATACAACACATTAACTAAATAATTTAACATAATTCTATGTATACGCTCCCTAAAATAGAACGTTTTAATCAAAATGTTCTCTCTAAATATAATATTTACAACAGCGTTTTCATTACTTTACCTTTTGATTCTATAGATAACACAGGTGCTTTATTACCTTTATTCACAGAAGTTTGTGAAACAGGTTTTAAAAAAATGGAAACACCAAAGGAAATCTTTGAATTCTTCTCTAAAAAATATTTACATACTGATGTAGAAACTGATAAGATTGACTTAATGTTTCGTTTTATTCAGTATATCGAACGTCAAATTGTGTTATTTGATGCTATTGAAGATGCAGCTTTTCCTATTGTAAATAATATGGAAGGACGCGGTTCTTTGAGAGATATTAAGGAAAAAGCAGATGCTAGAGGGAAAAACGAAGAATTAATTGAATTTTTAGAAAATTTTAATGTAAGACCTGTTTTAACAGCGCATCCTACACAATTTTATCCAGGTGCAGTTTTAGGAATTATCAACGATTTAACTGAAGCCATTCGTGATAATAACTTACTTCAAATTAAGCAATTATTAGCGCAATTAGGTAAAACTCCATTTATAAAAAACGAAAAACCAAATCCTTTTGATGAGGCTGTAAGTTTAATTTGGTATTTAGAAAATGTATTTTACAACACCGCTGGTGATATGATGCATTATTTAGAAACCAATATTTCTCCTGAGGGAATTAAAAATCCAATTATTCAACTTGGATTCTGGCCAGGAGGAGATAGAGATGGAAATCCATTTGTAACGACTGATATTACTTTAAAAGTTGCTGATCGTTTAAGAACTTCTATTTTGAAATGTTACTATTTCGAAATGAGAAACTTAAAAAGGAAATTAACTTTCCCTGGGGTAGATGTTTTAGTTTCTGAACTTGAAAACAAATTATACCGTTCTGTATTTTATTCGAAAGGAGATATTTTTATCACTCTGGAAGAATTTAAATCACAGTTAAATAAAATTAGAACTATTATCATAGAGCAACATCAATCTTTATATCTTGATGAATTAGAAGCTTTATTGATCAAAATTAATTTGTTCGGATTCCATTTTGCTACTTTAGATATTCGTCAGAACAGTAAAATTCATGATGCTGTATTTAAAGATGTATTCGATTTTTATCAGGCTAATGGTAAAGATGTTTTCCCTAAAAACTATTACGAATTATCAGAAGCTGACAAAATTGAAGTTTTAGCAAATGCAAAAGGTGATTTAAATCCTACTGATTTTAAAAACGAAATGACCCAGTCAACTCTTGAGTCGATACGTGCTATTCAGCAAATTCAAGGAAGCAATGGTGAGTTAGGAGCTAATCGTTATATCATTAGTAATAACGAAAATGCGGTGAATGTTTTAGAAGCATTTGCTTTGTTTAGATTAAATAACTGGGAACACCCTTCAGTTGATATTGTGCCTTTATTCGAATCAGTAGACGATTTGCAAAACGCACACAATGTGATGGAGCAATTATATACAAATCCGGTTTATGCTGCTCATATTGCCAGCAGAGGAATGAAACAAACTATCATGCTTGGATTCTCTGACGGAACTAAAGATGGTGGTTATTTAATGGCTAACTGGAGTATTTATCAGGCTAAAGAAGAATTGACAGCTATGTCCAGAAAATATGGTGTTAAAGTAATTTTCTTTGACGGACGTGGCGGACCACCAGCTCGTGGAGGAGGAAAAACTCATAAATTTTATGCTTCTTTAGGGCCAAATATTGAAAATAAAGAAATTCAGGTTACTGTTCAGGGACAGACTATTAGTTCTAATTTTGGGACTTTAGATTCTTGCCGTTATAATTTAGAAAACTTGTTAAGTGCCGGTGTTACCAATCAGGTATTTAATAAAGAATTGAATAAATTATCTGATGAAGATAAAGCGGTAATGACTCAGTTATCTCAATTGGGATATGAGAAGTATTTAAGTTTTAAGAATCACGATAAGTTTATTCCGTACTTAGAAAAAATGAGTACGTTGAAATATTATGCAAAAACAAATATTGGAAGCCGTCCTTCTAAAAGAAGTAAATCTGAAAAATTAGATTTTAAAGATTTAAGAGCAATTCCATTTGTGGGTTCATGGAGCCAATTAAAGCAAAACGTTCCAGGTTTTTATGGAGTTGGAGCTGCTTTGAAACATTTTGAAGATACTAATCAATGGGATAAAGTTCAGGCATTGTATGATAATTCAATGTTCTTTAAAACATTGTTAGAAAACAGTATGATGTCATTGGCAAAATCATTTTTCCCATTAACAGCTTACATGAGAAATGATCCTGAATTTGGTGAATTCTGGCAAAATATCTACGATGAGTTTTTAGAAACTAAACGATTATTGTTAAAAATTGCAGGTCATAAAGAACTGATGGAAAATTATCCTGACGGAATAGCTTCTATTCAGGTAAGAGAGCGTATTGTATTGCCATTGTTGACTATTCAGCAATATGCTTTATTACGAATTAACGAATTGAACAAAGAAAGTGTTCCAGATGAAAAACTAATCAAAGTTTACGAGAAAATCGTAATGCGTTCTTTATTCGGAAATACTAATGCCAGTAGAAACTCAGCATAATTTTAGATTATGAAGGTAACAGATATACCAAAAAACGAATATTCTGAATTTAATGCTACTTATATCAATGCAGCTGGAAATGGAGATTTATATGAAGACTTAGAAATAAGTCTTCATGATTTTATTCGTTTTGTTCAGGATATTCCAATGGATAAATTTGATTATCGCTATGCCGAAGGCAAATGGACTATCAAAGAAATTATCCAGCATATAATAGATACCGAACGTGTTTTTGCTTATCGTGCTTTAAGAGTTTCCCGAAATGATAAAACGCCATTAGCAGGATTTGATGAAAATGATTTTGCAGCAAATACTGATGCTAACAACAGGCATTTGCAGAGTTTGTTAACCGAGTTGTCAATTGTGCGTCAGAGTACTTTGGCACTTTTTAAAAGTTTTTCGGAAGAGCAGTTAAAAAGAATCGGAATTGCTTCAAATGCTGAAATTTCGGTTCGTGCGATAGGTTTTATCATCATTGGACATCAAAAACACCATCAAAAAGTATTTAAAGAAAGATACCTTTAAATTATTCAAAACAAGTTGACCATATTTTTAACTTGTTTTCAAAAGACATCGTATTAGCGGGACTTGTAGAAGGCATTACATGATACGTAATGCCTTTTATTTGCCCAAAATTTTTAATAAAATAGCGATGGCTTTCTTTTCCGTTGAAGATGATTTTCTTGATATTTGGATATTCTTTAAATAAATTTTCAAAATCATTCGGTTTATGATTTTTGATGTGAATATCTAAACTTCCTTCGCGTTCGCAATTTTCCAAAACATCCCAAATTCCGATTTTATTATTTTGTAATACTTTTATTTTTTCTTCAAAAACAACAGAAACTGGTAATTTATCAAATAAAGTATAGATGATTTTCCAGAAATGATTGCGAGGATGTGCATAATATTCCTGTTTTTCTAATGACGCAATTCCGGGCATAGTTCCAAGAATTAAAGTTTCAGTTTCGGCGTTGACAAAAGGAGGAAAGGAGTAGATCATAATTTTAGTTGTTGTCTTCTTTTTCGATAATGGCTAAAGCCAGCCTGATTTTTTCGTATGCTATTTTTTCTTCAAAATAATCAAAATAAGGTTTTAGTGCAGTAGGTTTTTCTAATTCTTCAGAAGCTTCTTTAATTAGTTTAACTTCTTCTTTTGAAACAAATTGGCACAAATCAATTGAAGCTCCATCTGAATAGAGTTTTGCTAAATGCGACATGATAGTTCCGGTGCCTAATTTTCTTTTCGCAGCAATTTCATCAACAGTGAAGCCTTGCTCGTATAAAGATAAAGTTTCTTTGTAAGTACTGGATTCTTTTTTGGTTTTTGTTTTTTTATCCTTTTGAAAAGCAATAATGGTTTTGATGAATGCATCACCGTATTTTTCTAATTTGGCTTTTCCAACACCGTCAATTATTATTAATTCTTCCTCGCTCATAGGACGGTTAATTTCCATTTGGCGTAAAGTAGCATCACTAAAAATGACATAAGCAGGGACATCTTCTTCTTTGGCAATTTCGTAACGCAATTTGCGTAAACTTTCAAAAAGTGAATTGGTAATTACTTTTGGTTTTGTTTCTTTAATCGAAGTTTTTTCGAGATTTACTTTTTGTACCGTATTGAGTTGTACTTTTTCTTTTTCGAATAATACTTTTCTAGCCAAAGGAGTTAATTTGATTTTGTTTTGCTGATGAAAAGCAATTTCGCAATATCCCAAATTAATTAACTGAATCAAATATTGATTCCAGTCATGCCAGGATGTTTCAATACCAACACCATAAGTTTTTAAATTTTGATATTCTTTTTCGTAAATATAAGCGTTTTTAGAGCCTCTTAAAAAATCAACGATAACTGGCAACGGTTCTGATTCTTTAAGTCTAATAATAGCCGAAAGCGCCTTTTGAGCTATAATCGTTCCATCAAAGAAGGCGGGGGGATTATTGCAAATGTCACAATTATTACAATTTTCGGTTACTATTTCTCCAAAATACGAAAGCAATATTTTTCGACGACAACTTAGTGCATCGGCATATTGTTTCATTCTTTCGAGTTTGGCCAATTGAATTTCGGCATTTTGTCCCTGAGAAGCAAATTTTTGCAACTGAATCATATCACCGTAACTTTCGAACAAAATAGTTTCTGAATTTAAACCATCACGACCAGCACGACCAATTTCCTGATAATATCCTTCGATATTTTTAGGTAAATTATAATGAATAACCCAACGAACATTAGATTTGTCAATTCCCATTCCAAAAGCAACTGTTGCGCAAACCACCTGACATTGATCGTTGATAAATTCATCCTGAGTTTTAGAACGAATTTCACTGTCTAAGCCTGCATGGTATGCTTTAATACTGATTCCTGCTTTAGATAATTTTTCAGCAAGTTCTTCGGTAGTTTTTCTGCTAAGGCAATAAATAATGCCTGAATCATTTGGTTTTGATTCTATAAATTCAATAATTTGTTTAACTCTGTCTAAGGCTGGACGAACTTCTAACCTAAGGTTCTTTCGATCAAAAGAAGCAATAAAAACGGATGGATTTCTTAAGTTTAATTGATTGCTAATATCTTGACGTGTAGCTTTATCGGCAGTAGCAGTTAAAGCTAAAACTGGAGTAGAAGGGAAGCGGTTTTTTAGATAGCCTAAATTAGTATAAGCCGGCCTAAAGTCATGTCCCCAGGACGAAATACAATGTGCTTCGTCAATAGCAATTAGACTTATAGTAAGAATACTAAAAGCATTGTCGAGATAAGACAAACTTTCGGGAGCTATGTAAACCAGTTTAACTTTGTTACTTTTTAGGTTTTCAATATGTTGTTGCTGTTCAGCTTCTGTTTGCGTACTGTTTATAAAACAAGCCGCAATTCCATTAGCTTTCAAACTATCGACCTGATCTTTCATCAAAGCTATAAGCGGC
This sequence comes from Flavobacterium seoulense, assembly GCF_000695795.1. Classification (GTDB taxonomy): domain Bacteria; phylum Bacteroidota; class Bacteroidia; order Flavobacteriales; family Flavobacteriaceae; genus Flavobacterium; species Flavobacterium seoulense. Next base: position 6,405 of record NZ_JNCA01000005.1, on the reverse strand, counting down.
GAAATAACAATAGTAATTCCGGGTAAAAGTAACGCAGGTAATTGAAAACAAATTGATTTTCCACCACCTGTAGGCATAATAGCTAAAGTATCATTACCTTTTAAAATAGTACTTATAATTTCTTCCTGATTGCTTCTGAATTTTTCGAATCCAAAATTTTCTTTAAGTGTAGTGTGTAATATTTTTGAAGAAATCATTTTAGGAAAGCTGGATTGTATTTATGGTATAAAAAAAGGAACTCTTTTTTGAGCTCCTTTTTATGTATTGTTATGAATTAATCTTCATCATCTTCGTCATCGTCACCATCTGAATCAGATTTATCTTTATCCTCATCATCTTCATCATCAAACTCTGGTTTGTCATTATCTTCTTCTTCATCGTCATCATCATTAATGTCATCGTCTAAATCTAAACCTTTCATTGGAGCGATTGGTTCGATTTCGTCATCTATATCATCGTCTTCGTCAAAGTTCTCGATTCTGTCAGCAAGTTTAGTACTTACTTTTACTAAGTAGATAGTGTCTTCAGTGCGAACTTCAACAGCTTCTACTAATTCGTTTTTAGCATTTTTAAAACGAATAATATCTTCGTCGTCATATCCATCAGGAAATTTCTCAACTAATAAGTTTAAAATTTCATTTGTCAGTTTAGCGTACTCAACAATAATTCTTTTCATAAAAATGGTATTATAAATCTAATAAATAAGCAAAAATTAATGGTGCTACAATTGTAGCATCAGATTCAATGATAAATTTAGGTGTTGTAATATCTAGTTTACCCCAAGTGATTTTCTCATTTGGAACTGCTCCGGAATACGAACCATAACTAGTTGTAGAATCTGAAATTTGGCAAAAATAACTCCAGAATGGAATATTATGCATTTCCATATCCTGATACAACATTGGAACTACACAAATAGGGAAGTCTCCTGCGATACCTCCACCAATTTGGAAAAATCCAATACCATTTTCACTGTTTTTTGGATACCAATCAGCTAAGAAAGTCATGTATTCAATACCAGACTTCATTGTTGATGCTTTTAAATCTCCTTTAATTACATAGGAAGCAAAAATATTCCCCATAGTGCTATCTTCCCATCCTGGAACAATAATAGGTAAATTTTTCTCAGCAGCAGCATACATCCAGCTGTCTTTTAAGTCAATTTCGTAATATTCTTCTAATACTCCCGAAAGTAACATTTTGTACATGAATTCATGAGGAAAATAACGCTCTCCTTTATCATCAGCATCTTTCCAGATTTTGTAAATGTGTTTTTGCAGTCTACGGAAAGCTTCGTGCTCAGGAATACAAGTATCAGTTACACGATTTAATCCTCTTTCTAACAAAGCCCATTCGTCTTCAGGAGTTAAATCACGATAGTTAGGAACTCTCTCATAGTGAGAATGAGCTACTAAATTCATGATATCTTCTTCAAGGTTTGCTCCTGTACAAGAAATAATTTGAACTTTATCTTGGCGAATAATTTCAGCAAATATTTTTCCAATTTCTGCTGTACTCATTGCTCCAGCCATACTTACCATCATTTTAGCTCCATTAGCTAATTGTTGTTCATAAGCTTTTGCGGCATCGACTAAAGATGCAGAATTGAAATGTAAATAGTGCTTTTCAATAAACTGACTGATCGGTCCTTTACTCATTTTAAGGGATTTAAGTATTTTGTAAATTTAGGTGCATTTGAATGTAAATGGTCTCAAATATAATCAAATTATAAATTTACTAATTGTGTGTGTTGTTAATTATTTCTTATTTGTAACCTAATATTTTTAATACGTCTTCAGAGGTTTGTTGCTCCGAAAATACTTCTGTTGCCAAGATACCATTTTCATCTCTGTCAATTAAGATATGCTTAGGTTGTGGTATTAAGCAGTGGTGTAATCCTCCATATCCACCAATGGTTTCCTGGTAGGCTCCTGTATTGAAAAACCCAATATAAAGTGGTTTTTCTTTGTTATATTTTGGTAAATAAATAGCATTCATGTTTTGTTCAGAGTTGTAATAGTCATCACTATCACAAGTCAAACCACCTAAAAGAACTCTTTCGTAAGTATCATTCCAGCGGTTTACGGCCAACATGATAAAACGCTTATTAATTGCCCAGGTATCAGGCAATGTAGTAATGAAAGATGAATCAATCATGTTCCATTTTTCTCTGTCGTTTTGTTGCTTTTGGTATAATACCTGATAAATTGCTCCACCGCTTTCTCCTACAGTAAATGAACCAAATTCTGTAAAAATATTAGGAACATCAACTTCGGCTTCTTCGCAGGCAATTTTAATCTGATTGATGATTTCGTCAATCATGTATTGGTAATCATATTCAAAAGCTAATGAATTTTTGATAGGGAAACCACCACCAATATTCAACCCGTCAAGACTAGGACACTCTTTTTTAAGAGCAATATATACTTTAATACATTTTACTAATTCATTCCAGTAATAAGCCGTATCGTTGATTCCGGTATTGATGAAAAAGTGAAGCATTTTTAATTCAAGATTACTATTTTCCTGAATTTGCTTTTTGTAGAAATTAACAATGTTTTTATAACCAATTCCTAATCTTGAAGTATAAAACTCAAATTTAGGTTCTTCTTCGGCAGCAATTCGGATTCCAATTTTGAATTTTCCTTTAATTTCTGCCTGAAGTAAATCTAACTCTTCGTAATTATCAATAATTGGAATAGTATTTTTATGGCCATTATTAATTAATCGGGCAATATTACTAATGTATTCGTCTCTTTTAAAACCATTACAAATTACATAAGTACTTTTGTTGATTTTTCCATTTTTCAATAGATTTTCAACAATATTAATATCAAATGCCGATGAAGTTTCAACATGAATATTGTTCTTGAAAGCTTCATTCATGATAAATTCAAAATGAGAACTTTTAGTACAATAGCAATAGTAATATTTTCCCTCATATTTATTTTTCTCCATTGCTTTACGAAACCAGCTTTTTGCTTTGCTGATATTGTTAGAGATTTGAGGTAAGTATGTAAATTTTAACGGAGTACCATATTTTTCAACCAATTTCATCAAATCGATATTGTGAAATAAAAGGTTGTCTTTGTTAAGTTTAAACTCTTCCTGAGGGAAGTAATAAGTTTGATTGATTAGATCAGAATATTTTGTATTCATTAGAATTTTAGAGTTTTAATTTTTTATAGATTAACATTAGCAATGGTAAGCTATAATTCAAACTCTAATATTTGCATATATAATCTGCAATTTTTCGTTTTCTATTTTTAAGTATTGAAAAACATCAAAATGAAATCCACCAATAACCAAACTAAAACGCTTCAATGTTCTTAAAAAAGAACTATTGTTCAGGCTTTGATTTGGCTTGTAATTTCTTTGTTTTTGATCTTTTTTCATTGCGGCAAATGTAAATAATAAAATATAAGTGATGCAATCCTTTTTTATAAAAAATACAGTTACGATTTATAATCTTCAAAGGCCTCAAGAATTAATTCATTCTCAACAGCTTGGTTGATTTTTATCTTTCCGATACCTTCAATTAATGCAAATTGAATACTTCCATATTCATTTTTTTTATCGTGAATTAGTAATTCTAAGATAGGCTCGATATCTGCTTCTTCAAAAACGATGTCTTCATAAATTGATTTCAACACAGTTTTAATTTGAGCATATTCTTCTTTAGAAATTAATCCTTTATGCAATGAAATATAACTTTCAAGAATCATTCCTACAGCAATTGCCTCACCGTGAAGTAAGGTTGTTTTAGTTTCACTTTCCAGAAAATAACCTTCAATAGCATGACCTAATGTGTGCCCAAAATTCAACGCTTTACGAATGTTTTTCTCTGTAGGATCTTGTTTTACAATTTCATTTTTAATTTCAACAGATCTGTAGATTAATTCGTCAAGATCATCAAAATTAATAGTTGAAATATCTAGAAATTCTTCCCAGTATTTTTTATCATAAATCAAACCGTGTTTCAACATTTCAGCAAGACCGGAACGCATTTCGTTTTGAGGAACCGTTTCTAAATATTGCGTATCAATAAGTACCATATTAGGAACATTGATAACACCAATTTGGTTTTTTAAATTACCTAAATCAACACCATTTTTTCCGCCTACTGAAGCATCCACCATAGAAAGCAAAGTTGTTGGGATATGAATAAAATCAACACCTCGTTTGAAAGTTGAAGCTACAAATCCACCAAGATCTGTCACAACACCACCACCAAGATTGATTACTAAACTTTTTCTGTCTCCGCCAAGCTCAGTAAGTACTTTCCATATTTCAACGCAGGTTTCAATGTTTTTATTTTCCTCACCAGCTTCAAATTCTACAATTTCTACATTTAAATCAGTTTCAATGTTAGGCAGCAATTTCGATAAACAAAATTCATTGGTATTACTGTCTACAAGTATAAAAATGTTCGAATATTTATTTTGAGTTAGATGAAGATTTAAAGCTTCGTATCCTTTTTCGTTAAAATAGATTGGGTAGTTATTGGCTTGAATTGTTTGCATCTGTATTTATTAATTTTGAAATGCAAAATAAGGTAATTTCTAGTAATTAATATTAATAACTCTGGCTATATTTGTTTTAAATAACAAAAAAAATGAAAAAGATATTCGATAACACCCAAATCGCTTTTGCTTTAAAAAGTAATAGTCAGTTGAATGCATCTTATTTTCTTTTTAAAATGATGAATTATAAGTTATTGGTAAAAATTGGTACACGAATGATTGAGCTGGCATTACAACTTCATTTACCAATTGAAAACATAATTAAGAAAACCATTTTTAATCATTTTTGTGGCGGAATTAACAAAGAAGATAGTCTGAAAGTAGTTGATAATCTAGCTACTAAAGGAGTTTCTACTGTTCTGGATTATGCAGTGGAAGGAAAAGCAACTGAAACTGAATTTAAAAATGCACTCCAAAAAACCTTAAAAATTATTGATTTTGCCAAAGAACGTCCTGCAATTCCTTTCGCCGTTTTTAAACCATCAAGTTTTGGCCGAGTTGCTTTGTATGAAAAAATAGGAAAAGGTGAGATTTTAAATCAGCAAGAACAAAAAGAATGGTCGAATGTAATTGCTCGTTTTGAAAAAGTTTGCCAAACTGCACATCAAAAAAAATTAGCTATTTTAATTGATGCCGAAGAAAGCTGGCTACAAACGACAGCCGATGGTTTGATTCTTAAAATGATGCGTCAATACAATAAAGAAAAGGCGATAGTTTATAATACTTTGCAAATGTATCGCTGGGATCGAATGGATTATTTGAAAGAGATACACCAAACAGCAAAAAATGAGGGCTTTCACATCGGAATAAAATTAGTTCGTGGCGCTTATATGGAAAAAGAAAACGAGCGAGCCGAAGAGAATAATTATCAATCGCCAATTTGTTCCAGCAAACAGAAAACAGATGAAAATTTCGATTCAGCTTTACAATATATTACCGATAATTTAGATGTTTTTTCGCTTTTTGCAGGAACACATAACGAAGCAAGTGCATATTATTTAATGGAATTACTGCAGCAAAAAAATATCTTAACAAATGATTCCCGAATTTGGTTTGGGCAACTTTACGGAATGAGCGATGCCATGAGTTTTAATCTGGCTGAACATAATTATAATGTTGCTAAATATGTTCCTTTTGGTCCGGTTAAAGAAGTGGTTCCTTATCTAATTCGTCGTGCTCAGGAAAACACCGCAGTTATAGGACAAACAAGCCGCGAACTGGAAATGATTATTAAAGAACGCCAGCGTAGGAAAAAGGATAAACTATAATTTTCTTTTATTTTCTAAAAATTTTTAACCATAAAGAATAATATTTCTTTGTGATCTTTATGTTTAATAAGCAATTTAAGCTAAACTAAAAACTTCGCTTTCAATTCAGGAGTAGGAATCATGCAATGTTCTTTTTTGCCGTACCATTTATAACGGTTTTTAGCAATGTAATCGTAAATAATATCGTTGATTTTTTTAGGTAAAAAATTAATACCAGCCATAAAACCATAAAATCCACCCAATTGTGAAGCAATTTTTAATGCCGCCTCTGATTTGTAATAGTATGCAATTCCTGGTTCGTATAAAATAATACTATCGGTTTTCGTATTATCTATACCTATATAATTGCAAATTTCTTTCCCTAAATCAGATTGCAAAGCCACAAACCGAAAAACATCTTTTTTATCTCTTTCAATAATAAACTGCACCGCCGAATTGCACAAATTACAAACGCCATCAAAGAGAATTATTTTTTTGTTTTTGGGTAAGTTTTGCATTTTTGCCTAAGGTTACAGATTAAATTATGGTTTAGTTTGTCATCCCGACGAAGGAGGGATCTCATTTAATAGCTCAGCAATCAATTCCTTCGTCGAAATGAACTGTGCTAAAAAGCA
>NZ_JNCA01000004.1 GCF_000695795.1 Flavobacterium seoulense | reverse complement strand
TGAAGATATTATTTAGGAATGGCTCTTCAAACAAAGAAATAAATTAAAGAATAAGAGAAAAGTAATTAATCTAATTTTTTATGTTAGTTATTATCAACAAGACTCATGTTCTATTTTTTGGTTGAAAATTCCTAAAATTAAATTTTAGATTCTAAATAATTGAGCATATCTGTTGTTATTGGTTTTGACAAAAAATCGATAACCATTGGATAATTTTTAGATTTTTGAAGATCTTCGGGATCAATTGTAGAGGAAAGAACAACAATCTTAGTGTTATTTATTTTAGCGTATTTGTCTGTGTTGAAATTTTCCAGGAATTCCCATCCATCCATTACGGGCATATTTAGGTCTAAAAAAATTAAATTAGGTAATTTGTTTTCTTTATGATCTAATATTAAATCTAGGTATTGTAAAGCTTCTTCACCGTTTTTAGCGGTAATAATAGTGTTTGAAAAAGTGGCTTTGCTGATTACTTTTTTACATAACATAAGTGTTATTGGGTCATCATCGACACATAGAATAAGATCTAACATCTATTTGTTTTTAAAAGTTAATGTAATTGTAGTTCCTTGGTTGACTTTACTTTCTATACTTATATTTCCCTTCATAGCTTCTACTTGCGATTTTACTAAATATAAGCCTAAACCCTTACTGTCTGGGTAGTCATGGAATCTTTGATATAGTCCAAAAATTTTATCTTTATTTTTTTCAAGATCAATACCTATACCATTATCTTTAAAAATAAGTTCAACTGAATTGCCGTTTTGTTGAGCAATTATTGCTATTCTAAGTGTTCTGTCTTTAGATTTATATTTTAAAGAATTAGTTAGTAAGTTGAGTAGAATACTTTCTAAATAGGCTTTGTTGGTGTTTAAAACACTTACATTGTCAAGATCAAGTTTTAAAATAGGTTTGTGAGTTTCTATTTGATTATTTAATTGGCTAAACACATTTTCGAAAACATCTTTTAATGAAATATTTTCTTTTTGAATCAAATTATTATCCTTAATAATCATGACTTTTGTTAAGTCTTCGATAGTTTCGTTTAACAAATGAGTTGATTTGTTAAAACCATTAATAATTTCTTTTAATTCAGGATCTTCAATTTCAATGTCTTCTATAAGATTTAATAAGCCTGTTAAATTAGACATTGGAGCTCTTAAATTATGAGAGGTAATGTAAGAGAATTGTTTTAAATCTTTATTGTTTCGGGTAAGCTCTTTAATGAGTTGTTCTTTTTCTTTTTCCTGATTTTTTTCTTCGGTAACATCTCTTTGTATAGAAACCCAATTTGATAATTCATTTTCTGAATTATAAATTGGAATCAATGTAAAACGTAGCCAAAATTCGGTTTTATCCTTTTTATAACATTTTATTTCAAGTCTTGCTTCTTCTTTGTTTTTTATAATTTCAAAGATTCGTTTTAAAACGCTTATGTCAGTATTTTTTCCTCTTAGTACTCCAAGGGAATTATTAATTATTTCTTCCGGATTGTATCCTGTCATATTTGTAAAGGCAGGATTTACATAAATAATTTTTGGTAAAAGATTTTTATTGAAATTAGCTTCAGTAATCACAATAGCTTCTCTGGTTTGTAAGATTACTGTTTCTAATAATTTTAATCGTAATTCTTCTTCCTTTTGTTTAGTGATGTCCTGAAGTGCCCCAATCATTCGAATGGCTTTTCCATTTTCATCTTTTAGAAGAAATCCTCTGTCAAGTACATATTTATAAGTATCGTCAGCACATTTAAAACGATATTCATCTTGCCACTTTTCCGTTTTTTGTTCGATAAAAGAATATAATTTTATTGACATTTTGATACTGTCTTCGGGATGAATATTTCCAAACCACCAACTGGAATTATCTCCTACCTGATCTTCTTCGTATCCAAAAACAGCTTTTATTCCTTTGCTCCAAATCATCTTATCCTCGGGGATTTTCCAATCCCAAATGGTATCACTTGTTGCTCTGGCTACAATATCATATTTTTGATTTGACTCTTTAATTTCATTATTTGTATTTTCTAATTTTTCGAAAATAATTTTACTCTTAGTTTCATTTTTAAATAAAATATATCTAAAGGCAATTCCTGTCAAAATGATTAAAATAAAATCTTTAGATAAATTAAAGAGAAGGTAATCTTCAGGCTTTAAATAAAGGGAAGTAATTTTATATAGAAAAGTCGCCAGCACAACGGCAATAAGTAAGTATATTATTGTTATTTGGTTGGTTTTACTTTTCATTAATCAAATATAATTAATAATTGTTAATAGCAAAATATCTCTGTTAACATATTTCCTGCCTTAAAAGAATAGTATATGTGTTAAACGTTTATTAATTGTAAAGTATTTGAGAAATATTTTTTATATCAAAATAAAGTGTACCTTTGCAGCCATTAAAAATCACAGATGGAATCTATTAGAAACATTGCAATTATTGCCCACGTCGATCACGGTAAAACCACTTTGGTTGATAAAATTATGTATCACTGTCAATTATTTCGTGACAACGAAAACACAGGTGATTTAATTCTTGATAATAACGATTTAGAGCGTGAGAGAGGTATTACTATTACTTCTAAAAACGTTTCGGTTCAATATAAAGGAACAAAAATCAATATTATCGATACTCCTGGTCACGCCGATTTTGGAGGTGAAGTAGAACGTGTATTGAACATGGCTGATGGTGTTTGTTTGTTAGTAGATGCTTTTGAGGGACCAATGCCACAAACTCGTTTTGTATTACAAAAAGCGATTGACTTAGGTCTTAAGCCTTGTGTGGTTATCAATAAAGTTGATAAAGAAAACTGTACTCCGGAAGAAGTTCACGAAAAAGTTTTTGACTTAATGTTTGAATTAGGTGCTACTGAAGAACAATTGGATTTCCCTGCTGTTTACGGTTCAGCTAAAAACAACTGGATGTCTGAAGACTGGAAAGTTCAAACTCAAAACATTGAGCCATTATTAGATATGGTAATTGCGAATGTACCAGCTCCTAAGGTTTCTGAAGGAACTCCTCAAATGTTAATTACCTCTTTAGATTTCTCTTCTTTTACAGGTCGTATAGCTATTGGTCGTCTTGAAAGAGGTGTCTTGACTGAAGGTATGCCAATCTCATTAGTAAAAAGAGACGGAAAAATTATCAAATCTAGAATTAAAGAATTACATACTTTTGAAGGTCTTGGGCGTAAAAAAGTAGAGCAGGTAATTGCAGGTGATATTTGTGCAGTTGTAGGTGTTGAAGGTTTTGAAATTGGTGATACCATAGCTGATTTTGAAAATCCGGAAGCTTTACAAACTATTGCTATTGATGAGCCTACAATGAGTATGTTGTTTACAATTAACGATTCACCTTTCTTTGGTAAAGAAGGTAAATTTGTTACTTCAAGACATATTCGTGAGAGATTGACAAAAGAATTAGAGAAAAACTTAGCGATGAGAGTTGCTGAAACTGATTCTGCTGATAAATTCATGGTTTTTGGTCGTGGTGTATTGCACTTGTCAGTTCTTATTGAAACAATGAGAAGAGAAGGTTACGAATTACAAATTGGTCAGCCACAAGTTATCATCAAAGAAATTGATGGTGTAAAATGTGAGCCAATTGAGGAATTAACTATCGATTTACCAGAAAACCTTTCAGGTAGAGCTGTAGAATTTGTTTCTATCCGTAAAGGAGAAATGCTTTCTATGGAAGGAAAAGGAGAGCGTATGATTGTGAAATTCAACATTCCATCTCGTGGAATCATTGGATTAAGAAATCAATTGCTTACTGCTACTGCCGGTGAAGCTATTATGGCGCACCGTTTCATAGGATACGAACCATACAAAGGAGAAATTCCTGGACGTAATAACGGTTCATTGATTTCTATGGAAAACGGAAAAGCAATTCCTTATTCTATCGATAAATTACAAGATCGTGGTAAATTCTTTGTTGATCCTAACGAAGATATCTACGAAGGACAAGTAATTGGTGAAAATACTCGTAGCGACGATATGACAGTTAACGTTACTAAAACGAAAAAACTTTCTAACGTACGTTCTTCGGGAGCTGATGATAAAGCTAGAATTATTCCAGCTATCAAATTCTCTCTAGAAGAAGCTTTAGAGTACATTCAGAAAGATGAATATGTTGAAGTTACTCCAAAATCTTTACGTTTAAGAAAGATTTATTTAACTGAAAACGATAGAAAAAGATTTAAAATCTAACAGTTTTTAAATACTAATATTAAAAATCCCAAATTCCAATTTTAAGGAGTTTGGGATTCTTTTTTTTTAGTAAATATTGGAATTTGGAATTTCAAAAAATTGGAATTTATTTTATTTATCTTTTTAATGAAAAATGACCTTTTATTTCTTTTCCATTTTCTAGTTTAGCTGTATACCAATAATCATCGGATGGTAATTGTTTTCCATTAAAAGTTCCGTCCCATCCTTGATCTTTTGGATTAATATCTTTTAAAAATTTTCCATATCGGTCAAAAATACGGATAACCGTTTTCGAATTAAACTCTTCATTAATTCCTTTTATGTTCCAATAATCATTAAAGCCATCATTGTTAGGTGTAAAATACCTTGGAACTCCTAAAACAGCGACTGATTGGTTAGCTATTCCGCAGCCATTTTTGTCTTTAACAAGTACTTCATGTATTCCTGCAGGAACATTTTCAAAAAGATTAGCATCTTGATAAGTATTATTATCATCTAAACTATATTCATAATTTCCGATGCCTTCTACAAGAACTAAAATGCTATTGTTGTTACTTAGTTCATTAACTTCTATATCTTTAATTTTAGCAATTTCTGAAGCAGTAACGGTAATTGTTCTTGTTCTGTTGCAACCAGATTGACTGCTCACGATTACACTATAAATACCAGCAGCATTAACATCTAAAGTAACATTAGTTTGACCAATTAATTCTTGATTGTCTTTTGACCAAACGTAAGTGTAATTGCTTGTAGGGCTTCCGTCAAGAATTCCTGCAGCAAGTGTCACAAAGAATTCAGGTAAATTATTACAAACATATACATCGGCAAGACGATTTGAATTAATATCAATATTAGGTTTTGGATTTACTTTAAGTATCAGATGTTGTCCAATACCAAAGCAGCTATTATCTGAATTATTATCTACTCTAACCCATATTTTTTGTTCGTTAGGTGAAATTGTATTTCGATAAGAAGTTGTATTAGTAATTGCATTTGTTTCTGATAATGCATCTGCTTCCGTTTCATAATATTTTATCGAATAATTATTATTTGGAGATGGAAGTGAGGCTAAAATTGTTGGTTCGGCATTGCTAAGATCAAATACTGAAACACCGTCATAATCATCATTGGAAGCATTAATATAATCATCACAATTTTCTAATAAAACATTAAAAGTAGACGGAATTTGAGTGGATGAAACGTTTAATGTAATTTGTGCTACCGAAAAGCATTTGTTTGTATTTTCGATTCGAGACCAAACTATAGTTCCGTTATCAGCAACATAAGCTAATGGATTTGTGATTTTGTTTGTTGTATCATTTGTATTTGCAGCTGCTGATGTTGTAAAATAATTGAAAGTTTCATTTTGGTAATTATTCGAAATCGCATTATTTTTTACTGTCAAATTAAAACTTGTTCTAGCGTCAAAATCGTCATCACATTGTGTAATGCTGATATTTTTGACAGTTGGTAAGCTTAAAATAGATAGTGTTGTTTCATTCGAAATTAAACCACATGAATTTCCGGTTCTGTTAATGAATACTCGGTATTTATATCCGTTCATTAGCTGACTAACTGAATTGATATTTAAAGCAGCTGTTAAAACTCCCGAATAAGTGCTGTTATTAATAAGGTTATTCCAAGAAGTTCCGTCAGTAGAAAGCTGCCATTGATAATTATCTCCATTTACAACTATTGGAATAGTGGTGTTTTGGTTTAGACAAGTAGGTGTAGCTATAGGTTGTGTGGTAATAATTATTGGAGCAGCAGTATCGTAATTTGAATTTGGTGTAGTATAACCATTGGTACGGCTTGTTACAACTCCATTCGAATTTACTGTTGGAGGAAATAAGTTTCCTAATGTACTATTGTTGCTGCTTGTAAAACCAGCTTCAATCACATCAGGACATAAATCGTTATCACTATCAAGATCTCTGTAATTTTTTATTCCATCATTATCTGTATCAGTATTGTTGCTTCCTGTTTCGAAAGCGTCATAAATTCCGTCATTATCGCTATCTAAGTCAAGATAATCAGGAACTCCATCGTTATCAGTATCAATGGGATTAAGTCTTGATTCGAAAATATCATAAATTCCGTTACGATTTGCATCTGTAGTCGAGTTTAAAACAAAACTATTTTCCTGACTTTCTACTATATCAGGAATTCCGTCGTTGTCACTATCAGCATCTAGTTGATCAGGAATTCCATCGTTATCAGAATCTTTAGGTACGCAAACAGTAAAAAACTTTAAGGCACTTCTATTGGTTTCAGTTTCTGAAATATTTCTATGAGTGAAACTAATCGAATTAACTAAATGAGTCAAAAATTTAAAAGTACCCGTTCCTGCTGCCAAAGGAACAATTCCGTTTAATTGGAATCGAATTTCGAACGAAGAATATTCGGTAACACCACTTTCGTAAATGCCATCATAATTAGTATCAATTAACAATTGATTATTAGGATTAAGTACAGTGATTGTTTTGTCTACATCAGTTGCAAGAACATATTCGGTATTTGCATTTAGTAAGTTTGCTGAATTTGTAGCTGATACATATTCGACTCCTATGCTTATTGGTTTGGCAAAAGTTATTGTATATTTTGTGAAATTTCCTTTTCCAACCGGAATTGCAGAAACAAGATTGCCATCTGAGTTTCCTCTAAAAGAAATTGGATAAGCAATAGTAGATTTCGAAACACTTCCAGTAAAAGAGTTTGAATAAGTACCAATATTAATAGTACCAGCAGTAATATTTGAAAGATTTACATTCTGATTTCCGTATGATTCCGTACAATTAGTAATTCCGTCATTGTCGTTGTCAAGGTCGATATTATCATTTATACTATCATTGTCAACATCAGTAGGGCAGTTGCTTACTGGGATAATATCAGAGAAAGCGGTGGTTCCGCATCCTGAAATACTGGCTTTTACCTGATAAAATCCAGGTTGTGCGGGAGAATAGGAATTAGAATTGGCATTTGGAATAGAAGTATTATTGAAAAACCATTCAAAAGTATCATAATTTAAAATTGTACTTACATGTAAAACTAAATTAGGAATACAATTTGATGTTCCAACATTGATTTTGTCTGAACTAATTTCAGGCTTGGTATCAAATCCTGAGTAATAACCGCCATAGGTTGCAGCTCCATTTGTACCAAAATAAGACACATAAACCTGCTTGTCCGATTTCACACTTACGTTACCGTTAAGACCATTGACTGTGTAGCGAACATAATCAGCAGTTCCTGTAATAGCAATAGGAGTAGCATTAATAGGATTGTTATTTATTAAAACATTTGCTCCAGTTTCGGTCACTATATTTATTCCTCCTGCAAAAGTTGTAGTGCCAATGGCTTGAATTTGTGGAATATTGTCAACAATATTAGGAGTAGCGCAATTCAATGGAGGAACAAAAAACATATTTTGATTAGCGGCCGGACTATTTGTGATGGCATTTGCCTGATTATAAATAGGAGCTAATCCTCCTATACTTTGATAAGCAAAGATTTTTTCAGAAGCGCTGACATATAAATTACCGTTAACAAATTGACTTCCATCAATAGCTACATAATCACCAGCATTGACGAGTGTTGTAAACGGAGTTGTACTGCCATTTATATAAATAGCTGTATTAGGATTATGTGCAATCAATAGAACTCGTTCTAATTCATCAGGTCCTAATCCTTTTACAAAAATGTAATCTTTACCAGTTTTTTCGAAAGAAACAATTTGATCAAAGCCAAGATCACGACCATTAGGATTGCCATTACGTAGTGCGGTACTGTTGCTGCCTCCAAATGAACCCGAATTAACCACAACAGCTTTGTCTGATTCGACTAGCGCACCTATTAATTTAGCACTGTTATTAGGAATATTTTGGATGTTTTCTAAAGCAATAACATAACTCTCGTTTTTATTTAAATTAACCGTAATAGGGCCATTTACAATAAAACCATTTACTAAAACGGTTCCATTTGGAATATTAGAAATAGTGACAGTAGTATTGTTCTCGGTGGCGAGTATAGATCCAAAATTAAGTAATGTAGGGTCAAATAAAGGATTTAACATAGCACCAAGTCTAAATGTTGTTCCTAAAGCACTATTTCCTTTAGAAACGAGACCTCCTGCGTGATTATAGCTGCTTCTGTCATCATTAGCATTTGCATTGATTCTGACACTAACATATATTAAATCTTCGGCTTCAATGATATATCCTTTATTTGTGATTTTTCCGGTGATTCCTTTTGGAGTTAATAATTGAGTGTTATCGCCTCTTCCTATCGAATAAATATAAGGTGAAGTGTTGCTAACTGTAGCATTTATAATTTGGCCGCCAATAGCAATTATTTTTATACCAACGTTTTTTGTACTGGGAGTTGAAATATATAAATAATGATCTTCAGCATGCATGCTTTCATTTTGACTTGTAATTGGCGGAATATAATGCGTTTTACTAAACTGTGCCCAACAGTTTACTGCCATTAAAAGAAAACATACTAAAATTAACTTTCTCATTAGATAAATTTATTAACTATAAATTGTTCTATCTTTTTAATGAAAAATGACCTTTTATTTTTTTGCCATCTTCAAAAATTAGACTGAACCAATAATCATCAGCAGGAAGTAAGAGACCGTTTAGAGTTCCGTTCCAATTTAAATTTGAAGAATTAAATTGTTTTAACAGTTTTCCGTAACGATCAAAAATATGTATGGTAGCCGGGGGCAGCAAATTTAAATTTTTAATTGTCCAAAAGTCATTGTAGCCATCACCATTTGGCGTAAAGTATTTAGGATAATCTAAAATACTAAAAGAAAATGGATTAGAGATACCACAACCGTTTTTATCTTTAGCAAATGCTGTATAATTTCCTGCGGGAATATTTTCAAAACTTGGACTATCCTGATAATGATTTCCATCTATAGAAAATTCATAATCACTCGAACCTGTATATTCAATAGTAGCTGAATTTTTATTTCCTCCAAAATGAGTTGTATTTACAGCTGTTATTGTTGCCACCCGATTAGGAATATCATTAGAAAGTTCTAATGTTAATTCGGCATAATTAAAGCAATTGTAAGGATTAGCAACTTTAGCAATTAGTGTTTGCGGATGCGATTTATTAGTATAATTAGTTGTGTTTAAAATAGGATTAGTATCAGCTATTGCGTCATTCAAATTTTCGAAAAAAGTGATAGTACCTAAATTAGGAATGTTATTTTTTATCTCAGTTTCAGCCAGTGTTAAATCAAAAAATGATTTTCCATCATTATCAATATCACATTGAATTAAATTACTGTTTTTTAAAATAATTTCAGGAGTGTATTCAATTGTAACAGCATTAGTAACAAAACAGGTAGATGGATTTAAGGTTATTTCAACTGTATAAATTCCGGGACTTTTTACAGTGTATGATGGATTATTTTCAGAGTTTAATAAAATCCCGTCTTTGTACCATTTATAGGTATAAGTTGGTGACAGTTTTGTGTCAAGAATATAATCTTCGCCAAAGCAAACAGCATTATTTGTAGCCAATAATTTGTCGGTTCCTAAATCAACATTAGAATTAAAACTACCTGCTTCAATAAAAACTGCCGAATCATAATAGTCCACTCTATCATCAGCAATAACTAATTTGATATGATAAGTTGTACCTGGTATTACATTAGCAGAAGCATTTAAAACCTTAGTTTGTCCGGCATAATTAATAGGACTCAAATTAGCAGGATTATCATTGTATTGTCCAAAATAGTTTTCGTTACTTGCAGGACAGGTTTTTAGTTTGCCTTTGTCATTAAAATTAATTGCCGGATGAATATTAGTAGACGAAACTGCTATTGTAGTATTAGGTATTACAGCTAAATTTTGATAAGCTGCTGTACTTCCTTTTTCCTTGATCAAAAAAGCAAAACCATCTGAGTAATGACAAGGAAAATCATCCTGATACTCATTGGAAGCAAAAAAATAATTAAAATTAATATTGTTTGTGAGCGGTGTAAAGTCAAATTCGAGAACAGTGGCGTTGATTGAATTTATATTAAGCGCTTGATTTAAATCAGTGTCACCAAGCCATAAATTACCTCCGCCGCCTAGGTTTCTAACAAATGGACCTTCAGATTGCGTACTGCTCCAGGTACTTAAAACAATTCCTGAACGAAACGGAAAGTTAGCATTAGTATTAATAAAAGTACCATAACTGTTTTTTCCCAGAGTGAAATTATCTCCGGAAACAAATGGATTCGCGGTTTCAATGCAGGAACTATTACTAGTCAATAAATTAACGAGTTCATCGGCAATTTTAGCATCATTAACACTAATAAACTGGGCTTGCAGTTGTGTGCTGATGGAAAAAATAATAAAACAATATAATAAAATAATTTGCGAGGCTTTCATAGGCCTGCAAAGTTAGTATAATTCTCTGTTTTGTAGCGATTTGATTTTTTGTTTAAAGCTTCAATGTATAAAATTAACAAACTTCATTTTCAATTAAGAGAGAAGCGTGTTTCAATTTTTCGGCATTAAGGGGCTTTATGATATAATCTTTTACAATAGGATATTTTTTTGTCATTTCTAAATCAGAAGGATCGATAGAAGAGGAAACGATGAAAACGATTATTTTTTTCGAAAATTCTATTAGAGTAAATTCGTCTAAAAATTGCCAGCCATCAAGTATTGGCATATTTAAGTCTAATAAAATAACATCAGGCAGTTTTGATGGAGTAGAAGCATTGTTTTTAAGTTCGTCTAAGGCTGTTTGAGGGTTGAAAAATGAAATAATTTCATCACAAAAATTGTTTTTTGAGATGAGCATACTCATTAATTTAATAGATAACTTATCATCATCGATGACATAAGTAATTTTATTTTTCATTAAAATATAGTTTAAAAGTGCTTCCTAGTCCTTCTTGACTTTCCAGCTCAATTTTACCTTTCATGACTTCAATTTGATTTTTTACTATGAATAAACCAATGCCTTTAGCATCTTCATTGCCGTGAAAGGTTTTGTACATTCCAAATAGTTTATGCTTGTTTTTATCCAGATTGATGCCTAAGCCATTGTCTTTGAAATTGATAATCTGGAAACCATCTTTTGCTTCATAGCTAATTTCTAATTGAGGAGCTCTTTTTGGCGATTGGTATTTTACAGCATTACTCAGCAAATTTTGTATAATATTGTCTAGATAAGCAGGAATCGCGTTTATTGTTAAATCGTTTGGTATTGTATCTGTAATTGTAATTTGACTCTTAAAAGGTTCAGCAAGTTTTTCAATTTCTGATTTTAAGTTAATCGTTGTTTTTTTAATGTTTACATTCTTTTTTATGGTAATCATTTCATTCAAATTCTCGATAGTATCAGACAGTTTTTCTGTTGCTTCTTTGAACATATCGATGAATGATAGTTTTTCATTTACATCATCTGTATTTTCGATTACATCTAAAACCATTAGTAAATTACTGGTATGCGAACGAATATTATGCGAAACAATATGCGCAAAATTCAATAGCTTATTGTTTTGTTGACTGGTAACTTGCAGAATGTTATTTAATTCCAGTTCTTTCTCTTTTGCAGCGGTAACATCTCTGCCAATAGCAATAAATTTGCTGCAATTTCCATCATTATCAAATACAGGAGTAATGTTTAATTCAAGCCAATATTTTTCTTTATGTTTATTATAATGTTGAAAAACAACTTTGATTTCTTTTTTGTCTTTTATTGCCTGAGAAATTTTTTCAAAAGTTTCGCAATTGATTTCTGATTCAAATGACAGGTAATTTGGCGGATGCCCAATAATTTCATCTAATGTCAAACCCGTAAGTTTCATATAGGCCTGATTTGCCCAAATGGCTTTTCCTTCGGCACTAGTGATAATAATACTATCGGTAGTTTCAGAAGCAACAAGAGATAAAAGCGCCAGATTTTCTTCAATTTGCTTTTTCTTAGTCATGTTTCTAAAAAAACAAACCAAATAACTTTGATTATCAATTACAAACGTTCTTCCGGAGGCAACCTGAACAGGAATAATGAATCCGTTTTTACTTTTTATATTGGTTTCTTTAACGAAATAAGTGTTTAGCTTGATTTTATTTCGGATATAAGACTGAATTTCCGATTTATGGTCTAAAGGGAATAAAATAGAATTATGAAAGCCTATTAATTCGGTATCATTATAACCTGTGAGTTCATACGCCCGATTATTACAATCAGTAATATTCCCAGTTTCAGTATCAAAAATAATAATAGCGTCATTAGCGCTGGAAAAAACAGATGAGAATTTCTCAGCTGCCGATTCCATAACCATGGCACGTTCTTCTTCTAAACTAATGTCCTTAAAAGTACCGTAAATTCGAACAGGCTTATCATCAATTACATCAACCTGACATATACAGTCCAGGGTTTTAATTGTTTTATTAGCTGTCGTTATTTGAAATTTGCCGTGAATTGGTATTTTGTATTTGGTCGCTTGTTGTATAAGTGTTTTTAAATCGATTAAATTTTTTCTGTTTATAAAATTAGAAAGGTTTTTATAATCAGGGATAAAAGATTCAGCTACTTCAAATAGTTCTTTGGTTTTAGTATCCCAAAAAAGAGTATTTGTTTTTAAATTGACTTCCCAAATTCCAATTTCAAAAATTTCTTTAATACAAAATTCCTGTTTATTTTTCATAAAAAGTTATTGTAACGCATTACATTGATTTTTGTTTTGGGGGTTATGTCTATATTTAAAATATACGAATTTTCTAGGTGTTTTAGTAGGTGTTTATACGTAACTAATTCATCTTAAAAAATAAAAATACTTAACTATACTACAGCATACAAATAAAATCGATGAACAACATCTTTTTCTTTAAGGCTACTATATGTGTTGAAAAATCACTTATTCCTAGCGGTTGGTAATCAGTAATTAAGTGTTTTTTAGAATTCTAACTCATTTTTTTGTTTCGGGATTATTCTGGTTTATTTTTTAAAAATCAGCTTTCAAATAATTAGCGTAAATTTGCATAAATAATACTGTGAATGAGCGATATTTCTCCATTGTTTAAAAAGCCAAGTTATCCTATAAACGAGTCGCTTTTAGATTACTTAGAACGTTTTGACCGAATTTCAAAAGTTGCCATTTCTTATGATGATTTATTGCGATTTTCAGGTTCCATAAATGTTTATGATAAGTTTGATAAAGACACTTTATGGGTACGTGTTTTTTATAATGAATATGAAAGAGCAGAAATTGATTTGTATTTAAAGAAAGTCTATTCTTTACTACATTCAGATGGAAATTCGGATATCATCAAATTTTTGAATGTCGATGCGATTGATTACTGTACTTTCGGAAATTCGAAACCTTTTCGAATAAAAGTTCGAAATGTACTCAATGATAACTATGTACATTTTTACATAAAAAAAGCCGATGCTTCGCGTATTTATGGTTTAGAATTAGAGCATATTCTATCGCCTGATAAAATCAATTTTTTGGTGTATAAAGACACATTGATTGAAGAACATATTATAGGAATTCCGGGCGATGTTTTTATAGAAACATTGTTAGAAAGTTGTTCTGAAACCGAAAAATCTCAAATAGCTAAAGAGTTTGTTAAGTTTAATGAACGTTGTATGATTCGTCTTTTAGGCGATATGCGGGCTTACAATTACGTAATTGTACCTATTCATGATTTTGATCAGGTAGTGTATAAAATTAGAGCCATTGATTTTGATCAGCAATGTTACGAAGGAAATTTTAAAATTTATCGTCCGCAGTTTTTCAAGGAAAATTTTCCGATGATACAATTGATAAAAGAAAAATTGCAGGATAGTTCTATTGAACAATATAAGAACGAAGAACGTGCGGCTTTGGCCAAAAGAATTCTTTCTGCCGAAACACGAATCCAGAAAATACTTCGAATCATGTCTAATGATAATATTGCTCCTGATGCGCATTTGAAACAATTAAAATTAGAGTTGTATCGTTATACCAATGATTTGAATTTTAAAAATGCGACTTCTATGGGATATGTTCTTAGTGCCGCTTTTAAATTTGTTACCAGAAATTTCAAACATCCTGATTTGTTTAAACCAGGTTTATAAAATAAATTTTATGATCAAAAAGATTTTACCTATCGTTTTATTGTCGTCTTTATTATGTTTTTGTCAAAGAAATCCGGCTATAATTGCTGAACTTTATGCTTTACCAAAAAAGTTGAAAGAAGTTTCAGGAATTGTTTTTACTACGAATTCTCAGCTAGCCTGGGTTCTTGAAGATAGTGGCAATGCCAATGAAATTTACGGATTAAACAGCGAAGGAAAACTGAAGAAAACAATAACCATTGCTAAAACCCAAAATATAGATTGGGAAGATATCACAAAGGATAGCAGGGAAAATCTGTACATTGGCGATTTTGGAAATAATGATAATATTCGAAAAGACTTAGCAATTTATAAAATTGATAAAGATTCTTTGTATAATGAATCAGTGACTCCTTCGTATAAAATTAGTTTTGCTTATCCTGAACAAACTCAATTTCCGCCAAAGAAAACAGAACTTTTTTATGATGTTGAAGCTTTCATTGAATACCAGAATAATTTTTATTTGTTTACTAAAAATCGAAGCAAAGGTTTTGATGGAACTACATTTTTGTACAAAGTTCCTAACAAAGCAGGATTTCATCAGGCAAAATTATTAGGAAAGTTCAAAGCCGAAGGCGGTTACCAAAATGCAGCAATAACAAGTGCGACCATTAGTCCTGATGGCAAAAAAGTGGTTTTGTTAAGTCACAGCCAAATATGGATTTTTGATAATTTTAAATCGGATAATTTTTTCTTGGGAAAAGTAAAAAGAGTACAACTTAATCATTATTCGCAAAAAGAAGCGATTTGTTTTAAAGACAATTCCACCCTTTTAATTGCCGATGAAAAGACAAAAAAAATAGGTGGAATTGTGTATGAACTCAATTTAAATTCAATTAATTAAAATCCAAAACCTAGCCCGAAACTAATTCGGGCTTTGTCATCAGTACTTTTAAAATAGCTGAGTTTTGCTGTTAATGTGTTGATTCCGTTCAGCCATAAACCGCCGCCTACAGCCTGATGCCATTTGTCTGAAGTTTCTCCGTCGAGCCAGACTCTTCCGTAGTCGTAACCTCCAAAAAAGCCATAAGACATTGGTACAATACTGTTTTTGATTTTTCCAATAGAAAAACGAAGATCACTACTTTGAAAAAACGAATGATTTCCTAGAAAACGTTGATTTCGATAACCTCTTAAATCATAATCTCCGCCTAAAGCAGCGCCCTGATAAAATTCGAAATTATTGTTTAAAATCATTTTTCCTTTTAATAAAGTGGCCAATACAATTTTTCCTTGTTTGTCTATTTTATGATTAAAATTGATTTTTGATTCTAATGTTGGGAAATTTTGTTTGCTATCATCAAGATTTGTTTTCCAGTTAGCCGAAATTAAAAATCCCATTCCCATTGTTGGTAATGAAGCATTATCATAATTTTCATAACCATATTCAATTGTAGCTCCGGCAAATTGCTGATGATTGAAAATGTCAGGATTTACAATATCAGGAATCGAAATAAAACGGTCAGCAGTATTTTCTACATTAAAGTTTTCATACGCAAGCTGAAAATTAATGCGGCTTCCTAATCGATCTATTTTTTCAATTTTAGGAGCAAACTTGAGCATTCGAATGCGAACTCTGTTGTAATCCATTCCATCTGTTTTATCAGAGTTTGGATTGTTGTTTCCGTAACCAAAGTAGTTTATGGCAAAATTTGGACTTGTAAATTGAGAGTCAAAACCAAAATTCCATTTTCCTATTATTTTCGGAGCATCAAAATGGTATCCTAATTCAAAACCATCAGTCGCAAAATAATAATTAGCTTTTAAAACATGCTTAAAAGTATACGGATTTTGCTTGAAATGATTTACAGTATAATTAGCAATAATTCCTAATTTCACTCCGTCATCAGGATTAAAACCTATAGTTGGCAAACCTGAAAAAGCATTGTATTTCGGCTTTTCATAATTGTATAAGTTGGTTTCATAATCATCTGTTAAACGTTTTTTTGTGCTGGAATTAATATTAAAATTGTTCTTTTTCGACTTAAAATCAATGATAGTAATGTTTTTTCCATTGGCAATATTATAGCTGTCATTATTTTGACCTCCAATTAGTTTTATTCTAATATCTGATTTTTGAACACCTTCAAAATCAAAAACGTCTTCGTCATCTAAACCGTAAATCCAGATGTTTTTTGTCGAATGTTTGTCGTAGGTTTTATTAAAAACAAGTTCTTCTCCTTCTTTTTTGCTTCGTAAAACGGTGATTTCAACTTTGTTTTTAGAAATAGATTTAATACGGAAAATGTCTTTTTTATTGGTGCCAACAACAATTGCTGTTTTTTCTAAAATTTTATTGTATTGCTTTGCATAAGCGATTAATGCTGTTTTTCGGTGTTTTAATTTTTGTTTTATCCCTGCTATTGTTTCGTCTTGAATTTCAGTTGGCAAACTATTAAAAGCTGTATCAATACTTTCGTCAGTCAAATTCTCTTCGATAAATTTAGCTTGTGCAATCCATTCGTTTTCGGTAGCACTTTTTAATAATGCTAAATCTAATGGATAAGGTTCTCTATTGAACCATTTTACATTTTTAATATCATTTTTAAAACTTTGCATGTGTCGCAACGCTGGAATATTCATCAATAATGATAATAAAGTGCCATCATATTTTGAAAAGGCCTGATCACGGTCACGAGGAATAGGTTTGTAAATAATTTTGTTAGCTGTTTTATATTCTGCCCATCGCCATTGATCGTAATGTCTGTCCCAGTCACCAATTAGCATGTCAAATAAACGGGCTTTTATATATTCGTTTTCGTCAATAGCATATTTTTCGTCTTTTTCTAAATTTTCAAGTAAATCATTAGTTCCAATAATTGACTCTGATTTTCCAAAACTTACCAACTCTTTTTGACTGTCTGAAGGTCTTTCTTCAACCAGATAAAGTTCGTCCCCGAAGTTGGTATTGAACTCACCCAATGCTTTGTGTTTTGGAATATAATAAAGCTTTGGATTACTGTGTAAAACACCAATTTTATCCGCCAGATTTCCAACAGCCAGCGGAGTATAAGGATGCGAACTGGTATAAAAATCATAAAGAAAATTCTCGGCAAAAGTGTTTTCGAATTCGTTTTCTACATACTGATCTTTGAAAGCAACACTTTGTAAAAAACGCCCAACACTTTTCTTCAAGGCACGCATTACATATTCTCTTCCTTGAGAATCATCAAGACGCAAGGATTTAGACTGGTGTCCGCCACCGGCTCTCATTGGCGTAACGCCGCCATAAAGTTGGTCTAAAGTAACAACAGGAACATCGATAGGAGTGCTGTAATATTTTCGATAATGTTTACCAAAAAGAAAATTATAGAATCCACTTTTTGAAGTCATTTTAGCATTGTAAACGGATGCTTTTGTATTAGAAGCAAAAGAATCCGGATAAGTAATTGTGTCTGTTTTTTTAGGTTCGAAAATAGTTTTTTGAAACAAAATTGTAGTTTGATTGTTTTCAATTCCGTAGAAATGCACAACTGATTTCCCGTTTTTATAAGTGGTTAATGTTGCGAAACCATTTTTACCATACGAAAAATCATTAGCGTTAATAGCTCTGGCTGCTTCTGATTTTGATCCGGCACCACTGATTATCTGGTGGATTTTTTCGCTTTCAATATATTGTAAATTATGATCGTGTCCCGAAACAACAATTACATTTTCCTGATGTTGTAACAGCGTTTTGATACGTTTTATTAAAAGTTGGTATTGCTTGTTTTGAAGGTCCTGCGGACTAACTCCAGATGTTTTTCGTAAGAAATTAACAAACGATCCTACTACAGGCAATGGGATTTTTTGTTCTAGTGGAAATAGTTGTTTTTCAAGCGAAAACTGTCCGCCATGCGTTCCGTTACTCATTAATGGATGATGGATAGCAACAACTACAGTTTTGTCCTTGTTTTTGTTTAAAATACTTTCAAATTCTTCAAAAAAATCTTCACGTGTTTTTATCGTACAATCATCGTTGATAGTTGGAATTTTATCCCAATCTTCTAAAAACCATTGACTGTCAATCGTAACCAGACAAACCTGATCATTTATTTTTTTGTCATCAATAGGGCAGCTGTTAGCAGGAAGAAAAGCTTTCTTTTCGTTCAAATAATTGTTAACTATTTTTTCCTGACGTTTTAATCCGTTAATGCCTGAATACCAATCGTGATTTCCAGGAATAAATATAGTTTTACCTTTAAAATTTTTCGAAATAGCTAATTGTGCTTCGATTTTTTCTAAAGCAATTTTATACTCTTTAGTTTCAGATTTGCCTGGCATTCCTTTAGGATAAATATTATCTCCCAGAAAAAGCAGTGTAGCATTTTTATCTGATTGCTGAAGCTGTTCTTGTAAAGATTTCAGAATTTTTTGCGCTTTTTCTTCATCAGCATTTCCTGCATCGCCAATTAAAAAAAAACGGTGTGCAATTTTTGTTGTATCCTTGTCGTTAGTAAATGTGATTTTTTTCGAATTTTTTCCAAATTGTGAATCGTGTGTTGCACAAGAACTAATGATTAAAAGCGCAACAACGGAGTAGAAAAATAGTTTAATTTTGATGAATCGCATAACTGGAAACAATTTCATAATTTAGTAGTATAAAATTTTACTTATGACCTTTATAGAGCAAGTACAGGATTTTGTTTATAATTTACTCAAAGATAAACTTTCTAGTTCATTTATTTACCATAATTTCAGCCATACTTCGGATGTTGTTAAGGCAGTAAAAATACTTTCAGAACAGGAAAAAATAAGTGCTTTAGAGTCTGAAATAGCAATAGTTGCCGCTTGGTTTCACGATACAGGTTATATTCATGGATTTGAAAATCATGAAGAAAGAAGTATTGTAATTGCAACTGAATTTTTAAAGCAATATGATAAAACAACTGAATATATCGATCAGGTAAATGCTTTAATTAGAGCAACAGAATATCATTATGTACCGCAAAATGTTCTTGAGAAAATAATAAAGGATGCCGATTTTTATCATTTTACAACCGTTAATTATTGTGACCGATGCGAACTTTTGAGAGGAGAATGGGAATGTGTGAAACAAAAACAAACTTCAGATTTAGAATGGGCTCAGGAAAATTTAGCCGTTCTTACTGAATGTCATCAATTTTATACTGATTATGCAATTGCTAACTGGCAGCCGCTAAAAGAGAAAAATATTAGCATAATTAAAGAAAAAATTAAAAGTATGGAAAGTGGTCAGGAAGTAAAAAAAGAGAAAAAAAATAAAGGCGATAAACAGGGAAAAGCAGCCAAACCAGATCGCGGAATTGATACTTTGTTTAGAATTACGCTGAGTAATCATACCCGTTTAAGCGGAATTGCCGATAGTAAAGCGAATATTTTATTATCAGTTAATGCTATTATTATTTCGATTGCTTTGTCTACAATTGTACCAAAATTAGATAGTCCGCGTAATGCTCATTTAGTTATTCCTACTTTTATTTTATTGACTTTTAGTGTGGTATCTATTATTTTTGCTATTCTTTCAACACGTCCAAAAGTGACTACCGGCGTTTTTACAAGAAGGGATATTGAGGATAGAAAAGTAAATTTATTGTTTTTTGGTAATTTCTACAAAATGCCTTTGGAAGAATACGAATGGGCAATGAACGAAATAATGAAAGACAATACTTATTTATACAATTCGATGATTAAGGATTTGTACTTTTTAGGAATTGTATTAGAGAAAAAATACAAGTTATTACGAATTACCTATAATATCTTTATGATAGGAATAATTGTTTCGTTTCTTGCATTTTTCTTAGCGTTTCATTCCATCCAGAATTTTTAATGTAAGCTTGCTAATAATTCCTGATAAGTATATTTTGTATCGATATTTCCTTCGGTATTGATTACTTTTATTCGAATTGCTTTTAAACCATAAACTCCTTGAAGTTCTTCAACTTCAAATTGTTCAATGGTTGGCTCAAGAATTTGTTTAAATTGTAAAAACTGAATGTATTTTAAATATTCAGCTTCTTCATATTGATGCGAATAAACAATCGTGATTTTCTCTTTTTGAGTAATTCGTTCTTTAGTTCCTTTTATATGAGCTTTATCGATACGTTTTTTAACGACTTCATAACGAGCGTTGTACGTTCCGTCTACATCAAAACGTTTTTCATCCATTCTAAAACGAATAGAAATAGGAGAACTGAAAACCAGTATTAACGAACTTACATCCAGTTTGTAAGGTAAAATTTGTTTCAATCGATGGTGTTCTAATTCCATTTTACACAAAGTTTGCAGCTGCCATAATCTTAGATTATTTAAATACATTAAATCAAAAGATTGGGTAGGAGTAATGGATGCACCAATGTACAGGTTGTGTTCTACACCATCTGTTTTGAAACGCTCGTAATAATGCGGGAAAATTTGTTGCGCTTCGTTTTGTTCTTTGTCTAAAACAGTGGTCATTTTTTTGTTTATAATAGCCATTGCATCGTCAAAATTTTTACGAGCCTGGTAAAACAAGTGTGTTTTAGGATCTAGATTTTCAAAATAAGCATCAATCAGTGCTTTGTCTTCGTTAGCAATAATGGCATTTCGTAACAAAGGATGAATTTCTCTGTCAATATAACTTTGAATTTGCTGTTCAGTATCTGCTTTTAGTTCTTTTTCTAATTCTTTAAAGAAAGAATTTAATTCAAAATTGCGTTGTTCGACTAAAGGCAATTTGTGTATTGATTTCGAATTTTCGAAAATTTGTAAAATACTTTGTAATTGATTTTTTAAATCTTCTTTTACGGTATTATTTCGGTGTTCAGAAGAACCATTAATGTCTATTTGACCATACAATGGATACACTTCTTTAAAGACAATTTCTTTAAAAAGGTTTTCGCTTCCAATGGTCTTAGTTTCTAAGTTTTTCTGAGCTTCGGCTTTAAATTTCCAATAAACGCTCGAATGAATTGCTGTATATTCACGTTGAATAATGGCTTCAATTTCGTTTTGAAAATCAGTATTGTAACGTTCTAAGGTATCAACAATATTTGGAAGAATTAATTTTATATTATTAGCATTTACGCTGTTTAATGCTCTTGGAGTAGCCGAAGCTAATTCGATAATTCCTAATAATTTATCATCCTTGACAACCGGAGTAAAAATACAGCTTTGAATATCCTGATCTAATAATATTTGGGCAAATTTTGAATTTCCGGTAATTGTTCCAAAAGCAGCTACATTCGAAATAGAAATAGGTTCTTTATCGTTTAAAAGTTTCTCCAGCGAGCATCCGCAAAAAGCATTGCAGCATTCTATTTCGTTTTTATCATTAAGAATAAAACTTCCAATTTTCTTTTGCTCGAAAGGTACTTTGACGAATTTTTTTTCTTCATCATTGTAAATGCTGATTCCAATTCGTAAATCAGGGACTTTAAAAATAGATTTGAATATTTCTGAAAGATTTTCACTATTGTCAACCGATTCTTTGTCTCTTTTTAAAAGATGACTTTTTAAACTCGAAATAGCACTTTCTTTGGTTGTATCAAATAAACTAAT
This sequence comes from Flavobacterium seoulense, assembly GCF_000695795.1. GTDB lineage: Bacteria > Bacteroidota > Bacteroidia > Flavobacteriales > Flavobacteriaceae > Flavobacterium > Flavobacterium seoulense. The sequence continues at coordinate 33,513 of NZ_JNCA01000004.1, read as the reverse complement.
GATTCCGAATCCTTTTAAAACCCAGCTTTCTATTGGAAATTTTTCTTTCCATAAGGCTGTATTTTCAAAATTATTCATTAATTCGTCAATGTCTTCCTGAGTCAAATCGGGAGCTTTTTCAGTAGGATAAACATCAATAAAATCAGCATTGTAAAGAATACGATAATGCTTTATGATTCCGTCAGCATCGGGAATATCGTAAAATAAAGGGATGCTGTAATCAAAATTTTGATTGTAATGCGTATTTAAAATTAGAATACAACTAAAAACATAAAATTGATCCTGATTGAAATTGTCGATTATCAAATCAAAATTCCCAGCGTTCTTTACTATCTTTTTAAATCGTTTAGTGTAATTGAAAGTTACGTTCTGAAACGGAATTGCTACGGCCTTAATTTCATTATTGGTAAGAGCTGTAGGGAATAAATCGGCTAATAAATTTTTAATGAGTTTTTTGTTTTCCTCAATAATGGAGAAATCTTCAATTCCGGTTTTTAGTTCAGGGAAATTTTCAATTTCCTTTAGTAAGGATTTGGCATAATTAGAGCGATAATCAACATCTGATTGTGCGATTTCTTCTAGCGACTCAATGAGTTTATGAAAAGAAATTAAAGTTTTAAAAGGACTTTCTTTAAATAAAAGATGATTCATTTGAAATTATATTAGCACTACAAAAATAGTGAATTATCTCGTTTGTTGTCTTTTATTTAAAAGTGCTAATGGCTTGTTTTGTCCTTTTTTAAAGAATAATTGAATTTGATAAAAAGCTGTTTGAAAAAAATCTCCAACTGTTAAACAATTGGAGATTGATTTTATAGTGAAATTCAAATCTTAAATGATTAAGATTTTTGTTCTTTATTGAAATACACTAAGTAATAATACATTTGTTTTTCTTCGTCCCAGCCTTTTTCTACAAACTTTTCGGCACTTTCAGGATTGATGAAATCCATCTTGATTTGAATGTTTGTATCTAAATTGATTACGTTTTTGATTGATTTTCGGGCATCACTTACAGCAGCATTAGCAATAGGAAACGAAGTTACATCTTCAATACTGTATTTTTCGCCTTTATCAACCTTATAGTTTTTAAATTCCGGAATCAAATCAGGATTATCTAAAACTTCGTTTAGGAATTCGGTTTCTTCAAATTCATCATTCTTTGCAAAATAATTTACCGAACGGTTCATGAACATTACTTCTTCTTTTTTGTCTTCGGCAGGGAAAACTACATCTTTAGCAAAGTTTTGACAGAATTTCAAATATTTTTTTGTGATGAAATTTTCGTCTTCAAAAGCATCAACTGATAAAAAGTGCTCTAACCAGTAACGGGCATCATAACGATTGCTGTCTACAGTTAAAATCTTGTAACCTTCTTCTTTTTTATGATTAAAAATCAAACAGCCTTTATCTAATTTATTCAAATTGATTCCTTGTTGCAGGATCATTTCTAAATTAGATTCTTTTTCTTCAAACTGTAAAAAGTCGCTTTGTAACTCACTTTTAAAAATACCAATAGCATCTACCACATTATTGTCGATGTTTATGTTAGTTAAATAAGTAACATAAACTTCCCCGTTTTTAATATGCGGATGATTTGATTGTTCAAATAAATGCTTAGTTATTTTTTTAGAACCTTCGTGCAATGTGCTTGGGTTTTCAAAAATTTCAGTAGCATATTTGTACATATCGTTGTAATCTAAATCAACTTCGTGGGCAAATTGAAAATAGTTTTCTTCTTTTTCTCTAAAAGGTTTAAAAAAGAATTCTTTGATAAGCGGCACAATTTCATCTTGTAGCTTATAGGGTTGCTCTGATAAAAAAATAGCCTCGTTTCGGCTTTTATTTCCTACTCTATGAATAGAAAGTGTGTCGATGTGTGTGTTGAAAAGGTTGATCATAGTGTAGTTGTTGTTTTAGATGCGAGAGCCAAGAAAAAAGACAGTTGTTGAAGTCTTTCATCTTGGCTCTTGATTCTTATATTATTGGTTTATCCTAATTCCAATTTTCTTCAAAGCCGTAATCTTCGTAGCTGTCGTCTCCTTCAAACATATCCATGTCGTCATCGTCCAGACCGTCTTCAAATTCGTCGTAGAAATCGTCAGCATTATCTGCTTCAAAGTTTTTCTCTAAAGCTTCATCAGGCATTTCACCATGAGAAAATAAAGTTTCCGGATAAATAGCTCCGGCAGATTGTTCTTCGATAGCGGCTAGTTCTACTAAGAAAGTCCACATGTTGATAAAATCATAAACATAAATGATTTTAGTGTTTTCTTCGTCAAGAATGTCCGAAAGTTTATAATCACTCATGATACGTTGTTCGCCAGGAACATCTCCGGTATCAAAAAGCGAAATTTCATCTTCTTGATTCCAGGTTTCATCGCAAGTGTAAAAAGAAGCGACTTCCATACCATCGAATCCAAAAGAATTAAAGATAGCATTGTGTAAATCTTCTAAAGTATCATCATCAAGTATAGCGATATCTCTAAAAATATCTTCTTCAGCGTCTAAGATTACTCTAAATTTATAAACCATAATAGTTGTTTTTTATAGAAAAGCCAAAGGTACATTTAATCCTTTTTAATCCCAATGCGATGAGTGAATTTTTATCAAAAAAACGCTAACTGTTTTGATACTGAATCAGTTGTTTTTAAGAATACGCTTAATCATTTTATGGTAACGTTTGTAGCTGCTATTGCTCGTAGGATACTTACGACTTGGAGTCATATTATTAAAAATTAAAGCAGTAAGGAATAATATTAGTACACCTGTTAAAACCGGAGATACAACATACCAATAACCTAATTCTTTAATTTTTGGAGTACCAATAATTGCAATAAGGGCAGTTGCTCCTCCGGGTGGATGAAGTGTTTTAGTTATTTGCATTAAAACAATCGATAAGGATACTGCCAGTGGTGCGGCAATATACATGATGGTAGGAAATAAATAATTAACGCTTACACCCACTAAAGCCGAAATTAAATGTCCCCCAATAAGATTGCGGGGCTGTGAAAACGGACTTTGGATAATCCCGTAAACTAAAACACTTGATGCACCAAAAGAGCCAATAAGATACACCACATCCTGATGTGAAAATTGCTGGCTTTGTGAATAAGCAATAAGGCCTATTCCAACAAATGAACCTAAGAAAGACCAAAAATGCTCTTTGTAATCAATTAGTGTTTCTTTGTATAAAACATAACGAGTCTTGCGATAACCTCGCTTAATTTTAGTTGTAGGCATGATGCGTGATTTTAAATTTAAACAGTTGGAGCAAAAGTGTAAACCGTTTTAGGATAAATCATTTTTGCGGTATATTTAGAGATAAGGCAGGCAGCTAATATTGGAAAAAATAAAGTGTAATTATTGGTAAGTCCGCACACTAAAAAGATAGCGGTAAAAGGAGCGTGGATACTAGCGCTTAACATGGCAGCCATACCAATTACCATAAAGTTAATAGGCAGGATTTGAGTATCGAAAAAAGTATTTAGTATAGAAGCTAGTAATATTCCTAAAAAGGCGCCTATAAACAGGCTGGGAGCAAAAACTCCGCCATCTCCACCTGAAGCAAGAGTTACAGAGGTTACAATAGGTTTTAGAATCAAAATTCCGATGAATGTAAAAGCTAATGTTAGTGTTAATGGAAGTTGGTTGTTACCGCTAATAATGATGTTTTTTATAGCATGATAACCTTCTCCATACAATTGCGGAAAGATAAAAAGAGAAGCGCTCAAAATTACAGAACCAATAATGATTTTATGATAATGTTTTGAGATTTTAGCAAATTGCGATTTGAAAAACAACACACATTTTGTCAAATAAACCGAATTGATTCCGGCTAAAATCCCTAATAAGATAATGTAAGGAATTGCTCTTAAATGCCAGGTTGTAATAGAAACAGCAAATAAAGGTTCTTCTTTTAAAATGGTTAATAATCCAAAAGCAATCGATACAGCAATTAAATTAGCAATAACAAACGCTCGGGTTACTTTTCTCGAAATTACCTCAAGGGCGAATAAAATTCCGGCAATAGGACTGCTGAATAAAGCCGTAATTCCGGCAGCTACTCCTGCGCAAATAAGTTCGGTTTTGTATTGACGAAAAACATTTTCTTTTTGATGTGCTACTGAACCAATGGTAGCAGTGGCAACAACAGTAGAAACTTCAATGCCGGTTGATCCTCCAAAAATTACGGTTAATAAACCATTGATGGTATGCGAAGGGATTTTGTAGGAAGGAAGATTTTTAGTTTTAGAATTAGTACTTTCAAACACTTCTTTAATTCCTTTGTTTTCTTTTTTCTTGAAAACATATTCACGTAAAAAATAAATTACCGATAAACCAAAAACAGGAAATAAAATATAGAAATACGGATTAACATTGGCCTGATGAAAAAATATTTCTTCATAATGTTCGGTCATTTTTTTTAAAGTTATTCCTAAAAAAGCAGAGAGGAAACCGATTAAAAGAGAGACGATTACTAGTTTTTGAAATTTAATAAATTGGTAGTTTTTTTTAATTTGTGCGGTAGTTTTCATTACTTGAAATCTTTATTGAACGGCAAAATTATGTAAAAAAAACAAAAACCTGCGTTTTCGCAACAAAAAACAAGTTTTTTTTAACTATAGAAAAACATCAAATATCTGTTTTGATTTATATTACTAATGAAATTTTACAATGAAAGAGATTGGTTAATCTGGTTTTTTTTAGGTTTAGAAATAAATTAAAGTTCGTAGAATTCAATAGGTAAATTGTCGGGGTCAGCAATGAAAGTGAATCGCTTTCCTGTGAATTCGTCTATGCGAATAAGTTCTGCGTGAATGTTTTTCGAATTTAAGAAAGAAACTGTTTGATCTAAATTTTCAACAGCAAAAGCAAGATGGCGTAATCCTCTGGCTTCTGGTCTCGAAGTTCTTTCGGGAGGATTTGGGAAAGAAAATAATTCGATACAATAATTTCCGTTTAGTGCTAAATCAAGTTTGTAAGATTTTCGTTCTTCGCGATATACTTCCCGAACAATTTCTAGTCCGAGTATTTCGGTGTAAAAGTATTTTGATTTTTCGTAGTCCGAACAAATAATAGCGATATGATGAATGTTTTTTAGTTGAATCATTTTTTAGGATGCTGAATTATTCTTGATTTAATTTCCGAATTACTTTGGCAGGATTGCCTACTGCAAGAGAATTGTCGGGAATGTTTTTAGTCACGACTGAACCAGCTCCAATTACACATCCGTTACCAATAGTTACTCCGGGACAAATTACTGAATTGCCACCTATCCAGCAGTCGTCGCCAATAGTTATTGGTAAGGCATTTTCAAGTGTTTTTCTCAGCTCGGCATCGAGCGGGTGAGTAGCGGTATAAAGTTGTACAGCTGGAGCGAAAAAAACATTGGAACCAATAGTTACAGTGCTGCAATCTAACACCACGCAGTTAACATTAAAATATACATTTTCTCCGCAAATAATATTGTATCCATAGTCACAATGAAAAGGTGGTTCAATATATAAATTCGAACCTGCATTTGGAATTAACTCTTTTAAAATATCCTTCGCTTTTTTTGTCAATCGGTATTCGGTAACGTTTAATCGATGGAGTAAATTTTTAGCTCTTCTTCGGTCTTTTACTAAAGTGGTATCTCCTGCTAAATAATACTCTCCATCGATCATTTTTTCTTTCTCAGTTTTCATTTTTTATGATGATTTTATTGATTGTTTTTTCTTGTCTTTTTTTAGTTGTTTTTCGAGTTGATTTTTGGTTCTGATTTTAGTCGGTTTTAGTGTTGTTTTTTAGGCGGAAAATAGTGATGAAAAAATGATTTTTTTCTCGTGCTTTTTCCGGTTAAATCTACTCAGTTAGTTTTACTTTTTTAAAGCTTTGTTTTTTGTAAATATAAATCAAAATTCAAATTCAGAAATTGTTTTTGTGAAACAATTTTGAAATTTAATTATTCGAATAAAGCTTTTTAAAACTGTTTTTGAATTTCAATAAGAGTTATTTTTTAATCGATTTTGAGAAGAAATAGAAGAAGAGAAGAGTTGTTTTTTGAGAATTAAAAATGAAGATTTAGCCATTGTTTTTACTTAAAGTTTTACTTTACATAAAAATACTTTTTGTTTTGTTTGTTTTTTTAATTTGAAGGCAGTGTTGTTTTTGAAATTATTTTTTGACGACTAAAAAGTTTAAATTCTAAATATTAAACTTAAAGTTTATGTGTGTTGTTTTAAAATATTGGTAAATAATATTTTAAATAGTTGTTATAGATTATTTCTATTGGATTGATTTCACCCTTTTTAGGCTATTTAGTGACTTTTTAAAGACTTTTTTTGTTGAAATTTTTTTAAAAATGATGATTTTTGTTTTTGGTTAATTTTTGCATTTAACAATGAAAATATAGTTTTGTTTTTTTATTGTTTAATCTTTTTTAAAGATGTTTTTTGGTTAGTTTTTTAAGCTCTTTTAGTGTTTGTGTTTTTGGTGAAAAGTGAAATGTCATTATTTGTTTTTCGTATTCAAAAAATATTTTTCGTTTTACATTGATCCCTCCTGAATACATTTTTCTTTGATTTTAAAAATTACTTTTTTGAATTGCGTTTTTGAAATCAGAATAAATTTGTAGAAAATTTTAATTAAAAATGAACAGTAAAAAGTATATCATTCGAAGTCGTTTTTTGATCTCTTTTTTAGGCGTTTTTTTGACTTACTTTTGGATGTTTTTTTGTGCGTTTTGTAGCTGAAAAATACGCTATGAAAATCGTGTTTTTTTGTAATGAAAAACGATGCTTTTTGCTAACTCAAAAATGATTTTTTTGAGCTTAGTTTTTAAGCTGTTTTTTTTAGATTTTATTCCTGTTTTTTAAATTATTTATTCTGTGAATCGGGTAATAATTTTTTGTTAACAGAGTATCAAAAACAACTTAAAGATTGTAAATTCGTTCGATTAAAATTTTAAAAAACAGATATGAAATATTATATTTTCTTTGCCGTGATGTTTCTTTTTTCGGTTCAAATTCAAGCCCAGAAAATTGCAGTTTACGATAATTATGCTGCCTTGGAAAAAGCAGTTTTAAGTGATACTAATACTACTTATGTAGTTAACTTTTGGGCCACCTGGTGTGCTCCCTGTGTGAAAGAATTACCCCATTTTGAGCAGCTCAATGCTGAGAATAAAAAGGTGAAAGTAGTGCTTGTGAGTTTGGATTTTAAGAATCAGTATGAAGCAAAATTGCTGCCTTTTTTGAAAAAGAAAGCCATAAAATCAGAAGTGGTTTTACTAACAGATAAGGATTATAATACCTGGCTACCGACTGTAGATAAAGATTGGTCGGGTTCCATTCCGGCAACTTTAATTATTAAAAATGGTAAAAAAGTATTCGTAGAAAAGATGTTTGCCAGCTATGAAGAATTAAATCAATATGTAAATTCGAATATTAACTAACAATTTTATACCATGAAAAAAATAGCTTCTTTATTACTATTTGCTGCTTTTGTTGTTACAACTGCTTTTACTATTAATGCACCAACACCCTACAAAATAGGTGATACAGCGACTGATTTTAAACTAAAATCAGTTGATGGAAAAACATATTCGATGTCTGATTATAAGAGCGCAAAAGGCTTTATAGTTGTTTTTACGTGTAATCACTGTCCGTTTGCGGTGAAATATGAAGACAGAATCAATGATTTGGCTAAAAAATACAAATCTAAAGGATATATTTTATTGGCAATTAATCCAAATGACCCGGCGGTTCAGGCTGAAGATAGCTTCGAATTAATGAAAGTAAGAGCTAAAGAAAAAGGTTTTGCATTTCCTTATTTATTTGATGAAGGACAAAAGATTTATCCGCAATATGGCGCTACCAAAACACCTCATGCGTTTTTATTGGATAAAAATCGTGTGGTAAAATACATTGGAGCTATTGATGACAATGTGGATAGCGCAAAAGATGTGAAAGAAAAATACCTTGAAAATGCTATTGCAGCTTTAGAAAGCGGAAAAACACCTTCACCAGAAACGACTAAAGCTATTGGCTGTACAATTAAGGCCAAAAAATAATTGGAGTATAATTATCATTTGAAAAGAGTAAAGACATTCGTTTTTGCTCTTTTTTTATTTGATGTAAATTCGTCTGATCGCGATCAAAATGAAGATCAGTGAAGAATAAACGATGAAAAAAGGAACAATCATTTCAATCCAGCCTAAAGGCAATAAAACGGCAATTAGTAATAATTGAAAACCCAATCCGTATAAAGAAACAAACGTCATAAACCAGTTTGGAAACGTTTTTACCTTATAAGCTTCGGGATCTAAAGTGTGGATGATTTTGTCGAAAATACCATAAACAATAGTGTAAATCTGAAATAAAACATCAACTGATTTCTGGCTTTCTCCAGGAAGTGCTTTTGGTGATTTGTATTCGAAAATTTTACTTGTCGAATCGCCTCCAATGGATTTGGTTCTTAGAATTACATAATAATAGTTGTATAAAGTACCTTGCAATTGAATACAACAAAAAGCTAATAATGTTAACCAAAGTGATGTTGTTGAAACATAGCAGATGGTTGTAAAAAATAAAAAGTTGAGGATAATATCAAAAATACTGTCCAAGTACCTTCCGGTATAAGAAGGCGTATTTTTTATTCGTGCTAATTCTCCATCGGCTGCATCAATAATTGATTTTAAAAGTATGAAAAATCCAGCCCAAACGTAGTGATTATTCAAAATACAAAAAATGCCTATGATACCAGAAAAACCAAAAAGCAACGTAACGTGAATTGGCGTAAATCGGGTATTTTTTAATGAATTGGCAAGTAATTTACCAAAAGGTCTTCCGTAATCGGATAAATCCAAAAATTTATCTTCGGCTGCAAGTTTAGACATTTTACTATATCAAAAACAATATATTGCGACAATATAGTCAGAAACAAAGATAGTTTATAAAATTGTTTTCTTAGCTTTTGATTCTAATATTAAATAAAACTGAACTCCAAATAGTATGCTGGCTAATACAATATGAATGGTTTGTGTGCCAAAAGGGAAATGGAAATAATACATTGAAATCCCGGAAAGGATTTCAATTGAAAGTAAAATCATTACCCAATTCATTTTTGAAAAACCTAAATTGAGTTTTCTGTTTCGGGAAAATAAATACAAATTAATTAAAAATACTACAATCGAAAAAGTACGATGAATATAAAAGGATACACTCGGATTTTGAAGCCATAAAATTTCTGGAGCACCAGTTTTAATGACGGTATCAATTTCTTCTCGAACGCTTGTTCCTAAAACAACCTGAATTAACGTTAAAATCAACGAAATAATTAAAAACCAATGAAATTTAGTGTCGAAAATCAATGATTTTCGGTTGTTTTGAACCGTATAAATAGTGATTAATTGAAAAGCAACAATCAATAAAGCAGCCAACATGTGCGTAGTAATTTTTACCGGATTCAATACCGAATCTACAACGGTTTTTCCTAACCATGCCTGAAATCCCATTAAAATACAAACTAAAAAAGTAAGTAAAATGAGTTTTTTATTGTCTTTCCAAAAACCAAAAGAAAGTATAAATGTTACAAAACAAGCAATTCCAGCCAACGCACCCGACAAACGATTAATATATTCTACCCAGGTATGCAACGGATTGAAAACAGCATAATCGTGTTTGGTGTATTTTTCCCAATCTGAGGCTTCAAAAACTGATTTTGATGTAAAACTTTTTTTGGCAACCAATAAGGATTCGTCTTTTATAATCACTTGTCCTTTGTTGTATTCTTTTTCAGCAGTAAAAAGTAACTCTTGTTCTTCTGTAGGCGGAATATAATATCCAAAGCATTTTGGCCAGTCAGGACATCCCATTCCGGAACCGGTTAAGCGAACAAACGCACCGGCAAAAATTACAACATATACAAGAATTAAAGCAATTTTGGCTGATTTTAAAAAATGTTTTTTCAAGGGGTTGAGTTTTTGTAATTTAATATGGAAATGAAACAATCAAAGTTTAAACCTTTTTCAAGCCTAACTTTTCGGCTCGTTTTAATACGAAATTGTAAGCAGCATCATACTCATTTGGGATTTCTCCTTCCAGAATTGCTTCTTTTACGGCTTCTTTTAAAATACCAATTTCTCTCGAAGGTTTTAGGTTGAAAATTGCCATAATTTCTTCGCCGGAAATAGGCGGTTGAAAATTACGAATGGAATCTTTTTCTTCTACTTCAATGATTTTTTTACGAACTATTTCGAAGTTTTTATGGTATTTTTTAAATTTATTTGGGTTTTTAGTGGTAATGTCAGCTTCGCACAAAGTCATTAAATCTTCTACATCTTCGCCAGCATCAAAAACCAATCTTCGCACTGCCGAATCAGTAACAATATCTTGTGCTAAAACAATTGGTCGGGAGCTCATTACAACCATTTTTTGCACAAATTTCATTTTTTGGTTCAAAGGCATGTGTAAACGTTCGAATAGTTTTTTTACCATTTTTCCGCCCAAAAATTCGTGACCATGAAAAGTCCAACCTTGTTTTTTATTGAATTTTTTGGTTGGTGCTTTTCCAATATCGTGTAATAATGCAGCCCAACGTAGCCAGACATCATCTGTATTTGGGCAAATATTATCTACGACTTCTAAGGTATGATAAAAGTTGTTTTTATGAGTATGACCTTCAATTTCTTCTACCTGATTTAACGCAGTTAGTTCGGGCAAAATTAAATCTAAAAGTCCTGTTTTGTAAAGTAATAAGAATCCAATAGAAGGTTTTGCTGTTGAAAGGATTTTGTTTAATTCGTCTACAATGCGTTCGCCGGAAATAATTTTGATTCGTTCGGCATTTTTGCGAATGGATTCAAAGGAGTTTTCTTCGATTTCGAAATTTAATTGCGTAGCAAAACGAATGGCACGTAACATTCGTAAAGGATCATCAGAATAGGTAATATCCGGATCTAAAGGTGTTTTTAGAGTCTTGTTTTCGATATCAATTAAACCACCAAAAGGATCAAGTAATTCACCAAAATTAGTTTCATTTAATGATAATGCTAATGCATTGATAGTAAAATCACGACGGTTTTGGTCGTCTTCTAATGTTCCGTTTTCTACAATAGGATTTCGGCTGTCGTGAGTATAAGATTCTTTTCTGGCGCCTACAAATTCAATTTCGGTGTCTTCAAAACGCAACATAGCCGTACCATAGGTTTTAAAAACCTGTACTTTTGGTTTTTTAGGAAGTAATTCAGAAACTTTCAGGGCAAGTTCGATGCCGCTGCCTACAGCAACGATATCGATGTCTTTTTTGAAGTCTCTTTTTAAAATTAAATCTCTCACAAAACCGCCAATAACATAGCTTTCAACGTTGAGTGCTTTGGATGCTTGTGAAATAATTTCAAAAATAGGATTATGTAGGGCTTCTTTGTAGTTCATAATGATTTACCGCAAATTCGCAAATTATTTTTTTGAATCTATAATGCGTTTATATTCTAGTGATAATAAATTGAAATTGGCAAGTATTGCTAACTTATTGTTAGAAATTTTTAAATAGTTTAGACATTGATTATAATGACTGTTATTGAAACAATCTACTGTTTTTATTTCAAGAATAATTTTGTCATAAACTACAAAATCAGCATAAAATTTGTGATTTAAAACAGTGTCTTTATATTGTACTGAAAATTCTTTTTCTCTTTCGTATGGAATATTATTTTGTTTAAATTCATATTCTATAGCATCTTTATATACAATTTCTGAAAAACCTTTTCCAAGATTTCTGTGAACTTCAAATAGAATTCCGACTATCTTGAAATTTTCATTTTTGTAGATATATTCTTCCTCCATAAAGTATATAAAAAAATAATTTGCGAATTTGCGGTAAAAAAAATTACTTTCTAATAATCTTCACCTGAGAATCATTAGTCAATTTAATAATTGTTGACGGATTCTGGCATATTTTTTCGTGATGCAAATTTACAACATAGTCCACGCCTTTTATAATTTCAGGACTAATTTCTTTGAAACTTTTTGGAGTAGGTTGGCCAGAAATATTAGCAGAAGTAGACACTAATGGTCTTTTCATTCGCTCCATTAATTTGTAGCAAAAAGGCTCTTTTACAAGACGAATCCCCAGTGTTTTATCTTCGGCAATAATATTAGCAGCTACATTTCTGGGATTGTCAAGAATTAAGGTAGTTGGCTTTTCAGATAAATCCATAATTTGCCAGGCAACTTCAGGGATTTCCTTAAAGACGTTGTACATCATTTTTTCACCATTCATTAAAACAATCATGCTTTTACTTTCTTCACGTTGCTTTAAAGCGTATATTTTTTTTACGGCTTCTATGTTAGTTGCATCGCAACCAATTCCCCAAACCGTATCTGTAGGATATAGTATGATGCCTCCGTCTTTTATTATTTCGTAGGCTTTGTGGACTTCTTCGTTAAGATTTTCCATTTATATTTAAAATACTAGTGACAAATTAATGTTTGCAAAGGAACGAAAAATATTTCTAGAAAACTCATCTATTTAAAGAGCTTATGAAAAGTAAAATGTTAGGATTTGTAGGTTTATTCAGGAGTGTTTTTTCTGGTTTTAAAACTATTTTAAGTTTATCTTTGCAGCAAAAAAATAACGACTTCTATAACATAATTAGGTTAGTCTTAATCTAAAGTAATTCAATGAAAAATTTCAAACGTTTCTTAAAGTATTTAGTACCTCATAAGAGAAATTTAATAATTAGTATAGTTTTTAATATTTTGTATGCCTTTTTTTCGGCTATTTCTATGCTTTCGCTTTTTCCTTTGATGAAAGTATTATTCGATGATGGTGAAAAAATACATGTTAAACCAGTTTATGAGGGGATTAAAAGTATAGATAAACGTTACTTAGAAGAGTCTTTAAATTATTTCATCACCCATAATACAGAAACTAATGGAGCTTTGAGTACCTTGATTTGGATGGTAGTTTTTGTACTTACTACATTTTTACTGAAAAATCTGTTCAATTTCATTTCGATAGTTTATATGACGTATTTGAATAACGGAATTTTAAAAGATTTACGAAATGATGTGTACCAAAAAGTGATCAGTCTGCCAGTATCTTTCTTTTCGAATGAAAGAAAAGGAGATTTGATTTCGAGAATGACATCTGATATTAATACGATAAAAAGTGCTTTTTTAAGTATTTTGATGATGGTGAGTGAACCTTTGACAATTGTTTTTACACTGGCATCTATGCTTTTTATCAGTTGGAAGTTGACCATTTTTGTATTTCTTTTTCTTCCGATTTCTGGATTTTTAATATCAAAAATGAGTAAATCCATTAAAAGTCAGTCGGGAGATATTTTTTCATTAGAAGGTCATTTGTTATCAGATATTGAAGAAACTTTGGGTGGAATTAAAGTGATTAAAAATTTTACTTCTGAGAAATTCTTTATACGTCGTTATTTTAATTCTACAGAATATATTAATAATTTGAATAACAAAATGGGAGCCCGTATGAGTTTAGCGGGACCTATGAGTGAGTTTTTAGGGATTTTTGTAATTTCTATTCTATTAGTTTACGGAGGATCTTTAGTATTGATTGACGGTTCGATGAGTGGTAGTGCTTTTATTGCTTATATGGGATTAGCTTACCAAATTTTGACTCCGGCAAAAGCGATTACTAAAGCAAATCAGGCTTTAATGGGAGGAAATGCCGCTTATGAAAGAGTTGCTTTTATTTTAGACGCAACCAATCCGTTACAAGACAATCTTGATGCTATAGAAATTACCGAATTTAAAAATGAAATTAAGTTTACGAATGTTTCATTCAAATACGATTCGGAATATGTACTGAAAGATTTTAATCTAACGGTTCCAAAAGGGAAACGAGTTGCATTAGTAGGAGAGTCCGGAAGTGGTAAGTCGACATTAGCGAATTTAGTAACCCGACTTTATGATGTTTCTGAAGGAAGTATCACTTTTGACGGAGTAAATATTAAAGATGTTACTACAAATTCGTTAAGAAAACAAATGGGAATTGTTGCCCAGGATTCGATTTTATTTAATGATACTATTGCAAATAATATTTCGTTAAGTATTGATAATCCTAGTCATGAGGATATTGTAAGTGCTGCAAAAGTAGCTAATGCTCATAATTTTATTTCAGAATTTCCAGAGCAATACAATAGCCCGGTAGGTGATGGAGGAGGAATGCTTTCTGGTGGACAGCGTCAGCGTGTGGCTATTGCAAGAGCAGTGATGAAAAATCCTCCAATTATGATTCTTGATGAAGCTACATCAGCATTGGATACCGAATCAGAACAATTGGTACAAATAGGTCTGGAAAATATGATGGAAAATAGGACTTCTATAGTTATCGCACACCGTTTGTCAACAGTTCAAACTGCTGATTTAATTGTGGTAATGAGTAAAGGAAGAATCGTTGAACAAGGTACTCACGAAGAATTATTGAAGATGAATGGAACCTATGCTAATTTGGTTAGTTTACAGTCATTGGAGGTTAATTAGATTTACAATTTAAAAAATAAGAATGAATAATTTAGGTTTAGGTATTAATGTTATTGGTTATATTGATGGGGAATTTGGTTTAGGTGAAGCAGTTCGGCTTAATCTAAAAGCAATGGAATCTGTAGATTTACCTTATGTTAAGATTGACTATCTAAAGCTTAATAAAAAAACGATTAATGAAAGTGTTTTTAAATATAATATCAATTTAATTCAATTATCATTAAATGATATTTCTGATTTTTTTGCAAAATTTAAAGCGTCTTCTTTTTTAAAAAATAGATATAATATTTTGTTTCTTGTTTGGGAATCAGAATATGTTCCTGAAGAAATACAAAAAGTACTGCATTTATTTCATGAAATATGGACTCCGTCATCTTATTGTTGTGAAATTTTCAGGCAACATTTTTTAGGGCCGGTTATGACAGTACCACATCCTGTCGAAGTAGAATTGACTCCTTTGATAGAAAACGACTTTTTAAAAATTTATGATAAACAAAAGTATAGCTTTTTATTTATTTTTAATTTTGGAAGTTCAATCAAAAGAAAGAATACGCTGTTTTTGATTCAATCGTTTATTGAGGCTTTTCCAGTTGAAAATGATGCCGAGTTAATTATTAAATGTTCAAATGCTAAAAAAAATCCAAAGGACTATGCTTTAGTGCTCAAGGAAATAGGGACACGAACTAATATAAAACTAATTGATATTGATTTAGACAAAAACGATTTAAATCATTTTATAAATCAATGTGATTGTTATATCTCATTACATCATTCAGAAGGTTTTGGATTAACATTAGCAGAATCAATGTATCTAGGTAAACCAACAATTGCTACAAATTATTCAGGTAATTTAGAGTTTATGAATGATCAGAATAGTTTTCTGGTAGATTATGTCACTAATTCAATAGAAGAACCAGATGTGAATTTTTGTGAAAAAACCATTTGGGCAGATCCTTTGTTAGCTGATAGTGTTAATAAAATGCGATTGGTTTGTAATAATCGCGTTTTAGCTAGTGAGAAAGCTAAAAAAGCTCAAATTGACACACAAAATAAATTATCCTACAAAAGTGTTGGGTCTAAAATTGCTAAAAGAGTAGAGTCCATTATAAGAAATTTTAAAAATTCTGATGAAGATAAAATGCTTTTAATATCATATAAAAGCAGGATAATTGAACTTGAAATGGAATTAAAAAAAATCAAGAAAAGTAAAGTAATTGCCTGCGTATTGGGAGTTAAGCAACTCTTGAGAAATGTTAAATCAAAATATAAAAAAGTCAATTGATTAATAATTAATGTTAGTTTGTTTTTTTTATTATCTGTTTTTTAGGTAGTTATTTAATTTTATAAGGATATTCTTTTCATATTTTTTAATGGTATTTTTGAGTCTTATGTTTTCAATTATTAATTCATTATTTTTAATTGAAAGAGTATCTCTTTCTTGAATAAGATTATTTATTTCAGTTAGTCTGTATCGCATTAAATCACCAATATTTTTTTTGCTAAAAGAATTTTCAATAGTTTCTTTAGCAGTCAGTTTCATTTGTTCCAAATTATCGTAATTATCGTAAACAAACTTTAAAACTTCTTTAGAATTTTTGATATCAGGTTCGGCATATTGATATCCTTTTTTAATGAAACCGGAATCATTATGCTTTGTCATCAATTCATATTGAATTAGGAAACTGTTTTTGTCATTCATAAACTCCAGATTTCCTGAATAGCCAGTTCCAATCACTATTTTATTTCTTAGCATAGCTTCTGCCATAGTTAATCCAAAACCTTCTGCACGGTGCAGTGATATGTAGGCATGACTGTAATCAATGAGTTGTATTAATTCTTGTTTCGAATAATTTTCATTAATAAGAATAATTGATTTGTTACCTTTCGTCTTGTCAATGAGTTTTTTATATAGACGTTTGTTTTTTTCCAGATTCACTGTTTTCAATATCAAGACAGCATTTGAGTCACTCGAAAAAGTTTCTAAAAAACATTTAATAAGTCCATCCGTATTTTTTCTTTCAGGTGTGCTTAGTGAATCGAAAATAGACAAAAAAATGAATTTACCTGGTAATGCAATTTTGGGTTTACTATTACTATCTTCAATTTTAGTAGCCTCTATTAGATGAGGTATTTTTATGACAGGTTGCAAAGAATAATTTTCAAATACATTTTTACAGAAATTACTAGGAACCCATATCTCATCAAAAAGTCTTAATAAAACAATAAATTCTTCCGGAAGTTTATCAAATTCCCATGCCCAATAAGCAATATTATAAATGTTTGCTGAGTATACAATATCGTTATTTAATAAAAAGCAAGGAATATCATTAATGTTAATATGATAAATATTGATTGTTTTTTGAGTGGTATTATTTGTTATGTCAATATTTTGTTTAAGTAGTTGTTTCTTTTTTTCGGTATAATTAATTTGATTAAGTACAAAGTTTTTATTTTTTAAAGCAGAAAAATTAGCTCTCGCAGCTTCAGAAATACCAGAGGTTTTTGAAAAAGTAGCATGGTAATTAACAATGGTATTTTGCATGTTCTAGATTTCTATTAATACAGATTTTAATTTTTCTTTAGAAAAAGGGTAAAGACTTTCGGTTGAATTATGCGATAATTGATGCCAAATCTTCTTATCATTGTATAATTTGATTATTTGTTTAGAAAAATCATCTGCATTTTCAGAAATATAGGCATTTTTATTGTTTTCAAGATACATTCCTTCCGCTCCAATTGGAGTAGTGACCACGGGTAAATAATATTCGAATGATTGTCCTATTTTGCCTTTAACACCAGCACCACAGCGTAAAGGCGCAACCATTAATTTTGAATTCAGCAGATAGGGTTCAATATTTTCTAGAAAACCTAATAAGTTAAAATTAGGATGTGATATAGAATTGATTTTATTTTTTACATTACCTATAACATTTACTTTAATGTCAGGTAATTTTAGCCAAACTTTAGGCATAATTTCGTCATATAAATAATGAATCGCATCAATATTTGGTTCGTGTGTGGAACCAATGAATAGTATGTCTTCTCTATCTTCAAATGGAGTAATTTGGTTTTCTTTTATTTTAGAATAATGTACATTTGAGATGGTGAGAATATGATTGTTTTTCAAATATTGAGACATAATTTCTTTTTCCACTTCAGATATAGCAATAATTAAATCAGCTTTTTTTGCTAATTGAGTTTCAATTCTAAAGTATCGATAATAATTTTTTCTTAGTGATATTCTGGTTGGATCTTTTTTAATTTCTCTTTTGTATCTTAAGAAATGAATATCAACCATATCAAATATAGATTTCGACTTGGGAAATATTCTAGAGAGTTTGCAGAGATAATTATTAAGATTTCTAGGGCCATTATACCAGAAATAATCAATATGAGGAATCGATTTTAAAAATGCAATATAATTTTTATGCAAATTAGTTTCTAAAAAAACAATAACATTTAAGTCGTTGTAAAAACTAACATACTTATCAACTTCAAAGATGTTTTCGGCACAAATAATACAATTATATCCTAATTCTTTATAAGACATAATTATTTCTTTAAGTCTATTTGAACCCGAATCCTGATCGTATTTAGGCAACGTATTACTAATAAATACAATAGTCTTTTGATTAACATCAAACACGTCAATTTTAGGAATAAAAGAAATGCTTTGTGTCTTCAAAGCTTTCTTTTTCTTAAAATATTTCTTTATAGACTTTATTATTTTCATGTTCTATCTGGAATCATTGATTATTTAATCTCTAATGAAAATAATTATTAGATATAATTTATTCTAAAGATGTTGTTGAATCTAAAAGGTTGCTTATTAATCTTTAATAAAATGAAATAATTAATAAATGGTTAAATTTTTGAATTATTTATATTGTTGTTTATTAGATAGATAACTTATTTTGTAATAAAAAAACGGCAAATATATTCATTTTCTTACAGTAATTGATGATTTAAAAAGAAATAATTTAACATGGGAAAACTGGTATTTAATTATAAATAATTTCAGAATTTAATATTTATAAGATTACTTTTGTTTTTAATTTTAAAAAAAGCTTTTAGAAAATATGTCTGAAAATCTTGTTAAAGTAGTGATTCCTGTTTACAGGGAGTTTTTTGGAGAACTTGAAGAAAAATCATTTTTACAGTGCTGCAAAGTTTTAAACAATTATGAAATTGTAATTGTACATCCGGAGGGATTGGATTATTCATATTTACTAGAAAAGAATAGTAAAATTACAACTGAGAGCTTTCCTAAACATTATTTCAATAGTATTGATGGTTACAATGAATTGTTGTTAAAGCCATTGTTTTATGAAAGATTTTCAAGTAGCGAGTATATTTTAATTTATCAGTTGGATGCTTTTGTTTTTAAAGATGAATTAGCAACATGGTGTAATAAAGGTTACGATTACATTGGTTCTCCTTGGATTGCTACACCAGTAGATTCAATAGGAATGAAGATTTTTGATAAAATAGCAAGAATATTTTGGTCAAAAAAGAAAAAAGAAAGGCAGCAAATTTTCTATAAAGTAGGTAATGGAGGTTTTTCTCTTCGTAAAGTTGCCTCGCATCTAGCTATTGTAAAAAAGCATGAGGGATTTATTTCTAATATGTTAAACGAAAAAGAAAAGAAAATTTATGCTATTGAAGACGTTTTCTGGTCGTTGAAAGCTCCAGAATTGGATGCGAATTTTAAAATTCCAGATTATAAAGAAGGTATTTATTTTGGAATGGATCGTAAACCTAACATAGGTATGAAGTTGACTAATAATCAACTGCCTTTTGGGTGTCATGGTATAAATAAATCTAAGGTTAATGTTTTTTGGAAACCAATATTAGATAGGTATCAGGTGTGATTTTTTATTCCAACTTTCTATACTTCAACCATAAAAACAAATATTTTTTAAAAGTTGCAAAAGCGTGAATGTAAGATAAAATAAATCCTTTTTTACCTTTTAGAATTTGCAGTTTTAAAAAATAATTTTTGATGAAATTTCCAAAAGGAATTACGATTAGATGAAAGTAATTTGGTTTGATTTTCTTTTCATACAATACATTAGCAAGCTCTTTAGCTTCAAGTG
Source organism: Flavobacterium seoulense (assembly GCF_000695795.1). GTDB lineage: Bacteria > Bacteroidota > Bacteroidia > Flavobacteriales > Flavobacteriaceae > Flavobacterium > Flavobacterium seoulense. The sequence goes on along the minus strand of NZ_JNCA01000004.1, from coordinate 13,922 downwards.
TTAATTGCGAATTGTATTCGTCAAACCCAATACCGGTTTTAAAGAAGAAATTATTTTCCTGCATAAGAAGTTTATGAATTGCAAATGTAATAAATTTACACTCATAAATTTGAACTTAATTTACGAAATGACACGTTTACCTATCTTGATGTACCACAATGTTTCTGATGATAAAAATAGTATTGGACTGACTATTTTTAGAGATAAATTAGACGAACAATTTCGTTATTTAAAAGACAAAGGATTTACTACCTATCATTTTTCTGAATTGGAAAATAAAAAGACAATTGATTCTAAAAGTGTGATTATTACTTTTGATGATGTTACCGAAAATCAATTGATTTATGCAGTTCCGCTGCTTGAAAAATACAATCTGAAAGCCACTTTTTTTATTCCGTTTGCATATATCAATGATGTAGATTCATGGAATTCTGGAAAAGAAAAAATCATGTCTGTTGAGCAGTTGAAATCATTGGATAGCAGGATAGAATTAGGTTTGCATTCATTTGCGCATAAACGATATGCTGCTTTGAGTGAAGCTGAAATTAATGAAGATTTTTCTAAGTGTTTTGAAGTTATTCAGAAAAATAATTTAAAAGTTTATAAGGCTTTGGCTTATCCTTATGGTAATTATCCTAAAAAAGAACCTAATAAATCTAAGTTTGCAGTTCTTTTACAACAAAATAATGTAAAAGCAGGATTGAGAATAGGAAACAGAATCAATAAATTTCCCTTTAAAAATCCGTATGAAATTATGCGGATTGATATTAAAGGTGAAGATAGTTTGTTGAAGTTTAAACTCAAACTCCGTTTTGGAAAACTGAAATTATTTTAATCCTTTTTCGATTAGGATAATTTTAGCATATCTGGAGAAAACACCGTAAGCATTAATACTCGCTAACGCCAATCCAGGAACACCGTCCATAAAGCCTCTTTTTAAAATATAAGAAGAAAAAAAGCGGTAAAAAGGCTTGAAAATTAAATGAAAATAAGTTGCTTTTTTTCCTTTTTTGAAAGAAGTATTAGCCTGAAACCAGGCATAAGAATCTTTCTTTTGTATTAAATGAAACAGTCCTTTATAAGTGTAATGAATCATGAAATTTTTCAAAGTTCCTACGGTTCCTTTAAATAGCAGTTTTTCGTGAACATCGCCTGAAAAAGAAATAGAATCATTTTTTACCAAACGAACCACTTTATCTACTTTATGATATAAAAAACGATTCATGTAAAAATGTGGAAACTGTAATTTATATCCCTGATGTTTTCCGTTTTTAATAACCGATAGAATTTCAATTTTAAGTTTCTGGGAAACACGCTCATCTGCATCTATAAATAATACCCAATCTCCAGTTGCTTTGGCAATGGCATGGTTTTTTTGGCTCGAAAAATTATCAAATTTTCTATCAAGCACGATACAGCCTAATTCAATGGCTTTTTCTTTGGTTCCATCAGAACTAAAAGAATCAATCACAATAATTTCATCGGCAAATTCAATTGATTTAATAGCATCTTCAATATAATCAATCTCGTTGTAAGTAGGAATTATTACGGTTAATCGGCTCATTTTTTTATTTTAAGAAAAACAAAATTAATAATTTTAGGTTACCTTTGTGGTATTATGCAAAAGAATATTTCCGTTATAATTAGTACTTATAATTCTGTCGAATGGCTTAAAAAAGTCATTTGGGGATATAATACACAAACTTATCGTAATTTCGAAATGGTTATTGCCGATGATGGTTCCCGTCAGGATACTTTCGATGTAATTGAAGAACTGAAAAAAGAAGTTTTTTATCCCATTATTCACGTTTGGCATGAAGACAACGGTTTCCAAAAGTCACAAATTTTAAACAAAGCAATTTTAGCTAGTACGACAGATTATATTATGATGTCTGATGGTGATTGTATTCCGCGTCCTGATTTTGTAGAACAGCATATTAAATTTAGAGAAGAAGGTTATTTTCTTTCTGGCGGTTATCATAAATTGCCTATGCAATTATCTCAAAATATTACCAAAGAAGATATTTACTCAGGAAAATGTTTTGATGTTTCCTGGTTAAAGAAAAACGGAATGAAAGCTTCTTTTAAGAATAATAAATTAAGTGCAACAGGTTTAAAAAGTACCGTTTTAAACTTTTTAACACCAACAAAACCAAGCTGGAACGGACATAATGCTTCGGGATGGAAGAAAGATATTTTAGCTGTTAATGGTTTTGACGAGCGCATGCAATATGGTGGTCAGGACAGAGAAATAGGGGAGCGACTGGTGAATTATGGTATAATTCCGAAGCAAATACGCTACAGTACCACTTGTTTACACCTTGATCATCCTCGAGGTTATGCAACTCCGGAGTCTATTAATAAGAATAAAAATATCCGAAAAGAAACTAAAATTCAAAAGAAAAAAAGAACTGATTTCGGAATTGAGAAATAGCAAAAAAGCATTCGTTCAACGAATGCTTTTTTGTTTATAAATTGTTTTTCAGGAAAGTATCTAATTCTGGAATTATCATTTCGGGAGTCAATTGTTTGTATAATTCATCTGGATTTTTCTCTATTTTTTTACGTTCTTCAAAAGTAAAACTATCAAATAAGTTCGGTTTCATTTCGAGTAAATGTACTGATTGATGAAATTCTCCATCCTCAAAACTCGCCCAGTGATCTTTGTTTACATAAGGAGAAAAAATAGTAAAAGTAGGTTTGTTCAATGCTTTAGCAATGTGAACGCTTCCTCCTTCATTCGAAACCAAAAGTGCTGATTGATTCATTACTTTAATAAAATCGCGAATACTTTTAGCATTAATATCTAAGATAATGTTTGATTTATTTTGGCACATTTCGTAGATTTTCTGAGCTTCTTCTTTTTGATGAGGTGCATAATTAAAAAGGATATTTACATCATAATTTGAAGCAATAAAATCGACTATTTTGGCAACATATTCGTATGGCATTGATTTTTGAGGAGTACTTCCTAAAACCCCTAAAACAATTACTTTTTTATCAGTATATTTATCAAGCCAATTTTCTTTTTTTTCTGCTTCAGAAAGGAATATTTTAGGTTCGTAAACAATAGGTTCAAAATTACCTGACTGACTCAATAAATGAATTCGGTCTTCAATGGCTTTTCCGCAGATTTTAGTTTTTTCTTTCGAAATTTTTACAGGATGTGTGTAATAGCCCCAGTTTCCTAGTTTTTTTCTGCTTTTATGACCAATGGTTTGTTTGGCTTTAGAAAACTTACATATCAGTTTACTTTGTGTTTTAGAATACGGATCAAATATAATATCGTACTTCTCTTTTTTTATTTGGCGGATTAATTTGAATAAAACAGGAAGCTTTTTTAATTCCTTATCATTTATGGTAATGATTTTATCAATATTTGGATTGTTCGTAATTACGCCGTGAGTAAAATCATAGGCCATAAAATGAACTTCACTATCAGGATATTTTGCTTTAAAATTATTGGCAATTATCGAACTGATTAAAACATCGCCAATTCGTTTATTTTGTATGATTAAAACTTTCATCCTAAGTTATTTGTTTTTTATTGGTTAGTTGTGCTTTATTTCTTTGTGATAGTATTCCTTGCCGCAAAGTACTATTTTTTATACTTTTAAACCAAATTATAATTGTAAGCTGTGCCAATAATCATTCATTCAAAATATAAAAATAAAGAAGAAGCTATTCTTCAATTAGTTGCTAATTTTTTTAACGAAGGAGATATGATTGTTGCCGGTGCACGAAATACAATCAAATCGAATTTTCTTGACGATAAAAAGGTAAATATCAAATTTTTTCAGAAACCAGGTTTATTCAAATCGATTATTTATTCCTTTTTTAGAAGTACTAAAGCCAAACGTTCTTTTGATTATGCTAATTATTTGACAGAACATCATATTTTGACTCCGTTTCCAATTGCATATATTGAAAATAGAAACGGTTTAGGGCTTTTAAAAGACAGTTATTATATTTCTGAGCAAATCGATTATGATTTTACGATTCGGGAATTAATTCATGATCCGTTATTTCCGGAAAGAAATGTGATTTTAGAACAATTTGCTGAATTTACTTTTAAAATGCACGAAGCAAAAATTAATTTTCTCGATCATTCACCAGGAAATACTTTAGTTATAAAAAAAGCGGATGGGAAATACGATTTCTATTTGATTGATTTAAATAGAATGAATTTCAAAAAATTATCGATTGAAGAACGAATGGATAATTTTAAGAAAATGTGGCTGTCTAAAACAATGGTAAAAGTGATTGCGAAGGCTTATGCAAAATTGAGTAATGAGCCTGAAGAAAAATTACACATTATACTTTTGGAAAAAACAATCCAATTCAAAAGAAAAATCACTAAGAAGAAATATCTGAAAAGAAAAATTGGCAGAAAATAAAGGTGTAATCTCAAATAAAAAATCCAAATCACAATCTTGAAAATTGAAATTTGGATTTTTTTATTTTGATATTTAATTTATAAAATTAAACCGCTACATCATATTCGCGTAAAGCGTTATTCAAAGATGTTTTTAAATCAGTTGAAGGTTTACGAGTACCAATGATTAAAGCACAAGGTACTTGGTATTCACCAGCAGCGAATTTTTTAGTGTAACTTCCAGGGATAACTACTGAACGAGCAGGAACAAAACCTTTCATTTCAACTGGTTCTTCACCTGTGATGTCGATAATTTTTGTTGAAGCAGTCAAACATACGTTAGCGCCAAGAACAGCTTCTTTACCTACGTGAACTCCTTCTACAACAATACAACGTGAACCGATAAAAGCACCGTCTTCAATAATTACCGGAGCAGCTTGTAATGGCTCTAAAACTCCACCAATTCCAACACCACCACTTAAGTGAACGTCTTTACCAATTTGAGCACAGCTACCTACAGTTGCCCAAGTATCAACCATTGTTCCGGCATCAACATAAGCTCCAATATTTACATAACTAGGCATCATAATAACACCGCTTGAAATAAAAGCACCGTAACGTGCAGAAGCACCAGGAACTACACGAACACCTTTTCCAGCATAGTCTTTTTTCAATTCCATTTTGTCGTGGAATTCAAAAACTCCAGCTTCTAAAGTTTCCATTTTTTGAATAGGGAAGTACATTACTACCGCTTTCTTAACCCATTCGTTTACTTGCCATCCGTCACCTTTTGGTTCAGCAACACGCAATTTTCCTGAGTCTAATAATTCGATAACTTCTCTAATAGCATTAGTAGTAGTTTCTTCCTGCAACAAAGCTCTGTTTTCCCAAGCTTGTTCTATAATTGTTTGTAAATTATTCATCGTTAAATTAATTTTTGGCAAAGATATGTTTTTAATGCAAAAACAAAAAGTCAAATTTATTTAATATCTTAGAAAGAGAATTGGGATTAATGATATAAAACGATTATGAAAGATAATTTTTCGAAACAAGCTTCTGGTTATTCAAAATTTCGTCCGCAATATCCCGACGAAATGATTGATTATATAATTTCATTTGTTAAAAATAAAAAACAAGCACTCGATATTGCTACTGGAAACGGACAAGTAGCAAGTAAACTTTCTGCTTTTTTTGAAACCGTTTATGCAACAGATATTAGTCAGAAACAATTAGATAATGCTATTGTAAAAGAGAACATTATTTATCAGCTGGCATCGGCAGAAAAATCAATTTTTGAAAACCAGCAATTTGATTTGATAACTGTCGCTCAGGCGGTACATTGGTTTGATTTTGAGGTGTTTTACAAAGAAGTTTATCGAATTTTAAAACCCGATGGAATTTTTGCAGTTATGGGGTATGGATTGTTTTCGACCAATCCCCATTCGGATACCATTTTACGTGATTTCTATTATAATATTATAGGGCCTTATTGGGATAAAGAACGAAGCTATTTGGATCAGAATTATGAAACAATTCCGTTTCCATTTGAAGAAATTCCAACAAGAAAGTTCCAAAATCAATTCCGTTGGACTTTTGAAGATTTAATAGGCTATTTGGAAACCTGGTCTTCAACACAACATTACATATCAAAAAACGGTAAAAATCCTATTGATTTGATTCGTGATGAACTAGAAATTTCTTGGGAAAAGAATGATAAAAAAGTGAGCTTTCCTTTATTGTTAAGAATCGGGAAATTAAAATAGTATCTTTGCTAAAAAATAAAATAAATGCCAAGAATACTCGCCATAGACTACGGACAAAAGCGTACAGGTATTGCTGTTACCGATGAAATGCAAATTATAGCATCTGGATTGATTACAATTCCCAGTGCAACAGCAATTGCTTTTTTGAAAGATTATTTTTCTAAAGAAAAAGTAGAGTTAGTGCTTATTGGTGAACCTAAGCAAATGAATGGACAACCATCAGAAAGTGCTTCAATAATTAAAGGATTTGTAACGCATTTTACCAATCATTTTCCGGACATGAAAGTGTTGCGTGTTGATGAACGTTTTACTTCAAAAATGGCTTTCCAAACTATGATTGATAGTGGGTTGAAGAAAAAACAGCGTCAAAATAAAGCCTTGATTGATGAGATTTCGGCTACCATTATGTTACAGGATTATTTATCCCGTAAAATGTTTTAATAATTCTCTGCCAAATCGGATAAACTTAGTGATAAATGTAACTATTTACCGCTAAATGTTATTTTAATTATGATAATATTAAAGTATCTTTGCGCTTTAATAAAAAAATAATTATGTCTGATACAACCATACGTTCAAATAGTGATGTAGTTCTTATTGGAGCTGGAATTATGAGTGCCACTTTAGGCTTAATTCTAAAAGAATTACAACCAGATATTACCATTGATATTTACGAAAGATTAGATAGCGCAGCTGCTGAGAGTTCTGATGCCTGGAATAATGCAGGAACAGGACATTCTGCTTTTTGCGAATTAAATTACACGCCAGAAGCTGCTGATGGAAGTATTAATCCTAATAAAGCCATTAGTATTGCTGAATCTTTTGAGGTTTCTCGTCAGTTTTGGGCCTATTTAGTTCAACAGAAAAAAGTATCAGCACCAGAAAATTTTATTAAAAAAATTCCACATATCAGTTTTGTGTGGGGAGATAAAAACGTGGAATACTTAACAAAACGTTATAAAGTTTTACAGTCAAACCCTCTTTTTAAAGAAATGTTATTTAGTACTGATTTTTCAGAATTAAATAAATGGATGCCTCTTGTAATGGAAGGCAGAAAAGAAAATGAAAAAGTGGCCGGAACTTTCATGGATTTAGGAACCGATGTGAATTTTGGTGAATTGACTCGTAATATGTTTACTCATCTGACAAAAATGGAAGGTGTTAATATGTATTTTAACCATGAAGTTAGAAAACTTAGACAGCGTGAAGATAAATCCTGGAGAATAAAAATTACTAATTTAGGAAATGGAGAAAAACGTAAAGCTTACACTAAATTTGTATTTATTGGTGCAGGTGGAGGTTCGTTACCATTATTAGAAAAAGCTGATATTCCGGAAGGAAAAGGTTTTGGAGGTTTCCCAGTAAGCGGACAATGGTTAAAATGTACTAATCCTGAAGTTATTGCTAAGCATGAATCAAAAGTATACGGAAAAGCGAGTGTAGGTGCACCACCAATGTCAGTTCCGCATATTGACTCAAGAATGATTAATGGTGAAAAACAATTATTGTTTGGACCTTTCGCAGGATTTTCTACTCGTTTCTTAAAAAATGGTTCTTATTCTGATTTGCCAAAATCAATCCAATTAGACAATATTGTTCCTATGGTTATGGCTGGAATTAAAAATATTCCTTTGACTAAATATCTTATCGAGCAAGTACGTCAGTCTCCGGCGGACAGAATGAAAGCTTTAAGAGAATACGTTCCAGGTGCAAGATCTAAGGATTGGGTTTTAGAACGTGCTGGTCAAAGAGTTCAGGTAATCAAGAAAGATGAAAAAGAAGGTGGTAAGTTAGAATTTGGTACTGAAGTAATTACTTCTGCTGACGGAACTTTGTCAGTATTATTAGGAGCTTCTCCTGGAGCTTCAACTGCTGTTTCTATTATGATTGATGTAATAGGAAGATGTTATAAAGAACAAATGAAAACTCCGGAATGGCAGGAAAAGTTTAAAAAGATGATTCCGTCTTACGGACAAAAATTAAATGAAAACCCAGAATTGTTAGCTCAGGTTAGAGAAAATACTGCAACAACTTTGAAATTGAAATAATCAATTCAGAATATTAAGAAAAACCCATTAGCGCTGCTAATGGGTTTCTTTTTTTATGCCTTTCAACACTTCGGTTGTTTTTATAATATTTTCAGATAAACTAGTCATCCATACTAATTGTTCGATGACTAATTGAGCTTCCTGCATTTTAATTTGATACGCTTCTTCGTCAATCAGTTTTACTTGCTTGAGCTCTTTAGACCGGATATTTTTCAATTCGATAAGACGTTGATCAAAATCTTCATTCGAAGCTATTAAATTGGTGTCCGGATAAGGATTACTCAAAATAATTATAGCAAATTCTAAATTTTCGATCACTTTATCTACTACAACATTAAAGGCTTTAGAGGCTTCTGTTGTAGCATGTGATTGAATATAAGTTCCTAATGAAGCAGTCGATGATAATAATGAATGATTGAGAACTGTAAGCTTATAAACCTGATCAATTTTATTTTGTTTCGACTTTGGTTCCTGTAACATTCGCTCAAAAGAAGCCATTAAATTACCAATTTCGATAAAAGCCTGTTTTCGGGCCAATCGGTATTCTGTAGAAACTTCCCCTTTTTTATTGTACAAATAAGAGATTTGTTTTAGATAATTACGATTAGCTTCAATAGCATTTCTGATATAAGACGGCAGATTTAAAAATTCCCAGGACGGCCAAAAGAAATAATTGGCAAAAAAACATAACATCGCACCAATAATAGTATCGAGAATTCGATATTCGATTACATTTCCGTTGTCAGGCGTTAAAACTCCGTAAATTAAAATTACATAAATTGTAATAAATGTCGCTCCAATTTTATAGTTAGATGGATTGAATGAAAATCCTAAAAGCATCGCGATAATTGCCATGGTACTAATGATGTAAGAATCATGTACGACATATAGAATTCCAAAAGCAATTAAACTTCCCGCTAAAGTTCCAAAAATACGATGGTAAGTACGCTCGTTTGTGATTCCGAATCCTTGTTTCATAATCACCACTATTGTTAGAATAATCCAATAAACATTTTCTAGCGGAAGCACTTTTCCGATCATGTAACCTAGTAAAATAGTGATGGTTAATCTAAGCGAGTGCCTGAAAACGCTAGATGAAAAGCTTAAATTTTCAACAAAAGTACTTAATGGATAATATTGAGTTTTAAAGAATTTTTCAATGTCTTTGTCTCTTCCTTTTAAATCTTTAGAATTAATATCATCGGTGTAAGCGCGTTCTAAAGTTTTTATTTTTTCAACCTGTTTTTCGGCATAATGCAACATGGTTATGAGCATTAAAACTTCTTCCGAAGACGAATCGGCTTTTAAATCTTTTTTATAATCTATAATAACACTTTCAAATTTTTGTAAATCTTCAATTAAATTTTGCTTAGATTCATATGGTTTTCTGTCATGAATGCTTTGTGACAATGATCTTAAAGTTGATCCTAGATTGTAAGCTAAATTTTGATAAGTTTCCAGAGCTTTTGGATAATCATCAAATTTCTGATGCAGTTTATTATGGTCGAATGAAGTCGAAATAGCTAATTCCAGAATTTCAACTAATGAAATAAAACTCAACAGCATTTTTCTACTCTGTCCTGACGGACCAGAATTGGTTCTGTTCGTAATTAAAACTTCCCGAATGTTTTCGTGTAAAACGTTTAATTCTACCTGATAATGCAATTGCTTTTTGGTAATCGCTTTTCTATTCGAATTTAATTCCCAAAGATCTCCGCGTAATTTCAGGTATTTAGCGGTAAGACGAATGCATTCGGCCATTTGTAATTCGACATAACGATGCGGTTTTATATAAAAAAATATAATCGAAATAAAAGTATAAAATAATCCTCCGGTAAATAAAAGACCTGCATAACGCAACATTTCCCAACCCGTACTTAAATGAGCAAAAGCCAAAGAAATTGATAATAATGCCGAAAAAGAAACCATTGTAGCGCGTTGTCCATAAACGGATATCATCGAAATACAAAAAAGTAATACGATAAGAACAGGATAAAATAGTAACGAAAAAGAGTAACAAAGATTAACAATCAGGTTTACTCCGGCTATAATCAATGAAGTAACCAGTAATCCGTTTATTTTATGTCTAAAATTACTGGGAATGTCACTTGGAAAAGTAAAAAAAGCGCCTAAGGCAATGGTAAAACCTATTTGAAAATGGTCAAAATATGAAAATAATAATACAGGAAAAACAGAGGCAATAGTTATTTTTAAAGCGTTGCTGAAATCAGTACCGGAAATGAATTTCTGAATTTTAGAAGTCATAAATTAGGGATTATACACAAAGGTATGAATTGTGTAATTTATCTATTCAATAAATCAAGGTGTTTTTTAGGATTAAATTTAAAAATACTATTTATCATTTTCGGTTTAAGCTGTGTCTAAATTTTTACTATTTTTGGCAATCCTAAATTAGAGGATTAAAACCTTTATTGAAGGCGAATAACATTTAATACAGCAACAATGATTTTACCAATTGTAGGATATGGTGATCCGGTTTTGAGAAAAGTAGGAGAGGAAGTAACACCCGAATATCCTAACTTGAAAGAAACAATTGCCAATATGTACGAAACAATGTATAATGCATCTGGAGTAGGACTGGCAGCGCCACAAGTAGGAATAGCGATACGTTTATTTGTAATAGATGCAACACCTTTTAGTGATGACGAAGATTTAGCAGCGGATGAACAAAAACAGTTAAAAGGTTTTAAACGTACTTTTATTAATGCCAAAATCATTAAAGAAGAAGGAAACGACTGGTCTTTTAACGAAGGTTGTTTGAGTATTCCTGATGTTCGCGAAGATGTGTATCGAAAAGAAAGAGTAACACTGGAATATTGCGAAGAAGATTTTGTGATGAAAACAGAAGTTTTTGACGGATTGGTAGCAAGAGTTATTCAGCACGAATACGACCATATTGAAGGTATTTTGTTTACAGATAAAATTTCGTCTTTAAAAAAGCGATTAATCAAAGGGAAACTAAAAAACATCATGGAAGGTAAAACTTTTCAGGATTACAGAATGCGTTTCTTTGGTAAAAAAGCAAGATAAAAATCTTTAACAAAGATTCTTTTGGTATTGTTTTTGAGCAATAGCAACAAATAATAAAATGAATTCTTAATAATAACAATAAAGGCATGAATTTAGAAAAAATATTAGCGATTTCTGGAAAACCAGGTTTATACGTTTTAAAAGTACAAACACGTACTGGTTTTGTAGCAGAATCATTAACAGATGGAAAAAAAATCACAGTAAATTTAAAAAGTAATGTGAGTTTATTATCTGAGATTTCCGTTTACACTTATGATGGCGAAAAACCATTGAAAGAAGTAATGGAAAGCATCGCTGAGAAAGAAAGTAACGGAGCTGCAATTTCGCATAAAGAAGACAATGCAACTCTTGCAGCGTACTTTAAAGAAGTTTTACCTAATTATGATGAAGAAAGAGTATATGCTTCAGATATTAAGAAAATCCTAAATTGGTACAATACATTGCAAGCTAAAGGTTTACTTGTAGCAGAAACTCCAGCAGAAGAAGTTGCTGTTTCTGAAACAGAAGCTCCAGCCGAAAAACCTAAAAAAGCAACAAAAGTAACAGAATAATTGATTCTGAATTTTTATAAAAATCCTGTGTTCCAATTTATTTAGAGCACAGGATTTCTTATTTTTACCCAAAACCTATTACAATGAATACAAGACAAACCCAACTTCAGGCTTTTGAAAGATTATTAGATATCATGGACGATTTACGTGAGAAATGCCCTTGGGATAAAAAGCAAACCCTACAAACGCTAAGACATCTTACTATCGAAGAAACTTACGAATTAGGTGATGCCATTTTAGATAATGATCTAAATGAAGTTAAAAAGGAATTGGGTGACATTTTACTTCACATTGTTTTTTATGCTAAAATAGGAAGCGAAACCAATGATTTTGATATTGCTGATGTTTGTAACGAAATTTGCGAAAAATTAATTCATCGCCATCCGCATATTTATGGAGATGTTGAGGTAGAAGATGAAGAAGAAGTCAAGCAAAACTGGGAAAAACTGAAACTAAAGGAAGGTAAAAAATCAGTTTTAGAAGGTGTTCCAAGAAGTTTGCCAGCCTTAGTAAAAGCAAGCCGAATTCAGGATAAAGTAAAAGGAGTAGGTTTTGATTGGGAAGAATCGCATCAGGTTTGGGACAAAGTGCAGGAAGAATTACAGGAATTACAAGAAGAAGTGAAATCAGGCAATCAGGATGCTATGGAAGCCGAATTTGGTGATGTATTGTTTTCAATGATTAATTATGCCCGTTTTCTAAAAATCAATCCCGAAGACGCTCTGGAACGAACCAATAAAAAATTCATTAAACGTTTTCAGTATTTAGAAAGTAAAGCGGGAGAATTAGGCAAATCTTTAATGGATATGTCCTTAGCTGAAATGGATGTTTTTTGGGAAGAAGCCAAAAAAATGTAATTAGAAAATCTTCGATTTTCAAATATTACAATTCTTTGGGAAGAAGCGAAGAGATTGTAGATTTTAGATTTCAGAAAGCAGAATTTAGATTATAAATATTTTTCAGATAATCTATTAGTCAAATCTTTCTTGTAATAGCTATTTTTTGGAGCATTGAACAATCCTTTTAATGACTTTACGATAGGAGTTAACTCAATATCATTTTGCTCATTATCCTTTGTTAATGCTTTCAAATAATTTTCAATTAAATCAGATAAACTGCGTTCTTTTTCTTTGGCATATTTTTTAGCCTTTTCAATTACAGTTTGTTCAATTGTTAATGTGAGTTTAGTATTCATAACACACGTTTTTTTAAGTTGAACTAATAGATGCAAAGTTAAGTGATTTTTTAATACGTGAATGTTTATTGTTTTTAACACGTGTTTTTGAAGATCAAAAATAAAGATATTTGTTAATGAAATATTCTATCTTCTCCTAGCATATCGTTTATGTCTTTGATTTGTTTATCTAAAACTTTTTGATAGTTTCCATTCTCAACTGCTCTAGATAATACATTAACAATGTCACGTTTACTTTTGTATTTGGCTAGTTCATTGTTTTTGATAATCATGTTTACTACATCAATTACTCTTGACGATTTTGTCAAAAAAGTATCTTTAGGAATAAAACTGACATCTCTAAATTCACAATCACCAAAAAATACCACAACTGAAAAAAATGGGATGTTTTGGAAATCAGTAAGTTTTGTTTTAAGATTTTCAATGTGTTTTTTATTTTGAAGTATTGGATTGTAGAAATAGTATTTCTTTTTACCATAAGCTAAAATTTGTGTCCATTTGTTCTGATTTCCAGAACCAAAAATCCAGCCACTGTAATTTTTTACTTCAAATACAATTATTCCAACTTTGGTAGCGAGAACCAAATCAATTTGAGAATAATTTCCATATCTATTTCGAAGATATAAATCATGAAAAATTGTTTGAGACGGAAATCCTGATTTTAAAAGTTTAAGAACTAATTTTCTTTCTGTCTTCGTACCACGATTAGATTTGGTAACAGTTTCTAATAATTTTTTATCCTTTATTCTTAAAAGGATAAATATTAAAATAGGTAATAGTAATATTCCAGAAATAAACATGATATATTTTATTGAAGTTTACATTTGTAGTTTCATTTGAGCAACTAATTTACCTAAGATTTGCAGATAGCTTAGTGTTGATAAAAATAGTTTTTTGTTATAAATAATCAAAATTAGTCTTAAATTCAAAAGCCTGTAA
>NZ_JNCA01000003.1 GCF_000695795.1 Flavobacterium seoulense | reverse complement strand
CACTTTTTCAGGACTAGACAACTATTGCTTTTTTTTTGATTTTATTACTGCTTTATTTCTTACATTAGCATTGAGTTATACCCCAAACTTAACCTAAAAAACACAATATGGTAAAAAAACTACATTTTTTTATAAAAAATCATTTTATAAAATTCTCTATTTTTTCTCTATTCTTTTTATCCATAAGTAGTTATTCACAGTGTACAGGTACTGATGCCAGTATAACCATTTGTGATATTCAAAATCCAGTTCATAAAAATATTAATCTTTTTAATCTACTTGGTGGTTCACCAACTGCGGGTGGAACATGGATTGATAATTCAAAACCATTAGAGGAAAGTATTTTTGACGGAATGCTGGATGCTCAAACATTACGAGAAAGTGGTATTTACACATTTACCTATGTTCAGGATCCTTCTGCTTGTGCCGATAATGAAGCTACAGTTACAGTAAAAATAGGTCCTTACACAGGAGTTCCTAGTCCAAATATTTCTATTTGTAATGATGTAGAGGCATTTAATTTATTTGCTGCTTTTGATGGAACTCAATTAGCGCCACTTCAAAACGGATTTTGGACTGCTAATACAACTTCATTATCATTATCAGGAAATATAATTAATCCAAAAGCTTTAGGAGTGGGTACCTATTCTTATACTTATACGATTCCAGCTTTAGAAAATTGTCCTGCACAATCAGCTTCGGTTATGGTATCTGTTTTTAGAAAACCAATATCAGGGGAACCTTTACATTTAAGAATTTGTAGTACTGATAATATGTCGGCTTATACTAATTTAAATTTAAATGATAGACTTTCTGGTGAAGATACAGGAGGAAGATGGAGTGATTTATCAGGGACTAATGAGATAACTAGTTCTACTGATAACAGAATTAATGTTCAAAGAATTTATAATACTTTTGGTGCAGGAACATATAATTTTGTTTATACCGTTTTATCAGTAAATCCAATTTGTACTGAATCCAAAACTCAGGTTGAAATTATTATTGATAAACCATTGGATTTTACAGGAAGTACCTTAGTAGTGAATTCGGATATTTGTGAAAATCAAATCGCTACAGCTAATTATATAGCGATTCTAAAAAGAGGTTTACAACCAATTCCTGATGGAAATTATGATGTTACTTACAGCATTAATAACGGAACAACTGTAAATAGTTTTACTGTAAATAGTGATTTTTTAGCAGGAGATTTTACTTTTAATATAGATCGCGTCAATTTACCAGTTATTGGCAATTATACATTTAGCATTACCAATATTAGAAGTACTACATCGTTAAATGTTTGTACTAATATTTTAGGTACTATTTCGGATGTTTTAACGATCTCTCCGTTACCAAGTGTTAATAATGCTACTGTAACAATTGATCCGGTTTGTAAAGGGTTGTCTGCTCAGGGCGAGATTTCAGGCAACACTAATTTGACTAATGGAAATTATCGTATAACTTATAATTTGTCAGGAGATAACGTAGTTTCAAATCAGCAATTGGATTTTACGGTTACTAATGGTGTGGGGCTTTTTACAATACCCGCTAATTTGATTCCCAATGCTGGTACCAATACTAATTTCACAATTACTAATATCACGAATCTAACTACTGGCTGTATTAATACGGCTTCTTTATCAAAAGTATTTACAGTTAAACCTTTAGCTAATATTGCTGCAGTTGTAATAAATGTCAATAATATTTGTGTCAATCAGCAAGCAAATATTCAGCTTTCAGGATTAGGAAGTTTGACAAATATCACGGTGAATTATTCATTAACTGATGCTAATGTACTTTCGAATCAAAGTATTACACTTGTAGTCAATGCAGGAAATGCCAATTTTACTATTCCGGCTTCATCATTTACTAATGCAGGAAGTACTATATTGATATTGAATTCGATATTAGATAATTCAAATGGTTGTACTGCCGTTGCTTTAAATAAATCGAAAGCCTTTTTGGTAAGTGCTATTCCTGCAAATCCGGTAAGTAATAATTTCAGTTTTTGCAAAAATGATTTGGCTACTATTGCCAGTTTAACGCCAAGTGGTTCACAATACCAATGGTTTAATTCTGTTTCAAGCACTACACCTTTGAATAGTACGACACTATTAGTTGCAGGAACTTATTACGTAAAAGAAGTCAATACGACTACAGGATGTGAATCGGGTAGAACAGCGGTTTCAGTAACGATTAATACAGGGGATTCGCCAACATTAGATACTGATGGTCACATTTTTTGCGGATTGGACAAACCAACAATTCAAAATTTAAGCGATAAAACAAATGCCAGCGGAATTTTATACTGGTTTGATGCCGCTACCAATGGTAATCAATTAACCTCGGATGTAGTTTTGACAGAAGGAAAAACTTATTATGCGTATAATTTTTCAACTGCAACAAATTGTTATTCGGATCCTTTAGAAGTTACGGTTTCGCTTTCAAATTGTAATGTTACCCCGGATTTTTTCATTCCTGATGGATTTTCTCCAAATGGAGATCAGGTAAACGATGTGTTTAGAATTCCTAAAATTGAATTTATCTATCCTAATTTTAGTTTAGAAATTTACAATCGTTATGGGAATTTACTCTTCCGAGGAAATAAAGAAAAACCAGAATGGGACGGTCGAAATTCTGATTATAGAATAGGAATTGATGGAATTGCGCCTAACGGAGTTTACTTTTATGTTCTTTATTTAAACAAAGACAATAAAAAGCCAATTCAAGGAAGATTATATCTAAACCGATAATTGATTTATTACATTTAAACTAGACTTCGAATGAAAAAAATAATACTAAGTATTAGTCTTTTATTGTTTGTAATAAAGGCTTCTGCTCAACAAGATCCAGAATATACACATTATATGTACAATATGAATATTGTCAATCCGGCGTATGCAACAGGCACTCAGGCTATGTTGGATTTAGGTATTCTATATCGCTCGCAATGGGCAGGAGCTGTTGGAGCTCCTAAAACCTTTAACTTTTTTGGACACACTTCTTTGACAAAAAAAGTAGAAATGGGACTTTCGGTAATTTCAGATGACATAGGTGACGGAGCTAAAAAAGAAGATAATTTCTATGCTGATTTTGCTTATGTTTTAGATTTAGGCAGTAAATCAAAATTATCATTAGGAGTAAAAGCCGGATTTACTTCGTTTAAAACTAATTTTAACGGATTCAAATTTGAAAGCGGTGATTCATCCACAGATCAGGCATTTGCTGAAAATGTAAATAGTATTTTTCCAAATGTAGGAGTAGGTGCTTACTATTTTACGGATAATTATTATTTAGGATTATCGGCTCCTAATTTATTTTCGTCAAAACATATTGAAGAAAGTTCGGGAATTAATGCCTTTGGTTCTGAGAAACTTCATGTTTTTTTTACAGGTGGATATGTCTTTAATTTATCAGATTCCTTTAAACTAAAGCCGGCATTTATGTCTAAAATTGTTGCTGGTTCGGCAGTTTCATTAGACCTTTCGGCTAATGTATTATTTAATGAAAAATTCGAATTAGGTGCTTCTTATAGATTTAATGATGCTGTAAGTGGTTTGATGAGTATAGCAGTTTCGTCTAGTATTCGTGTGGGTTATGCTTATGATTACACGACTTCTAATTTTGGTCAGTTCAATTCAGGAACACATGAAATGTTTTTGTTGTTTAATTTGGATTTATTAGGCAAAGGATATGAAAAATCACCAAGATTCTTTTAATATGACAGCAATGAAAAGAATATACGTTATTATAATTGTACTTACACTACAATTCACCCAGGCACAAGATTTAAAAAGAGCCAAAAACTTATTTGAAAGAACGTATTACAGCGAAGCCATTCCTGTATATGAAGATATTATTGAAAATAACCGTTCTTTTGAAGTAGTTAGAAACTTAGCTGATGCGTATTATTATACTAATGATTATGCCAATGCGCAAAGACAATATCGTTTTCTGATTTCAAGATTTCCCGAAGCTGCTACGGCCGAATATCATTTCAGGTATTCGCAAACATTAAAAGCATTTGGAAATTATGAAGAAGCTAATAAAGTAATGCGTGATTATTTTGTAAGTAACAATAATCAAAAAGCTGTAGAAAAACTGGATAAAGACATTAATGTTTTAGAAAATATCTCCGCATTAGGCAATAGATTCAACATTAAAAACATGCCAATAAACACGCCTAATTCTGAATTTGGAGCAGTAGAATATGGTCAAAAAATAGTTTTTTCGGGAGTTACCAGAAAACCCTATACTTTCGAAAAAGTGTACAAGTGGAATAATGAAAGTTACCTTGATTTAATGTCGGTTCCTGTCAAATATCCTAAGGTTGATTCTATTCGAAAATTTGCCATAGAATTGGCATCACCATTGCATGAAGCTAATGCTGTTTTTACTAAAAATGGAAAGACGGTTTATTTTACCCGAAATAATTCTAAAAACGGAGTAAAACTTAAAAATGATAATAAGGTTTCGACCCTGAAAATTTTTAAAGCTGAATTAATCAACGGAAAATGGAAAAACATTACCGCTTTACCATTTAATAGTGATAATTATTCGGTAGAGCATCCAGCGTTGAGTAATGACGAAAAAACCTTGTATTTTGCTTCTGATATGCCTGGATCTTTAGGCTCATTCGATATTTATAGTGTAGCAATTTTAGGCTCTGATTATGGAACACCAAAAAATCTTGGACCAACAATTAACACTGATAAGAAAGAGCAATTTCCGTTTGTTTCAAAAGATAACAAATTGTATTTTTCTTCAAATGGACATGCGGGTTATGGATTTCTGGATGTTTTTGTTTCCGAAATAAAAAACAATGAATTTATGGTACCTCTAAATGTTGGATTACCAATTAATTCAGGATATGATGATTTTTCATTTGTGATAGATTCAGATACTAAACACGGATATTTTGCTTCGAATAGAAAAGGAGGAAAGGGAAGTGATGATATTTATGAACTTAGTGAAATTCAGCCTTTGGTGGTTGAAAATTGTATGCAGTATATTTCAGGAATTATTTCTGATGTTGATTCTAAACTTCCGTTAGCAAATGCAAAAGTGAGTCTGCAAGATGCCGGTAAAAAAGAAATAGAAGCTATTTTTACTACTGCTGACGGACGTTTTTCTTTTGATGTAGATTGCGATAAAAGCTATACCGTCCATGCTTCAAAAGAGAACTATTCTAAGGAATTTAAGTTGTTGAAATTATACAAAGACAGAAAGAAAGTAAATGATGCTTCGATGGCTTTAAAATCAGCTGAAAGTATTAAAAAAGAAACAATTGCTCTTGAGCAGCAAAAGAAGAAAGAAGCATTAGAAGCTATAGAATTAAAGAAAAAAGAGGCTGTAATTATTGCTCAAAAAGTAAAAGCAGAAAAAGAATTAGTGGCTAAAAAATCGGCTGAAGCAGCTGAAATTAAGAAGAAAGAAAAAATAGCTACTATTGTTGCTGTCGAAAAAGACATTGTAAGGGACAAAGACAGATTGTTGATTAAAACGGATCCTATTTATTTTGATTATGATTTATGGTACATTCGAAAAGAGTCAAAAACTATTTTGAACAGAGTAATCGAATTAATGAAAAAATACCCGGAAATGGTGGTCGAAATTGGTTCTCATACGGACAGTCGTGGAAATGATCAATACAATTTAGATCTTTCGGCAAAAAGAGCTAATTCGACCAGAGAATATTTCATTAATCAAGGTGTTCCAGCTGAAAGAATTTTTGCCAAAGGATACGGCGAAACAGTTCAAATTGTAAAATGTATTCCAATTGAATCTTGTAACGAAGAACAGCATGAATTAAACAGACGAAGTGAATTTGTAATCAAAAATCTCTAGTCAAATGAGTTTATAGATTGAAAAAGGTTTCTAAAAATAAATTATTTTAGAAACCTTTTTTTTATGTAAATTCCTATGAATTTTATATATTTAAAATCTAATTAATAACTAAAAAATTATGGAAGAAACGACAGCATTTGAAGATTTTGATTTACGACTTACAGAAGAATCGAAATCATTTTTAAAAGAAACCGCTAAATGGGCCTATTTTTTATCCATTGTAGGTTTTGTAGGAGTAGGAATATTAGTTTTGTTTGCTTTATTTTTCGGAACTATATTTTCTAAATTAAGTTCTTTTGGAGGGAATTCAACACCAATGCCTATGATGGCGGGAGGTTTTATTACGGTTTTGTATCTTGTTATAGCTGTAATTTATTTTTTTCCGGTTTATTATCTTTTTCAATTTTCATCTAAACTTAAAATAGCTTTTAATAACATTGATAATGAACAATTAACCGCCTCTTTCGAAAATTTAAAATCGCATTATAAGTTCATGGGAATTTGTGCTATTGTGATGATTTCACTTTATGGTGTTATATTTTTATTCTCATTGATAGGATTAGCATTTGCAGCTTAAATCACTAATAATATAAATTTTAAAAGCTCAATTTTCGGAATTGAGCTTTTTTATATAGAGATACTAGTTTTTAAATCTTAAAGGCTTTTAGGTTTTAAAAATTATATCGGTTTTTCAACTTCATAATAAAGAGATGATAAAATTTCATTTATAGAAAAATAGGCTCCACAAACAAATTCGTCAGCTGCTCCGTAATAAATAGTTAGCTTATCACCATCAGTAACATGACCATTGGTAAAAACAACATGTCCAAAAAAACCGCTCAATTCATAATTTTCCTGTGGTTTCATGATAGGTTCCTTTGTTCGGGCGATTACCTTTGCTGGATTTTCAAGATCCATTAAAAAAGCGCCTAATGCATATTGATGTTCTGCATTGGCACCGTGATATATTTCGAGCCAGCCTTTTTCTGTTTTTATGGGAGCTGCACCTGCACCAACTCTTGCACTGTCCCAAAATCCCTGACGCGATTTTATAATACACTGATGATTTCCCCAGTGGATACCATCAGGCGATTCGGCAAGCCAAATATAATTTCCTCCAATGATTGGACTGGATGGTCGGTGCAAGGCGTAAAATTTACCACCAATCAGTTCTTCAAAAATGGCACAATCTTTATTGTGTGGCGGGAAAATCATTCCTTTGAAATCAAAATTTTTCCAGTCTTTTGTAGTGCGTAAACCAACGCCAACACCACTTTCTGAAACTGCTGTGTAAGTAAGGTAATAAGTGTCATCTAATTTACTTACCCTACAATCTTCTATTCCATATTGTTCCAAAGTTCCAACTGCAGTTAGAAGACTATTTTCAGGTTCATAAAATTTTTTGCCATCGTCACTGCATAATAATCTGAAGTGGGAAAGAGTAGTCAGATAATCAAGACCTTTATATTTAACCACTCTGGCATCATCGTAAACCAAATCAGGATCGTTGAGTGGAATTTCGATAATTTCGATTTTGCCTAATGAGTTAACAATAGGAAAAAAGATTACTCCTTCTTTTTGTGCCATGCTTTCGGCTACACGAACCACTAACCAGGTTTTATTTTCGAAAGTAAAAACACCAGGATTTAAAAGGCTTATTATTTGTAAATCGGGTGTACTGGCTCGTAAATCTTTTGGCAGTAATAATGGATTTTCAGGAAAGCGTTGGGCAATATCACTCATGGTTTATTTTTTTGTATGATTGAGATTTTTTCAGTTTTTATAATTCTTTCGAATATTGAAAGTATAAAATAAATCAAAATGATTCTGGAAAAATTACATAATCAAGTGTATAAGCTTATAAAATTTTAATGGTTAATTGTTTGCTGATGAGTTTTTTACAATTCTGTTTTAATAATTGTAATAAAAAAGATTATTTTTTTAAAACCAAAGTCAAGCTGCTATCGTAAATGCCTTTATATAACTTTAAAAAACATATTTATGAAAACTACAAAATTTTTATCCGTAGCATTTTTTACATTAGTATTAGGAGCAACTTCTTATGCTCAAAAAGCAGTAACAGTAGGTGGAGCACCTATGTATCCTAATAAAAATATTATTGAAAATGCTGTAAATTCTAAAGATCATACAACATTAGTAGCGGCGGTAAAAGCAGCCGGATTAGTAGAAACTTTACAAGGCAAAGGACCTTTTACTGTTTTTGCACCAACTAATGCGGCTTTTAATAAATTACCAAAAGGAACAGTTGATAATTTATTGAAACCGGAAAATAAAAAAATGTTGCAAACTGTTTTAACTTACCATGTAGTTGCAGGAAAATGGAACGCAGCTGATATTGCAAAAGCCATCAAAGAAGGAAAAGGAAAAGCTACTTTAAAAACTGTAAGTGGCGGTACTTTGACAGCCTGGATGAAAGGTAAAAAACTATACATTACTGATGAGAAAGGTTCGGCTTCAGAAGTTACAATTGCTGATGTAAATCAATCTAATGGAGTGATTCATGTTGTTAATACTGTATTGTTGCCAAAATCATAGTTGTTTGTTATTAATAGGTTACAAATGAAAAACCCATTCGCCTCGGCGAATGGGTTTTTTTATAGATTTCTTCAAGATTTTTATCTCAAACTTGCTCCAAGTTCAGTTTCAAAATTCTTTTGCAGTTTGCCCATGATTTTATCAATTTGAGCATCAGTAAGTGTTTTTGAATCGTCCTGAAGAGTAAAACTTAAAGCATAAGACTTTTTACCTTCAGGAAGATTTTTGCCTTCGTACACATCAAAAAGATTGATATTCTTCAATAAACTTTTTTCAGTTTGTCGGGCAATGTTATAAATACTATCGTAGCTTATATTTTGATCAATTAATAAAGCTAAATCTCTTCTTACTTCAGGATATTTAGTGATTTCGCTGTATTTGATTTTGTTAGGAATAGTTTTTAAAACGGCTTCCCAATTAATATCAGCATAGAAAACTTCTTGTTTGATTCCAAAATGTTTCAGAATAGATTTTTTTACTACACCAAATTCAACCAAGTCAGTATGGCCGGTTCCAAGAGCAATTCCTTCAGAGAAAACATCTGATTTTACTGGAGAACTTTGTATTTTTTGAATTCCTAATCTCGAAAATATTCCTTCTACATAACCTTTAAATAAAAAGAAATCAGATGGTTTTTGTGGATTAGTCCAGTTTTCCTGATTTTTATTTCCCGTTAAAAATAGCGTAAGATGTTTGTGCTCTTCGTATCCGGAAAGGAATTTATGGTATGATTTTCCAAATTCGAATAATCTTAAATCGGCATTTTTTCGATTAATATTATAAGCAATAGCTTCTAATCCCGAAAACAATAATGATTGACGCATAGTTGCTAAATCATTACTCAATGGATTCAACATGGTTACATTGTGCTCTTCTTTCAGCATTTCAGAAAGCTGAATGTAAGAAGCTGTCGTCAATGAATTTGCCATCATTTCGTGGAATCCCTGAGAATTCAATTGGTTTCCAACGATATTTTGCAATTTATAATCTTCGTTTCTAGGAGCATTAAAAACCGTAGCGTTTAATTTATTAGAAAAATCAATTTTGTTGTAACCGTAAACTCTTAAAATTTCTTCGATAACATCAATTTCTCTTTGAACATCTACACGGTAAGCAGGAATTGTTAATCCTAAACCAGCATCCGAAACACTATTTACTTTTATGTCTAATGAAACTAAGATTTGCTTAATAGTATCTTTTGGAATTTTTTGACCAATAATTTTAGTAACCTTGTCAAAATTTAAAAACACTGAGAAATCGTCTACTTTTTTAGTATTGATATCTACAATCTCTGAAGTGATTTGTCCACCAGCTACTTCCTGAATTAATAAAGCGGCACGTTTTAAAGCATAAGCTGTAATACTAGGATCGATTCCTCTTTCAAATCTAAAAGAAGCATCTGTATTTAATTGGTGCCTTTTGGCCGTTTTTCTAACGCTTACAGGATTAAAATAAGCACTTTCCAAGAAAATAGAAGTGGTATTATTAGTAACTCCCGAATTTTGTCCGCCAAATACCCCTGCAATACACATAGGTCCTTTTTCGTCACAAATCATTAAATCTTCTTCATGTAAAGTTCTTTCTACGTCGTCCAGAGTTGTGAATTTTGTTCCGGCTTCAACTGTTTTTACATGAATTTTTCCGTTGATTTTTGCAGCATCAAAAGCGTGTAATGGTTGTCCTAAATCATGTAAAACATAATTAGTAACATCAACAACATTGTTTTTTGGATTAATTCCAATAGCTTTTAAGCGATCTTGTAACCAAGCTGGAGAAGGTTTTACAGTAATTCCTGAAATGGTAACTCCGCAATATCTTGGCGCTAAAAGTGGTGCATCCACTTTAACGTCAATTTTTAAAGTACGCATATCGACTCTAAAATTACTTACCGATGGAGTGATTAATTCGACACTTACGCCATTTTGTAATAATCCTGCTCTTAAATCTCTTGCTGTACCTAAATGACTCATGGCATCGGCACGATTTGGCGTTAAGCCTATTTCGAATACTTCGTCATTTTCTATTTTGAAAACTTTGGCAGCCGGAGTTCCAGGAACTAAATCCTGATCAAGAACCATAATTCCGTCGTGGCTTTCTCCAAGACCTAATTCGTCTTCGGCACAAATCATTCCGTGACTTTCCTGTCCGCGGATTTTTCCTTTTTTTATGGTAAATGAATTTCCTTCTTTATCGTATAAAACGGTTCCAATGGTAGCTACAGGAACTTTTTGTCCTGCTGCAACATTACTGGCTCCACATACTACTTGTATTGGTGTTCCGGTTCCTATATCAACGGTAGTTACTTTTAATTTGTCGGCATCAGGATGTTTTTCGCAAGTAAGTACATGACCTACTACAATACCTTCTAATCCTCCTTTTACTGATTGGTATTTTTCAACTACTTCTACTTCAAGACCTAAATCAGTCAATAATGCTGCTGTTTGTTCTGAATTCCAATCGGTTTTAATGAATTGTTTTAACCAGTTGTATGATATTTTCATTTGTAAATTTTAATAAGGTTGCAAATATAAACATTGTCAACCGAGCTTCAAAGTTATTAAACCCAGATTTTGTTATTTAAAATCAATGTTTTTTCGAATGTTAATAAAACTGATTTTATAAAATCTAAATAATTTCCTCAATATGTTTTTTGATGTTTTCGGCAATTTTGGTAGTTGGTAAATCATTTGCATCAAGACCAAAAGGTTCTTCGATTTCTTCGGCAATTAATTCTAAACTGGCCAATACATAAAAAATAAAAACAACCACAGGAATGACAAAATAGCCAAGATTAAACACATAACCAAAAGGCAAAGTCATAACATAAAAAAAGATGAATTTTTTAAGAAAAGCACTATATGAATAGGGAATAGGAGTGTTTTTTATACGTTCACAAGCACCACAAATATCAGTGAAAGATTGTAACTCATTATTTAAAATAATTAATTGATCTCCTGTAATTTTTTGATGCTTATAAAGTTCGTTGATTTTTATAAAAAGCATTTTGGCTACCTGATTTGGCCTGTGCGTATGAGGATCATTGGGTAAAGTAATGTTTTCGGCTAATTGTTTGCTTGTTTCTTCATCTTTTAAATGTTTGTCTAAAATAGAAGCATAAACAGGAATGA
Source organism: Flavobacterium seoulense (assembly GCF_000695795.1). Taxonomy (GTDB): domain Bacteria; phylum Bacteroidota; class Bacteroidia; order Flavobacteriales; family Flavobacteriaceae; genus Flavobacterium; species Flavobacterium seoulense. The sequence continues at coordinate 132,430 of NZ_JNCA01000003.1, read as the reverse complement.
TTTTTCGAAAAAACGCACGGTCTTTTTCATCTTCAACAATTGCATTGAGTTTCAAGGCTAGATTTCGACTGTTATTAACTAATGAACCCCATAATTTTCTACCTTCCCACCAGCGATCATAAGCGGTATTCGTTCTAAAAACTAATAAAAGCGAAATTACAAAACCCAGTATGCCGTGCATCATTGAAATGTTTTTGACATGACTTTCGTCAGGCAAATCCCAGTACTCCAGTTCGAGATAAGCAATAGCGGCAGCATAGGCTGCAATGGCTATTAATAATGGAGAAAGCTGCCTAAAAGTATCTGCTTTATGAAAACGAAAAACAAAGGCAGTCCAGCCTTTTGGATTATATGAAATCATGAGTGTCAATTTTGAGTAAATGTAATTTTTAAATTGACATCTTTATTAACTCGATTGAAAAAAAATAAGCCTCAAATACTACTTTTTAAAGTACTATTTGAGGCTTATAATTTTAGCGTAGAACTTAGTATTAATAATCCAGATTTCCAGCTAATTCTTTTAATGAAATTTCAGATAATTTAGCTTGAAATTGCGCATTTGTATAACGCACGGTAGCGTTTACATAATTTAATTGTGCGGTTCTAAACTCTAATGTGGTGATGGTACCAATGTGGAATTTATCTAATGTAATTGACAGGTTTTGCTTAGCAATTGATTGGTTGTTTTTTTCTAATTCGATGAGTTCTAAATTAGTCAAATACGTTTGATAAGCCGTTGCTAATTGCGTTTCAATATTCAAATTTTGTTGGTCAATTTGTAATTTTGCATTTTCAATGGCTAAATGGGCTATTTTTTCGTTTCGATGCTGTCTAAAACCGTCAAATACATTCAATGAAGCTGTAAATCCATAATTAAATCCTCTTGAAGAAGACTGGGTTGTAAACCCTAAACTGGATTCGGTTTCACTAAAATTATAACCTGAGGTTAATCTTATTGTAGGATATCGGGTTGCTCTTGCTTGTTTTAACTGTAATTCTGCTACTCTTTTATTGATGATTTGGGCTTCTAATTGGGGATTTTGCTTTTGTGCTAAATTGTTTAATTCGGCTAATTTTAAATCACCATCAACTTTAAAAATAGTAGTTACTGTAAAATCAGTTTTGGTGTCTCGAGCCAGAATTTGGTTCAATAAAATTTTAGTATTGGCAAAAAATTCCTTCTGTTTCAGTAAAGTCACTTTATCAGTATTCAAATCTACCTGAGCATTTAAAACCTCTAATTTTGATGCTTTTCCAATACTGAATCTGTTTTGTGCTAAATCCAATCTTTGGTTAGAAATTACCAGTGTAGAATCTAATGCGGCTAATTGCTGTTGCTGTTGTACCAAATCATAATAAGTAGCATAGACATCTGAAATTTTAGTTAATATGCTCAGCTTTAATTCTGATTCTCCTAATTTTTGAAGTTCTTCAAACTGCTCTTTTCTTGCAAACATACCCATTCCGTCAAAAATAGTCCAGCCTAAACTTACACCGTAATTCAGACTGTTATTTTTAGCGTTATTCAAACTGTTTTCGGTACCATCTAAACGGATTTGTGATAAATTTTGAATATTATTATTATCTACAACATTAGCCGTCAGGGTAGGAAGCATACCAGCATTTCCAATAGCATTATTAGCTTGATATACTTTTAAATCATTGCTGGCAATTCTTATTTCATAATTGTTTTCTAATGCCATTTTTATAGCATCTTCTATAGATAAGGATTGTTGTGCATTTGTTTTTACAATGCAAATCAAGAATAAAAGGAGACTGTGAATGACTATTTTTTTATTCATAATACGTTTTGCTGTTAGCATAAATTATTTACTCTCTTTTTCGTATTCGTCAATACGATCAAATTCCGGATAGTGTTTTTTAGCTCTGGACCACATAAAATAAAGAGCCGGGATAACAAATAAGGTTAAAATTAAAGAGAAAATAGTCCCTCCTACAATAACCACTCCCATCCCAATTCTACTAGTTGAGGCTGCTCCAAGTGACATAGCAATAGGTAAAGCTCCTAAGGCAATGGCTAAACTGGTCATTAAAATAGGACGTAAACGTGCTTCTGAAGCTTCCATAATGGCGTCGTATTTTGATTTTCCCTGTTCCCGTAATTGATTAGCAAATTCGACAATTAAAATTCCGTTTTTGGTAACTAAACCAATAAGCATTACGGTACCAATTTGACTAAAAATATTCCAGGTTTGATTAAATAACCACAATGAAAATAAGGCTCCGGCAACCGCCATAGGAACGGTAAGAATGATAATTAACGGATCAATAAAACTTTCAAATTGTGCTGCCAAGATTAGAAATATTAATAATAATGCCAGTCCAAATGCAAAAGAAGTATTCGAGCTACTTTCGACAAAATCTCTAGATTCTCCACTTAAATCAGTAGTAAAAGTACTGTCGAGCACTTTATTTTTTATTTCGTTCATAGTATTAATTCCGTCGCTAATACTTTTTCCTGGCGCTAATCCAGCCGAAACCGTTGCCGACATGTAACGGTTATTATGGTACAATTGTGGTGGATTACTTTGCTCTTCAATACGAACTACATTATCCATTTGAATCAATTCGCCTTTATTATTTTTGACAAAAATAGAAGTTAAATCAAGTGGTTTCGAACGGTCTTCCTGATTAAATTGTCCTATTACCTGATATTGTTTTCCGTTTTTAATAAAATAACCAAAACGTTGTCCGCTTAGCGAAAGTTGTAAGGTTTGAGCAATATCCAGAATAGAAATTCCTAAACTTTGCGCTTTAGCACGATCGATAGTGACATTAATTTCGGGTTTGTTGAATTTCAAATTCACATCGGTAATCGAGAAAACATCGCTTTTACCTACTTCTTCCATAAAAAGAGGAATTTTTTCACGCAGTTTTTCAAATGTTGGCGCCTGAATAATGTATTGAATTGGCAAACCACCACGTCTGTTTACAGCAATGGTAGGCTGCTGAATTACTGATGTTTTAGCATTAGGATATTGTTTAGTCCATTTTGATAATTTATCAGCAATATCTTTTTGAGAAGCTTCTCTTTCGCTGGCATCTTTTAATGCTAACCGAACCATTCCAGTGTTGACAGAAGCAGCACCAAAACTAGGTGAAGAAATAACCAGACTTACTTTTTTTTCAGGAATCGAATCATCAACTAATTTTGAAATTTCCTGCATAAAGCGATCGGTATATTCATAGGTAGAACCTTCAGGAGTTGTCATACGCATGGTAACCGAACTACGATCATCATAAGGAGCAGTTTCTTTTGGAAGTATCGTAAAAAACAAATAAATAATTCCAAAACAAACAATCAAAATAGGAAAACTAATCCATTTTTTAGCCATAAAACCTTTCAAAGAATCAGCATAACCGCTATTTAATTTTTCGAAAAAAGGTTCGGTTTTTAGATAAAATTTAGATTTTTTCTGTTCGCCGCCTTTCATTAAATAAGCATTTAACATAGGTGTTAATGTTAATGCCACAAAAGCCGAAATTAATACGGCAGCTCCTATGACGACTCCAAATTCTCTAAAGAGTCGCCCAACGAAACCTTCGAGAAAAATTACAGGAAGAAACACCGCTGCAAGTGTTACCGAAATCGAAATTACAGCATAGAAAATTTCGTTAGAACCTTTGATGGCAGCCTCAATAGGCGTCATGCCTTCTTCAACTTTTTTGAAAATATTTTCGGTAACTACAATTCCGTCATCAACCACTAATCCTGTTGCCAAAACGATAGCTAAAAGTGTCAACACATTAATTGAAAATCCGAAAAGCCACATGATAAAAAACGTAGCAATTAACGAAACCGGAATATCAATTAAAGGACGGAAAGCTATAGCCCAATCTCTAAAAAATAAATAAATAATGATAATTACCAATACGATCGAAATTCCTAAGGTTTCGACTACTTCCCATACTGATTTTTTTACAAAAGCCGTATTGTCAAGCGCAATATCGATTTTCATGTCTTTAGGTAAATCATTTTTTAGAGCTTCGTATTTTTTGTAAAATTCTTTCGAAATATCTAAATAATTAGCTCCCGGCATTGGAACAATAGCCAGACCAATCATAGGAAGTCCTGATTGTGTCATTTGGGTTTCTACGTTTTCGGCATCAAGTGTAGCATTTCCTACATCGCTAAAACGAACAATTTTATCTCCTTCGGTACGAATAATGATGTTATTAAATTCTTCAGCAGTAGATAAATTACCAATGGTTTTTACCGTTAACTCCGTATTATTTCCGGTTAGTTTTCCAGATGGTAATTCTACGTTTTGAGCATTTAAGGCATCGCGCACTTCGGCAACGGTACAGCCATAAGCTGCTAATTTTACAGGATCAATCCATAAACGCATGGCATAGCGTTTTTGTCCCCAAATTTGGATTCCGCTTACTCCCGGAATCGTTTCTAACCGTTGCGAAATAACATTTTCGGCATAATCACTTAGTTCTAATGAGTTTCTGGTGTCGCTTTGAAGTGTCATCGAAATGATGGACTCACTATCGGCATCGGCTTTAGAAACTACAGGTGGAGCATCGATATCTTTAGGTAAATTTCGAACGGCTTGCGAAACTTTGTCACGTACATCATTAGCAGCACTTTCAAGGTCTTTATCTAAATTAAATTCGATAGTAATATTGCTGCTTCCCTGATTACTGGAAGAGGTAATATTTCGAACACCATCAATAGCATTTACTGCTTTTTCCAGCGGTTCGGTAATTTGGGATTCGATAATATCAGCATTAGCTCCGGTATAATTTGTTCGAATAGAAACTTGTGCAGGATCTATCGAAGGAAATTCTCTGACGCCTAAAAAAGTATAGCCAATAAAACCAAATATTATAATTAAAAGGTTTAAAACTATTGTTAAAACAGGTCTTCTTATACTTGTGGTGGATAAACTCATTGAGATTGCAGATTTGTGATTTTAGATTTTTTAATTTGAATCTTTCTTCTTTTAAAATCTATTTTACTTTCACTTTTACAGGAGTATCGTTTTTTAAGGACATTACACCACTGGTTATCAAAGTGTCTCCTTGGTTTAATCCTGAAAGAATTAAAATCGAAGCATCGGTTCTGGTGCTGGTTTCTACCATTATTTCTTTGGCTTTACCCATATTCGAAATAAAAACTTTTTTTCCTTCCTGTACAGGAACGATGGCTTCTGTAGGAATTACAATGGCTTCGTTAACGATGTTGAGTGGCAGTTTTACATCGGCAAAAGTTCCTGGAAATAGTTTTCCATCAATATTATCAGCAATAGCGCGAATTTTTAAAGTACGTGTGGTTACTTCAACTTCGGGCTCAATGGCATATATTTTTGCAGTATATTTTTTAGTAGAACCTGAAACAGTAATTTCGATTAGAGTACCCATTTTTATCTGAGCTGCATATTTTTCAGGAATTGAAAAACTGATTTTTACTTTTTCGATATTAACTAATTTAGTGACTAAAACGGTAGGAGTGATGTAAGTTCCTTGTGAAATAGAACGTAATCCAATTTTTCCCGAAAACGGCGCTCTTACCGAAGTTTTAGCTATTTGGGCTTTTATTAACTGACTTTGTGCTTTTGCCGAAGCATATTCTGCTTTTGCAATATCGTATTCTTCCTGACTTATAGCTTCTTTTTGTAATAAAAGATTGGCTCGGCGTTCATTTTCTCCAGCCAGTTTTTCTTTGGTAATTGTTTGGCTTAATTGCGCTCTTAGTTCGGTATCATTAACCTTAAAAAGTAATTGTCCTTTATTGATATTACTACCTTCTTTAAAATTAATACTTTCTACAATTCCTGAAACTTCTGAGCGGATTTCTACTTGTTCATTGGCTTCAATAGAACCTGATAAGGATAAATTATTATCAAAAGTTTGTGGTTTTATGACTATTCCGTTTACTGCAATTGGACTTTTCTTATCTGACTTGTCTTTAGAATTTTCAGATTTTTTTTTATTTTCCATAATTCGATAGGTGACAAAAGCACCAAAGCTGATAATCAGTAAAGCGTAAACTAAGTTTTTTATTTTCATAATGATGAGGGAGAGAAGAATTTAAGATGGTTTTTTATAGTCAGTTTTTATGGTTGTAATTTAGCTTTGATATCATTTTTTACGAAAGGTTTATTTAGTTTTTATAAAAAAAATAAAACATTCTGTTTTTTGAAGATGACAGCTTTAAAATTAGTCTTTTAACTGATATAATTCCAAATATTTTTTTTCTTTGTTAATTCCATATAAACAGCTCTTAAAACGGCATGTTCCGGTTTTTGCAAAGGCGCATCATCTGAAAGAATTTTTATAGCATGAGCTCTTGCAAGAGATAGAATTTCTCTGTCTTTAACAATATCGGCGATTTGAAGATTGAGTACGCCGCTTTGTTGCGTTCCCATAAGATTTCCTGGTCCACGGAGTTTTAAATCAACTTCGGCAATTTCGAAGCCATCATTTGTACGCACCATGGTTTCCATTCGGGTTTTGCTGTCGGAACTTAATTTGTGATCTGTAATCAGGATGCAATAACTTTGCTCAGCACCACGACCAACACGTCCGCGTAATTGATGCAGCTGTGAAAGACCAAAGCGTTCGGCACTTTCGATAATCATTACCGAAGCATTTGGAACATTTACTCCAACTTCAATTACTGTTGTAGCCACCATAATATTCGTTTTTCCTTCGGAAAATCGTTTCATTTCGGCATCTTTATCGGCAGGTTTCATCTTGCCGTGAACAATAGAAATGGCATATTGCGGTAACGGAAAATCTCTGGAAATACTTTCGTAACCATCCATTAAATCCTTATAATCCATTTTTTCTGATTCCTGAATTAATGGATAGACAATGTAAATTTGGCGGCCAATAGCAATTTCGTCCCGAATAAATTTCCAGATTTTTAAACGATTGCTATCGTAACGATGCACGGTTTGAATAGGTTTTCGGCCAGGCGGCAATTCGTCAATAACTGAAATATCTAAATCGCCATACAAACTCATAGCTAGAGTTCGCGGAATAGGAGTAGCGGTCATGACCAAAATGTGTGGCGGAACATTGTTTTTTTTCCATAATTTAGAACGTTGTTCTACCCCAAATCGGTGTTGCTCATCAATAATTGCTAAACCTAAATTTTGGAATTTTACTTTGTCTTCGAGTAAAGCATGTGTGCCAATAAGAATTTGCAAACTTCCATTTTCAAGTTCTTCATGAATGATTTTTCTATCTGAAGTTTTACTTGAACCAGTAAGTATTTTAATATTTATATTTAGTTTTTTAGCTAATTCTGAAAGCCCAATAAAATGTTGATTTGCTAAAATTTCGGTAGGTGCCATTAAGCAGGCCTGAAAACCATTATCGATTGCTAAAAGCATACTCATAAAAGCAACGATCGTTTTTCCTGAACCTACATCACCTTGTAATAAACGGTTCATTTGGGCATTACTTCCCATATCAGTTCGAATTTCTTTAATTACTCTTTTTTGAGCATTAGTTAGTTCGAAAGGAAGATGATTCTGGTAAAATTCGTTAAAAAAATGTCCTACTTTATTAAATGGAAGCCCTTTAATTTTATGTTTCTGAATTAGATTTTTCATTATTAGCTGGATCTGAATGAAAAATAATTCTTCAAATTTTAATCGAAATTGGGCTTTTGCCAAAGCATCGGCACTTTTAGGAAAATGGATATTAAATAGCGCGGCATTTTTTGGAATTAACTTCAATTCCTGCGTTAAATAATCGGGTAAAGTTTCTGTAAATAAGGCTTGTGTCTCTAAAAACAATTGCTGCATCATTTTGTTAATCACCCGGTTTGAAATGCCTCGATTCGTCAAGGTTTCAGTCGAAGGATAAACAGGCTGCATGGCTGAACGTAAACTTTGTTCGTGTTCGCTCCACAATTCAATTTCGGGATGCGCCATATTGTACATGTTGTTAAACGAAGTACATCTTCCAAAAATGACAATAATTTGGTTTAGCTTTAAAGATTCCCGAATCCATTTGTGTCCCTGAAACCAAACCAATTCCATTTGACCTGTGTCGTCTACAAAAGTAGCGACCAGACGTTTTCGGCCTTTAGCAAATTCGACTGTTTTTATATTGATGATTTTACCAATAATTTGAACTTCGGCAATGTTATTTTGTAACTCGTTTATTTTATAATAGCGGGTTCTGTCGATGTAGCGATTTGGATAAAAATTTAGTAAATCAGCATATTTATAAATCCCCAATTCCTTTCGAAGTAATTCACCTCTGCTGGGACCAACGCCTTTAAGGTATTCGATAGGAGTAAGTAGGAGATTGTTAGAAGACATGAATTGATTTTAGATTTTAGATTGCTTCAATCTTTAAATTTTAAAGAACGAAGATAGTTTATAATTAGGAATTCTGAAAATGTGCATTTGTGATTTACTATCGTTTTATTCGACGATAATTGAAAATATCGTTTAATTAAGCGATAATTAAAAATATCGTTTTATTTGACGATATTTTTGTATATTGCATAAAAATAAAAATATGAAAGCAGTAATTACCGGAGATATTATGCATTCGAGAAAATTGGCTTCGGAAATATGGCTAGCTGATTTGAAAAATATTTTAAGTGTATATGGAGATGAACCTAAAGATTGGGAAATTTTTAGAGGAGATAGTTTTCAGTTGCTTATTCCTGCCGAAGATGCACTTGAAATAGCCTTGTTAATTAAAGCAAGCATTAAGCAGCATAAAGTACTAGATGTACGAATGGCAATAGGGATAGGAGATGTTAATCATGCTGCTGATAAAATAACAGAGTCAAATGGTACTGCTTTTATTAATTCAGGGGAATGTTTTGAGGTTTTGAAAAAACAAACGTTAGGAATACAAACTCCCTGGACTGAATTTAATGCTACTTTTGAGGTTATTTTTTCTTTTATGCTTATGATTACTGACAACTGGACAAGTACTTCGGCAGAGATTATTAAAAAAGCTTTAGAAAACCCAGAGATTAATCAGCATCAATTGGCTACTATTTTGAATAGAAAAAGTCAAAGTTCCATAAGTGCTTCGCTAAAAAGAGCTGGTTATGAAGAGATCAAGAATATGATTGCTTTTTACAAACAAGAAATTAAAAAACAATGGTAGTACTATTTTTAAGTTTGCTTTTAGCGCATTTATTAGGTGATTTTTTATTGCAGCCTACAACTTGGGTAAATGATAAAAAGAAGAGAAAAATCAGGTCAAAATATTTGTATTATCATATAGGAGTACATTTGTTGTTATTGCTTATTGCGACACAGTTTAGTTTTAAATATTTATTGGCTGTAATTTTAATTGCATTGAGTCATTTTGGAATTGATTGTGCCAAATTGTATTTCGAAAAAAAGAAAACAGCAAAAACATGGTTTTTTATTGATCAATTGTTGCATTTAATGGTGATTACTTGTATTGTTTATAGTTATTTTCCGTTCGAAATTTCTATAGAAAATTTGTATTCGCAACAAAATTTAGCCTTGATAACTGCATTGCTTTTGGTAACTTATGTGAGTGCTATAATTTTAAAGGTATTATTATCTAAATGGAGTGAACAAATTGTAAAGGTTGATGCGGGGAATACTAATAATGCAGGGAAATATATCGGAATTCTGGAACGGTTATTTATCTTCTTTTTTGTGGTGTTGAATTTCTGGGAGGGAATTGGTTTTTTGTTGGCAGCCAAGTCTATTTTTAGGTTTGGTGATTTAAAAGAATCGAAAGATGTTCGCTTGACCGAGTATATTTTAATAGGAACTTTGTTAAGTTTTGGATTTGGGATTTTGTGTGCGATGTTTTATAAGAGTTTTATAGTTTAACCAAATTGCGGAATTTTTACCGCAAAGTTTCGCAAAGCTTCATAAAAAAAAATAATAATCTGTAAAAAAAGTTTCGCAAAGTCTTAAAAAAACTTTGCGAAACTTTTGTGAACTTTGCGGTAGGTAAAAAATTAAACAGGAATTTGCTGACTTAAACAATGTAAGGTTCCAAACCCCCATATTAGGTCGATAGCGCTAATTCCAATAATTTCTCTATCAGGAAAGCATTCTGCTAAGATGTTTAAAGCTACGCGATCATTGGCATCGTTGAATGTTGGTACTAAAACGCAGTTGTTTAAAATCAGGAAGTTAGCATAACTTGCTGGTAAACGTAAATCTTCAAAATCTAAGCGTTTTGGCATTGGTAAAGCAACGATTACAGGCGATTTTCCGTTTTCTAATTTAGCATTTTGTAAACGCTTTAAATTGTCTTGTAAGGGTGCGTAGTTGTTATCGTTTTTGTCGGTTTCTACAATAGTTACAATAGTATCTTCGTTGATGAATCGTGCTAAATCGTCAATGTGGCCATGAGTATCATCACCTTCGATTCCATCACCAAGCCAAATCACATTTGTAACTCCTAAGTATTCTTTAAAAACGGCTTCGTAATCTTCTTTAGTAAAACCAGCATTGCGTACCTGGATATCAGGATGCATTAAGCATTCTTCTGAAGTTAATAAAGTTCCTTTTCCGTTTACATCAATAGCACCACCTTCAAGGATTACAGGTTTTCCTTTGTATATTACTTGTGTAAGCGGTATGTTTAAAGTGTCTGCAATTTTTGCAGGAACGTGTTTGTCTAACTGATAATTGGAATATTTGGCCCAACCATTAAAATTAAAGTTTAAAGCTTCTCTTTTTCCATTATTGAAAACTACAATAGGTCCTGAATCACGCATCCAGCTTCTATTCGTTTTTTGGATGATAAATTCAACTGCATTAAGATTTACTCTTGCTCTGTCTAGCATATCACTTAATTTCTCTTTGAGTTTTTCATCAGCAACGATTAAAAATACAGTTTCGTATGTGCTTACTTTTTTAATGAATTCGATAAAAGCCCATTGAATTGCTTCATATTTCCCTGGCCAATCTTTACCGTTATGTGGAAAACAAAGTAAAATTCCTTGTTGTTTTTCCCATTCAGCAGGAAATCTTCTGTTAGTTGTAGTCATAAAAAAGGCTTAATTTGTTTTAAGAATGCAAATATAATCATTCAAAAAGAATTTAAAAGTGTTTAAAAACTGCCTGATAAATAAAAAATAACATTTTTTTAAGAAGACGTGAATTAAGTCTTAATGTTTTGATAATCAGTTTAATTGTAGCTTTTTCATTATGATTTAACTAACGTTGTGAATATAAATCTTAATAAAAATGGGAATTATATAACTATAAAATAACAATTATCAGAATTATATGATTTATATTTGCACTGATTTCAAAAAATAAATTAAAAATTAATAATCATGAAAAAGAAATTCGCATCAATATCTTTGTTGTTATTATCGTTCGCTGCAAGTGCCCAAGATGTTTCAACAACGTCAGTAAAAAGTAGTATTGAAAAAGATCCATTCGATAAATGGTCTATTGAACTAAATGGTGGTGTAAACAAACCATTAAGAGCTATGACAGCAGGTTATTCTACTGCTACTCTTAATCTTTTTCACGCTGATTTAGGAGCAAGATACATGTTTAATCCTAAATTTGGTTTGAAACTTGATTTTGGATATGACAAATTTCAAGAGCGTGATAATACAGCACCTTTTGAAACTACATTACTTAGAACAAGTTTACAAGGAGTTATAAACTTAGGAAGAACATTAAACTTTGAAACTTGGACTAATACAATTGGTTTATTAGCACATGGAGGTTTTGGTGTTTCTCAATTAAGCGCTGATAACGGGTTTAATGGGAAAGATTACATGGGACATGGTATCCTTGGTTTGACTGCTCAGGTTAAATTAGGTAACAGTGTTGCTTTAACAGGTGATTTAAGCGGATTAGTTTACGGAAGACAAAACTATAATTTTGATGGAAAAGGTTTAGCAAGAACTGGAGCTCTTGACGGAGTAACTCTTAATGCTTCTATCGGTTTAACTTTTTACTTAGGTAAAAACGAAAAACATGCTGACTGGTATTCAAAAGATAAATACGATGCATTAGACGAAAGATTAACTTTAGTTGAAACAGGTATTCTTGATTCAGATAATGACGGTGTAGCTGATTTATACGATTTAGAATCAAATACTCCTGCAGGTGCTACTGTTAATACAAAAGGTCAATCTATTGATAAAAACCAAAATGGTGTTCCAGATTCATTGGAAACTTATTTAGATAACAAATATGGACAAAACACAACTAACAACGCTACTAACAGTACAGTTGAAGAGTTGATTAACGGTGGATATGTAAATGTTTATTTTGATTTTAATTCATCAAAACCAACAAATACATCATTATCTGGAGTTGATTTCTTAGTGAAATACTTGAAAAATAATCCATCTAAGAGCGCTGAAGTTTTAGGATATGCTGATGAAATTGGTAACTCAAGCTACAACCAACAATTATCTCAAAAAAGAGCTGAAGCAGTTAAAAGTGTTTTAATTAATGCTGGAATTGATGCTTCAAGATTAACTGTTAAAGGTAATGGAGAAGATGCTTCTGTAAATAAAAATTCTCAAGAAGCACGTCAAATCGTAAGAAGAGTTACTTTCAGAGTGAAGTAATTAATTTTATAAATAAATTTTAAAAAAGGCTGTTTCAATTATTGAGACAGCCTTTTTTTATACCTGCAACTAATATCATATTTTTAGGCGGGATGTAAATATTTTATAATGTCATTATTCGAAATCTACTTTAGTTTAAAAATAGAAATAATACTATAAAATTAAATTTTATTATAGCTACTTTTATTTAGTATAGGTGAAAAAAAAAATTGCAATTTTTAACAGAATATGCTTCCGAAGGAATTCTTTTATTCCAGCAGCTAAAAGCTTAACAAAAAGGAGTTTAGTTATTGAGTAGTGAAGGAGATGGAACAATAAAAATATACCAGCCTAGTTTGAACTGATCTTTGAATTACAGATAGCAAAAAGGGGAAAACGAATAGTTTTCCCCTTTTTTATTCTAAAAAAATATCTTTCTAATTAATAGCTCTTTTAGTAATTTCCCCAAAAGCATCAATTCTTCGGTCTCTAAAGAACGGCCAGTTCTGACGTACATTTTCCTGCAAATCTAAATCTACCTCAGCAATTAATATTTCTTCTTTGTCATGCGAGGCTTGCGCCAAAATTTCTCCTTGCGGACCAGCAATAAATGAAGCTCCCCAGAATTCAATTCCAGGAGTATCAGGTAAATATTGCTCTAAACCAATTCGGTTTGCAGCAGCAACATAAACACCATTAGCCACAGCATGTCCTTTCATTACATTCATCCAAGCACCATATTGGTTTTCGCCATATTGTTCTTTTTCCTGTGGATGCCAACCAATTGCTGTTGGATAAAATAAAACTTCAGCTCCTTTCAGCGCCGTTATACGAGCTGCTTCCGGATACCATTGATCCCAGCATATTAAAGTTCCGATGTTTCCTTTTTTAGTTGGATTATTTTTAAAACCTAAATCACCCGGAGTAAAATAGAATTTTTCATAAAAAGCAGGATCGTCAGGAATGTGCATTTTTCGGTATAATCCGGCTTCAGTTCCATCAGTGTCGATAATATAAGCGCTATTGTGATAAATTCCTGCCATTCTTTTTTCGAAAAAAGGAACAATGATTACAACTCCTAATTCTTTTGCTAATTCGCTAAAAGCAGTAAAAGAAGTACTGTATAAGGGTTCAGCCAATGCAAAATTGTCAACATCTTCACTCTGACAGAAATAATGACTGCTGTATAATTCAGGTAATGAGATCACTTCTGCTCCTTGTGCAGCTGCATCTCTAACCCAGCTAATACACTTTTTTAGATTATTTTCGGCAATATCATTCAAATTCAATTGAATAACGGCAATTTTGTATTTCTTATTTGACATCTATAAAAATTTAGACTGCAAAAATAGTTATTTTTAGGAAGAGTTGAAATAATAGTATTTGGAAATACTACTACATTATACTACTATTAAAATATGTTTTTTATTTTTTACCCAATACCTTTTTGAAAATAGTTACAATTCCCAAAACGATAAATCCAAATACCAACCCCAGAGCAAATTCTTTTACAAAAGAAGGTAGTTGTGGAGCAAAATGATGTAGGAAATCAATGTTGTGAGCAAATATTCCTCCAGATACTAAAAGCAAAGCAATGGTTCCAATTACCGCTAAACTCTTAATCACTTTTGGTAATGCCTGAACTAAAATATTTCCTATCCATTTTGAAAAACTTTTTTCTTTAGTGCTTAATGCAATTAGTTTAAAACCTACTTCGTCCATTCTAACAATTAAAGCTACAATTCCATAAACTCCTACAGTTGCCAGAATTGCAATTATCGAAACTACCGCAATTTGTGTACTTAAAGATTCTTCGATTACTGTTCCTAACGCAATAATCACAATTTCGACAGATAAAATAAAGTCAGTTATAATAGCCGATTTTATTTTGTCTTTTTCCATAGCCAAAATTTCAGCTTCGGTATAATTTTGTGTCAGAATATCTGATTTTGCATGATTTCGATGAAAAAAGAATTCATATATTTTTTCGGCACCTTCGTAAGCCAAAAAAAGTCCTCCTAAAACTAAAATAATGACAATAGCTACAGGGAAAAAGGCACTCAGTAAAAAGGCTATGGGCAAAATGATTAATTTATTAATAAACGAACCTTTTGCAATAGCCCATAAAACAGGAAGTTCTCTTGATGAAACAAATCCTGAAGCTTTTTCGGCATTCACTGCTAAGTCATCGCCTAAAATTCCGGCTGTTTTTTTTGCAGCAACTTTACTCATTACTGCAACATCATCCATAATTGCTGCGATATCATCTAATAGTGCGAAAAAACCTGATGCCATAAATTTTATTTTAATATAGTGTTGCGAAGCTACTGTTTTTTTGGTTTATTCAATTTATAAAAAAACAATTTTTTAATTATTATTTTGAAAAAATAATATAAGATTGCTATCGAAAGAAATTCTTATTCATCTAATTTCATGTTTCCTCTGTCCTTATGATTATCAGGATGTGAATTAGGATAACGATGAGGAGTAATATCTGAATTTAAGTCTTTATTTTCAACAGTTTTCATCGCCTCTTTATCTGTCTTAACACCACGCTTAGCATTGGGATCATCATGATCAATTTCGTTTGAAACAGCATGTGTATCTTCGTGTGAATCTCTGGCTCTGTCTACAACTGTTTTATTTCCGTCAATATCAGTTTCTAATTCTTTATTAAGTTTTAAATTATCAGTTTCCGAATTGCTAGCAATATCTTTGTTTATTTTTTCTGATTTTCTATTATTAGTTTCCATGATTCTATAATTTTAAAGTTTGTTACTTAATATTACGAATTTTAGAGTGGAAATCTAAATTATTTAACATAGCTTTTGGATTGTTATTTAAAAAATTACAAGTCAAAAACTAGTGCAGAATAGATTTTAGAGATTTGATTTATTGTTGTTTTTTTCAAATCGAAGTAACTCCAAATAAGGATTTCCAGTTAAACCTAATGCTATTCCAAACGCAGGTTCCGTTTTATGACCTTGTTGTTTTAAAGCAATGATTTTCTGCCTGAATTGTTCACCATGTTCTTTTAACAGCTGGTCTTCAATTAGCATATGTCTGTATCCAAATTGCTGTTTGACAGGGATGTTTTGTCCAAAGATTTCAATTTCGAATTCATCAATTATGAAATTGGCTATAATTGCTAAATTACCAGAAATTACACGTTCTCTTATTGTGAAATTTTTTTCGTTGCTAAAATTGGCTAAGATTAGTTTCTTAAATTCTTCTTTATTTTTAGTAAAACAAATAATATCAAGATCACTATTTTCTATATCAATGTTTATGGGGATGGTACCTACAAGAATAGGATTATAATCTTGAAGTTTTAGCAAAATTTGATTATTTTTCAAAGTGGTATATGCTTGCTGTTGCCTGAAATTACCACTTTGCAAATAAGTAATGTTATCAAAATCGATGTTTTGGGTTGCCATCTAACTAAAAAATGGTTTTTATTTTTTAGGATATGTAGGCAAAGGAACAAATTCAGTTTCTCCTTCAATTTTGTCAAATTTTTGATCAATCCAGTTTTGCTTGGCTTTTTCGATTAATTCTTTATCGGTCGAAACAAAATTCCAGTCAATAAAACGTTCTTCGGGATAAGCTTCTCCGCCAAAAATATAAATAGTCGAATTAGGCTGGATTGTAAATTCGCAAAGAGAACTATTTTTCGATACTAATATTTGTTTAGGACCATATTGACTACCATCACTTATAATACCGCCTTCCAGAATATAAAGTCCGGCTTCACCATAAAGATGTTCTCCAATGTTTAATTTTTTCTCTGTAACTGATTTGATTTCGATCATATACATCGGGCTATAAACCGGCACACCCGATTTTTTTCCAAATGCTTCACCAGCTACTAGTTTGAATTCAACATCATCTTCTTTCCAGAAAGGGATTTCGTTACTTTCAATATGAAAAAACTCTGGATTCATTTGTTCCAAATGCTTTGGTAAGGCAATCCAAATTTGTAATCCATGCATGTTTTTTTCTGAATGACGTAAATAATCCGGAGTACGTTCAGAATGTACAATACCTTTTCCTGCTGTCATCCAGTTGACTTCGCCTGGTTTTATTTCGATTTCGTTACCCAAAGTATCACGATGCATAATACTGCCTTCAAATAAAAAAGTTAAGGTAGAAAGTCCAATGTGCGGATGTGGTAAAACATCAAAATTTTGTCGTTCACTCATTTTTACCGGTCCCATGTGATCGATATATATAAATGGACCTACCATACGTTTTTGACGAAAAGGGAGTAATCTGCCTACCAGGAAATTACCAATATCGGCAGCGCGTTCTTCTATAATGAGGTTGATATTTGACATACAATTATTTTTAGTTAGCAATTTAATTATTAGCAATTCTATTGTAAAATAGTATTTTGTATTAACAAAAATAGCTTAAAACAGGCAGTTTTCAATGGAATGAATCATTAATTGTATCACAAAAAAAGTCTCAATTTGAACAAATGAGACTTTTTTAAAAACTATTTCTTTTCTTTATTGTTTAGCTTGTCGTCAAGTTCAGGTTCTTCACCTTTAAACTTTTTAGTGTCAGGGTCGTAATTTTCATCGTTAGTTAGCACTTCATCATGTTCTTTATATTGGTGCTTTCTCGTGTCACTTCTGTTATCTCCACCTTTTTTATTGGGTGTCTGCGGATTTTGATTCTGATTTTTCATAGCTATAAAATTTTAAATTTTGAATAAAATTATTTAATAAGCTATTACTGTTTTTACAAGATTATCTTTAAAGATTACAGAATTTAAAATACTGATTTTAAATAGTTTCAATAACGCTTTCCTGCGTTCTTCGTGATTTAGGAGTAGTTTCAAGTCGGTTCAAATCATCTTCGGCACCGTAGCCTACAGCCATTGCAAATAGTGGCTTATAAGTAGTCATGTTAAGAATAGTTTGGTATTTATCAGGTTCAATTCCTTCCATTGGTGTTGCGTCCAGACCTAATGCAGCACTAGCGGTTAAACCAACTCCTAATGCAATATATACCTGATTTGACAACCATACTTTTAAATTAGATTCGGGCATACTGGCTTTTATCTGGTTATACCAATCGACTCTAAATTGTGGAAATTCGTTTTCTACTACGGTTTGAAATGCATCTAAATCATCGGCTACACTAAATACAACTATAAGTTGTGCCTGGTTAACTCTTTCCTGATTGTGTTTAGAAGCTGTAGCAAGTTGTGCTTTTATTTCAGTATTTTGAACAAAAGTAAACTTCCAGGGCTGAATATTAATTGAAGAAGGAGTAAGACGTAAAATTTCTTTTAAATCTTCAATTTTTTCCTGTGGTATTATTTTATTCGGGTTGTACTTTTTAGCAGTATATCTTTTTTGTATTAACTCTAAAATATTCATGACTTTTATTTTTAAGTGTTTTTTAGTAACGCAAAGTTATACTATACTTGCTTTATATTTTAATCCCGGAACATTATTGTGAATTTTGCACCTTCATTTATTTTACTTTCTACTTCGATCGTTCCGCCTAAATTAGTAATGTGATTGTAAATCAGGTATAAACCAATGCCATTGCTGTCATTGTGATGATGAAATTTTTGATGTAAGCCAAATATTTTATCGCGTACTTTATCCATGTCAAAACCTAAGCCGTTATCAGAATAGATAAGCTGACTCTTTCCGTTTACTTTTTTAGTAGCAATATTCACAGCCGGAAAAATATCTGCTTTTGAATATTTTATAGAATTAGTAATCAGATTTAAAAAGATACTTTTTAAATATTCCTGATTGAAATTGATTTGTGTTAGTTCCGAAAAATCACAATCTATAGTTATTTTAGAATTTTTTATCAGTGAATTGATAGAAAATAAAACTTCGTCTAAGTTTTGCTTTACATCTAATATTTCGATAGAAGCATTCAGTTCCTCTTTTTGGATTAATTCGTTTACAGAGTTTTTTAAAGTTTCCTTTAAACGTTCGGTGGTTGTTTTTAGAATATCAATGAATTCAAGCGTTTCTTCATCATTAATTTTAGAAGTATCGAGCAAATTAAATACGGAGAGTAAATTATTAACAGGAGACTTTAAATCATGCGAAGTGGTGTAAGACAAATGCTTTAGGTCTTTGTTTATTTTTGTCAAATTAGTAATTAATACATTGCGTTCTTCTTCAATCTTTTTTTTATGGGTAATGTTTTTAGCAATGGCATAGACTAATTTTTCGTCTTCAACTGGCATTGAAGTCCAGGATAACCATACAATTTCACCTGTTTTAGTCAGGTATCTGTTTTCGAAATTTAAAAGCGGTTTGTTTTTATAAACTTCCTCCCGGGTTTCAAGAGTAGCTTTAAGATCTGGTGTATACACTAAAGTATGTATAGGACGAGAATACAATTCCTCATCAGTATACCCTAATAATTTTGAAACAGCGGGATTTATTCGTCTAAAATACCCGTCAAATCCGGCGATACAAATTAAGTCCGCCGAAATGTTAAAAAAATTATCAAAATGGTATTCTTTGTCGGGGGTAGGACATTTTTTGACTTCCATTGTGATTGAAAATTATGGCTAATTTTTGTTTGTAGATCAGTTCTTACTTCATGATTTATTCGGTTTATTTTTTACACAAAATGGGGCTTCTCAAATTTAGCGAATAATTGTTTAGAAATGTAAGAAAACCATAATTTAAATTAAATATAACTTAGGAGTGTAAAAGCTTGACAATAGTAGCTTTATACAAAATAGCTTGTAGTAAATAAGAAGGATATTTTGTAGTAAGTTGTTTAACTACACTGACCTAGTAAAAACCAAATAATGATAAAAACGATAATGGTTCCAAAACAGCCGCCACCTAATTTTTTTGCTCCGTAACCTGCTAAAAGTCCTCTAAATAAGTTGTTCATAGTACTGTGATTTAAGTTGTAATTTAAAAGAATCAATTTAGAAATTCTAATTGGTATATCTTTTACATACCACATTACAAAAAGTTTCAAAATTCGTAGTAGAATTACTTATATTTGTAGTAAAGGTTGCTAAAATGAGTTTTCATTAAGGCATTAAAAGGGAATCAGGTTGAATACCTGAGCTGTTCCCGCAACTGTAAGCTACAAAGCTTGTCTGCCACTACACAGCCACTGTTTAATCGGGAAGGCCGCCGACAAGACGCAAGCCAGGAGACCTGCCTTTTATTATTTTTAAAATCGAATTCTCGGGTAAAGAATCTTGGTTTGTTTATAGAAAATTCTATTACTGCCTTGTTTTTTTATCGTTTAAAAGCTGAATTACTGTATGAAAAATTCTAATAGTGACCTGAACAATATGATGTGTCTTGATCTTTTTCTTTCAGGGAAAAAAGAAGATACCGTAAAAAACACCCAGAAGATAAAACCGACTAAAACAGTATATCCTTTGATGAGTTTTGACTTGTCAGGCAACAGTATGATGAAGCATATTAAAAGTCTGGATAAGGAAAAGTTATTTGAATTCTCCAATGAATTCAATTGGGATATAGATATTGATCAGGTTCTAAAACCGGCTTATGAGGCATTGGTAGTCACAAATGTGGACCAACTTATTGTCTGGGCAAATGAAGGTTTTAAAAAAATGACTGGCTACACAAGCCATTATGCCATAGGCAGGAAACCCAGTTTTTTACAAGGAATCAATACCTCAGAAGAAGTAAAGAAAAACATCAGAGAAAAACTGGCGCAAGGCAAACCATTTACCGAAGTAATTGTTAATTATCGAAAAAACAAGGAAGAATATTTATGCGAAGTAAGTATCATTCCTCTTCGCAATCAACAAAATCAAATAGTGCATTTCCTGGCTTTAGAAAAAGCAGTTTGATATTTCTATTTTACTGTTGGATCAAAATCGATCATCCATTCGATGCCGTATTTGTCACGAAACATCCCAAAATAAGAACCCCAAGGACTATCTTCCATAGGCATTTCAATGGTTCCGCCTGCTGAAAGTCCGTTAAATAGTTGATTGGCTTCTTCACGGCTTGCAGCGCTAATCGAAATTTTAGATCTGTTTTCGTTTTCATTTACGCGGCCTAAAAATTCAGGAACATCATTCCCCAGTAGAGTATTGGTTCCAATAGGTAATGCAATGTGAAGGATTTTATTAGCATCATTTTCTGCTACTGGAAATTCAGGACCTTTTAAATCTTTTAAACGGATGAGTTTAGTAAATTCTCCACCAAATACTGATTTGTAAAAAGTAAATGCTTCTTCGGCATTTCCGTTAAAATTAATGTGAGGATTAATTAGTGCCATAGCGTAGTTTTTTAATGTTTATTATCGTAAGATCTTTTTATGAAATACTGAATCAGCATGGTGATTAACAGGAAAAAAGTAAAAAATAATGATAATGCAACAAATCCTAAAAGTCCCATTCCGCATCTAAATTCTCTTGCTTTAAAAGCGGCTTCCAGATTTTGAGAAGCAATTGCAAAAGCAATAATCGATAATGCCACCTGTAATAGAAGGCTAATAATGGAAACAGTGGTAAACTTTAATTTAATATCGCCACCAATAGCTTTTCTGCCCAAAAGTATCTGGAATAATAAAGGAAAAACAATTAAGATTAAAGGTAAAGTTCCGTACATATATTATAATTGATAATTTATTCGATTTGTAGGCAAATAAAAAAATCTGGGGAGATTCTGGCAACAAATGTACTATTTCAAATTGTTTTTTCCGAAAAATTAAAAGAGCTTATTTGAGAGGTATGTTTAGTAATACTATAAGCTGATTTTTTCACGGATTGATGATCCACAAACTTGTCATGCTGACGGAGGAAGCATCTTCAATAATACTTAAAAACATAAAGAATTTAGTTTTATTTTTTGGCCATTTTTTAAAGATATTATCCTTGTAAAGTTTTCAATATTTTCTTTAAGTATTAAATAATTGTCAATATGATTAGAAGTAGTACAGATCCATATATCACTAATTTTGTCATTATCTATTTTACACCAGATGATATGGTGATGGAATCCAAAACCTCCATGCTTATAGTTTAGAATTAAATATTCCTTATTTTGAAAAATTGAAGTCAATTGTCTGTTTGGTAAACTGTTATTTATTTCATCAGTTGCATTAAATTTTTCATTTGGATTAGCTATCAAGAATGGATCATTTTTCCATTTATAAAAAATCTCAAATAATTGCTTTGGAATTTCAGCTTTGTCAAATGAAATTCTAAAATCATTCTTTTCAATGGATTTTTTGACTAATTCGATATTCTCATCATTTAAAATTCTATTTTTTGAAAAAGAAAAATCGGAAACATTATTTTGTCCCATGCAGAATGATGTTAAAAGCAAAAATGAGAAACAAGTAAAAATATTTATCAACTTCATGTTTTTCTCTTTTATTTAAGTTACAAAAGTGGTTTTTAACTTCTAAAGTATTTCTAGGTCTATTTCACCTCTTTTGCAAATTAAAAACCGTTCCTGCGGGATCAGTAATCCAGTGCATGTCTTCAGGTAATTCTTCCAATTCATCACAAGTGGCTACACCATTTGAATTCAAATATGCTGTTGCTTCTTCTACATTAGGAACTGTCAGTTGTAACCAGGTTTCAGAATGGGTGTAATTGTCAACACAATCCAGCCAAATCACATTGGCTCCAAATTTTACCGAATGCGTTTTGGAAACCGTTGGGTTACTTATTGGGACTTCGGTGACTTCAAACTTTAAGATGTTTTTATAAAAATTTACGGTATCGTTATACTTGCTTTTAGGAATTTTTATTGCAATGTTAATTCCTGCTTCAAATTGATTATCCATAGTGTTTATTTAAGTTGATTAGTTGATTTTTATTTGAAAACTGCTGCTCGATTGCATCGAGTACCTACTTACTGTAGGAAGCCATATAAAGCATTTGCAATGCGGTTCAATACTAAATTACCATAAAATTGATACATTGCAAAACACAGTATTATTTTCTTTAGAATTATTGTTTTAAAGTATCAAGCCGCGTTGCAAACGCTACGAATTATCTTTTAATTATTTTGGTACTCGTCATAGACAAGCACCAGAGTTGTAGACAAACGAGATCTAGTGGAATAAAAAAGAGCAGTCAATTTATCATTGCTGCTCTTTTTTATTTCTAGTGGTTTTGGAAGACAATTTTTAAGACCACAACTCTCCACAAACTTGTCCTGCTGACGAAGGAAGCATCTCTTTTTATTCACTTATTTACTCACTGTTGTGGGCACGGAAAACATTTCCGCGCTGTCTGGGGCTCTTTACGAAAGGATTAGTTTGGTAGCTGAGGTTACTATCTATTCTTTGATAGTTCATAGTTTTTAATATTCTGACTTTTTTGAAATGCATTTTCTATGAAATATTGAGGATTTTTTAGAAAACGGTCTTCCTCTATTAGTGAAATATAAGAACCTGTTAATTGATCAAATGTTTTACAATTTGGACAAGAATATTTATTGTTAGTTATTAAATTAAATCTGTTCTTTACTTTAATATCATGAAGGTATGAATTGTCAATTGATCTTGAAGTGCAACCATCAGAATTTTGATAAGATGATATAAGCCAGTTATAGTTACCGTTAATTTTCATAACAACTCCAACAATACCATTTGTTTTAGAGGTAGTACTCCCTCTTTTATATTCTTTAAGAGAATATTCAATTTCCCAATCTATCCATTTGCTTTTTTTTATGTTTGGTGAAATAATAACAATTGTAACTGATGTACCGAAAATCATATTCTTAAGATTTTCTTTTATATTTTCAATTGAAGAGCCTGTTAAATCAGGAGATTCACCTGTTTCTCCTTTATAATAAGATGCATCTTTACCAAGTTTTTCAATTATTAAGTCCCTTAATTCTTGGGCTTCGCTATACTTATATGATATAAATGTTTCTCTAGCCATCTTTATTTTTTTAGTTGTTTTAAAAGTTTATCAATTTCTATAATAACTGCATCTAGATTAGTTGGTTCTTTCGCAAGAAGATTGATTATTGGCATTAATGATTCTGGTGACTCAAAATATTTTTTTGGGTCATTAGATATCCTCTCATAAATTTGATAAGTTGCATATCCTGTCAAACCTATTGGGATACAAATGTTGCCGTTATTTTTAGATATTTCAAATTCTCTCAAGACTCCATCTGCATCAATTATTTCATTATCATCATTTTTTTTATTACCAAAAATGAATAGAGATATTCCACATTGAGAAATCATTTTTTGACGATATTCTTCCCACATAATTTTTAAAGGTTTGTCTCCGGTTTCAAATTGTGGAAATGGTTTTAGTATTAATTGACTTTCAGAATATTTAATTGGATTTTTATAAATAGCTTCTAAAGCACCATTGATAATAGAGCTTCCAATACCCCATCCGAATCCATTAACTATTCTGTAATCATTCTCTATAATAACTTTAGAAAGATTGTGAACAAAACCTATTGCTTCATTTTTATCGAATGGTTCATAAGTTTCAGCGCTGCCTGAAATAAAAATTGTTTTTTTCTTATATCGATATTCAATTTCTTTAAGTATTTCTGTAATGTCTTCATATTCATCTATGAGTAATGATTTTATACCATATCTCTTTAGGTCATTTATAGTCAAATATTGTTTTCGAGAGTTATAATAAAGTGTTGCTTCATCAGGATTTTGAGAATCGCCTAATTTATGTTTTTTAACGAAACAGTAATGTTGCCTTTGTTGTTTATCATATCTAAAATTCAACCTACTTAAAATATAGTCTAGATTAGGATCAGTAAAGCTAAACCCTATAAATAAAAAAGTTTTTGTTGTAAGTTCTCCAGCCAAAGCATTTATAAAAGGTTCGTGGGTGGAATGATATTGTTCATATTGTTGTTTAGTTATTATTGCTTCATCTGCATGATTAACATCTCCATGCATTTTGAATATAACAATATCTCTTTTAGGCTTTGTTGTTAATAATTGATTATTTCTATATTTTATATCTACAACTTTATTTTCATTTTTAAATGTTGTTTCTAAAAGCTGGTCATAATTGGTTGTCCATATAGATGATAAAGGAAGGCGGGCAATTAGTTTGTGATTTTCTGTCTCTTTTGCATCTTCAGTAAATTCTTCTAATATTTTTCTATTAATCTTTGAACGTGTTTGATTTTCATTTACGTGAAATTGAGCAAGTGAAACAAGATCTTTTTCATTTTCTATGTTGAGTCCTAAATCATGTGCAATTTCACTCATTAACTCAGCCCAGTTCACAAATCCGGCATTAACACTTAACCCTGCACCAGCAAAAATTGAAGCGGTGCCTTCATTAAGATCTTTAACAAAATCTTTAATAAAAATTTCTATTTCTTGATTCATAATTTTAAGATTTTAACCATTCAGATAGGCTTTTGTAGGTTTTGTTTGGATAAATAACTTTTATGTATTCAGAAGTTAATTCACTTTCTTCTATTCGAGGATATATCTGTAAGTACTCGTTTCCATTCCATACTTGAGAGCTATCAGCAAGTGGAATTATTGCAATATGATCAATGTACTTGTGAGCATCACCAAAACCTAATTCCCAATTGCACCATTTTGATTGAATAGCTTTATTTGTTGCTACAAGAATAAATTTTCTGTTTTGTTTTATTTGGTCTTTAATCCTTTGTGCAGTTATAGCGCTAGTAAATGGAGGTAATGAAGAATCAAGTGAATCAATATAAACACTAACTCCAGAATTTCTAAGTAAAACAATTACCTTATTTACTTCAATTTGTTCTAAATCATCATGACAGTGTGATAAAAAGACTGTTACAGTTGCAGTTGATTTGTTTTGGAATTTAGCTTCATTTAAAGTTTGACTAAACATACGCGTACCTAGTTTGTTTTCAGTTAGAGCTGTGAGTCTGGATTTTGTTAGAATTGCCATAAGAATGTTTTTTAATATAAGAATTTTATTCTAAAAATATATCTTTTTTGTAAATTATTACTGTAGTATCCGTAAAAAGCACAATAATTCGATGAAATGCTATTTTAAGGAATAATCTTAGTTAAATTTATGTAAGAAACTTGCTTTTAGGAAAGTATATATTCTCCATAGCCCTGATGGAAGTGAATATCCTTTTTATTTTGTTTTTTGAATCATGGTAAAACTCAGTATAATTAATTATTGAGAAAAGGCTTCGACAAGCTCAGCCTGACAAAATAAAAAGATATTGCGTCCCGATAGCTATCGGGAAGCAGGAGGGAAGTTGTTATGGAAAACTATCGTTGTGCTCCATAAAAAAACACCAGCCGTGATGACTGGTGTTGTATAAGTTCTCGATACATTTTTTGTTTCATTGCATTACACAAAAAACACTCGAACTGACGGGCATTAATTAGTTGTTCGACTCGCTTTGATTTCTAAAAACCAATTGACCATCAAAAGCATCCAAAAGGATAATGCTATCGGTAGTGATTTTGCCAGCCAGAATTTCTTTAGACAACTGGTTCAACACCTCTCGCTGAATTACACGTTTTACGGGACGCGCCCCAAACTGTGGATCAAATCCTTTATCAGACAAATAATCGATAGCTTCCGGCGTGGCGTCCATAGTAATGCCTTGCTGTGCCAGCATTTTAGTTACTGATTTTAATTGGAGGCCTACAATTTGAGCAATATTAGCATTGGTCAACGGTGTAAACATCACGATTTCGTCAATACGGTTGATGAATTCAGGACGTACGGTTTGTTTCAGTAAGCCTAAAACTTCTACTTTGGCAGCTTCGGTTGCGGCTTCGACGCTTCCTTTTAGGTTCTCGAATTTTTCCTGTATAATATGGCTTCCCATATTAGAAGTCATAATGATAATCGTGTTTTTAAAATCGGCAAGACGGCCTTTGTTATCTGTTAAACGTCCTTCGTCCAGCACCTGTAACAAGATGTTGAAGGTATCAGGATGCGCTTTTTCGATCTCGTCCAACAAAATTACTGAATACGGTTTACGACGCACGGCTTCCGTCAATTGTCCGCCTTCGTCATAGCCCACATATCCCGGAGGCGCACCTACCAATCGGCTCACGCTATGGCGTTCCTGGTATTCGCTCATGTCAATTCGGGTCATGGCATTTTCATCGTCAAACAGATATTCGGCTAAGGCTTTTGCCAATTCGGTTTTCCCCACACCGGTTGTTCCAAGGAACAGGAAGGTACCCACAGGTTTTTTCATGTCCTGCAATCCGGCACGGCTACGGCGTACGGCATCACTAATGGCTTCAATAGCTTCTTCCTGACCTACTACTCTGCGGTGCAGTTCTTCTTCCAGATGCAGGAGTTTTTCTCTCTCGCCCTGAAGCATTTTTACCACAGGAATTCCAGTCCATTTAGCAACCACTTCGGCAATATCTTCGCGGGTTACTTCTTCTTTAATTAGCGAACTTCCGCCGGATTGATTTTCGAGTAATTCCTTATGTAAAGCGTCAAGTCGTTCCTGAGCTTCTTTGATTCTTCCGTAACGTATTTCGGCAACTTTTCCGTAATCGCCATCGCGTTCGGCACGTTCGGCTTCGTATTTAAAGTCTTCGATTTCGGTTTTTACGGTCTGAATGTTATCGACCACATCTTTTTCTGATTTCCATTTGGTGAAAATTTTGTTTCGGTCTTCTTTCAGATTGGCTAATTCCATTCCAAGAACTTTCAGCTTGGTTTCGTCTTTTTCGCGTTTAATAGCTTCAATTTCGATTTCCAACTGCATGATTTTTCGATCCAAAACATCCAGTTCTTCAGGTTTCGAATTAATTTCCATTCGGATTTTAGAAGCTGCTTCGTCCATTAAGTCGATGGCTTTGTCCGGTAAAAAACGATTAGTTATGTAACGTTGCGACAATTCTACGGCAGCAATAATAGCCTCGTCTTTAATTTGGACTTTATGATGTGTTTCGTATTTTTCTTTGATACCACGAAGAATCGAAATAGCACTTTCAGTATCCGGTTCTTCAATTTGTACTTTTTGGAAACGACGTTCCAGTGCTTTGTCTTTTTCGAAATATTTTTGGTATTCGTCTAAAGTCGTTGCACCAATAGCACGCAGTTCACCACGAGCCAAAGCCGGTTTAAGGATATTCGCTGCATCCATCGCACCTTCGCCACCGCCGGCACCTACCAGCGTGTGGATTTCATCAATGAACAACACAATATCACCATCGGCAGCAGTTACTTCTTTCACTACCGATTTTAAACGCTCTTCAAATTCTCCTTTGTATTTGGCACCCGCAATTAAGGCTCCCATATCCAGTGAAAACACGATTTTATCTTTTAGATTTTCAGGAACGTCGCCATCTACAATTCTATGCGCTAAACCTTCGGCAATGGCGGTTTTACCCACACCAGGTTCTCCCACAAGCATTGGGTTATTTTTAGTACGACGGGTCAGGATTTGTAACACACGTCGGATTTCTTCGTCACGACCAATTACCGGATCGAGTTTTCCTGATCGGGCTAATTCGTTGAGGTTTTTAGCGTATTTGTTTAGCGAATTATACGTTTCCTCGGCTGATGCTGAGGTTACTCTTTCGCCTTTTCGTAATTCTTCGATAGTGGCTTTTAATCCTTTTCCGGTTACGCCCTGATCTTTTAAAATTTGCGCCACCTTTGATTTTGAATCGAAAATAGCTAAGATCAAATGTTCGATAGAAACATATTCATCGTTCATTTTTTTAGCAATAATTTCGGCTTCGTTTAGTGCTTTGTTAGCCTCTCTGGAAAGCATTACATCACCACCTGAAACTTTTGGAAAACTCTGAATCGTGCTGTCTAATATTTGTAAAAACAAAGGCACATTTACGTTAAGTTTTTTCAAAATAAAAGGTGCTACATTTTCGTCCACCTCAAAAATGGCTTTAAAAATGTGTTCGTTTTCTATTTGCTGCTGGCCATAACTTTGAGCCAGCTGCTGTGAAAGCTGAATGGCTTCCTGCGATTTAATTGTAAATTTATTGATGTTCATATTGTTTTATAGATTTGGTTTAAACTAATTAATTAACTTTGCAGGAGTTGGGACAAATTATATTCCATAGTAAATTTAAGGACAAAAAGGCATTTTTAAAACGATTTTCAGTAGTTTTTAATGTCAAAAAGTCATAAAACAAGTTAAAATATGAGTTTTTTTAAAAATATTTTTGGTGGGGATGAAGAAACACCAAAGCAGCAAGAAAGTAAAATGAATTGGGAATTGCTAACCGATGTTGATCAGTTGGGCGAAATTATTTTTAATTCGAATGAAAAACCAGCGGTGATTTTTAAGCATAGTACGCGTTGTAGTGTGAGCAGAATGGCTTTAAGACAATTTGAAAATGAATTTAATCTGGAAGAAGAAGTAACACCTTATTTTCTGGATTTGCTTAATTACCGCGAAATTTCGAATGAAATAGCCAATCGTTTTAATGTACATCACGAATCACCACAGATTGTTGTAATAAAAGACGGAAAAGCTGTTTATGATGCTTCACATTCAGATATTGATGCTGTAGGTTTGAAAGATAAATTATAAGATTTTATAAATATTAAAAAGAGCTTGTTCGAAAATAGTATTCCAACAAGCTCTTTTTGTTTAAGCTCAACAAAGCTTATTTCTTCTTTATAAGACTTTGTGGATTATTCACCAGATTACTTATTCTTTCTGATGCCTTAAAACGATAACCTACATAGAATTCAAAAAAACGCTGCTGATCCTTAATATGAACTCTGGGATCATTATCATAATAAAAAGTATTCCATCTAGCTGTTACTCCTGTGTAGAATTTTTCAGAATTGTATCCTAAATTCAGATTCAACTGTGTTTGATAAGAAAGTCCATCGATTATTTCTTCCGGAGTGCCATCCGAATAAGTTGTTTTAGTAGTGTTATAGCCTACACCGCCATAAGCTCCTGCCGAAATCAGCAAGTTTTTATTAATAACCCAATTGTAATAATATCCAGGACCTACTGCAATATCAATACTGTTGTCTTTGCTGGGGTTATCGTTTTTCATTTGGGTAAAATAATAACTTATGCTTGGAACAAAACTTCCTGCGCTTTTCTTTTGCCATTCACTTTGTCCAAAGATGGTTCTAAATGAAAAGTTGGGATTAAAGATGTAAGAGGTGCTTCCGCCAAATCTTCGCATCTGAAAATTAGAGAACAATAGGTTTTCAGGTATTCCAATATCGTCTTTATTAACATAAAATCCTTTTATTTTAGTGTATTCAATACTTTGCATCCATTTGCCTAAATACAATCGGGTTCCAAAATTAGAAAACGATGTTTTACCGTATTTTTCATCGTCCTTGTTGAATCGAATAAAATCAGGTGTGTAGCCTAAGTCCAATTCGATAAATTTATACATAAATGTAAAAGTAGAGCGTAACCTTTGATTAGGCGATAAGGTAAAATCAAGATTATCTTTTTGGTCTTTAATATGAAATGAATTAAAACTATTGGTAAATCCCACTCTGGTTTTAATGAAATCATCATAATGTATGATGTACTCATTTGCAGGAGTTGAATTGGATATGCTGTCTGTATTTTTTTGCTGCGCCCAACTTGTCGCAACGATTAATAAAAATATAAAACGGATTCTCATTAGTTTTTTACTTTTGATCCAAATGGACAACGCTTGATAAGGTAATTAATAGTAGCATGGTAAGCATCAAAGCCAGTACCGAAAGAGTTTCGGGATTCTGAATACAAATTAGTTCCCTGATCATTATAAAAATTCAAACCAATTTTTGTTTCATAATTGATGGTAGTAGTGGCATTATTAGAATTGTAAATAGTACCAGATGCTTTTTTATTATCTTTTTTATCCGTTTCTTTTCCGTTATAAGTGGAGATACCGCTTCCGTAAGAAGAAGTTCCTTTGTTAGTGACATTTGCCATTCCATAAACTACATTTTCAACTCCTAATAAAATTGCAATTTCTTTTGGGGTTTTTGATTTAATATTGCTGTGCGAAAGACCGTTTTTGGCTAAAATACTATTGGTTGTAATAGGATCCTGCAGCTGTAAGCCATGTGTGTTTTCTTTGATAGAAAGGTAGCTGTCGTTTTGTAATTGTTCAGCCATTGCACTGGTACTTAGAGCCGGATCATTAGTTATGAATTCGAAAGGTAAAACAGCAATAAGGCCTTTTCTTTCAGTTGAAGTTGATGTCGATGTCGATGTCGATGTCGCATCAGAAGTAGTAGCATTATTGATTATTTCTGTTCGTCCGCTGGCAAATTCAATTTTATTTATTTCTGATTTTTTAAATTCATATTCTAAAGATTCACCTTTGTAGATAAATTTAACAGCATCTTCTTTGACAGCTATAATTTTTCCAGTTCTTTTTTCACCGTTAGACATAATCACGGTATCCAGTTTGTCTTGAGCAGTTACAGCAATTATATTCAAAAATAAAAACAGCAGTAATAATGATTTTTTTAGAGTAAATGATTTCATGATTTGTATGTTTAAATTGGTTTTCTAAAAATAAGTTTTTTTATGTTTAAAATCCTACAAAATTAGAATAAAAAAAGTAAGAATTAACACAATGGTAACTATGTTGAGAAAAGAGTATTTAAAAATAGAAAACTGAAAATTAAAAGGTGATATTTTTTAGATTTGTTTTTTTTAATTATTATTTTAAAAACTTCCGCTGGAACCATCGCCACTAAAATCACCTCCGCCAAATTCGTAAATAATACTATTTTAAATGCTATAAAATTCTCGAATTCTTTAGAAGGAAACCAAAAGCGTTGCATTTTTGGTGGTTAGATAAGTCGAAACAATGATTAATTACTATGGGTTTAAGCAACGCAAGAGCTACGAATTTAATTTTTGTAGCTTTTTGTTTTTAGCTTGATTTTATTTCGAAATACTTGAGGATGATTTTGTAATTATCCTGAGCTGTAAGACAAGTATCTAACAAATATTCTTTTATAAGAGGCCATTCCTGTAAGCCTCTGTAATAAAACAGTTTTAAGTCTTCATCAATAATAAAAGGTATAAAATTGTTCGCTAAGCACTCTTTAAACATAATTAACCGACCAACACGTCCGTTACCGTCTTGAAATGGATGGATGATTTCAAATTGATAATGAAAATCAATAATATCTTCAAAAGTTTTCTTTTCAATGTTATGGTAGCTCGAAAGTAATTCTTTCATTTTTGTAGCAACGACTGAAGGAGGACAAGTTTCATTACCTCCAACTTCATTAGGTAGTTTTTTGTATTGACCAACATTAAACCACTTTTTTTGACTATCAGATGTTCCTAATTTTAGGATAAAATGTAATTCTTTAATAAAAGATTCGGTTAGTTTTGATTTTGCTTTATCAATAATTAAATCGATACAACGAAAGTGGTTTGTGGTTTCTATAATATCATCTACATTAATACTCTCTTTGGATACTCCGATAGTATTAGTTTCAAAAATATATCTGGTTTGATCATGAGTTAGCTTACTTCCTTCAATACGATTTGAATTATAAGTCAGGTCAATTTGTGTGCGATGATAAATTCCACCTTTGAGCTTCATTTCTTTTTGCTCTTTAAGATGATTGAGTAATGTATTATCACTAAATTTCTTCTCCTTTACTTTATTGGTTAAAGTCGTATCTTCTGGAATATTCCAAGTTTTACCAGTTAAGAAAGCACCTTTTATTTTTCCTGTGGCACAATAATTTCGAACTGTTCTTTCTGGAACATTCCATTTTTTTGAAAATTCACTGACTGAAATATAGTTCATATTTTTCGATTACATATGCCGTTATCGGCAAATATACAACAAATAAGATTTGTTGAGTACGTTTTTTTTTGCCGATAAAGATAAAGAAAGATTTTAATTTAAAAACCTCCGCTCGAACCTCCGCCACTAAAATCACCTCCGCCAAATTCCATCGGTGATTCGACTGTAGTTTCGGGTTTTAAACCAAATTGGGAAGTTAGAATTAGCGCTTCGGTATTGATAAAATCGCTTGAATTGATAAAACGATCAGGCTGAAAAGTGATTCCAGTTGTCCTGTCTTTAAGCTTTTTGATGGAAAAATAAGCGATAGCAAAAAGTAAAAGTCCGCCTAAGATTAAAGCAATTTCAATGGGTAAAATCTGGTGATAATATCGAATAGTATAAAATGTAAATCCTAAGCTTATAAAACCTATCCAAAGCATTATTCTTTCCTGCATTTTTAAAGCATAAAAGATATAGAACAAAGGGACAATTACTGTAAAAGTATAAAAGAACCAGGCAAAAGGAATATCTAAATTTGCAGGAATTTCAGTTTCCAGTAATACTTCTGAAAGTTTTCTAACTACCAGATAATTTCCTGAACAATAAAATAATAGTAAACAAAAGTTTTTTAAGAACAGAATTCCTTTGTGGTAAAAAAGAAATTGGACTTTTTGAGTTCCCTTTTTAGTTAAGAAATAGATTCCTAAAGCGTAAATCATCAATACAAAGGGTAAAATTGTTTTTCCAATACTTCCCAGTTCAAATAAACCAAAAGCTACCGTTGCCGTACTAGCGATGCAGAATATTAAGACAGAAACTAGTTTTACATAACGAAGGTAACTAAAGAAAGAAATAAGAGTAGCTGTGATAGCAATTGAAAGTTCATTGGCTTCTGTTGCAACTCCTATGGCTACAGCAAAAAGCAATTGTCCTCCAATTAAAAAAACATCATCGAGTCCTTTTTCGGTATTGTTTTGATGAATTAAAAATTCGGTGCCTGCAAAACCCATTGCTGCATAGATGAAAATAAAAGCTTCGAAATTATGATCAATAATATTCATACTAAGCAAAGAAATAAATCCACAAATTGAAGCATATAAAAAGATACCAAGTACAGCAAATCCAAAGCGTAAAAAAATATTGGTATTTGCTTTAGTGTAATTGAGTCGGGTTTCTATTTCCTTTAGTTGTTCTTTCGAAATGAATTTAGCATCATGCAAAGAATGCGCTTCTTCAATTAAAAACTGATTTTCTAATTTAGTTTTATCTTGTGCTATCATTTTTTTATTTCGGCATTAAATTTTTTAATCATTTGTACAAATAGATAAATAAATCCTATAGAATAGAAAGGACTAAGGATTATTAAAAACTCAAAAAAGTCATTGAGATTGATACTATCAATAATTTTAAAAAAGCTAATATTTAAGCCTATAAAACCATACAAAACGGCAAAAGCAAATATAGAGACCGATTTTATCTCGTAACTGCGACGATAAAAATAATAGGTTGATAGTATTAAAAGAATTGTAAAAAGAAAATAGTAATCATTATCAACTAGATTATTAAGGCAGGAAATTCCAATAAGATGTAAAGCAAAAGTTAAAAATATAAACGAAAAATGCGTTTTTAGATTGATTTTAGAACTGTAATAATTCCAGGCAATAAGAACACTTCCTAATCCAATGGCAGCATAACTCAACGAATTAGTATTGTAGAGATCATTTTGTAAAAGCGATTGTGGCGTTACGGTTAAACCAATGTAGGCTGCTAAACCAGTGATAGCTAAAGAAAGTACATTTTTGTTATCAAAATAATAAGCCGAAAATAATCCAATAGTTGTTGGGATAATTGTAGCCAAACCGTAATTAGTCCCAAAAGTATTGTATTGGAGCTGTAAATAACTAATAAAAATACAAGTCAGTAAATTGGCAGTAAGAACGATATATTCCATTACAGGACTTTCAAAATGAGTTTGCTCTTTTTGAAATTTGGGTGCCTTTTTAAAGGATAAATAATAGCAAATTATTGTAAGAATAAAAACGATACTAATAAGAATGGTATGTCCAATGGTATCAATATTATCATAAATTAAAATACCAATTCCCGAAGTAAATAGTACTACTGAAAGATAAAGAAACAGTTTTAGTTCAGCATTTAATGAAAAGATGTTCCAGCTACGATAATTTATAATTTGATCGTATTGTTCTTTACTAATTAATTGTTGATCATAGAGTGCTTGAGTGGCTCGTTCATTCATTTTTCTCATGTAAGATGGATTAGTTTCTCAAATGTAAGTAAATTATATAAAAAAACGCATCGATAATTTCGATGCGTTGTAGTTTAAAATGCAGCTTATTTTTTAAAAAGCCTGATCCATTTTTTCTTTAATCTCTTTCAGACAAAGGTTGTTGATACTTCCTTCGTGTGTGTGTTTAGTTGCTTTTGGTGATTTGTAATTTCCGGCTTCAATTTGCAGTGCCACTTCTTTATAGGCATCTCTAAACGGAATTCCTGCAGAAACCATTTCGTTCAAAGTATCTACGGTAAACAAATAATCGTATTTTTTATCCTCTAAAATATTCTCTTTTACCTTGATGTCCGGAATGGAGAAAATAGCAATATCCAAACAAGCTTTTAGGTTTTGAATAGCAGGAAAAACACCTTCTTTTAAAAGTTGTAAATCTCTGTGATACCCACTAGGTAAGTTATTGGTAATTAATGTTAATTCGTATGGTAAAGCCTGAATTTTGTTGCATTTTCCACGGATTAATTCAAATACATCAGGATTTTTTTTATGAGGCATAATGCTTGATCCTGTAGTCAGATTTGCCGGTAAACCAATAAAATCAAAATTCTGACTCATATACAAACAAACGTCATACGCCAATTTTGAAAGCGTACCCGCTACACTTGCCATAGCAAAAGCAACTGTTTTCTCCGATTTTCCACGACTCATTTGTGCTGCAACCGAATTGTATTTTAAGGTGCTAAATCCCATTTCCTGAGTAGTAAAAGTTCTGTCAATAGGGAAGGAACTACCATACCCTGCAGCAGAACCCAACGGATTTTGGTCAACCACTTTTAAAGCAGCATTCAACATACTGATATCGTCTATAAAACTTTCAGCATAAGCAGAAAACCACATTCCAAATGAACTTGGCATTGCAATTTGTAAATGCGTATATCCTGGTAATAAAACGTTTTGGTATTTTTCAGCTGAATTCATTAACAGCTCAAAAAGTGATTTCACCTGTTGTTTTAGTTGAAGTACTTCTTCTTTTAAGTACAAATTCATATCGACCAAAACCTGGTCATTTCGGGAACGGGCAGTGTGTATTTTTTTACCGGCTTCTCCAACTTTTTGAGTCAGTAAGTATTCTACTTTTGAATGTACGTCTTCAAATGAATCTTCGATAGTAAAGTTTCCGGCTGCAATATCTGCTTGAATTTCTGCCAATGCACCCAATAAATCCTCACATTCCTGATTGGTAATCAATCCGATTTTAGCAAGCATTTTAGCCTGTGCAATGTTTCCTGTAACATCGTGTTTTGCTAAAATTAAATCTAATTCACGGTCGTTTCCAACAGTAAAAAAGTCGATTTGTTTATCAGTAGGTATTCCTTTTTCCCAAAGTTTCATAATTCTGTTTTTTATTTCGCAGAGATGCACTGAGATTACTCAGAGATTCGCAAAGTTTTTTATTTTTTAGCCCCGATAGCAGCGAAAATCCTTTTTTTTTTCTTTAAAAACAAAAAGATTACTTCACTTTATGTCTATTTTCATAGGAATTCAGTGAACTTCGTTTGCAGCGGATAGCGGGATTAGCTTCTAAAAATATTATAATTTAAAAAAATCAGTTAGTATTTTAATATACAATTCGATTCCTTCTTCAATTTCGTTTACAAATATAAATTCGTTAGCCGAATGTGAGCGTAAGCTTTCTCCTGGTCCTAATTTTAATGATTTACAATATAAAACTGATTGATCCGAAAGAGTAGGTGAGCCATAAGTGGTTCTGCCTAATGCAATTCCTGCTTGAACTAATCCGTGTGAAACAGGAATTGAAGAAGCATTTAAGTGCATAGAACGCGGATTGACTTCGGCATTTACATTCGCTCGTACCATTTCTAAAATTTCGGTATTATTATAACAATCATTCACACGAATATCAACAACGAGATGACATTCCGCCGGAACTACATTGTGTTGTTTTCCTGCATTAATCTGGGTTACGGTCATTTTTACAGGTCCTAAAACCTTAGATATTTTCTCGAATTGGAAGTTTTTGAACCATTCAATTACAGGCATTGCATTGTAGATAGGATTGTCGGGATTGTTGTGTGCGGCGTGACTTGCTGTTCCTTTTACCACTACATCCAAAACTAATAATCCTTTTTCGGCTACGGCCAATTGCATTAATGTAGGTTCACCCACAATAGCGCATTCTAATTCCGGTAAATGTTTTAAAATGCTGTTTAAACCATTTTTTCCGCTGCTTTCTTCTTCTGCGGTAGCTGCAATTACAATATTGTAAGGCAGGTTCTCAACGGCATAGAAATGGGTAAATGTGGCGATTAATGATACCAAACAACCACCTGCATCATTACTTCCTAAACCAAATAATTTACCATCTTCTACTTTTGCTTCAAACGGATCGTTAGTATAACCCTGATTTGGTTTTACCGTATCGTGGTGCGAATTAAGTAAAAGCGTGGGTTTTGATTTGTCAAAATGCTTATTGTAAGCCCAAACATTATTGTTTTCTCTTTCGAAAGGGATATTGTTTTTGGTAAACCAATTTTCGATTAAAAGGGCCGTTTGATCTTCTTCACTCGAAAATGAAGGCGTCTGAATCAGCGATTTTAATAACGCAATGGCTTCTTGTATAAGTGTTTCTATGTTTTTCATATTAGATTTAGTTGGTGGTTGATAGTTTTAGTTGATGGCGAAATGATAATTTCTAAGACTATCAACAAACAGCTATCAACTTTTATAACTCAATGCTCGTGCAAATCGCCTCCGAATTTTTCAACATTCTGTGATGGCCAATTTTTATTTTCTGAACACCTTTAGACAAACTGTTGAAACAGTTATCCAATTTAGGAATCATTCCCGAATGAATGGCACCTTCTTGTTTTAATTGTGTATAGAGTTCTGAATTGATTTGTTTGATTACTGAATTTTCGTCTTCAACATCCGTCAAAACTCCTGCTTTTTCGAAGCAATAATTCAAAGTTACCTCAAAAACCTCTGATGCTGCTATCGCTAATTCACTCGCAATTGTATCTGCATTGGTGTTTAATAATTGCCCGTTTTTATCGTGTGTAATGGCACAGAAAACAGGGACAATTCCACTATTGATTAAGGTTTCTAATAAAGGAGTATTCACTTTTTGAACATCGCCCACAAAGCCGTAATCGATAGTTGGGTGGTTTCTTTTAGTAGATTGGATTAAGTTACCATCAGCACCCGAAAACCCCATGGCATTAGTATTATTTGCCTGTAATTGAGCAACAACATTTTTGTTGATTTCCCCGGCATAAATCATCACTACTACATCCAGCATCGGTTTATCTGTAATGCGTCGTCCATCAATCATTTGAGGAACTAAACCAATACTTTGTGCCATTTTAGTAGCCGATTTTCCACCACCGTGAACCAGAATTTTGTTCCCTTCAATCTTAGAAAAATCAGCTAAGAATTGTGTTAATTCTACTGGATTATCGATGATGTTTCCACCAATTTTGATGATGGATAAGCTTTGTTTATTTTTTCCCATTTTTCAATATTTTTTGCAATACTAATTGGGCAGAATAAGTTCTGTTATTTGCTTGTTCGATAACAACTGAATTTTCGCTGTCAATTACCTCGTCAGCTACAATTACATTTCTTCTCACTGGCAAACAGTGCATAAATTTGGCATTGTTAGTCAAAGCCATTTTCTCGGCAGTAACCGTCCAGTTTGGATCAGTATTAGTGATTTTACCGTAATCGTTATAATTACTCCAGTTTTTAGCATAGATAAAATCAGCATTTTCAAAAGCTTTATTTTGATCGTATTCAATCACTGAATCTTTAGTAATTTCAGGATTCAATTCGTAACCTTCCGGATGTGTAATTACAAAGTCCATATCTTCCTGCTTTTGCATCATTTCTACAAAAGAGTTAGGTACTGCTTGTGGTAAAGCTCTCGGATGTGGTGCCCAGGTCAAAACTAC
This sequence comes from Flavobacterium seoulense, assembly GCF_000695795.1. Lineage (GTDB taxonomy): Bacteria > Bacteroidota > Bacteroidia > Flavobacteriales > Flavobacteriaceae > Flavobacterium > Flavobacterium seoulense. The sequence continues at coordinate 93,999 of NZ_JNCA01000003.1, read as the reverse complement.
TTTTGCTCTGTGTTTGGTTTTGTGCTCTGCCATTGTAATCGCATCGGCAAGGGATTGCATTGGATGTCCTGTAGCACTTTCCATGTTTACAACTGGTACAGAAGCATATTTTAAGAAACCTGAAATTACAGTTTCGGCATTGTCTTTTTCTTTATCGACTAATCCGGCAAAAGCTCTGATAGCTATAATATCGCAATATTGAGAAACAACAGCAGCAGCTTCTTTAATATGCTCTGATGAACCCTGATTCATAACCGCTCCATCCTGAAACTCTAAAGTCCATCCTTCGCTGTTAAAATTCATTACAATTACATCCATTCCTAAGTTCATAGCCGCTTTTTGAGTACTCAAACGTGTTCTCAAACTAGAATTAAAGAATAACATTCCCAGGGTTTTGTTTTTTCCCAGTTTTTTATTCTTAAGTGGATTTTTCTTAATTTTTAATGCTTGTTTCACCCATTTATCAAGTGAATCTATGTTTTGAATGGATATAAAGTTCATTTTCTTTATTGTTTAATCGGTTATGTGTTTAATCGATTAACCGAATCAACGATTAACCGAATCAACATTATATGATTTTAGTAAATGCAATTTCGTTTTTTATAGCTTTCAGGATAAAATTATCGTTCAGACCGTTTACAATCCAGGTTTCAATTTTGGCTTCTTTGGCAATAGCAACAGCTTCAATTTTAGACTGCATTCCGCCAGTTCCGTGTGATGATTTAGAATCCCCAATTTCTTTTTCCAAATCTTTCAAATTTGTTACAGAAGTTATAGTTTCAGGAATTCCTTTTTCCATCGATTCTTTGGTGTAAAAACCGTTAGTATTAGTTCCTATAATCAAAAGATCCACTTTCAATAAAACAGCTGCAAGAGCGGCTAATTTATCGTTGTCGCCAAATTTAATTTCATCAGTAGCAACAGTATCATTTTCGTTGATAATTGGGATGTAACTGTTTTTAACTAAGACGTTGATGGTATTTACAATATTCTTCTTGGTTTGTTCTTTTTCGAAATCAGAATAAGAAAGCAAACACTGCGAAGTATTTAGTCCTAAATCCTTAAAGTTTTCATTGTAAATCCGCATCAAATGGGGCTGACCAATAGAAGCCAAAGCTTGTTTTACAAAAACATCTTTGTCGTTATTGTCTAATTTTACAAATTGTTTAGCCGCAGCAATTGCGCCTGAACTGACAATGATAAATTCATATTTATCGCTCAAAGCGGCTATCTGCATACCAATATCTTCAATCTTTCCTCTCGAAATGTGATTGGTTTCTTTGGTTAGGGTATTACTTCCTAATTTTAATAAAATTCTTTTTTTTGCCATTTTTTTAAAGTCTCTAAGACTGTTAGTTGCTAAGACTCTAAGTTTTTCTCTTAAATCTGAAATTTAGATTCTGCAATCTAAAATCTGCCTTCTGCTATCTGATTTGTCCTTCTCCGTAAATATACCATTTATTGGTTACCAAATGCTGTAAGCCAATTGGTCCTCTTTGGTGCAATTTATCAGTACTGATGGCTAATTCTCCACCAAGACCAAATTGACCACCGTCGGTAAATCGGGTAGAGGCATTTTGATATACTGCTGCCGAATCAATATTATCCATGAATTCCTGAGCAACGGCGTCATTTTGTGTAATGATAGAAGCCGAGTGGCCACCGCAATATTTGTTAATTTTTGCGATCGCTTCTTCATTAGAATTTACGATTCCAATAACAATTTTGTAATTCAAAAACTCTTCGTACCAAATTTCTTCGTTTTCAATTACAGGTATCTGAGTAGCATTTGCGAAAGCGTCATCACCTAAAATTTCTACGTTATATTTTTTTAATTCGTCAACTAATTGTTTTCCAAAATCTTCCCAATTTGGCAATGAAGAATCAATCAAAACTTTGTCCAAAGCATTACAAACTCCGATGTTAGTTGTTTTTCCGTTGATGATAATGTCAAGGGCTTTTTTCAAATCCGCCTCTTTGTTGATGTAAAGAAAATTATTTCCACGACCACTTACAATTACCGGACAGCTGGCGTGTTTTTTAGTGAATTCAATCAGTTTTTCTCCTCCACGAGGTACAATTAAATCGACTCTTTGCGATGGTTTTTCCAAGAAAGCCTGAGTTTGAACTCTATCGTAATTTAAATATTCAACCCAATCCGTACTTACTCCATTTTCCTGTAATGCCTGATGCCAAAGACTTACGATTTTTTGATTCGAAAGCAAAGATTCTTTACCGCCTTTTAGAAGGATTTTGTTTCCTGATTTAAAGGCAATTCCACCGGCTTCCACAGTTACATCAGGACGGGATTCATAAATGATTAGAATCGTTCCGAAAGCAGCCGTTTTATTGCTGATTCTCATTCCGTTGTCATGAGTAAACTCATAGCGAATCTGACCCACAGGATCCTCCTGACTGGCTAATTGTTTTGCCGAAAGAATCATTCCGTCTACCTTAGCATCATCTACAAGCAAACGTTTTTCCATAGCTAAATCTTCACCATTGTAATTGGCTAAATCCTGCTGGTTGATGGCTTTCAAAGCTTCTCTTTCTTGTTCTAAAAGAGCCGCCATGGTAGTCAATACAGCGTTTCTTTTTTCTATGGATAATAATGTACTCATCGTTAATTGTATTTTTTATGCGGTCAGAGACCGTTTATCACTTCCGCAAAGCCAGAAACTTTGCGGAGCGTGAAATTTAATTTTTTAATTCAGCTAATGATTCTTGTAAAGCTTTGATAAATGTATCGATAGCCTCAGTAGTAATCGTTAGCGGAGGAAGGATTCTCAATAAGTTTTTATTGTTAGCTCCACCTGTAAAAATGTATTTTTCAATAATCATTTTCTTTCTCAAAGCACTCACATCAAAGTCAAATTCAACTCCTAACATCAATCCTCTTCCTTTTACTTGTTTAATTTCAGGAATCACTTTGATGGCTTCAAAAAAGTATTCTGATACTTTATTCGTATTTTCGATTAGGTTTTTAGCTTCCATAACGTCCAGAACCGCAATTCCGGCAGCACAAGCTAAGTGGCTTCCACCAAAAGTAGTTCCTAACAATCCGTAGCTTGCCTGGAATTTAGGAGAAATCAAAACACCGCCAATAGGGAAACCGTTCCCCATACCTTTAGCAGTAGTTACAATATCCGGATTGATTCCGTGGTGTTGAAAAGCAAAAAACTTTCCGCTTCTTCCATAACCTGATTGTACTTCGTCTAAAATCAAAACAACTTCATTGGCATTACAAACTTTTTCCAAAGCCTGAAAGAATTCAGTTGTTCCCTGATCTAAACCACCAACTCCCTGAATAGGCTCAATGATTACGGCACAAACGTCTCCTTTTTTTAATTCAGCTTCTACCAAATCAATTTGATTTAAAGGAAGGAAAGTAACGGCTTGTTGAGCATTCAATGGAGCAACAATTTTTTTGTTATCAGTCACAGCAACAGCAGCTGAAGTTCTTCCGTGAAACGAATTGTCAAAAGCGATTACTCTTGATTTTCCATTGTGGAAAGAAGCCAGTTTTAAAGCATTTTCGTTAGCTTCAGCACCAGAACTGCAAAGGAATAAGCTAAAATCAGTTAAACCTGAAGCTTTTCCTAATTTGACTGCCAATTCTACTTGCAATGGGTTTTGGATAGCATTCGAGTAAAAACTCAAATTATCCAATTGCTCTTTTACTTTGGCAACATAATCCGGTTGGGTGTGACCAATTGAAATCACTCCGTGACCAGAGTATAAATCTAAATATTCAGTTCCTTTTTCGTCGTAAATAGTGCAATCTACAGCTTTTACCGGCGTGATAGGATATAATGGGTAAACGTCAAATAAGTTCATTTTGTTTAAAGTTAAATGTTAAGGGTTAGGAGTTAAAAGTTTCGAACGATTAATAACGCTTCACTTATAACTCATAACTTTTAATTAGAATCCACAAGGTTTTAGGTGTAATCCTGTAGTCTCTTCCAATCCAAACATCAAATTCATATTTTGAACGGCCTGACCAGAGGCACCTTTTAATAAGTTATCAATAGTTGAAGTTATTAAAACCCGGTTTCCTTTTTTCAATAAACTAATAATACATTTGTTTGTTTGTACTACCTGTTTCATGTTGATGTTAGTGGTAGTAACGGTTACAAATGGTTGGTCGGCATAAAAAGCTTCGTATTTAGCAACCAAATCTTCTAAACTTTCTTCTGATTTTGTATATAAAGTGGCAAAAATTCCTCTTGGGAAATCTCCTCTGTTAGGTACAAAAATCAATTCATCTGAATAATCTGCTTGTAATTGTTTCAAGCTTTGGTTGATTTCGCCCAAATGTTGGTGTTCGAAAGCTTTATAATGCGAAAAATTGTTGTTTCTCCAGCTAAAATGCGAAGTAGCAGCTAAACCAACTCCGGCACCAGTACTTCCTGTTGTTGCGTTGATGTGTACATCTTCACTCAACAAACCATCAGCAGCCAATGGTAATAATGCCAATTGGATAGCAGTTGCAAAACAACCCGGATTTGCAATATAATTTGCTTTTTTAATGTCGGTTTTGTTTAGTTCAGGTAATCCGTAAACAAATGATTTTCCGTCGAAATCCTTATCTTTTGTTAAACGGAAATCATTTCCTAAATCGATGATTTTTGTGCTATCTGAGAATTTATTGTTTTCTAAGAACGAAATTGATTTTCCGTGTCCTAAACACAGAAAAAGTACATCAACATTCGGATTTACAGTATCAGTGAAATTCATTTCGATATCACCCATCAAATCCTGATGCGCTATTGAAAGCGGTTTTCCTGCATTTGTAGTACTGTAAACAAAATCTAATTTGGCGTTAGGGTGAAACATCAGGATTCTAATTAATTCTCCTGCTGTATATCCTGAACCGCCTATTATTCCAACATTAATCATAGTTATTTATTTTTTTAACTGAACAAGTCAGTTCGAATTAAATGAACCATTAAGAAGTTAAGTCTCAAGGTTTTTTTGACTAAATATTTCTTAATTTCTTAATGGTTTTATTACTATTTTTAATTACTAAGTGTTCAAAGCTTTATATTCTTTGTGCCTTCTTAGCAAACTTTGCGGTAAAACCCCTTATTCGTAAGTCTCTTTATTTACTGAAGAGAAAATGTTTTGAGCATTACCTAAGATTTTGATAAATCCTTTAGCATCGTCTGATGTCCAGGCATTGTTCATTTCTCCGTATTGACCAAAACCAGTGTTCATTAAATCATTTTCTGATTCGATTCCGTCTAATGAAAAATGATACGGTTTCAATGAAACAAAAACTTTTCCGTTTACTGTTTTTTGAGTATCTTCAAGGAAAGCTTCTATGTTACGCATTACAGGATCTAAAAACTGACCTTCGTGAAATAACATTCCGTACCAGTTTCCTAGTTGTTCTTTCCAGTATTGTTGCCATTTTCCTAGAGTGTGTTTCTCTAATAAATGATGTGCTTTGATGATAATTAATGGAGCAGCAGCCTCAAAACCAACTCTTCCTTTAATTCCGATAATCGTATCACCTACGTGAGTATCTCTACCAATTGCATAAGCACTGGCTAATTTTTCAAGTGCAACAATATTGTTTGAAGGTTTGTCAGCTACACCGTTTACAGCTACTAATTCTCCTTTTTTGAATTCCAATGTTACTTTTTCTTCACCCTCTTTTTGTAATTGAGAAGGATATGCTTCGCTAGGCAAACTTTGGTGAGAAGTTAAAGTTTCTTTTCCTCCAACAGAAGTTCCCCAAAGTCCTTTATTGATAGAATATTGTGCTTTTTCCCAAGAATAGTGTACTCCGTTTTTAATTAAATAATCAACTTCTTCCTGTCTTGATAATTTTAAATCACGGATAGGAGTGATGATTTCAATTTCTGGAGCAATAGTTTGGAAAATTAAATCAAAACGAATCTGGTCATTTCCGGCACCAGTACTTCCGTGAGCAATAGCAGTAGCGCCAACAGATTTAGCATATTTAATAGCTTCGATTGCCTGAAAAACACGTTCAGCACTTACTGATAACGGATAAGTATTGTTTTTTAAAACATTACCGTAAATAAGGTATTTGATCGCTTTATCATAATATTTATCTAAGATAGTAAGGTTAGCGTGCTTTGCACTTCCTAACTCATAAGCTCTGTCTTCGATAGCTTTTAATTCGGCATCATCAAAACCTCCTGTATTAATTAATACGGTGTGAACTTCATATCCTTTTTCATTTTTTAAATATTTAAGGCAATATGAGGTATCTAGACCTCCACTATAAGCTAATACAACTTTTTTCATTTTTCTTGATCTATGGGCTATTTACTAATCTATTTTATAGGCTTCGTATTTAGCTGATTATATATAAATTTATTTTATTCGTTTTACTTATTCTAAAAACAATGCTTGTTTAATCTTTTTTAATCTGTTCCAGATTCTGACATTAAAAGGATGTTTTGGCGGATCTTTTGGCTTTTCTGCCGGATCGTATAACATTCCTGTGCAAAGACACATTTTATAATCTTTACTTTTTAATATTTCAAAATTAGTACAGGTTTTACAGCCTGACCAAAATGTAGGATCACTCGTTAATTCAGAAAAAGGAACCGGTTTGTATCCTAACTCCGAATTAATTTTCATAACCGCTAAACCTGTTGTGATTCCGAATACTTTAGCACCCGGATATTTCTTTAAGGAATAATCAAATACAAAACTCTTGATTTTTTTTGCCAATCCCAGATTTCTAAAATCAGGATGTACAATTAATCCGGAGTGAGCAACAAACTGACCGTGTTGCCAACTTTCGATATAGCAGAAACCAGCAAATTCACCTTTTTTATCCAAAGCAATAACAGCATCTCTGTTTGCCATTTTTTTCTGGACATATTCAGGAGTTCTTTTTGCTATTCCGGTTCCTCTCAATTTGGCAGACGTTTCTATAGTATCACAAATAATTTGCGCATACTTAAAATGTTCTTCCTGAGCTATAACAATAGAGATATTCATTTCAAAAGATGAATTTTGGGTTAAAAAATGTTAAATGATTATATTTTACTATTGAACCTTTTTTGAAATTGACTGCAAAATTAACATAATAAACCCAACAAGAAAGAATGTAGGAATATAAAATGAATAAAATTTTGTTTTCAGGATGGGTTAACCCAACGGATAACGGCTGTAATTTCAATGTGATGCTAATAAAAAATAATGAATGTGATAAGACCAAAGGCATTTTTAGATACTATACAAGTATCCGTACTTCGGGCGAAGTAACTGGCTCGTCTATCCGTGACATTGAGGTAATATGTACACTTTTATAATTCATTGGTGCAAAAGTACATATATTTTTCAAACTGGACATCGTTTTATAATTTATTTTAACATTTTTAAATTTTTGACAATTTATTGTAATTCAGTCAATTGTGTTGTATTTGGTCGAAAAAAACTATCCGATTTAGAATTTATTTCGGCTTACAATTGCTTTAAACTGATTTTTTAAATCTTCACCAGTATTGTAAATCATTTGTTCGTTGTTAGGAAACGGAACTAATTTTCGATTAAAATAAGAATAATAAGCATCTTCAGTCGCTCTTTTGTTTCCTTTATAAGTAGCGTAATCGTTTTTAAAAACAGATTCTGTACTCAACGGAAAGGAATGTAATAATTGTTTGGTTTTTAAATCTGTATAATCAACTGTAGCATTGATTTGGCATGCTTTAAACTGATTAAATTCGTTAATTCGAATAGTAATCGTTTTTAGATTATCGACTTTAATTACTTTTCCAAGGCTGTCTTTTACCGGTTTGCCGTTTTTGTCTAAAAGGTCTTTTAATCCGTCTTTGATTATTTTTTCTTTTACAAATTCCTTCTCTTTTATTTGCTCAGGCGTAATGTTGATTTCTCTAAAATTAACCGTGATTTGGTAATCGTATTTAATTCCTTTTTGAGAATTACTATGATAAGCAGTCCATTTATCATTCATTCCTAAAGTATTAAAATCCAGTAAATCATTTTGTAAAATCACCGGAATCACCATATTAGTCTGATTGCGCAACAATACACTAATATAATTTTTGCCTTTTAATAAAGCTTCTTCCTGAAGTTGTAAAGTATTTAGGTAATTAGGGTTAATTTGGTTTAAATACTCTAAATCGTCGTATGCTTTTCTAAAATCCACTTTGTTGGATGATTTTAATAAAGCTTTACTATTGTCATATAAATATTTAGACAAAGCATTTTTGCTCTCCACAATTTGTTTGTTGTAATTATCGAAAGTGAATTTGGCATTTTTGCCTTCTTTGAGCAATTTTAAAGGCAACAAAGGTTTTATTTTTTCCTGACGATTGTCTAATAAAACATAGGTATTGAATATTTTCTCTAAGTTCGCCGGATTTTATCCTGTTCCAGTAAATTCAAACTGTTTAAATCTCTTTCTTTGGCTTTAAAAAAAGCTTCTTCAAGTAAATAAACATAATCCTGATTTCCTTTTTTATCTTTATTCGAACGCAAATTAGAAACAGCGTTTTCAATGGCTTCATTATAGTTTCCTGAAGTCAGCAAATTCCTTGTTTGCTTAACACCACAAGATGTAATAAATAAAAGTATAGAGAGTAAGGGTAATAGTTTTTTCATTGTCAAAATTTTGAGCAAATATATTTTTTAAAAATTAATTTTTTTAGAATAATTATATTTTAAATCAGGGCTAATTTTGAGAATAAAAAAAGCCATCAAAAAATGATGGCCGGGTAGTTTAAATAATTCTGGTTTTAATGAGCTCCACCTTCGGATTCGATATGAAAAATGCCTTGCTTTTTTAAGATTTTTGGACAGTAAAAACCATAAAAAGCCAAATAAGCGAAACCTAAAAGTGGTATAATGTACGAGAAGTGAGTCCATGAGATTCCCATGATTCCTTCGGGATTACTTAAATCAAAATCACAAATTCCTCCTTGAATCAACGGAATTACTCCGCCACCCAGGATCATCATAATCAGAAACGAAGAAGCTTTTCCTGTGTTTTTTCCTAATCCGGCAATCGCCAAATCGAATATTGACGGCCACATAATAGATAAAAATAAACCTCCGGAGATAAAAAAGAATTTTGCAATTTCTCTGTCAGGATAAACTAAACCTATTAACATCATTGCTAATCCTGAAACGCCAAAAAGCATCAATGTTTTTCCGGCATTTTTTCCTCCAATGAAACTAATGAGAATAAAGAATAGTATCCAAATAGGGTAAATATAAAAAGCATCAACATCGTGTTCTGCGAAAATATTTGTAGCGATAATTACTCCAAAACCAACAGCAGGAACTATGAATTTAAGCAGTAAATTAGTCGCTTTTGAAGTATTAAATACGTTTACGCCTCCATTCCAGCGGCCTATCATTAAACTTCCCCAATACAAAGCAATAAATGGCGGAATGGCTTCTTCAAGAATATTTCCAAATTCTGCAGTTTTTAATAAGGCAGGAAGATTACTTATTATTGTAACTTCGGTTCCAACATAGATGAAAATCGCAATCATTCCGAGATACAATTGTGGATAATCTTTGATAGCGAATTTTTTATTTCCTGCTTCGATTTTTATCTCTTCTTCTTTTGCAGGATCTTCGATTTTTGAAAACAACATAAAAAGTGCTACGACAATAAAGGCGGTTCCTAAAATGATAAAAGGAAACTTAATGTCTTCAAGCGAAAGCGCTGTTTTTTTATTATTTCCCATTCCGAATAATGCGATTCCGAGCAAAATAGCACCAATAGTAGTTCCGAATGAATTAACACCACCCGCCAGAGTCAGTCGATGTGCTCCGGTTGCCGGACTTCCCATTTTAATTGCTAGCGGATTGGCTACAATTTGCTGAATCGAAAATCCCAACCCTACCGTAAATAATGCAGTTAGAAAGAAAGGAAAACTTTCCATTGTAGCGGCTGGAACAAATAAAAACGATCCAAGAGCAGAAAGAGTTAAACCGGCAGCTAATGTTTTCTTGTAACCAAATTTTTGTAAAACATCAGATTTTAATGACACAAGAAAAAAGATCATCGAACCCACAAAATAAGCCGCATAAAATGCCCAGGCTACTAATTGTGATTGTACCTGCGATAGTGTAAATACTTTTTTGAATACAGGAATCAGGATATCATTGGCTGACCCAACAAAACCCCAAAAAAAGAATACAGTTACCAGAGAAATAAATTGTCCCCATTTGGTTTGTAGGTTTTCGGAATTCATAATTATTTAGTTGTAATGTTTGGTTATCTGTTTTTAATAGCAGCTATGTAAAAGTATTTCTTAATTTTTTTTACACAAAACAACACAATTTAGAATTCATGGTTTTTAGCCATTAATAGGCTTTTATTGATATAAATGTATTTATATTGATTAATTTGTCCATATATTTTTTTAAAAACATTTAAGTTTTTTCTTTCCTTTTTAATTTGAAGTATAAAAAAGATAAAATTTACAATAGTTGATAGTATTCTAATTCCGACTGATGAGGAGTTTCATTAAGTAAATAGACAAAGTTGCTTATTGTTGTGGGCACGGAAAGAATTTCCGTGCTATCTGGGGAAGCAATCTCTCAAGTAACTCGGTAAAGTTGCTGATTGTTGCGAAAACAAAAAGTATTTTCGCACTATTGATTTTGAAAGTTGTTAAGTATATTAATATTTGAATGAATACCATATAATTGGTATTGCAATAAAAAAAAGAATATTGAAAATTATATCAATTGGTCTTTGTTTCATGTTTTTTTTAGTGGTTTTTTCTCCAGTTTTTATTTCACTCAAAAGATCAGGGAGTCTAGAGATCATAATTAATGCGGCTGCAATTACTAATAGAATATTGTAGAAATGATTAATTGCATAAAAATATCCTACTGCAAGAATAATTGAAAATATGAAAAACACGGTTTCTAGATAAAGTGATTGTTTTATCATTTTGTTTACACCAGAACTTTTGGATGCTGGTAAACTCATAATGATATTTAGTGAGCGGAAAATAAAACTTAATAAATTAATTCCAACAAATGTTAGAGTTATTAGAGCAATAACTGTTTTTAAAATAATTATCATAACAATAGTTTTTTAGTTTTTCAAGAATTGTTTTTAATCTTATGTTAATTTATGAAACTTACTTGATTACCTTATGTAAGATGTAAAATGTCTGTTGTAGTGGTGCTTATGATAAATCTTTTTTTACAATATCAAGAAATTGTTTTTGAATATTGTCGATTGCTTCGTGATAATTAATCCATTTAGTACGATACCTTACCAATCTTTTTTTAGAATCAGATTTCAGTTCTCCCGCTAAATCTGCATTTAGAATGTCAGCTTTGTGTTTAATCATAACTAAGTTATTTTGTGCATCTTCTGTTTTTCCTTTATAATTTTTGATAACTTCATAAAGTTTTGCTATGTAACTTTCTATGTGATAGTACGATGGATATTTTAATTTATAGTTTTCTATCCATTCTTTTCTGAAATTAACTTCTTTTTCAATATCTTCAAAAGTTTTCATTGTGATTTATGTTTAATAGTTTTAATTATTAAGTCTGTACAAGTAAATTTATTATACATAATTTCAGCTATTTTGTATCAAACTAAAATGTTATGTATAATTTTAAATGTTTTTTATATTTTTCAAAAATAATAAAATATTCCTACAAAATAAGATAAATGCTAACTTTAGAAAGCATTCTGATAAATAGGTATTTTTTTGTACTTTTGCAGCAAATTTTATAAAAAATATTCATGTTAACAGTAAATAATTTATCAGTTCAGTTTGGCAAGCGAATTTTATTCGACGAAGTAAATACCACTTTTACTCACGGTAACATCTACGGAGTTATTGGGGCTAACGGTGCTGGAAAATCTACTTTTCTTAAGATAATTTCGGGTGAAATGGATCCTACTTCAGGGCATGTCCATCTTGAAGTTGGAAAACGTATGTCGGTTTTAAACCAAAACCACAATATGTTTGATGAGCATACGGTGTTAGAAACCGTAATTATGGGAAACAAAGTCCTGTATGCTGTTAAGAAAGAAATGGACGAACTCTATTTAGATTATAACGATAAAAATGCCGACAGAATTGGAGAATTGCAGGTGCAATTTGAAGAAATGAACGGTTGGAACGCTGATTCTGATGCAGCTTCTATGTTATCCAACTTAGGTATTGGCGAAGAACACCATTATACTTTGATGGCTGATATGGAAGGGAAGATGAAAGTACGTGTGCTTTTGGCACAGGCGCTTTTTGGAAATCCTGATGTATTGATTATGGATGAGCCTACCAATGATCTGGATTTTGAAACTATTTCATGGTTAGAGAATTTCTTAGCAAATTATGAAAATACGGTAATTGTGGTTTCTCACGACCGTCACTTCCTGGATGCGGTTTGTACGCATATCTCGGATATTGATTTTGGAAAAATCAACCATTATTCAGGAAACTATACGTTCTGGTACGAATCAAGCCAATTAGCAGCAAAACAAAGAGCGCAGCAAAATAAAAAGGCAGAGGAGAAAAAAGCGGAATTGGAAGAGTTTATTCGTCGTTTTTCTGCGAATGTGGCGAAGTCTAAACAAGCGACTTCCCGTAAAAAAATGATTTCGAAATTGAATATTTCTGAAATTAAACCATCAAGCCGTCGTTACCCTGCTATTATTTTTGATCAGGAGCGTGAAGCCGGAGATCAGATTTTGAATGTTCAGAATTTAAGTGCTTCTATTGACGGAGAGCTTTTGTTTAAAGATGTCGATTTGAACATGGCTAAAGGCGATAAAATTGTACTTTTTTCTAAAGATTCCCGTGCTACAACTGCTTTTTATGAAATTTTAAATGGTAATCAAAAAGCAGATTCAGGAGAATTTGACTGGGGAGTAACTACAAATCAGGCTTATTTACCGGCAGAAAACCACGATTTCTTTAAAAATGAATTGTCTTTGGTAGATTGGTTACGCCAGTATGCTAAAACTGAAGAGGAGCGTGATGAAGTTTTTATTAGAGGATTCTTAGGGAAAATGATTTTCTCTGGAGAAGAAGCTTTAAAAACAAGTAATGTATTGTCAGGAGGAGAAAAAGTACGTTGTATGATTTCGAGAATGATGATGGAGCGTGCTAATATTTTGATGCTTGACGAACCTACAAATCACCTGGATTTGGAATCTATTACAGCTTTCAATAACTCATTGAAAAACTTTAAAGGTTCTGTAATTTTTACTACGCATGACCACGAGTTTGCGCAAACTGTTGGTAACAGGGTAGTAGAGATAACACCAAACGGAGTTATCGACCGTTACATGACGTTTGATGAATATCTGGATGATGAGAAAATTCAGGAGCAAAGAAAGAAAATGTATAATTTGTAATCGAATTACAATTATCAATAAATACGAAAGGTTCAGCTTACTAAGTTGAACCTTTTTTTGTGTGCAAAAATGAAAATTTTCGTAGCGTTAAATAACTGTTTTTAAATGTTAAGTTGTTCCGGTATGCCAAAGTTTTTTTGTAATATTACTATTCAATTATTTTTGCATGAGGAAAATAAAATATAAAAAAGCCAGAAAAGTACAGCCTAATCCGTTAGAGTATATAGGCAAGCATAAAAAATTGGGTTCAGAAATGCAGCTGTTTGTTTATGACAGCACTTTTTTATCTGAGAATCCCAATATTAACCTTTCTGATTTAGACGAAAGTATAGATTTGACTAAGAATAACTGGCTCAATCTTCATGGTTTAAACGATATTGAAATAGTTGAGGGAATTGGAGCTTACTTTGGTATTGATGCTTTTTTGCTTTCGGATATTTTAAATACTACGAGAAGAACCAAACTTGAAGAAACACCTGCAAGTTTATTTTTTAATATAAAATCCATTCTGCCTGCCGAAAATTCAGATAATATCAGTGTTGAGCAAATTTCGTTTTTGCTAAAAGACGGTGTTTTGATTTCTTTTCAGGAAAAAAGAAGTGACTTTTTTACCCATATCAGGGAGCGCATTCGAACCAAATCAGGCATTGTTCGTAATAAGAATACAGATTATCTTTTGTATCTGCTTTTAGAGGCTGTAATCGAAAATTTCTACATTACAATCGAAAACGAAGAAGACAAAGTAGAAGAACTGCAAACGCTTTCTAAAGCAAGTGCCGATCCTAAAATTTTAGTCCGAATAGAAAAACACCGTGATAATTTTAATTTTTTAAAGCGCTCCATTGTTCCGTTGCGCGATTCGTTAATGGGAATTAAAATTTTAAAAGACGATTCCTTAAGCAATGTTATCGCTGCTGATTCGTATATCTATTTTTCCCGCTTGCATCAAAAAAGTCTGGAACTTTTAGAGCAAATCGAATCTGATTTACAAATACTGGAAAGTGCATCAAATTTCTTTTTTTCGTCTCAGGCACATAAGATGAATGAGATTATGAAAACCCTGACCATTGTTTCGGCAATATTTATTCCGCTGACATTTATTGTGGGAGTTTATGGGATGAATTTCGAACACATGCCCGAATTAAAATATGAAAATGGTTATTTTACGGTAATTGGAATCATGGTTTTAATAGGGATTGTAATGGTGGTGTATTTTAAGAAAAGAAAATGGTTTTAAGCTTTTTGCAGTGTTTAATTAAAGTATAAGTTGAAGTAATAAAATAAGAATTTAAAATATAGAATATGAATAAAGCTATTTATATAGCCACTTCAGAAAGTAATAGTGGGAAATCAATTATTACGCTTGGACTCATGAGTATGCTTATTGGGAAAACAGCTAAGGTGGGCTATTTTAGACCTATTGTTGAAGATTTTGAAGACGGAAAACTAGACAATCATATCGAAACGGTTATATCACATTTTGGTTTAGATATTCAATTTCAGGACGCTTTTGCGATTACCAAAAGTCAACTCATCAAGAAAAAGAATAAAGGTAAAATAGGCGAAGTTCTGGACTTAATCATTGAAAAGTATAAACATTTAGAAGAGCGTTTTGATTTTGTTTTAGTCGAAGGAACCAGTTTTACTGGTGAGGGAACGGCGATCGAAATGGATATGAATGTCCTTATTGCTAAAAATTTAGGAATTCCGGTAATCATTGTTGGTTCGGGAGTTGGGAAAACCTTAGAAGAATTTTTAGATGCAGAATATCTAGCGTATGATTCTTTTAAAAATAAAGAGGTCGAAGTGTTAGGTTTTATTGCTAATAAAATTCAGCCTGAAAACCTGCAATTAGCCACTGATGGCTTGAGAAGCGTTTTGCCAAAAGAAGTTTTGGTTGGAGCTATTCCGGCTATTCCCAGTTTGAATAATCCGACGATTAAGGAAATTATAGAGGAATTAGACGCTAAAATTATTTTTGGTAAAGATTTTATAAATAATGAAGTAGGGAATTTTAGTGTGGGGGCAATGCAGTTGCGAAATTATTTACTGCATCTTAAAGATAATGCCTTAGTGATTACTCCTGGAGACCGGGCTGATATTATTTTAGGAGCTTTGCAGGCAAATGAATCGGCTAATTATCCTTCTGTTTCAGGGATTATTTTGACAGGAAATATATTGCCTGAAGATAGTATTTTAAAATTAATCGAAGGATTAAATAGTGTTGTGCCAATTATTGCAGTAGATGGTGGTACTTATCGTATTACCAATAAAATAGGTTCTATAAAATCTAAGATTTATGCAGAAAATCTTCATAAGATTGAAACATCGATTAGTACCTTTGAAAAGTATATTGATGTTGATGATTTATCGGATAAATTAAGTGCCTTTGAAGCGGATGGTATGACGCCAAAAATGTTCCAGTACAATTTGGTAAAAAGAGCAAAACAGCATCGAAAACACATTGTTCTACCTGAAGGAAATGACGATCGTATCATTATTGCTGCTTCGCGATTATTAGGAATGGATGCGGTGGATATTTCGATAATTGGAAACAAAAAACAAATAGAAAGCAAAGTAAACGAATTAGGGATTGCTTTTGACTTTTCGAAAGTAAATATCATTAATCCTATTGAGTCACCGTTTTATGATAACTATGTAGAAACTTATTATGAATTAAGGAAAAATAAGAATGTGACGATGGCTATGGCCAAAGATTTAATGGAAGATGTTTCTTATTTCGGAACTATGATGGTCTATAAAGATCATGCGGACGGAATGGTTTCGGGTGCGGCACATACTACGCAGCATACGATTTTGCCTGCTTTGCAATTCATTAAAACCAAACCAAATTCGAGTGTGGTGTCGTCAATTTTCTTTATGTGTTTAGAAGATCGCGTGTCTATTTTTGGAGACTGTGCCATTAATCCGAATCCTACTGCGGAACAATTGGCGGAAATTGCTATTTCGTCGGCTGATTCCAGTCTTGCTTTTGGTATAGAACCCAAAGTAGCAATGTTGTCTTATTCTTCGGGTTCGTCCGGAAAAGGAGACGAAGTGGAAAAAGTACGTGCAGCAACTGAAATTGTAAAAATAAAACGTCCTGATTTAAAGATTGAAGGACCAATTCAATACGATGCAGCAGTTGATATTGAAGTTGGAAGAAGTAAAATGCCAAATTCTGAAGTGGCAGGTCAGGCGAGTGTGCTTATTTTTCCTGATTTGAATACAGGAAATAATACATACAAGGCAGTTCAGAGAGAAACGGGAGCCTTGGCAATCGGACCGATGTTGCAGGGTTTAAATAAGCCGGTAAATGATTTAAGCCGTGGTTGTACTGTAGATGATATTATTAATACGGTTGTAATTACAGCGATTCAAGCTCAAGGACTTTAGTGATTATGAGTTTAAGAAAAATATATAATCGTTTCTTTTATCTTAATACAGGTGCTACAAATCCTTTGCGAGCAACAACTATTATTTCTAGTTATCAAGCTTTTTTAATAATAGTAATAATTGCAATTTTTAAGAAAATATTCTTTCAGAATTTAAAAATTAGTTTGCTTTTTGTTTTTGCAATTTTTTTTATAGTTTTTGTGATGTTATTATTTTAATCAAAAAGTTTTTAAAAAACAAAATGGAAATTTTACTAAAGATTGGATGCAGGAATCAAGTAAAAATAAAATTATATTTAAAGCTTGTAATGCTGTATTTATAATTGTTGTTTTTTGCTTATCAATTTATGTTTTAAGTTATTTTGATTAAGCACAAGAAAATGTTATCCAATTCAAAAAAAAAAAAAACAAAAAAAATGAAAATAGTTATTATAAATTCAGGAAGTTCTTCAATAAAATATCAATTAATTGATATGCCGTCAAGCGAAGTTATTTGTAGTGGTATGATTGATAGAATTGGTTTAGAGACTTCAAATCTAACATACAAAACAGCTAAGGATTCAATAGAGGAAATTCTGCCTATTCCGAATCATAAAATAGGATTAGAGAAGATTTCTCAATTATTGCTAAATGAAAGTTTTGGTGTAATTAAAAGTACCCAAGAAATTGAAGCTGTTGGACATAGAGTAGTTCATGGAGGTGCTGATTTTTCGAATACAGTGTTGATAACTGAAGAAGTTAAAGAAAAAATAAAACAGCTTTTCGAACTAGCACCTTTACATAATCCAGCTAATTTAGAAGGAATTATTGTTGCAGAAGAAGTGTTTTCTGCGGCAAAACAAATCGCAGTTTTTGATACGGCTTTTCATCAAACTATGCCGGATGTAGCTTATCGTTACGCAATTCCGAATTATTTGCTGACTGAAAATAAGATTAGATCGTATGGATTTCATGGAACTTCGCATAAATATGTTTCTGAAAAAGCCATTGGGTTTTTAGAGAAAAGCAGTAAAATAATTACGGTTCATTTGGGTAATGGTTGTAGTATTACCGCAGTCAAAGATGGAAAAAGTATCGATCACAGTATGGGTTTTGGTCCTATGAACGGATTGATAATGGGAACGAGAAGTGGTGATATTGACCAATCGGTGATTTTTTATATGGTAAATACTTTAGGTTATCAGTTAAGCGAAGTAAATACAGTTTTGCAAAAACAAAGCGGAATGCTTGGACTAACAGGTTACAGCGATTTAAGAGATATTCAGGCAAATGCAGAAAAAGGCGATGTGAATTGTCAGTTGGCCTTAGATATGAATGTGTATCGCATTAAAAAATATATTGGCTCGTATGCGGCAGTTTTAAACGGAATTGATGCTGTTGTTTTTACAGCAGGAATAGGTGAAAATTCAGCTTACATCAGGAAATCAGTTTGTACTGGTATGGAGTTTTTAGGTTTAGAATTAAATCATGCTAAGAATGAAATTCGCTCTCCGCAAATTAGGGAAATCAATACCGAAAGTTCAAAAACTAAAATTTTAGTAGTTCCAACAAATGAAGAACTGGAAATTGCTAATCAGGTTTATGATTTGATTGCTAAATAGTCTTTGTAATAGCTTCACAAATTTTATATGAATTTAATTTGTGAAGCTAATCTGTTTAATCATTAAAAGTGATTGTAAAGCTAGCTCCTTCATTAATTTTACTGTCTAATGTAATTTGTCCGCCAAGACTTGCTAGCTGATTGTGTACTAAATACAATCCGATGCCGTTGCTGTCAATATGATTATTAAAGGTTTGATGTAATCCAAAAACCTTATCTTTTACCTTGTCAAGGTCAAATCCTATTCCGTTATCAGTAATTATTAATTGCGTTTTATTATCCTTTATTTCTGAACGAATTGTGATTCTTGCTAAGGTATCGTTTTTAGCATATTTTATAGCATTTGTAATCAAATTTAGAAAAATACTCTTGAGATACGCTTTATTAAAACGAACTGTTTTTACTACAGAAAAATCAGCAATTATAGTAGTATTCGAATTTTCGATCAGTGAATTAATAGAAATTAAAACTTCACTTAAAACACTGTTGAAATCAATTTCTTCGATTTCAGTATCGAGTTGATTTTTAGAATTTAAAACACTAATGTATTTGTTTAAGCTTTCTTTTAAGCTATTTGTTGTGTTTTTTAAAAGATTGATGAATTCTAATGTTTCATCATTATCAATACTATCGGTTTCGATAAGATCAAAAATGGAGAGCATATTGTTTACAGGTGATCTTAAATCATGCACTGTCGAATAACTTAGCTGTTTGTAGTCATTATTGATTTCGGAGAGTTTCTTAAGCAATAAATTTCGTTCTTGTTCTAATTCCTTTTTGTCTGTAATATTTTTTGCTACAGCAAATATTAATTTGTCATCTTCAACAGGAATAGAAGTCCATAAAAGCCAGACAATTTTCCCACTTTTAGTCAAATATCTGTTTTCGAAATTAAATAAAGGAATTCTGTTTCGGAGTTCGTTTCTAACCGAATTGGTTATTTCTTTATCACTCTTATAGACAAAATCATTTATAGGTCTTGAGAATAATTCCTCTTCAGAATATTCTAAAAGCCTGGACACAGCAGGATTGATTCTTCTAAAATAACCATCGTAACCTGCTACACAAAATAAATCATCTGAAAGGTCAAAAAACTTTTCAAAATCGTTAAATACATCAAACTCACGAGCGACGTTATTTTCTCTATTCTTGGTCATATAATTATTTATAAATGATAAAATAATATTTAGACATTAAATAGGTTAAAAAAAAAGACTTGGGGTAAAGAATTTTTAACAAAATTAAAGCATTTTTAATCACCAAAAATATAAAACACTGTTTATTTTTTGCGATAATTAACTTTGTTGTTGCAAAAAAAATGAGGCTTGTTGTATAACAAACCTCATTGTGGGAAAATTAAATATGATTTTTTTTAGATTCTAAAAATTCCTCCAACTGCTATAATTCTTTGGAAAAAGAAGAAATCCTGTGATGCTTTATCATCAGAACTTTGTGTTGTTCGAATATCCTGCATGTTGATATAACCACCTTTCAGTTCGCCCTGAATGTAAAAATGTTTAAAGAAAGTAATGTTCAATCCAGCTTTTGCTGAAGTTCCGTAACCAGAAACATGAAAATCATCGTGACGTTGTTTTCCTAACAACATAGTATTCGTTTTAGGATATAAAAGCCCGAAACCAATACCTTCAGTAAGGTTAATTTGAACCTTATCAATATTAGGAAGTCCAAACCAAGACGAAATATCATCAAAACGAGCTACTTGGGCGTGAACGTAATTTAGACCATCAGTATGTTCGTAAGTTAGAAAAGTTCCATCAGTAAAATCAACCGGAGTGTTGTTGTAAATTCCGTTATGAATAGCACCAGCATCAGTTAATGGTAAATTAATATTTCCGGTAACATTTGCGGTTTGGTTTTGTGTCATTACATATTTCATGTGATCGACACCCACAGAAACACTGTAATGATCATTAATAAAATAACCTACACGCAAATTAGTTTGCGGAATAGTCATTTTTGCAGGGTTGATATAATCTACGTGCCAGCCTTTAGGTTTGTCGTGAGCTGTCATATTGTTGACAGTAAAATTATAATCCTTCCCGGTAAAAGTTACATCCGATTTAGAGTAACTTTCTCTGTTTCCTCCCCAAAGAATAAAAAACTTCCCTTTGTTATGAGCGGTATATTTATCTTGTATTTTAATTTCTTCTTGCGCGCTAAGGCTATTTGTAAACAGGAATGCTGCCAATGCGGCAGCAGTGAATAAATTTTTCAAGGAACGTTTATTGTATAAAATTAAAAATTGTTGATTGTCTTTCTAATAGCAACAAGCTTAGTCATTAAATTTTCAAAATGATCTAAATGCAGCATATTGGCACCGTCACTTTTAGCATTGGCCGGATCAAAGTGAGTTTCGATAAAAATTCCATCAACACCTACAGCGATTCCGGCTTTGGCAACGGTTTCAATCATATCAGGGCGACCTCCGGTTACTCCGGCAGTTTGATTAGGTTGTTGTAACGAATGAGTAACATCCAGCACTGTAGATGCATATTGCTGCATAGTAGGAATTCCTCTAAAATCGACAATCATATCCTGATAACCAAACATCGTTCCGCGATCAGTAACCATTACGTTTTGATTGTTGCAATCCAATACTTTTTGTACCGCATGTTTCATGCTTTCAGGACTCATAAATTGTCCTTTTTTAAGGTTAACTGTTTTTCCTGTATTGGCTGCAGCCACAACTAAATCAGTTTGACGTACTAAGAATGCCGGAATTTGTAACACATCTACATATTGTGCTGCCATGTCTGCATCCTCATTAGTATGAATATCAGTTACTGTAGGAACATGAAAAGTTTCTGATACTTTTCTAATAATTTTTAATGCTTTTTCGTCTCCAATTCCTGAAAAACTATCAATTCGAGAGCGGTTTGCTTTTTTGAACGAACCTTTAAAAATGTAAGGAATTTGTAATTTATCTGTAATACCAACAATTTTTTCGGCAATGCGTAATGCCATTTCTTCTCCTTCGATGGCGCATGGACCGGAAAGTAAAAAGAAATTGCCACTTTCGGTATGCTTAATTTGAGGAATATCTTGTATGTTCATAGCTAATTTTTAGAAATGCAAATGTAGTTATGATTTACGATTTAGGGATTTTATTTTCTGTTTTTTTTATCTTTTAAAAGAAAATTAACTACTATATCGATATTGTAAAATGAGACTCGTTTACAGTTTTCTTTATTTTTTTATCGAAAGCCCCATTGGACACTTTAAATATCCTTTTTCGTAGATATTTACATATAAAATCACCGGCTTTTTTTGACCTTCCCAATTAATTTCATAAACATTCAAAAATCCAGCTCCCATTGCAGTTCTTTTAGAAGGAAAAGGACAACAGGTTTCTACTTTTTTATAAGTGATTTTTTCTCCTTTAGGGCCAGCCAAAGCATTCAAAAAACGTTCTTCGTTTAATTGTTCGTTATTGGTATTGTAGAAAAAAATATTTACCGGATAATCTTTATTATAACCGTATCTTTTGTCTTTACTGTATTCAGTAATAATGAAAGTATTGTTTGCAGAAAGTTTAGGAATAGGAGCGTTATCATCTACATTTTTTAATGTTGATCTTGTGCTAATACACGAACTGAAGAACATTAAAATTAATGCAACAACTATTTTTTTAGAAATAAAAAAGAGTACTAATTTTTTATTTTCCTGAATATACGTGCGTAAAATGCTAATTAATTTTGATTTCATAAATTGGCTTAATTTCGAAATAGAGGTTTGTTAATTGTCTTACAAAGATATTGAGAACTTCAAATTTTAAACTACTAATTTGCTTTTTTTTGAAGTAAAGAGTACTAAATTTATTGAATCACAAATTCTTATATTTGATTAAGAATTTACGATTTAATTTCACCTAAAAATAATGACGTATGGAATGGATTTATCATACCTGGCCCTGGTATATTTCAGGTTTTTTAATTGGTTTAGTAATGCTTAGTCTGATTTATTTTGGAAAATCATTCGGGATGTCTTCTAATTTAAGAACGTTTTGCAGTATTGCAGGAGCGGGTAAAAAAGTAGCTTTTTTTGATTTTGACTGGCGTTCGCAGCGCTGGAATCTTGCTGTTGTTGCGGGAGCAATGTTAGGTGGTTTTGTAGCTGTGCATTATTTGGGTGATGCGTCGAATGTGTCAATAAATTCAAAAACGATTGAACAACTTCAAGAAATGAATATTGATGCGCCCGAAGGAAAATTAATGCCTAACGCTTTGTTTTCGAATGCTGTTTTTGAATCTCCTAAAGGAATTTTGATTTTGATTATTGGCGGAGTTTTAATAGGTTTTGGTTCACGTTATGCTGGCGGATGTACTTCAGGACATGCCATTTCAGGATTGAGTAATTTACAACTTCCGTCTTTAAAAGCTGTAATCGGGTTTTTTATTGGCGGATTGATTATGGCTCATTTTATTTTACCTTTAATTCTATAAAATATGAAATTAGTAAAATTTATTTTCGTTGGATTTGTGTTCGGAATTGTATTAACTAAATCCGAAGCGGTTTCCTGGTATCGTATTTATGAGATGTTCCAATTTCAATCTTTCCACATGTACGGAATTATTATGACAGCTGTAATTACAGGAATTATTGGAATTCAAATTATAAAAAGAAATAATGTTAAAGATTATTCAGGAGCACAAATCGAGATTGCTGACAAAGAAAAAGGAACAGTTCGCTATCTTTTGGGCGGATTGATTTTTGGATTAGGCTGGGGATTAGTAGGATCTTGTCCCGGTCCGATATTCATATTAATTGGTGCTGGTTTTGCCAGTGTAATTCTGGTATTTCTGGGAGCTATGCTGGGTACTTTTTTATACGGAGTGTTGAAAAATAAGTTGCCTCATTAAAATAAAAAAAGCATTCACTGTGGAGCGAATGCTTTAAAAATTTGGGTAAATTTTGTAGTTTATTAGATTATCTCGGCACTTAAACCCGCTTCTAAAAGCAGCGTACATTGTGGTTTCAATTTATTAATAGGTCCTGTTTTTACAGTACATTTTCCGTTGTAATGAACAATTAGTGAGCACTGTTCAGCTTGTTCAACTGTGTGTTCACAAACGCGCATCAGGGTTTCAATTACATGATCAAAAGTATTGACATCGTCATTATAAAGAATAATTTCGTTGTTTTTAGTAGTTGTTTCCTGGACACTAACTCTTTCTCTAACTTTTTCTTTAACACTCATTGTACTCTTTTTTATACTTTAAAGATTTGGTAATTAATAAAGTACTAATTTACATATTTTAATGAAACCCAATTGTTTCTTTCGAATTTTTTAACATACGTCAAGCCTTTTTCAGTACAAGATGCATCGATGAACGGAATGTCTTCTGTATAAAAACCACTTAAAAGTAAAGTCCCTTTTGGATTTAAACAATCAACATAGGTTTGCATGTCATTCAATAAAATGTTTCTGTTGATATTAGCAATAATAAGATCGTATTTTTTATCTTTTAATAACGAAGCATCACCTTCATAAACGCTAATGTGTTTGCAGTTGTTACGTTCGGCATTTTCGATAGAATTCAAATAACACCAGTTGTCAATATCAATCGCGTCAATAGGCTGAGCACCTTTCATTTCGGCAAGAATAGCAAGAATAGCTGTTCCGCAACCCATATCTAAGGTTTTTAATCCGTTAACATCAATTTCAAGTAAATGCTGAATCATCATGTGAGTGGTTTCATGATGTCCTGTTCCAAAACTCATTTTTGGTTCAATTAAAATATCAAATTCGGCATCTGTTTTTTCGTGAAAAGGTGCTCTTACATGACATCTTCCATCTACATCAATAGGTTCAAAATTCTTTTCCCATTCTTCGTTCCAATTTACCTGATCAATTTCTTCGTAGCTGTAATCAATTTCAAATTCTTCTGAATGCAGAATATTTACATTTTCAAGAATCATTTCGTCCCATAAATCTTTTTGAACAAAAGCTGAAATTCCTTTTTCTGTCTCCGTAAAACTTTCGAATGCAAGTTCGCCTAATTCGGCAATTAAAATTTCAGAACCCAATTCTTTTGGTTCAATGCTAAAATGGTAGGCGATATAAATATTTGACATAATTGATTTAATTTTTTGCAAAGGTAGTATTTCTCTTTTATGAAACTTGTAAAAATAAAAAAAGCGATAAAATGAATTATCGCTTTCTTAAAATATGTAAAAGTGGTTTTTTAGATTGCGGTTACAATAGCAACAAAATCATCAGCTTTTAAAGCTGCTCCACCAATAAGACCTCCGTCTACGTCTGGTTTTCCAAAGATTTCTTTAGCATTATCCGGTTTTACAGAACCTCCGTAAAGAATAGTTACATTTTCAGCAATTTCTTTTCCGTAAGCTTTAAGAACAGTTTCTCTGATAAATTCGTGCATTTCCTGTGCTTGTTCAGGTGAAGCAGTTTCACCTGTTCCAATAGCCCAAACTGGTTCGTAAGCTAAAACAACTTTATCCCATGATTTAGCATCGATTTGGAACAAACCATCTTTTAATTGGTTTTCAACAATGTTGAAATGTTGGTTAGACTGACGGTCTTTTAATTCTTCACCAAAACAGAAAATTACTGTCATATCATGTTTTAAAGCTGTATCTACTTTATCAGCAATTAAAGCGTCAGTTTCATGGAAAATAGCTCTACGCTCAGAGTGTCCAAGGATTACCGTATTTACACCAACTCCAGTTAACATATCAGCAGAGATTTCTCCTGTAAAAGCACCACTTTCAGTTTGGTGAACGTTTTGAGCAGCAACATTAATGTTAGATCCTTTTAATTGGTTTACTGCTGCAGCCAGGTTTACAAATGTAGGCGCAACAATTACTTGTGCTGTAGTATTTGCAGGTACTTTTGCAATTAATTCACTTAATAATTCGCTAGTTTGTACTGCATTTTTATGCATTTTCCAGTTTCCTGCTACAATCTTTTTTCTCATTTTTGATAGTGTTATATTTGAATTTTGTTTTTTGTTATTGTTTTTCTAATTGATTTAGAACAGTGTTAATTTGTTCGAAATCAGTTTCTATAGCGCGGTACAGAGCAATTTTTCCGGTCTTATCGATAATGATATATCTCGGAATCCAATCTACATCAATTGCTTTTGCAAAAACACCCTTCATTTGATCATTTGCCATATAATGCGAACCTTTTAATTGGTGTTTTTCTATTCCAGCTTTCCATTTATCAGCGGTTTTATCCATTGAAATGAAAACATAATTGGTATTAGGATGCGTCGCCTGTAATTCTTTCAATTTTGGCATCGCTTTTACACAATCGCCACACCAGGAAGCCCAAACTTCGATTACCATGTTTTTACCTTTGTTTTCATCTAAAATAGTTTTGAAAGCTACTTGTTTATCGTTAAGATCTAATAAAGTTTCCGATAAAGCTTCCTTCGAAAATGCTGTTTTTTGAGCATTCGATTTCGAACAAGAAATACTCGTTAAAATCACTAATAGTGCGAATATATTTTTCATTTTTTTCATTGTAACAAAGTTAAAATAAACAATTTGATTGCGGTTTTCCGTTTTTGTTTTTTTGAGAAAACTCAATTTAAATAACAAATACGTTTTTTTGAGTTATAAAAATACAAATGAAAACGTAATAGTAAGCTGAATTTTTTTTCGATTCGAAAGAAAAAACATTTTGAAAAAGCTATTTTGAGTATTTTTTAGTGTTTTTAAAGCATAAAAAAAGCTCATAAATGCTAAATTTAGTCTTTATGAGCTCTTGCTTTTATAATTTTAAATCGTCAATATCGTTGTAATGTACTTTTTGTATAACAGTTCCTTTTTCGAGAATTACAATACTAGGATTCGCTCTTTCTATTGTTTTTAAAGCAATGGCATCGCAGGTATAGAAATCAAATTTTAGATTGTATTTTTTCTGAGCTTTTTCAATTTCTTCCTGTGATGAATTAGTCATACCAACTACTTTATAACCTTTAGTCTGAGCGTTTTGGTTTAATTGCTGTAACTTTTTCATTCCATCTTCATCTGATTTTGTGAGATCATAAGTTACTATCATTAGTAATTTTGGCTCTAATAATAATTCATCTTTATAATCTGATCCGTCTTTCACCATTGTAAAATCATGAATAGGAGGAATGTAACCCTGACTAATTACTTTGTCTTTTCGATCAACAAATTCAGCTCCTTCGGGAAGATTCATTAAATCGTTTTCAGTGAATTCCTTGTTTACACCATTTACTTTATAAATAAAGACCATTTCGACTACTGATTTTGGTGCGCCTTCAGGAATTTCCATTCCTTTTTGGATATTGGTTCCTACTTTGTAAGGTCTAAAATCGATTATTGGTAAATGATTTAAAACGTGAACAGCCATAAAAATTGCAGCCGCAACTCCTAAAGCGGTAATTAAATTTTGTAAACCCTTGTTGAATAATGGTTTTACTAATTTTCGGTTTACAAATAAAATAAGGATAAAGAATAATAAAACTACATCTTTAGTGAATGATTCCCATGGCGTAAGATGTAATGCATCACCAAAACAGCCACAATCTTTTACCACATCAAAATAAGCAGAATAAAAAGTCAGGAATGTAAAAAATACAATCATTAGCAAAAGGCTCCAAATCGTAAATTTTGATTTGTAACCAATGAGTAGCATAATTCCTAAAAGTACTTCTAAAACCACTAAAAATAGCGCTAATGCTAAGCTAAACGGAACTAAAAAGGGTAAGTTAAAAACAGGTTCTCCAAAATATTCTGCTAATTTGTATGAGAAACCTACGGGGTCATTTAGCTTAATTAATCCTGAAATTATGAATAAAAATCCAACAAATAATCTTGAAAACTGAGTGAGTGTTTTTTTCATAAAGGCATTAATTTTTAGCAAATCCCATTAATATCAACGCAAAAACTGAGTAATTAATCATGTCCTGATAATTAGCATCAATACCTTCAGAAACGATTGTTTTGCCTTTATTGTCTTCAATTTGTTTTACACGAAGGAGTTTTTGCAAAATCAAATCGGTTAGCGAACTTACACGCATTTCGCGCCAAGCTTCACCATAATCATGATTTTTGGCTTCCATTAAATCTTTAGTCAGTTTTACTTTGGCATCATACAAAGCAGTTGCTTTTGCAGTATCTAAATCAGGTTGTTCCACCACACCTAATTCCAACTGAATCAAAGCCATAATCGAATAATTGATTATTCCTATAAATTCTCCAGATTCGTCTTCGTCTACTTTTCTAACATCATGTTCTTGTAAACTGCGGATTCTTTGTGCTTTGATAAAAATTTGATCGGTTAAAGAAGGTAATCGTAAAATGCGCCATGCGCTACCATAATCCTGCATTTTATTTACAAATAAGGTACGGCAAATTGCAATTACCTTATCGTATTCTTGAGAAGTATTCTTCATTATTGATGTATATTTGTCTAAAATTTTCTCAAAAATAGGGAAAAGGTTTCAACTTTAAAACAAAGATTAAAAAATGACTATTAACTGCAAAGGACAGCTGATTGATTTATCTCAACCGAAAGTTATGGGGATTTTGAATATAACTCCCAATTCTTTTTTTGACGGCGGAAGGTATTCGAGCGAAACTGACATTTTAGCTAAGGTTGAAAAAATGTTAGCCGAAGGAGCTACTTTTATTGATATTGGCGCTTATTCGAGTAAACCAAGCGCCGAATTTGTATCGGAAGAAGAGGAGTTAAATAGAATTGTTCCCATTGTGCAATTATTAGTCAAACATTTTCCTGAAATTTTAATTTCAATTGATACTTTTAGAAGCGAAGTTGCAAAAGCCTGTGTCGAAAACGGAGCCGCTATTATTAATGATATTTCAGCAGGAAATCTAGATGACAAAATGCTGGAAGTTATTGCGCAATACAATGTTCCTTATATTATGATGCACATGCGCGGAACGCCCGAAACAATGCAATCTATGACGGAATATGACGATTTGGTAAAAGAAGTTTTATTCTATTTTTCAGAAAAAATACGTCAGGCAAGAAGTTTAGGAATTAATGATTTAATTATTGATCCCGGTTTTGGTTTTGCTAAAACTATGGAACAAAATTATGAAGTAATGCAAAAACTGGAATTATTTCATAATTTAGAATTGCCTTTGCTGATTGGCATTTCGAGAAAATCGATGATTCATAAAACCTTAGCAATTACAGCCGATGAAGCTTTAAACGGAACTACTGTTTTAAATACCATTGCTTTGACAAAAGGAGCTCAAATTTTGAGAGTACACGATGTAAAAGAAGCGGTAGAATGTGTAAAATTGTATCAAAAAATGAATTTTTAAGGATGAAATATTTAAGTTTAATTGCAGTTTTGTTTTTAATTTCCTGTGGAAATAAAGAAGATATTTTATTGCCAAAATCAGATACCACGATTATTAGTGATGTTAAAGATCATTCACCGATTTATATTTTTTTCAGGACGGAAGGCAAAGATACTTTGGCAGAAGTAAACAGAAATAATAGTATCATTACAACCAATTGGATTTTAAATATAGACAAGCGTTTACCTTTAAAATTAGTTATTCCTGAGGTAATGAAATTGCAGGATAAAAAACGTAAGGAAAAAGCACATCAAAACGAAAATGCCGAAAATTATTATTCCTATGCCGATTCGGTGAAGGAAAATATGGCTTTTATTCCTTTTACAAAAGTGCATTACAGCATTGGAAAACCTAAAAGTAATGACTTTGTTATATCTTTTAAAAAAGCAAACAATTTGGTTTGGCTTAACGGAAGAGCGGTAAAGAAAGCCGATTTATTACAAGAATTTTTTAGCACTACATTTATAAATAAACCAAGAATTGTAATGCAGTTTGATAAAAATATGTCTTATGACGAATATATTCAGAACAAGGTTTTACTTCGAAAATTTGATTTGTATAGCGTAAATCCTATTTTACCTTTTGAATTTATTTACTAAAATTTACTGATGATGATACGGTTCGTTTCTTAAAATCGTAAATCCGCGATACAATTGTTCGATAAAAAATAAACGTACCATTTGGTGTGAAAAAGTCATTAACGAAAGCGAAATTTTCCCTTGCGCTTTGGCATAAACGGTATCCGAAAATCCGTAAGGTCCACCAATAACAAAAACCAAAGTTTTAATTCCGGAATTCATTTTCTTTTGTAATTCTTCCGAAAATCCTACACTGGAAAAGTTTTTCCCATTTTCGTCCAATAGAATTAATTGATCAGTCGAACTGATTTTAGACAGAATCAATTCGCCCTCTTTTTCTTTTTGCTGACTTTCGGATAAATTTTTTACATTCTTGATATCGGGAATAATTTCCAAATCAAATTTGATATAAAAAGACAAACGTTTAGTGTAATCGTCAATTAAAGTTTGAAGCGCTTTATTATCGGTTTTGCCTATAGCAAGGAGTTTAATGTTCATTTAAAAATGGTGATTTTCGAAGAGACAAAGATATTAAACTCACTTTAGATTTTTATACTTACTTCAATTTAGCTGTATAAGTGTACTTTTGTAAAAAGTATTTTTCATGGATTCATTTACTCAGGTTCTTTTAGGAATTGCTACCGCCGAATTATGTGCAGGCAAAAAGCTGCAGCGTAAAACCTTTTTGTACGGTGCGATTTTGGGAACATTACCAGATTTAGATGTTGTGGTTGCTCAGTTTATGAATCCGGTTGACGGAATAGCGATTCATCGGGGAATAAGTCATTCGGTGTTATTGTTTTTAGTACTGTCTCCATTTTTGGGCTGGTTAATTACTAAAATTGAGCGGGGTAAAATTAATTTTTCTTTGGCGACTAAGATGGTGTTTTGGTGTTTATTCACACATGTGCTTTTGGATATTTTAACCTCCTGGGGAACCCAAATTTTCTGGCCGCTACCAGACCGAGTTGCCTTAAAAACTATTTTTTTAATTGATCCTTTATACACCATTCCGTTGCTAATTTTTTTGATTTTAGCATGGAGAAAAAAAGATGATTTTCTCTCCCGAAAAAAATGGGTGCTTACTGGTATTTATTTGAGTTCGTTGTATTTGCTAATTACTTGTGGCTTAAAATTATATGCCTTACAGCAATTTGACAATGCACTTAAAACGCAAAATATTGCTTATGATGATTTAATTGTAAAACCAACAGCTTTCAATTGTATTTTATGGAATGCAAATGTTGCTGCTAAAGAAGCTTATTTTTTAGCTGATTATTCTTTCTTTGACACGGAATCAATCACATTTAAGAAGTATCCAAAAAATATTGAATTAGAACATCTGCTTCAGGGAAATACTGATTTTGAAAAATTAAAAGAGATAAGCGAAGGCTGGTTTATTGTTACTAAAAGTGAAAATCAGTTGTATTTTAATGATTTACGTTTTGGATTATTAACTTCGAATTCACAAAAAACGCAATTTGCTTTTAGTTATGTTTTTAAAGAAGAAAACGGAGTTTTAAAAGCGTATGAAGTTCCTAAACAAAAAAGAGACGGAATGGCGTTAGTGAAAAATATTTTTGAACGCCTGAAAGGAAATTAACGAATAAAACTCAGCTACTTCTGAGTTTTATTCGTTTTTAGATATTAAAATTTTAAGATTTTTTGCCTTCAATATTAGGTAAAAAGCCGGTTATGATTCCGATTAAAGGTAGAAAAGCACAAATAGAAAACACATAAGAAATGCTTGTTTCGTCTGCTAATTTTCCTAAAATTGCCGAACCCAAACCTGCGATTCCAAAGGCAAATCCAAAGAAAAGTCCGGCAACTAAACCTACTTTTCCAGGTAATAATTCAGTTGCGTAAACAAGAATTGCTGAAAAAGCAGATGAGATTACTAATCCGATAATTACTGATAAAATACCAACCCAGAATAAAGAAACATACGGCAATAAAAGGGTGAATGGAGCAACTCCTAAAATAGAAACCCAGATTACATATTTTCTTCCAAATCGGTCTCCAATAGGACCGCCTATTAAAGTTCCGGTTGCCACAGCTCCTAAGAATGTAAATAAATACAATTGAGATTGTTGAATAGTCACATGGAATTTATCAATAAGGAAAAAAGTATAATAACTCGTAATACTGGTCATGTAGAAATATTTCGAAAAAATTAGAATCAATAAAATTCCTAATGAAACTGTGACTCTTCTTTTAGATAAATTATGAACTATTGGATCTTTCGCCACTTTATTAGCATTCTTTAAAGCCAAATGATCTGTGTACCACAAAGCGATTTTGTACAAAACAAAAATCCCGATTAAAGCAATTAAACAAAACCAAACTACTGAACTTTGTCCTCGCGGAATTACAATTAACGCTACTAATAATGGACCAATCGCACTTCCGGCATTTCCGCCTAATTGAAAAATAGATTGTGCTAAACCTTTTTTTCCACCTGATGCTAAATGCGCTACTCTGGACGATTCCGGGTGAAAAATAGAGGAACCAATCCCAATTAAACTTACTGATAATAATAAATAAGTAAAGCTCGAAGCTATAGAAACCAAGAATAATCCAATTAAGGTAAAACTCATCCCAATCATTAAAGAATACGGTTTTGATTTTTTATCAGTGTACATCCCCACAAATGGTTGTAAAATTGAAGCTGTGATTTGGTAAGTAAATGTGATAATTCCAATTTGAGAAAAACTTAAACTAAAATTGTCTTTTAATAATGGATAAATTGATGGAATAACAGCTTGTAGAAGATCATTAATCAGGTGCGAAAAACTAATAATAAAAAGGATAGAGTAGGTCGTTCTTTGAATGATTTCCGGATGTGCTTTTGCGTTTTCCATGATTTCTTTTTTTAAATTTAATGTTCTTTAAAATTATTTTTACAAAGGTGCTAATAAATCATGTTGTCATAATTGCTATATTTGGACAATGAATAACGATAATCAGACATATCAAGTACACGATTATGGATTTCAAATCAATCCTGATTTACCTGTTGTGGGTTATGCCGATAAAGTGACTAATGCGGTTTGCTTGTCGCATGCACATCCCAGAGCACAATTAATTTATGCTACAAGCGGCGTGATGAATGTGGTGGTTAATAATCAAATTTGGGTTGTTAATCCGTTACAGGGATTGTGGATTCCCGGCGGAATGGAGCATCAGGTTTCGTTTCAAAAGGATGTGAATTTGTATAGCGTTTTTATTGATCCATCGTTTGCAGACGAATTGCCTAAGGATACTTTTTCTTTTGATATTTCGGTGTTTTTAAAACAATTACTTTTTAAGATTATTTCTTTCGAAAAGGATAATGCCATTTCTATTTCGCAAAGAAGAATTATGGATGTATTTTTAGACGAATTGGCTTTAATTGTGCCAAGTGCTACTTTTTTGCCTACTACAAATCATTTGCAATTAAAAAATGTTGTTAATCTTTTATTGAATGATGTTGCCAGTAAATATACCATCGATTATTATGCTGAAATTTCGTTTATGAGCAGCCGCACTTTATCTCGGTTATTTATTAAGGAATTAGGAATGAATTTTAGCGATTGGCGTATTCGATTAAAATTATTAGAAGCCATAAAAAGATTAGGCGAAAAACAGTCAATAAAAGAAATCGCTTTTGATTTAGGTTATGAAAACACCAGTGCTTTTATTTTTATGTTTAAAAAACATTTGGGAAAAACACCTTCAAATTATATTTTGGAAACTAATGATTAGTTATTTCGGATTATTGGTTGTGATGACAAAAACAATTAAAACTTCGTCAGTAGTATTAATTAGCGAATGAAAACCTTCGCCACTCATAGCGGTAATACTTCCTTTTTTGAGTGTCTTTTTTCGAATAATTCCGTCTTTTTTAGTCATTTCGCTATATTCGCCTTCACCGTGCATTACGATATAAAGTTCCTCTTCGTTTCGGGTTCCGTGCGTATGAAATCCGGCTTCGTCGCCTTTATTAAAGAAAACCATGTAAGCACCAATGCGGTTATTGGTCAATTCTCCTTGGGCAAACATTTGCAATAAGTAAACAATTCCGTTTCCGCCGTACATAGGATTGCGTTTGTCAACCTGAACAACGGTTCTTTCGGGTTTGTTAAACGGTGTAACACTCAAATCGATGTATTGCGATACTAATTCGATTATTCGGGCATTTTCAGCTGTTGTTTCAGACATTGTAATTGAATTTAGAAGCAAATTTGGGTCATTTTTTTCAAATGTAAAGCATAATTTTCTCAGAATTAGCTTCAGAATAATTTTAAGTGAAACAGAAACAAATTTTCTATTCCCCAAAATATGTCCTACTTTAGCAAGATATAAATTTCGATTAAAAAATGATTAGCGAAGCACAATTTCAAAACGAGTTACAATTATTAATTGCTAATGCCATCAGGGAAGATGTAGGAGATGGCGATCACAGTTCATTAGCCTGTATTCCGGCAACAGCACAAGGAAAAGCAAAACTTTTAGTAAAAGATGACGGAATTATTGCAGGTGTCGAATTTGCAAAAATGATTTTCAATTATGTTGATGCTGATTTAAAAGTAGAAACTTTTATAGAAGACGGAACTCCGGTAAAATTTGGAGATGTTGTTTTTCATGTTTCGGGAAGTTCGCAGTCTATTTTAAAAGCAGAACGTATGGTTTTGAATTCGATGCAGCGTATGTCGGCGATTGCGACTAAAACGAATAGTTATGTACAATTGCTCGAAGGAACCAATACTAAAATTTTAGATACCCGTAAAACGACTCCGGGTTTTCGTGTTGCCGAAAAATGGGCAGTGAAAATAGGAGGAGGAGAAAATCATCGTTTTGCCTTGTACGATATGGTAATGCTTAAGGATAATCATATTGATTTTGCCGGCGGAATCGGTTTGGCTATTGCCAAAACAAAAGAATATCTGCAAGAAACGAATCGTGATTTAAAGATTATTGTAGAAGCCAGAGATCTTGATGAAGTAAAAGAAATTGTAGCAGCAGGTGGTGTTTTTAGAATTTTGCTGGACAATTTTGATTACGAAATGACGAAAGAAGCAGTAGCTTTTATTGGTAATTCGAGCACAACAGAATCTTCAGGAAATATCAACGAAGATACTATTCGTCATTATGCTGAATGTGGTGTAAATTATATTTCATCGGGTGCTTTGACGCATTCTATTTATAATATGGATTTGAGTTTAAAGGCGATTGAATAAATTGCTTTCTAAAGAAAAAATGAATGTCAGCAGAAGTAGAAAAAAAGCTTAAAAAAATACCAGTATTACGGAATTTTGTTAGTTGGTCCAAAAGCATAAAATTAAAATGGCTTAGTGGATTGCCTCTGTATGATTTGTTCGAATTGTATATTATAGGAATTGCCGAAGGCGCTTTGTCTAACCGAGCGGGAGCTATTGCTTTTAGTTTTTTTATGGCTTTGTTTCCATTTGCACTGTTTATTTTAAACCTTATTCCGTACATTCCAATTGAAGGTTTTCAGGAAGATTTTATGACTTTTGTGGCTGATGGTGTTCCACCTAATACTTTTGATGCCATTAAAAATATCATCAATGATATTCTTCATAATAGTCATTCGAGTTTACTGTCTTCGGGATTTTTATTGTCTATATTTTTAATGGCAAACGGACTGAATGCTATTTTAGGTGGTTTTGAAAATTCGAAACATGTTCTGGTCAAAAGAGGTTTTTTTCATCAGTATCTGGTAGCGATTGGATTGTCATTATTTATGGCTTTTTTACTGATTTTTACTGTAGCAATTATCGTTGTCTTTGAGGTTTTTATTCAAAAACTGAATGCACGCGACTTTTTTAATGATCAGATTCCGTTTATGGTTTTAGCACGTTATGGCTTTTTAATTTTGATGATCTTAATCACAACATCGGTGCTGTTTAAATTTGGTACAAAAAATCAGGAAACCCGTTCGTTTATTTCGATAGGTTCAGTATTTACTACTATTTTAACCATTGTTAGTTCCTATTTTTTTGGAGTTTGGGTTATCCAATTTTCAAAATACAATGAATTGTACGGTTCTATAGGAACTTTGCTAATTGTAATGTTTTATATCTGGCTTAACTGTATGATTTTATTAATGGGATTTGAGCTTAATGAAGTAATTAATAAGGCAAGAAAACGAGAAATTATCAGCGAATAAATAGGTTATAAATCAATTTAGTATTAAAGAATAAGTAGTATACATGTATTTTGTTGAAGTAATTTTACCATTGGCTCTTGCCAAAACCTTTACTTATAGTGTTTCAGAAGCTGAATACCACTATATTCAAAAAGGAATGCGACTTGCGGTTCTTTTTGGTAAAAGTAAAATTTACACTGCGCTGGCAATTGATTTGCACCAAAACAAACCTACATTATATGAAGCAAAGGAAATTCATCAAATTTTAGATGAAAAACCTATAGTTACCGAAAATCAAATTAAACACTGGCAATGGATTGCATCTTATTATATGTGTGCTATTGGCGATGTGTATCGTGGCGCTTTGCCAAGTGCTTTGTTGTTAGAAAACGAAACATTGATTACACAAAAAGTGGATGTTTTTGTAGATGAAAGTGAGCTTACTGATGATGAGTTTTTGATTTATCAGGCTTTACAACAACAGTCTTCTTTAAAAGTGCAGGATATTATCAAGATTTTGAATAAAAAAAGCGTTTTCCCTGTTATTCAAAAATTAATTGATAAAAATATATTGGTCTTGCAGGAAGAAATGCAGGAAACCTATAAGCCTAAATTAGTACGATACATTCGGCTGCATTCTAAATATGAATCGGCAGAAGGTTTGAATGAGTTGCTGGCTATTTTAAAAAATGCAGCTAAACAAAAAGAAATCGTTTTAACTTATTTTCAGTTAAGTGCCAGCGAAAAAAAGAAACCAATTTCGGTAAAGAAATTAGTCGAAGTTTCGAATGTTACTTCGGCGGTGGTAAAAACTTTAGTGGATAAAGAAATTTTCGAAGAGTATTTGTTGCAGGAAGATCGGGTGAATTTTTCGGGCGAAACTAATAAGCATCAGTTAGAATTAAGTGAAGCGCAGCAAAAAGCTTTTGATGAAATTCAAATTAGTTTTCAAGAGAAAGAAGTTTGTCTTTTGCACGGCGTTACTTCGAGTGGAAAAACCGAAATCTACATCAAACTTATTGAAGATTACTTAAAAACAGGAAAACAAGTTTTGTATTTATTGCCTGAAATTGCTTTGACAACGCAATTGGTTACGAGATTACAGGCGCATTTTGGTAATAAAGTTGCTGTTTTTCATTCGAAATATAATAATAATGAACGTGTAGAAGTTTGGAATCAGGTGCTGCAAAATTCAGAGAAAGCGCAAATAGTAATAGGAGCGAGGTCGGCTTTGTTTTTACCGTTTTCCAATTTAGGTTTTATCATTGTTGACGAAGAGCATGAGCAAACTTTTAAGCAGGTAGATCCGGCACCAAGATATCATGCGCGTGATGCTTCAATTGTTTTGGCTAGTTTTTTTCAGGCAAAAGTTTTGTTGGGTTCGGCTACGCCAAGTTTAGAATCTTATTATAATGCTACAACTGCCAAATATGGTTTGGTTGAAATTAAAGCACGTTACGGAAACGTAAAAATGCCTGAAATTGTCCTGGTCGATTTGAAAGACAAATATTTCCGAAAAAGGATGACCGGACATTTTAGTGATGTTTTGGTTGACGAAATTACCACAGCTTTGTCATTAGGAGAACAGGTAATTTTGTTTCAAAACAGAAGAGGTTACTCGCCATTATTAGAATGTATGACTTGCGGTCATGTGCCACAATGCCAGCAATGTGATGTGAGTTTGACGTATCACAAGCATAAAAATCAGTTGCGATGTCATTATTGCGGATATTCAATTGCAAAACCTACTAATTGTCATAGTTGTTCCAGTATTGATTTGTTGACCAAAGGTTTTGGAACAGAACAAATTCAGCAGGAATTAGTACAATTATTTCCCGAAGCAAAAATTGGTCGAATGGATCAGGATACCACGCGTGGGAAATTTGGTTTCGAAAAAATTATAGATAGTTTCAAAAATCGGGAAATCGATATAATGGTAGGAACACAAATGCTAGCCAAAGGACTGGATTTTGATAATGTGAGTCTGGTAGGAATCATGAATGCCGATAATATGCTGTATCATCCTGATTTTAGAGCTTTCGAAAGAAGTTTTCAAACCATGACCCAGGTAGCTGGACGTTCGGGACGATCAGAAAAACAAGGAAAAGTAATTATTCAAACCTATAACCCGGATCATAATACCATTCAGCAAGTAACTAATAATGATTATGCAGGAATGTATAAAGAACAACTGTATGATCGCCAGATTTATAAATACCCTCCTTACTTTAGAATTATAAAACTGACGTTAAAGCATCGTGATTTTGAAAAGCTTAAAGAAGGTTCTTTGTGGCTGTATCAGGTTTTGAGTCAGCATTTAGGTGTTCCGGTTCTTGGTCCGGAAGAGCCTGCGATTAACAGAATCAGAAATGAGTACATTAGAACTATAATGATTAAGAATCCGCAAAATGTGTCTATTATGGGTACAAAAAAAACTATCCAAAAAATATTGAATAGTTTTGATAATGTGGTGCAGTATAGAACGATAAAAGTTGCTCTAAATGTCGATTTTTATTAATTGTTAAGCGTAAGATAAGGCTTTGATTAAGTCTTCTTTTTTGTTTCTGCTCAAAGGGATTTTAGTAGTACCAATTTCAGCAAATTTGCTATTGAAACGTTCTACCTTATCTATATTAATAATATAGGACTTGTGTACACGTACAAATTTCTTTTTCGATAAATCGTTTTCAAAAGATTTCATTGTAGAAAGTACCAGATTGCTGTCGTCTTCAGTCACTACTCTTACATAGTCTCCAAAGGCTTCAATCCATTTGATTTTTGAAGTATACACTTTTAATTTTTTCAAATTACTTTTGATAAAAATGTGTTCTCCTTCTTCTTCTTTGGTGTCTTGTCTTAATAAATGTAAATCAATAGCTCTTTTTACTGATGCACTAAAACGATCTACAGCTATAGGTTTTTGCAGATAATCAGTGGCATCATAATCAAAAGCTTTTAAGGCATATTCGGCTTTAGAAGTAATGAATATAATTTGAGGTTTTGTCTTTAATCCGTCAAGGAAGTCAAAACCGCTAATCACTGGCATTTCAATATCAAGGAATATTAAATCTACGGTATTGACAGACATGCAACTTTTTGCTTCAATTGCATTGGAAAAATCACCTATTAAATGTAGATTAGGGTGATTATTTACTAACTTTGCGATGATCATTCGTTGTATCGAACTATCATCTACTACGACACAATTAAGTTTCATAATTTTGGAATTTTAAGATTTGGCTAAGTAAAAGTATTGTAAATTATTTATAAACCCTAATGTTTATCGGTTTTTTTAGTATTACAACGAATAAAGTTTGTTTTTGTTTTTTTATTCGGATAAAAAGATTACTTTTGCAGCCAATTTAACAAATAAATATTATTGTTTATGAATCATTATGAAACTGTTTTCATTTTAAATCCCGTTTTATCTGACGTTCAGGTAAAGGAAACAGTAAGCAAATTTGAAGATTTTCTTACTAGTAGAGGAGCAGAGATCGTAGCTAAAGAAGACTGGGGTCTTAAAAAAATGGCTTACGAAATCCAAAACAAAAAATCTGGTTTTTACCACTTGTTCGAATTTAAAGTATCAGGAGAAGTTTTACTTGCTTTTGAAACTGAATTCAGACGTGACGAAAGAGTTATGCGTTTCTTAACTGTAAGTCTTGACAAACATGCTATCTCTTGGGCTGAAAGAAGAAGAGCAAAACTTAAATCTCAAAAAGCTTAATTATCATGGCAACATTACAACAATCTGCTTCAGGAAAAAAAGACGGAGATATCAGATATCTTACTCCTTTAAATATCGAAACTAACAAAACTAAAAAGTATTGTCGTTTCAAAAAATCAGGGATCAAATACATCGATTATAAAGATGCTGATTTCTTATTGAAATTTGTTAACGAGCAAGGAAAAATTCTTCCTCGTCGTTTAACAGGTACTTCATTGAAATACCAAAGAAAAGTGTCTGTAGCTGTAAAAAGAGCTCGTCACTTAGCTTTAATGCCATACGTGGCCGATTTATTAAAATAATTAAAAAAACTCTAGTCGCTGGTTTCTGCTAAAACAGAACCTAACTTCTATAACAAAAGGACAACAACATGGAATTGATTTTAAAAAAAGACGTTCAAAATTTAGGTTTTAAAGACGATGTAGTAACTGTAAAAAACGGATACGGTCGTAATTACTTAATCCCACAAGGATTTGCTCAATTAGCTACTTCTTCTGCAAAGAAAGTATTAGCTGAAAACTTAAAGCAAAGAGCGCACAAAGAGGCTAAAGTTGTTGCAGATGCAAAAGCATTAGCAGAAACTTTAAAAGGTCTTGAAATTAAAATCTCTGCAAAAGCAGGTGGTGAAAAATTATTTGGTTCAATCACAAATATTGATATCGTTGAAGCTTTAGAAAAAGCGGGTCAATCAATCGATAGAAAATTTATCACTTCTGGAATCGTTAAACGTACTGGAAAATATTCAGCTACTGTAAGATTGCACAGAGATGTTATAGTTGATTTACCATACGAAATCGTTGCTGAAAAAGCATAATTTCAAAAAACTATAAATTTTAGAATCCCGATGAAAATCGGGATTTTTTTTTTAATCTGAATTTAGTTCAGATTCTTTTTTAATTAGGTACATCTTAAATAAATTCAGTGTAATGAAATATACAAGATTAACAAAAGAACAGTTTGAAGAATTGCATCCGGAATTTACTAACTTTCTGGCAACGCAATCTATTGATAAAGCAGAATGGGATAAAATTAAAGTAGAAAAACCGGAAGTTGCCGAACAGGAATTAGATGTTTTTTCTGATTTGATCTGGGAAGGTGTTTTGTCTAAGGCTGAATATTTAGAACATTTTTCAAAAAATCATATTTTCCTTTTTCAGGTATTTGATGCTCATGTAGAATCGATTGTTTTGAAATCATTAGTAGCTGATGTTGATTTTTTGACTAAAGAAGGATTACAATGGTTGAGTGATAATATGTTTACAGATACTATCGAAATGAAAACCGGAAAAAAGGTATTTACCGAAGAAAAAAATACCTCTGTTTTTCAGTTGATTCAGCAAGGTGCTTTTTTAAGCGACGGGCAATTATTTAAACAAATAAATTCGATTATAGCATCGTAATTTTTAATGATATTTCTTTTTAATTGGTTATTTTAGTAGGCTGTTTACAGAAACTAAAATGACCAATTTTTTATATATGGATGTTCTAAATACGATTCAAAATTTAAGAGAAGAACTCAATCTTCATAATTATAATTACTATGTGTTGGATAATGCTACCATATCTGATTATGAGTTTGATGTGAAATTAAAACAGCTTCAGGATTTAGAAAATGCTAATCCGGAATTTTTTGACGCTAACTCTCCAACACAAAGAGTAGGTGGAGCGGTTACTAAAAATTTTCAAACAGTAGCGCATACACATCGTATGTATTCTTTAGATAATTCTTATTCTAAAGAAGATTTGCTGGATTGGGAAAATCGTATTCAAAAAGTTTTAGGTAATGTTGATTTGCAATATACCTGCGAATTAAAATATGATGGAGCATCAATTAGTATTACCTATGAAAAAGGAAAATTAGTTCGCGCGGTCACTCGTGGTGATGGTTTTCAGGGAGATGATGTGACTACTAATGTTAAAACAATTCGTTCTATTCCTCTACATTTGAAAGGAGATAATTATCCTGAAAAATTTGATATTCGTGGAGAAATCATTTTGCCGTTTGCCGGTTTCGAAAAAATGAATCAGGAATTGATTGAAATAGGAGAAACGCCTTATTCTAATCCTAGAAATACGGCTTCGGGAAGTTTGAAATTACAGGATAGTGCTCTTGTTGCTAAACGACCTTTAGAATGCTTACTGTATTTTGTTACTGGAGAAAAATTACCTTTTACCTCTCAATTTGATGGTTTAATTGCTGCCAGAAATTGGGGTTTTAAAGTGCCAAATGAGGCAAAAGTTGCTAATAATTTACAAGAGGTTTTTGATTTCATAGATTTTTGGGATACACATCGTCATGATTTACCTTATGAAACCGATGGTGTTGTGGTAAAAGTGAATAATTTACATTACCAAGAAGAGTTAGGATATACGGCTAAATCACCACGTTGGGCAATGGCCTATAAGTTCAAGTCGGAGCAGGTTGCTACTGAGTTAGAATCTATTACTTATCAGGTAGGAAGAACTGGTTCTATAACTCCGGTGGCTAATTTAAAAGCAGTTCAGCTGGCGGGAACGATTGTAAAACGTGCTTCATTACATAATGCTGATCAGATTAAAAAATTAGATATTCGTGTTGGAGATACTGTTTTTGTTGAGAAAGGCGGCGAAATTATTCCTAAGATTATTGCGGTTGATTTAACAAAACGTCCTGAAAATTCTGTCCCAACGGAATATATTACGCATTGTCCTGAATGTCAAACGGAATTGATTCGAAATGAAGGCGAAGCCAATCATTATTGTCCTAATTTTTATGGCTGTCCTCCGCAGATTATTGGAAGAATTCAGCATTATATTTCGCGTAAAGCAATGGATATTGAAGGTTTAGGCGGAGAAACCGTAGCTTTACTTTATAATAACGGATTAGTTCATAATTATGCTGATTTGTATGAACTGAAAGTTGAAGATATCTTGCCTTTAGAACGAATGGCGCAAAAATCAGCGGAGAATTTGGTTAATGGTGTTGGAAATTCGAAAAAGATTCCTTTCGAAAGTGTATTGTTTGCACTTGGAATCCGATTTGTTGGAGAAACTGTGGCTAAAAAATTGGCGAAGCATTATAAAAATATTGATGCTTTGAGTCAGGCTAGTTTGATGGATTTGGTTTTAGTGGATGAAATTGGAGAACGAATTGCCAAAAGTGTAATTGATTTTTTCGAAAATGCCGAAAATAGAATTATTATTGAACGATTAAAGCAATATGGAGTTCAATTTGAAGTTATTGAAAAAGTAAACCTGAATGCGACAACAATATTGTCAGGAAAAACTTTTGTAGTTTCTGGTGTTTTTACACAATTTTCACGTGATGAATTAAAAAAAGCAATTGAAGATAATGGTGGAAAAGTAGGAAGTTCGATATCGGCTAAAACAGATTATGTAGTTGCCGGTGATAATATGGGACCAGCTAAACTTGAAAAAGCAAGTAAATTGAATATTCCTATTATTTCTGAAATTGATTTTATGGCTATGTTAAATCCAAATTAAGTTTTGTTTATTTGCTTCTATAATTTTTGCTTAAAAATAAGTGTTAAGAATTTAACAAAAAGTTTCAAATCATCGTTATACTTTTTTAGATTTGCCAGCTTTAGTGTGACTTAATTAATTAATTTTGTTTGTTTATAAGGATAACTTATGTTTTTAAATTACTTAAAAGGATTTTGGGTAAAGAAAATGCTAAAAAACAGCTTACTTAATGTAAAGAGTGGTTCGTTAGATGGTATTGTAAAAACAATTGGGATTGTTGTAGACGAAAGTCATTTTGCTGCTACTCAGTTATTAATTAATGAGTTTATAGCAAATGGAATTGCAAAAGAAGACATTGAGTTGTTAATTTATAAGAGCAAATCAAGCTTAGATTCTGGACTAAAAGTGATAAAATTAGAGTCGGGTCATTTGAACTGGAAAGCTCAAATTACAAATGAAGAAGTAAATAATTTTATTGCTAAAGATTTCAATTTATTGGTAAACTATTATGATATAGAAAAAGCAATTTTGCTTACAGTTACTAATGAGTCTAAGGCAAAGTTTAAGGTTGGTTTTTCAACAATAAACAAACGCTTAAATAATTTGATAATTACTACTGGTTTAGAAAACCATGCGGTATTTGTTGAAGAATTATTTAAATATTTAAAAATATTAAACAAAATATAAACTAAAAACATGCAATCATTAATAGGAACTGGTGTTGCTCTAGTGACTCCTTTCAAAGAAGATTTTTCAATTGACACTGAAGCATTAAAAAGAATTGTAAATTTTTCTGTGGATGGTGGAGTGGAATATCTGGTTATTTTAGGGACAACTGCAGAAAATGCAACGCTTACCAGTGACGAAAAAGAAGTAGTTATTCAAACGGTTATTGAGGCTAATAATGGTCGCTTGCCATTAGTGTTAGGTGTAGGTGGTAATAACACTTTGAAAGTGGTAGAGGAGTTGAAATCAAGAGATATGTCTCCTTATGCTGCCATTCTTTCCGTTTCTCCTTATTATAATAAACCATCACAAGAAGGAATTTATCAGCATTTTAAAGCAATTGCCGAGGCTTCTCCAGTGCCAGTAATTGTGTATAATGTTCCAGGCAGAACATCTAGTAATATGTTGCCTAAAACAGTGTTGCGTTTAGCTAATGATTTCGAAAATATTGTTGCAATTAAAGAAGCAGCAGGCGATATTGTTCAGGCAATGCAATTATTGAAAGACAAACCAAAAGATTTTCATGTGATTTCTGGTGATGATATGACGGCGCTAGCAACAGTATTAGCTGGAGGTTCTGGAGTGATTTCTGTTATTGCTCAGGGGTTTCCAAAAGAATTTTCAGAAATGATTCGTTTAGGATTGAACCGTAAAGTTGATGAAGCTTTCAAATCACAATATTTATTGTCAGATTGTATCGATATGATTTTCGAACAAGGAAATCCAGCGGGAATTAAACATGTATTTCAGGTTTTAGGAATTGCAGATAATACGGTACGTTTACCATTAGTAAGTGTTGATGAAGATTTGCAAAACAGAATCCACGAATTTGTACAAAAAATAGATAAATAGAGGCTTTTTGCAAGTATTTTTTTAAGCTAAGAAATATTTTGTAGTCGCTAAATTAATAACTAAATTTGCCACCGAAACTTCGGTATGATTTTTTATAGGCTGCTGTTAGTCTGTATTTAGAAAAATAAACAAAAAATGAAAAAAATTGTATCCTTATTGCTTCTAGTTGTTCTTTTTAGTTCATGTAATGAATATCAAAAAGCATTGAAAAGTGAAGATGTTTCGGTAAAATTTGCTATGGCAGATACTTTGTATGCACAGGCTAAATATTCTAAGGCACTTCGTCTTTTTGAACAAATAGCTCCGGAATTCAGAGGAAAACCACAGGCAGAAAAATTGTTTTACATGTATGCACAGTCATATTATAAAACAAAACAATATTATTTAGCAGCGTATCAATTTGAAAGTTTTGTATCTGGATATCCAAGAAGTGTGAAAATTCAGGAAGCTTCATTTTTAGGAGCTAAAAGTTATGCTATTTTGTCGCCAACATACAGTTTGGATCAGGCAGATACTTATAAAGCAATTGAAAAATTGCAGGCTTTTATTGATAGATTTCCAAATTCTGATTATTTAGCGGAAGCAAATAGTTTAACGAAGTCATTATCTGAAAA
Organism: Flavobacterium seoulense; assembly: GCF_000695795.1. GTDB lineage: Bacteria > Bacteroidota > Bacteroidia > Flavobacteriales > Flavobacteriaceae > Flavobacterium > Flavobacterium seoulense. The sequence continues at coordinate 49,190 of NZ_JNCA01000003.1, read as the reverse complement.
AATTGAATTAAAAGTATTCGAAAATGCTAAAAGTTACAATACAATCTCTGATTTCAAATCAGCGATAGTAGCTTTTGATAATTTTATAATTGATTATCCGGGAACTAAATTCAAGGAAGATGCCTTGTTTTATAAATTTGATTCAGCTTATAAATTAGGGATTAACAGTGTTCCTGATAAAATGCAGGATCGTTTGAATGTAGCTAAAACTTCGTATCAAAATTTGATTAAATTCAAATCAGATACAAAATATAAAGAAAAAGTAGACGAGATGTATGCTCGTGTTGAACAAGAATTACAAAAATATACTAAATAAAAAAGTCATGGATTTAAAAAAGACGAATGCTCCAGTAAATACAATAACGTATAATAAAACGCTTATTGAACAACCTACTGGAAATGTGTATGAAGCAATTACCATTATGGCTAAAAGAGCAAACCAAATCAATTCTGAAATCAAAAAAGAATTGACTGAAAAATTAGAAGAGTTTGCTACATATAATGATAGTCTTGAAGAAGTTTTCGAAAACAAAGAACAAATCGAGGTTTCTAAATTCTATGAAAAATTACCAAAACCACATGCATTAGCAGTTCAGGAATGGTTAGACGGTAAAATCTATCACAGAGAATCAAACAAATAAGATACTATGTCAGTTTTAAGCGGGAAAAAGATTTTGCTAGGTGTTTCTGGCGGAATTGCCGCCTATAAAACAGCGTCTTTAGTACGACTTTTTATAAAAGCAGGTGCACATGTCCAAGTGATAATGACACCTGCTTCTAAGGATTTTGTAACCCCACTTACATTATCTACCTTATCTAAAAATCCGGTTTATTCAACATTCTTCAATCAGGACGAAGAAGATGAAAAATGGAATAATCACGTAGAATTAGGTCTTTGGGCTGATTTAATGATTGTTGCGCCGGCAACTGCAAATACCTTGTCTAAAATGGCAAATGGTAGTTGCGATAATTTGCTTATTGCAACTTATTTATCAGCAAAATGCCCTGTTTATTTTGCACCTGCAATGGATTTAGATATGTACAAGCATCCTTCTACAATTGCTAGTTTTACTTCTTTAGAACAATTTGGAAATATTATTATTCCTGCCGAAAGCGGAGAATTAGCCAGCGGTTTGTCTGGTGAAGGAAGAATGGCTGAACCTGAAAATATTATTGCTTTTCTGGAAGCCGATTTAGAAAGTAAATTACCTTTAAAAGGCAAAAAAATCTTAATTACAGCTGGTCCAACTTATGAAGCTATCGATCCGGTGCGTTTTGTGGGGAATCATTCTTCAGGGAAAATGGGGTTTGATATCGCTCATAGCGCGGCTAATTTAGGAGCTTCGGTAATTTTGGTTTCAGGACCTACGCATTGCGTTGCTAATCATTCTTTAATACAACTTGTCAAAGTTATTTCGGCACAGGAAATGTATGATGTCTGTCATCAATATTATGCTGATATGGATGTTGTAGTTGCAGCAGCTGCCGTTGCCGATTATAAACCTAAAAATGTTGCTGAACAAAAAATAAAAAAATCAGATGATCAGTTTGTTATCGAATTAGAAAAAACAAAAGATATTCTGTTTTCGTTAGGAGCAGCAAAAAAACAACAATTTTTAATTGGTTTTGCTTTAGAAACTGAGAACGAAATTGAAAATGCTAAGGCTAAAATTCAGAAAAAAAACTTAGATTTGATTGTTTTAAATTCTTTACAGGATGAAGGTGCCGGTTTTCAAAAAACAACCAACAAAGTTACTTTTATCAATAAAGATTTTACAATCGAGCCGATGGAATTAAAATCTAAGGAAGCGGTTGCCGATGATATTTTAAATAAAGTAATAGCACATTTTTATGAATAAAATAGTTGTTTTCTTTTTGTTTTTAAGCTTTGGTTTTGTTCAGGCGCAGCAACTGAATTGTACCGTTACGGTAAATGCTCAAAAAATGGGTAATCCTAATCAGCAGATTTATAAAACATTAGAAACCTCTTTGAATGAATTTGTAAACAGAACCGACTGGACGGAACAAACTTACAAGCAACAGGAAAAAATTAACTGTTCGATGTATATTACTTTGATGTCACATAGTTCAGATCAATTTACAGCTACCATACAAGTGCAATCATCGCGTCCTGTTTTTAATTCATCTTACGAAACACCTGTTTTGAATATTAACGACAAGGATTTTAGTTTTACCTATACAGAGTTTGAAAATTTAGTTTTTAATGTCAATTCGTTTCAGTCTAATTTAATTTCTGTTATTTCCTTTTACACTTACATGATTATTGGAATGGATAAAGATACATTCGAATTCAAATCAGGTGATGCTAATTTTCAAATTGCGCAAATGATTGGAACAGTAGCGCAACAAAGTAACAATAAAGGCTGGAGCCAGCTTGACGGAAACCAGAATCGCTTTTTTTTAATTAACGATATGTTGTCGCCAACGTATACTGAAATTAGAAAAACAGTTTTTGATTATCATCAGGGTTTGGATTTAATGACTGAAAATTCAAAAGCAGCAAAAGAAAAAATAAAAACGTCTTTAATTTCTTTAAACAAATTATACAATTCAAAACCAAATGCGTATTTAACACGCGTGTTTTTTGATGCAAAATCAGATGAAGTTACATCTATATTCTCTGGAGGACCAAGTATAACAATCACAGATTTAGTAGAAAATCTAAATAAAATTTCGCCTATCAATTCAGGAAAATGGGCAATGTTGAAATATTAGTTATCTTTGATTTCTAAAATTGACTTCTCACAAACTACATAAATAATACGATTAATGATTACGGCACTATCTATAAAAAACTATGCTTTAATAGAAAAACTGACAATTGATTTTTCTAAAGGATTTTCGATTATTACAGGAGAAACCGGTGCGGGAAAATCAATTATTTTAGGAGCTTTAGGACTGGTTTTAGGAAAACGTGCCGATTTAACTTCGCTTAAAAATAAAGAAGAAAAATGTATTATCGAAGCCCAGTTTGATATTTCCAAATACAATTTAAAGGCTTTTTTTGAAGCCAATGATTTAGATTATGAAGAAGATACTATCATTAGAAGAGAAATTCTTCCGTCGGGAAAATCACGTGCTTTTATTAATGATAGTCCGGTAAATTTGCAGGAATTACAGGATTTAGGAGAGTTTTTGATTGATATTCATTCGCAGCAGCAAACCAGAGAACTTACAGATGAAAATGTACAGTTTGATATTATTGATGCGATTGCTGTAAATTCCGAAATTATTCTTAATTATCAGTCACTTCTTAAAAGTTATAAATCAGATAAAGCACAGTTAAATTCGCTTATAAAAAAACAAAGCGAATCTAATAAAGAACAGGAATACCATACTTTTTTATTGAACGAACTACTCACTGCACAATTAAAACAAGGAGAGCAGGAGGAGTTAGAAAGTGTTTTTGAGCAATTGAATAATGTTGAAATTATCAAAGAAGCTATTGATAAATCTTTGGCTATTGCCAATGAAGAGCAATTTGGTGTTTTAAATAATTTAAAAGAAATTAAAACTGCCATACAAAAAATTGCTCCTTTTGCTACAGAATACAATGAGTTGCTGGAACGAATTAATAGTTTAGCTATTGAATTTGATGATATTTCAGCAGAAATGAATCGTCATGCCGAAAAAATAACGCATGACCCAGAACAGTTAGAGCAAATTAGTCAAAAGTTACAGCTGATTTATAATTTGCAAAAAAAGCATCAGGTTAGCACTGTGGATGATTTGCTGGCAATTCAGGCTAAACTTGAAAACGAGGTTGTCGAATTAGGAAATATTGAAGAAGAAATTGCTATTTTGAATGTGAGAATTCAGGAAAAAGTAGCAGAATTAGATGTTTTAGCAACTACAATTCATGATAACAGAATTCAGTCAATTCCTGTTTTGTCTGAAAAAATGATAGCTATATTAGCGACTTTGGGAATGCCAAATACGCGTTTTAATATCGAAGTTACTCAAGGCGAAAGTTATTTTGCTAATGGAAAAGATGAATTACAGTTTTTGTTTTCGGCTAATAAAGGAACTGATTTTGGATTGCTTAAAAAAGTAGCTTCAGGAGGAGAAATGTCCCGAATTATGCTGGCTGTAAAAGCTATTTTGGCACAATATTCAAAATTACCAACTTTGATTTTTGATGAGATTGATACAGGAGTTTCGGGAGAAATTGCTATCAAAATGGGAGAAATTATGAAGGAAATGAGTAAGACCATGCAAATATTTGCTATTACACATTTACCACAAATTGCTGCTAAAGGAGATGCTCATTTTAAAGTATTTAAATCAACAGTTGCTGATGATACGCAATCAGAATTAAAGTTGTTATCTGATGAAGAACGTGTTGTAGAAATAGCCCAAATGTTATCAGGAACTATTGTTTCTGATTCGGCTCTAAATCATGCAAAAGCCTTGTTGAACTAAAAAAATCAGCTATATTTGCCATCCAAAATAATGGCTTTTTCTTGATAAAGTTGTTGTTAATAATAAAAAATAAAGTAAGAAATATAAAAGATATATTATGATCATTGAACCTAGAATGAGAGGATTTATTTGCTTGACAGCACACCCGGCTGGATGTGAGCAAAGTGTTAAAAATCAAATTGAGTATGTTAAATCAAAAGGAGCTATTGATGGTGCTAAAAAAGTATTGGTAATCGGTGCTTCTACAGGTTTTGGTTTGGCTTCAAGAATTTCAAGTGCTTTTGGTTCTGATGCAGCAACAATTGGAGTATTTTTTGAAAAACCACCATTGGCTGGAAAAACAGCTTCACCGGGTTGGTACAATTCTGCAGCTTTTGAAAAAGAAGCGCATAAAGCAGGTTTGTATGCAAAAAGTATCAATGGAGATGCTTTTTCGAATGAAGTAAAAAGAGAAACTCTGGATTTAATTAAAGCCGATTTAGGTCAGGTTGATTTAGTAATCTATAGTTTGGCTTCTCCTGTTCGTACAAATCCTAATACAGGTGTTACACACCGTTCTGTTTTAAAACCTATCGGAAATACTTTTACAAATAAAACTGTGGATTTCCACACAGGAAAAGTTTCTGAAGTTTCTATTGAGCCATGTTCTGGTGACGATATCGAAAATACAATTGCTGTAATGGGTGGTGAAGACTGGGCTATGTGGATTGATGCTTTAAAAGCTGAGAATTTATTGGCTCCGGGAGCAAATACAGTTGCTTATTCTTATATAGGGCCATCAGTTACTGAAGCGGTTTATAGAAAAGGAACTATTGGTCGTGCAAAAGATCATTTGGAAGCTACTGCTTTCGAAATTTCAGACAGTTTAGCTGATATTAACGGAAAAGCTTATGTTTCAGTAAATAAGGCTTTAGTTACTCAGGCAAGTTCTGCAATTCCGGTAATTCCATTGTATATTTCTTTATTGTACAAAATAATGAAAGCTGAAGGAATTCACGAAGGTTGTATTGAGCAAATCCAACGTTTATACCAACAAAGATTGTTTACAGGAGGAGAAGTTCCTGTGGATGAAAAAGGAAGAATCCGTATTGATGACTGGGAAATGCGTGATGATGTTCAGGCTCAGGTTGCTCAATTATGGGAGCAGGCTACTACTGAAAATTTAGCTGAAATAGGAGATTTAGAAGGATACAGAAAAGATTTCTACAATTTATTCGGTTTTGATTTAGCAGGAGTTGATTATAATGCTGAAGCTGACGAAATGGTTCAGGTAGAAAGTATCTCTTAATTTTATTTCGAAAAAAAAAGAATAATTTTATTGTAATGCGTCTTAATTTAAATGTATAAAAGCATTTAAAATTAAGGCGCATTATTGTTTAAAGGTTATCTTTGTTAAAATATTACATTTATATTGTATAATTAATACCGCTTTTAAGAATATGTATTTTTCTTTGATTATTCCCGTTTATAATCGTCCGGACGAAGTTGATGAACTTTTAGAGAGTTTATCAAAATTAGATTATAAAGAAGATTTTGAAATTGTAATTGTAGAAGATGGTTCTGCAATTAAATGCGAAGATGTTGTCAATCAGTATAAAAACAGATTATCAATTTCTTATTATTACAAAGAAAATTCAGGTCCTGGTGATTCCCGAAATTATGGAATGAAAGTGGCAAAAGGTGACTATTTTATCATTTTTGATTCTGATTGTATTATTCCAACTCAATATTTATCGGAAGTAGATAAGGCTTTAAAGGAGAATTATGTAGACTGTTTTGGTGGTCCTGATAAAGCTTTAGATAGTTTTTCGAATATTCAAAAAGCAATCAATTTTGCTATGACTTCTTTCTTAACTACTGGCGGAATTAGAGGTGGTTCGGAAAAAATAGATAAATTCCAGCCCAGAAGCTTTAATATGGGAATTTCCCGAAAAGCTTTTGAAGCTTCAAAAGGATTTGGGAATATTCATCCGGGGGAAGATCCTGATTTGTCCATTCGATTATGGAATTTAGGTTTTGAAACCAGACTTTTTTCTAAAGCCTATGTGTATCATAAAAGAAGAATTGACTGGGATAAATTTTCAATTCAGGTAAATAAATTTGGTAAAGCACGACCTATTTTGAATAGCTGGTATCCTAAATACAATAAGCTAACCTTCTTTTTTCCAACGTTTTTTGTTATTGGGTTAGCGCTTTCAGTTGCTCTGTTGATTTTTACGTATGATTTTTTAGCTAAATTGTACTGTGTTTACTTTTTTGTGATTTTTGTGGTTTCCAGTTACCAAAATAAAAGTATAAAAATAGGTTATCTTTCGGTAACAGCGGTTTGGAAACAGTTTTTAGGTTATGGTTTGGGCTTTTTAGAATCGTATATTAAAGTGATTATTTTGAAACAAAAGCCGCAGGAAGCTTTTCCGTACTTATTTTTTAAAGTGTAAATATGGCTAAAATTATAGGATTGACTGGCGGAATAGGAAGCGGTAAAACTACCATTGCTAATTATTTAGCCTCATTAAAAATTCCTGTTTATATTGCTGATGATGCGGGTAAAAAAGTCATGCAAAAACCTGAAATTATCGATGCTATTCGGGAGAAATTTGGAGATGGTATTATTGAAGAAAATCAATTAAACAGAGCCAAATTAGCCGAAATAGTTTTTAAAGATCCTGAGCAGCTTAAAATTCTTAATAGCATTGTGCACCCGGCGGTCAAAGAAGATTTTAAGGATTGGTTAAATAAACATCGTGATGCTGATTATGTTGTTTATGAATCGGCAATTTTATTTGAAAGTGGTAATTATAAAAACTTTGATGTAATTATGACTGTAACCGCGCCTTTAGAAACTAGAATTGCCAGGGTTTTACAAAGGGACAATACTAGCAGGGAACAAGTGTTAAACAGAATCAATTCACAATGGACAGATGAACAGCGTGTTGCAAAAAGTGATTTTGTTATTGAAAATATCGAAATTGGTTTGGCTAAGCAAAAAATCGACGAAATTCTTAAAATTTTATCGATAAATCAATAAGGATAGTAGGTGTTAATGTTTGGTTAATACATTATCAACTATAATGTTAAAATGTTAATTTTGTTTTGATGAATAAATTGTTTTTTAGATTTCTTGTTTTATTGATGAGTTTATCCTTAATAGGGATTATACTCGTTCAGGTGTATTGGTTCAATACTTCATTTAATAATAATGATGAACAATTTAAATATCATGTTACTCAGGTAATTGATAATGTTGCTGAAAAATTAGAAAAACAAGAAGAGTACAGTTTTTATGAAAAAATAAATCAGATAAAAGACAGTACGGGGAAACTTCCTCAAAAAGAAGATTTGTTAGAAATTTTATTTGTTCAAAGAAATACAAAAACAAATAAAACCATAATTTATAAAAATAGTATTAGCTCTGAAAAATACGATTTTAACGGATCGTTATTGGATAAAAAATTTAATTCAGATGGATTTAGAAGCTTTAGTTCTAAAAGACAAACTGAAGTATATAATAATAACAATGCTATAGATAATTCAACATTAAACAAGAGTTTAATACCAGATCAATCTTTTAAGAAGGAAGGAACTCTTGATGCTTTGAATAAATTTCAATTGCAAATTTCATACAAGGATTATGCATCGACATTATCTATAGAAGAAAGGATTTCGAAAGAAAAATTGCGAAGCCTTTTGAAGAAAGAATTAGAAGAGCATGGTGTTAAAACAAAATTTGAGTTTGCAATTCAAAATAATGGAACTGATACAAAAGTAAAATCAGATAATTATAATTTCGATAAGGAATCAACATATTCGGTCCCAATTCTTGCTGATAATGAAGGAAATGAAAAATATAGATTGTCAGTTGATTTTCCGAACAAGAAGAGATTTCTTTTCTCAGAATTAATAAGTATTACAATCTTATCGATAGTATTTACGTTGATTATTGTAATTGCTTACACAAGTGCATTAAGTCAGTTAATTCGTCAGCGTCAAATTTCGGAGATTAAGACTGATTTTATTAATAATATGACGCATGAGTTTAAAACGCCTATTGCAACAATAAATTTAGCGTTGGACGCCATAAAAAACCCTAAGATTATCGAAGATAAAGAAAAGGTTTTCAGGTATTTGCAGATGATTCGTGACGAAAACAAGCGAATGCATGCTCAGGTAGAAAATGTATTGCGAATTTCTAAACTAGAGAAAAAAGAATTAGACATAGAAAAAGGTTCAAGCAACGTTGAAGAAGTGATTTATGATGCTATCGAACATGTGAATTTAATTTTGCAGGATAGAGGAGGAGAAATCAACAATCATTTTGATGCAGCAAGAACTACTGTTTTAATCAACGAAGTGCATTTTACAAATGTTATTGTAAACATTTTAGAAAATGCAATTAAATATTCGCCAGAAGCGCCTAAGATTGATATTTATACTGAGAACATTAAAGATATGATTCTTATAAAAGTAAAAGATCAGGGATTAGGAATGAGTAAAGTGGCTCAAAAAAGAGTTTTTGAGAAATTTTATCGAGAGCACACCGGAGACTTACATAATGTAAAAGGACATGGTTTGGGTCTGGCTTATGTAAAGCGAATTGTTGAAGATCATAACGGTCAAGTTTATGTTGAAAGCGAAAAAGGAAAAGGAAGTACCTTCATTATAAAATTACCTCTAATAAATTAGTATATGGAAAATATAAATAAAAAAATTCTCTTAGTAGAAGACGACTTAAATTTTGGAGCTGTTCTTAAAGATTATTTAATGCTAAACGACTTTGATGTTACCTTAGCAAAAAATGGAATGGAAGGGTTTGAGAAATTTAAAAAAGATTCTTACGATTTATGTATTTTGGACGTTATGATGCCATATAAAGATGGTTATACATTAGCAAAAGAAATAAGAGAAAAAAATGCCGAAGTGCCAATTATCTTTCTTACTGCAAAGTCAATGAAGGAAGATGTATTAAAAGGATATAAGGCCGGAGCTGATGATTATTTGAATAAACCTTTTGATTCAGAAGTTTTACTAATGAAAATCAAAGCTATTATTCAAAGAAAAGCTTCTGATGTAAAAGCAGAGCAGGTTCCTTTCGAATTCACAATTGGTAAATTTCATTTGAATTCTAAATTACGTTTCTTAAGTTTTGCAGGTGAAGAACCGGTAAAATTATCTCCAAAAGAGAATGAATTGCTAAAAATGTTAATTCTTCATGAAAACGATTTAATGCCAAGAGAATTGGCTTTAACTAAAATTTGGAGAGATGATAACTATTTTACCTCAAGAAGTATGGACGTATACATCGCTAAATTGAGAAAATATTTAAAATTAGACGAAGATGTCGAAATTTTAAACATTCACGGAGAAGGTTTCCGTTTAGTGATTAAAAAATAATTAAGTACAAAAAAAGCTTCGATGAAAATCGAAGCTTTTTTTGTATAATATCATTCTTGAATTTAGAATGTCATTTTAATATAGTTTAGGATATTTCGTTGGACTTGCTTCAGAAAGTATAGCATATACTTTTTCGTAAACATCCTCTATTGATGGTTTTGAAAAATAATCACCATCTGTTCCATAAGAAGGGCGGTGTTCCTTAGCAGATAAGGTTTGCGGTTTGCTGTCTAAATATTTAAAAGCATCCTGTTTTTCAATAATTTGCTGTAAAATATAAGCAGAAGCTCCTCCAGGAACGTCTTCATCAATTACTAATAAACGATTTGTTTTCTGAACACTTTTTACAATATCATGATTTACATCTAATGGGAGTAATGATTGAATATCAATAATTTCGCAATCAATACCTGTTTCGGCTAATTCTTTTGCAGCCTGTTCTACTAATCGTAATGTAGAACCATAAGAAACTAAAGTGATATCAGTCCCTGTTCTAATAGTTTCTACAACACCAATAGGAGTTTTGAATTCTCCTAAATTTAATGGTGCTTTTTCTTTTAATCGGTATCCATTTAAGCATTCAATTACTAATGCAGGTTCGTCACAATCTAATAATGTATTGTAAAAACCGGCAGCTTTAGTCATGTTTCTTGGTACTAAAACATGAATTCCTCTTATAGCATTAATAATCATTCCCATTGGAGATCCCGAATGCCAGATACCTTCTAAACGGTGTCCGCGGGTTCTAATGATTAATGGTGCTTTTTGTTTCCCTACTGTTCTGTATTGTAAAGAAGCTAAATCGTCACTCATAATTTGGATCGCATAAAGCAAATAATCCAAATATTGAATTTCGGCAATAGGGCGTAATCCTCTTAAAGCAAGACCAATTCCCTGACCAATAATTGTGGCTTCACGAATACCTACATCGGCAACACGGGTTTCTCCGTATTTTTCCTGCATTCCTTCTAAACCTTGGTTTACATCACCAATGTTTCCGGAATCTTCCCCAAAAATTAATACATCAGGATGTTTAGTAAATAAGGCGTCAAAATTATCTCTGATAATCATTCGTCCATCAGTATCGTTTTTTACATCTTCAGCATAAGTAGGTAAAACTTCCTTAACTGAAAAAACATTATTCTTCGATTCTGAATAAAGATTATCACTAAAACGAGCTTGATTTATTTGGGTATATTTTTGTATCCAAAGTGATAATTCTTCAGCTCCATTTTCATTCACAACTAATCGTAGTGATTTTCGGGCAGTAACAAGAATTTCTTTTTTTAGAGGATCTTTAATCGCTTTTAAAGCATTCGAAAGTTTTAAAATGTGATCTTTATTTTTAGAAGAAGGACCAATTTTTTCTAATATCGAAATAAGGTCATTTTTTTCAGTAACAATAGGAGCTATAAAAGAATTCCATGCTGTTTTTTTAGCTTCTAAAACTTCTTTTTTGATATTAGCTTCAAGTTCATTCAGCTCTTCTGCAGAAGCGATATTTATGGCGATCATCCACAAACGCATTTGTCTTAAACAGTCAAATTCTCTTTCCCAGTTAAGACGTTCGGTACTTTTATATCTTTCGTGAGAACCAGAACTGGAATGACCTTGCGGCTGTGTTAATTCGGTAACATGAACTAAAACAGGAACATGTTCTTCTCTTGTAATTGCAGCTGCTTTTTCGTAAGTAGTAATTAAATCAGAATAATCCCAACCTTTTACAGTCATGATTTCGATTCCGTCATTGTTTTTATCACGTTGAAAACCAGATAATATTTCAGAAATATTTTCTTTAGTAGTTTGATGTCTGGCGTGAACTGAAATTCCGTATTCATCATCCCAGATACTAATTAACATTGGAACTTGTAATACACCTGCAGCATTGATTGTTTCAAAAAATAATCCTTCTGACGTACTGGCATTTCCAATTGTTCCCCAAGCAATTTCGTTTCCTTGATTTGAAAACTTTTTTTGGTTAGGGATATTGTTAATTTCACGATATACTTTAGAAGCCTGAGCTAAACCTAGAAGACGAGGCATTTGAGCTGCTGTAGGTGAAATATCAGAACTGGAATTTTTTTGCTTTGTCAGGTCTTTCCAGCTTCCATCATCATTTAAACTATGAGTAACAAAGTGACCTCCCATTTGTCTTCCAGCTGACATGGGTTCCTGTTTAATATCTGTATTTCCGTATAATCCGGCAAAAAAATTGGCAACAGTTAATTCGCCAATAGCCATCATAAAGGTTTGATCACGGTAATAACCTGAGCGAAAATCTCCATTTCTGAAAAATTTTGCCATAGCAATTTGAGGAACTTCTTTACCATCTCCAAAAATTCCAAATTTAGCTTTACCAGATAATACTTCTCTGCGTCCTAAAAGGCTACATTCCCGGCTTGTTACGGCTATCTTATAATCATTCAATACTTCAGTCTTGAAATCTTCAAATGTCAATGTAGTATTGTTTTGTTCCTTTATCATAATTGAAAGATTATAATTCAAGGTGCAAATTTACTTAAAAACTGCTTATTATCATAATTGATTATAATAAAAACGAGACATAAATTAATGTTTTTATTTAAAAAAACCATTCTTTTTTTGAATAAAAATAATTTCTTTAACAAATAACTGTTTATTTTTTAACCAAAAGAAGTAAGTTCTTTATTTAGAACCATTTTCGATTAAATAAATTCACTAGTATTTTAGGTGAAAATGTGATAATAAATCTAATTTTTTCATTGTATCTATTCTGGCTTATTTCCCATCCATTAGAGGAATAAACCGGGAAATAGAGTTCGAAATAATCAGTAACTAAATTGAATCGAATGCCACTATCGAAAACAAAATGAGCATCCTGATTTCTGTTCTTTAAAAAACCTGCATCGCCGTAAACTTCAATCCAGTTCCAAAGCGTAAATCCTCCATTAGCAGTGCTAATCCATTGATTTGCAAAAGGCGTATTCAGCTTTGATTTAAATCCGCCTTCGGCAATAATTAACTGCTGGCTGAAAAAACCGCTGTCTTCTGATCGTCCATAATAGCCATAATCAAACAAATAATCAGTAGGTCGATCCAGGGCAAAACTAAAAAAATCAGAAGAGGTTTTATTATACAAAAAGCTTCCTGTGTAGAATCTAAAATTAATCTGACGGTTATTTTCAAAGAGTTTTCTATATTCAATCTGAGCAGCAATTTTTCCAAATTTTCCGGCAAATTGCACATCGGTCATCAAATTGAAATGTTGGGTAACCTCGGTTTTTGTGTTGAAATATTTAGCACTAAAAACAGAATAATTTTCAGTCGAATTATCAGTAATAAAGTTACTCTTTTCGCGATCAACAAATAATTGACGTAGGTAAATAAGTTGTTTTCTGTTGTCTCTAAAATCGTTTTCTCTAATGCGTATTTGAATATTTGGATTCAATCTTGTGTAAGCTGCATCAGGAGCATAATGAAAATAAGAACCTGAAAAACTATATTTTACATTAAATAAGCGGCTATTTCGATAATTATCATTGATAGTAAATGAACCGGAACCTGATAAACTGCCTGTATTTGTAGAGTAAGCCGGATTGATATCAAAAATAAAAGGTTTATCTAAAATTGTTTTATTATGAAGGCGTATTCCTGTAATAAAACCATCGTACAAATTGTATTCTAATGTAGGAAGATATAAAAGCTGGTTGTAATAAGGATCTTCAAGATCCTTCATGAAGGCAAATTTAATAGGGCGGTTGTTCGGAAAAAAAGATTTTAAGGACTTCCAGTTGTTTCTCAAATTGTATTCGGGAACTTCATTTTTATAATTAAGAACAATTTTACTGGCATTATTTCTTTCGAAATTAAAAATACTGTCATTAGCAGGTTTAATCCATTTTTTAAATACAATTTCTCCATTGTTTATGCCGTAAACCGGAATTGGAACGTGAATTCCAGTTCTGCTTTTTACCGAAAACTGAATACTGTCTTTGGTTTTACTTACATTAGAAAATCGATAATCAATGATATCTCTGGAATTGATTATTGTTTTAAAAAACCAGTCAATATCTTTTGTGGTTTGTTGTTTTAGGTTGTTTTCAAAATCTAAAGCGCTAATTTGTCTGCCTTGATTTTGAGTATAAAATTCGTTGATACTTTTAGTAACTTCCTGATTTTCGAGATAACTGTTTAAAAAGCGCAAACTCAATCCGGCTCTGTATTTGCTCGCGATTTGTTCGTTGAATTTTATTAAAGTATTTTTTGGTGCTGCTAACGGCTGATCGAGATTTTTTCGGGCCATTAACATATAAAAATAACTGTATTGTTCGTTGAAATCTAAATTAGTCAGATGGAAACTTTTTAGTAATTTATAGGAAGAAGCATTACCTAACATTTTAGTGTCAGGATGATTTTCTTCCATATATTTCATCATGATATACACCTGAATTCCGTTGTGAACCCAGCTTTCGTTTCTATTATTTATAAAAAGACTGTTGTTAAGAAAAACACTCAGATAGGTTTTTAAAAATTTTATTTCATAAGTGAATTCATCTGAGAAAGGTCTTATTATCGAAGGCAATTGGTTTAATCCGTAAAATGGATTTTTTTCATAATCCGTTTGAGATATTACAATTTTTTTAAACGGATAATCTCCAATTAATTTTTTTGTAAAACGAACCACACGATCTATCGCTTTTGCCTGATCTTCGGGAGTTACTTTTTCACCATTTAAATTAGTTACGACTTCAAAACTGTCACTTTTAAAGCTAACGAAATTAGATTTTGGCTCTATATAAAGATTAAAATTAACTCTATTCTTTCCTGTTAATTTATATAAAGTAAAGTCTTCGTTAATTTCTTGTGTTGCATCTAAATCTGTAGTTAACGAAAATCCATTTGCTACTTTTATTTGAATGTCAAAATCACAAATTGCATTCGCAATATCATCTAGATTTTCGTTGCTTTGTTTTACAAATGCGTGATTTTCATAACGGGCAGGAGTAAGGAACCAGTCCTCCAGGTTTATATTTCCTAAATCATCATAACCCACTTTAGTAAATTTATTACTAGGGATCTTTACGGTATAATTTAACTTAAGATTGATTTTTTCAGCTGGAGCTAATTTCTTAGCCAATGTTACTATAACAAGATCCGGATTTTCATCAGTTCTTTTCCAGAAAATAAGAGAATGTTCATTGTTGTAAATACTTGCAATAGAAGTTTTTCCTCTGTCTTCTTCTTTAGCCAAATGAAATCCGCGATAAAATTCATCTGAAAAACGGAGTGCTAACGGTGTTTTAACACTCGAATAAGCATGGTTCCAGTCGTTTAAAACAATTTCCGAAATCGTATCTGTCGTTGTGTTGAAAAACTCAATTTCCTGTTTGATATTCAACACATGTGTTTTTGTGTCAATTTCAACCAAAAGTTGATTGCGATGCTGTGCCATACTACTACATAGCGAAGCTAAAAAAGCAACTAATGATAATATAATTTTTGTAGTAGTAGTCAATGTGATTTAGGTTTTTAAAAGGTAAAACAAGATACATTTTTTTGTCTTACATCGTACGGATATTGACATAAAAAAAAGCTGTAAAAACAGCTTTTCTAAAAATTGGGTTTTAAAGTATACTTTTTGTAGAAAGTATCTAAAACTTCTACAACTTCGTCTTCGTTATCAACAATCTTAATTAATTTTAAATCGTCTGGACTCACAGTTTGTTCTTGTTCTACAAGAACAGTTTTGACCCATTCCATTAACCCTGTCCAATAACTGCTTCCTACAAGTATGATAGGGAAACGGGCAATTTTTTTAGTTTGAATTAACGTGATAGCTTCAAACATTTCGTCTAAAGTTCCAAAACCTCCGGGCATTACCACAAAACCTTGTGAGTATTTGACAAACATTACTTTTCGAACAAAAAAGTAATCAAAATTCAGGTTTTTATCATGGTCGATATAAGGATTAAAATGTTGCTCGAAAGGCAATTCGATGTTCAAACCTACCGAAGTTCCTCCACCTAAATGTGCTCCTTTATTACCGGCTTCCATAATTCCGGGTCCGCCACCAGTAATAACACCATAACCCGCTTTACTGATTTTAAAAGCAATTTTTTCGGCAAGTTGGTAGTATTTGTCTTCAGGTTTTGTACGCGCTGATCCAAAAATAGAAACACAAGGACCAATACGTCCCATGTTTTCATAACCATTCACAAATTCCGACATGATTTTGAAAATTGCCCAACTGTCATTGGTCCTAATTTCATTCCATGTTTTTTGTTTTAAGCTATCTTGAATTATTTTTTCTTCGTCATTGTCAAAATCTTTAAATCTCATATTCTTCGGCGTTTTGTTATTACTTTTTTTAGGAACTTTAAAGTAGCTTTTTTACTAAAATAAGATTTTTTACTTACAAAATGCTTAAAATGAGTTTATATTTTTCATAAAATAATAATAAAATGGCTAGTAAAAAAGAATGTCAAATTTACTAACCATCACGATTTATTTTCTGATTGAGTTTACTTTTTGTAAATATCTAAAAGCCAGTTATAAAAACTGTCTTTCCACATACCAACAGAATGTCCTTCGTCATACGCTAATCCAAAACCATGATCTCCTTTAGAATAAACATGTAATTCTGATTTGTCAACTTCAGCTACAATAGCAGATAAAAACGGAAGCGCTCGTTTTAAAGTCCATTTTTTATCATCTCTGGCAATAGCCATAAAAAACGGAGGTAAAGTTGATTTGTCTTTTATGCTTTCAAGTAATTTTAATTTATCGCCCGCATAAATTAAACCTACAAAAGCTGGTTTCCAGGGCATTTTTTCGCTAACAGATGTAAAAGTCAGCCATTCTGATATAAATCCACCTGCTGAAAAACCAAGTACGCCTATTTTGTCTTTGTCAAATTTTAATTTATCGGCTAATCCTATCATTGTGATTACACTTGCATTTACATCCTTTTTAAGTTCTTCAAAATAGACTTTTTCCATCGGGATGATAAACTTACCATTTGCATCTTTTTTATTGGTTCTATATTTCACAACCATACAAGTAATTCCTTGTTGCGAAAGCCATAAAGCTAAATCAGTCCCTTCTTTATCGACCCAATTAGTGGTGAAACCACCTCCGGGAAAAATAATCGTTGCAATGTGTTTATTGTTTGCTTCTGCAGCCGGAAAAAGCATATAAGTTGGTTCCGAAATATTGCTAAAGACACGATTTTTTTGAGATAAAGAACCTTGTTTTACAACTGAATCCCCATAAGTTTCTTTTTGCTCGTGAACAATCGGATTATCTTTAATTCCGTTAGGAAATAATGGAGTTTCTTTAGGTAATTGTGCTAAAAGAATGTTTGTTTGTAGCAGAAATAATAAGAATAGAATAGTTTTGTTCATGGTTAGAATGGTTTTGGTTAATTGAAATTGGTTGTTTGCTTTGAAATAGAGTGTTTTTACAATAACTCAATCCAAATGTATTAAAAAAAGAGATTAGAAATAACTACTTTTATTTCAGAGGAATAAGTTTTCTGTTTTAGAAAAACAAAGAATTGATTTTATCGTTTTCGAAAGGAAATTCTATAAAATAATCTAATTGCCATTGCTGTGTTTTTTGGGCTTGCTTATTGGTAGTCTGATCCCAGCAAGGATAAACTCGTAAGGCGCGTTTACCTTCTTTTGAATCGGTTGAAAAGATACCTCTTTCGATAAGTATGGCTTTTGGGAATACAAAATAACCTAACTGATTTTCAGTTTTAGTTTGTATAATGACTAATTCAAAATCATCATTTATTTCGAAAGGAGCAATAGAACCATTAGGGATTCTTTTCCATAAAGTCACAAACTGACCAGTTTTAGTAGGAGTGATTTTAGCGGTTCTAAAAAGAACTTTTCTGTTATTTAGAACTAGTTGACATGCATTATAAATTATGCTTTCTTTTTCTAAAGAAACACTTTTGATTTCTATTCCTAATTTATTAAAAATAATTGAATTAGTTTCTAATAAAAAGTTAGGAATAGAAATCATAAAATGGTTTGTTATTGCGTTAATTCTTTCTTCAGGAACTTAGCTGTATAGCTTTTTTTATTGTTCATAATTTCCTCGGGAGTACCTTTTGCAACGACAGTTCCGCCGCCTTTTCCTCCTTCGGGACCAATGTCAATGATGTAATCAGCTAGTTTAATTACATCAAGATTGTGTTCGATAATTAAAATGGTATTTCCTTTATCAACTAATTTATTGATAACCCCCATTAATACACGAATATCTTCAAAATGCAATCCTGTTGTAGGTTCGTCAAGGATATAGAAAGTATTTCCGGTATCTTTTTTAGATAATTCTCCGGCTAATTTTATACGTTGTGCTTCGCCACCAGAAAGCGTTGTACTTTGTTGTCCCAGTGTGATATAACCCAAACCAACATCCTGAATGGTTTTTACTTTACGGTAAATTTTAGGAATATTTTCGAAAAAAGGAACGGCTTCATCCACCGTCATATCCAAAACATCTGAAATAGATTTTCCTTTATAGCGAATTTCCAGAGTTTCTCTGTTGAAACGTTTTCCCTGACAACTTTCGCATTCGACGTAAACATCAGGTAAAAAGTTCATTTCTATGGTACGAACTCCAGAACCCTGACAGGTTTCACAGCGTCCGCCTTTTACGTTAAAACTAAAACGTCCTGCTTTATAACCACGAATCATACTCTCCGAAGTCATTGTAAACAGGTTTCTGATTTCCGAAAAAACATCGGTATAAGTTGCTGGATTAGAACGTGGTGTTCTTCCAATTGGGCTTTGGTCAATATCAATAACTTTATCAATATGTTCTAAACCTTCAATTTTTTTGTAAGGCTGTGGTTTTTTGACACCGTTAAAATAATGAGCATTCAAAATAGGGTAGAGTGTCTCATTAATCAAAGTCGATTTTCCACTTCCTGAAACTCCTGTAACGCAAATCATTTTTCCCAAAGGAAATTCGACAGAAACATTTTTTAAATTATTTCCTGTAGCCCCGGTTAGTTTAAGTGTTTTTCCATTTCCTTCACGACGTTTTTTAGGAATATCAAACTTCATTTTACCATTGAGGTAATTTGCTGTAATGGTATTGGATTTCAGTGTTTCGGATGGAGTTCCAATGCTGATAATTTCGCCGCCATATTTCCCTGCTTTTGGTCCAATATCAATCACATAATCGGCAGTTTCAATCATGTCTTTGTCGTGTTCAACTACAATAACCGAATTTCCTATATCACGTAACTGTTCGAGAGAACGAATCAATTTTTCATTGTCTCTTTGGTGTAAACCAATACTTGGTTCGTCCAGAATATAAAGTACGCCCACTAATTGCGAACCAATTTGCGTTGCTAATCGGATACGTTGTGCTTCACCACCTGAAAGTGATTTTGAACTTCGGCTTAAAGCCAAATAATCTAAACCTACATTCATCAAAAAGTCTAATCGGTCCTTAATTTCTTTGATTACTTCAGAGGCGATACGTTTTTGTTTATCAGATAAATGTGAATTTAAGTCATGAAACCATTTCGTTAAATCAGAAATGTCCATGGCGCACAATTCGGCAATATTTTTTTCGTCTATTTTAAAGAAGAGAGCTTCTTTTTTTAAGCGTGAACCTTCGCAAACCGGACATTTTATTTCGTCCATGAAATCTTTAGCCCAACGTTTAATAGTTGTTGAACCGCTTTCATCGTGTTGGTTTTTGATGAAATTGGCAATTCCTTCAAAATCTATTTTGTAATCGCGGGCAACACCTAAATCTTTAGAATTGATAGTGAATTTTTCTTTTCCGCCATTCAAAATCATTTCCATTGCTTCTTCTGAAATGGTTTCTATCGAATCAGTAATTTTAAAATCAAACTTTTGCCCAATTATTTCCAATTGTTTAAAAATCCAGGAAGATTTGTATTCACCTAAAGGTAAAAATCCGCCAGCTTTTATGGATAATTTTGGATTAGGAATAATCTTTTTAACATTGATTTCATTGACAGTCCCAAGTCCGTTACAATGTTCGCAGGCTCCTTTTGGAGAATTGAAAGAAAACAAATTAGGTTCCGGATTTTGATAGGATATTCCGGTACTTGGACACATTAAATTTCGACTGAAATATCGCACTTCATTCGAATCCTGATCAAGAATCATCAATACATTTTCACCGTGATGCATCGCAGTATTGATACTTTCGCTCAGTCGTTTCTCGTTATCTGGAGATGCATCGACTACAATTCGATCTATGACAATTTCGATATCATGGGTTTTATAACGATCCAATTTCATTCCCGGAGTAATATCTAGAATATCGCCATTAACGCGGACTTTCAGGAAGCCTTGTTTAGTAATTTGCTGGAATAATTCGCCATAATGTCCTTTACGGGCGCGAATAACCGGAGCCAGAATGTTGATACGTTTGTTAGTGAAATCCTGAATAATCAAATCTTTGATTTGCTCATCCGAATAGGAAACCATTTTTTCGCCCGTATTATAACTATACGCATCAGCTCCACGTGCGTAAAGCAAACGCAGGAAATCATAAATTTCAGTAATGGTTCCCACGGTTGATCGTGGACTTTTAGAAGTTGTTTTTTGTTCGATGGCAATTACCGGAGACAATCCGTCAATTTTATCTACATCAGGACGTTCTAATCCGCCAAGGAACTGTCTTGCATAAGCCGAAAAAGTTTCGACATAACGTCGCTGACCTTCGGCATAAATAGTATCAAATGCCAAAGATGATTTCCCTGAACCCGAAAGACCTGTAATAACTACCAGTTTCTCTCTTGGAATAGAAATGTCTATATTTTTTAGATTATGAACTCGAGCGCCTAAAACTTCAATGGTATTGTCTTTTTCTAACATATTTTTTTTGCAAATTCCGAATACTCGCAAAGTTACTATTTGTTTCGCAGAGATTCGCAAAGTTAACACAGAGTATCTCAGAGAATTTATGTCAAAAGAAAAAAAAAGATCCTTTGGAATTATTCTTTGTGAATCTGCATGAAATTTTTACTCAATCGTCATCGACTTTAATTTGCTTCTGTAAGCTTCCAAAGCTTCCGATTTTGAGATAAAACCAAAGTATTTTTCGTCTTTGATAACGGGTAGAAAAGTTCTTTTAGTTTGTTCGAATTTATTCATTACAACTTCCATGCTATGAAATGGATAGATAAAATCGGATGGAGCGGTCATAATATCTTTAACTAAAGTATACTTTACTCTGTATTTGTTGAAAATAATTTCGCGAATATCATTAAAATGAATTACACCTAAAAGATGCTGTTCCTTATCGACTACTGCAAAAACTGACTGGCTGGAATGTGAAATTAAATCGACTAATTTTTCAAGATTTTCCTCAGGTGAAAGAGTTAAAAAATCAGTATGGATAATAGAGTTGGTGTTCAATGTCGAAAGCACATTGGTGTCTTTATTATTGGTGAAAACATGACCTTTTTGAGCGAGATTTTTAACATCCATCGAATGTTTTTCAAAGCGTTTAGAAATCGCAAAACTAATAGAAGCAACAATCATAAGTGGAACCATCAGGCTGTAACCGCCTGTGATTTCGGCAATAAGGAAAATGGCGGTTAAAGGAGCGTGAAATAAACCACTCAAAATTCCGGCCATTCCTACCATGGTAAAATTACTTACCGGTAAATGAGACAGTCCAATAAAATTGATGAATTTTGAAAAAACAAATCCAACATAAGATCCTACAAATAGAGAAGGAGCAAAATTTCCTCCGTTTCCTCCTGAACCTAAAGTGATTGAAGTAGCAAAAACTTTAAGCATCATAGTAGCAGCTACAAAAAGAAGTAAAACCCAGCGGTTATTTTTAAAACTTTCAAACAAGGTGTTTTCAAGAATTTCTTCAGGATGGCTTTCGGCTAAGATTTTGATACTTTCATATCCTTCCCCAAAAAGTTTTGGAAAAATAAAAATTAATACTGCCAGAATAGAAGCACCGAAGAGTGCTTTTTTGTAAGGAGTTAATTTAAGTCTGTGAAAAAAATGTTCTGTCCTTTGGAAATTTCGGGTGTAATAAATAGAAATAAAACCAGTTAAAACCCCAAGCAGCACGTAAAACGGAATATTATGATAATTAAAAAGCTGTTGTTGCTTGAAATTTAATAAAACCGTTTCGTCTAGGGTTATGGCTGATACAATAGCACCTGTAGCGGCAGAAATCATAATAGGAGTGAAAGCTGATATACTTACATCAACCAGTAAAAATTCTATAGCAAATAAAACTCCGGCAATAGGAGCGTTAAACGCAGCTCCAATTCCGGCAGAAACGCCACAACCTATTAGCAACGTTCGGTCTTTATAGCTTAGCTTGTATTTTTGAGCATAATTAGAACCAAAAGCCGCTCCTGTAACCACAATAGGACTTTCTAAACCCGCAGAACCTCCTAAACCTACCGTTAAGGAACTGGTGATAATATGAGCATACATTTGTTTCTCAGGAATGATACTGGCTTTTTTAGCAACAGCATACAAAATTTGAGAAGTTCCTTTTTCAATAGTGCCTCCCAAAACTTTTTTGATTACAAAAACGGTAAGTAAAAGTCCTGCTATAGGCAGAATACTATTGATGAAGCTCAGTTTTAGAATTCCATTAATGTAAGTAGCAAATTGAAAAACCCAGTGGGCGAATGATTTTAAAACAATTACAGCAAATGCAGCACTTATACCAACTAAAACACTGGATAGAAAAATAAATTGTTTCCCAGTCAAAATGGATTGTGCCCATACTATAATCGTGTCTAACTTAGAAATATATTTTTTGAACATTTTGCTATTTTAAAGGGTCAAAATTACTACTATTTTAAGCAAAAGATAAATTTTTAAGGGCTTCTTTTCGGCTTAAAGGCTTTAAGTTATTAACTAAAACAAAATTTTTCACGGCTTCCGGATTTGTTTTTGCATATTCGCGTAAAGCCCATCCAATTGCCTTTTGAATAAAAAATTCTGTAGACGATTGATGTTGAATAGAAAGTGCTTTTAATAATTCAAAATCGGTTTGTTTTTTATAGCCTAATTGAAACAAAATGGCACTTCGGTTGAGCCACAGATTATCCGAATTTGAAAAATTCTCTATGGTATTTTCTATTTCCAATGGATGTACTAATAAATATTCGCCTAAAATATATTTCGAAATGGTATCTACGCTGTCCCACCAGGAATTTGTAATAATGAGTTTTTCAATAAGTTTGATATCCTCCTTTTTATATTTTCCTTTGAGTTCCTTTATTAGAATTTCGATAGCGCAATAATGTAGTTCTCTTTGTTCTTTTTTATAAAGTTCTAAAACAATTGCTCTTGTATTTTCTGCAACTTCTTGTTGGTTTTGTTTCCAAATCATTTTAAAAAGCAATCTTCTTTCAGTTGTTTTTATGCCGTAAAAAGGAAATTTGTTTTTCATGTATTTAGACATAGCAAAAGCATTTTCCGCATTGCTGTTTTCTTGAAAAGCAGTTTCTAATTGTTTTATAAATGCCATTTTAAAGTGTTTTTAGTTTTGATAAACAATAAACCTGAATGGCTTCAAAAAAAATAGTGAATTCCTTTTCGAATTGAGGATAATATTCTTTTAATTCTTCTGAAGCAAAACGCATATTCGAATTATTATTTGTACGGCGATCCATCTGAGTCAAAATTTGATGAATTCCTTCAATAGTTTGATAACTCAATAACCAATTTTGTTTTTCCATATACGGAAGCATTCCTTTGGCTTTTTCGCTAAGTAAATCATGATGAGTATGCATGGATTGGTAAAAACGAGCAACATAGTCTCCGAGATTTTCATTCGAATAATTGTTCCAGTTTTTAGCCAGAAAATGATCGTAAAAAATATCTACAATTACACCGGCATAATGATGATAACGTTCGTGTAATCGTTTAGTACTGTCT
Source organism: Flavobacterium seoulense (assembly GCF_000695795.1). Classification (GTDB taxonomy): domain Bacteria; phylum Bacteroidota; class Bacteroidia; order Flavobacteriales; family Flavobacteriaceae; genus Flavobacterium; species Flavobacterium seoulense. The sequence continues at coordinate 25,449 of NZ_JNCA01000003.1, read as the reverse complement.
CTAAAAACGGGATGAGCATCTGTAAAAGTATCAATGGCCCGATGTAGCAGAATTCCTTTTTGAATTTCGTCAGGAAAATTTTCAAATTGTTTTCCGCGAATGCCATCGGCCATAAAATTGCCAATTTTTATAAAATCATTGTCTCCGGAAAGATAGATGTGGGCTAAAAAGTTCATAGTTTAAAAATAGGGCTAAAATTTTTAACTACAAACAAAAAAGCGGAATGTTAACGTATTCCGTTTTTAAAATATTATTTTGATGATTATCTGTTGAAATTAGAATTAAATACAATTTCAACTTCATCTAGTTTTTCTTTATTAAGCGGTTTACTAATGTAATCTTTTACAATAAAATTATTATTGGCACGATCTAAATCGTTTGGATTCACAGACGATGTTAGCATTACAATACAACAAGTATTCTGGATAATGACCGGAAGCTTTGATATTTCTTCCAAAAAATCAAACCCCGACATAATAGGCATATTAATGTCCAGAAAAATAATTTGAGGAATATTTTCAGGAATGTGTAAATTTTCATGAAGATATTCAAGGGCTTTTGTAGCCATATCAAATTCAATTACACGCTTTGCAAAATTATATTTTTCTACGATTGTTCCGCAAATATAGCGGTCTATCTGGTTATCATCAACTGATAAAACAAGATCGTAGGGTCTGAATTGATTATTTGACATACTATAAAATTTTGAAAATCTATTTTAGTTATTGTTGGGTAATTTTACCAGAAAAGTGGTTCCTTCATTTTTTTTAGATGTTAATGATATGGAACCTTTTAGAACATCGACAGTTTCTTTTACGATATACAAGCCTAGTCCGGAACCTTTAGATTGGTCTGAAACGCGATAGAACATTTCGAAAATTTGATGGTAATTTTCCTGTTCAATCCCAATACCGTTGTCTTCTATCGAAATTTCAGCATCTTTAGAATTTATTTTGACTTTAATTTTCACATACGGATTTTCATTTTCTATTTTTTGGTAGCGAATGGCATTAGAAATTAAATTATTTAAAACCATTTGCACCCGATATTTATCAGAAATAAAAACGTCATTTCCTTCAGTTAAAATTTGAATATCAACAGCTCTGGTACCGTTCATATATGCCATTTGCTGATTTAATCCATTTAATAATTCATCAAAATTAATCATTTGAAGCTTGATTTCCTGACGGGAATTACGGCTGTAATTATGAATATCAGTAATAAAAGTATCTAATTTATCAGCACTTTCACGAAGCATAACCATGTGTTTTTTTGTTATTTCTTCATCGGTCATCATATCTGTAATATCTATGATTCCTTTCATTGAAAGTAATGGTGCTCTAAGATCATGAGAAACACTGTATGCAAATTTGTCGAGCTCAAGATTTGTTTTACGTAACAGGTTATTTTGTTCTTCGTTTTTTTGCAGTTTTCCTAAAGTGTAATTTTGTTGTATGTGCTTGTTAGCATATTCTTTTATATGATGCGCCCATAATCCGCAAAGGAAAAAAATAACTATTGCCAGTAATATGTGAATTAAAAAGGTTTGCAAATCCATATAATCCAGTTGCGAAAAAAAGATATCATCATTCCCCAGATATTGTAAATAACCAAATATAGCATGGTGAAGTACTACAATTATTGCAATAGGGATTTGAAGACGCCAGTTTTGATAAGTAATTAATATAGCACTGCCAATGAATGCAAAGAAATGCATTTCAAACATTCCGTGCATTTGGTAAATAAATTGTGCCATGAAAATACCTAATACAGCACTCAGGACGTATTGGTATAAATTAGATTTAGGAAGTAAAGTTTTAGTAACATAATAAGCAGACAATAGTGGTAAACTTATTATTAATGCTACTTTCCAGGTGTCATATACCATTGCTAAAAGCAAACCAATAACGAAAAAGGCAATTAAAAAATAATTGATAAATTGATCTGATTTCGTCTTAACATCTGCTTCAAATCCTTCTATATAAGCTAGATCAGCTTTTTCCGGAGTGGTAATATTTTCCATTAATTATTCTTTTTTACAAATTTTTGAAGATGGTAACGAACATCCGTAGGCAACATGTGCCTGATTGTTAAACTTAGGATTAGTGTTTTTATTTAATAAAGAATCAATAGCCATTTTTGCATAATCACTTTTTGTATCAGTGCAATAGCGACTTTTGTTATAATTTCCTTTAAAATAAATTTGCTGTTTTTGATCTAAAATTACGGCTTGGGGGGTAGAAATTACGCCGCATTTATCTGCTAAAGAGCTGTCAAAAGTAATAGGTAAATCTAAATCGAACTTCTCTTTTATGTCATCAGATGTATATTTTCTTTTTTGACATAAAACTACAATTCCAAAATCCATTTGATTATCATATTTTTTTACTAAAGATTTAAAATGTTTCATATTAAATCGTGAACAAGGACAATCTGGATTAAAAAAATGAATTAATATAGGCTTACCAACTTTTTGTTTAATATCATCATTGAGTGCTATAAATGTCCCATTAGGAACTTCTTTAAAAGTTTTAGGAACAGGTGTAGGCTGGCTGTATAAATACTCAGTACTCCAAAATGTCCAACCAACAATAGCAATTACTCCTGTTAACCATATCGTAATAAAATAGATACGTAATTTTTTAGTCATAATCACATTGTTTTTTATTTTAATCGGCAAAGATATTCTTTATTAGAAATTGACAAACTAAAAAACTATTAAATAAACTAATAAAAATAATAGTATTTTTCTTTGTAATGTTTATGATGCAAATTTTATTTTCAAATTGCTATATTTGGAAACAAAAAAAATCAGAATAATACTTTAAAAGAAATAGAATAAAAATGACATTAATAAAATCAATATCAGGAATTAGAGGAACTATTGGAGGGAAAGTAGGTGATAATCTTACTCCGGTTGATGCTGTAAAATTTGCTTCGGCTTATGGAACCTGGTTAAAAAACAGTCAGGATTCAGTTGTAAAAGAAACAAAACTAAAAGTAGTTGTAGGTCGTGATGCTCGTATTTCGGGACCAATGATTCATAATTTGGTTGTAAATACATTAATAGGTTTAGGAATTGATGTTATTGATTTAGGACTATCAACTACACCTACAGTTGAAGTTGCTGTTCCGTTAGAAAAAGCTAATGGTGGAATTATTTTAACAGCTTCTCACAATCCAAAACAATGGAATGCTTTGAAATTGCTTAACGAAAAAGGAGAGTTTTTAAATGGAGTAGAAGGCGAAAAAATTCTTCAAATTGCCGAAGCTGAAGCTTTTGAGTTTTCAGATGTAGATAGTTTAGGTGAAATTATCGAAAACGATGCTTACATGGATATTCATATTGATGAAGTATTGAATTTACCTTTAGTAGATGTTGATGCAGTTAAAGCTGCTAAATTTAAAGTGGTTGTTGATGGAGTGAATTCTTCAGGAGGTGTGATTATCCCGAAATTATTAGAACAAATGGGGGTTGAAGTTGTAAAATTATACTGCGAACCTAACGGCCATTTTCCTCATAACCCGGAACCTTTAAAAGAACATTTGACAGATATTTGCGAACTGGTTGTAAAAGAAAAAGCGCATTTAGGAGTGGTTGTTGATCCGGATGTAGACCGTTTGGCTTTTATTAGCGATGACGGAGAAATGTTTGGTGAAGAATATACATTGGTAGCTGTGGCTGATTATGTGCTGAGCAAAACATCAGGAAATACCGTTTCTAATATGTCATCTTCCCGTGCATTACGCGATGTGACAAATTCTCATAATGGAAGTTATGAAGCCAGTGCAGTAGGTGAGGTGAATGTAGTAGAATTGATGAAAAAGAACAATGCCATTATTGGTGGTGAAGGAAATGGCGGAATCATTTATCCTGAGTCTCATTATGGTCGTGATAGTCTGGTAGGAGTGGCTTTGTTCCTGACACATTTGGCAAACAAAAAGATTAGTGTTGCTGAATTGCGAGCTTCTTATCCGGAATATTATATGAGCAAAAATAAAATCGAATTGACTCCTCAAATTGATGTGGATGCGATTTTAGTTGCTATGACTGAAAAGTATAAAAACGAAGATATTACGACTATTGATGGAGTAAAGATTGATTTTGCTAACGAATGGGTACATTTAAGAAAATCAAATACAGAACCGATTATTCGTATTTATACCGAAGCGCCTTCGCAAGCACAAGCAGATGCTTTGGCATTACGTATTATAGATGAAATTAAAGCAGTTGCCGGAATTTAATTTTTCTAATAAAAAAATGGAAGCCCTTTCAAAATCAAATTTGAAAGGGCTTTTTTATTTAATCCCATTTATTGGTTGTCGAAGCGGCAAATTTTCCTCCTCCTGTAAAGAATAGAGCCAAACCACCAAAAATATACAAGCCTAATAATTCTAACTTCCAGCCACCATGTTCGCTTAATTCAAACAATTCTGAACTGTGTGCTAAAAATAGCGCAAACAAAGCTCCAAAAACGTATACTGCCGAAGCTAATCTTGTCCTGAATCCGATAAGGATTAATATAGGAGCTAAAACTTCTGTGATGTAAACTCCATACGAAAGAAAAGCGGGTAATCCTTTTTCAGTCAACATACCTCCAATTCCTGCAGTATGACCAAATTTTGCAATTCCGTGTAATAGCATTAATCCTCCTATTGGAAGACGAAGAATCAAAAGACCTAAATTGATGTTGTTATTCATAATTTTAATTTAGTATTAATAAAAAATATGATTCAAATATATTCAATATTTATAAAAAAAATAATAAGCTTTTTAAAAGTTGACTCTAAAACTTACATTCGGTGTAAAAGCTAGGGATCGGTTGCTTACTTCGATTGCTTTTTCGGTATTATCTGGATCTACTTTGTAATAGCGGTTGATGTAGTTTTTCTTATTGCTTAGGTTAATAACACCAGCGCGGAGACTTGCTTTTAATTTTGGAGTAAAATTAAAATTATAGCTAAATGAAGTATCAATACGCAGAAAATCATTTAAGTTCTGACTATTTGGAGCATCATAATTGACAAAGGTTCTATTACCATTTTGAACGGTTTCATCTCCTTCGATAGGTTTAGTATAGGGTAAGCCATTGTGCCAAATTCCTCCAACAGAAATCTTTAAATTCCTCACGATTTCATAATTAAAACCAAGGGTAACGGAATGGCGAATATCTACATTGTTAGGGAAAGTTGATGGCGTGAAACTCTCGAATTCATAATTATTATTGCTAAAAGTATAGCTTAACCACGTACTGTATTTCGTAGTGGTTTTGTTAATTAAAAATTCAATTCCAGTATCAGTATAACTTCCATTTGCATTTAGGTTTTGAAAATTATTGTAAAATCCCTGGTTGGAAGCTGTGATTCCATCTACAATTTTATAAAATCCTGTTACTTCAGCATTCCAGTTATTCTTTTGAAATTCAAGTCCAAGAGAAGCCTGCTTGCTCTTAGCAATTGGAATGTCTTTATTGTTGACGACTTGCCAGCGTCTTTTTTCGACACCCAGAAAATCATCTTCAAAATCGATAATTTGGGTGGTGGTTTGGTTTTTAAATTCGCCTTCAATTTTTAATGCTAATTGATTCGAAAATTCCTGCCTGAAATTAATTCTTGGCTCGAATAATACTTTTTCAAATTTTTGAAAATAATTCACACGCATTCCTATTCTTAGATAGGTTTTGTTTTTGTTGTATTCTGTTTCGGCAAATGCCGCATGATTTAATAAAACATCTTTTTTAGTACTGGAAAAAAACGGCGAACTTACTCTGGTCTGGTTAAGCATTCCTGTTTCGGTGAATTGATAGCCAGCTAAAAGTTTCATATTTTGATTAACATCGTAATATAAATTTAATTTAGTTCCGGTTTCTAAAACTTCATTGGCTTCTGTTAAAAGCTGATCTGTTGCTACACGATAATCAGTTGCATCAATATTATATCTTGAAAAATAAGTGCTTAATTGACTACTGAATTTATTAGTCCATTGTGCTTTCCAGTTACCACCATAACCTATGTTTTTTTGCGAAAGCGAACTTGCTTTAGATTGGTTTTGGTCACTATTATTGGTTTCAGCATAATTCAAAGCATTTGTAATCCCAATGAGATTCGCTCTAAACTGATGTTTGTCATTCAAATCAAATAAGATTTTAGCAGTGTAATCATAAAAATTGAAATCAGAATCAGTATTAGTTTCTAAATTATCTAATTTAATTTCCGAGTCCTGAAAACTTTTTTTGTAATATTTGGTATAAGTTGGCGTGTTGACAAAATCAGTAATCGAATGTCGAACAGAAAGATCTATTTCTAGATTTTTAGCTAATGGAATTTCGATATAAGCATCAGCGCTAATCAGGTTGATTCCGCCGCCAGCCGCAAGTTTATTTCTGATTTCGTTATTGGTACTCATATTTACCGTACTCGAAACACCATCGCTATATTCGGCACTTGTTCCATTTTTAGTAACCACAACTTTGTTAGTCAAATTAGGATTGTAAGCCGAAATTAATCCAAAAAAATGCCCTGAATGATACATTTTAATATTGTCCCAAAGCATTAAATTTTGATCGTTTGTTCCGCCGCGCACGTTGATATTTGCAATACTTTCGTTACTACTTTCCACACCTGGAAGCGTTTGAATGGACTGAAGAATATCGGGTTCAGTTAATCCGGGTAAAATGCCAAATTTTTTCGTGTTTAAAACCGTACTTCCGTCTATCGATTTTTGTAATCCAGAAGTTAAAAATACAGGAATTAATACCTGATTTAGTTCTTCTTTGGTAGGTTTTAGAAAGATATTTTTACAGTTTTGATCTCCCGAAAATAATTCTTTTACCAGGATTTCTTTGGTTTCATAACCCAAATACGAAATTATAACCGTGGCATCAATAGAAACATTCGTTAAATTAAAATTGCCATTACTTGAAGCAATAGTTTTTTCGAAGCTGTTTTTTATTCGAATAGAAGCGCTGGAAAGTATCGCTTTCGAATTTTCATCTAAAACTACTCCGCAAACAGCAACGTTTTTATTTAATTTAGAAATGGTGATGTAGCGTTCATTTAAGGCTTTAAAATCAAGCGGTACTTTTGAGTTCAAATATGCAATTGTTTCCTGAAGATTTAGTTCTTTAGCTGACTTTTCGATGCTAATTGTTGCAATATCTTCAACAGCATAGGAAAATTTGATATTGAATTGTTTTTCAATACTTTTAATAATAGTACTTAAAGGAATTTTAGTAGTATTTTGTTGTGCCTGACTATAATTTCCAATGACTATTAGCAAATAAATAATCCATTTATTGAGCTGCATATTTGTAGAATATTACGTTTTCTCCTTTGATACTATAACTCAGTTGTAACGGAATTGTAACGGCTTCTAAAGCTATTTTTTGATCAGTATGTGTAAAACTTCCTGTAAAAAGCTTAGATGTATCGATTTCTTTTGTTTCTATTTTAATATCGTATTGGCGTTCTAATTCGGCAATAACCTGATGTAAAGGAACACGGGTAAAACTGGATTCTTTTTGTAACCACGATGGATGTTGAGCATCAAAATCTTCTACGTTTTCGATTTGTTTATTGATTACCCTAAAGGTTTTTCCGGGTGGTAATTTTACTGTTTTTCCGTTATAGGTTACACTTACTAATCCTTCATAACAGCTTACTTCATAGAAATTATTGCGCTGTTTCACGTCAAAATGCGTTCCTAAAACTTGTACCACACCATCTGTAGTAGTTACACTAAAAGTTTTTCCTTTTTGCACCTGAAAATAAGCTTCTCCTTCAAGTGTTAAATCTCTTTTTTTGTTCCAATTTTTTTCATTGAAAACAACCTTAGAGGAAGCATTCAATATCACTTCAGAATTGTCCGGAAGCTGGAACGTTGTAGTTTGTGCAATTCCGGTTTCAAAAGATTGATTAGTATTGTAAAATAAGAAATAAGCCGACGTTAATGCAATCAGGAAAACAGCCGCTATTTTATAAAAAGCACTAAAGTTTAAGTTTCTTACTTTAGGTGATTTTTTAGTTAGTTTTCTGTTTTTTAAAGCAGCCAAAGCTTGTTGCGCATCTACTTTTGGAGTTGCTAAATGCGAGGCGTAATGAGCAATTTTTTCGATGCTCTTAAAATCTTTAGATTGTTTTAAATCTTCGATTTCGGGAGTCGAAAGTTCGCCATCAAGCCATTTTACTATTTCTTTTTCCTTTTCCATGATTTCTCGCTATAGGGATAAGACAACTGAACGGTTTTTTACCCTACCTTTCAGTTAATTAGATGTTTTCGATTTGTTCTTTTAAGATTTTTAAAGCTCCCGACATTCTTTTTTCGACTGCTTTTTGAGTAATACCTAATATTTCGGCAATTTCTCTGTATTTTTTTCCGTCAATTCGGTTCATTAAAAAAACTTCTCTTTGGGCTTCGCTCAATGATGCTATGGCATTTTGGAGTTTAATTTTAAATTCTTCTTCTTCTAAAATATATTCGGGACTTTGATTTGTCTGGTCGTGATAAGGCGTTTCTTTGGCGAAAGCCATTACCACTTTTTGATGCTTAATCGTATTAAGAAATAAATTATTTACTGTGGTAAACAAATAGGTTTTAACCTTAGAGAAATCAATTTGAGAACAATTTTCCCAGATTTTAGCAAAAGCTTCCTGAACAAGATCTAAAGCGGCATCGCTATCGCCTGATTTGTAATAGGCAAAATTAGTAGCCGATTGCACATTGTTTATGTAAAACTCGCTAAAATGAGATTCTTCGCAAAGATTTTTATTTTTCTCACTCATTACTGTTTTAGTGTTGGTTAGGGTTTTTGTAAAATTAGATTAAATTTCTTTACTCTGTATATTTTATCTAAAATCTGTTTTTTGTGTTTAGTTATAGTTTTTAAAATCAATTTGTTATCGTTTTTTTTTAATTTTTTAATTTTTTTTGGTAGGGTAAAAAAGATTTGGTTTGTCTTACTGATAGAAAATGCGAATAAATCGTCATTATAAACTATTACTAAAATATTTAAATTTGTAAGTTATGAAAACATTAAAATTGATTACAGGAATTGCATTGATGGGAATTTTTACATTAACATCGTGCCAGAGTGAAGTAGATGATGTACAGGGAGATAATCCTAATACGAATTCGGCTAATTCAACTACTGCCACTAACTTAAAACGGGTAGCTATGTATGATGGATCATTTGATGATTTTATTGATGATTCTTCATGCTCATCTATTGTGTTTCCTTATACTGCTAAGGTAAACGGAATAGATATTAATTTTTCAAGCCAATTGAATTATGATCAGGCTTTAGCTATTTTGGGTGAATTAAATACTAATGATGATTCAGTAGTATTACAATTTCCTTTAACTATTAAAATGAGCGATTATACCGAAGTTAGAGTAACCAGCCAGGCACAATATGATGCCATTGAAGATAGTTGTGAAGATGCTGAAGATAGTGGAAAAAACGCTATTTCGTCATTAAATATTAATTATCCAATTACTATTTTGACCTATGACGCGAGTTTAACTCAAACTGGAAATGTTGTAATTAAATCCGAAAAAGAACTTTATACGTACATGACTAATATTAGCAGTACCGAATATTTTTCAGTAAAATATCCTATTTCAGTTACTCTTGTTAACGGAACTACGCAACAAGTAAGCAGTGATGTCGAATTGAAAGCAAGTATTGATGCTGCTTTACGTGTAGAAGAAGCAATGGACGATGCCGAAGATAAAAAAGAAGATTTAGAAAAAATATTAGTAAATGGTACTTTTAAAGTAAACTCATTTATTAATGCAGGAGTTGATTTGGCTAATAATTATGTGAATACAACAATTGATTTTGCTAACGACTGGAAAATAAAATCAATGAATGCCTTGAGTACTATTGCAACAGGAACTTATAGTGTAACTTCGGATGTAGATGTTTATTTACAATTTGGATTTGCCGGAAGTACTAATTTCAGTTTGTTTAACAATGCCTGGAAAGTAACGAGTTTTAATAACTCAACCATTACTTTGCAAAGTAAAACCAATAGTGCTATAACATTGGTATTAAAACAAATCTAATTAAATACCGTTAGTTGCTTTTATAATTAATTTGTTTTTAATTTATACCAAATAAAAGTAGTTTTTAAAATTTAGAAAATGAAAAAATTAATTGCTGTAGTCACTTTAGCTTTTTTAGTATTAATCTCCTGTTCGAAAGACAGTACCGAAGAAGATGCTAACGGAGTCGTAAAAGCGAATAATAAAAGAGCATTAGGTACTTCGGCAAATGATTTACTGTCAGAAAATAAGTTTGATAGTATGTTGATTGAAGTAGTTTATGTGGAAGGTTTTGAACCTTCGACAACAGCAATTAATAATTTAGTTTCTTTTTTAAATAATAGAGTTAATAAATCAGCAGGAATTACGGTAGAAAAAAGAGCGATTCCGTCTCCGGGAAATGAAAGTTATTCAATAGCACAAATTATTGAAATAGAAGATGATAACAGAATTCATTATAATGAAGGAAGCCAAATTGCAGTCTGGGCATTTTTTGCCGATGCAAAATCATCTACAGATACTAATACTTCAGTAGTTTTAGGAACTGCCTATAGAAATACGTCATTTGTAATCTATGAAAATACGATTCAAAAAATGAGTAATAGTGCTTTTAAACCGAGCAGAACGGTTCTTGAATCAACAGTAATTACTCATGAGTTTGGACATATTCTTGGATTGACCAATATTGGAACTCCTTTAAAATCTGACCATGAAGATCCTGATCATAAAAGGCATTGTAAGGTAACAAGTTGCCTAATGTATTGGGAATCTGAATCAGGAAATGTACTCGGAGGAGTGGTTCCGCAACTTGATCCTCAATGTATTGCTGATCTTCGTGCCAACGGAGGAAAATAAAAATAAAAAAAGCTTAGTTTTAATCGACTAAGCTTTTTTTATTATGTTTCCATCTTCGATGCGTCCAGAAATAATATTCAGGAGCTTCATAGATTTGTTTTTCGACTTCTTTAATGTAACGGTGAATAATTTCGTAATTAGGTAATGATTTAGGATCATCGGTAATAGGAATTATGGTCGCTTCATAATAGCCTCTTTTTACTTTTCGTATTTTGGCAAACACCACATTAAGATTGTATTTTTTAGATAATAATTCAGGTCCAATGTGTGCCGGAGTTACAATTCCCATAAAGCTTTCCCAGTGTGCAATTTGAACTGTTTTTGGGGATTGATCGCTTGCAAGTCCATAAACTGATAAGATTCCTTTTCGATTATTATTAGCCATCAACGGAATGGTTTTATCAGTAGCAACTAATTCGGTATTGTATTTCGAGCGAATGTCTTTAATAAGTTTATCAAAATAACGGTTGGCAATTCGTTTATAAACCGCTACACCCTGATAAGAAAATTGTAAATTTAAAGAAAGCAGCCATTCCCAGTTGGCATAATGCGAAGCTAAAAGCATGATACTTTTGCCTTTTTCTTCATATTCTTTCATTAGTTCGATATTGGTAATCTTAAACCTTTTGTTCATTTCTTCGGGCGAAATGGTCATGGTTTTTGTCATTTCCATGAACAAATCACAAAAATGGTGATAGAATTTTTTTTCGATAACTAGACGTTCTTTGTCACTAAGATGCGGTAATGTCATTTTTAAATTGTTTTTTACTGTCGCCCTGCGGTAACGAATAATGTAATAAACAACGTAATAGATACAATCTGATAGCCAATAAAATATTCGAAAAGGTAAAATGGATATGAACCAAAGAAATGGATAGGAAATTATATAAGCTAAAAAGTGCATGCAATATTTTTTATGCAAATATAAACCAAAAATGGCTAACCATAATAAAGTGTGAAGACTTACTAATTGCTTCTGGAGGAATTGTTATATTTACCATTCACTATAAAAACTGTTTATGAATACCTTTTTGATAGCCATAATAATTGCTAATGTACTGTTTAGTTACAAAGGATTTAATGATTATTCTTTTTTTAGAAAATACGAATTCCATATAGGAAGCATCCGTTCAGGAGAGCAAATTCGTATGCTGACTTCGGCATTTCTTCATGCTGATTTTGGGCATTTGATCTTTAATATGATTACGCTTTATTTCTTTGCACCAGTGGTTAGTGCTTATTTGGGCGATGTATTGTTTATCGTTATTTATTTTGCCAGTTTGCTTTTTGGAAATTTGTTAACGCTTCTTTTGCATAAAAATGATTATGGTTATCGTGCCGTAGGAGCATCTGGAGCTGTAACCGGAATTTTATATTCGGCAATTTTATTACGGCCTGATATGATGCTGGGCATCTTTTTTATAATTCCAATGCCGGCTTATGTTTTTGGAATTTTGTATTTGCTTTATTCTATTTACGGAATGAAAGCAAAAAACGATGGTATAGGTCATACAGCACATTTTGGCGGGGCAATAGGCGGCTATTTAATTACGTTATTAGTTTATCCGGATTTAATTTTCTTGCAGCCATTGATGGTCAGTTTGTTAACAATTCCTATCATTCTTCTTTTTATTTTAATAAAGTTAAAGAAGATTTAATGGCACAACTTTTGAATATTGTCTAGAAATTTTAAAAACTATAAAAATTATACAAATGAAAAGAGTAATAGTATTTTTGTCAGTAATGTTTATGACTTTGTCTTATGGACAGGAAATTAAACAAGTTCCACAAATTAGTGTTTCCGGCGAAGGAAAAGTAAAAGTAATTCCAGATCAGGCAACTATTTCGGCTACGGTAGAAACAAAAGGTAATGTTGCTAAAGATGTTAAAAAACAAAACGACGATAAAATTGATGCCGTTTTAAAGTTGCTTAAAAAAATGAATTTGGCACCAGCCGATTACCGTACACAACGAGTAAATTTAAATCCACAGTATGATTATGAGAAAAAGAAAACTACTTATAATGCTACACAAACTATCGAAATTATCGTTAGAGATTTAAATAAATATGATGAGTTGATGGAAGGCTTAGTAAATCAGGGAATTAACAGAATTGATAACGTGGTTTTCCAATCGTCTAAATTAGCGCAACACGAATCAGAAGCCAGAAAATTAGCAATGAAAGATGCTAAACAAAAAGCAGAAGATTATGTTTCTGTTTTAGGACAAAAAGTCAAAAATGCTATAACAATATCTGATAATACTCAAAGTTACAATCCGCAACCGGTTTATGCAAGATTTAAAACGATGGCTATGGAAAGTGATGCAGTAGGAGCCAGCAATGAAACTTTAGCTGTTGGAGAAATAACGATTACAGCTAATGTAAGTGTGAATTTTATTTTAGAATAAAACTCAAAAAAATACATAAATAAAAGCCAGTAAATTTATTTTTACTGGCTTTTTCATTTGTTTTATACTTGGAAATTAATTTCCTAATCTAAAATCACTTACACTATTTTGAACTAAACTTAGATCTTCAAAATAACTTAACGAACCTTTGTCAACAGGACATTGGTTACTGATTCCAACCCAAATTTCAGCTGGATAATTATTTTTATACAAACGCACCATGTGCCATTCTTTTTTGTCATAAGAATAATAACTAGCAACGGTTTTAGTATCCGAAGAAATTTTCATGTAAACCGATGGCGTAGTGATAACATCATGATTATTATCGTCTGATGTACCAATGGTACGAACCGTTACCACACGTTTTTTTCCTCTTTCATCTTGTTCGAAACATAATTTTTGCCAGAAATTATCATGTACATAAATGTATAAAACACCTGCATTATATAAACCTTCGGGAGTGAATTGCGGAGTTACTTTTGAAATTAATGTAAAAGGTTTTTTGTTATCAATTTTTGATAATAGAATAGGAGCAGTATTATTTGATAATTTTTCATTAGGATCCGAAAAATAATCTTTTTTAGCTCCCGCTTTAAAAGTAATTTTATTAGAGGCATCTACTGTTGTTAATGTATCGGCGCCATTAATTGATTTTGTAAAATGAATGCCTGAAATTCTAATATCGCAGTCAGTTCCGTTTACACGTGCCGAATCTACTGCTGTTGTTTTAGTTTCGCTTGTGGTTTCTGGTGAAGTTTCAGCTGTTTTGTTTTTATTTTCGCAGTTAGCAAAAAGAGCAATTAATAATAAGGTGCTTATGCCATTCATTTTTGTTCTCATAAATAGTATTGTTTTTATAATTAAATTTATTTTAATCGGTTAAAAAAGATATTTTAGCCATACAAACGTATAAGAATTATCATCCTGTTACAATACCTAAAATTAACCATTTATTCCTATGATTATTTCCAATAAAGATATTTTGCAAGAATTAACAGCAACATTATTAGATCAAAATTTTGTCGCTGAGCAACAGGAAAATATTGAAATCTACAAACAAATGGTAGCTTCTTATGTAGGAATTGATCAATGTGTGGCTGTGCTTTCTGATTTTCAGGCTAATTGCAGCTATATTTATTCAGGAAGTTTCGGGAAAATATTTGGTTTAGCAACAGAAAATACTGTTATTGATTCTGCTTTTGAAGAAGCAATTTTTAGCAAAATTCATCCGGATGATATTATTGAAAGGCATGTTTTAGAATTGAATTATTTTCAATTTCTAAAAGACATTGATCAAAACGAACGCAGTAAATACAGTACTTTTAGCCGAATTCGTGTTCGAAATGAAGATGACAATTATTCGTATATCAATCACCGGACAATTTATGTTAAAAGTCTTCCTAACGGTAGCGTTTGGTTAGCGCTTTGTTTGTATGCTCCCGCAACCGATTCAGCTCCCGGTACGGGAATTGAAGGAAAAATTATGGATGTGCAAACAGGCGAAATTATCGCTCAGGAAAAATACAATACCAGTAATAAAAACCTTTTAAGCCAACGAGAATTAGAGATTTTAACTTTGGTAGCCAAAGGAATGGCAAGCAAACAAATTGCCGAAAAACTCCATATTGCAGTACATACAGTTTACAGACACAGGCAAAATATTATAACTAAAATGAAAGTGGCTAATACTGCCGAAGCCGTGAAAACAGCAGTTGTAATGGGAATTATTACATTATAATTTATTATATATGTAAAAGTTGCTAAAGGAATCTATTACTGCTATTTTTTTGGTAGATAATGATTCCATAGGTATATTTGTTTTTAGGGATAGCTGTTAAGGCAACAACAGTATAAAATAGTAAGATGTTTTTTTAGGAAATGGATAAAAGATTACAACTTAAAGTTATAATTAAAAAATGTGAAGAAAAGTTCGGAAGAGGAAATTCTGAAAGCTGGAAGCATAACGATTATATCGACTTTAGTAAATCCATTTTGGAGAAAACCAAAATAAGTATTAGTCATAATACTTTGAAACGGATTTTTGGTAAATTAACAACTGATGAATTTTACCTTCCACAAAAAGCCACTTTTGATGCACTGATTGATTATTCAGGTTTTGATGTTTCAGAAGAATTTAATGATAATTCTTTTCCAGAAAATCAGTCTTCTGAGAGTTCAGCAATACCTTTTAAAGCAGACATAAAAAAGAAATCTAATCTAATTTTAGCTGTAATTTTATTTTTGTCGGTAATAATTGCATCTTATTTATTTTTCAAAAAATCTGATTTTAATGCAGATGATGTCAGTTTAAAACTTACAGCTTCTGAAGGAATTCTTCCTAAAACCTGTTTTTTTTCTGTTGATGTTGCCAATGTTTCGGATAGCACTTTTATCGATTTTGGCGACAAAACATCTTTAATTTATTTAAAGGAAAACGAAAAAACACTCTCACATACTTATTTTATTCCGGGCGTTTTTGATGTTAGTATTACCAATAAAACGAAAGGATATAAAAAAGCAAGAGTGTTTGTGACTACCAATTATGAAAAATGGTATGCCTTATGTTTTCAAAGACAGCGTCTTATTCCTAAAAGCTATTATGCTTTTTTGGCAAATAAAAACCAGGATAGTTTATTTACGATCACAAACCGGGAATTACAAATACACAATATAGATACAATACAACCGTTTTTTGTTCGTTTGTGTAATTATACACCGCTTAAGAAAACTGCCGATAATTTTGTTTTTGAAACTACTTTTAAGAAAGAGATACAAAAAGAAGAAGTGTCTTGTGATGGTTTGGTTTTTAAAGTTTCGGGTGCCGAAAATGATATTCGCTTCCATTTTGTGAACTCAGGTTGTACTTCAAGAGTTGCAAATATAGTGAGTGATAAAATCATAAACGGAACTGATCATAATTTGTCTCCTTTTGTGGTAGATTTCAAAAAATGGAATACTATTAAACTTATCAATAATAACAAAAAACTCACTTTGTTTGTCAACGAAAAGCTTATTTACGAAACGACTTATACGGCTTCATTAGGAGACTTAAGAGGGCTTTTTGTTGAATTTGAAAACAACGGATTTATAAAAAAATGCGATTTAAGCTCGCTTGACGGAAAAAAATATTATTCGTTTTAAAAATCCATAATCGTCTAAATTTCAGTGTTACTATCACGTACATAATTTTGGACGGACTTTGAGCAGTCCAAAAAGGCTTTAAAAAAAAGCAGCTAACTATATTTGAATTAAGGAATAGGAAAATCATTTTCCAGAACTTAAAAATCTTAATCAAATCAAATGTAGTTATGAATTTTAAACCATCATTTACTCTTTTCAAAAAACAAAATTCGGTCAGTTATTTAACGTTTCTATTTTTTTTCTGTGTTGGATTTGTTACAGTCTTTGCTCAGTCTAAAACCGATCAATTAGAGATAGTTTCTCAAGCAACAAAATCAGGATTTCCATTAATTCAAAATGGAAAAGTTCCTTCGATACTTATTGATAAATCTGATGCTGAAGTGGTAAATCTTGTTGCCAAAGCTGTTGCAGCTGATTTTAAATTGATTAGTGGAACTGAATCCAAAATTATACATCAGATTCAAAATGATGATTATTTGATTATCGCTGGAACTATTGGAAAATCAAAAGTTATTGATGAGTTGATTAAAGCTGGAAAAATAGATGTTAGTGCTGTTCAAAATAAATGGGAATCGTATTGTATTTCAACAGTTAATGCACCGATGTCTGGTGTAAAACAAGCCTTAATCATAGCAGGTAGCGATAGAAGAGGAACTGCTTATGGTTTATTCGAAATTTCTAAAAAATCAGGTGTTTCTCCTTGGGTTTACTGGGCTGATGTGAAACCAAAACAGCAAAAAGAGTTGTATGTTTTACCAGGAAGATTTGTTTCAAAAGAACCCTCTGTTAAATATAGAGGAATTTTTATCAATGATGAAGATTGGGGTTTACATCCTTGGGCAGCTAAAAATATGGATACTGATATTAAAGATATTGGTCCAAAAACTTATGCTAAGGTTTTCGAATTATTACTTCGATTAAAAGCTAATTTAATCTGGCCTGCGATGCATGATTCTACTAAAGCTTTTTGGTTTTACAAACAAAATCCCGTTGTTGCTGATCGATATGCAATTGTAATAGGATCGACACATTGTGATATGATGTTACGCAGTAATACTTTTGAATGGCAGCATAATTTTGAAAATGAATATGGTCGAAAACCAGGAGAATACCGTTATGATACCAATAAATCTGAAGTTTATCAATATTGGGAAGATCGTGTAAATGAAGCTAAAAATTATGAATCTATGTACACGGTAGGAATGCGTGGTGTGCGTGATGGCGAAATTACAGGACCTACAACTAAAGAGGGTAAAATAAATTTGGTCGAAAATATTATTGGTGACCAAAGAAGCCTTTTTACGAAGTATTTTGGAGCTCCAACAAATGCTTTGCAAATATTTTGTCCGTATAAAGAAGTTTTAGATTTGTATAAAGGAGGCTTGAAAGTACCGGATGATGTGACTTTGGTTTGGACAGATGATAACTTTGGATACATTCGTCAATTGTCAAATACCGAAGAGCAAAAAAGAAGTGGTTCCAGCGGAATTTACTATCATCTTTCGTACTTAGGCGGACCTCATGATTACACTTGGTTGTCTACAAATTCTCCTTCTTTGGTATCTTATGAAATGACAAAAGCCTATCAATTTGGAGCCGATAAATTTTGGGTTGTGAATGTAGGAGATATCAAACCAGCCGAATTAGAAACTCAGTTTTTTCTAGACATGGCTTGGGATGCCAAAAAATGGACACCTGAAAATGCTATTCAATACGTTCAACATTGGGCAACAGAAACATTTGGTGCTGCATTTGCTAATGAAATTGCTGCGATTAAAAATCAGTATTATCAATTAGCTCAAGATGGAAAACCAGAACACATGGGAATGTTACATTTTGATGCTGAAGCTAAAAATAAGCGATTAGCGGCTTATGTTGATTTGGTAACGAAAGTAGACAAACTTAAAAAACGTATTCCGGAATACCTTAAAAGTGCTTATTTTGAATTAATTGAATATCCTGCGAAAGGAGCAGCATTAATGAATCAGAAATTCTTTTATGCCCAAATGAGTTTAGAAGTTGCTGAGACCAATAAAAAATTAGCTTTAGATTATTCGCAAAAAGCAAAAAATGCTTTGGAACAAATTATTAGTCTAACACATCATTACAATAAAGAAATAGAAAATGGGAAATGGGATGGCATTATTACTCACGCTCCAAGAAATTTGGAAACTTATGCGATGCCTAAAATTGCAAATCCAGAGATTTTAAGTGATTCGTTACGTAATCCGCAGCCATTTGACAGAAGATATATAGAAAAAGTAATTACTACAATTGAAGCTGCAAATTCAGATAATTTAATTTCTTTAAATGCTTCTAGTTATAAAAATAAGCTAGATATTGCTTCAGAAAAAATTATTACTGTTGACGGATTAGGATTAAACGGTGAAAGTATATCTCGTTTTCCGTTTACAGGAAAGTCATTTAAAAATGACGAATATACTAAAGCTCCTTATGTTGAATATATTGTAAATTTAAAAGCTGGAGAATATGATTTATCACTTAAAAGTCTTCCAACAAAAACAATTAATAACGAACGTAAATTGAATTTTGCAGTTGTTATCAATCAGCAAGTTCCACAATTTGTCGATGCTGATACATCTAAGAAAGATAAAAACTGGACTTTAAGTGTGGTGAGAGGATATGTTGATAAAAAAATTAAATTTAACATTGATAAAGAAGGTCAAACAACAATTCGTATTTATTTGCAAGATACAGGATTGGCTTTAAGCCAAATTGATATTAACAAATTATAAAAAGTTACAGAATGAAGTTCAAAAATAATTTTAAAAAAAACATTGTACTCTTTTGCTGTTTTATTGGTTTTATGGCTTTTAGCCAAAATGAACAGTCTAAATTTTGGTCATCTTCAAAAGAAGCTTTGAAAGAAATGGAACAAATTAAGAAATTGATTAAAGCTCCTGTATTCAAAAATAAAGAATATTTAGTAACTGATTTTGGAGCAAAAGGCGATGGAGTAACTAAAAATACCGAAGCTTTTAAAAAAGCTATTGAAACTTGTAATAAAGCTGGAGGAGGAAAAGTAATAGTTACTACAGGAAACTTTCTCACAGGTCCTATCTATCTAAAAAGCAATGTGAACTTAGTTGTAAGCGAAGGTGCAACGATTACTTTTTCACGAGATACTAAAGATTATCCAATTGTTTTGACACGCTGGGAAGGTATGGACTGTATGAACTATTCACCACAAATTTATGCTTATGGTGAAAAAAATATTGCCATCACAGGGAGCGGAACAATCAATGGAAATGCAGATAAAAATAACTGGTGGCCGTGGAAAGGGCGTACCTCTTATGGATGGAAAAAAGGAGATCCTAATCAGTTTATAGCCAGAGATAGTCTGCATGTTTTAATGAAACAAAAGGCAGACCCAAGGAAACGAATTTTTGGTGATGGTCATTATTTAAGACCCTATATGATTCAGCCTTATAACTGCAAAAATATTTTGATTTCTGAAGTAAAACTGATTGATTCTCCTATGTGGTTTGCCAGCCCTGTAATGTGCGAAAATGTGATTTTTGAAAAAGTGCAATTTATATCTCATGGTCCCAATACTGATGGCTGTGATCCGGATGCCTGCAAAAATGTGTTAATAAAGGATTGTTATTTTGATACCGGAGATGATTGTATTGCTATCAAATCAGGTCGTGATGAAGACGGAAGAGGAAATAAAAAGCCAGCCGAAAATCATATCATTGAAGGCTGTATTATGAAAGATGGTCATGGCGGAATTGTAATAGGTAGCGAAATTGCCGGAGGAGCTAAAAATATTTATGCTGTTAACTGTAAAATGGATAGTAAAAATCTTGACAGAGTGCTTCGTGTTAAAACGTCATCTTCAAGAGGAGGAATTATTGAAAATATATTTTTAAAAGATATTCAGGTGGGAAGTTATGGAGAATCGGCGATTCATTTCAATATGTTTTATGAAAATCCGGGAGATTTTATACCTACAATTCGCAATATTTGGGTAGAAAACTTAAATGTCGAAAAAGGTGGCGATTATGCTATTTGGGTTAATGCCTACGAAGCATCTCCAATTGAAAATTTAAAAGTGGTTAATTGTAATTTTAATGGTATCAAAACGCCATTGAAAATTGACCATGTAAAAAACATGCAATTAGAAAATGTTGTTATTAACGGAGAACTTTTTAAGTACAACCTTGATAAGAAAAAATAAAAATCCAACTTTAAACTTTTATCTAATTAACTCAACCAATTAAAATATATTTAATCAAATTATGAAAAATAAAACTTCGATTTTAGCTGTTATGCTGATGATTTTTATCAGTAACCTGATAATGGCACAAATTAAACCAAACAGCTTGTTTAATGATCACATGGTATTACAGCGTGAAGTTCCAATTCCGGTTTGGGGAACGGCATCAATAAACGAATCGGTAACGGTTTCGCTTAATGGTAAGTCGGTTGCCGTAAAGGCTGATGGTAATGGTAACTGGATGATAAAACTTCCAAAACAAAAAGCAGGAGGGCCTTACAAAATGGAAATTTCCGGTAAGAACCGTATTATCTACAATGATGTATATGTGGGCGATGTATGGTTGTGCAGCGGACAGTCCAATATGCACATGACAGTTGCTAAAGAAACCCGTTACTGGTGTGGAGTAACTAACGAAGCCGAAGAAGTTGCTAATGCCAAATTTCCGCTTATTCGTTTTTTTGATGTAGAATATACACCTTCACAAACTGTAAAAACGAATGCTGTAGCAAAATGGGAAGTGTGTTCGCCAGAAACTATTGGGCATCAATCTGCTGTAGCTTATTTTTTTGCTCGTGAAATTTATCAGAAATATAAAATTCCGGTAGGTTTACTTACTTCATCTTACGGTGCCAGCACGGCCGAGACCTGGATTAGCAAAGAAGCATTAGAAGCACAACCTAACCTAAAACCTCTTTTGGATGCTTATGCTGCTAAAATGGATAAGTTTGTTGCTGATAGTACGGTGATAATGTCTAAATACCGAACCGATTTAGCAAAGTTCAAAGGTGATTTAGCGGTTTCACAGGCAGCAGCGGGTGATGTTAATGCCAAAGTACGTAAAGCTCCTGGTAATCCGAATCCGGCTAACGATCAGCACAATCCATTTGTATGTTATAACGGTATGATTGCTCCTCTGGCTCCTTATGCTATAAAAGGAGCATTGTGGTACCAAGGCGAGTCGAATGGTCCTTCGGCTAAACTCTATCGTGAAATTATGGAAACACTTATCGCTAATTGGCGTTCTAAATTCCAAGTGGGTGATTTTCCATTTTTATACGTTCAGTTGGCTAACTATGGTAAGCCGATGCAAAAACCGGTTGAAGATGGATCTATGATGACTGTTCGCGAAGCTCAATTACAAAATCTATCTGTAAAAAATACCGGAATGGTAGTCGCTATCGAAAATGCTGGCGATGAACCTGGAAATATTCATCCGAAAAATAAACAAGCTAT
The DNA here is from genome assembly GCF_000695795.1 of Flavobacterium seoulense. Lineage (GTDB taxonomy): Bacteria > Bacteroidota > Bacteroidia > Flavobacteriales > Flavobacteriaceae > Flavobacterium > Flavobacterium seoulense. The sequence continues at coordinate 3,523 of NZ_JNCA01000003.1, read as the reverse complement.
TGGATATCGATTAGGTTTAATTGCCAGAACCAAGGCTTATGGCGAAAAAATAAATTATTCAGGTCCTGTGTATAAAAGCTACAAGCTGAATAATAATACAGTTGAATTAAGTTTTGATCATGTAGGCAAAGGATTGGTGGCTAAAGATAATAAGCTGACAGGTTTTGCTATTTGCGGCGAAGATAAAAAGTGGGTAACGGCAAACGCTGAAATTAAAGGCGAAAAAATTATCGTATCCAGTCCCGAAGTAACAAAACCTGTTGCAGTTCGTTATTGCTGGGGAACTAATCCTCCTGCCAGTTTGATGAACAAAGATGGTCTTTGGACATCTCATTTCAGAACAGATAATTGGTAAAAGCAGGAATCCATTGAGCGTATATAACTTTATAAATAGATCAAACACTTTCTTAATCTGAATTTTGTTTTAAAAAATTATTTTGAAACAAATAATAATGAATTAATGAACTAAGGTTCTAAATATTTTTTTAATGAAACAATTTTTAAAAATTAAGCATTTCAACTTTGCTTTGCTATTGCTTTGTGCTTTAAATTCAATAGCCCAATCCAATGCAAAAAAACAAATTCAATATCTTTCAGGTACCGATGCTACGCATACCAAAAACTGGGATTTCTTTTGTACAGGAGGTCGTAATAGTGGCAAATGGACAACTATCCAAGTCCCTTCTAACTGGGAACAACAAGGATTTGGTAATTATAACTTTGGTAGAGATAATGTAAATTACGGAAAGAATTTTCAGTTTGCTGACGAAAAAGGCTTGTATAAATTACAATTTACTGTACCTGCTGATTGGAAAAACAAAGAAATAAATATTGTTTTTGAAGGTTCTATGACTGATACCGATGTTAAGATTAATGGAAAATCAGCAGGAGGGATTCATCAGGGAGCTTTTTATCGTTTTAAATATAATATTAGTGATAAATTACAATATGGAGTCTCTAATTTATTAGAAGTAACAGTTAGTAAAATGTCGGCTGATAAATCAATCAATGGCGCTGAACGTTTAGCCGATTATTGGATTTTTGGAGGTATTTACCGTCCAGTTTATTTGGAAGCCGTTCCAAAAGAAAATATTTCATGGACATCTATTGATGCAAAAGCTGATGGAAGTTTCAATATGAATGTGCATTTGAACAAAGCTGTTTCCAGTGCTGAAATTGTTACCGAAATAATTGATACTAAAGGAAAAATAATTGAAACGAATGTTACAAAAACAACAAACGATTCTGTTATTGCTGTCAAAACAAAAGTGCAAAAACCATTGTTATGGAATGCCGAAACGCCCAATTTATACAAACTTAGAGTACATCTTAAAAAAGGAAATAATACGATTTATACCACCGAGGATAAATTTGGTTTCAGAACTATCGAAGTAAGAAAGTTGGACGGAGTTTATATTAATGGTGTAAAAGTAAAAATGAAAGGCATCAACCGTCATGTGATGTGGCCGGAATATGGTCGTGCTACTTATCCTGAAGCTGATTTATTAGACGTAAAATTGATAAAAGGGATGAATATGAACGCTGTTCGTTGTTCGCATTATCCTCCGGATAAAAATTTTCTGCGTGTTTGCGACTCTCTTGGACTTTATGTAATAAATGAATTAGCAGGCTGGCAAAAAGCATACAGTACTCAAGCTGGAACTCCTCTGGTAAAAGAAATGGTAATTAGAGATACTAACCATCCATCAATTATCTTTTGGAGTAATGGAAACGAAGGCGGACATAATTTTGACTTCGATGATGATTTTGCAAAATATGATTTATCAAACAGAACCGTAATTCATGCACATCACAAACCAGGAAATGCAATTAACGGTATCGATTGTAATCACTATGAAGGTTATGAAAGTACTAAGGAATTAGTGAGCGAAAAGAGTGAAAACATCCATATGCCAACTGAATTTCTTCACGCTATGCATGATGGAGGAGCTGCAGCTGCTTTGGCAGATTATTGGGAATTACAATGGAATGGAAAACATGGTGGTGGAGGTTTCATCTGGAGCTTTGCCGATGAAGGAATTACGCGTACTGATTTCAATAATATGGTTGATGTTAATGCCAATAATGCCGCTGATGGAGTTGTTGGTCCGCATCGTCAAAAAGAAGCGAGTTATAATGCAATCAAAGAAATATATTCTCCAGTTAGAATTACGTTAAAAGAGTTACCTGAAAATTTCAAAGGCGAAATCCCAGTAGAAAATCGTTATCATTTTACCAATTTTAAGGAATGTAGTTTTAGTTATGAACTAATTAACTTTCGAAGTGTGAATGACATGCAGTCGGGATATGTTGTAAATCAACAAGGAACTATTAAATCTCCTGATATTAACCCAACGGCCAAAGGAAATTTACAGTTAAGTTTGCCAAAAGACTGGAAGAATAATGATGCGCTGGCGGTTACAGCTTATGATTCTGATAAGAATGAAATTTACCGTTGGGTCTGGAAAATTAAGTCGAATAAAACTTTAATAGCAACTTTGCTGACTGTATCTGTATCTAAAAAAGATGAGGTTTCAGCTAAAGAAGAAAATAATATACTTACTGTGAAAGGTGGTGAAATTGCCGTAAGTTTCGATACTAAAACTGGGATGATTACCAAATTAGAGAATGATAAGAGTCCGAAATTGCCTTTTGAAAATGGTCCTGTTTTGGTCAGCGGAAATGCAACGGTAACGAATATTAAGCATTTCAAAGAAGGGGATACTTATATTGTAGAATTTAATTACAGTGGCGATTTATCTTATGTGCGTTGGAAAATGCATACTAACGGATGGCTGGAAATGAATTATAAATATACCTTAAATGGTAGTTATCCTTTTGCAGGAATTAGTTTTAATTATCCGCAAGGATTGGTAAACAGTGTAAAATGGCTAGGTCAGGGACCAGGTCGTGTCTGGAAAAACCGCATGCAGGGAGTAACTACAAATGTTTATCAAAACATCAATAATAATACCGAAACAGGAAGTACACCATGGATTTATCCTGAGTTCAAAGGTTATTATTCAGATATTGTATGGATGGAATTTAGTACACAAATGGGAAGATTTACCATTGCTTCTCCAGACAAAGATTTGTTTGTAAGATTATTTGATTTTTATGGAATCAATGCCGATAGTAAAACACCAGTATTGCCTACAGGAGATATTTCGTTTCTGGATGCTATTCCGCCTATAGGTTCTAAAGCCGCCGTTAGTAATAATGCTGTTAAAGGTCTTGGACCATCAAGTGATTTGAATAAAATTAATGAAGCTAAAGAACGTACTCTTCATTTCTTTTTTGGTACACCGAAGTAAAGAAGAGAAATTCTCAAACAGAGAACAATATTCATCGGTTAATAAATAATTTAATAAAAATAGGCTGTCTGAAAATTATTTTTGGACAGCCTATTTCTATTTAAAAATATCTAAATTCCTTTATTTTTTTAGCGTATTTTACATTCATCATTTAATTTACTAAATAGATAAAGTTTTTAAATGCTATAAATACTTTATTAAAATAGTTT
>NZ_JNCA01000002.1 GCF_000695795.1 Flavobacterium seoulense | reverse complement strand
TGAGAAACAAGCGAAAGAGTAAAAAGACACGTTCCTAGACATATTGAATTGACAGCCGTCCCGATTAATCGGGACAAAAGAATAAGAGTAATAGAATCGATAGATTCGAATTAAAACCACTAGATCTGAGTCGATAATAAATAAAGTTCGCTAAGGCGAACGCACAATATACGATGAAGAGTTTGATCCTGGCTCAGGATGAACGCTAGCGGCAGGCTTAACACATGCAAGTCGAGGGGTATAGTTTTTCGGAACTAGAGACCGGCGCACGGGTGCGTAACGCGTATGCAATCTACCTTTCACAGAGGGATAGCCCAGAGAAATTTGGATTAATACCTCATAGTATCTATTTTTCGCATGGAGAGTAGATTAAAGTTCCAACGGTGAAAGATGAGCATGCGTCCCATTAGCTAGATGGTAAGGTAACGGCTTACCATGGCTACGATGGGTAGGGGTCCTGAGAGGGAGATCCCCCACACTGGTACTGAGACACGGACCAGACTCCTACGGGAGGCAGCAGTGAGGAATATTGGTCAATGGACGCAAGTCTGAACCAGCCATGCCGCGTGCAGGATGACGGTCCTATGGATTGTAAACTGCTTTTGTACAGGAAGAAACACTCCCTCGTGAGGGAACTTGACGGTACTGTAAGAATAAGGATCGGCTAACTCCGTGCCAGCAGCCGCGGTAATACGGAGGATCCAAGCGTTATCCGGAATCATTGGGTTTAAAGGGTCCGTAGGCGGTTTAGTAAGTCAGTGGTGAAAGCCCATCGCTCAACGGTGGAACGGCCATTGATACTGCTAGACTTGAATTACTAGGAAGTAACTAGAATATGTAGTGTAGCGGTGAAATGCTTAGAGATTACATGGAATACCAATTGCGAAGGCAGGTTACTACTAGTTTATTGACGCTGATGGACGAAAGCGTGGGTAGCGAACAGGATTAGATACCCTGGTAGTCCACGCCGTAAACGATGGATACTAGCTGTTGGGAGCAATTTCAGTGGCTAAGCGAAAGTGATAAGTATCCCACCTGGGGAGTACGAACGCAAGTTTGAAACTCAAAGGAATTGACGGGGGCCCGCACAAGCGGTGGAGCATGTGGTTTAATTCGATGATACGCGAGGAACCTTACCAGGGCTTAAATGTAGATTGACCGATTTGGAAACAGATTTTTCGCAAGACAATTTACAAGGTGCTGCATGGTTGTCGTCAGCTCGTGCCGTGAGGTGTCAGGTTAAGTCCTATAACGAGCGCAACCCCTGTTGTTAGTTGCCAGCGAGTAGTGTCGGGAACTCTAACAAGACTGCCAGTGTAAACTGTGAGGAAGGTGGGGATGACGTCAAATCATCACGGCCCTTACGCCCTGGGCTACACACGTGCTACAATGGCCGGTACAGAGAGCAGCCACTGGGTGACCAGGAGCGAATCTATAAAGCCGGTCACAGTTCGGATCGGAGTCTGCAACTCGACTCCGTGAAGCTGGAATCGCTAGTAATCGGATATCAGCCATGATCCGGTGAATACGTTCCCGGGCCTTGTACACACCGCCCGTCAAGCCATGGAAGCTGGGGGTGCCTGAAGTCGGTGACCGCAAGGAGCTGCCTAGGGTAAAACTGGTAACTAGGGCTAAGTCGTAACAAGGTAGCCGTACCGGAAGGTGCGGCTGGAACACCTCCTTTCTAGAGCCTTAGTGTTAGCTTAATGCACACTAGGGAAAATGACGAAGAAAAAGTGGAATAGATTTTTGAGATTGTATTACTCTTGCTGTTAATTTAAAAAAAAAAGAATAAAGAATTTAAGTAAAAACAGAGTCTCGTAGCTCAGCTGGTTAGAGTACTACACTGATAATGTAGGGGTCGGCAGTTCGAGTCTGCCCGGGACTACTTTTTAAACTAAAAATTTAAAGATTGAAAGATTTTAAAATTAAAAGATTAAAAAATACTGCAAAACTTAAATAAAAGGAAATTCTAGGGTTGAGCAATATGAGGAAAGTAACTCTTAACTCATAACTAATAACTCAAAACTAAAATTGGGGGATTAGCTCAGCTGGCTAGAGCGCCTGCCTTGCACGCAGGAGGTCAACGGTTCGACTCCGTTATTCTCCACAGATTAATGTGACAATTAATCAATTATTTAATGTAGCAATTCATTGCTATATTGATAAATTAAAACATTGTTACATTAAATTAAAGTTCATTGACATATTGAGATAAGAAAAAAGTAAAAAATAAGTAGAAAGAACACGCTTTTTGTTTAGAAATAGACAAAAACGTAAGTACAATAAGCAAAATAAGGGCGTATGGGGAATGCCTAGGCTCTCAGAGGCGATGAAAGGCGTGATAAGCTGCGAAAAGCTACGGGGATCTGCACACAAGATTTGATCCGTAGATACCTGAATGGGGCAACCCACTATGTTGAAGACATAGTACACCGATAGGTGGGCAAACCCGCTGAACTGAAACATCTAAGTAGGCGGAGGAGAAGAAAACAAAAGTGATTCCGTAAGTAGTGGCGAGCGAACGCGGATTAGCCCAAACCAATGTTGTTACGGCAATGTTGGGGTTGTAGGACCATGACATTTTATGTACAAGGAACCGGAAGTTACTGGAAAGTAATGCCATAGAGGGTGATAGCCCCGTATGGGTAACGAGTATAATAAATAGTGGTATCCTGAGTAGGGCGGGGCACGTGAAACCCTGTCTGAATTTGGCGGGACCATCCGCTAAGGCTAAATACTCCTGAGAGACCGATAGTGAACCAGTACCGTGAGGGAAAGGTGAAAAGAACCGTGAATAACGGAGTGAAATAGATCCTGAAACCATACGCTTACAAGCGGTCGGAGCCCTTAAGTGGGGTGACGGCGTGCCTTTTGCATAATGAGCCTACGAGTTAACGTTGCTGGCAAGGATAAGTGGTTAAGCCATGGATCCGTAGCGAAAGCGAGTCTGAATAGGGCGCTTTAGTCAGTAGTGTTAGACGCGAAACCGTGTGATCTACCCATGGGCAGGTTGAAGCTGTGGTAACACACAGTGGAGGACCGAACCGGTTGACGTTGAAAAGTCTTCGGATGACCTGTGGGTAGGGGTGAAAGGCCAATCAAACTCGGAAATAGCTCGTACTCCCCGAAATGCATTTAGGTGCAGCGCTAGATATAAGTTATATAGAGGTAGAGCTACTGATTGGATGCGGGGGCTTCACCGCCTACCAATTCCTGACAAACTCCGAATGCTATATAATGTTCTCTAGCAGTGAGGGCTTGGGTGCTAAGGTCCAAGTCCGAGAGGGAAAGAACCCAGACCATCAGCTAAGGTCCCCAAATATATGTTAAGTTGAAAGAACGCGGTTTGTCTGCCCAGACAGCTAGGATGTTGGCTTGGAAGCAGCCATTCATTTAAAGAGTGCGTAACAGCTCACTAGTCGAGCGGACGAGCATGGATAATAATCGGGCATAAACATATTACCGAAGCTATGGATTTACAATTTATTGTAAGTGGTAGGGGAGCATTCTAACAGGGTTGAAGGTTTCTCGTAAGTGGAGCTGGACTGGTTAGAAAAGAAAATGTAGGCATAAGTAACGATAATGCGGGCGAGAAACCCGCACACCGAAAGACTAAGGTTTCCACAGCTATGCTAATCAGCTGTGGGTTAGTCGGGACCTAAGGCGAACCCGAAAGGGACAGTCGATGGCCAACGGGTTAATATTCCCGTACTACTTTTAACTGTGATGGGGTGACGGAGTGATGAAAGCGCCGCGAACTGACGGAATAGTTCGTTAAAGTACCTAGCTATAAGATCTATAGGCAAATCCGTAGATTTTGGTGAAATACGATAGTACACGGATACTTCGGTAGAAGTGATAGTGCGCCTAAGGGCTTCCAAGAAAAACCTCTAAACTTCAGGTTAATAGTACCCGTACCGCAAACCGACACAGGTAGTCGAGATGAGAATTCTAAGGTGCTCGAGAGATTCATGGCTAAGGAATTAGGCAAAATAGACCCGTAACTTCGGGAGAAGGGTCGCCCTGAGTAATCAGGGCCGCAGTGAAGAGGTCCAGGCGACTGTTTATCAAAAACACAGGGCTCTGCAAAATCGTAAGATGAAGTATAGGGCCTGACACCTGCCCGGTGCTGGAAGGTTAAGAGGAGATGTTATCTTCGGAGAAGCATTGAATTGAAGCCCCAGTAAACGGCGGCCGTAACTATAACGGTCCTAAGGTAGCGAAATTCCTTGTCGGGTAAGTTCCGACCTGCACGAATGGTGTAACGATCTGGACACTGTCTCAGCCATGAGCTCGGTGAAATTGTAGTAACGGTGAAGATGCCGTTTACCCGCAGTGGGACGAAAAGACCCTGTGCACCTTTACTATAGCTTAGTATTGACCTTGGATAAATGATGTGTAGGATAGGTTGGAGACTGTGAAGTGGCGTCGCCAGGCGTTGTGGAGTCATTGTTGAAATACAACCCTTTGTTTATCTGAGGCCTAACCCCGAGAATCGGGGGACATTGCTTGGTGGGTAGTTTGACTGGGGTGGTCGCCTCCAAAAGAGTAACGGAGGCTTCTAAAGGTTCCCTCAGTACGCTTGGTAACCGTGCGAAGAGTGCAATGGCATAAGGGAGCTTGACTGAGAGACATACAGGTCGATCAGGTACGAAAGTAGAGCATAGTGATCCGGTGGTTCCGCATGGAAGGGCCATCGCTCAAAGGATAAAAGGTACGCCGGGGATAACAGGCTGATCTCCCCCAAGAGCTCATATCGACGGGGGGGTTTGGCACCTCGATGTCGGCTCGTCACATCCTGGGGCTGGAGAAGGTCCCAAGGGTTGGGCTGTTCGCCCATTAAAGTGGCACGCGAGCTGGGTTCAGAACGTCGTGAGACAGTTCGGTCTCTATCTACTGTGGGCGCAAGAAATTTGAGTGGATCTGATTCTAGTACGAGAGGACCGAATTGGACTAACCTCTAGTGTATCTGTTGTCACGCCAGTGGCACTGCAGAGTAGCTACGTTGGGAAGGGATAAGCGCTGAAAGCATATAAGCGCGAAACCCACCACAAGATGAGATTTCTTTTAAAGGTCGTGGGAGATGACCACGTTGATAGGCTATAGGTGTAAAGGCAGTAATGTCATAGCCGAGTAGTACTAATAACCTGTAAGCTTATGTACAAAATTTTCTCCCGACTACGGTCGGGAGAAGAAACTTTCTAGATCCTTCGACAAGCTCAGGATGACAATTTACGTTTCTTTATCTCAGTATGTTAAAATATTGTCCGCACCGCGGAAAGTTATGAGTTTTGAGTTATAAGTTATGAGTTAAAGAGCTGTAAACTATAAATTATAAACCATAATCTAATGACCTTAAGGTGGTTATTGCGGCGGGGCTCACCTCTTCCCATCCCGAACAGAGTAGTTAAGCCCGCCTGCGCAGATGGTACTGCAGTATTGTGGGAGAGTATGTCGTCGCCTTTCTTTTGAAAACCCCGTTTTGTTACGGGGTTTTTTTTTGAATCTTTATAAAATAAAGATTATGGTACCTTAGCTCAGATGGTAGAGCAATGGACTGAAAATCCATGTGTCCCTGGTTCGATCCCTGGAGGTACCACAAGATAATGCTCGGATGGTGAAATTGGTAGACACGCTGGACTTAAAATCCAGTGAACAGCAATGTTCGTGCGGGTTCAAGTCCCGCTCTGAGTACAACACAAAAAA
>NZ_JNCA01000001.1 GCF_000695795.1 Flavobacterium seoulense | reverse complement strand
AATATATTGAAAGTAAAAATTAATATTAATTATCAGATTTTAAATCAGCTGGAAAATTTTGTAAGAAAAAATGAATATATTTGAATTACAAATAAAAAAATAATTCATACATATATCTGGATAAATAGACATTCTTTAACTAATGTATAAACTAGTGTTATTTTATGAATTTGATGATATAAAAAGATTAAAAATGGCTTACACTTACTTTTGCTTTAGTGATGAATGTGGAGATTATCAGCCTAATATGGCTAAAAATCAATTATCATCTCACCCTTTTTACATTAGAACAACTTTAATAATAAATTCAAATGAGTGGAAATTTCTAAATCAAAGATTTCGTGAACTAAGAAAAAAGCATAAAATGCCTCTAGGAGAAATCAAGTGGGCTAATTTATGGTCTTTACGTAACTATCAAAAAAAAGGACAAGAAATCCCAGAAAAAACTGGTTTCAAACATTTAGAAAACATAGATTATCATCATATAATTAATTTCATTGAGGAATCTCTTTCTGTAATAAACGAATTAAAAGAAAAAAAGATAATTGTAACCTACACAAAGAACACTAATACCCAATCTTACAGTGAAAAAAATATTCTATACTTTCATTTACAAGAACACATGCAACGGATAGAAATGGAACTTTCTAAACATGAAAACAATCTAGGTGTATTATTTTTTGATCCTGTTAGTACTACTAAAAACGAATTATTTAGAGAAGTATATAATAACTTATATGAGAATGGCGATTTTATTAATAAATACAGTTTTATAAAAGATAGCTTAAATATTGAAAATTCTCATCATTCTGTGGGAATTCAATTGGCTGATTTTATTTCCGGATCATTCAGTGCGCTTCTTAAATCTTGTCCTGAAAAAGATTATTCACGTGGCGCAAAAATGTTTTACGATTCTGTACATCCAAATCTACGACGAAATGAACATTCAGAAATTCATGGATGGGGTATTCGAGAAGTTCCTAGCTGTCAGACCACAAGAAATTGGATAAAAAAACATTTAAAAGATTATCAACCCAAACTAAAAACACCAATCCAGTAAAACCTTCCGAATTCACAAAATTTATGACAAAATAAAAACAAATTAAATCCTTTTTTGAACTGTTATTACATCCCCAACTCCAATATTTCCCAACTGTTTCGCAATAACATTTTGTCCAAAAATTACTTTTTTACGCACTTTTTTATATTTCGAAAGCGTAAACAAAGGATCTTTTCCTGAAACAATACCCGTTTCGGGATCAATCGTGATGATTATACATCGCCCGGAAGGTTTTACACCATAAAAAGGAAGATTTCCTATGGTAAATTCTTTCCAAATTTCTTCTTCATAAGCTTCACCTCCGGTAAAAACAAAATTAGGCCGGAAGCGACGTATAGAAACTGCCTGACTCATTCGGGAATTCAAATCATCTAAAGAAGATTGTCCAATAATTAAAAACGGAAATCCATCCGAAAACGAAGTCACATCATTTGGCGTCACAGCATAATCCGGTTCAACTTTTCGTAAACTTTCATCAGGCATATAAACCAAACGAACGGCGAAACCTAAAATAGCACTAAACCATTGCGATATTTCGGGACTTACTTCAAAAGCAACAACAATATCTTCCCAAACCGTTACTTCAATACTTTTTTGGTTTCCCGAAAAATCTGGATTTAACGAAACCTTAACCGATTCCTGCACTGCTTTATGAGAAATTTCGAGAAAATCAGCTGTAATCTTAGTTTGAAAAAGCGCCAGTTTTGGATGTTCTCTTTGGGTAATAAAACAATTGTTTTCATCCACCAGTAACCATCTTCGGTCGTGTTCTAAACCTCTATCAGTGACTTTTGATTCGTTCAAACTTATTCCACCCAATGATTTTACAGGATAAATCCAAATTTCTGAAAGCTGCAACATCTTAATTTATTTTTCATCAAAAATAACAAAAACAAATCATTATAACTTCAAATTTCGCAATCGCAAGGCATTCGAAATTACCGAAACTGAACTCAAACTCATTGCCAAAGCGGCAATCATTGGCGAAAGCAAAATCCCGAAAAACGGATATAAAACTCCGGCTGCTATTGGAATTCCGAGTACATTATAGAAAAAGGCAAAAAATAAATTCTGACGAATGTTTCTCATAACAGCCTGACTTAATTCTTTTGCTTTTACAATTCCCTGCAAATCACCTTTGACCAAAGTAATCTTAGCGCTTTCTATGGCAACGTCAGTTCCGGTTCCCATAGCAATTCCTACATTGGCCTGAGCCAAAGCCGGTGCGTCGTTAATTCCGTCTCCAGCCATCACTACAATCTTACCCTCGGCTTGTAATTTCTGAATCACTTTTAGTTTATCCTCGGGCAAACAATTGGCTACAAAAGAACTTAGTTGTAATTCATTAGCAACCGCTTGGGCTGTATTCTCGTTATCACCAGTAAGCATAATCACATCAACTCCCTGATTCAGCAACTCTTTTACCGCATCTTTACTGCTCGCTTTTATAGCATCTGCAATAGTAATAAAACCTAAAAATTGGTTTTCAATTGCAATATAAGATACTGTTTTACCTAGTTTTTGCTCGGCTACAATCTGGCGTTCAATCTCTGGCGGAATTGTGACTTGTAAGTCTTCCATTAATTTTACATTTCCTAATGCTATTCTTTTATTGGCTACCGTTCCTAAAACTCCTTTTCCTGTAATCGATTCAAAATTATTTGCTTCTAAGAGCTCTATTTCTTTCGCTATCGCAAAATTTACTACGGCTTGCGCCAATGGATGTTCGCTATGCTGATTGACCGCTGCAATCATTTGTAACAAATCATTTTCATTATCCTGAATCGAAAATACTTTTTCTACCGATGGTTTTCCTTCAGTAATAGTTCCGGTTTTATCAGTAATCAATACATCAACCTTATTCATACTTTCTAAAGCTTCAGCATTTTTAATCAACACTCCTGATTGCGCTCCTTTGCCCACACCTACCATAACCGACATAGGTGTTGCCAATCCCAAAGCACAAGGACAGGCAATAATTAAAACTGCTACAGCATTAATAAAACCATACATTAAAGCGTTTTGTTCCGGACCAAATTGTACCCAAACAAAAAAAGTAAGCACAGCAGTAACTACCACTATTGGCACAAAATATTTAGCAACTTTATCGGCTAGTTTCTGAATAGGAGCTTTAGAACGACTGGCTTCTTTAACCATTGCAACAATTTGCGAAAGCAAAGTTTCCGAACCTATTTTCTCTGCTTCCATCACAAACGATTTAGTCCCATTTATAGTTCCTGCAATAACCCAATCTCCACTTTTTTTATCTACAGGAATCGGCTCACCAGAAATCATCGATTCATCAATAGTACATTCGCCATCAATTATTTTTCCATCAACCGGAATTTTCTCTCCCGGCTTAACACGCAGCAAATTGCCTTTTTGTATGTCCTGAATTGCAATTAGCTGTTCTTTTCCATCGATTATTAAATGCGCTTCACTGGGCGCTAATTTGAGTAATTCTTTAATCGCACCACTGGTACGACTATGCGCTCTGGCTTCTAATAATTGTCCGAGTAAAACCAAAGTCAAAATAACAGTGGTCGCTTCAAAATACAAATGCACTGTTCCCATCGAAGTTTTAAATTCTTCAGGGAAAAACTGAGGAAAAAGCAACCCAAAAATGCTAAAAAGAAACGCCATTCCCGCACCAATCCCAATAAGAGTAAACATATTCAGATTCCAACTCAAAATAGATTTCCAGGCACGCTCAAAAAACATCCAACTGGCATAAAAAACAACAGGAAGCGATAAGACAAACTGAATCCAATTCCAGCTTTTCATGTCCAAAATATGCATAAGCGGATTCCCTGGAATCATATCTGCCATGGCAATAATAAAAATAGGAATTGTAAAAAGAGTCGCTATTTTCATTTTATGCCATAACTCTAAATAGCTTTTATTCTCATCCTCATCAGTAGCTTCTATTGTTACCAAATCCATTCCGCAAACCGGGCAACTTCCTGGTTCATCATACACTTTATCACCTTCGCAAAACATTGGGCAATAGTATTTTCCCACCGCGTTTGCTGGCGGAGCCGGAGCGACTGTTTTAGTCACTTTTAACTTTAAATCATTGGGATTAAAAACCTTTATAGTATAATTTCCTGCCGCCGAAAGAACTTCCTGAAAATGGGCAAGTTGAATTGGTTTTTGCATCGAAATTACCGCCTGTGGCGGATTCAAACTCACCTCAACATCTACTCCTTCGATAGTATTGAGTGCATTTTCAACTTTTGATTTACAAGAATTGCAATGCATGCCGTTAATTGTATAAGTATATTTCATTTTTCAGAACTATTATAATGATTATTACAAATTTCCGAATAGAATCAAATCACAGCATTACACAATTATGGAAAGGTTTTGTATGATTTATAAACCGTCTAGCTGTTTCCTTTTTTTGCCTTTCAATTGTTTGAACTGTGTGGGCGTAATTCCAGTTGTTTTTTTAAACTGATTGCTCAAATGAGCCACACTGCTATAATTCAGCTGAAACGCAATTTGGCTTAAACTAAGTTCATTATAAATCAATAATTCTTTGACTCTTTCTATTTTTTGGGCAATACAATAATGTTCGATGGTAATACCTTCAGTTTCCGAAAATAAATTACTCAAGGCGCTATAATCTTGTTTTAAATCATCGGCAATGTAAGCGGATAAATTCATTTTCAATTTTTCGTTTTGATAATGAACTAATTCAATGATTAAGTTTTTTATTCGCTCAACAGTTTTACTCACTTTATCATCTAATAGTTCAAAACCCAAAGCTTTTAATTGCTCAGAGAGAAGTTGTCTTTGCTTTTCGTCTAAAGCAGTTGCAATTTCGACTTCGCCTAATTGTATTGATTGTATGGCAATTTTCATTTCGTCAAAAATGTTTTTTACTGCCATTTCACAACGGCCACAAACCATATTTTTAATGTATATTTTCATTTAAGAAACTGTTTTTAGAACTGTTGAAACAAAAAATCCTAACTTAAATACAAAGTTAGGATTTTTAATAAGCTCTTCTTTTCGAATAAATAAATCAAAAACAATTATTTAATCTCTTTAATCATTCCGCCACATTCAAGCATTTCAGAACCATAATATGGATTTCTGATTGCTTTCATTTCGCTTATCCAATAACCGCTTTTTCCTTCATTGTACATTGGGCAATAATCCTGAAACAGTTTTTTATTGGTTCCAAAAGTGGCAATCAAATTAGTAATGTCTTTACTTAAAACTGCAAAATACATTCTCTGTTGATCGATTTTACCATAATTCGAAACAATTAATGCTGCTTGTGCTTTAGCATCATCTGTTATATTTGAATATTTTGTCAATAATTCTTTTGAAATTTTATCGGTTTTAGTTTCTGCAACCGCTTTAGCAAAATCATTAGCTGCTGCTGTAGCTTCTTTTCCTTTATCGTTTGCTAAGGCATTTTTTATTTTTAAATAAGCATCAATAATTGCATCTGTAGAAACTGAGGCTTTCACATCAGCATTCACCTCAGCAATTTCAACTTTGGTATCTCCGGCATCAATTTTAACAGCAACCGGAGTTTCTGATATTTTATCTTCTTTATTTTTTTGATTACAGCTTAGCATTACAAAAGCCAATAACATTGACGAAAGAATTATTTTTTTCATTTTTTAAATTTTAAAAGAGTTAAAACTATTTAGTTACATTAAAGAAAGTGTACTCTAATTTTAGCAGGATACTATTGGTATTCATACGTTCCATATCTGAATATATTTGATGTCTGTAAGCTAAATCTATTCGAGCCTGACTATTTACAATAAACTGAATCGAAGGTACAACATCTAAATAAGATTTCCCATTTTGATTTAAACGTTGACCTAATAATTCCAGCATTGCATTAATATTAGTTTGTTTAAAGTTAGTATACTTTTTAGGATGCATTAATTGTCCTATCGAAAGTGTATAATTCATGGCACTATTACTAAATTCTTCCGGTAGAATAAAATCCTGATTATTCAAAGCTCTTTCGTAACTTATCGAAGCACTCAAGGCGGTTTTATTAATCAATTTAGTTCCTACAACACCTAGTTCGTAACCTGAATTCATTCCCATCGTTTCAATATCTTCCTGATAAATAGGCGAATTATTAGTACTTATTCGACCAAAGGCCGCTAATCTAAAATGACTATGGAGATCATCTTCTGAAAAAAATCGGTATTTAGCATATAAACTACCGCCTTCCAGATTGAGATTTCCTTCTTTATCACTCATGAATGCCGATGCATGAATCATCCAGTCTTTATTAACACCCCACATCAATTCGGGCATATTATGAAAATTGTTTTTACCTTCTTTTACAAAAGAATACATACTCATATTCCTTATTCCTATTGCTCCGGTAGGCATATTACTTGCTGGTTCGGTCATTACAAATAATTCCTGCGCATAGATTTGGAACGAAAACAAACTCAAAATAATGATTACAAAATACCTCATCTAGATTGTTTTTACGAAATAAGTATTCTCAGTGCCAAAACCAACATATTTGGCAAGCATTTTAGCCGATTGTTTGTATTCTTTTTTAGTTACAAAACCGCTATTCAACACTTTTAATTTCAGTGTTTCGTTAATTGTTTTTTCAACAGGATTTACAAAAACATAGGTTCCGCTTGCATTTTTAAAACTGCTGTTATCTTTTACTTCTGCATTTTTTACATCCATTGTTAAAATCATTGAACCAACAAAAAATCCTGTTTTTTCAATATTACTCTTTAACATTTGAGGAGTAACTAAACTATTATTTTTTAAATTAACCACAAAAGTATTATTGTTCAAATCAATCATTACTTTTTCTACTTCAGGCATTGCTTTCAATTGCTTATTGATTGCATTTGAACACATCGAACAAGTCAAACCTGTTGCTATAATTTCGGCTTTCGAAATTTGAGAATAGGAATTTATAATACTAAATAGCATCACAAATACTATCAATTGTTTTTTTATATTAATTGTTTTCATCTTGTTTCAATTTTAAAATTCAATCACTACAGTTTCATTCGAAAAATATTTATTCGATAAAACCGTAGTGAATAAATTAGTTACAGATTATTTTTTAACTGCTTTTTTAGTTGGGCTTACCACATCTCGATCATATTGGCAGCAAGCATGCAGTTTATTATATTGCGTTTCATCAGCTGTGAATTTTTCGTTTTCATATCCTGCAGCAGCGATTTTCTTTAAAATATCATCCGAATTTATTTTAGAAGCATCATACTTTAATGTTGCCATTTTAGTTTTTGTATCCCAGTTTACAACAGCAACATTTTTAATATTTCCTGCTGTTTCAATAGTCTTTTTGCACATACTGCAGTTACCTAATATTTTTACGGTTTCTGTTTTTTCATTTTTAATTTGAGCTGTAATACTTATAGTTGATAGCAATACTACTGCTATCATTATTTTTTTTAATGATTTCATGTTTTTGTTCTTTTTGAATAAATGAAGATTAATTAAATGGCAACAAAAGTTGTAACAACGAATGTTTTCCTAATTTAACTAATCGATAAAATGTAATGATTGTAAAGCAAATTTGCTTTTTGAAATGGATAGACCAATGGCTATCACAAAAATATTTTAGCCTATTTTAGGTATAAGCCAAAGTGAAGAATATCCATCAGAAGTAAGGGATATTGAATGAGAAAAATTTTGTTTTTTTTCTGAAAAGCTAAAAATAGCATTCGGAATTCCGTAATGAATAGTGGCAGCAATTCCGATATTTACTGAAGAAACACTGCACATTGATTGTCCACATTTTCCTGAACAACCTTTGTCTTTTGATTCTTTAGATTTTGATTTTTTGCTGCAGCAATCCATTTTTTTTGTCTTAGAAGACATTTCCATTTTACAAGATGATTTTCCTGATTTTGATCCGCATGCATAACTGTTACCGGGCATCAAAAAGAAGCCCAGTAATAGTATTAATATGATGTAGATTTTATTCATTTTTAAATCTTGTATGAAGCAAAATTACTATTTTTTAATCAGCACAAAGTAAAACTATTTGTATTTATGATTTTTTTATAGTTTTTAATCTCTATTTTTTACTTAAAAACAAATTAGCAAGTGATTGTGAAACTGACAATATAATACTAAATAATAATGCTGTAAAGAAATTATCGACTGTAAAACCACCTACAATATTGCTACACAATATGATGATCAAACCATTGATTACTAATAAAAATAATCCCAATGTAAAAAAGGTAATTGGTAAAGTAAATAATACCAAAATAGGCTTAACAAAAAGGTTAAGTAATCCTAAAACAATGGCTACGAAAAGTGCTGTAGTAAAACTGGCTACATGCACTCCTTTCATAAAATGAGAAATAAGCAATACTAAAATAGCACTAACTAATACTTTAATAATTAATTTCATTTACTTTTTATTTATTGCTTCAAAAATAGCACTATTTTAAATTATAGCCATTGGTTTAAACAAAGAAATTATTTCAATTTGAAAAGCAAAACTTATTTTACAACTCCTTCTGTAGTCATTACTACTCGTTTTATCGTTCCATCTTGATTATATTCTAATTTATCAATACAAACTGATCTACTGTAACTCGAACCGTTAGTTTGCATAGCTCCATTGTGATATATAAAATAAGGCTGTCCTTTAAATTCTAAAATCGCCTGATGATTTGTATTCGAATTTCCAGTAATTTCATTTAAAATTCCTTTGTATTCATAAGGTCCTTCTATATTATCAGCCATCGCATAAGCTATTTTTTCAGGAAAACCAGTTGCATAACTCAGGTAATATTTACCATCTTTTTTATGAATCCAGAGAGCCTCGGTAAATTGAAATCCCTCGAAATCTATTTTCTTAATCGCACCATCAATTTCAATCATATTTTCTTTTAGTTTAGCATAATAGCAAACACCATTACCCCAAAACAACCAAGCCTGTCCGTTATCATCAATAAAAACAGCTGGGTCAATACAAGTCCAGGAATGTGTTGATGCGAAACAATCGGCATTTGTTAACAGTGGTTTTCCCAGAGCATCTTTATAAGGTCCTTGAGGTTTATCGGCAACTGCGACCCCAATTCCAGAACCATTAGTACTAATGTACCAATAATATTTTCCGTTTCTTTTAATAGCTTGTCCTGCATAAGCATCATTGGTTTTATCCCATTTAAAATCTTCAATTTTAAGCGGCACTGGATATTCGGTCCAATTTTTTAAATCGGTAGTCGAAAAAACCAACCAGTCTTTCAGTTTATAGCCTTTTTGCCCACCTTCAAAATCATGTCCTGTAAACAACCACAGCGTATCTTTTTCGACAAAAGCAGCCGGATCGGCCGTGAATTTATGTTTGATTATTGGATTTCCTTCTGATTTAAAACGGTAACAACCTTCCTTAGTAGTCAATAAACTTTGTGGTACACCACCCCATTTTTCGTTTAAACGCTGTGCTTCTTCTTTTGTAATTCCAATAACACTTCCGTGTCGTGGAAAGAAATTCTTGGTAAACGATTCTGTTTTTTCTGTAAAATGATACAAATCTTTAGAACGCTGAAATTCATAACGCCCGCTGGAATACAAATCATACATTAAAATATATTCGTCACTATTATTCAATTTAAAAACTGATGAACCTTCGACACCCGTTTTTGTATTTGCATAAGCATCTAAATATTCAAAACTTTCTTTCCAGGGACCTTGTAATTTTTTACTCGTAGCCTGCTTGATTCCGTTTTTGATTTCTTTTCCGTTTTCGTCTTTTGTATTTCCTTTATAAAAGAAATGATAAACACCATCTTTATAAATAATATCTCCGTCAATAGCGCCATCTTTTGGGCTAAACATTAATTTTGGTTCACTTTCAAAAGCTGTAAAATCCTTATTGGCGTAAGCACAATAGAAATCAAGTTTCTCATTGTATTTAAAGCGAACTGTAAAATAAACCAGATACTTTTTTACTTTAGCATCATAAAAAGTTTGTGGCGCCCAAACCCATTTTATATCCTTAAATTTCTTAGGATATAATTTTTCTAAATCAATAACACCCGATTTCCAATCAATCAAATTATTAGATTTAAGCAACGTAATTCCGGGATTGTAATCCCAGCCATTTTTCTTGGTATTCATATCAGTCGCTACCATGTAAAAACTTTTTCCATCTGCTCCTCTAAGAATATGCGGATCCCGAATTCCGCCGGTGTTCGAAATATCTTTTGATGGAATAACGGGGTCATTATTATTTAATGCTTTCCAATTAACTGCATCATCGCTTACTGCAAAACGCAATTGTTCCTGTTTTTCGGCAGCTCCTTTTCCCTCAAAATAAGCAAATAAATAAGCTTCTTTCTTTTGATTTTGGGCAATACTATTTGATAATCCTAATACAAAAAGTAGTACTATGTGGTATATTTTTTTGTTCATGATGAGTTATTTTATTTTTCGAATGAAAGATTCATATTCCAATGATTTGCTAAACGAAGCGCTTCTTCTTTTGTTAAAGAAACAACGGCAGCATGCTTAGGTGATGAAAAATTAGTTGCTTTCATCACACCTTCGTTAAAATGACCCAATGGCTTAAATGTTTTAAAATCGGTAGTTTCCATAAAACCAAAATTATGCGGCTTGATTCCATAAATGTCATACATTAAAATCCATCTTTCCTCATTATTTATTTTCCAAATATGAGGCGCTTCGCAGGCTTTTGGTTCAGGATCAATCCAAGTGTCATCAAATACATAATCAGTATTAATTTTACTGGAAATTGCCTGTTTTATACCCGGAGTTCCATCATGTGGCGTATAAAACATGTGGTATTGCTTTCCTACTTTTGTAATATCGGCATCGATATAAGAAATGTCTTTTGGATATTCGAAAAGCAATTTAGGAGCCGATGTCAGTTTATTAAAATCATTATTTACATAGCTGTAATACAATTTATTTTTTCCATTTTTAAAACGCATGGTATAATAAATCATTAACTTTTTTTCTTTCTCATCATAGGTTATTTCGGGAGCCCAGGCACAACCTATTTCATTCAACCCCGGAAAAGCCTGATCTAATCTAACTTTAGCAGTTGACCAATGAATTAAATCTTTGGATTTCATTAAAACAAAACCTCTATTGTTTCCCCAGCCATAATCGTCTGAACGTTCCCACTGTGTATTTCGAAAACCTTGTTCTTTTCCAAAAATATGCAAATCAGTCATCGACAAATAAAAAGTCCCGTCAGGTCCTCTAAAAATGTGTGGATCCCGAATCCCTTTTTGTTCAGCAATGGTATCACCAGCAATTACTGCCTTACCTTTGTTAATATCAGTAAAACTTTTGGCATCAGTACTTAATGCCATGTGCAAACTATGATCATCATCTTTAAAATAAACCATTAAGTAAGCACTTAAATTTTTTGAAGAAGAAGTATTTTTATTTTTTACAGAACTGCAACTTTGCAATAATAAAATCCCCAATAAATGTAAAACAAGGTTTTTAGTCGAAAACCATTTTACGAAATCAGGACGAATAGTAGTAATCATTTTATTTTGGTTGATGGTTAATATTGGTTTTTAATTTAAGAAAACTATCATTTTCAGAAAAGTACAAAACAAGTGTTTTTTATACATTTATCAAAATATGAAACAAAAAAACAGTAATTTAAAAAATCACTGTTCTTTCTTTTATAATTTCTTTTGATTTAAAAGATGACTATTTTAAAAATGAAATTGCCATTTGATAAAACAAAGCTGGATTTTCGGCATGAAGCCAATGTCCCGCATTAGGAATCGTTTCCAGTTGCATTAAAGGGAAATGAGTCATTATATTTTCGACATCTGAGTCTAAGATATAATTTGAACTTCCGCCACGAATAAAAAGTGTTGGCTTTTCAAAAACCAATTCAGCTGGCAAAGCAACACCTATTTCGCTAACTTTATCAGTTAGCACTTTAAGATTAAAACGGAAAGCGAGTTGGCCTGGTTCGAGCCAAAACAAGTTTTTTAATAAAAATTGTCTGGTTCCAAAATCAGTTATATGTTGGCTTAAAACAGCTTCAACATCAGCTCGGCCAGGCTTAATCGAAAAATCGACAGCATTTAATCCCGCTAAAATAGTTTGATGATGCGGTGCGTAATATTTTGGACCAATATCGGCAACAATCAATTTTTCGACCATTTGAGTATATCGGGTTGCAAAAAGCATTGCAATTTTCCCTCCCATTGAATGTCCTAAAATATCGATTGATTCTAACGAATGCGACTGACAATAATCAAACACATCCTGAACCATCAATTCATAACTAAACTCTTCTGACTGTATACTGCGACCATGATTACGCATATCAAGTAAATGCACCTGAAACCCTTCGGCAGCGAATTGTTGTCCTAAAGTTTTCCAATTGTCCGACATTCCAAGAAATCCATGTATAATTAAAAGTGGTTTTCCCTGTCCTTCTATTTTTGAATAAAGCATTTTGATTTTAGATTTTAGATTTTAGATTTTAGATTGCAGAAAAAAATCCTGCTTAATCTTCAATCAATTGAAATTATTTTAATTTTCGCAAATACATATTAACCACGTTCTCTAAACCAAGATAAAGCGCTTCGGAAATTAGAGCATGACCAATTGAAACTTCTAATAATCCTGGTATATTTTGTTTAAAGAATTGAATATTATCTAAACTCAAATCATGCCCGGCATTAATTCCTAAATCTAAATCATTTGCCAAAACAGCCGATTTTATATACGGATCAATTCCTCTTTCGTTTCCTAAACTGTATTGATGTGCAAAAGCTTCGGTATACAATTCAATTCGGTCAGTTCCAGTTTTTTTAGCACCTTCAATCATCTCAAGAACCGGATCAACAAAAATTGAAGTTCTAATTCCGTTACGTTGAAATTCCTGAATCATCTCAGTTAAATAGGCTTGATTTTCGACAGTATCCCAACCTGCAGAAGAAGTTATGGCTCCAATTGCATCCGGAACAAGAGTAACCTGCTCTGGCTTACATTCTAAAACCAAATCAATAAAATTGTGCTGCGGATTACCTTCGATATTAAATTCGGTGTAAACAATAGATTTCAAATCACGCGCATCCTGATAACGAATATGGCGCTCATCAGGTCGCGGATGAATAGTGATTCCTTGTCCTCCAAATTTTTGAATATCGGTGGCTACTTTTAATAAATCAGGAACATTTCCTCCACGGGCATTACGTAAAGTAGCTATTTTATTGATATTTACACTTAATTTTGTCATTAGAATACTTTTTTATTTCGAAAAACTATAATTAAGGCACAAAAATACAAAGTAAAACCTAGGCGTTTTTGCCTTTTTTTGATTATTTTGCATAAAAATTCAGCACTTATACAAAATGGAAATTACAAACTACATTAC
This sequence comes from Flavobacterium seoulense, assembly GCF_000695795.1. Lineage (GTDB taxonomy): Bacteria > Bacteroidota > Bacteroidia > Flavobacteriales > Flavobacteriaceae > Flavobacterium > Flavobacterium seoulense. Next base: position 467,283 of record NZ_JNCA01000001.1, on the reverse strand, counting down.
CAACGATTTCAAACCTATTGACAGCCAGGAAACTATTGCTGTTGTCAAGGATTTTTTGGTTGATTTTGAGTTTTCACATTTTCCGATAGTTGAAGACGAAGTTTATATAGGCAGCATTTCGGCTGAAGATGTTGAAACCTGTGAAGACGAGAAAAAAGTAGCCGATTACAAATATACGCTCGAGACTTTTTTTATTAGAACCAATGCTTTATGGTTTGAAGTTTTAGAAGTTTTTGCCAAAAATCATTCTAATGTAATTCCTGTTTTAGACGAAAACAATAAGTATGTAGGCTATTACGAAATGGAAGACATTATTACTTTTTTTAATCAAACGCCTTTTGTAAAAGAGCAGGGAGCGATTATTAAGATAAGAAAAGGAATTTTAGATTATTCTATGAGTCAAATTACCCAGATTGTTGAAAGCAATAATGGAAAACTTTTAGGATTATTTATTTCAGAAGCCGATTTGGAAACTGTTGAAGTGACTGTAAAAATTACTCCTGGAACTATCAATGAAATTATCCAGACTTTTAGACGTTACAATTACGAAATTATTTCCGAACATCATGAAGATAACTATATCACTAATTTAAAAGAACGTTCAGACTATTTAGACAAATATCTTAACATGTAAACCCAATGAAAATAGCCATTTACGGTCAATATTATCAAAATAGCACAGAACCTATTATAAAAGACATCTTTGTTTTTTTCAACAGAAACAACATCGAAATAGTTATCGAATCTAAATTTCTTGCTTTAATTCAGGAAAAAAAAATCATCGAAAAGGAATACAAAACATTTTCTTCTCATAGTGAATTAGATGCTAGTTTTGATATGTTGCTAAGCATTGGTGGAGATGGAACGATATTAAGAGCAGCTACATTAGTTCGCAACTCGGGAATTCCTATTTTAGGTATCAATGCAGGAAGATTAGGTTTTTTGGCTACGGTTCAAAAAGAGAATATTGATAAATTTTTACAAATTGTAATCGATAAAAAATACACTCTTTCTAAAAGAACGCTTTTAAGTTTAACTTCTACACCCGAAAACGAAGCTTTAAACGATATTAATTTTGCGATGAATGAAGTTTCAGTGAGCCGAAAAGACACTACTTCGATGATTACGATTGAAACTTATTTAAATGGCGAAATCCTGAATTCCTATTGGGCTGATGGATTAATTATTTCCACTCCTACAGGTTCTACCGGATATTCCTTAAGCTGTGGTGGTCCTATTTTAACTCCAGATGTAAAAAGTTTAGTGATTACTCCTATTGCTCCTCATAATCTTAATGCAAGACCACTTGTAATTCCTGATGAAACCGAAATTATGCTAAAAGTTTCCGGAAGAGAAGAAAATTATTTGGTTTCACTAGATTCCAGAATTACTTCAATAGCAAACGAATCGGTTTTAACAATAAAGAAAACACCTTTTCAAATCAATATGGTCGAAATACCTAATGAAACTTTCCTGAAAACCTTACGAAGCAAATTACTTTGGGGAGAAGACAAAAGAAATTAATCTCTTTTTGAATTCATATTTATACAATACCTTATAAATTTTACGTTTAAGTAGAACAAAACGAATTCTCATTAGAATAATTGAATATTTTTCAAAAAAATGTACATTTATTTTAATGGGCATTGATTCGCATTGATAATTATTATATTTGCATGCAATTTTCTATTAAAATGAAACAATTTTTAAGCACAATAGCATTTTTATTCTTAAGTATAAACTCACAAGCACAAATACATGAAATAGGTATTTTTCTTGGCGGAAGTAATTATATAGGCGATGTTGGAAAAACGACCTATATAGCTCCTAATGAGCCTGCTTTTGGTATTTTATACAAATGGAATAAGAGTCCCAGACATGCCTGGAGAGTAGCTTACACTCAGTCAACAATTAATGCAAATGATTTGGATTCAGAAGAAGCAGGACGAAGTCTGAGAGGATATCATTTTGAAAATAGCATAAAAGAATTATCTTTAGCCCTTGAATTCAACTTTTTCGATTTCAATCTTCATACATTAGATCATAAATTTACACCTTATGTGACTTCCGGAATTAATCTTTTCAGGTATGATGATTTGTATATTGAATCAGGAGAAACCAAGAAAAATAAAGGAAAAAATGCCATTGCTGTCCCAATAATTTTAGGAATAAAATCAAATATTTCCAGAAGACTGGTTTTGGCTGCAGAGGTTGGAGCACGTTATACATTAACTGATAATCTGGACGGAAGTAATCCTAAAGAAGAAAGTTTAAGTACGTTGCGATTTGGAAATTTAAATAATAATGATTGGTATGTCTTCTCTGGTATAACATTAACGTATACCTTTGGCGAAAAACCTTGCTATTGCGCAGAATAAAAAAATGAGTTTACTAGACAGTTTAAATAAAAATAATTTACCTAAACACCTTGCCATTATCATGGACGGTAACGGTCGATGGGCAAAACAACAAGGTTTATTAAGAGCCATTGGTCATCAAAACGGTACTAAATCAGTACGATTTGCTATAGAAAGTTGCTTAAATTTAGGTATAGAAAACCTAACTTTATATGCTTTTTCTACAGAAAACTGGAACAGACCTAAACTGGAAGTAAAAACTTTGATGAGATTACTAATAAATACTTTACAAAAAGAGTTAGTAACTTTTCAAAAAAACAACATTAAACTCAATGCCATAGGTAATATTGAAATGATGCCTAAATCAGCTCAAAAAACGCTTTTGGAAGTGATTGAAAAAACCAAAAACAATTCTCAAATGACCTTAACATTAGCCCTCAGTTACGGTTCGAGAGAAGAAATAGTTAGCGCTGTAAAGAAGATTTCTGATAAAGTTAAAAATAATATAATTTCAATAGACGCTATTGACGATTCAATTATAAATGAGCATCTTTACACGCAAAATTTACCCGATGTAGATTTATTAATCAGAACAAGTGGAGAGCACAGAATAAGTAATTTCTTACTTTGGCAAATCGCTTATGCTGAATTATTTTTTTCTGAAGTTATGTGGCCTGACTTTAGAGAAGAGCACCTTTATGAGGCGCTGGTGAGTTATCAAAAAAGAGAACGTAGATTTGGAAAAACAAGTGAACAAATTAAATAATTTTTTAGTGTTGGATAAAGGTATCAAAGCATTACTTACCCTAGTATTTTTGGGAAGTTTTTCACAAATTAAGGCACAAGACAGAGTACCATTCGATCAAGGTCAAAAATATATTTTAGCTAAGGTTGAATTGACCAATAAAATCAGTTTTAACGATCAAACTGTAGTAACTTTTGCTGGTTTGCAAAAAGGGCAAGAAATTACAGTTCCTGGTGAAGAAATTAGTTCAGCCATCAAAAAGCTAGGAAAACTAGGCCTTTTTGATGAAATTGCTTTTTATGTAAACCGCATAGAAAACGACAGTATTTATCTTGATTTAGATATTAAAGAACTTCCAAAATTAAACGATGTAAAATTTGTTGGAGTTAAGAAAAGTAAAACAGAAGCTTTAATCAAAGACAACAGCCTTACAAAAGGTAAAGTAGTAAACGAAAATTTGATTACTACCACTAAAAATTACATTGAAAACAAGTACAAAAAAGACGGTTATTACAATACCAAAGTAAACATTAACACCATAAAAGATACCGCTGCAGTTAACCAGGTTAACATGGTTGTGAGTGTAGATAAAGGTGATAAAATAAAAATTAGCAGTATTGATTTTGTTGGTAATACTAAATTATCAGATAAAACTTTACGCAAAGCGATGAAGGATACTAAACAAAAGAATCCTATTCGAATATTAAAAGCATCTAAATTTATCAAAGAAAAATACAAAACTGATTTAGAAAAAGTAATTGAAACATACAAAGAAAGAGGATATCGTGATGCCCGAATTGTTTCAGATAGTGTTGCATACAACAAACAAAAAAATACCTTATCTATCAAAGTTAATGTTGAAGAAGGAAACAAATACTACTTTGGAAACATTAAATTCTTAGGAAACTCTGTATATTCTGATCAACTTTTAAGCAGAATTGTAGGAATCAAAAAAGGTGAAACTTACAACGGAGTTTTACTTGAAAAAAGAATTGCTGACAAAACAAAACCTGATGGAGAAGACATTACCAATTTATACCAAAACAACGGATATTTATTTTCGAATATCAATGCTGTAGAGGTAAAAACTGCTAATGACACTATTGATTTTGAGATTAGAGTAACAGAAGGTCCTTTGGCCTATTTCAACCACATTACTGTAGTAGGAAATGACAAGACAAATGACCGTGTTATTTACAGAGAATTGCGAACAAAACCAGGAGAAAAATATAGTAAAGAAGAATTAGTAAGAACCGTTCGTGAAATTGGTCAGTTAGGTTATTTTGACCCTGAAGCTATCGATCCTAAATTTAAAAATGTTGACGGCGCAGCAGGAACAGTAGATATCGAATACAACCTTGTAGAAAAAGGTTCTAGCCAAATTGAACTTCAGGGTGGTTACGGTGGAGGTGGTTTCATCGGAACATTAGGACTTTCTTTCAATAACTTTTCTGCAAGAAATATTATGAATAAGTCAGCTTATAAACCGCTTCCAATGGGAGACGGTCAAAAAGTATCTTTACGTTTGCAAGCCAGTACTTATTTCCAAACCTATAGTGTTTCATTTTCTGAGCCTTGGTTTGGACAAAAGAAACCAGTACAATTTAGTTCATCTATTTCATATAGTAAACAATTCTTAAACAACTTTGTTACTTTTGATGTAGACAAATCAAGAAGCTTTAACATCTTGACATTATCTGTTGGTCTTGCTAAAAGATTAACTGTTCCTGATGATTATTTTGTATTATCTCAGTCTATCAGTTACCAGCATTATGATTTAAATAATTACAACACGGGATTATTTACATTTGGAAACGGAACTTCAAGAAACTTTGCTTACACAGTAGGTCTTTCGAGAAGTAACAAAGGAGTAAACCCTATTTTCCCAACTTACGGATCTGACTTTAGTATTTCTGCTAAAATTACTCCTCCATATTCTTTACTTAATGGTATCGATTATGGTGATTTAGGAAACAAAGAAGAAAACAAGTTGAAATATGATCCTAATTCAGGATTAACTATTGATAACAGTAACGGTATTCCTGCAACAGGTGATTATTTAAAAAGAACAAGTTCCGGAACTTATATAAGAGCTAATTCAGTAGCAGATGCATCAGCTGACGCGTCTAAAGTAGATCAGGCAAAATTCAATTGGTTAGAATATTATAAAATTAAATTCAAAGCTGATTGGTATACCAAAGTTTATGGTAAATTTGTTTTAAGAACAGTAACTGAATTTGGATTCTTAGGTGCATACAACCAAGACAGAGGCTTAGTTCCTTTTGAACGATTTTATGTGGGTGGAGACGGAATGCAAAACTATTCGATGGATGGTAGAGAAACCATTGGTTTAAGAGGTTATAAAAACAACTCTTTGACTCCGGTTAACTCATTGAATCAACAAATTGGAGCTACAGTGTTTAATAAATTCTCAATGGAATTACGTTATCCAATAACGTTAAAAGCTGCAGCATCTATTTATGCTTTAGCATTTTTAGAAGCAGGAAATTCATTTGAAAATTTCAAAAGCTATAATCCATTTGATATTAAACGTTCGGCAGGATTTGGTTTAAGAGTATTTATGCCGGCATTTGGATTACTGGGAATAGATTTTGCACATGGATTTGATTCAGTTCCTGGAGGAAATGGGCAACCTAACGGACAAGAAATCCATTTCATTATTGGACAACAATTCTAAAAATTTGGTTTCTGATTTTCAAATACTTTAAGCTATGAGAAAACATTTTCTACTTCTGTTTTTAGCCGCAATAGCGACAAATAGTCTTCATGCGCAAACTCGCGGAAATCGCGTAGGTTTTATTGATATGGAGTATATTTTACAAAATGTAAATAGCTATAATGAATCTAACTCTTTGCTGGAAGAAAAAGCTGAAAAGTGGAAACAGGAAATCGAAGCTAAAAAATTAGAAATTAATAAAGTAAAAGAAGCTCTTACAGCCGAAAAACCTTTATTAACCAAATCATTAATTGAAGAACGAGAAACCGAAATCACTTTTCTTGAAAATGAATTATTAGATTTGCAACAAAAACGTTTTGGTCCAAATGGTTTATTAATGAGTCAAAAGGCATTATTGGCAAAACCAATTCAGGACCAGGTTTTCACCGCCGTTCAGGATATTGCCGAAGCAAAAAAATATGATTTTATTTTTGACAAATCATCCGATTTAACTATGCTTTTTGCTGATAAACGTTTTGACATTAGTGATCAGGTTTTAAGAATTATTAATCGAACAGAAAAAAGAGAACAGCTAAGCAAAAAAGAATTAGCCGCTGAACTGGAAAAAGAAAATAAAGAGGACGCTATAGATGATAATCCAAATCTTGCAGCAAGACAAAAAGTATTAGACGAAAGAAAAGCAGCCAGAGATAAAATACTAGCCGATAGAAAAACTGCTCAGGAACAAAAGAAAAAAGAATACGAAGAACGCAGACAAAAAATCTTAGACGACCGAGCTGCTAAAAAAAATGGCACGGTTTCTGAAACAGCTAAAACAGAGGCACAAAAAGTTGCAACAGATAATGCCCCAACTGAAGCTGAATTAGCCAAACAAAAAGCTAATGATGCCAAAGCAAAAGCTCTTGAGGACAGAAATAAAATTATTGAGGATCGTAAAAAAGCATTAGAAGAAAGAAGGCAACAAATTCTTGATGAAAGAGCTGCTGCTAAAAAACCGGCTCCTGTTACCGAAACAGCTAAGAAAACAGAAAGTGCCAGCACTGCTAAAACTGAAGTTCAAAAAACTGTTACGCCAGAAACAAAACCTGATGCAGAATTAGCGAAACAAAAAGCTGCCGATGCGAAAGCAAAAGCGCTTGAAGACAGAAACAAAATTATTGAAGACCGTAAAAAAGCACTAGAAGAAAGAAGATTAAAAACAATTCAGCAGCGAGATTCTATCAAAGCTGCCAGAGAACAAAAACTTAAACAATAAATAAAAATTAATTACTTAAATATTTTAAAACCAATGAAACAAATTAAAACTTTATTAATTGCTGCTCTATTCGTTCTTGGAGCAAATCAAACCATCAATGCACAAGCGAAGGTTGCCCATGTGGATGTTAGTGAACTTATGTCGAAAATGCCAGCTATGCTAGATGCTCAAAAGCAATTAGAAAAATTAAGCACTACATACGATGCAGATTATAAAAAAATGATCGAAGAATATCAGACAAAATTAAAAAAGTATGAAGCTGAAACTACAACAGTAACTGATGCTGTAAACACAGAGCGTGCTAAAGAAGTTCAGGACATGCAAAAAAGAATTACTGATTTTAGAGACAACGCTCAAAAAGAATTGCAACAAAAAGAATCTGATCTTGTAAAACCATTAATGGAAAAAGTAAGAGCTTCTATCCAAAAAGTAGGTAAAGCAAAAGGTTACCAATACGTTTTAGATGGTTCTACTCTTTTATTAGCTGATGGTCCAAACATTACTGCAGACGTTAAAAAAGATTTAGGATTCTAATATTCTAAAAAATTAAATTCAAAACCGCTCTTTTTTCTACACAGAATTGAGCGGTTTTTTTATGCTTAATTTTTAGGAAAATTAATTGCTAGCACTTAAATTTGTTTTAATGGACAACAACAAACCAATAGGTATTTTTGACTCTGGAATAGGAGGAACTTCAATTTGGAGAGAGATTCACCATCTCTTGCCTAACGAAAAAACTATCTATTTGGCAGATAGTAAAAATGCACCTTACGGCGAAAAATCCAAACAGGAAATCATTCGGTTAAGTATGAAAAACACTGATTTTCTGCTTAATCAGGATTGTAAACTTATTGTTGTAGCCTGCAACACCGCAACTACTAACGCAATAAGAGAATTAAGAGCTAAATATGATGTTCCGTTCATTGGTATTGAACCAGCAATAAAACCTGCTGCAATCAATTCCAGAACGCAAATTATTGGTATTTTGGCAACAAAAGGAACACTTAATAGTGAACTATTCCATAAAACCACCGAAATGTTTCATGATACTAAAATTATTGAACAAATAGGTTACGGATTAGTCGAATTAATCGAAAATGGGCAAATAGAATCGCCAGAAATGACACAGCTGCTGCACTCCTATTTAGACCCAATGATTGAAGCTAATATTGATTTTCTTGTACTGGGCTGCAGTCATTATCCTTATCTCATCCCTCAAATAAGAAAAATTATCCCCAATCATATTCATATCATCGATTCTGGTTTGGCTGTGGCGAGACAAACGCAAAACCTATTAAATGAAATCGGTTTTAATTCAGATAACAACAACAAGCCCGTTTTTTACACAAATACTAACCCTGAAGTTTTACAGACCATTGTGGGCAGCAATTATGCTGTACAAGAAAAAGATTTTTAATCTATTCGTATTTTCGCTTGACGAACCAAATTCCGTCTAAAGACAAATTCAGCGATAATTTATGGTAATTTTCTTTTATCAATCCGTTACTTATTCGGCCTCTTTGTCCATACGAATACGAAATATTAAGCACTGAAAAAGTATTTTCGATAGGTAAAGAAACACCAAACGAAATAGCCTTATTCGTAATTCTTTTGTTATCTATTTCTAAAAAACCTGTATCATAATTCAATCCTGTTGAAAACTGAATCCGATCAAAATAGCTTCTTATTTTATCGTTTTTTCGATACGAAAAACCTAGTTTAAACTTATCTTGATTTACAAAATCACCATAAATACTGGATTGCTTCGAATTCTCCCAAAAAGCTTTCTCATAATCCATAGTCAAACTCAAATTATTCCTGAAAACTTTATTTAATCCTACCGAAAATTCAGTGGGTAAATAATAATCATCAGTATCCGATTGTGCATCAGATTCTATTGTATTCGAAGCTTCCAGATTAGCATTATAAGTGATCACCGATTGTACTTTTGTCGCATTAATTCTCGTTGGTGATTTTAAATTGGCACCAATAGTAAAAGTCGAATCAATTTTAAATTGCCCACCTAAATTAAACCGAACACCATTATAAGACGACTCTTTGTCAATACTTGTAACCGAATTAGAAATAACATATTCTCTTTCATCTTTGGTATTACCAAAAAGTACAGAAGTTGCTAACCCTAAAGCTAATTTCTTTCCAAAACGATGCCCGTAAGAAATATCAAAATTATTCAAACCTCCGGTTCCTGTTGCACTCAAAGTATATTCTTCATTACTGTCCTGAATGGGCAATTTATAATCTGATATTTTAAAACCTGCACTTGAATAAGGTTTTAAAGCCAAACTTACTGCCGATTTTCCAGTAACCGGAAAAGCAAAAGCAATGTGCGAGAATTGTACATTATTACGATTTTCTTTTCGGGAAACATCCTGATAAGAAGTTTGTATCATGTTTCCGCCTACGTCAAACAAAAAGTGGTTTTTATACGCAAAACCTAATGACGCTGGATTCAAATTATTAATAAACCGATTGGAAGGCAAAGCAACTCCCGAAGTACCAATTCCAGGAATCGAACCAAAATCAGAGTCATACAAACTGCCTAATCCATAAATTGAATACGGCGAACTGGACAAACTTTGAGAATAAGAGTTGAAACAACTAAGCATCAAAAAACTTAGTATTGCGATTGTATTTTTCATCTAATAAGAGATATAATATATTTTCAATTGTACTTTATTCCCAATGTTTTTTTGATTCCCTAACACTAATCGGTTTACTCCTTTTGAAATATTAGGTATAGTAAGTATTAAAGCCGATCTGGAATCGGAAACTTTAACCATTTCATTTTGCATAAAAGTTCCCAGCGGAATAGTATATCCTATATTTTCATCAAACTCATCCTGCGCTTTATTAAGCACGGCATAAATCGAAGCTCCTGATGCCGAAGTCAGCGTACCTCCTATTCTATTTAATTGGTCCGCAACATATACACTTAGAGAATCTGCAAGCGGATAACTTTTAGAATAGGTATTATTCACCGGCCGAATCATTAACTGTGCATCAACAATAGCTCCTTTTTGAGTAATATATTTTAGTTGTTTTATATTAGGAAAATCAATTCGGCAGGCTAATCCGGTTCCTGATTGAATAAAGGATTTATTCTCGGTCAGATTACTTGATAATCGTCCTGTAGTTCCAGGTAAATCTTTTAAAAGTGTTCCTGTTCTATCCAAAGAAATCCGGTTAAATTGTTTCGAAATATCACTTATCGTAAATTCTTTTAAAATCGATGTTTTGTCATCACTTACTTTTTTCGAATAATACAATTGTAACAAACTCGAAACCTGATATCCCATTACACAGGAAGTAGTAGCAGAAGTTGACCGAATAACTATACCTTTAAAATATTCTACAAATTCATCTTCAGTAGTAATTTCACGTTTTTTTAGTTTTTGAAAAAGCGCATCACCAAAAATAGCATCCATTTTTATAAAAATGGAATCCTGCCTAACCGGATGCGGCATAAAAGATGCCAGCCCAATACTTGCTGCATCATAACTTAAACTGGAATTATTATAAAAACTATCGTCTTCTGAATTGGGTTTTACCTTTTGCAACAATCGATGAATACTTAATGATTGTACTTTAGTTGTATCGCCATAATAATACTTATCAGGAATCAAAACCATTCTGATAGAATCAAAAACATAATTCGCGCCTTCAAGATCTGAACTGGTTGTTTGTAAATTATAACCCGAAGAAGTCAATTGAAAATAACTATCAGAACTTACTTTCCCAAAAATAGGATCATCATAATTTCCTAAAAGAATCCGGCTTTGACTCGAAGTTACTAATGAATCAAAATTTATAGTCGAAACTTCTACGGTTGCAGTATCAATCAATATGACCTTATTATTCACAGATAAATTATCTGAACCTACTACAAATTCTCCCGCATCTACATCAGAATCACACGAGGTCAGAATAATTCCGAAAAACAACACTATAAATAATCTATACATAAAACATTTTTGGACAAATATAGCAGAGCACTATTTACAAAGCCTAACAACATATACAACTGAGGTTTTTACATCTATAAAAAGGCATTTTTAATCTATATAATCAATAGCTAACTCAATAATTCATTCGACCAGATAAAAAGCCTATTTGTCTATAAAAAAGAGGCGTCTATATATCTTCTTTTTTTAAAATAGATAATGCATCTACTTTTGAAGCAATAAAAAATTAAATGAAATTAAAATACTTTATAATCCTGTTTTCTATGATTTCAATTCTTAAAATATCTGCTCAAAGTGGCTATTCGTTAGAATTGAATGTAAAAACAATTCCAACAAAAGAAATCACTAAAAACGAAACAGGAATAGGATTTTCTTTTTACAAAAATTTAGATTCGAAAAATAAAATCACAAATAGTATTAGTTATAAAAACAGTGAACTGAAATTCAATCTGGATAATTATTATTCGGCTAATAATAGAAATAATTATAATCGAATAGAAAACAATCTGGAATTTCAACATCAACTAAATGATAAGCTGAATTTGAATTTCGAATTTAAAACTATTACGGGTTTTGAAAACAGTTTAGGATTATCAGATGTAGGTTTCTTTGGCGGAGCCGGAATTCAATATGCTTATTCTGAAAAAAGCAGTATTGAATTAGGTATAAAAAGAACAATGTTATTTGGAAAAGCACAAATACTTCCTTCGATTGCTTTTAACAGCAAATTAAATTCTAAAACAGATTTAAGCTTAGGATTTCCTTATTCGAATATTCAATATTCAAACAATGAACGTAACATTTTCAGCTTAAAAAACACCTTTGAAGGAGAATATTACCAACTCGATCAGACAAAATCAATCAGCTCTAATTTAAGTGCTTCGAGAATACGTTTTTCTCAAATGACAACTGCGCTGGAATATGAAAGAAATGTAGATGGCAACTGGTACATGAGTTTTCAAGGCGGCTATCAATTCAATAAGAAATACAGATTAACAGATAATAAAGGAACAACAAAATTTAATTTCGATGCTAATGATGGCTACATGTTCAACATTGGCATAAAATACAAACCGTAACAAATACACTACATTATGACTATTTTAAAAGCAAGAACACTAATTTCCATGTTATTATTGGGACTACTATTTGTAAGTTGCAGCAACGACGACGATGAAGAATTGTTAGGTAACTGGATTAGAAAATCATCATTTGACGGACCAGCAAGGTCAAGCGCAACCAGTTTTGTGATTGGTTCTTATGCCTATGTTGCTACCGGATATACTGGAGACGAATATTTAAAAGATCTATGGGCATATAATTCTGATGGTGATTATTGGGAACAAAAAGCTAATTTCAGTGGTGTTGCCAGAAGTGCAGCTTCCGGATTTGAATTAGACGGTAAAGGATATATTGGTCTAGGATATGACGGAACCAATAAATTAAAAGATTTTCATCAATACAATCCAGACACTAATACCTGGACACAAAAAGCTGATTTTGCAGGAACGGCACGTTATTCAGCAGTTGGTTTTCAGGTAGGCGGAAAAGCTTATTTTGGAACAGGTTATGACAACAACTTCTTAAAAGATTTTTATCAATATGATGCTAATTCAGACACCTGGACTCAGGTAAACGGATTTAGTGGAAACAAAAGAAGAAATGCTTCTGTGTTTGTTATTGACGACAAAGCTTATTTAGTAGCAGGTTCAAACAATGGTGCTTATCAGGTTGATTTTTGGATGTTTGATCCAAGTACGGATACCTGGACAAAAAAGCGTGACATTGATCAGGATAAAGACGATGATGAATCATACAATGACGATTATGTAATTGTTCGTTCGAATGCATCTGCATTTTCAATGAACGGATTAGGATATTTAGCTTGTGGCGAAAGTTCGAAAACTATCTGGGAATACAATCCTGCGACTGATATTTGGCAGGAAAAAACAGCCTTAGAAGGTTCAGGTAGAACAGATGCTATAGGATTTTCAATCAATGAAAGAGGTTTTGTATTATTAGGAAGATCAGGATCATCTTATTATGATGATGTATGGGAATTTAAACCACAAGAAGAGCAAAATGATAATGATAACTAAAATAACCACTAAATTCTTCTGGACTACTGTTCAGAAGAATTTTTCATTCAGCACAACAAAGCAACTAATTTCATTAGGCTTTTTATTGCTTATTTTTGCCTGTAACAACAAGCCAGAATTTGTGTTATCCTCTTTTAAAACAAGTACAGGCTGGGGTTATGTGATTAAAAAAAATGATAAAATTATTATCAAACAATCGATAATACCCGTGATTCAAAACATAAAATCATTTGAAAGTGAAACCGAAGCCTTAAAAGTAGGTAATTTGGTTTTAGATAAATTGGAACACAAAACATCGCCTACAATTACAAAAAATAATTTAATTTTATTGTCAATTAAAATCTAGATGAACTTAGAGGAAATCACAAATAACGATTCAAACAAAATACTGATACACAGTCTTATTTGGTGCTTTTTAATCATTGCCTCCTTATTACCGTTTTATCAAAATTTCACAGGCATTGATGCTGAATTTTATGTACAATGGTCAACTGGAATTCTACTATTTTATGTTAACTATTTCTATTTAGTTCCTCATTTGCTTTTACACAAAAAATATGCTGCTTATTTAAGTATTATTTTTATTGCAGTCGTGTTTTTTAGCTGGATCAAGATATATTATTTCAGTCCTGAATTTCACCATTTTCCACATCAGAAATTATTTGATGCTAATGGAAAAGAATTTATTCCGGAGAAAAGATTCCTGAAAAAGCCACCACCTTTTTTCAAATTTTTCCCATCACTTTTTTATCTGTTCGTCATTACCATAAGTACCATAATCAAAACGCTTTCAGAATTTTACAGCAATCAGCAAAACAAATTAATTTCTGAAACACGTAAAACAACAAGCGAATTAAATTATTTAAGAAAACAGACTAATCCGCATTTTTTATTTAATGCCTTAAATAGTATTTATTCTTTGGCCTATAAAAAATCAGATTTGGTTCCTGATGCTATAGTAACTTTGTCTGAAATGATGCGCTACATGCTTTATGAAACCGATAATAAAGCTGTATCTTTAGAAAAAGAAATCAACTATATTAAAAACTATATTGATTTACAAAAATTACGATTAAACAATATTGAAAATATTTTCATCAACATTCACGGCGACACCCGAAACAAATCGATAGAACCGCTGTTATTAATTTCATTTATCGAAAATGCTTTTAAATATGGTACTGATTATAAAGGAAAAACTTTTGTAAAAATAAAAATCAGCATTGAGGATAATATTCTTAATTTTTGGATTGAAAACCGAATTGAAAATCAAATAAAAGATCCTAACAATTCTGGAATTGGTCTAACCAATATCAAAAACAGACTTAATATTTTGTATCCAAATGCGCATCAATTAACGATCACACAAACGGATAATATATACAGTGTTCATTTGAATTTGAAACTAGAACCATTGGAAAATTAAATAAAGATGAAGTGCGTAATTATAGATGACGAACCTTTAGCGGTTGATTTAATCAAAGAATTTGTTAGCAAAGTAGAAAGTCTTGAACTTATCAATACTTTCAATAATGCTATCGATGCCATTGCGATGATTAATACTTCTAATGTCGATTTGATTTTTCTGGATATCGAAATGCCTCATTTTTCTGGGATTGATTTTCTAAATGCCATCGATAAAAAACCACTTATTATTTTCACCACCGCTTATTCTGATTATGCTGTAGAAGGTTTTAATTTGGGTGCGGTAGATTATTTAGTAAAACCTATTCCGTTTCATCGTTTCCTGAAATCGGTATTGAGAGCGCAGCAATTATTTCAATCTCAAAATACTATTCCAGCAGTAACCCCAAAACTTGTCGCTCCTGAAATTGAACCTGATTTTATGTTTGTTCGTTCAGAATATGAAAATGTAAAAATCAATTTTTCGGATATTTTATTTATCGAAGGTTTGAAAGATTATGTGAAAATTTACACTACTGACAATAAATTTACGCTGACTTTAATTAGCCTGATTAAACTTGAAAATATGCTTTCGTCAAAAGGTTTTGCCCGTATTCATCGTTCGTATATTATCAATATCAAATACGTAAAATCAATTCAAAAAAACAAAGTAATAATTGCAGATAAACGTATTCCTATTAGTGAAAGTTATAAGAATGCTTTCTTTGAAAAAATCAATTTATAGTTTTTTCTAAATCCCAAACAGAAAATTCCAAATTCCAATACTATACAAGCTACATTGAAATCTGGAATTTAAAATATTCGTTTTAATATTTGGAAATTATTCCTTGAACCAGCTGGAATACAAAAGGTAATTATTAGCAATACGCTCAATTTCGCCAGCAAAATAAGATTGATTTAAATCCTTTACTTTTTTAGCAGGAACTCCGGCCCAGATCGATCCTGAAGTAACCACTGTATTTTGAGTCACCACAGCTCCGGCCGCTATAATCGAATTACTTTCTACAATACAATTATCCATTACAATAGCGCCCATTCCTACCAAAACATTGTCTTGCACCGTACAACCGTGAACAATAGCATTGTGACCAATAGAAACATTATTACCTATAATGGTTGGGTATTTTTGATAAGTGCAATGAATCACAGCACCATCCTGAATATTGACTTTATTACCAATTTTTATATAATTGACATCGCCTCTAATCACTGCATTAAACCAAACACTGCATGAAGCTCCAAAACTAACATCACCTACAATAGTAGCATTTTCGGCCACATAACAATCTTCCGGGATTGCAGGCGATTTTCCGTTAACTGATTTTATCAACATGATTTTTAAACTAATTAATTGCAGGACAATTACATTCGTATTTCTCGCGTTTGCAGAATAAATTAAGACCTAAAGTAATCTGGTGAAAACCACCTGTACCAAATTTAACATCGCCACCTAAATGAGAATAGGTATAAGCAAACATAAAATTCTTATAATTCACACCCACAATCGGACTTATTGATTGGTATCTTTGTTTTGAAGTTCCATTTCCTGTATTAAACTCGGCACCATCAAAACTAGTTCGATAAGACAAACCTCCCCATAAAGTACCAAAATCCATACTTTTATATGCTTTCATATTCAAATCGACAGCTTTTTCAGTAGTTTGACTTGTGTACTGAAACAACACCGAAGGTTCCCATAAAATTCTGTTTTTGTCTCCAAAAATATAACCTGTGCTTAAGATAAATTTTCTCAAATTATCACTCTCATATCCTGAATATATTTCGCGTCTCGTTTCAATTGCATTTTTAATCGTTCCATGAACATAAAAATCCAAATAGTTATAGGACATTCCAAAATCGACATTAAAATAAGAATCTTTTTGTACAATTGTTCCACTAACTGTTGGATCAAAATCACCCGATTGCAAAAAAGAAGTTTCATCTAAATTACTCTGAATCAAACCTCCGCTAATACCAAAAGAAAGCTGATTCAAATCAATCTCATCTCTGGAAAACATTAAATGATAAGCATAAGTTAACTTGACACCTTTTTGAGAATGATACCCATTTCGATCATTAAAAAGAATAATTCCTCCACCCGCTTTCTCTCCTAATCTACCATTAAAACTTGCTGTTTGAAGCGAAGGTGCATCTTGCTGATCAAACCATTGTTTTCTGGCTGTTAATCTCAACTTAGCACAATTTGAAGCTCCTGCCATTGAAGGATGCAGTAAATAATAATTATCCGAAAGATAGTCTGAATAGACAGGAATTCCTTCCTGAGAATAGGTCCAAAAACTAACAAAAAAACAGATTACAAAGTATCTAATGTTGCTATACATTTAAAAAAATATTAATCAATATGGACTGAAAAAACGAAAGAAACTTTGCTCAAAAACTAAAGTTAAGTTAATTTATTCATTAATAATTCAAATATAGTTATTCATAGAAAATAACTTTACTAAATTTGTAAAAATTTACAAACACCATGACAAAAATAACAGTAAAAGAAACACAAAACCCAACTATATTAAAGTTTGAATTTGAGGATTTTATCACCAAAAATGAAAGTTTTGAGTTTAAAAATATAGACGAAGCAAAGTCTTCGCCGCTTGCACAGCAATTATTTTACTTACCATTTGTAAAAACAGTTTATATCTCAGGTAATTTTATTGCTATCGAAAGATTTAGTATTGTAGAATGGGACGATGTAAAAGATGCAGTTGCTGAACAAATTGGAAAATTTGTAGACAACGGCGGAATCATCATCAATATCGATGAAAACAAACCCAGAAAACAACCTATTACCGTTTACGGAGAAACAACTCCAAATCCTTCAGCATTGAAATTTGTAGTAAGCAGAATGCTAACTAAAAATGCAGTTGAATACAAAAATATCGATCAAACTTCTTCTTCTCCTCTGGCAAAAGAATTGTTTAAATTTCCTTATGTAAAAGAAATTTTTATTGACGAAAACTATATTTCGATAACTAAATACGACTTAAACAGTTGGGACGAAATTACATTAGAGCTACGAACTTTCATTAAACAATATATTGAAAATGGTGGTGTTGTTCTTGACGAAAGTGTAACTATCAATGCCGAAAAACAAGAGCAAATTAAAACCGAGGAATTTGATAAACTGGATGTTACTTCGCAACAAATTATAAATATCTTAGAAGAGTATGTAAAACCAGCCGTAGCTGCCGACGGTGGAAATATTGCTTTTGAATCGTATGATGAAGAAAGCAATATTGTAAAAGTAATTCTGCAAGGAGCTTGCAGCGGTTGCCCATCTTCTACTTTTACATTAAAATCAGGAATCGAAAACATGTTAAAAAGCATGCTAAATGACGAGAAAATTCAGGTAGAAGCGATTAATGCTTAAACTGAATCAGTTATAAAAAGAGAAAGCATTTCGATTGAAACGCTTTCTCTTTTTATTTATAATCTAAAAATTATTATGCTATTTTTTAGACGAAGTAGTAATCATAAAATCTTTTAAATAATACGGCTCAAAATAAGCTACATCAACAAAATCTTCTTTTAGGAATTTTTCATAACTAAAAGCACTCATTTCATTAGCCGAAGGGAATTTTATATCTTCTAAAAAAACAAAATTAGGCTTTGTTAAAACCGCTTGGCATTTCTCAGCACAATCGCCCACAAAATATAATTTCTCTTCAAATTCCTGAAAAGAATCTTCAGTAATCACTTCTGCAAGAATGCTTCTTTTTTGTTCTAAATTGGCAGAAAAAACAGCACTATACACTTCCATTCTTCGGGCGTCAAGCATTGGAATTATTAAACCATCATTAACTTTTGCCTGAGCAGCTAACGCCTGTAAAGTATCTACCGCAATTAACGGAATTCCTAATGCATAACACAATCCTTTTGCCGCCGAAACACCTATTCTTAATCCTGTATAGGAACCTGGCCCCTGACTTACAGCAATAGCAGCTAAATCCTTAAAACTAATTCCCGTTGCAGCAATACTTTCTTCAATAAATACATGCAAACGCTCGGCATGAGAATAACCTTCTTCGGCTATTTCATTACAAATAATAGTTTCTCCGTCTTTAGCAATTGAAACAGAACATCTTTTGGTAGCTGTTTCTATATTAAGTATATAATTCAATGGTATTTTCTTTTTGCAAAGGTCTAAAAATTAAACGAAAATTATAAAGTGTAACACTTATTTCTTAGTATTTTCTGATTTCAGCATTACTTTATCTCCTGAATTCAGTTCCTTACTCACTATGGTGTAAGGACCAGTAATTACGTTATCGCCATTTTTAATTCCACTTAGAATTTCAATATTCGTATCGTCCTGAATTCCTGTTTTTACAATCTTAATTTTAGCTTTATCGCCTACTTTTATAAAAACACATTCAAATTTCTTATCACTTTTCGGAGCTTGCTTTTGTTCGTCTTTGTCTTCTACTTTTTTATCCAAAACAGAAACCGCAGTGGTATCTGATTTTACCACAACAGAACTAATAGGCACCGCCAAAACATTTTTCTTTGTTTTAGTAATAATATCTACTGTAGCTGTCATTCCCGGTCTAAATGGCGAATATGTCTCTGGTTTTCCTTCTAATAAATCCTGATACGATTCTTTTTGAATACGAACTTTTACCTTAAAATTAGTCACCTGATCAGCCGTTAAAGTCGAACTTGCCGAATTAGAAATACTGGTAACAACACCTTTAAATTTCTTTTTTAAATATGCATCTACTTCTACATCTGCTAAATCACCAACTTTTATTTTCACAATATCATTTTCATTTACATCTACTTCCACTTCCATATTGTTAAGATTGGCCACTCTTAAAAGTTCCGTTCCTGCCATTTGTTGCGTTCCTAAAACACGCTCACCCAATTCTACATTCAACACCGAAATAGTTCCATCAGCCGGAGCATAAATTGTAGTTCGTCCCAAATTATCTTTGGCTTCATTTACTGATGCCGAAGCACTCTGAACATTATAATAAGACGATTGTCTTGTAGCTTTTGCGACTTCAAACGAAGCAATCGATTTATCCCAGTCTGATCTTGAAATTACTCCTTTATCGTACAAAGTTTTGTTTCTTTCGTAATTGGCTTTGGCTTCTTTAAAACTAGCTTCAGATTGAGTCAAACCTGCTTTTGTTCCTGATAAATTAGAAACCGAACGATTGTAACTTGAAGTATATAAATCAGGATTTATTTTAACTAATAAATCGCCTTTTTTAACCACCTGACCTTCTTTTACATTCAATAAAATAATTTCTCCTGAAACTTCTGGTGCTATTTTGACTTCAATTTCCGGCTGAATTTTTCCTGTTGCCGAAACAGTTTCAACAATAGTCATAGGAATCACTTTTGCAATTTCGATTTCTTTAGCCTTGTCTTTGTTGCCAAAAACACCTTTTTTTCCTAAAACCAATAACAAACCGATTATAACTACAAAAACTGCGACAAGGATATAAATATTCTTTTTTGACATAACTTATTTAATTTTTTATAATTGGAATTCCAAAGTAGAATTCTAGAATTTTAGTTTTAAAAATATAATCGTATTTGGTTCTAATGACTTCCGATTGGGCATTTGCCAATAATGTCTGTGATTGACTCAATTCGAATGCATTCATTAAACCAACTTCAAATTTATCTTTCGAATAATTGTAAGATTGCGTTCTCGCATCCAGCGCCTCAACAGCCGATTCATACGATTTTAAAGCGCCTTTAGCATCAGTAAACGCAGTATAAACATTACGCTCTAAATCTAATTCCTGTTGTTCTAAAGCAATTTTAGATTTTTCTAAACTTACCTTATTTCTTTCTACATTATTACGAACCGAAAATCCATTAAAAATAGGAATGTTTAACTGTGCACCAAAAGATTGTCCTTTATTATCATTAAACTGATCCATGAATTTTGGCGGTGATTGTGTTCCAATAATTGCACCCGTAACATTATCTCTTAAAGCAATATCAGCATAGGAAACACGGCTGTTAAAATTATAAAAACCCTGCAATGTAGGCTGATAAGCTCCCCGGGCAATACTTACATTTTTTTCAGCAATTTCAAGATTCGTTTGAGCAATTTTCAATTCCATTCGCTCTTGCTTTGCTTTCTCGTAGATAGTTGTTGGGTTTTCAGATAAGATACTTTGATCCATTTGAAATTCATTAGCATCAGCAACATCAAACTTGTCAAAACTATCCAATTGTAATAATTGCGCTAAACTTAACTTAGAAATTAACAAAGCATTCTCGGCAGTAATTACTTTTTGGTTATCCGAAGCAATAGTTGCTTTTACATCAAGCAAATCTCCTTTAGGCAAATTCCCTGCATTGACTAATTCCTGTGTGCGGCTTAATTGTTTATTATCAATAGCCAATTGCTCATTTTGAACTTTTAAATTTTCTTTGTTAAAAAGCACCTGTAAATAAGCGTCTGCTACATTCAGTGAAATATCGTCTTTCATTTTTTGCAACTGGTATTTTGCCGCAACAATCGAAAGATTAGCTTTTCTTAAGGTATTCAAATTTTGCAAACCTTTGTAAATATCAATACCAACACTGGCTCCTGCCGAAGTAAACTGAATGGTTTGATTTTGTAAAAGTCCGGTAGTTATATCCTGATTCAAACCAATGTTCCAGGAATGTGAAGCACTGGCAGAAGCTGATGGTAAAAAATTTCCAAAAGCATCTTTTTTATCAATCCTGGCTGTTTGAGCATCTAAGTCTGATTGTCGAATGGAAATATTATTTTCTAGAGCATATCTTACACACTCTTCTAAGGTCCATTGTTTGGTTTGTCCACTAGAATAAAAACCGACCGTTAAGAGTAGTAAACTAAA
Source organism: Flavobacterium seoulense (assembly GCF_000695795.1). Classification (GTDB taxonomy): domain Bacteria; phylum Bacteroidota; class Bacteroidia; order Flavobacteriales; family Flavobacteriaceae; genus Flavobacterium; species Flavobacterium seoulense. The sequence continues at coordinate 445,873 of NZ_JNCA01000001.1, read as the reverse complement.
ATATTTTTTTGGGTTCATACCACTTCAATAAAATGAAATAAAGTTACTACACAAAAATAAGTTTTTCTAGCTAAGAATAATCACACAGACAAAAAACATTTCAAAATCTTGACATAAAATGGCTAATAATAAAGGTTTTTCTTTTTTTAACAATAAATCAAAGCTTTTTCTAATTTTACAGCATCAAATAAATCCAATGAAAAAAATCATATCATTCCTTGTTATTAGCAGTTTAGGTTTTGTTTTAGGTTGTTCTTCTTCGCAAAAAATCAGCACTTTAAAACCTGAACCGGATGATGCGACACCTATAGTTTATAACAATGTTCCATCATTTATTAATTTGCCTGTAAATATTAAATTAAAAGATATTGAAAATCAAACTAACAGCGTGCTAAACGGCTTAATTTATGAAGACAATGACATTGAAGATGATGATATCGAAATGAAAATTTGGAAACTGGCTCCTATTTCTATTAAAAATGCTAATAGTTCTAATTCGGACAAAATCACCACTGTACTTCCTCTAAAAGCCAATATCAAATACAGAATTGGAACCAAAACCATGGGAGTTGAAATATACAATATAAAAGAGTTCAATCTTAACGGCATTGTAACTTTAAACAGTAACATCAATCTAAACAACTGGAAACTTAAAACGCAAACTGAATTAGCGTCTTTAGACTGGAACGAAAGTCCAACAATGACTGTTTTTGGCAAAAACATGCCCGTAACCTATTTGATTAATCCTTCAATACAATTATTCAAATCTAAAATTGAAAAAAAGATTGATGCCGCTATAGAAAAATCCTTAGATTTTAAACCGAATGTACTTGCTGCTCTGGAAAAAATATGTACTCCTTTTCAAATGAATGAAGCTTACGAAAGCTGGCTACGAATTATTCCTGTCGAAATTTACTCAACAGCCGCTCATTTAAAAAACGATTCGTTTACATTACAAATGGGAATGAAATGCAATATGGAAAGCATTATAGGACAAGTACCCGAATCTAAATTTGATGCGAATAAAATCACATTAAAACCAGTAACGAAAATTCCAAATCAAATTACTGCAAATATTGTTGCCGTTTCCAGCTATGCAGATGCATCAAGAATAATTAAGAAAAATTTCGCTGGTCAGGAATTTAGTTCAGGCTCCAGAAAAGTAAAAGTGCAAGATGTAAACATTTGGCACAAAAGCGGAAAAATGGTTATTGCTTTAGATTTGATTGGATCCTTAAACGGAACCATTTATCTGGCCGGATTACCAAAATACAATGCGGAGAAAAAGGAAATTTATTTTGACGAACTGGATTATGTTTTAGACACGAAAAACAAATTAATGCGCACAGCTAACTGGCTGGCTCAAGGATTGATTTTAAGAAAAATTCAGGCAAACTGTCGTTATTCAATTCAACCTAATTTAGACGAAGGCAAGAAAACCATGCTTAATTACCTGAATAATTATTCGCCAATGCCAGGTGTTTTTGTCAATGGAAAAATGGGAGATATTCAATTTCAAAAAATTGAACTAAGTCAAAACGCTATTATTGCCTTTGTAAAAGTAAATGGACAAATCAACATTAACGTTGACGGATTTAAATAACTAATTTTTCTGTTTGTTTTTTCGCATTCGATAAATCAAAAACCCAATTACAGCTACAAGTAAATAAGGAATAATCATCAAATACAAAATTCCGTCATTAACAGCCTGCGCTTTCTCCATGTTAGCATCGCCGCCTAAAGCAGCTCTACACATGGCACACTGTGCATTTGTACTAATAGAGAATAGAAAATAGAAAATAGAAAATAGAATTTTCACGTTACTATTTTTACTTCCCACTTCTAACTTCTGACTTCTAATTTTAGTGAGCATAATACGGAGCAATCATTAAATACACAATAACACCAGTAACCGCTACGTACAACCAAATAGGAAAAGTAATTCGGGCAATTTTTTTATGTTTATCAAATACCTGTGCTAAGGCTCTAACATAAGTAATTAAAACCAATGGAATAATAATTACCGAAAGTACAATATGAGTAATTAAAATAAAATAATACACATATTTTATAATTCCTTCGCCACCAAATTTAGTAGAATCGGAAGTCATGTGATAGGCTACATACATCGCTAAAAAAGCAACAGAACAAGCTATAGCCGTCTTCATCAAATACTCATGTACTTTTATATTTCCGTTTTTTATTGCTCTTACAGCCAAAATTAGCAATATTGCTGTAATCCCGTTTATGGTAGCATAAATAGGTGGTAAAAAAGAAAGCGGCTCTACATCATAACCTAATTTTCTTAAATTAACTCCAAATAAAAGTGCAACAACTAGCGGAATTGTTACTGATAAAACTACAATCCACTTATTATATTTCGTTTCTAAATTCTGATTTTCCATAATTAATTTATTCAGCTAATAAAATACTGATATCTTGTTGAATGTCTCTAACTCCTGCTTTTTCTAATCCGTCATAATACAAGATAGGATTCCCAAAATTATCCTTTCTGCAACGAATATTTCCGTTTTTATCAATTAAAGCAAACATTCCTGAATGTTCAAATCCGCCATTTACTTTACTGTTTTCTCCAGCATAAAGATTAAATCCTTTGTTAGCCAAATCAAATATAACCTGTCTGTCACCGGTTAAAAAATTCCAGTTAGAAGATTTTACACCTAATAATTTAGCATGTTCTTTTAAAACTTCCGGCGTATCATGATTGGGATCAATTGTAATAGTAGCAATTCCAAAATTAGGATTACCAAAGAATTTCTTTTCAAGAACTAACATACTTTGATTCATCTTTGGACAAATAGAAGGACAAGTCGTGAAGAAAAACTCTAATACATATACTTTCCCTTTATAAGAATCATTATTGATTATCTTATTATCCTGATTGGTTAATTCGAATTTAGGAGCCGGGCCAATTTTCACCAAAGCACCTTCAGCATCTGAAGCCGAAGCAACTTTATCCAAACGATCAGCTTTTACAACATCACTATTTTGAATTCGGGAAATAATTTTTGGAACCGCGTAAATTCCGAAAACTAATATAATAAATGAAATCCCGATGTAGGCTTTATTTTTAAACATAAAAACTGTATTTACAATTGTTTTGAAGCGTTGTGATTTTTTTTAAGAGCTGCACGGTATTCGTAAAGAATAATTTTAAAATCATCCAGCATTTCGTTACTTAACTCCGAAGGATGAAAAGTATTATATCCTTCTTTATATTCTTTTTCTTCTTTGCGGCCTCTTAAATTTCTTGCTTTATCAATAATATAAACATTCGAAGTTCCAAAATTAGCATCTAACTTACCCACTAATTGTAATTGATTATAATAAGCCTGAATTTCTTCTGGAGAAGCAAACACAAAATGCCATCCGGAAACATCTGTAAAATCATCAAAAGCATCCAGAATAGAAGCAACATCTTTCTCGGTACCCAAAGGACAAATCATTACAAATTGTAAATCTTTAAAACCGTGATAGCGTTGATAAATTTTTTCATTGAGATTAAATAAATTCCCTCTGTTATTTAAAATAGCAGTACCTGCAAAACCTAGAATAGTAATTTTATTATCCAAGGTTACTTTCTCACCTCTTAAGGATTTCCAATTACCCAAATCAGCAACTTTAGGAGTAATTACAGGAAGTTTAGCAAAACTATTAACTCCCGAAGCAAAGAAAAGATAAGCTACAACAGGCAAAATAAACAGTACAAAAAGAACTATATTTTTTTTCATTAGAGAGAATTAATTTTAGAATGCAAAAATAAAAAAAGGCACGCAATGCGTGCCCTTTTTTTGAATTAATATAGTGTTAAAAATTCCATTTAATGATAGAATCCTTAAAAACCCCATAAATATAATCCCCTTCAGTCAACAGAATGAAAAGCAAGTATAAGACAAGAAAAATAACTGGTGAAACTATAGACCATCTAAGGCTAGCTGTTTCTCCTTCAAGGTGCATAAAAGACCAAACGATATAGTAAGCCTTGAAAATAGTAAGTGCGTAAAAAATCCAGTTTAATAAACTTAAACCAAGAAAATGTACATGATATAAAGAATCTGGCTTGTAAATACCTAATATAACCTCTATAATTGTAACTACTGATAAAATTCCGAATACTTTCCAGATCTTAGCTGTATTTGAAGTATGTGCGTGTGACATAATAAATAATTTTAAAAAATTAAACTAGATAGAAAACTGTAAATACAAATACCCACACTAAATCGACAAAGTGCCAGTATAATCCAACTTTTTCCACCATTTCATAACTTTTTCTTTTCTCATAAGTACCTAATAATACATTAAAGAAAATGATAATATTAATGATAACTCCAGAGAATACGTGGAAACCGTGGAAACCAGTAATAAAGAAGAAGAAATCAGCAAATAACTTATTACCATATTCGTTTCTAATCAGGTTAGCTCCTTCAACAACTAAAGCTGCCTGAGCTAATTTTTCTTCAGACTCTGCTCTTGATAGAATTGTCTTTGTTTTTTGATCAGTAATAACCTCTGTTCTAATCAATATATCAGGATTAGCTTTAAAACCTGCCTGAACTTCAGCAACACTAAAAGAAGGTCTTGCAGCTTCTTCCATAAACCAAGTTCCTTTTTCTCTAGACAATTGCTCTCTTTCTTCTGGTAAGTGAGTAGCAAAATCAGCAAGTGCTATTTGTTTACCTTCTTTATTAACAAACTGAAGAATACTTCCTCCTTTTGTTTCAATAGCTCCGTACTCACCTTTAATGAAGTTCTTCCACTCCCAAGCCTGAGAACCAACGAAAATTAAACCACCAATAATGGTTAAAAACATATATACTATTACTTTATTTTTTTTCATCTGATGTCCTGCATCAACAGCCAAAACCATTGTTACAGAAGAGAAAATCAAAATAAAAGTCATTAATGCTACATAATACATTGGAGCAGATACTCCATGCATAAATGGAAAGTGAGTAAACACTTCATCAGCCAAAGGCCATGTTTCGATAAATTTAAATCTAGAAAAACCGTAAGCACCTAAAAATCCAGAAAATGTTAAGGCATCTGATACGATAAAAAACCACATCATCATTTTACCATAACTTGATCCTAATGGCTGGATATCATGACCGCCTCCCCAAGTTTTTTCATCATTGTTTGCAGTAGTAACTGTCGCTCCCATAAAAGTTATTCGTTAAAAAGTTTCCAAATTTACGTTTTTTTCTTATTTAAAGAAATATAAAAATACAAATAAATAAACCCATAGTAAATCTAGAAAGTGCCAATACATCGCACCTAGTTCTATTCCAAGAGTTTGACTCGAATTGTACTTTTGTTTAAAATGATTATAAATTATGATTAAAAGTGAAATTAAGCCTCCCGCCAAGTGCAATAAGTGCATCAAAGTAACTATATAAAGAAAAGTAGTAGTAATTGAACTCTCTGCTCCAGTAAAATAATAACCACTTTCAATGATTTGATCAAAACCTACAAATTGCAAAATCACAAACAAAACCCCTAAAACCAAAGTAGCTAAAAGCATTGTTGTTGTTTGCGATTTATTATCTCTCTGGATTGCTTTTTTAGCCAAATGAAAAGTCACACTGCAACCAATAATAACAATTGTACTAATATAAAATGCTAATGGTAATTGAAAATCTTTCAACCAGTCTGTTCTTGACTTACTCACCACAAACGCACTTGTTAATCCTGCAAACATCATAGTCATACTAACCATTGCAAACAACAAAATCAACTTGTAGGATCTTGCCGTTCTTGCTTTATGCTCGTCTGCTGTCATTGTAACTCCCATAACTATCTTAAAAATTTATCAATTATATAAACCAATTGCAATAATGAAATATAAGAAACACTCACCAGCATTAAGGTTCTGGCGGCTTTTGCTGTTTTAATTTTATAAAGCTGAATTGCATAATACAACATCCAAAGCCCTAATAAAAACACAATTCCTGCCGCTACCGGCGAAATAAACAATTTCCCAGTATACCCTATTGCCGGTAAAAGCGAAGCAATTATTAACCAAACGGTATACAAAATAACCTGTAATGCTGTTCCTTTATCTTTTTTACCTGTAGGCAACATGAAAAAACCTGCTTTTTCATAATCTTCATACAAAAACCAGCCAATTGACCAAAAATGAGGAAACTGCCAGAAAAACTGAATTAAAAACAAGGTCCCAGCCTCAATTCCAAAATCTCCTGTTGCCGCAACCCAACCCAACATAAAAGGAATTGCTCCCGGAAAGGCTCCAACGAAAACCGATAATGAAGTAATTGTTTTTAATGGCGTATAAACACTAGTGTATAAAAATATAGAAATTGCCCCAAACATAGCTGTTTTAGGATTAATCATATACAACAATGTAAGTCCGGTTAAAGTAAGTAAACCTGCTACCAGCAAAGCTACACTTGGAGACATTCTTCCTGATGGAACCGGACGGTTTTTTGTTCGATCCATCAAAGCATCAAGATCTTTTTCAATTACCTGATTAAAAGCATTTGAAGCCCCTACCATGCAATAACCTCCAATACAAAGCATCAATAAAACTGACCATTGAAAAGGAAACTGATTATTAAAACCTAATAAATAACCCGCAATAGACGAAAACAAAACACTAATAGCTAGTCCTGCTTTTGTGATTTCTTTAAAATCTAAAAAAATTGATTTCAGGGAAAATGTATTTGTAGTTGTGCCCAATGCAGTTTTTTATTAATTTTTATAAAACTGCTGCAAAAGTAACGCAACAAAAGGGAATTGGCAAAAAACAAATCATAAATTATTGTTGTAGCAATTCGAAACAAAAAAATTTGAATTCCGCTATTCGACTAAATCCAACAATTTAGAATACCAATCTAAAATCACTTTACCTTTCTGGCAGTCGATTTCTTATATTTGTTCCACCAAATTATAAACCCCGTAACTGGTAAAGAAGCACAAACTAAAGAAGCGAAAAAAGCTAAAATCTTAGTATAAATTCCGCCAATTGTACCTGTATGCAAATCATAGTTTAAAGAAGTAAGTTTGCTTCCTAATTGCAAATTATTTGAAGATTTCAACTCATCAAGCTGACCACTTTGCTGATCAAAATAATACCAATAAAAAACACCGGTTCTGTTTTTTTCAATTCGCACCTGAATATCTTGTGGTTCGGTAATATCTTTTTTTATTCGAATAGAAAGCTGATTAGCATTAGAATGTTTTGCCAGCACATAATTCAATCCATTATCTAAAACCGTAGCTGATTTTTGAAGCACAAACGGAAGCAGAACTTCTTTTTTATCTCCATCTAAAGAATTCAACTGATTTGTAATTCCTTTTTTAAAAGCCGGAAAGGCAAACATTAAACCTGTGAAAGCAAACAACAAGGCAAATAACAAACTATAAAACCCTAAAACATTATGCAAATCATAATTGAATCTTTTTTTATTTGCTTTAAAATTGATGGTGAAATTATTTTTTAACGCTTTAGGCTTCCATTTTTTTGGCCACCACAAAACAATTCCAGTCACGCTCAAAATGGCAAAAAAGATAATTGAAAAAGCAACTACAAAATGTCCGTACTTCTTCCCTAAAAGTAAATTCATGTGCAGCTGAAGCACAATCTGGAAAAAATTCATTTTAGTATTCTCAACCACCTGTACTTTTCCCGAATATGGATTTACAAATACCCGTTTGTGATAAGTAAAATAATCCGAGTAGAAAAAAGCATCTTTATTGGTTTTCACCGCTCTAAAAATCCAGGTTCTGTCTCTTTGCGGAAAAACTTCGACACGGCTTATTTTCTCTCCTGAATTTAATTGCTTTTGGGCAATTGCGATCAATTGCGTTAAAGCAATGGGTTTTAAAGAAGATTCATTTGGCTTTTCAATAAAAAATTTTTCAGGATGAGTCAGCAATTGCAACTCATCCTGAAAAACAGTGAGACATCCGGTAAGGCTAACTATAAGAACTACAATTCCTGAAATTAATCCTAACCATTTATGTAACCATAAAATCTTTTTTTTGAACATTATTAAAATTTATAACGCAAATTTAAACTCGTAGTCATACCACTACCCTTAACATAATCTGCGTTTACGGCACGATATTGACTCAAAGTGGTATAATAATCATTGTTTAATAAATTCTCAACACCTAAATTTAATGACCAGTTTTTATTAAACGAATAACTTCCTGCAAAATTAACCAAATTCAAAGTCGAAATAGGCCCTTCACTATTATTATATTTTCCGGTATTATTCAATTCAAAACGATCACGACATCCAGTATGCACCCATGATAATTGTAAATTCCAGTCAGAAGTTGGTTTATAAGTAATAAAACCAGTTGCTTTTGGCGGAGCAATACGTGATCCGTTTAAGTAAACACTACTTCCATCATCAAATTTAGCTTTTCCATCTACATAAGAGTAACTTCCTCCTACATTAAGCTGATTTGAAAATCTATAATCTAATGTTATTTCGTATCCTTTCACATTTTCAGGTTCACGTTGCGCAACTAAATAACCTCCTACATCAACCAGATTCGCTCCTAATTTTGAAGTACTAATATAATAAGCTGATGTCATAGTAAGATCATAAATTTTACTTGAAAAACCAACTTCATAATTATTAGTAATAATTGGATCAGTCTCTAAACTCGCAATAGTATTTGCTGTAGCTCTTCGTAAAATTCGCCCTAATTCATTAATAGCAAATGCCTGAGAAAAACTCACAAACGGATTAAAAAATTCGTATTTATTAAAACGTAAGCCGGCATTAAACATTGTTGCATTGTAAGGAATCTTACCTCCTGTTACAAAAATACTTCCCTGATTTCCTGGTCCAGAAGCGATAGTATTGTAATCTTTCACACGAACTGTTGCATTTTCATAACGAATTCCTCCTTTGAAAATTAAATTTTCTAAAATATCTACTTTCAATTGTGCATAAGGAGCAATATTTAACATATCCATTTTCGGGATATACACACGTCCATCAACTAAATCCTGAAAAGTAACATCATTCAAAACATCGATACCATAAGTAATTTCAGAAGGCAATGAAGCAATGGTAAATGGCGTATTCAAATTGATTCGTGTTCCATTTTTATTCGAATTAATCATTGTTTGCCCAGGACCGTACCAAGCTGTTCCTGCTGTTACATAACGATTCATCGATTGAAACGAATTTAAATATGCTGAAATATCCAGCTGTGTATTTTCGAATAGATTGTTTTTCGAAAAAGTAAACATAAAATTATGGTTAAACGGAGTTCCTGCATTTTTACCCGGCTCTGTTCCTCTAACACCAATAGTTGGAGTTTCTCCGTAAACACCAGCCTGACTAATATATTTGGCTTTTTGAGTACTTCCGTAAAAATTATAAACCACATTGAAATTAGTATTTTCATCCATATTATAACCTAATTTCACAAAAGCATTAGCCTGATGCGAATTAGACAAACCATCTGTTTGTCCTAATGGTCTTCCTTTAGCATCTCTTTGAAGTCCTGTGTAATCATAAGAACCTCCAAGAACATAACTAAATTTATCTTTTCGACCATTAAAAAACTGAGAAATGCGGTAACCAAAAGTTTCTTTACTATCTAGCGGATTAAAAGTTGTTCCTACTGTAGTTACACCTTCAAAACTATTTACCAAAGGTGACTTTTTAGTAATATAATTGATAATTCCTCCACCTGAACCGTTTCCATAAATAGAAGTTGCTCCTTTAATCACCTCAATACGCTCAATAGCATTTGCATCAATCGTCCTTAAATCACGGGCTCCGTTCATTAAAGGTGTTGATTGCGGAATCCCATCTATTAAAACCAGAACCTGTCTTCCACGCAATGTTTGCCCGGAACTTGTTGCCTTATTTGTTGACACTCCTAAGCCGGGAATTACATTTCCTAAAATAGAAGCTAAATTGGTATTAATACTGCTTTGCTGCTGAATTTCCTTCTGACTCATAATGGTAATCGAAGAAGGGATTGTAGCAATATTTTCCTGCTTTCTACCAGCAGTAATCACTACTTCTTGTAGTTGATTTTCATTATTCAAAACAATCTTGATTACATTTTGCTCCTCTAAATTTGAAAAAACATAAGAAAGCGGTTGGTAATTTTGAGCCGAAATCAAAACCGTTTTGTTTTCAAGCTGACTGTTTAAAATTGAAACTTCACCAGAGTTGTTTGTTGTTCCAATAATTTTATTATTTGAAGTAATTGAAGCATTCACAATTGGTCTTTTAGAGTCATTTTCAATTTTTAAGCGAAGCGATTGTGCATTTAAATTAGCGGTAAAAAAAACTAAAACAATGACAACGAGAGGGAATTTAAAATTCATTTTTAAGGGTTTTAAACAAAACAATGTCTACTTATTCTTATTTAGATTTATTCTCGACAAAAGTATCGCTATTCTACTTTATTCACAAGCAATACTTAAAAAAATATCTTTTAAAATTTTACTTTTAACACTAAAATTTACACCAACAAAAACGCCACAATTCCTGATGAACTGTGGCGTTTAATTTATTATTTGATTTGGAATTTAGATTTTCTAATAATCAAAATACCAATTAAAAATATCCGATCGAATTCCTATAGAAAACCAATTGGTACTTTCTTTAAATGCAGTAGCTGTATTCTCCATAGGGTTAAAATCTCTGTAAATATAACTTGCAAAAAGTTTCAAATTAGTAGATGGATTAATTAAATAACCTCCCTGAATATCAGCAATAAAAAGATTTGTTTTATTTCCCTGACCTACTTTCACTCCCGAATTAGCAAAACGTTCCTCATCATAATCACGATAAATATTCCCGCCATAATTAGAATTGGCTCCAGAATCAGCAAAATCAAGTCCGCGAACTCCCAGTGTAAATTTGGCATCTGCAAAAAATCGTCCTTTATGGTAACGTGCAATAGCTAAAAACTCACTAAAATTTCCGCCCCACTGATGACCAATACTTTGATTATTATGTCCGTAATTCGTAATTGGATCTGAATGCGAATACACATAAGGTCGTACTCTATTGTATTCTAACTGTAATAATAAATTAGGCACATTAAAAGCATTATAATATTTAGCTCCTAACTGATATCCGTATTTATTCTTCCAACTCTTATCCCCCTCTTTAATATCTCCCAATGAAAATTCGTCTAATACAAATTGCCCATAAAAATTGATTTGGTTATCCCATTTGTATTTAAAAGTCAGTCCCAAAACCGCATTTCCAGATCTTGAAGAAGAACCAAATTCTACCGAACGATAAAAAATAATTGGGTTTACAAAACTGGCATCAAAACCTCTGTCATTAGTATTCGTCCACACAACAGACTCGAAGAAACCTAAATTTAATCGATTAGAAACATTCCAGCTCAAATAATGATTTGCCATAAACTTTGTAGAATATGTTCTATCAACAGTTGCTTCGGGACGTACATCTTTAAGCCACATATAGGTATTGGTATATTTTAATTTCCAAAATTTGGTATTCAATTTAAAATAAGGATAAGGACTCGCTCCGTCACCTTCTAACAAAGAACGGTATCCATCACCAATAAAATTACGACCATAACCTAATTGTAAATCGATAAATTTATTAGGAGCAAAAGTTAAATTGGCTTCCGCCAAAGGAAAATCATAACTATCGGTTTTAAATCCTTTAGCAATTCCAACTCCGGGAATGATCGCCGGATTTCCTCCCGAAGGTTTTATCGATTCGGCATAACGATTATAATAACCTGCAAAACGTCCCTGACTTTCAAAAATAGTCGTAGTAAAATTTAATTTATCACCCAATCCTCCTCTTAAATTAATAGCTCTTGTATTTACATAAGTATAAGAAGCCTCAGTCTGAGATGCCTTACCTAATTGCAAATCCAATACCGGATTTACAGTAAACCAATAATCCTCACCTTTAATTTCAACGGTGTTTTCATTCCACAATTTCCTGGCCCACCAGCCCGAAGCTTTCTTCTTTAGCTTTTCATTTTCTTGTTTGAAATTGTAATATTTCGACACTTCGGCATACGAATAAGGTTTAGAAGCTGTGTGATTATTACTTCCCACCTGATTGAGAGCAGAATCAAATTGCGCATAATAACTATGCGAAAAAGGAATATATAAATGACTTTCGAATTCCGGATTATTGTATTTTTTATACACAATACTATCTAATTCTGTCAATTGCTTAGTAGTATTTCTAAGAATATCAGCTTTAGCCAAATTCTCGGCTGCTAAAGCTGACGGGCTTTTTAATGGGATTGCAATCGTAATATTGTATTTTGTATATTCTGGTTTTCCATTATAAGTAGCAGGACTAATTTTTGGAAATTTTGCAAAAACCCGCTTGGTTTCTACAATCAGTTTTTCATCGACAGCATTTACATAAATTACTTTAAAAACACCATTGGCATCTACTTCAAAAAGTACTTTTACATTTCCGCTGAAATTATTTCGCATCAAATCTTCTGGCACAACAAAATTTTGGAAAACAAATTCCTGTACTTCATTATAAAAACAATTTTCTAATGCTTTTCCTTCCAGATTTTGACAATTTGGAAAAACAGGAAATCTTTCGGCTGTTAATGCCGTTCGTGAATTTGAAGTATCCTGAGCAAAAGTTACAACTGAACTAAAACACAAAAAAAGGAACAACAGGTTTTTGATTATATTTTTCTTCATCATTCTTTTAATACTCGTTGTGATTGTTTTCTCCATTAACAATTGCTTTTGCTGCCGAAGTTCCTATTCGTTTAACACCTAATTTAATCATTGCAATAGCATCCTGATAATTTCGAACTCCGCCAGCTGCTTTTATTGAAAGTGGTGAGGCATTTTCAATCATCATAATTATCGAAGGAATCGTCGCCCCGTTAGGCTCATTATCTTTTGTTTTATAAAATCCGGTGGATGATTTTACAAAAACATTCGCGTAATCACTTTCTTTAAAATTACTAATCACCACATTTTTTATCAAAGCCGATAATTGAATAATTTGCCTATCATTTAATGCCGCAACTTCAATAATCCATTTTATTATTTTATTGTTTTCCAATGCTAATTGCGTTCCACGAAGAATTTCTGTTTTAACCAAATCTGTTTTTCCACTTTTAAAAGCTTCATAATTACATACAAAATCAAGTTCGTCAGCTCCATCAGCAATCGCCTGATTGGCTTCAAATAACTTTACTTCAATATCCGAATTTCCTTCAGGAAAATCAATAACAGTTCCTATTTGCACATTCGATACTGATTCAGTAATCATGGTTTTTGCTAAGGAAATCATTTCCGGACGAATCATAATTAGCTTAAATTTTTCGTCAATAGCTTCCTGAATAAACGTTTTTACAACCAATATATTTTGGTTTTCATCGAGTCCTGCCTGAGAAACAGTTTTTAAATAAGTTGAATCAATAAATGACCGAATATCCATCGAATTGTTATTTAAACAGTAGTGTTTTGCACAAAAATACACTTAAATTTGAGGATTCCATCTCAATTTATGAATGTTATTGAAATTTAGTTTTAAATAAAAAATCCCGCCGAAGCAGGATTTAATTTATATTGTGATTTTGCTTAAAAAATCTTTCTTGTCTAAGGTTGTAATCATTAAAATCGCTAATAATGATCCGCTTGTATTAGCTAAAACATCCAAAACATCTCCACTTCTGTAAATTGTAAAGTAGTTTTGAAATAATTCTACTGTAATCCCAAAACCAAGAGACAGTAAAAAAACTATCCACAAAATTTTGCTTCTTTTTTTCGTTCTATAACTAAAACGAAGCGCATAAAACCAAAGAATACAAAATACAAAATAGAAAAAAGCATGAACCGCTTTATCTAAATAGGGAATTGTTATTGCGGGAAGCTCACTTATTCGAATCAGACACAAGTATAAAATCACACCTGCCCAAGCTATAGCTGCTCCCAGACAAATTTTCTTAAGCACCTATCAAATCTTTGTAGCCATCAGCAGTTAACAAAGTATCGTATTCAGACAAATTTGAAACTTTAATTTTAATCATCCATCCAGCTCCATAAGGATCTGTATTTACTAATTCCGGATCGTCTTCTAATCCTGTATTGAATTCGATAATTTCTCCGGTTAATGGCAAGAACAAATCAGAAACCGTTTTTACAGCTTCAACAGTCCCAAAAACTTCATCTTTATCCAATGTTTGATCTAAAGTTTCTACTTCAACATAAACGATATCTCCCAACTCTTTTTGTGCAAAATGGGTGATTCCTACTGTTGCAACATCTCCTTCCAGGCTTACCCATTCGTGATCTTTAGTGTACTTTAAATTTGCTGGTATACTCATAGTATTAGTAATTGAAATATGATAATTATTATTTTTTGACAAATGTAACAATCTTCAAATTAAATCTCGTTGCCATTTTCTAAATTAATTCCCAAAATTGTATCGAAGTGTAAATCCTGATCGAATATTAGTAATAGGGAACGAAGTTGATATCACCGCTTTTGAAAACGAATGATCGTAATAGAAAATAGCCGTTAGGTTTTTACTAAACGAATAATCAGCAGTTACTTTTAATGACCATAAATTTTGTCCTCCTGCCAATTGATTGTTATCATAATCTAAATAACGTACAATAGTCTGGTTGTTTCTGTATGACAAATCGGCTTTCATATTAATATCACCTTTAATCACTCCCGTAGGATTATCGGCCAGTCTTGAAGAGAAAATTACATTCTTAAAGCGATATCCTAAACCTACTATGTATTCGATTCCTTTTACTTCGGTCAATAAATTATTATCGAAACTCATTGACAATGCACGATCTTTTTTAATCTCAGTAAGTACTTTTAACGAATTTTTTAATTCGAAATCCATTCGAACCAAAGGACTAAACTGCTCCACTAAATTGACATTTGAAACAAGTGTTTTATTGAAAAAGTTTCCGCTATCATCGGTTCCTGACGGATCATTATCGTAATCGAAATTAGATCTAAACTGATTGATTGTATAAGAAGCTCTGTAACCGTGTTGCAAAGAAAAACGTCTGAAATTCTTTTTAAACATTTCGTAACGCATCAAACCGTTGTACTTAATTGCCCAGTTAGGAATAGGTAAATTTCTAAAAATTCCTTTAGAAACACCCGAAGCATCAGCTCCTGTATAAGCCGCCACAAATGCCGGCAACAATACCGACTGGTTGTTTTTTCCAAAACCTATAGGATAACCTGCATTCGAGGTATAAATTTCTCTTTTCTTTTTATCCGGATCATTAGCCGGATCAACAGGATCTGCCGGGATTGGATTTGCTCCATCTCCGTATCTAGGAATTGGATTTCCCGCTCCGTAATAATCTTCGGCTAAACGATTAGCAATAATTAATCTGTTAGCTCTAAAATCATCAAAAGCAGCTGATTGTGTTTCGTCACTTGTCGAAAATGCTGTTTTAATCAACACAGTTGAAATCGAAAACATTCCGTAATTATAAGGAGAGCGGGAATTGTACATTCCATTGGCAGAAACATCATATTGCTCCGAATAATTTTCAGAAAAAGAGCGATCCATTGTTAAATCGATTTTCAAATCCGGAAATAAATCTACGTTAGCCGTAGCGCGCAATACTTTGTTTGTTACCTGAGTAAAATTTTGATTGAATTCCTGATAATTAGTCAACCAGCCATTTTTAGCGGCTTCGTAACGCACATCATCCTGACTTCCAAAAACAAACCCTAATGAAGGTCTTGAAGAACCTAAAAACCCAACACTTTGAGTATAACCAGGTAATAATGTTCCGCTGTTTTCAGTATAATTAATCTGGATATTTTTCACACTAGTTAAAACTCCCATTAAACCATCAACAAAAACATTAGATTCTGTTTGTGGTTTCACCGATGTATTCGTGATTTTTTGTCCAGGTTTTGGAGCAGCAACAGGAGTTCTTGTGGCAACTTTTGGCTTTTTGGTTAAACCTAAATACTTGTACAATAAATCCATATTGAAACTTGCATTCAAAGCATTCGTTCTGGCATTTTGAACCGTATTACCTAAATTATATCCTGTCCCATCGACTACAATTTCAGATAAAGCATTCGCTGATTTTTGCCAGCTATAATCTCCTGTATAGGAATAATTCGCCTTTACAAAACTAAACAACGGGATTTTATTGATAGGAATATCGTAGTTTACAACAAGTTGTTGTGTATGCCTGTTAGGATCACCAATATCCCAATAACTATCCCAAATGGTAAAATGCTCCATTGGCATATCGTCTTGATCTAAATAATTTTTCACCAAATTATTAGCCGAAGCTGTATAATTTAACTTCAACGATTTTGTCAAATTATAATTGAAACCATAATTGTAATTGAAACCAAAATTTCTTCGGTACAATGGATCCAGTTCGAGACCAGGAACATTATCAACCTGTCTAAATTGCTGACGATTATATTGTCTGTTAATATTAGTATTGAACGTAATATTAGAAGGCAAATAATTAAAATTAAAATCACTCAACATCTTCCAGTAACTACTTTTCTTCATGAATTTCGTTTTCTTGAAAGGCTCTACTGGTTTATTATCAAAACTGTACGCGTAATCAACCGATGTATTTGCCTGCTGGTCTAAATAATCTTCGATTTCATAATCATGACGTTCTACCTTATTGAATGATTGCGAAAAAGTAAAATTCTCAGGATCATAAACATGTGGTTTTTGCTCAGCTCCTCTTTGTTTTCTTACACCAATAAAGTTAATACTTGTTCGCTTAGTGTAATCTATAGCGCGGTTTCTTAAATTAGCTCTTTCATCGGCATCGGCAGTTTCACTTAAAAGTTGTTTTAATTTAATATCCTGATTAAAAGGATCGTATTCCGGCTTAATTGTTTCTTCTCCTACACTATAATTGAATGGTAAATTAATTCCCCATTTATTAGGCAATAACTTTCCTAAATTCAAATTAGTAACAATATTATATTGCTGAATATCCTCTCTGCTTCTTTCATTTGGTCCTTGTTCAATAGTACCAAATCCTACTGTACTCATTTTTCCGGTGGCAGAAATAGTAGCAAAATCGGCAAAATTTGTATCTACATTTAACACCGCTGCCATTCCTCCTTTGTTGTCCATTTCAGACAAACGAAGTTCGTTAAACCATACTTCTCCTTTAATATCCTTATGCGTTACTTTACTCTTGATTCCGACCATTAGAGTACGAACCATTCCAAAGTTTGGATTTCCTTTAATCCCTAATCTTAGTTTATTTATTTTACTTGCTAAACCTCCGTCGAGTTCATCCTCGTCTTTATAATAAATTCCGTCTAATGGTAATGTTGTTGGATCAATTCCTTTAGCCTGAATTTTTAAACTCGTCAGTAAAGACAAAGCCAAATCAATTTCATTGGCTTGAGGCCAAACCTGATCTGCTGTATAAGAACAATTTCCTGCTGTAGTTTTTGTTACTTTTAAAGGGATTTCTACCTGATAGAAATTCTCTGTAAAGTCGTTACCAAAACGGATGAAACCTACCATTTCATCATCCTCAATACCTATTTCACCTGGTAAAGATTCAGCATGTAAAAACATTTTCAGTTTTTTAAACTGACGCATATCTACGCTTACATTTTTAAATACAGCTCTGGCATCAAGTGGCTCTAAACCATCTCCGGCAACTCTTAACGATAAAGATTGTTCGTTTTGATTAATCAATGTATTGTTGTTATACAATTGTTCTCTTTGCACTCCTGGAGGCGTAATATAATTCACAGGACATTTTTCGTTATTCTCCTGAATATTTACCGCCGTAACATCTAATTCGGTATTGTCATCATCAACGTTAGTATCTGTTGGATCTAAGGTGTTTGTATATCTTCTCCATTCGCCACGTACTAAATCTAATGCTCCAAAACGCACCGTTACCTGATCTTCAAATCCTGTCATAAACATTCTCATGAAACGAATTGATCTAAAATCAGAAATATTACCAATGGTATTTTGAGGCGAAGAAACCGGAATTTTAAACTGAATCCATCTCGCCGTTGTCACATCGCCATTTGGCAAAGTCACTTGTCTTTCTCTGGTATCCGTTACAAAGTTTTCACCTTCTTTCATGTTAGGTCTCATATCAATGCTGTACTCGTAATAAGCATTGATCGTATTCATGGTGTTATCCCTATTAATATCCTCAACATCCGGAAGCGTAGTTGCACCACGATTAGGATCATTAATATCAACAGCTGAGTTTCCTTCTACTCCATTATAATTTTTATAACGCTCCTTAATTCCTCCCGAAGTATTCAAATAATAAGTATAATCATCGGCAGCTGGATCGGGCTCACTTGCAAAATTAGTATAAACAGCACCTTCAGCGCTACTAGGCAAACCATCTAAACCTACATCCTGATTTCTTCTATTATTAGGATCAGTATCGAAAGCGTATATCAACGATTGCGAAGCCGGAACATCTCCCCATATTGGCTGCGGATTCACTTTTACCTGATCCGGACCTAAACCATTTTCATATTGTTTTCGGCCATCTTTCAAAATATCTTCGGAGATTTCTCCTAAGTTGAAATAAATTTTACCTGTATTAGTTTGTGCGGCACTTCCATTTCCAACATAAGGATCCAAAACCCAAAACTGAATATATTCCACATTTCCTTGTTCGAAATTAGTAGAACTTAACGAACGCATAATCCCTCCAAAATTCTCTTTTGGAGTTAAATTAAAATTAGGGTTGTTATTATAAGGACCTCTTTCGGATGGAAAATAAGTTAAATCCAAGGTACTAATTACCTGTGTTTGCCCTTGTGCAATATCAGTTAAAGGATATAATTCTTCGCTGAAAATTCTTCTGGTTGAGTTTAACGAAATATCATCATTAGAAACTCCAGATGGTTTTTGAACATAAAAAATAGGATCAATAGTATACCATGCTAATTTTCCTCTTTTATAACCATACGTCAAATCATCAGCATTTGCATTGAACTCATAAGTTGTTGGTTTTTCAGCATCTTTGTTTGTTGGAGTCGAAGCCAGACTCCATGCATAAGCCGAACGCATATCAATTGTAGATTGCGAACCTTCAAAATCATCTACATAAAGAGTAGACTCCCCTTGAAATTGATCAAATTTTGGTGTATCAGGTTTTAAAAATGCTATTTCTCCTCTTACGGATAAATTTGAAGGAACATCAGTATCAATATTAGGAAGCATATTGACTAACCTTGTAAAAAACGGAACCTCAGTAGAGAAATTAGTATTAAATCCAAAAATAGTATTGTTTACTGATTCCTGCCCATAACTTGATTTTTGAGTAAATGGTCTTTCGGTCATCTTTAAGAAAGTTCCACCTAAAGTAAAGTTCTCCGAAAATTTATGCTCTACATTCACTCCCATAAATCTTCGGGTTTGTTGTCCAAAAATGGAATTGTTTTCAAGAGAAACATTAATTGGTGTATTTGATGCCTGCAATGAAGGATCTAAAATTTGAACTCTTCCTAATTGATAATTTACACTGTAATCTACTCCTTCAACCAATACTCTTCCCCCGGCAGTAACCACTACTGAACCTTGGGGTACATTGAATGCACCAATTGGAATTCCGTCACCTGCTGATGATTTGTATTTCCCTCTTAATAAGAATTTATTTTTATCACTATCTTCTAATGCTTTTGCCTGAGTTAAACGATACATACTTGCAAAAACATATTTTCTTTGATTGGCATTATATGTTGCAGGATTATCATAATCTTCAGTTGTGTTAGGATTAGATAATTTAGTAAACAACAATTCTCCAAAAGGTTCTTTAGTCGTAAAAATAATTCGTCCGTTTTGAGAATCGACGGTTAAATTAGGAACAAAGTCAAAGAAGCCATCTCCACCCAATTGACGATCGTTATTGTAATTTAATTTATCCAAATTAAAAACATTTAACAATGGCGTTTCGGCAACTCTATTATCTGCCGATGGACCCGATGGAAAATCATTTCCAGGTACTGGCGTAATATAATTTAACGGCGAAGGATCAGTATAAAGAATATTGAATCTAAAATCTTCCTGTTTGATTTGGTAAGCACCCGGAATTTGATAAATATTTTTCATCATCAGGTTCCATACAGGATTAGTTACATTCGTCAAATTACTTTTCAGCATTTTCAAAATCAAACTTTGTGTTACCACCGCCTGAGTTGATTGTTGGGTTCCGGTAACCAATGTTGCATCGACACCATCATTACCAAATTCCCCAACCTGATACACCTGATCACCTATTGTGTATTCGTAAGAAACAGCTAAAATTTCATCATTCGACAATCTTTGCTGTAACGAAATATAACCTAATTGCGGATGATAAGTATATTCATTTGAAGTTAGCTTTCTGGCATTTTCCAATTTCGAATAATCCTGTCCTTCTCTCACTGTACTATTAAATCCTGAAGCAGCAGTTGCCATTTCACGAACATTCGAATTCAACAATCCACCACCCGATTGAATTTGTGCCGGATCGAATTTATTGTTAGAGTTATCCGAAGGAGAATCAGCAGCTTTATTAAACATTCCTGTTGAAGGATTCAAAACCACCACTTCATTATCGGCTAAACCAGTTAATTGAGATTCCCCCAAATCCTGAAGCGCAATAACATTTCTAAGATTATTTGAAGTTGTATTAAGACGCGTTTGCTTATTAGTTACCCAAACTTCGATTCGGGTTATTTGTACACGGCTATCAATAAATGGATAATTTCTTAATGCAATATCGTATCTGTTTCTAAAATATTGAGATAAAAAGAAGTGCCTGTCAGTATCATAATCTAATGCAAAAATGTCATAATCCTGTAGCGTTCCTCCGCCCTGAGAAACTACAGTTTTTGTCTGTGATTTTTGCTCCGAATAAACTCCGGTAACCGTTGTTTTACCAAACTGTAATTGTGCTTTAACACCAAACAAACTCTGTGCTCCTCTTATTAGCGAACTATTTAAAGGCATGCTCACATTTCCTACTTCAATCTTCTGGATAATATCATCCTCAGTGGGAGCATATTCTAATTTTAGTAAATTTTGAAAAGCAAAAGTAGACTGTGTATCGTAATTAGCATTAACATTTAATCTTGTCCCCACTTTCCCCATCAGACTCATGCTGATTCTTTGGTCAAAATCAAAAGCTAAATTAGATCGGTTTCGCGGTGAAAACGCAGGATTATCTTGTCTTGTAAAACGAACTCCCATATCCATTTCTACCGAACCGGTTGGTCTTACATCGATGGTATTACTTCCAAAAATAGATTCAAACAAACCTGAATTTACATAATAACGAGGCAATAAATCTTTTTTAGCTTCTTCACTTCCTTGTTTTTTTCCGTCAATTGCATCTGATTTCTTTTTGAAATAATCTTTCATTGATTCTTTCAAAACAAGGTTTTCATATTCTTTTGGAGTTAGAATAACAGGATATTTAATCGAAAATCCGTCAACAGAATTCGTATAAATATAGCGATCCGTTTTAGGATCATAAGTATAAGCAGATGAAATACTCTTAGGATTTTTTATTTCAACTTTTCCTAAAGAATATCCTTTTTTAGTTGTATCCTGAACCGCTTCATTTACTTGTGCCAATGATACAAAACCACAAAATAAAAATGCCAAAACAATACAAATTTTATGCATACAATTGGTTTTTCTGTGCTTTTATAAGCTTTTTAAAGCTTGCTTAATAATGGATTCTACAGAAGCATCTGGATCCTGTTTTACAATTCTATCAATCACTTTTTCAGAAGCTTTTTTAACAAATCCTAAAACTTCTAATGCAGATAACGCCTCATCTCTATTTGTATTGCTTTGCGAAATAGAAACTTCGTCTAAATCGTACAATTTTAACATTTTATCTTTAAGATCCAGAATTACTCTTTGTGCCGTTTTGCTTCCAATGCCTTTAATAGACTGAATTGTACCCACATCTCCCGAAGCAATAGCATTAGTAATTTGCTTTGGTTCTAACGATGATAACATAGTACGTGCAATTCCAGCCCCTATTCCTGAAACCGAAATCAATAATTTAAAAATTTCTCTTTCTGATTTTTCGAAAAAACCAAATATAGTATGCGCATCTTCCTTTATTTGAAGATGAGTAAAGACTTTTATAAAATCAGTATTAGGAAGCATCGAATAAGTATGCAATGAAATATGAACATCATAGCCTACGCCACCACAATCTATAACAAGCTGTGTTGGTGACTTTTCAACCAGCTTCCCCTGTAAATGTGCAATCATCTAGTGTTTTTGTATAAATTTTTCTTTATCTAAAATGCTTTTACTAATCTTTCTTTCTCAAACACCTACAATGGTAATAGCAGTTTTATCTTATATACAAAGATAGAAGACTTAACTTAAAAAGTTAACATTTTCATAAAACTTTTATACTAACTGACAATTAATTGCATAAAAAAAGCCGCAAAGAATTTGCAGCCTGAGTATATCGTTTATAAATAAAATTTAAGATTGTGTTCCGTTGATGTAAGAATCCAAAAGTTGAATCGTTTCTTTTTGTTTTTCGATAATCGATTTAACAACATCGCCAATAGAAATAATTCCAATTACTTTATCATTTTCAACCACAGGCAGGTGTCGGATTCTTCTTGAAATCATCAATTCCATACAATAATCTAAATCGTCCGAAGGCAAAACTGTAATTACTTTGCTTACCATAATTTCGTTAACCAAAGTATTTTTAGACGATTTACCCTTAAGGATAATTTTGCGGGCATAATCCCTCTCAGACAAAATACCTTTTAACTGATTTTCTTCAATAACTAAAATGGCTCCAACATTTTTCTCACCCATTTCTTTAATAGCGTCATATACACTAATTGTAGAAACAATGGAATACACCGTATTCCCTTTCGTACTTAATATTTGATTTACAGTCATAATTGAGAATTTTTAAGAACTATAAATATAAAAAAAAATCACCAAAAAGCACTGAAAACCAATTTATTATTATTTCAAAAAATCAACATTTCTAGTCAAACCCTGAAATTTAGTCCGTTTTACCGGCGAATCTTTAAAAACGATTTTAAATGTTTCTTGAGTCATTTCTTCCCAATCCTTTTTTGTCATCGAAAGTAAAGCTGGATTAGGATTAAACAAAGGTTCGTTATGACTTTTCGAAAATCGGTTCCACGGACAAACATCCTGACAAGTATCACACCCAAAAACCCAGTCATCAAAATGACCTTTCATTTCGTTAGGAATATTTTCTTTGAGTTCAATTGTAAAGTATGAAATACATTTACTTCCATCTACAATGTAAGGAGCAATAATTGCTTGTGTAGGACAGGCGTCGATACAGGCAGTACAACTTCCGCAATGATCTGAAACAGCATGATCGTATTCTAAATCCAGATCAATAATCAATTCGGCAATAAAGTAAAAAGAACCAACTTTTTGGGTCAACAGATTACTATTTTTTCCTATCCAGCCCAAACCACTTTTAGCAGCCCAGGCTTTATCTAAAACCGGCGCAGAATCCACAAAAACCCTACCTGAAACTTCACCTATATTTTCCTGAATAGAATAAAGTAATTCCTTTAATTTTTCTTTTATTACAAAATGATAATCCTGACCATAAGCATATTTCGAAATTTTATAGGAATCCTGAATTTGTTCTTTTTCCGGATAATAATTCAATAATAACGACACTACACTTTTAGCATCATCAACCAACAAAGTAGGATTTAGTCGTTTGTCAAAATGATTCTCCATATAACTCATTTTGCCATTGAGATTTTTGTTCAACCAATTCTCTAATCTAGGTGCTTCTTCTTCTAAAAAACCTGCTTTAGATATACCACAAGACAAAAATCCGAGGCGTTTGGCTTCAGATTTTATGAACTGCGTGTATTTTGATTTATTGTCGATGAATTATCTGTTATGTGTTATCTGTTATGTGTTATGGGCTGTTGTAAGTTTTAAACTCACAACGCATAACCCACAACTCATAACTTTAAAATAGTCCGCCTTGAATATTATTTCTAACTTTCCCCAAGTGTTTATACGCTTTATCAGTGACTTCACGACCTCGCGGAGTACGCATAATAAATCCTTCCTGAATTAAAAATGGCTCATACACCTCTTCGATAGTTTCGCTACTTTCTGAAACGGCTGTTGCCAAAGTACTCAAACCTACAGGACCACCTTTAAATTTATCAATAATAGTATTGAGGATTTTATTATCCATTTCATCTAATCCATGCGCATCAACATTCAGCGCTTGCAAAGCATATTTCGAAATTTCGATATCTATAGTTCCGTTTCCTTTTATTTGGGCAAAATCACGAACTCTTCGCAACAATGCATTAGCAATTCTAGGTGTACCACGGCTTCTCCCTGCAATTTCGATAGCAGCTTCCATAGAAATTGGCATTTTTAAAATAGAAGCACTTCGCTGTACAATAGTCGTCAATAATTCAACAGTGTAATATTGTAATCTTGATGAAATACCAAAACGAGCACGCATAGGCGCCGTTAAAAGTCCCGAACGGGTGGTTGCACCAATTAATGTAAACGGATTCAAATTAATCTGAACCGTTCTTGCGTTGGGTCCCGATTCAATCATAATATCTATCTTAAAATCCTCCATTGCCGAATATAAATATTCTTCGACAACAGGACTTAAACGATGAATTTCATCAATAAACAAAACGTCTCTTTCTTCAAGATTTGTCAACAAACCAGCTAGATCACCTGGTTTATCTAATACAGGTCCCGAAGTAATTCTAATACCAACCTGAAGTTCATTTGCCAAAATATTAGCCAAAGTAGTTTTACCAAGTCCCGGAGGTCCATGAAACAAAGCATGATCTAGAGCTTCATTACGCTGATTAGCTGCAGCAACAAAAACCTTTAGATTTTCTAATACCTGATCCTGACCTGCAAAATCATCAAAACTAAGTGGTCTTAACCTCTTTTCGAGATCTAGTTCTTCAGGATTATATCCTTTGTTTGTTGGGTCTAAATTTTCATTCATTGAACAAAGATAAACAGTTAAATTCCAAATAAAAAATCTCAAATTCCAAATTCTAAAAGAGCCACTGTCTTTTTAGAATTTAGAATTTGAGATTTGGAACTTTTATTTTATAAAACAATAAAGACTGCCTTTTCAGACAGTCTTTATATTATTTTTAGTGATGTAAAACTGATTCACCTGGTTTCATTGGAACCGTTTGAGGTACAAAATCAACATCGTGCTCTGGGTTACTGTAATCGTAAGCCCAACGGTGTACTTCAGGAATTTCACCTGGCCAGTTTCCGTGGATGTGTTCTACTGGAGTTGTCCACTCTAATGTTGTAGATTTCCAAGGATTTTGCTCAGCTTTCTTACCGTAGAAAATACTACTAAAGAAGTTGTATAAGAATACTAATTGGAAAACTCCACCTACTAATGCAAAAACAGTAATCAATACGTTTACGTTTTGTAAATCATCAAATAATGGGAAGTTAGTATTTGTATAATAACGTCTTGGCAAACCTGCTAATCCGATAAAGTGCATTGGAAAGAAAACTCCATAAGCACAAACTGCAGTAATCCAGAAGTGGATATAACCTAAGTTTTTATTCAACATTCTACCGAACATTTTAGGGAACCAGTGGTAGATACCAGCAAACATCCCGTAAAGCGCAGAGATACCCATTACTAAGTGAAAGTGAGCAATTACAAAATAAGTATCGTGAACGTTAATATCTAATGTACTATCTCCTAAAATGATTCCTGTTAAACCTCCAGTAATGAAAGTTGAAACCATCCCGATAGAGAATAACATTGCAGGATTTAATTGTAAGTTACCTTTCCATAAAGTTGTAATCCAGTTGAATGCTTTTACAGCAGATGGAATTGCAATCAATAAAGTAGTAAATGTAAATACAGAACCTAAGAATGGATTCATACCTGAAATAAACATGTGGTGACCCCAAACAATTGTAGATAAAAATGCAATTGCAAGAACTGACATAATCATCGCTCTGTAACCAAAGATAGGTTTACGAGAGTTTGTTGCCATAATCTCAGAAACAAGTCCCATTGCAGGTAAGATTACGATGTAAACTTCAGGGTGTCCTAAGAACCAGAATAAGTGCTCAAACAATACTGGAGAACCACCTTGGTAATGTAAAACTTCTCCAGCGATATAAATATCAGACAAGAAGAATGATGTTCCAAAACTTCTATCGAAAATCAATAATAAAGCTGCTGATAATAAAACCGGGAACGAAATAACTCCAATAATAGCAGTTACAAAAAATGTCCATATTGTAAGAGGAAGTCTTGTCATAGACATTCCTTTAGTTCTTAAATTGATAACAGTAACAATATAATTTAAAGATCCCATTAATGAAGATGCGATAAATATAGCCATTGATACTAACCAAAGTGTCATACCTGTTCCAGATCCTGGAATCGCTTGTGGCAAGGCACTTAATGGAGGATAAATTGTCCAACCTGCAGAAGCTGGTCCTGATTCTACAAATAATGAAGCTAACATAATTACAGCAGACAGGAAGAATAACCAATATGATATCATATTCATAAATCCTGAAGCCATATCTCGTGCACCAATTTGAAGCGGAATAAGTAAGTTACTAAAAGTACCACTCAATCCAGCCGTAAGTACAAAGAATACCATGATAGTACCATGGATTGTCACTAATGCAAGATAAACATCATTAGCCATTACACCTTCCGGAGCAAATTTATCACCTAATAAAACATTGAAGATTTTAAAAGACTCTTCTGGCCATGCTAATTGCATTCTAAAAAGCAAAGACATACTGATACCAATAACTCCCATAATAATACCTGTAATAAGGTATTGTTTAGCAATCATTTTATGATCAAGACTAAAAATATATTTAGTAATGAATGTCTCTTTATGGTGGTGTTCGTGTTCGTGATCGTGAGCGTGATCGTGACCTTCTGCTGACATATATTATACTTTAAATTTTCTTAATAAATTAAATTATTTCACAGCTACAGCAACTGTATCAGCTGCTGCTACTGTATCTTTTTTAACTTCACCTTCAGTTGCTGCTGCACCTTCTGCCGGTTGTTCTAAAGATGCTTTTACCTGCTTAACAAGTGATTCCTGATTAGCTAACCATTTTTTATAATCTTCTGGAGAATCTACAATAACTTTCATTTGCATGTTATAGTGAGAAGCTCCACAAATTTTATTACAAAGTAACAAATAGTCAAAAGCATAAGGATCTAAACCTGGTTGCCCTTTAGCGATTAATTCAGCGCTTTTCTTAGCTCTTAAATCATTGATATGAGAAACTTTCTCAATCATATAAGGCAAGTCTCTGTACTCAGCCGTTGTATAAGTTGGAGTAAAAGCAAACTCAGTAACCATACCAGGAACACAGTTCATCTGAGCTCTAAAGTGTGGAAAATAAGCCGAGTGTAAAACGTCCTGAGAACGGAATTTAAAATGAACTTTCTTTCCTTTAGGGATATGTAATTCACTAACAACAATATCATCCTGAGCATTTGGATCAGATAAATCTACTCCTAATGTATTTACACCTTCAATATAACGAACATTAGCTTTCCCTAATACGTTATCTGCTCCGGCGTATCTTGCAGTCCATTTAAATTGTTGAGCGTAAACTTCTACTACAATAGTATCTTCGTCTTCATCAACAAACATAATATTAGTCCAAGCGTACAATCCGTAAAGAATTAAACCAGCTAAAACTACTGCAGGAATAATACTCCATAAAGCCTCTAATTTATTATTATCAGCAAAATATAATGCTTTTTGACCTTCTTTACCTTTATATTTAAAAGCAAAATAATACAATAAAACCTGAGTAATTGCCTGAACAATAAAAATTAAAACCCAAGTAATATTCATCAAGTGATCTACTTGACCTCCGTGCTCAGAAGCAGGAGTATGAAGAGGCAAATTACCCCAGGCAATCAAACCATATATTGTAAATATATATAAGAAAGCTAAAAAACCAAACATCAAATACCCTTGTAAGTGGTTGTCTTTATCATTAGCCACTTGAGAGCTATCAGATGTAGAACCTACTTGAGTAAGGTCAAATATTTTAGTCAATTGCCATAAAGCAACAGCTAATAAAACTAAAACTATAATTACCAACAAACTTGTCATCTGTTTATCTCTTTAAAAATTAATAATGAAAATGTTTACTTTCTTCGATATAAGGATTTCTTTTTGCTAATAAAGGAACTTTAGTCAAAGCTGTAAATACAGTGAAAACAAATAATCCAAGGAAGAAAAGAACTGATGAGATTTCAGGAATACCGATAAACCATTGATCACCAACAGTAGCAGGCATAATCATGTTAAAGAAATCAACATAGTGACCTAATAAAATAACTGTTCCAGCCATTACAATTACCCATGAAAGTCTTTTGAAATCTGTATTTAAAAGAATCAACAATGGGAAAACAAAATTCATAACTACTGCTCCAAAGAATGGTAAGTTATAAACTTCAATTCTTGTAATGAAGTATGTAATTTCTTCAGGAATATTAGCATACCAAATTAACATAAATTGAGAGAACCATAAGTAAGTCCAAAAGATACTGATACCAAACATGAATTTAGCTAAGTCATGGATATGACTGTTATTAACATATTCTAAATACCCTTTAGATTTTAAATAAACAGTTACCATAGCAATCAATGTGATACCACTTACAAAGAAACTTGCAAATACATACCACCCGAATAATGTAGAGAACCAGTGAGGATCAAATGACATAATCCAATCCCAAGACATGATAGACTCAGAAACGATAAAGAATACCAAGAAACCTGCTGAAATATTGAAATTCTTTTTATAAAAACTATTATCATTAGACTCATCCTGAGCTAAACAGTTTTTTCTAGAAAAGTGACGGTATAAGTTCCACCCAATTAAGAAAATAGCTGCTCTTACAATCCAAAATCCAAAATTTAAATAACCAGCTTTACCAGCAACTAATTTATCATAGTTCTCGCTTGCCGGGTCTGTAATTCCTTCAGCCATCCATGCGAAAAGGTGATTAAAGTGAAGACCAGATAATACTAAAATTATAAAAAAGATAACAGAACCTATAGGAAGGTAAGCTGTAATACCTTGCATAACTCTGAATAAAACCGGAGACCAACCTGCAACTGCAACTTGTTGAATAGCATAGAAAACCAAAGTTCCCATTGTTATTAACAAAAAGAAGATACCAGCAACATATAATGCTGCCCAAGGTTTGTTTTGCAATTGGTGTAAAACGTGAGTTAAATGCTCTTCATGCTCAGCATGAGCATCAGCTTCATCAGCATGTTTTGCTGTTGGATGTTCTGCATGTGCATTAGCTTCTTCTGCATGAGCATCAGCAACGGCCTCAGTTGATATTGTATCTCCTGAGTGAGTATCAGCTACAGCTTCACCAGCAGGAGTTACTGCTGTATGTTCAGCATGTGCTTCTGCATTAGCTTCAACAGCATGTTCAGCAGTTGTTGCGTGCTCTGATTCATGAGCAGGCGCAGCTTCTTCATGATGCGTTGCCTCTCCGTGACCACCATGAGATGATGCAGAAAGAATACTCTCAACTTCATGAATATCTTTAGGTGCGTTTAAAAAACCATAACCTATTCCTAATATACCAACGGCCATTAAGATAAAAGAAAAAGTTTTTAATTTACTTGAAAATGTATACATATCTATTACGATCAGTTTGTTCAACAATTATAATTGGCTTCTAAGTTTTAGAACGTAGTCAGCAACTAACCAACGCTCATGAACACTTAATTGATTTGCATGAGAACCCATCGCATTTAAACCATACGTCTCAACGTGAAAAATACTTCCTTCAGTGATTTCTCTATCTTTATAACTAGGAACTCCAAGAAACTTTTCTCTTTCAACTAATTTTCCTTTACCATTACCAGATGCACCGTGACAGCTAATGCAATAGATTTCGTAAAGTTCTTTTCCTTTTCCAGAATTTCTGTCTAATGAATCAAGTGGTGACTTTAAATTAGCTTTTGCTAACTCATATCCTGCTGTAGAATTTTCATATTCATAAGGTTCAAAACCTCTATTAATACTACCTTTTGCAGGAAGCTGACCTTCTTGACCATTTGCAAAAGCTTTAGATTCTGAATAAGTTTCATAGCCTACTGACTCATACATATTTGGAAAATACTGATAATTCGGCGCTTTATCATTATGACATGAAGCTACTAACATAGTTATGCCTAACAATAGTGTTATTTTATATACCCTTTTCATATCTAAATTAATTCTTTTCTATTACTTTAACTTCTACAGCGCCTGTATTTTTGAAAAAAGAAACTAATTCTTCTTCGTTATCCTTAACAGCTACTTCCATTAAGAAATGATCATCTGTAGTTCTAACATCCGGATTTTCAGCTTCTTTAAAAGGCCATAATTTACTTCTCATATAAAAAGTAATAACCATTAAGTGGGCAGCAAAAAATACTGTCATCTCAAACATAATAGGCACAAAAGAAGGCATATTTTGAATAAAACTAAAACTTGGTTTACCTCCAATGTCCTGAGGCCAATCATGAATCATGATATAACTCATCATGAAAGTTGCAAAAGAAATACCAACACAACCATACAAAAAGGCACAAATTGCTAATCTTGATGGAGCTATTCCCATTGCTTTATCCAAACCGTGTACAGGGAATGGAGTAAAAACTTCTTCAATATGATGATGTGCAGCTCTTGTTGTTTTTACAGCATGCATCAATACATCATCGTCATTATAAATGGCGTATATTACTTTATTACTACTCATGGTGTGAATCTTTATGTGCTTCTCTTTCTCTTATGTAATTGTCTCCTGTTGCTTTTAATATTGTTTTAACCTCTGCCTGTGCAATTACAGGGAAAGTTCTAGAGTACAATAAAAATAATACAAAGAAGAAACCTATTGTTCCAATGAAAATTCCAATATCAACAAATGTTGGAGAGAACATTGTCCAAGAAGATGGTAAGTAATCTCTGTGAAGAGAAGTTACAATAATTACAAATCTCTCAAACCACATTCCAATATTTACAACAATAGAAATAATGAAAGAAAACATGATACTAGTTCTTAATTTCTTGAACCACATGAACTGTGGAGAAAATACGTTACAAGTCATCATCGACCAGTAAGCCCACCAGTAAGGTCCAGTAGCTCTGTTCAAGAATGCATATTGCTCATACTCTACTCCAGAATACCAAGCGATGAACAACTCAGTAATATAAGCCACACCTACGATAGAACCTGTAATCATAATGATAAGATTCATTAATTCGATGTGTTGTAAAGTAATATAAGCTTCTAAGTTAGATACTTTTCTCATGATGATAAGCAAAGTATTTACCATCGCAAATCCTGAGAATACCGCTCCAGCAACGAAGTAAGGAGGGAAAATTGTAGTATGCCATCCAGGAATTACCGAAGTAGCAAAGTCCATAGATACAATAGTGTGTACAGAAAGTACAAGAGGAGTTGCTAAACCAGCAAGTACCAAAGATACTTCTTCAAAACGCTGCCAGTCTTTTACTCTACCACTCCATCCAAAGCTTAAGATAGAGTAAACTCTTTTATTAAATGGTGTAATTGCTCTATCTCTAAGCATTGCAAAGTCAGGTAATAAACCAGTCCACCAGAAAACTAACGATACTGATAAATAAGTTGAGATTGCAAATACGTCCCAAAGTAATGGTGAGTTAAAGTTAACCCATAATGAACCAAATTGATTCGGAATTGGTAATACCCAGTAAGCTAACCAAGGACGTCCCATGTGAATAATCGGAAACAAACCAGCTTGTACTACCGAGAAAATTGTCATTGCTTCTGCCGAACGGTTAATTGCCATTCTCCATCTTTGGCGGAATAACAATAATACTGCAGAAATTAAGGTTCCAGCGTGACCGATACCAACCCACCAAACGAAGTTTGTGATATCCCAAGCCCAACCAACGGTTTTATTTAATCCCCATGTACCAATACCTGTAGATACTGTGTAAACTATACATCCTATTCCCCAAAGGAAAGCGGCTAAAGCGATTGTAAAAACAATCCACCAGTGTTTATTAGCCTCACCCTCAACAGGTGCTGCTACATCTATTGTTACATCGTGATATGTTTTATCACCTATAACTAAAGGCTTTCTAATACTAGAGTCGTATATATGAGACATATTCCTTTATATTGATTTTAAAATTATTTCTTAAGTGTTTCTAACTTTTACGTGATAGAAAACGTTTGGTTTTGTACCTACGTGCTCTAATAAGTGATACATTCTTTCACTTTCAGCAAGTTTAGCAACCTCACTTTCTTTATCATTAACATCTCCAAATACCATAGCTCCAGAAGAACAAGCAGCTGAACATGCACAAGCATTGTTAAACTCATCTTTTGCCACTTCTCTACCTTGACGTTTTGCTTCAAGGATAACAGCTTGAGTACTTTGGATACAGAAAGAACATTTTTCCATAACTCCACGAGAACGAACGTTTACGTCTGGGTTTAACACCATACGTCCTAAATCATCATTCATGTGGTAATCGAATTCACTGTTTTTGTTATACAAGAACCAGTTAAAACGACGTACTTTATAAGGACAGTTGTTAGCACAGTAACGAGTACCAACACATCTGTTGTATGCCATATGGTTTTGACCTTGACGACCGTGAGAAGTTGCAGCAACCGGACAAACAGTTTCACAAGGTGCATGATTACAATGCTGACACATTACTGGTTGGAAAGAAACCTGTGGATTATCAGAAGCTATTTCCATTTCATTAAATGTAGAAAGCGAACTAGATAAACCTGCAATTCCTTCTTTTCTTTCATTATCACCTACAAAAGTTTCTTCAGAAGAATAATATCTGTCAATACGCAACCAGTGCATATCACGACTTCTTCTAACTTCAGCTTTACCTACAACCGGTACATTGTTTTCTGCGTGACAAGCAATAACACAAGCTCCACAACCAGTACAAGCGTTTAAGTCAATAGAAAGATTAAAGTGGTGTCCTACTGAACGATCAAAAGATTCCCATAAATCTACAGAAGTAGCTTCAACCTCTTTGTGATCTAAAGATACTTTTGGAGTTTCGTTCCAAATTTTAGCATCTTTGGTATTGAAGATTTCTAAAGAAGTTTCTTTAATAA
This sequence comes from Flavobacterium seoulense, assembly GCF_000695795.1. Taxonomy (GTDB): domain Bacteria; phylum Bacteroidota; class Bacteroidia; order Flavobacteriales; family Flavobacteriaceae; genus Flavobacterium; species Flavobacterium seoulense. The sequence continues at coordinate 412,692 of NZ_JNCA01000001.1, read as the reverse complement.
TATCTCCTCTACCCATTAAAGTTTTTTGACCTTGAACACAAGCAAACTCATGTTCTCCTCCAGCCTCAACTAATGTTACTGACTGAACATCTTTGAAACCTTTATATAAAGCGTAAGCATTAACACCTACCTGCATTTCTTCTTTTAAGGCAGCTTTACGTCCGTAACCTACAGCTAAACCTACAGTTCCTACTGCCTGACCTGGCTGAACAATAACTGGTACATTCTCTAATTTAGTTCCATCAGCAGTTGTGATTGTAGCATAACTACCATTCAAACCTCCATTAGCAACAATTTCATTAGATAAACCTAATGTTTTAGCATCAGCATTAGAAACAGTTACGTAGTTATCCCAAGAAACTCTTGTAATTGGATCCGGGAATTCTTGTAACCAAGGGTTATTTGCCTGTTGACCATCACCTAAACCAGTTTTAGTGTATAACACTAACTCTAATCCTTCAGCAGCTTTAGATTTTGACAATGCATTAGCTGCACTAGCATAATCAGCAGTACCTCCAGATAAAGCCTGAGGCGCTCCAACAAATACACCGTCATGCAATACTTTGTTCCAAGTTGAACCAGCAATAAATGATGATGAATAAGCTTTCAAATAATCGTAATAAGTTCCTGTAAGACCATTAACTGACATTAAAACATCTTGAAATTGTTTTGTATCGAATAATGGACGAATCGTTGGTTGTGTTAAACTATAAGTTCCTTTAGTTAAAACTAAATCTCCCCAAGACTCTAAGTAGTGTGCTACCGGAGCAGCAATTGTAGAAGCAAGTGCAGTTTCATCTTCTTTCAAAGATAAAGCAACAGATGTTTTTACTTTTTTAAGACCTTCAACAAAAGATGCTGAATCAGCCAAAGTATATACTGGATTAACACCACTCATAATTAAAGTGTGAACGCTACCTGCTTTCATATCATTAACTAACTGAGCAACTTTTTCGTCAGATCCTTTTCTTATTTCTCTAACACCAACAGTTGTAAAAGCTTCACTAGCTAAAACCTGGTTGATTGCTAAAACTAATAATTGTGCATTTTTATCCTGAATACCAGAAACTAAAAGTCCTTTTGAACCAGCCGCTTTTAATTGTTGAGCCGCTTTAGTAACTTCTGCTTTTAATTCAGGAGCTAAGTTTACAGCAACAGCAGAACCTGTTACTACATTATATATATGAACTAATGCTTGTTTTTGATTTGCAACCGTCATTGGCAAACGCTTATCAGCAGCAGCACCAGACAATGTCATATTAGCTTCTAACTGGAAATGACGAGACATCTTTCCATTTCTTGGAATTCTACCTTGTACATATCCTGTATCATATCCTCCACCTTGCCAGTCTCCTAAGAAATCAGCTCCAACAGAAACGATAAGAGATGCTTTTGAAAAATCATAATCAACTAAAGCTCTTTCTCCATAAACTGATTCAAATGCATCTAAAGCTGCTGATGAAGAAACCGCATCATAAACTACATGTTTTGCATTTGGGTTTGCTGCAATAAAATCAGCAATTAATTTCTCAGTAGATGGACTCGCTAAAGTATTTGTTAATAAAACTACTTGTCCGCCTTTTGCTTTCGCATCTGCAATACTTGATTTAATTTTAGAATCAACTACTGACCAAGAAGAATCTTTCGATTCAATTTTTGGAGATTTCAAACGCATACTATCATACAATGACAATATTGAGGCATGAATTCTAGCATTTGCAGCAAATTTAGCTCCTACAATAGTATTGTTTTCTATTTTAATAGGACGCCCTTCACGTGTTTTAACAAGTAGATTTGCAAAATCAAATCCGTCAAATACAGAAGTCGCATAATAATCAGCTACTCCCGGAATGATTTGTTCTGGCTGTAATACATAAGGAATTGACTTATGAACAGGTCCCTCACATGCTGCAAGTGTAGCAGCCGCAGTACTAAACCCAACGTACTTTAGAAAATCACGTCTTGAAGTCGAAGAAGATGACATTGAATCAGCATTTGCTAAAAATTCATCTGTAGGAATCTCTTCAACAAATTCGTTATTTCTAAGCGCCTCAACAATAGAACCATTTTCTAGTTCCTCAACACTTTTCCAGTATTTTTTGTTTGATGACATTGTATATATATATTAAAATCTTAATAATTTAATTAATAGTGGCATTTTCCACACTCTAAACCTCCCATTTGTGCCTCGGTCAATTTCTCTACACCGTATTTCTTAGAAAGTTCTTCATGTATTTTTTTGTAATACCCATTTCCTTCCATTTTAACATCAGTTTTTCTATGGCAATCAACACACCATCCCATTGTTAAAGGAGCAAATTGTTTTTGAATTTCATAAGTCTCAACAGGACCGTGACAAGTTTGACACTCAATTCCCCCAACAGTTACGTGTTGTGAGTGGTTGAAGTAAACAAAATCAGGTAAGTTATGAATACGAACCCATTTTACAGGTTGTGTTTTTCCAGTATAAGACTGAGTTGTTTTATCCCAACCCACTGCATCATATAATTTTTGGATTTGTGCATCATAGAATGCTTTGCTGTACTCAGGAGTAGCTGTAGTTTCAGCAACTTCAGAAATGTTTTTATGACAGTTCATACAAACATTTAAAGAAGGAATACCTGCAGTTTTACTAACTCTGGCTGCAGAGTGACAATATTTACAGTTAATCTCATTATCACCAGCGTGAATTTTATGAGAATAATGAATTGGCTGAATAGGCTGGTAATCCTGATCAACACCTACCTGCATTAAGTAGCCATACACAAAGTAACCACTAGCTAACAACAAGAAGACACAAGAAACCAATACTAAAAATTGATTTTTAACAAAAGCTTTCCAAATAGGAGTACGTTGTGCTTTTGGAGCAACCTCGATACCATTTGCTTTTGCTACTTTTCTTAGTACATTATTAACCATGAACAACATCACAACTAATACAACTAATACTAAAGCAAGAACACCTAATATCACATTATTATTAGAACCACTACCTTGTGCAGCATCAGCACCAGCCTGAGCTCCTGGTAAAGCAGCAGCAGGTTCCGCTTTTGGTTCTGAAGTATAGGCAATAATATTATCAATATCCTCGTTAGATAACTGAGGGAAAGATGTCATTACAGATTTATTATTTTCATTAAATAATTTAACTGCAGCAGGATCTCCTGACTTAATCATGTCAGAACTATTATGAATCCACTTGTAAAGCCATTCTTTTTCATGCTTATCAGCAACTCCTCTAAGCGCAGGACCTGTTGATTTTGCATCTAGCTTATGACAAGCAGCACAATTAGAATTAAAAAGCGCCTTACCTTTTACTGGATCACCTCCAGTTGTAGCAGCTGCAGGAGCAGCCTCGGTTGGAGCTGCAGGAGCAGCATCTTGCGCAAATGAAGAGAAGGAAAAAGCCAGCATCATTGCTAAACTTAAAAACATTTTCCTTGAGTTCGAATTATGGTTACCCACCTTTTTCATAAAGTATAATGATTATCTACTAAAAATTGGCACAATTTTTTATACTATAAATACATATAAAAATGCCCCTTTATTTTAAACTCCGACAAAAATACGACTTAAGAACTATTCTCAAAACCCTAAAACAGCCCAAACAACAATTTATATCAATTCTAAATAAATTTTTTATTTCACTTTCAATGAATAAATATTAATTTTACTCAAAAATCTTCACATTATGAGAATTTTAAAGATTCGAAATCATTTTTTTCACATTAGCCTACTAATTATTTGCAGTCATAAGCTGAGTGCTCAGGAGGCAAAAATTAACATTCAGCAAAATCCAAAATTCGAACAATTATTGAGTGAAAAAAGAAAAATTAACACCTCAATTACTGTAAATGAGCGATATAAAATTCAGGTTTTTAGTGGCAATAGCGAAAAAGCAAAAAGCACATTAAACGATTGCAAACAAAATTTTTCAGACCTAGATGCAACAATCGTTTTCAACACCCCTAATTATAAAGTATGGCTAGGCAATTTCAGAACCCGAATAGAAGCCGAGCGAAATTTAGTAGAAATCAAAAAAGTATATCAAAACGCATTTTTGATAAAGCCGAAAAAATAAAAATTTAACACTTTTTGTTATAAAAAAAGAGCCTAAAAAAGCAGCAAAATTGCTTTTTTAGGCTCTTTTTCATTTAGCCAAATCACAAAACTAGTTCAGCAAAAAACATCTTCTAAAACTTTATCATTCTTACTGATTCGTCATCTTTATCTTTGCGATTGTATCCTTGCTTCTATTATCAATTAGATTAATCAAAGAAGATTTTCTTTTAAAAAAACTAATACTAAACAACTCATTAATTTCTTCCAAATACAACGTATCTAGTTTACCATAAAGCAATAATTCTTTTTCATTTTGATACGATGCTTTATAGTAATAATAACCACAAAAAATAGAATCCTCTTTTTTATTCCATTGTGGAGGATTATAAAAGTCTTCCAATAAAGCATACCTCACCTGACTACCCTCTAATTCGTATTCAAAAAAATATGCATCTCCATTTTTTTTAAACACACAACTGCGACCATAATATTGCTTACCCTTACTTTTCCACTTAATATCGAAACATAAATTCTCGTTATTATTTTTGAATAACAGTTGCTCTTTTTCATTCTTACAACCAACTAAGACAGTTAGAGTAAACAGGATCTTGAAAATTTTACTATTCATTTGACTTCATATTTTGAATTTCTTTACAAATCTCTTCTGAATTCTTCAAAATGATGTATTGTTTATTACATCAATAACTATAAAACATGAAAAATTTTATCCATTAAAGCTATAATCAATTGAACAATCACCTTTAAAAAACCACTAATTTCTCACATAATAATCATATGAATTCAACTGTACACAACAATAACTTTTGTCCTAAAATTATTTACCCTTGTATTTATGCCTACACATATTATAAAAATAAACAAAAAAATCCCGACGAATCGGGATTTTCTTATAAAATATAATTAAACTATTATTTCAATTTTTTCTTGATTGCTACTTCATGGTAAGCCTCAATAACATCATATTCTTCAATATCATTAAATCCTTTAACCTGGATACCACAATCGTATCCTTTAGTAACTTCTTTCACATCGTCTTTAAAACGCTTCAAGGCTACTAATTCTCCTTCGTGAACTACCACTCCGGCTCTAATAACTCTAATTTTTGCCTGACGTGTAATCTTACCATCAGTAACCATACATCCGGCAATAGTTCCCACTTTAGAAATTTTGAACAACTCTCTAATTTCAGCAGTACCTAATACTTCTTCTTTCATTTCCGGAGCAAGCATTCCTTCCATCGCATCTTTCAAGTCATCAATTGCCGCATAGATAATTGAGTAGTAACGGATATCGATTTCTTCTTTATCAGCCAATTGTCTAGCATTTCCAGCAGGACGAACGTTAAATCCGATAATGATTGCATCTGAAGCAGAAGCCAACATAACGTCAGTTTCAGTAATTGCTCCAACTCCTTTATGGATAATATTAATTTGAATCTCTTCAGTAGATAATTTAGAGAACGAATCAGACAATGCTTCAACAGAACCATCCACGTCACCTTTAAGGATTACGTTCAATTCTTTAAATTGACCTAATGCGATACGACGTCCAATTTCATCAAGCGTAATATGACGTTGTGTACGTACTGATTGCTCACGCATTAATTGAGAACGTTTAGCAGCAATTTGTTTTGCTTCTTTTTCGTCTTCAAAAACGTTAAATTTATCTCCAGCTGTAGGAGCTCCATCTAAACCTAAAATAGATACCGGCGTTGATGGACCTGCAATAGTAACAACATTACCACGCTCATCATGCATTGCTTTAACTTTTCCGTGGTGTTTACCTGCTAACAAGTAATCTCCAATTCTTAAAGTTCCATGTTGCACCATAATAGTAGAAACATATCCTTTTCCTTTATCTAAGTAAGCTTCAACTACAGCACCTTGAGACGCTTTGTTTGGATTAGATTTTAAATCTAAAATCTCAGCTTCTAACAATACTTTCTCTAAAAGATCTTTTACTCCAAGACCGGTTTTAGCAGAAATATCATGAGATTGGATTTTACCTCCCCATTCTTCGATAAGCAAATTCATACCAGCCAATCTTTCTTTAATCTTATCCGGATTCGCGTTTGGTTTATCTATTTTATTGATTGCAAAGATAATTGGCACACCAGCTGCCTGAGCATGAGAGATAGCCTCTTTAGTTTGCGGCATGATATCATCATCGGCAGCAATTACGATAATAACAATATCGGTAAGTTGCGCTCCACGTGCACGCATTGCAGTAAACGCCTCGTGACCCGGAGTATCTAAGAATGCAATTTTTTGACCATTCTCTAATTTCACCCCGTAAGCTCCAATGTGCTGAGTAATTCCTCCTGACTCACCAGCGATAACATTTTCTTTACGGATGTAATCCAATAAAGATGTTTTACCGTGGTCAACGTGTCCCATTACAGTAACAATCGGTGCTCTGGCTACTAAATCTTCTTCTTTATCTTCAACTACTTCGATAGCTTCTTCGATATCTACAGTAATAAACTCAACGTCATAACCAAATTCATCTGCAACAATGGTTAATGTTTCAGCATCCAAACGTTGATTTTGAGTAACCATGATACCAAGTGACATACACGTTCCAATCACTTTAGTAATTGGCACATCCATCATGATTGCAATTTCACCTACAGTAACAAATTCAGTAACTTTAATAGTTTTACTTTCTTCATCTAAAGCTCTTTGCTCATCATCAGATTTCTGACGGTGCGTATCTCTTTTATCTCTTCTATATTTAGCCGCTTTAGATTTTCCTCCTTTTTTACCTTGAAGTTTTTCTAAAGTTTCTCTAATTTGATTTTTAACTTCTTCCTCTGTTGGCTCAACTTTAGCAACAATAGCAGGACGGTTTCCTTTTACAAATCCAGGTCTGGCTCCTCTATTAGCATTAAATCCTCCACCACCAGTATTAGGTGTTATTTTATTAGGATTTGGAGTTCCCGGAGGTCTTGGTGTAGCCGGCGTATTAGGTGTACCTGGTTTAGGTGCAATTCTTTTACGCTTATTTTTATTTGCATTTGCTCCAGCAGCTCCAGGTGCACCTGGTTTATTAGCTGCAATTTTTGGATCCTCTTTCTTTTTCTTTGGCTTATTGAATTGTGACAAATCAATAACCTGACCTGTTAAAGTAGCCCCAGAAAGTTTTTGATATTGTGTTGCGATAGCTTCTTCAACAGGAGCTTCGTCAGATTTAGCTGCTTCTTCAGTCTTTTTAACTTCTTTAGCTGCAGGAACAACAGGATTCTGTTTTTCCTCTTTCACAACTTCTTCTTTAGATGTATTTTCAACTACAGCTTTGCTAGCTTCTGCCGCAACAGGTTTTTCTTCTTTTTTGTCTGATTCGATTTTCTCTGGAGAAACAGTTTTAGCAGCCGGTTTTTCTTCGACAACTTCAGGCTTAGGAGCAGCTGCTGCTTTTTCCTCAACTGCTGGAGAAGAAGGAGTAGCTTTTGAAGGATTCAAATCAATTTTCCCAACTTGAACAGGACCTGAAATCGTAGCTCTCGCCTTAATTACCTCTTGTTGTTGTTTTTGTAATTCTTCTTCCTGCTTACGTTTGTCTTCCGCTTCTCTATCACGCTCAATACGTAAAGCTTCTTTTTCTTTTCTCTTCTCTTCGCCTACTTCTTTCGAAGCCTCTTTTTTCCCTCTGTCACCCGCAAACTGACCGCACAAGACATCGTATACATCATTAGAAATTTTTGTGTTTGGATTAGACTCAATCGCAATCCCTTTATCTTTAAGATAATCCACAGCTCTTTCCAAAGAAATATTCAATTCCCTTAAAACTTTGTTTATTCTTATTACTCTCTCTTCAGACATATAACCTTTTTATTATTACCTATTTCGTTGTGTTGCTTAGAAGTATAGAACTAACTATCGAACTCTTCTTTCAATATTTTCATTACATCAAGAATTGTTTCCTCTTCAAGATCTGTTCTTCTTACTAAGTCTTCTACATCATGCTTTAAAATACTTTTTGCAGTATCTAAACCAATTTTTGCAAATTCTTCTATAATCCATTCTTCAATTTCATCTGAAAACTCTGTTAATTCAACATCGTCTTCATCAGCTGTAGTACCTTCAACATCTCCTTCTCTAATAACATCTAATTCATAACCAGTTAACAAACCAGCTAATTTAATGTTATGTCCTCCTCTACCAATCGCTTTAGAAACTTCTTCTAATTTCAAATATACATCTGCTCTTTTAGCCTCTTCATTAATTTTAATCGAAGACACCTTAGCAGGACTCAATGCTCTTGTTATAAACAACTGAATGTTGTTTGTATAGTTGATTACATCAATATTCTCATTTCCTAATTCACGAACGATACCATGAATACGAGATCCTTTCATTCCCACACAAGCCCCAACTGGGTCAATTCTGTCATCATAAGAATCTACAGCTACTTTTGCTTTTTCACCTGGAATTCTCACTACTTTTTTGATGTTAATTAAACCATCAAAAACCTCTGGAATTTCTTGTTCAAATAATTTTTCTAAAAACTTCTCAGAAGTTCTAGACATAATAATTTGAGGCTTATTTCCTTTTAATTCTACGCTTTCGATAATTCCACGTACGTTATCTCCTTTACGGAAAAAGTCAGACGGAATTTGTTTTTCTTTTGGTAAAACAATCTCATTTCCTTCATCGTCCACAAGAATAACTACTCTTGGACGAACATGGTGTACTTCGGCGGTGTAAATATCGCCTATTAAATCTTTAAATTGCTTATAAAGATTAGTATTATCGTGTTCATGGATTTTAGAAATCAAATTTTGACGTAAAGCCAAAATCGCTCTTCTTCCTAAATCAATCAATTTAACTTCTTCAGAAACCTCTTCTCCAATTTCAAAATCCGCTTCAATTTTTCTGGCCTCTGTCAAAGTAATCTCTTCATTTTCGAAATCCAAATCTTCATCAGCAACGATTACTCTCCTTCTCCAAATTTCCATATCTCCTTTATCAGGATTGATAATGATATCGAAATTATCATCTGAACCGTATTTTTTCTTCAATGCATTTCTAAATACATCTTCTAAAATTGCCATAAGCGTTACACGATCAATAAGTTTATCATCTTTAAACTCTGAAAATGAATCGATTAATGCTAAATTTTCCATGCGAATTCTTTAAATTAAAATGTTACTGTAACAACCGCCTCTTTAATTTCTGTATAAGGGATTTGTTGTTCTTTCTGTACTGTTTCTTTTCCTTTTCCTACTTTTTTAGGCTCTCTTGCTTTCCAAGACAAAATTATGAAATCTTCATTAGCATCTACTAATTCAGCTTCAATTTTTTCAGTATTCGTAGTCACTATCAGGGTTCTACCAATATTCTTGATATATTGGCGCACCATTTTTAACGGAGAACCTACTCCTACCGAAGCTACTTCTAACGAATAATCCTGTTCTTCTCTATCCAGATTACTCTCTATTGCCCGACTTACATCAATACAGTCCTGCAAAATTACACCATTATCATCATCTAAAGTTATCATAACTTTAAATGCATCAGTGATAGTCAAATCAATCAAAAAAAGTGTTGGCTTTTCTGCAAGAGCCTCCACTAACAATGTATTTACTTTCTCTTTAAATGTCATATTTTTTATAAAAAGAGGGGACATTTAGTCCCCTCATTATCTAGATTTTAATAAATAACGGCACAAATATAGTGTTTATTTTTATAAACCAAAAATAATTGATTGCTGTAAAATTATTCCGTACCTTTATTATTAAGACAAATTTTAATTTTACATACACCCCAAACCTTAAAAATCATGAAAAAGATATTAGTCCCTACCGATTTTTCAATCCAGGCCGAAAACGCACTTAAAGTAGCCGCTCAAATAGCCCGAATCAATAATGCAGAAATTCATTTATTACACATGCTGGAAATTCCCAGCCAAATGAACGATGCCATTACCGGCGGTGCTCCTATACCCGAAGTCATGCTTTTTATACAAAAAGCAAAAGAAACCATTCAATTCATAAAAGAAAAAAGTTTCCTCAACGGTCTAATCATCACAGATTCTATCAAAGTTGAGAAACCATCACACGCCATTATTTCCTATAGCAAGGAACAAGATATTGATTTAATAATTATGGGATCGAATGGCACTTCGGGAATTGAAGAAATAATTATTGGTTCTAATACTGAAAAAGTGGTTCGTTTATCGAATGCTCCAGTATTAGTAATTAAAGAAGAAATACCTGAATTTCATCCGAAAAATATTGTTTTCGCCTCTGATTTCTTAGAAGAAATTAAAAAACCGTTTGAAAAGATTCTTGACTTTGCCAATACATTTGATGCAAAACTTCATTTAGTAACAATCTGTACTCCAAATAGTTTCAAAACCACAGATTTAACCGAAAAAACAATGCAAAATTTCATTAGCGGATTTCCAGTCAAAAATTTCTCAACCCATATTTACAACGACACGAATGTTGAAAAAGGAATTATAAATTTCTCCAACAGCATTAATGCCGATTTAATAAGTCTGTGCACGCATGGACGAACCGGATTCACTCATTTCTTCACCGGAAGCATCAGCGAAGACTTAGCCAATCACGCATCAAAACCCCTTATCGTTTTTAAAATATAGAAAGAGCAACAAAACAAAAGCCCAAATTTTAAACAATTTGGGCTTTTCTATTTTTAAAACATTTTTTTTATTTTTCTCCAACTACAATAGGCGCCGCCAAACAAGAATCTGGTATTGCAAAAGCATCAACTAACGCCACAGCATCCGGTCGAATATCCCAACAGAGTTGATTCACCATTTTTCTGATCGCTTTCGTTTTTACCGCTTCCATATAACCATCTTCCAGATACCAGGCTTTATTTATTTCTATTTGAGAAAGCGCAAACAACTGATTCAATTTCGTTAAAATAGCTTTACTTTTTTCATCTTTCACAGCCTCAATCGCAATTTGAAACTGCTCTAAAACCACACTATCCAGATAAGCCTCAGCCACGTCTATCATTTGGTGTTGCACTACATTAAAAGCATCATAAGCATCCAAACCACTATCGACTAATTTTTTGATACGTTTAGCTGCCGAAGCTAAAATAGTTTTTTCGCGATGTTGAAAAGCCTGCAAATGAAACTGGCTATCCAGCAAATGTTCATCATCCGTTTTTCGAATAACCACCGGATTTTTCTCCGCTATTGCCGATTTAGCATTTTCATACACATAATTGATAATTCCTAAAGATCCCATTTCTCCAAAAGCTTTTCGAAACTCAGCCAAACGATTCTTAGCTACTAATTGCATCAAAACCGTATTATCGCCTTCAAAAGTCGTGTAAATTTCAGTATCATTTTTTAAGGCATCGATTCTATTTTCAGACAAATAACCTTTTCCACCACAAGCCTCACGACATTCCTGCAAAGTTGCCGTTGTATTCCAGGTTGAATACGATTTTAAACCTGCTGCCAAAGCTTCTATTTCCTGCATTTCTGCTTCCGTTTTATTAATAAAACGTTTAGTCAAATATTGCAAAGCAAAATGTATTGCATAGGTTTTAGCCAATGGAATCAATAATCTACGCTGATGCATTCGGTAATTTAAAATCGGTACCTCCTCTCCATTTTCCGGACCAAATTGCTTTCGCTGATCACTGTATTTTATAGCAATTGCCAATCCGCTTTTGGCAGCAGCCAAAGCCGAGCGAGGAATTCCAATTCGCCCACCAACCAAAGTTCCCAACATCGTAAAAAAACGTCGGTTATCACTTGGAATCGGACTTTCAAATTCGCCTTTATCATTTACTGAAGCAAAACGATCCAGCATATTTTCTTTAGGAATCACCACATTATCAAAACGGATTGTACCATTATCTACTCCATTCAACCCCATTTTATGACCGCAATCGCCGATGGTAATTCCTTTTAAAACCACACCATTTTCATCACGCAAAGGAACCACAAAAGCATTCACACCGTGATCTTGTCCGGCAATAATAAGTTTCGCAAAAACAGTTGCCATTTGTCCATGCAATGCAGCATTTCCAATATATTCTTTTTGGGCTTTTTCGTGTGGTGTATGAATTACAAACGTTTGATTTTCGTGATTATAAGTAGCCGTTGTTTCCAGTCCTTTCACATTCGAACCATGATGCGTTTCCGTCATTGCAAAACATCCTGGTAATTTTAGCGCTCCAATATCTTTTAAATATTTAACATAATGTTTTTCGGTTCCTAATGACTGCACACTCATTCCCCAAAGTCCAAATTGCACTCCAAATTTAATTACCAAACTCAAATCGTGGTAACTTAACGTTTCCATTATCGAAAAATAATCAGCTATGTTTTCACCACCGCCGTATTTTTTTGGATAAGCCATATTCCCGAGATTTTCATCGGCCAGGATTTTACACCAATCCAGTACTTTTTGACGATAAACCCCAATATCCGTCGAAGTTTCATATTGAAATTCAGGTCTCGAAATAACCGATTTTACTTTATTAATAATCGGTGCCTGAGCTCCATCTAAAATAGCAGTGATTTTATTAACATCAAAACTGGCTTCTGTATGCGAATTAACTGTATGCGATTGCGCTTTCGATTTAAAATTACTAATCGCTTCCTCACCTAAAATACCTAAATCATTTTCAAGTTTTACAAAAGCAATTTCTAATCCCTGAATTATTTCATCATCTCCGGAAAGCGCAACAACAACTTCAAAAACCGATTTTATTTCAGGTCGATTTTGAATAATTTCTTCAATTTTATTTCGCCAATCAGTAATATCCTGACGAGACGGCGGATTAGCAATTGTTATTTTCGAAAACAAAAACTCTTTTTCTTCTGCCGAAAGCCAATCCTGCGAATCAATAAATTCATGCAACGTAAAAAACCCTTTTTCGGTCAACAAACTATCAGACCATACAATATAAAATAGCGGAATAAAAGCTTGTAATTTGGTATTTTTCATAACTAAGAATGTTTCAGTTTGGCAATAGATTTTTTCGAAGTTATGAAAATACAGATTCCTATTTGGAATCGGTGTTAAGATTGTGGTAATTTTAAGATATTCCATTTTTCATTCTTACCATAAACGAAAACCAAGTCTATTCCCTTATTTTTACATCAAAATAATTTTTCCTATGAAATGGATCACCAGAGAACGACCTAAAATTGACCGAATAGCTTCCCCTTGGTTAATAAAGAAACTTGTAGATAAGGAGGCCGAATTTATTTACGTTCCTTTCGACGAAGTGTTATCTAAAGCAAAAGAATTAGATGCTATTCCATTCGACATTCCTAATGTAGAATTCACCCACTATGAGGAAAAATGTACTTTTGATTACATTGTAAAAAAATACAAAATCAAAGATCCCGCCATTCTGATTATCGCCGATATTGTTCGGGGAGCCGACACTGACCGACACGATATTGCAAAAGAATCAGCAGGACTTTGGGCAATTTCGGCAGGGCTTTCCTATAACATTACCGATGATTATAAATTATTAGAAAACGGAATGATCATTTATGATGCATTATACAGTTGGGCTACACATTTGCATAAGCAAAAACATTTACAGAATAGTCCTTTTGAAAATATGCTACACGAAGTATATAATAAATTCCTCAAAGACAATAAAACCAACAGCAAAAAGACACCTGCATGGGTTAAAGATTTGAAAGCAATTATTCAGGACCAAATTGACACTCAATTTACCTTTGACTTAAAAAAAATCTCTAATGATTTAGAACTCAATCCTTCTTATTTATCCAGAGAGTTTTCCAAGTATTTTGAAGATCTTAATTTTGGAGATTATGTTAGAAAATTACGAATTGAAAAAGCAATACATCTTATTCAGAATTCCACTTACACACTTACCGAAATAGCCTATATGACCGGTTTTTCAGACCAAAGTCATTTTACGAGAATATTTAAACAAAGTACCGGAAAAAATCCTTCTTCCTATCGAAAAATCACACAAAAAAGTAATTCAGATACAAAAGGTAAATAACATACTATTTATACTTTTTCAATCATAATAGTTTTGCGAAAAATAAAACTATTTATGACACATTTCAAACATTTTCTGACTTCGGTCTTATTCGTATTTTCTATAACTGCTATTGCACAAACCACTACATATCCAAAAATAACCGGATATTTTTCAGTAATGCATCCTATCGCAACTATTAGCAGTGAAGAAACCGCTGTAAATTTTAGAGATTATTATGCCGTAAATTTTCCAACAGGAATTAATATCTGGAAAAACGCTAAAATTGGTTTTTCATTCGAAATCGCTCCCAGCATCAAAACTGATGACGGAATTAGCAAAGTAAACAGCATATTATTTCATCCTGGTGTACTCGTTGCTTTAGGACATGGCTATACTTTTGCAGGAAGAGCAGCTTTTGAAACCAGTGGCCGTTTCGGGGTTACTCCGGTAATAACCAAAACGGTAGTAAAAGGTCCGAGCAGCAGTTTTTATGTTTCTCTTCCCTTCCCAATACGACTTGGCAATGATCATCCTGCCACATTCACTTCAGGAATACAATTAGGTATTGCTTTTTAAAATACCTAATCATGAAAGAAAACCCAAATTATACTTTAAAGGAATTAACTTTTTATTTTCTAAAATTAGGAATAATTGGTTTTGGTGGTCCTGTAGCATTAGTTGGCTACATGCATCGGGATTTAGTAGAAAACAGAAAATGGATTTCAGAAGAAGAATACAAAGAAGGCATAGCTTTAGCACAATTAGCACCTGGACCATTAGCTGCACAATTAGGAATTTATCTTGGATTTGTACATTACAGTTTCTTAGGAGCAACCTTAATTGGATTTGCTTTTATTTTACCTTCATTTATAATGGTTATACTATTAGGAATAGTTTATAAATTATACGGTGGTTTATCCTGGATACAAGCCGTTTTTTATGGAGTTGGCGCAGCAGTTATAGGCATAATCATAATGAGCTCTTATAAACTGACCATAAAATCAATTGGCAAATTCAATTTAAACTCTTTTAAAACCAATTGGTTA
The DNA here is from genome assembly GCF_000695795.1 of Flavobacterium seoulense. Lineage (GTDB taxonomy): Bacteria > Bacteroidota > Bacteroidia > Flavobacteriales > Flavobacteriaceae > Flavobacterium > Flavobacterium seoulense. Next base: position 397,598 of record NZ_JNCA01000001.1, on the reverse strand, counting down.
TTATGGCTGTTTTTCATAGTTGCAGTAATCATAACATTAGTTACCCAACAAGAACAAATTGTATTATTTGTATTGGCAGGACTGATATATATGTTTATCAAAGCACCTCCAAAATGGTTTAACAACAAAACTTCCAATTCTATTATACTATTACAAATTGGATTTTGGAACAGTGAGCATTCCACTCTTGTCAAAATTGCTATTTTCTTTGCAGAAGCCGGAGCATTTGTATTTGGCAGCGGATTAGCAATTGTCCCTTTTTTACACTCCGGAGTTGTAATTGAAAACCAATGGCTATCCGAACAACAATTTATTGACGCTGTTGCAGTTGCAATGATCACACCTGGTCCTGTTGTTATTACTGTTGGTTTTATAGGCTATTTAGTCGCTGGTTTTCAAGGAGCTTTGATTGCTGCTCTAGCCACATTCTTACCTTGTTATTTATTTACAATTGCCCTGGCTCCATCTTTTAATAAAATAGCACAAAATCAATCTATCAAAGCTTTTGTCGATGGCATTACCGCAGCTGTTGTTGGAGCATTAGTAGGAGCTGTTGGCGTAATCGCATCCAGAAGTATAGTAGATATCCCAACAACACTAATAGCTATTACAACTATTTTTGCCTTAGTATACATAAAGAAAATTCAAGAACCATACATTATTGCAGTTGCAGCAGTTCTTGGAGTTCTTATAAAATCAATTATATAAATTACTACGCTTTTCAAAAACGTTATAAAAAAAACAAAACCCCGTAAACTTAACGTTTACAGGGTTCTTTTAATCTGCTAGTTGGTCTACTAGGACTCGAACCTAGAAAGACTGCACCAAAAACAGTTGTGTTACCATTACACCATAGACCAGCAGTGCTTTATTGCGAGTGCAAATTTACAAGGTTTTTCAGTTTACGCAAACTTTTTTTAAAGTTTTTTTTGAAAATTTTAAAAAAATAAAAAACCAACCTCAAAATCAAGCTTTTAAAAAAGCGAATTGTTTTCTAGAAAATTTTGTTAATGCCTATAACCTTAAATAAAAAAACATTTTCTTTGTAACTCGAAAAATTAACTAAATTTTACTACATGAACAAGGAGTCTTTCAATTTCAAAAAATGGAATACTATCATAGGCTGGATTGCTTTTGGAATCGCATTAATAACCTACTCTCTTACTGTTGAACCCACAATGAGCTTTTGGGATTGTGGAGAATACATTGCCACAGCAGCAAAACTAGAGGTAGGACATCCACCTGGAGCTCCTTTGTTTCAAATGATTGGTGCTTTTTTCGCCATGTTTGCCACAAGTGTTGAACATGTTGCATTAATGGTTAATATGACTTCTGTTTTTTCTAGCGCATTTACTATTCTTTTTATGTTCTGGTCTTCGACAATGATTTTGAGAAAAATTGTAAACAGTTCTGAAGAAACCAATAAAAGCAATGATATAGTAATTTTAGGAAGTTCATTTGTAGGCGCTTTAGCTTATACTTTTTCGGATAGTTTTTGGTACAACGCTGTAGAAGCCGAAGTTTATGCTATGGCCTCTCTACTTATTGCATTGCTTTTCTGGCTGGGATTACGTTGGGAACAAGAAATGAATACACCTCGAGGAAACAGATGGTTATTAATTATTTCATTAGTTACAGGTTTGTCATTTGGAGTTCACTTTATGTCATTATTAACGATTCCTGCCATAGGTTTCTTGTATTATTTTAAAAACTATAAAACCGTAACTATCAAAAACTTCATTATTGCTAATATAGTAGTAGTATCGGTTTTATTATTTATTTTCAAATTATTACTTCCGCTAACAATGGCATTTTTTGCAAAAGCAGAAGTTTTTACCGTAAACAGCCTTGGAATGCCATTTAACTCAGGAACTATTATTGTAACCTTAGTTTTAATTGCCGCTTTCTATTTTGGATTAAAATACACTAAAGACAAAGGTTTAGTGACTTACAATACACTTATTCTTTGTGTTTTATTTATCCTGATAGGATTCTCAACCTGGTTAATGCTACCTATTCGTGCTAATGCCAATGTGATCATCAACGAAAACAGACCGTCAGATGCACGAGAAGTTTTAGCTTACTACAACAGAGAACAATACGGATCAAATCCATTGTTCTACGGACCTCAATACACCGAAACTTTCGCTGGATTAGATCCAAAAACTCCTTACCGTGACAAAGCACCTAACTACGAAAGAGATTACAAATTAGGAAAATATGTTATTGTAAACAATTACAAGAACGCAGAACAAAATAGTGATGATGCTCAAAAAGCATTCTTACCCAGAATGTGGAGCACGGAGCATATTGCTAATTATATCAATTTTACAAATCCTCCTCAATTTACCATCAATCCTAATTATCCTTACGAAAATGATTTGGCTAAATATGGTGTAGATGCCAGTCAGCTTTCTGAAGAAGACTTCAACAGAGCAACTGCTCAATTAAAAAATGAGGTTGAAAAAACAGTTTCTGAATTCAGACAAGCCTATGCTCAAAAACAAATTGACAACGAAGGCTATGTAAAATTCTTAAGAAGTTATGGCGATTATCTAATAATCGAAAAACCTACAACTGCTGACAATCTAAGTTTCATGGTCGAATACCAATTCGGCTACATGTATTGGAGATATCTGATGTGGAATTTCGTTGGACGCCAGAGCGACAATCAGGGAAGATACGGCGACCAAGATGGAAACTGGCTTAGTGGAATTAAATTTATAGACGAAATTCATTTAGGTTCGCAGGAAAACTTACCTACTGACGCTTTAAACAATAAAGGACGTAATGTATATTTCTTTATTCCGTTTATTTTAGGAATCATTGGATTAATGTATCATGCGAGTAAAAATCTAAAAAGCTTTTATGTATTAACTGTTTTATTCCTTTTCACCGGAATCGCATTAAAAATCTATCTGAACGAACGACCTTTCGAACCTAGAGAAAGAGATTATGCCTTAGTAGGTTCGTTCTACGTATTTGCCATCTGGATAGGGCTTGGCGTTTATTCCTTATATGAAACTGCTAAGAAATATTTGAATCCAAAAATTGCCGGACCAGCTATTGTAGCTGTTTCATTATTAGGTGCTCCGGTTTTAATGGCTTCGCAAAACTGGGACGACCACGATCGTTCAGGAAAATATACGGCATTAGCAATGGCAAAAGCCTACCTGAGTTCTTGTGATCCTAATGCAATTTTATTCACTATTGGAGATAACGACACTTTCCCTCTTTGGTATGCACAGGAAATTGAAGGCATCAGAACGGATATCAAAATTGTCAACACTAGTCTTTTCATGACCGATTGGTATATTGACCAAATGAAAACGAAAACTTATGAATCTGAACCATTACCTATTTCGTTCACACACGATCAATATGTGGGTGATAAGTTAGATTATGTAGTAAGTATTCCAAAAACAAAAAGCCGTTGGAGTGTAAAAAACTTGATGGATTTTATCAAAAATCCGCAATCGACTGTTGAAATGCAAAACGGACAAACCATTCATTTCTTCCCTACAAATCAGGTTAGAATTCCGGTAGATAAAAATATCATTATTAAGAACAAAATTGTTTCTGAGAAAGATTACGATTCTATTGTTCCTTACATTGATATTGATATCAAAGGAAATGCCTTATACAAAAACCGATTAATGATGTTGGATTTGGTTGCCAATAACAATTGGAAACGACCAATATATTTCAGCGGTGGCGCATTTGACGATGAAGAATATTTATGGATGAAAGACTACCTTCAATTAGACGGTATGGTTTACAAATTAGTTCCAGTAAAAACAACAATCCCTAAAGACGGAAATCCTATGGAAATGGGACAAATTGATTCTGAAAAAATGTACAATATCATCATGGCATGGGATTGGGGTAATAGTGACGGAAACATCTATCACGACCCTGAAACTCGTCGTGAAAGCATCACTTACAGAACTAACCTTTCCCGACTAATGAATCAGTTAATTGCAGAAGGCAAAATTGACAAAGCAAAGAAAGTCATTGCTCTCGCTATGCAAAAAATGCCTGTTGATAAATTTGGTTATTATTCATTACTTGAGCCATTTGCTAATGGTTATTATAAAGTAGGCGAAGTTGCTAAAGCTCATGAACTTCTTGACAAATTAGTAGTTAAGTATAAAGAAAACCTAAACTATTACAGTAAAATGTCTGCCGATGATCAATCGTATGTAGTTATAGATATTGTGACTGATATTGAGCGTTACAGAGCCTTGCTTGAAGTAATGAAAGCAAACAACGATACGGCTTTTTATCAAAAACACAGAGCCGTTTTCAACACCTATATTGATATTTTTGCGCGTTTTGAACGTGATAAAGAATAACAAACTAATAATTTCATAAAAAATGTAGCAATCCTAAAACAAAAAGATTGCTACATTTTTTTATCTTTAAGTACCAAATCATTTTCCAATGAAAACTTATTGGGTCAAAACACATTATCTTATTAAGAAATTATTTCCAAAGTACGTTTGGGACATTCCCAATAACGAAAAGAAAATCTATCTTACTTTTGATGACGGACCAACACCTAAAATCACTACCTGGGTTTTAGATCAATTAGGCCAGTACAATGCCAAAGCTACTTTTTTTTGCATTGGCAAAAACATAACAGCTCATCCTGAAATCTTTAATAAAATCATTGAAAAAGGACATGCGATAGGCAATCACACTCACAACCATTTGAATGGATGGAAAACAATTGGTGAAGATTATTTAGAAAATATTTCTTTCTGTGAAAATGCAATTAATAATCTGCACACGATACCGAAAGGTGAACTGGCAAAGCAATCTAAAATCTGCTATCTAAAATCTAAAATCTTCCGTCCGCCTTATGGCAAAATAAAAGCAGCCCAAGCCAGACAACTCAGAAAAAAAGGCTACATAATAATAATGTGGGATGTTTTGAGTGCCGATTTTGACCAAAACATAACAAAAGAAGAATGTTTGAATAATGTAATATCAAATACACAATCAGGAAGCATAATAGTCTTCCATGACAGCATAAAAGCTTTTAAAAACCTAGAATATGCACTACCTAAAACGCTGGAACATTTATCCAAAAACAACTTTGTTTTTGAAACAATTCCATATTAAAGCTGTTCCTGTACAATAGAAATAAGCGAATTAGCATCTAACTCTCCTGATTGTCTCCAAACCATTTGACCGTCTTTATAAACCATCAAGGTAGGCAATCCTTTAATACGTAAAGCTTCGGCTAGTTCTTGATTTTTATCGACATCAATTTTTATCACTTTTGCTTTATCACCTAAAGCTGCAGCAACATCTCGAATAACATCGTTCATAGAAACCGAAGATTCATTCCAGTCTGTGTAGAAATCTATCAACACCGGAACATGTGTACTTATAAGTTCTCCAAATTTTGACATAAAACCAACGAATTATTTTTTTAAATCATCAAGAAACATCGTTTCTTATATACAAATGTAGCATTTTTACCGAATTATGCTAATTTCTCTCCCTTTTTTAGTTCAATAACCGTAATTTCAGGCATAATTCCTACTCTTCCCGGATAAGCATGAAATCCAAAACCTCTGTTTACATAAATATAACGCCCTAAATGCTCATACAAACCTGCCCACTGTGCGTAAACATATTGCGCCAGACTCCACTTAAAATAACCCGGAATTTCAATACCAAATTGCATTCCGTGAGTATGCCCGGAAAATGTTAAATGAAAGTTCTTCTCATGTTCTTTTACTTCAATATCCCAATGACTTGGGTCGTGACTCATCAAAATTTTAAAATCCTCAACCTGAAGCCCCTCTGAAGCCTTATTCAAATCACCAGCCTGTTTAAAGTTTTTACCCCAATTTTCTACACCTACCAATGCTATTTTCTGACCGTCTTTCTCTACAAAACGATATTCGTTCAATAATAGATTAAACCCAATTCGCCCATACAAATCTTTAATATCCTGGAAATTTTGATTTTTTTCTGTCTGCGAAGGCCAGGTTACATATTCACCATAATCATGATTCCCTAAAACCGAATACTTACCATATTCATGTTTTTTAATACGATTGAAAGTTTCAATCCACGGATGCATTTCGGTAGCATGCGTATTAACAATATCACCCGTAAACAAAATCATATCCGAATTTTGTTCGTTGATCAAATCAATCGCATAGCTTATTTTATCAGGATTATCAAAACTTCCCGAATGCACGTCTGAAATTTGGGTAATCGTAAAACCATCAAAAGCATCCGGTAAATCAGGAAAAAAGATACGCTGTTTGATTACTTTAAAATTATATTTCCCAATAGTTACGCCGTAAATCAAAGACAAAAACGGAATTGCAGCCAATCCTAATCCTATCTGACTAATAAACTTTCGTCTCTCAGGCATCATTTCCTTTCGGGGCGTATTATACATAAAGTAATTAACCAAACTCGCCCCTATTCTAAAAATATCTTCACCTAATAAAACAATCGTCAACACAATTTTAGGAACATAAACCACCAGCATCAAACCCATAGTAAACATCATCCCCCGAGTTTGCCCCACCGAACGATCAAAACTAAAAAAGCCATAAACAATATAAATCAAAACAGCTAAACTGAGTACTCCATAAGCCACCATGAACCATCTATCTTTGACAATCGTTTTAAAAGCCTGAAAAGCATAAAGTTCAACCAATAAAAGAACCACTATAAAAAAGAGCAACCTAAACCCCATTTGAATACATTTTTACACAAAATAACAACATCTCACCATTAGTTGAGAATATCTTAATTAAAATTTAACTAGGCAGAGTTGTTTTTAGAAACCTATCTACAGAAACAACTTCCTAACCAAATAAAAAAACATTAACACTATTCTACCCATTACTTAACGAACAATCCAATTAAATGAAGGATTTTTAAAAAGCTTTGTTTATTTTTACATCCAAATTATTTTAACATGTCTGCTCAAAAACGTCTTTTCCTACTCGATGCCTACGCTTTAATTTTTAGAGGTTATTATGCCTTTATTAAAAATCCAAGAATCAACTCTAAGGGCATGGATACCTCGGCCATTATGGGATTTATGAATTCACTGATGGATGTGATTAAGCGTGAAAAACCAGATCATCTGGCGGTGGCTTTTGACAAAGGCGGCAGTGATTTAAGAAACGAACTTTATCCACAATACAAAGCACATCGGGACGAAACTCCCGAAGCAATCAAAATTGCGATTCCTTATATTCAGGCATTATTAAATGCCATGCACATTCCTATTATTGAAGTTGCCGGTTGTGAAGCCGATGATTTGATAGGTACGATTGCCAAACAAGCCGAAAAGCAAAACTACAAGGTGTTTATGATGACGCCCGATAAGGATTTTGCTCAGTTAGTTTCCGAAAATATTTTCATGTATAAACCCGCACGCATGGGTAACGGAATCGAAATTTGGGGAATTCCTGAAGTTTTGGCAAAATTTGAAATCGAAAGACCGGAACAGGTAATTGACTTTTTAGGAATGATGGGAGACTCAGCTGATAATATACCGGGATTACCAGGGGTCGGCGAAAAAACAGCTAAAAAATTCCTTGCCGAATATGGTTCGATGGAAAATCTTTTAGCCAATACACACCAATTGAAAGGTGCCATCAAAGATAAAATTGAAGCCAATGCTGAGCTGGGATTATTATCTAAAAAACTAGCAACAATTTGCCTGGATTGTCCGGTGACTTTTAACGAAGAAGATTATGAACTTTCTACGCCTGATGTAGAAAAAACGGATGCTATTTTTCACGAACTGGAATTTAGAAGAATGGCAGAACAATTTGATGCTATTTTTAAAAATCCAGCCCAGGCTTTCAATAACGAAGAAACTCCTGTGGACGATGCGAAATTGTACAAAAAGCCACAGGCAAAAAATCAGGATCAATTCGATTTATTTTCAAGTACGCTTCCTACTCATGAGAATGAAGTGGTACACCAGCAATTCTATAATACGCTTGAAAACACACCGCATTCGTACCAAATTATTCAGGGAGATTTAGGTCTTAAATTGTTATTGCAAAATTTACAAAAACAAACTTCGGTTTGCTTTGATACTGAAACCACTGGATTGGATGCTTTACATGCTGAACTGGTTGGAATTTCATTTTCTTATGAAAAAGGAAAAGGATTTTACGTTCCGTTTCCGGAAAATCAGGAAGAAGCTCAGGCTTTGGCAGAAAAATTCATTCCTTTTTTCGAAAATGAAGCTATCGAAAAAATTGGTCAAAACATCAAATACGATTTAAAAATATTATCGAATTATGGCATTCGCGTAGCCGGAAAATTATTCGACACCATGATTGCGCATTATCTGATTAATCCTGATATGCGTCATAATATGGATATTTTATCGGAGACTTATTTAAAATATTCACCAAAATCTATTGAGGATTTAATTGGCAAGAAAGGAAAAAATCAGAAGTCGATGCGCGAAGTCGAGCTGGAAGACATCAAAGAATATGCTGCCGAAGATGCCGATGTTACTTTTCAGTTGAAAGAATTATTTGCTGTTGAACTGGAAAAAACAGCTACGCAAAAACTATTTGACGAAATCGAAGTTCCGCTAATTCCTGTACTTGCTGCTATGGAAACTGAAGGTGTGAATCTTGATGTTGCGTTTTTGAAAAGCATGTCAACAGAAATGGCTATCGAAAGCAATGCTTTAGAACAAAAAATATACGAAACTGCCGGAGAGAAATTCAATTTGGCTTCGCCAAAACAACTCGGCGATATTTTATTTGACAAATTGAAAATTGGCGGTGCCAAACAAAAGAAAACTAAAACCGGACAATATGCTACCGGAGAAGAAGTCTTGAGTTATCTGGCAAACGAACACGAAATTGTACGCGATATCCTGGAATGGCGTCAAATGGTAAAATTACAAAGTACTTATATTGATGCGTTGCCAAACCAAGTTGACACAAAAACAGGACGCGTTCACACTGATTATATGCAAACGGTAGCGGCAACAGGCCGTTTGAGTTCGAATAATCCTAACTTACAAAATATCCCTATTCGTACCGAAAGAGGCCGCCAAATCAGGAAAGCATTTATTGCCCGTGATGAAAATTACACTTTAGTTTCTGCCGATTACTCTCAAATAGAATTGCGTGTGATTGCTGCGTTAAGTGGTGAAGAAAACATGATTAAGGCTTTCCAAAACAACGAAGACATCCACAAATCGACTGCTTCTAAGGTTTTCAATGTTTCATTGGAAGAAGTAAGCCGAGAACAACGTAGTCATGCTAAAACAGTAAATTTCGGAATTATTTATGGGGTTTCGGCTTTTGGACTTTCTAACCAAACGAATCTTTCCCGTTCTGAAAGTGCCGAATTAATTGATGCTTATTATAAATCGTATCCAAAACTGAAGTCATTTATTAACGAGCAAATTGATTTTGCCCGAGAAAATGGTTATGTACAAACTATTTTAGGCCGTCGCAGGTATTTAAAAGATATCAATTCGCAAAATGCTGTAGTACGCGGCGGTGCCGAACGAAATGCAGTCAACGCTCCTATTCAGGGTTCGGCTGCTGATATTATCAAAATTGCAATGATTAACATTCATAACAAATTAATTGCCGAAAACTGGAAATCGAAAATGTTATTGCAGGTACATGACGAACTTGTATTTGACGTTCACAATGAGGAATTGGAAAAAATCCAACCGATGATTAAATCCGAAATGGAAAATGCCTTCAAGCTGGAAGTTCCTTTAGTGGTCGATTTAGGAATGGGCAAAGACTGGCTGGAAGCGCATTGATTTGAGTAGTCAGTGTTCAGTTTTTAGTTAGCAGAACAAAAAAAATCCATTTCTTTATTTCTTAGAAATGGATTTTTTTTTGGTTCTGGAAGATTCTCTTTCTTTCAAATTGGTTTTAATAACAACAGTTTGATAAGGCGCTTCGTTTTCTTCATCAGCTTCGAGGCGATCAATGAGTAATTTGGCAGCTACTTCACCAATCTCTACTCCATGTTGACTTACGGTACTCAAACTTGGTGTTAATCGTCTTGAGGCTAAAATTCCATCCGCGAAACCTATAATAGAAAGTTCTTCGGGAATTTTATAACCTTTTTTAATAGCTAATTTCAATGCCGCAACTGAATCTCGTTCATCTAAGGCAAAAACACCATCAATTGTATTGTTCTCGAAAATAGCATCAATTCGTTTCTTCATTTCGTCTTCTGAATTGGTACGAAGAATAATATTTTCGTTTACTGCAATACCATTATCGGCTAAAGCTTTCAAATAACCTTCGGTTCTTAATTTCCCTACACTTAAATCATCTACCGAAGAAATTAATGCAATGTTTTTACATCCTGTATCAATCAATCGTTGCGTAACATTCAGCGCCGAATCATAATCATCAACCACAACCTTATCACATTCAACTTCATCAGCAATCCGATCAATCATCACAATTGGTGTTCCTTCGTTTATAATATCGGTAAAATGAGAATAATCCTGAAGTTTTTGAGCCTCTTGCGAAACTGACAAAATAAAACCATCGGTAGTTCCATTACTCAGCATTTCAAGCGTATTAATTTCTTTTACTATTGATTCATTAGAAATACAGGTAATTACATTATACCCTTTTGCTTCAGCTACTTTTTCGATTCCACTAAAAACTTTTGCAAAAAAAGAATTCAAAATATTCGGAATGATAACACCTATGGTTTTTGTTTTTCTGTTTTTTAAATTCAGACCTATAATATTAGGCTTGTAATTTTTAAGCTTAGCATACTCCTTAATCTTAATTTTAGTTTGGCTGCTAATCTCAGGACTATCATTAAGTGCCTTAGAAACTGTAGAAACAGAAACATTCAATTCTTTTGCAATTTGCTTCAGTGTTGCTTTAACTTTCATAGTAATAGTATTGTCTTAACTTTAGTCGTTTATATAAGATGTGACCAATTAAAAAACAAACTCGGATTCACTTAATAACAAACCCTATTTATCTTATTCTTTACATCGCAAGACTGCAAGATAATCAATTTATTTTTCAATCCAAATCTACAATAATTTTAAAACCAAAGTCATTAACCAAAATATAAAAAACCTGCACGATAAAGCACGATAAATATCCAATTGATTATCAATACAAAAACCCAAAAAATTTATTCATTTAAGGTATTTGGTTTTAAAATAATTAATTGTACTTTTGCAACCCCTTTATTGGGGATGGAATGTTTAATTAAAAAATTTTTATTGTGAACGCATTAAGCTACAAGACAATTTCAACTACAAAGACTAACTCTGCTAAAGAGTGGATCGTTGTAGATGCAGAGGGTCATAACTTAGGACGTCTTGCTTCTAAAGTCGCTATGATTTTAAGAGGAAAGTACAAGCCAAGCTATACCCCACACGTGGACTGTGGAGATAACGTAATTGTTATCAACGCAGAAAAAATCAACCTTACAGGTAACAAACTTGACGAAAAAATTTACATGCGTCACACAGGTTATCCAGGAGGACAAAGAACTTTAACTGCTAAAGTATTGCAAGCTAAAAACCCTGCAGCTTTAGTTGAAAAAGCAGTAAAAGGAATGTTACCTAAAAACAAATTAGGAGCTGAACTTTTCAGAAATTTAAATGTTGTTGTAGGAGCTGAGCACAAACAAGGAGCTCAAAAACCTAGAACTGTTAACCTAAACGATCTTAAGTAATGGGAGTTATTCACAAAATCGGTAGAAGAAAAACCGCTGTTGCACGTGTTTATGTTTCAGAAGGAACAGGAGTAATCACTGTAAACAAAAAAGAATTAGCAACTTATTTCCCAACTGCTACTTTACAATACAAAGTATTGCAACCATTGTCAATGACAGAAAACGCATCTAACTTTGACGTAAAAGTAAATGTTTACGGAGGTGGTATCACTGGTCAGGCAGAAGCTGTAAGAATGGCAATTGCTCGTGCAATGTGTGAAGCAAACGCTGAAAACAGAGGTATTTTAAAACCAGAAGGTTTATTAACAAGAGACCCAAGAATGGTTGAACGTAAGAAATTCGGTCAGAAGAAAGCTCGTAAGAGATTCCAGTTCTCTAAACGTTAATATTGCCTGTCTTGTTCACAGGAGCAAGACTTTATTGAATTTATTATTGAATTTAAACAATGTTGTTGTTGTCCCGATGCGTCGGGAAATTAGTTTAGCATCTAAATGTATTTAGCCGATATTTCGCCATTTATACATTGCTTACTCAACAGAACGTAAACTAGTACAAAAAATGTCAAGCAAAATAGAAGTAAAAGAATTACTAGAAGCAGGTGTTCACTTTGGACACATGACTAGAAAATGGGATCCAAACATGGCTCCTTACATTTATATGGAGCGTAATGGTATTCACATCATTAACCTATATAAAACTGCAGCTAAAATTGAAGAAGCTAACGAAGCTTTGAAAAAAATCGCTGCATCAGGTAGAAAAATTTTATTTGTAGCTACCAAAAAACAAGCAAAAGACATCGTTGCTGAAAAAGCAGCAGCTGCAAACATGCCTTATATCACTGAAAGATGGCCAGGTGGAATGTTAACAAACTTTGTTACTATCCGTAAAGCAGTTAAAAAAATGTCTTCTATTGATAAAATGAAGAAAGATGGTACTTTCAACACGCTATCTAAAAAAGAGCGTTTACAAGTAGATCGTCTTCGTGCTAAATTAGAAAAAAACTTAGGTTCAATCGCTGATATGTCTAGACTACCAGCTGCATTGTTCGTAGTAGATATCAAAGCTGAGCACATCGCAATAAAAGAAGCACAAAAATTAAACATTCCGGTTTTCGCAATGGTTGATACTAACTCTGATCCACGTGAAGTAGATTACGTTATCCCAGCCAATGATGATGCTTCTAAATCAATTGAGAAAATTTTATCTTTAGTAACTGCATCAGTTATCGAAGGACTTTCTGAAAGAGGTTCTGAAAAAGAAGTTGAAGTAGCTGAAGAAGCTCCAGCTGCTGAGGCTGAAGCTGCTCCTGCAACTGAAGAATAAATAAACTTTTAAATTCCAAATTTTAAATTCCAAATTCCAAAATCAGATTTTTTAACCATCTGATAACGTTGGAATTTGGGATTTGAAGGTTGGAATTTTTACTTTTAACATTAAAACACAAGATATATTATGGCAACAATTACTGCTGCAGACGTAAATAAATTAAGACAAGCTACAGGTGCCGGAATGATGGACTGTAAAAAAGCTCTAGTTGAAGCGGAAGGAGATTTCGATAAAGCGATACAAAACCTTAGAGAAAAAGGACAAAAAGTTGCTGCTAACCGTTCTGACCGTGAGTCTTCTGAAGGTGCTGCTGTTTCTTTCATCAATGCTGACAACACTAAAGGAGCTATCATCACTTTAAACTGTGAGACTGACTTCGTAGGTAAAAACGAAGCTTTCGTAACTTTAGCTAAACAATTAGTTGAAAAAGCAATCAACTTCTCTTCTAAAGAAGAATTTTTAGCATCTGATTTCAACGGAATTACTGTTGCTGAGAAATTAATCGAACAAACAGGTGTTATCGGTGAAAAAATCGAGATCGGTGGTTTCGAAATTTTAGAAGGTGCTTACGTTGGATCTTATGTTCACGTTAACAAAATTGCTGCTTTAACTGCAATTTCTGCTCCAGTTGCTAACGCTGAAGCTTTAACAAAAGATATCTCTATGCAGGTTGCTTCTATGGGAGCTGACACATTATCTTACAAAGATTTTGATCCTGCTTTCGTTGAATCTGAACTTGCTGCTCGTATTGCTGTTATCGAAAAAGACAATGAAGAAGCTGCACGTTTAGGAAAAACTTTGAAAAATGTTCCTAAATACATCTCTTTCTCTCAATTAACTCCTGAAGTTATCAAACAAGCTGAAGAAGATGCTAAAGCTGAATTAAAAGCTGAAGGTAAACCAGAGCAAATTTGGGACAAAATTATTCCTGGAAAAGTACAACGTTTCATCTCTGACAACACTACTTTAGACCAAGAAAAAGCGTTATTAGACCAAAACTTCATCAAAGATGATAGTAAAAAAGTTGGTGATTACGTTAAAGGATTCAATGTTGAAATTACAGGTTTCAAAAGAGTTACTTTAGGTTAATCTAACTAGATTTTACACTTATACAAAATCCCATCTCGTTTGAGAAAACGAAATGGGATTTTTTTTGAATTTAACTTTTGTTCCAATACTAAATTCAAAATAAAGAAACTAAATTTGGATAAAGTAAATTCCAAATAATGTTTCAATCTAAAAAAGATACTGTTTACCTAATTCTTGCCGGAATATTTATTACCAATGCCATTGTAGCCGAATTGATAGGTGGAAAATTGATCCAAATTGGCCCTTTTATTATGAGTCTTGGAATTCTTCCGTGGCCTATCGTTTTTATTACTACTGATATTATCAACGAACATTTTGGAAAAGACGGCGTTAAAAAACTCTCTTACATCACCGCAGGACTTATTGCTTATTGCATTTTGATTCTTTTTATTGGAACAAAAATTCCAGCTTTTATTACTGGAGAAACCGTTAACGACGAGCAATTTCATGCCGTTTTTGGTCAGGGATTATTCATTATGATTGCCAGCATTATTGCCTTTTTGGTTTCCCAAATGGTCGATGTTTCTATTTTCTGGTTTTTACGAAATAAAACGGGTAAAAAAATGATTTGGCTTAGAAGCACTGGTTCCACACTAATTTCTCAGCTTATCGATAGTTTTATTGTATCGGGAATTGCATTTTGGCTTACCGGAAAAATATCTACAAGTCAATACCTCAACATGTCGCTAACAGGCTATTCATTCAAGCTGTTATTAGCAATTGCACTAACTCCATTAATATATCTTGGACATCATTTAATTGAAAAATACATTGAGGCTAATTAATAATCGAAAAAAATACAAAAAAACAATGTGTAAGTTTTTTTATTCAAAAAAAAAGTTAATTTTGTAGTATTAACTTTAAAAAAAGTAACATGAAAAAAATCAACTTATTATTTTTGTCATTATTATCATTAGTAACAATTACATCTTGTAGCAATGACGATGATAACTCTTCAGCATCAATCGAAGCAAAATGGGAGTTATATCAAGAAGGAGAAACCTTATCAACATTAGAAACGATAAACAATTCTTGTGGATTAGAAGTTCTTGAAATCAAAAGCGGAGGGACATTCAAAATTACAGGGTATTACTCTTCTGATGTTACCATAAATGCTGCTAAAAATGTTGCAGAAAATAAATCTACATGTCACGAATATACTGAAGAAGGAACTTGGTCTAAAAAAGACAATAAATTAACAGTAAAAAATGGAGATGACATCAATGAATTTGAAATAATTGAATTAACTGACTCTTCATTAAAATTAAAAGAAACTGACGAAGAAGGTATATGGTATATAATACTTAGAAAGAAATAATATTTTCTAACATATCACATCAAACCTCAAAGCAAGACTTTGAGGTTTTTTTATATCTTTAAATTAAAAAATTATGGAAAATAAAACACGCTGTACCTGGTGCGAAAAAGACGATTTATACCGAAAATACCACGATGAAGAATGGGGAATTCCTGTTTATGATGATGCTACTTTATTCGAATTTTTAATTCTGGAAACCTTTCAGGCAGGATTGAGTTGGTATACTGTTTTGGCAAAAAGAGAACATTTTCGTAAAGCTTTTGACAATTTCGATTATAAAAAAATCATTAATTATACCGAAGAAAAAATTCAGGAATTACTTTCGAATCCGGGTATTATTCGAAACAAATTAAAAGTGCGTGCGACAATTTCTAATGCTGTAGCTTTTATGAAAGTTCAGGAAGAATTTGGCAGTTTTTCTAAATACATATGGGGTTTTGTTGACGGAAAACCTATTGATAACAAAGCCGAAAGTCTCAAAGATGTTCCTGCCACTACTCCACTTTCAGACGCCATTAGCAAAGATTTAAAAAAGCGTGGTTTCAAATTCGTTGGCTCAACTGTTGTTTATGCACACATGCAGGCGACAGGAATGGTTAATGATCATATCGAAAGTTGCTGGACGAGAAAACAATAATCACTGTTCAATTTTAGATGCGTTTAACACAAAAATGTTAAACTTCTAACTTCCAACTTCTAACTTCCAACTTTTTCATTACATTTGTCTCACACTTTAGGGGTGTCTACACAAGTAGGCTGAGATTTTACCCTCTGAACCTGATCTAGTTCATACTAGCGTAGGGAAAAGTAAGATGACTTCCATGGTCCCATTTTTGGGCACTTTGCAGCCATTCCTAAAGTAATTTTTATTTAAAAAATTAAGGAATGGAACTAAAAATCAATAATCAAACAAAACATTTTGCCATTGACAGCTTAACTGTTCAGGCACTTCTTGACTTGGAAATTCCCGAAAAACAAAACGGAATTGCCCTTGCCATCAACAATACCGTCATTCCAAAATCCAACTGGAATTCTCACCTCATCCAGGAAACCGACGACATTCTAATTATTTCTGCCACTCAGGGAGGATAGTATTCAGTTTGCAAACTGCAGTAATCAGCTTTCGATTCTATAGACTGGATAATTAAATTCCAAGGAAACAAATCCAAATTCCAAAAAACAACGTTATACAAGAACGCATAACAGATAACTCACAACTCATAACTTCAAAAACATGAACAACGAAGAAAAAATATCCAGACAACCTTTTCCCAATTCAACAAAGGTGTATATCGATGGTGAAATTCACCCGATAAAAGTCGCCATGCGCGAAATCAAATTATCTGACACTAAACTTTCTAAAGGCGGTGTAGAAAAAAATCCTGCTGTAACTGTTTACGATACTTCAGGCCCTTATACTGATCCTAATATCGAAATCGACGTTAGAAAAGGATTACCACGCTTACGCGAAAAATGGATTCTTGACCGTAACGACGTAGAAGAATTAACTGAAATCTCTTCTGATTATGGAAAAGAGCGTCTAGCTGACGAAAAACTAAATCACCTGCGTTTTGAGTATTTACACAAACCAATGCGTGCCAAAAAAGGAGCAAATGTTTCGCAATTGCATTATGCAAAAAAAGGAATCATCACTCCCGAAATGGAATACATTGCCATTCGTGAAAACCAACGTATCGAACAATTAGAAACAGCACAAAAAGCAATGCAATGCCAACACGCAGGACATAGTTTTGGAGCGAATACACCAAAATCTAAAATCACTCCTGAATTTGTAAGAAGCGAAATTGCAGCGGGTCGTGCAATTATCCCAAACAACATCAACCATCCGGAAAGTGAGCCGATGATTGTTGGTCGTAACTTTTTGGTAAAAATTAATGCTAATATTGGTAACAGTGCAGTGACTTCATCTATTGAAGAAGAAGTAGAAAAAGCAGTTTGGGCTTGCCGTTGGGGAGCTGATACGATTATGGATTTATCAACTGGAAAAAATATTCACGAAACCAGAGAATGGATTATCCGTAACTCTCCGGTACCAATTGGAACGGTGCCTATTTATCAGGCTTTGGAAAAAGTAAACGGAATCGCCGAGGATTTAACATGGGAAATTTTCCGTGATACTTTAATTGAACAGGCTGAACAAGGTGTTTCTTATTTTACCATTCATGCAGGAGTTTTACTTCGCTATATTCATTTAACGGCTAATCGTGTTACGGGAATTGTTTCACGTGGTGGTTCGATTATGGCTAAATGGTGTTTGTTTCATCACAAAGAAAACTTCTTATACACGCATTTTGAAGAAATTTGCGAAATCTTAAAACAATATGACGTGGCTTTTTCTCTTGGAGATGGTTTACGTCCGGGTTCGATTGCCGATGCTAATGACGCCGCTCAATTTGCCGAATTAGAAACTTTGGGTGAACTGACAAAAATTGCTTGGAAACATGATGTACAGGTTTTTATCGAAGGACCAGGTCACGTGCCAATGCACATGATTAAGGAAAATATGGACAAGCAATTAGAGCACTGTTCTGAAGCTCCTTTCTACACTCTTGGGCCTTTAACTACTGATATTGCTCCAGGTTACGACCATATCACTTCAGCTATTGGAGCTGCAATGATTGGCTGGTACGGTTGTGCGATGTTGTGTTATGTAACTCCAAAAGAACACCTTGGTTTGCCCAACAAGAAAGACGTAAAAGACGGAGTGATCACTTATAAAATTTCGGCTCATGCTGCCGATTTGGCCAAAGGTCATCCGGGAGCTCAATACCGTGATAATGCTTTGAGTAAAGCTCGCTTTGAATTCCGTTGGGAAGATCAATTTAATTTGGCTTTAGATCCGGATACAGCAAGAGAATTCCACGACGAAACACTTCCTGCTGATGGTGCCAAAGTAGCGCATTTCTGCTCTATGTGCGGACCTAAATTCTGTTCCATGAAAATATCACAGGAAATCCGTGATGTAGAAGAAGCTAAAAAAGGAATGCTGGAAAAATCAGAAGAGTTTATCGAGCAAGGAAAAGAAATCTATATTTAGAATCAAGACTTTTAGAATTAAATATTAAGACAAAAAATCCTGATACTTAATTCTATATACTTAATACCTCATCATGATAATTATATCCAATCCAACTGCTATAGCAAACGAAATCAAAATCATCTATTCACTTTTTGAGGAAGGAATGGAGTTATTTCATGTTCGAAAGCCTAACTTTTCTGAAACTGAAATAAAGACTTTAGTAACAGCAATTGGATTGGAATATCGCAACAAACTGGTATTGCATAGTTATCATTATTTAGCAGAAGACTTAGGAATTAATCGGATTCATTTTTCTTCGACCAATAGACCCGATAGCTTTCAAAAGGCAAAAGATTTTACAGTATCGACTTCGACACATTCTATCGAAGAATTTAACACACTGTCTGATATTTTTGATTATGCTTTTTTGAGTCCTGTTTTCACTTCTATTTCAAAAGAAAATTATATTCCGAAAACAGACTTATTCGAAGCAATTAAAAAAAGAAACAATTTCAACACAAAACTCATAGGTTTAGGCGGAATTTCGGCAATCAATAGTAAACAGACTTTAGAAAAAGGCTTTGATGGCATCGCCCTTTTAGGAACCATTTGGAATACCGAAAATCCAATCAAAAATTTTAAATTATGTCAACAAATCGTCCTTTCGTTTTAAGTATTGCGGGTTTTGATCCATCGGCAGGTGCAGGAGTTTTGGCTGATATTAAAACATTCGAACAGCATCAGGTTTACGGTTTTGCTATCAACACTGCGAATACCATTCAAACCGAAGATGAGTTTATTGCTATTCAATGGACAGCACTCGATTTTGTATTACAGTCTGTCGAAACATTATTCGATTCTTATGAAATCAAAGCCGTGAAAATTGGCATTGTTCCTTCATTAGATTACCTAAAAGAAATTGTTTTTTTAATTAAAAAACTTTCGCCAACAATTAAAATAGTTTGGGATACGGTTTTAAAATCGACTACTGAATTTGATTTTTTAACTATTGAAAATCAAAATAATTTAATTACAATTTTGCAAAAAACAGAATTAATAACACCCAATTACACTGAAATTTCGAAATTGATTCCAGCGCAAAAAAAAACTGAAATTAGCCTCGAAATTCTTTCTAAATACTGTGCTGTTTTACTCAAAGGAGGACATCATCCTACCGAAATAGGCACCGACTATTTACATACTCAAAATCAGTTTTTCAGGCTTTTGCCAAAAAACACTGATATTTATCAAAAACACGGTTCAGGCTGCGTATTATCAGCAGCGATAACATCAAATTTAGCATTAGATCAAGATCTTTTAAATGCCTGCAAAAATGCTAAAAATTACACTGAAACCTTTTTATTATCTAACCCAACCCAATTAGGAAATCATTATGTTTAATCGTTTACAATACATTTCACAAGGAAACACAATTGAAGAACAATTGTATAATATCCATAAAGCTTTGGATCACGGCTGCGACTGGATTCAGATGCGTTTTAAAAATACTACTCCCGAAGAAGCTTTTACTTTGGCGGAAGCCGTAAAAATTTTATGCAAAGAATATTTGGCCACTTTTATTATCAACGACAATGTTGAACTGGCTAAAAAAGTTGATGCCGATGGTGTTCATTTAGGTTTAAACGATATGAAAATCGAAGAAGCCAGAACCATTTTAGGAGACGATAAAATCATTGGCGGAACGGCTAATACTATTGAAGATGTACTGCAAAGAATCAATGAAAATTGCAATTACATTGGGCTTGGTCCTTTTCAATTTACCGAAACTAAAGCCAACTTGAGTCCTATTCTTGGCTTACAAGGTTACCATTCGATAACTGAAATTTTAAAATCGAATGCTTTCGAAATTCCGATTTATGCCATTGGAGGTATCACACTGGAAAATATAGATGATTTGATGGAAACCGGAATTCACGGTATTGCGATTTCAGGTTTAATTACCCAAAGTAACAATCCGTCAGAATTAATTAATGAACTTAATGAAAAATTATATGTCAGCATTTAATATAGGAGACAAAACTTTTGAATCCCGATTGTTTTTAGGAACAGGGAAATTTGGTTCGAATACCCAAATGGAAGAAGCGATTTTGGCTTCAGAGAGCGAATTAGTTACGGTTGCCTTAAAAAGAGTAGATTTAGAAACCGAAACCGATGCTATTTTATCGCATTTAAAACATCCGAGAATTAATTTATTACCTAATACCTCCGGTGCACGAAATGCAAAAGAAGCGATTTTTGCTGCACAATTGGCAAGAGAAGCTTTGGAAACAAATTGGTTAAAACTGGAAATTCATCCTGATCCAAGATATTTACTTCCCGACCCGATTGAAACTCTAAAAGCTACGGAAGAATTGGCTAAACTAGGTTTCATTGTTTTACCCTACATTCACGCTGATCCTGTTTTATGCAAGCGACTGGAAGATGCGGGAACATCGGCAGTAATGCCTTTGGGTTCGCCTATTGGGAGTAATAAAGGCTTAAAGACGATTGATTTTTTAGAAATTATCATCGAACAATCTAAAGTTCCTGTAATTATTGATGCGGGAATTGGCGCGCCATCAGACGCTTCAAAAGCAATGGAACTGGGTGCCGATGCTGTTTTAGTAAATACCGCAATTGCAGTAGCAGGAAATCCAAAAATGATGGCAGAAGCTTTCAAAGAAGCTGTTATCGCAGGAAGAAAAGCATTCGAAGCTAAACTCGGGCAACAATTTACTCAGGCTGTAGCCTCCAGCCCATTGACAGCATTTTTATATGAGTAATCCTCACCCCAACCCTCTCCAAAGGAGAGGGAGACGGAATAGAGATACTTTGCGGTCAATAAAAAAGTAAACACAAAACTTTGTGAACTTAGCGAAATCTTTGCGCCCTTTGTGGTTAAATTTTTCGTGCTAAAAAATGTAACAATGATAACATTCAAATCTGTTTTTGATCAATACGACTGGGAAACCATTAAAACTAAGATCTATAATACTTCTGCCATAGATGTGGAATGTTCTTTAGCCAAAACCAAACGCAATCTGGATGATTTTTTGGCATTGATTTCTCCTGCTGCCCAACCCTATTTGGAACAAATGGCACAATTGAGTCATGAATTGACTAAAAAAAGATTTGGAAAAACTATCCAAATGTATGCCCCTTTGTATTTAAGTAACGAATGTCAAAACATTTGTACCTATTGCGGTTTTAGTCTGGACAATAAAATCAAACGTAAAACATTAACCGATACAGAAATAAAACTGGAAGTTGAAGCCCTGAAAAAAACAGGATTTGATCATGTTTTATTAGTCACCGGAGAAGCCAATTATACTGTAAACATTAATTATTTCCTGAACGCTATTGAGCAAATCAAAAAAGATTTTTCGATTATTTCTGTCGAAGTGCAGCCACTTTCACAGGAAGAATACGAACGATTGCACGAAGCTGGTGTTTATTCCGTTTTGGTGTATCAGGAAACGTATCATCAGGAAGTTTACAAAAAATACCATACTAAAGGCAAGAAATCCAATTTTGATTTCAGACTCGATACTCCTGACCGAATTGGGAAAGCGGGTATTCATAAAATCGGGCTGGGTGTTTTGTTAGGATTGGAAGACTGGCGTACTGATAGTTTTTTTAATGCCCTGCATCTGGATTATTTACAAAAAACCTATTGGCGCACAAAATATGCTGTTTCGTTCCCCAGATTTCGGCCCGCCGAAGGAATTATCGAACCTAACTTCATTATGGATGATAAAGATTTAACCCAACTCATTTGTGCCTATCGATTATGGAACGAAGATGTGGAAATTTCGATTTCAACCCGTGAGAATGAAAAATTCCGAAATAACATTATTCCTATTGGTACCACAAGTATGAGTGCCGGTTCTAAAACAAATCCCGGCGGTTATGTTGTCGATCCGCAATCATTAGAGCAATTTGAAATTAGTGATGAACGTTCGGTTGCCGAAATTGCACATATCATCCAGCAAAAAGGCTATGAACCCGTTTGGAAAGACTGGGATAGAACTTATTTTTAAAGTTCCTGAGATACTAAGACTCTAAGATTCTTAGTATCTCAGCAACTTAGATCCTTACAACCTTTTAAAATGAGCGTAATACAAGATTTTTTAAGATACAACCGTCAGGTAATTTTACCCGAAATAGGCGAAGAAGGGCAAGCCAAATTAAAAAATGCTAAAGTTTTAGTAATTGGCGCCGGCGGATTAGGATGTCCTATTTTGCAATACATTGCCACTGCAGGAGTAGGAACCATAGGAATTGTAGATTTTGACAAAATAGAAATTCACAATCTTCATCGCCAGATTTTATATACCGAAGACCAAATAGGATTATCTAAAGCATTAACAGCGAAAACAACGATTGAAAAACTAAATCCGTTAATTCAAGTTCTGGCCTTCGAAGAAAAACTAACTTCTGAAAATGCTTCGAGAATTATTACTGATTTTGATATTATTGTAGACGGTTGCGATAATTTTACAACCCGTTATTTAGTGAATGATACTTGCGTGACTTTAGGAAAACCTTTGGTTTACGGCAGTATTTTAGGATTCGAAGGACAATTAGCTGTTTTTAATCATCAGGGAAGTAAAAATTTACGCGATTTATTTCCACAACCACCTAATCCTAAAGACGTGCCAAATTGCAGTTTTAATGGAGTTTTAGGCACTTTACCCGGAATGATTGGAACCATGATGGCACACGAAACATTGAAATTGATTATGGGTTTACCGGGTTTAAAAAACGAATTGGTTTTATATAAAACTTTAGATTGGAGTTTTACTAAATTGAACTTTTGATCCTCTCTACAACCGCTTCAAAAGAAAGGAAAACTTTATTTTCTCTGCGAAAAACTTTTTAATCTTCGCTGTTAAAAATGATTTCGAAGTATATTCATAAACTCATCGCGTTCTATTTCGCGACAGCCTAAACTTTCCAGATGAGAATTATAAACCTGACAATCGAGCAGTTTGTAATTCTCATTTTTTAATTGGTTCACCAAAGCAATAAAAGCCACTTTGGAAGCATTTGAAACCAAAGAAAACATACTTTCTCCACAAAAAATATGTCCTAAATCAACACCATATAAACCGCCAACTAATTCATCATCTTGCCAAACCTCAACTGATTTAGCAATTCCCAGTTCATTCAGTTTACAATAAGCTTCAATCATATCATTAGTAATCCAGGTTCCGTTTTGCCCATCTCTTTTCACATTCTGACAATTCGAAATAATTTCTCTAAAATTCTGATTGAAAGTTACCCTGAATAGCTTTCGATTAAGAACATTCCTCATACTCTTCGAAATTATCAATTCATCTAAGAACAAAACCATTCTGGGATTTGGCGACCACCAGGTAATAGGTTCTCCATCTTCAAACCAGGGAAAAATGCCGCTATTGTATGCTAATTGTAAACGCTCTGGAGACAAATCACCTCCAAAACCAACAATTCCGGAAGAATGAGCTAAGTGCACTGGCGGAAAAAACAAATCTTCGGATAGATAATACATAACTTTTACATTAAAAGGATATACTCTTACATTTTACAAATGTAATTTACTTTATTTGGTTACTTTCGTAAAAGTTTCAATTTTTATTTAAATGAAAAAAATATTACTGGTAGTACTATTGTTTTTTTTAATTCAAAAAACACATGCGCAACAAACTGATTCGATTAGTAATCATAAAAAGCTAACGTATAAATCGTTCATTTTACCAACAGCTTTGATTGGTTCTGGAGTTATATTATTCAATAGCCAATTAAACAAAAATATTCAACAAGATTCTCAATCTTTTTTTGGTTCGAATTTCAATACACGTATAGATGATGCGACGCTTTTTGTTCCTGCTTTGCAAATTTATGCCGGGAAATTTTTAGGCTTTCAGCCAAAAAACGACTTTAAACATCAAACTATCGACTTGGCTACTGCCAATACGATTAGTTATATTGTGGTTACAGCGATAAAACATGCTGTAAAAGCACATCGTCCTGATGGTTCTGATCGTTTGAGTTTTCCTTCGGGACATACCGCTCTTGCTTTTACTAATGCTGCACTTTTATATCAGGAATATAAAGATGCTAATTTCTGGTATGCCAGCAGTGGTTTTGTATTTGCAACAGCTACAGGAATCTTACGTGTGGCAAATAACAAGCATTATACTTCTGATGTATTGACTGGAGCAGGAATTGGACTTGCTTCTGGAATTTTAGTTTCTCATTTTAATCCTTTTCAAAAACTTCGTTTTGGAAAAAAAAATAAAACTTCGGCATTTGTTTATCCTCAAATAGGAAATCAAATGGGAATAGGTGCCATTATAAAACCGAATTTTTAAGCATAAAAAAAGCCTTGAAATTCAAGGCTCATTTACTTTTTTATTTCAAATTAGAACGGTAAATCGTCTGGTTCGTCTTCGTTAAGGTTTGTTGCTGGTGCAAATGCCGGTGCAGCTGGCATAGGAGCAGCTGGAGCTTCAGCAGCTAACCTTTCAATTCTCCATCCTTGAATACTATTGAAATATCTTGTTTCACCTTGTGGATTAACCCACTCTCTACCTCTTAAATTGATAGAAACTTTTACAGCTTCACCAATGTTATAATTGCTCAACAAATCACATTTATCTTGTGTAAACTCAATCATTATATGTTGAGGATATTGCTCCTCAGTTGTTACAACCACTTCTCTTTTTCTAAATGATGCACTAACTTGTTGCTCTGGATTAACAACTTTAATTTTCCCTGTAACTTCCATCTTCGTTATTTTAATCGTTATATAATTATTATTTTTTCAAAAGTATTCTTTGACCAGAATACGTCCTTTTCATTTGAGTTTTCACTTAATCTTTCGACTAATTTATTCAAAATCAATCAAAAACAAAACTCTTTACAGAAAAACTTTGTTTTACAAATATAACAACTTCTTCTATCTGACCGCAATGTTTGTTTTACAATTTTATCTTTAATTTTTTAAATCCTTGCCTGACAAGACTTTTTATTAAATAGGCAGATTCGATTATCAATAGCCAACTTATAAAAGTTAAAAAAAACTAAAATAATACCATTTATATTTCGTTATATTTATAGTTTAAATTTCGCTTATGCAATTTTCCGACAAAAGAAATACTGGAAGATGGATTCTTATTTTCGCTTCTTTTTTTATCATTTCCCTGATACTTTGGAATACTTATACTTTTTTCCAAATATTCAAAAATGAAGAGCGTTTAAAGATGAATCTTTTGGCAAAAGCCCAAAAAACACTCATCAATGCCGATGAAGATACTGATGTTGAGCTTCCGCTTGAAATTTTTAAAAATAACACTTCTATTCCTGTTATTCTCACCGAAAATGACAGCATTATCAATACCATCAATATTGACGAATCTATTGTAAAAGACCAGGAAATGGCAAAGGGTTTTCTGTCCAATTTAAAGAAAGAAAACGAACCTATTATAATCGAATATGCGCCTAAAAAATTCCAAAAATGGTATTATGGCAATTCGGCATTATTGAATAAACTAAAATATTATCCAATTGCTTTACTGCTGATTATTTTCTTGTTTTCGGCATTGATATATTATTTCTACCGAAGTACAAAAATTGCAACTCAAAACAAACTTTGGGCAGGAATGGCTAAAGAAACGGCACACCAAATAGGAACGCCGCTTTCGTCGTTAATTGGCTGGGTCGAAATTCTGAAAACCGAAAATATTGACGAAACCACCACCGAAGAAATTGAAAAAGACATTGACCGTTTACAAACTATTACCGATCGTTTTTCGAAAATAGGTTCTGAACCTGTTTTAGAAAAAAGCGATATTATTGCCGAAACTTTAAAAACCTACAACTATCTTCAATCCCGTTTTTCGAAACAAATTGAATTTTCATTTGAAAGTCCTGATAGTAAAATTTACACTATGCTCAATCCTACTTTGCACAGTTGGACTATAGAAAACCTGATTAAAAATGCAATTGATGCCATGAAAGGCAAAGGAAAAATTGCCGTGAAAATTGAAGAAGATGCCCATTTTATAAAAATAAACATCAGCGATACAGGAAGCGGAATTCCTAAAAATCAATTTAAGACTGTTTTTGAACCTGGATTTACTACTAAAAAACGAGGTTGGGGATTAGGACTTTCATTAACCAAAAGAATCGTAAACGAATACCATAAAGGAAATGTAAAAGTTTCTCATTCTGAAATAGGTAAAGGAACTACCATGCAAATCAGTTTAAAAAAACTAATTTAACGGTATTCCTAACCAGGACACTTTTGAGAACATTGTTTTTCTAATCAATTTAGATTTACTCAAATACTCTTTTACAAATGCTGCCTGTTCATCGGCCTGGATTAAAGCCTGTGCAATGGTTTTTTTCAACGAATTTAGATTAGCCGTATTTTCTGCTCCAACGGCTGGAATTTTAAAAACATCATTTTGACATTTTACCAATTTTTCTCTTGGAGTCTCAATCATTTGACTAATTTTTTCATCAGGAAAAGTAGGTTTGAATTTTTTATTTCGATACATAATGAAATCATTCAACTGTAAGACTGCTTCATTGAGTTCTTCTACAATAGTATTCATTTTCTCAACATTTGCATTTTGCATTGTCGTATTCCAATGGTTCTTTTTAAAGTTATAGTATTCTAAAATCATAGCATTTTTCAAACCGTTTTTTTCTACTCTCGCAGCCGATTCAAATAACTGATCGTTTTCGGATATTTTATAATAATGAGCAATTTCTTTCTCAAAATCAAAATATTTTCTCGTTTTATCTAATTGTATTTTTCCTGCATAAAAATCTGCATTAGTAATAGGATAATTTGAAAATTGCCATAAATAATCAAATGGCATGTGAGAAACAATAATTTTAGAAGGTTCGGCTTTAAAATAAACGTTATTGAGCCTTTTTACAAACTTTCCGTTCATTACAACTCCAGCTCCCCAGGTAGGGTCAAAAACGAACCATTTTGAATCAATTTGTGCTGCACACCAGGCATGAGACAAATTATCTACCTTTCCGTTTTGTTTTGTGTAGCCTTCAATTATTCGGCATTTAATTCCAACTTTATTTGAAATATCATTGAAAACTTCGGCATAATGAATACAAACTCCTTTTCTGGATTTTAATGTATTTTCTATTTTTTGCTGTGATGATTCAAGTTGATTTGGCGAATGCATATTGGGTACATCATAACTAATATTTGAAGCCGTCCAATAAAAAACAGCACGAATCTTTTCATTTTCGGTTTTAAAATTATCCGTAATAAATTTTGCAATTCCTTCTGTGGTTTTAGTTGATTCGGCTGGAATTTTGGCAACCTTATTATCAATATCAGCATAAATATTTTTAGTTTGAGCAACGCTTAAAACAGATAAAAACAAAAACAGAATAGAAACAATTTTTCTCATTTTGACTGAGTTTTTTATATAAAAAAACACGAACGAATTCGTGTTTTATTGTATGTAATTTAATAATTTACAAATTAGCTCGAATTTCCTGAGCTACCTTTTCAAATTCTTCTTTACTCAAAGTTACTTTCTTTTGAAAACGAATATCTTCCATTGTATTCAACGGAATCAAATGAACATGAGCATGCGGAACTTCAAGCCCGATAACTGATATTGCAATTCGGTTACAGGGAATTGTTTTTTCTATAGCCTTAGCTACTTTTCTCGAGAAATGCATTAATCCTAAATAATGCGCCTCGTCCATATCAAAAATCTTATCGACTTCAAATTTTGGAATACACAAAGTATGTCCTTTTGCATTAGGATTGATATCTAAAAAAGCGAAATAATTTTCATCTTCAGCAATTTTATAACATGGAATTTCTCCGTTTACTATTTTGGTGAATATGCTCATTGTTAATTCGTTTATTTGGTTATCTTTTTAACCGATCAAGCAAATAATCGTTTAAACTTTTAAAAAGTTATTCTCTTGTAATTTCCAGAATTTCAAATTTCAAAACACCGTTTGGCACTTTAATTTCGGCTACTTCGCCTATTGATTTCCCTAATAATCCTTTTCCTATTGGAGAAGTAACTGATATTTTCCCGGTTTTTAAATCGGCTTCACTTTCAGCAACCAGCGTATATTTCATTTCCATTCCATTTGCCTGGTTTTTGATTTTCACACTTGATAATACCAAAACTTTTGACAGGTCAAGATTTGACTCATCAATCAATCGGGCATTAGCATGAATTTCTTCTAATTTAGCAATTTTCATTTCCAGCATTCCTTGTGCTTCTTTTGCTGCATCATATTCTGCATTTTCAGACAAATCGCCTTTATCTCTTGCGTCTGCTATATCTTGAGATGCTTTAGGACGCATCACCGTTTTTAAATAATCTAATTCTTCTCTTAATTTTTTAAGTCCTTCCGCTGTGTAATAAGATACTGTACTCATAACTTCATTATTTTATAAAATAGAAAAAATCCCATCGGAACGGGATTTCTTTCCACAAAGATAATATATTTTTTTATAGTGTATAATTATATGTCAAGCATATGATATTTCAAATGTAAATAAATTAAATTTGTTTCACTAATACTTTTACGAATTAAAAACATGAAAAAAATCGTATCTATTTTCTCCCTCTGTCTTTTGTTTTTATCTTGTTCAGATAATGGCTTTAATAACAACAATCCGTATATTCCTAACTATAATTTTTCGATAACTTTTGACTTGAATCTTCCTGCTTATTCTAATTTGAAATATGTGAGTAATGCTATTTATTATTCTGGCCCCGAAGTTGGTCCAAAAGGTATTTACGTATTTAATACCGGAACAGGCTACACTGCTTTTGATGGCGCTTGCCCTAATCAGGCATTGAGCAGTTGTTCGACTTTAACGCTAAAAGGGATTAATGTTGTTTGTCCGTGCGATGAAGAAGAATATAGTTTATTTACCGGTCAGGGAAAATTACAATATCCATTAAAACAATATCGGGTAGATGTAAACCAAAACATTCTCCGAGTATACAATTAAACAAAAAAGCCTGAGAAAATTAAATTCTCAGGCTTTTTAAAATATAAACACTACAAATTAAAACTTCAAAGTAAGTCCTGCTAAGAAATTAGTTCCTGCCTGTGGGTAATAATATACATATCCTCCGCCATAATCAGTACCATTAGAAACATAGTCTACATTAAATATATTATTTACTAATAAATTTACCATAATTGATTTAAAAATAGACTTTGTCTTTATTTCGTAAACTGCGTTAAAATCATTTACAAAATAATCCTTCAACTTACTCGAAGTATCATCGATATTATTCATATACTGATCACTCACAAACTTAGACAATAAATTCAGTTTTAAAGGTTGCAATGGTGAAAAACTCAAAATATTTCCCGCTATAAATTCAGGTGAAAAAGCAATATTTGTATTTCCTAAATTCGCTAAATCTCCATTAGAATCTTCTGAAAAGAAATCAACATTTTTATTATCACTGATGGTAAAATTTGGCGCAATTGTCCATTTATCTGAAAGTCTAAAAACAGCATCAACTTCTAATCCTAATCTATAACTATCTCCACTGTTAGTGCGTATTGGCGCTCCTACATCATTCAACCCTCCTGTTAATACTAACTGATCTTTGTATGCCATATAATAAAGATTCGAATTCAATTGGAAATTCTCCGAGTTGAATCTCCATCCTAATTCAAAATCGTTTAATTTTTCAGGTTTTACATTTCCACCTTCATAATCGGTTCTGTTTGGTTCACGATTAGCACGGGCATATGAAAAATAGAATGTACTTTTTGGATCAAGCTGAAAGTTCAAACCTGCTTTCGGGTTAAAGAAATTAAAAGTATCATCGACTAAACCAGTTTCCCAACTATTCGCTTCATAACTTACTCTTCTATATTGTAAATCTCCATAAAAGCTTAACTGTGATGTGATTTGGTAATTGGCTTTTGCAAAAATATTTCCATCAATTTTAGTCGAAAAATCATCATAATAATGATCTCCTAATTCTGTTGGACCAGAATTTCTTGCCCAAATTACTTTCCCAAAATGATCTCCTTCGTATTTATTCCAGCCACCACCTAAAATAACATCTAATTTATCTGCTGCATATTTTACAGAAAAAGTCGTTCCGTAAAAGTCATTATCCAACCATTTTTGACGAATTAAATCGGTTACAGGAACTAAATTACCATCATCATCTACTATTGTTTTAGTAGGCAGAATGTTTCCATAATCAGCAACTGCAGCATCTTGTTTATAATTTTCGAAATATCCTTTTCCTTTAGTATAATGAAATGCTAAGGTAGTACTCCAGTTATCAGAAAGAGATTCATTCCAGTGTAATTGATAATGATCCTGATTGTAATTATCAGTTTCATTGTCATAAAAACGATCCACTCCATTAGCATCAGTAAACATTCCTGCCGAATTAAATCTGCGATTCTCTTTTAAAGTTTCGCCGTCAATTCCGTTCCATGCCTGATAGGTTTTTTGGGTTCCACCAAAAACCAATGCTTTAATTAAAGTCGTTTTCCCTACATAAGTTCCTTGTAAAAAATAGGACTTTAAATCAGAACTCGCACGATCAATATATCCATCCGATTTAATAGTCGACAAACGTCCAGCCAATTCAAAATGATCATTTAATAAACCTGTACTGAATTTTACCATGTTTTTATTCGAATTAAAACTTCCGAAAGAACTTGCAATTTCTCCGGTAGCTTTGGTCGCATAATTATCTGTCAACATGTTCAAACTAGCTCCAAAAGCTCCAGAACCATTTGTAGATGTTCCTACTCCACGCTGCAATTGTAAACTTTCTACAGAGGAAGCTAAATCAGGCATATTTACCCAAAATGTTCCTTGACTTTCGGAATCATTATACGGAATTCCGTTCACCGTAACATTCACTCTTGTTGCATCAGTTCCACGAACTCTGATTCCGGTGTAACCAATTCCAGCTCCAGCTTCGGTAGTTGTAATCACCGAAGGCATATAACCCATTAAAACAGGAATATCCTGGCCTAGATTTCTTGATTTAATTTCTTTTTTATCCATATTACTAAATGTAACAGGCGTTTTTGTAGTAACACGCAGCGCCGAAACCAATACTTCATCGAGTTGGTTCACCTTTGTAGTATCTTTTACCTGAGAAAAAGAAAAAACAGAATAGAAAAAAGAAAAAAGAAAGAGGATTGACTTAGAACTGCTGTATCTTACTACCTGAGTTCCTTTAAAAATAGTATTCATCCGTAATTGTTTTACGAATAAAAGGGGGAATTATTCTTTTTGTTAATTTAATAAATAGATTGTTCAACTCAATAAATCCATAGCATAAACTACTAATTTATCACATTTTCCCTTAGCAACATTACTCGCTCAGGTTCGTTGGGTATGATCTCAGCTCGTTATTTAGAGCACCCCTTTGAGACGGTGCAAAGGTAAAAAAGAATTAAGATAAAAGTATAATGTATAAAGATTTTTAATTTTTGGTTTTTCTTAATACTTAATTCTCTAAATCTTAATACTAAAAATCAGGTTTCCTGCGGGATTTTTTAATTTCAGAAAGATTCTTTTTGTCCTTAATTCGTTTCTTAATAACTGATTTTGGTATTCTTGTAGCCTTTCTGATTTTAGGAACTATAAGCCCTTTTCTAATCAATTCTAAAAAACGTTTAGTTACAATTTCTTTATTCTTAAGTTGGCTTCTGTCTTCATCGCAGTTTAGAATCAAAATCAAATCAGAAGTTAATCTAGAAGAAAGATTGTTTTCTAACAACAATTTTTCTTCGTCTGACAAAGCCTGAGAATTTTTCAAATCGAAAGACAATACTACTTTCGACGAAACCTTATTCACGTTTTGTCCTCCAGCGCCACTGCTTCGTACAGCTTTATATTGTAATTCTGATATAAGTTTATGAATCTCCATTTTATAAAGACTGATGCGCTTCCTTCAATAAATCATTAACGGTTTTTACCGGATTAAAAGTAATCAAAGGCACTTCAACAAAAACAGTTAACCAATTTGCCATGGCACCATTCCATAAACCTGGTAATTCGTAACTTTTAATATCTTTCCCCAAATGATTTTTTTCGACTATAAAACCACTATTCTCATCTACAAACTGACGTAAATCAAACTTTTCGTTTTTATAATTTTTGATAGCGCAAACTAAATCTACCGGATTAAAATGAGTGGCATTTTCCATGATTTTAACCTGCTTTTTATTGTTTAAATCTACTTGTGAAGATTCTACAATTTGCAATGAAATTTCTTTTTGTCCGTTTTTTACCCAGAAAGGTCCTCCTCCTGGCTCACCCTCATTCTTTACCATTCCGCAAACTCTAATTGGACGATTCAAAATAGATTTCAAAACTTTAATTTTATTCTCAAAAGTATATAACTCAAAATCTGGTTTGACCTCCATATTTAATTTCACTTTCAAGAAATTCTTGATTTCTTCTATCTGATTATCTTCAATCGTGTAAAGATCAATTAAATTCAAACAAGCAAAAATTTGTTGTTGCAACTCCAAAAGGATTCCTGCCAATGCTTTTTTATAAAGAGCTATTGTATCATTATTATGAAGAATTACATTATCGATGTTTTTGATAAAAATAATATCAGCATCGAGCTGATTCAAGTTTTCAATTAAAGCACCATGTCCTCCAGGTCTAAAAAATAATTTTCCATCTTCAGTTCTAAAAGGTTTATTATTCATACTCACCGCAATAGAATCGGTACTTTTATGTTGATAAGAATACGTTACTTCAATCGTAGTATCTGTTTCTTTTTCAACCTTAGCTTTCACATTGCTTATAATTTGCTCAAAATGTTTTTGATGCGATTGTGAAACTGTAAAATGTAAATGTGATTTATTATTGCTACTTGAGTAATAACCACATTCATACAAATGTTCTTCTATGGGCGTAGCAATATTCGCAACATATTTATGAAATGGCAGAATACCTTTTGGTTTAGATGCAAAATCAAAATACTCTGAATCCAGCATGAATTTTATAAAATAGTAATTTTTATAATCACGCGGAAAAGAATCAAAATTGAAAAATTCTTCTTTTAATTTTTTATAAATGATATCAAAAAAAGGCAACTTATCCATCCCCACAATAAAAACAGGAAGTTTAGTGTCTTTTTTTCTGTTGATGTAAGCATTAATACTTTCTCTCTCAAGATCAAACTCATTCAAAAAAACGGTTAGAAACTTAAACATTCTACTAGCAGCCCCTGAGGCCGGAACAAACTTTAATAATTTTAAGTCTGATTTATTTTCATCAAAAAAATTAGCTTTTTCAACAAACTCTACTATACTGAATTTTAAAATTCCATTTTCAACAGTAGCTGCTTCGAGCAGTTCTACCTTAGCAATTCCTTTTTTAAAAATAGCGAGTTGCTTTTGTATATTTTCTAATGAAACTCCATGCTGATTGATTTGTTCAAAATCCTGTTCTGACAATCCCATACTTTTAATCTTATTTAAATCTTCAATTAAATTAGATTGCTCTAACACCGAAACGTTTATTTCACTCATAAATAATTAGAAAAATATTATTCTAAAACAAGCTCTTCTTTTGACTGCTTTTGTTCTTTATCCAAAATTTTCTTCCATTCTAAATAACCAAAAATGGCAAGAACTGTAAAAATTAAATATTGCAAAGAAGTAAATGTATATCCCTTACAAAAATACAAAGGTATCGAAATGAAATCTCCTACAATCCAAAAAATCCAATTTTCTATCTTTCTCTTAGCCATCAGCCACATACCTACAAAAAATATAGCTGTCAATAAAGTATCTACATAATTGTACCAATCCTTGAATTTATCGAAATATTGATACACTAAAACAACAAAAAGTAAAGTCAGAACAAAAATAACAGTCCCAAACCAATATTCTTTTTTACTGGCAACAGCAACAGGAAATACTTCAACATCTCCTTTTTTCCTGGTCCAATGGTACCAGCCGTAAATACTCATTATGAAGTAATAACCGTTAATCATCGAATCGCCCAATAATTCCCATTTCCAAAGCAAATAAGCATAAATTGATGTACTCACTAAACCTGTTGGAAAAACTAAAATATTATCTTTTTTAGCAAACCAAACACTAGCCAGTCCAAAAAAAACACCCATTAATTCTAACACAATTTCCGAAGTAGGATAAGTTGCATATTGAGCAAAAAAATAATCTATCATTTATGAATTTATTTGAACATTAAAAAAATCAGCATCTTTTTCAAAAGCTGTTCCTATCACCACTAAATCAGCACCTGACTGATAAGCATTTTGAATTCCCTGAAAATCTACAATTCCGCCACCTACAATTAAGGGAACATCTGTATTTTGAACTATCTGTTCAATCATTTTTAACGGAACAGCTTTTTGTGCTCCACTTCCCGCTTCCAGATAAATCAATTTACTACCTAACATTTCCCCTGCCTGAGCAGTTGCTAAAACCAAATCAATATTATCTCTACTTATTGGTTTAGTTTTACTAACTCTTTCTACTGCCGTTTCACCTCCACTTTCGATTAAAATATAAGCCGTTGAAAGAATTTCGAGTTGGGTTCTTTTTAAAATTGGCGCAGCTTTCACCTGATGTTCAATTAAATAATCAGGATTTCGCCCAGACAATAAAGACAAAAACAAAATTCCATCAGCATGATTTGAAATTTGAGAAGAATGTCCAGGAAACAGAACCACCGGCAAAATACAATCTTGTTTAATTCTCAAAATTAAATCATCTAAAATATCATTTTCTACCAGGCTTCCGCCAATGAAAACATGAGTCGCCGGAGATTGATTTATCTTGTCAATCAGAATAGTCAATTCGGCCAGAACAATTTTATCAGGGTCAAGCAGAATAGCCAATAATTTCTGATCATTTGCTTTAGCAAATTGTATATCGTGGTAAATTGTTTTTTTTTTCATCTGATGGTAAAAGTAAAAAGTTTTTACAGAAGAACCATTTCGAAACAATTATATTTGTTAGCACTTTCTAATCATAAAATTTAATTTATCATGATTGCTGTTAGTTTACTTGAAGAATATGGCGGAATTATAAAAAACTATAAGAGTGGCGATTTCATTTTTGAAGAAGGAAATCGTCCTTTACATTATTACCAAATTATTTCGGGCGAAGTAAAAATGAACAATTACAATGATGAAGGCAAAGAATTCATTCAGGGAATTTTCTATAAAAATCAATGTTTTGGTGAGCCGCCGCTTTTTATTGACCAAATGTATCCTGCCAATGCAGTAGCTGTAATTGATTCGGAAATAATTATAATTACAAAAGACAAGTTTTTAGATTTACTAAAAAACAATTCCGAGATTAGTTTAAAAATCATCAAAAACTTATCGCAACGACTGTATTACAAGTCAGTTATGGCAGCCGAGATTTCTTCACAAGATCCCGAACATCGCGTTTTAAGACTAATTGATTATTCTATAGAACAATTAAATTTTAAAAAAGAAGAAGCTGGTTTCTTAATTAATTTCACGCGGCAACAAATAGGCGATTTAACTGGTTTAAGAGTAGAAACCGTTATCAGAGCCATAAAATCCTTAGAAAAAAAAGGTGATTTAAAAATAATTAATCGAAAAGTATATCGATAAAAAAATTAGTTTTTCATGATTTAAGTCATAAAATGGAGCTCTAATACCGTGGTAAATTTGTGGTATTAAAACACATTATTATGACACTTTACAACCACACTTTCGAAAAATTCAATGAAAATTTCATAGGATCTGCAACATTAAGCATTCTTGTACAAAGCTGTTTTGGCGGGGCAGCGGCCATGAGTGTATTAGCCAATGGAACTTCATTGATACAAATGATTCAATTAGCCGTAATCGTTCTAATTTGTATGATTGCAAATACATCTATTCTTGCTCAAATGAAACACAAATTCATTTTTAATCTAACATTAATAAGTATCGTTTCAAGTATTATTTTCATCATTTTAAACCATCTGTAAAGTGAAAGAAGATATCAAAAACAGAGCAGATATTTCGGTGCTGGTGCATCAATTCTATGAAAAAATAAGGGCTGATTCAGAAATCGGTCCTTATTTTAATGAGCTAATTACAGATTGGGATTCACATTTAGAAAAACTAACTGATTTTTGGGAAACCAATTTATTTGGTATTCGAAAATTCAAAGGCAATCCCATTGCGGTACACAATAAGGTAGATGAACATTTTCAGGGGCAAATTAGCGCAAATGAATTTGGAATCTGGCTCAATTACTGGTTCCAGACTTTAGACTCTCTTTTTGAAGGAGAAAATGTAGAAATTTTAAAAAACAGAGCCCGAAAAATGGGTAGTTTTCTATATTTGAATATGTTTAAAAACAGATCCGCTATTGTATAAATTACTGCTCTAAAGCATAAACCAAAGTAAAATTTTCTATTTCTTCAAAATAAAGCCGAAATCCTTTATTCAAACCATTAAAATTCAAACTTGCAGTTGCTTGATTGTTATCTAAATCAAATTGATTGACTGAAATATGATCTTTAAAGCTGATTCCTTTTTCGTTTCTGATTTTAAAAATTGCTTCTTTGGCTCCCCAAATTACCGTTAGTTTCTTAATGTATTCGGCTGTGTTCTTTCGATCTAAATAGTCAAATTCAGTATCACAAAATTTATCGGCAATGCGAAGGATTTTTTCCCGTTGCAATTCCATATCAATTCCCACAATTTCGTCACTAATAATTATTGATGAAAACTCATACGAATGCGTTATCGAAATATGCTTTCCGTCGTGAAGATGTGGTTTCCCAAAAACATCATAATACAAATCAAAACTGCTATATCCTGCTTCGCTCAAAAGTTTGCGAACACTCAGAAATCCACGTTGATGCAATTCAGATTTCATATTCTCAACTCTTGACTGACATTTAGAATCCAAACCTACTTCTTTTGATAACTGGTCAAAAGATTCCGTTATCTTCCAAACGTATATGGTAGTTGTCGCGTTAAATTGTATTTTTTTATATAATGGCATTTTCTAATTGTGAATGATAAATTTTCAATTATTAATCTTGCTGTAAATAAAACCTGAAGAAGTAATTTACAATTGATAATTAACAACTAAGCATTAAATTGCTAGTATTCTAAAGATTAAGAAATTAAACATTTCATAAATCTAACAGAAAGTAGTAAAATTCAAAAAGTTATTCCGTAAATTTGCAAAAATTTTACAATACAAATATACTATAAATGAGCACAACGACTACGCCTTATGTGGCTTTCAAAGTAAAAGATATTTCTCTTGCGGCTTGGGGAAGAAAAGAAATTGAATTAGCAGAAGCTGAAATGCCAGGTTTAATGGCACTTCGCGCTGAATATAAAGACGAGCAACCATTAAAAGGTGCTCGTATTGCAGGATGTTTACACATGACGATTCAAACTGCAGTTTTAATCGAAACTTTAATCGCTCTTGGTGCAGAAGTTACTTGGTCTTCTTGTAACATTTTCTCTACTCAGGATCAGGCTGCTGCCGCTATTGCTGCTGCTGGAATTTCAGTTTACGCTTGGAAAGGTCTTGACGAAGAATCATTTGACTGGTGTATTGAGCAGACTTTATTCTTTGGTGAAGACAGAAAACCATTGAACATGATTCTTGATGACGGTGGAGATTTAACAAACATGGTTATCGATCGTTACCCGGAATTAGTTCCTGGAATCAAAGGTCTTTCTGAAGAAACTACAACTGGTGTTCACAGACTTTACGAAAGAGTAAAAGCCGGAACTTTACCAATGCCTGCAATTAACATTAACGATTCTGTTACTAAATCTAAATTTGATAACAAATACGGATGTAAAGAATCGGCTGTAGATGCTGTACGTCGTGCAACTGACTTAATGCTAGCTGGAAAAAGAGTAATCGTTTGCGGATACGGTGACGTTGGAAAAGGAACTGCAGCTTCTTTCAGAGGTGCTGGTTCTATTGTAACAGTTACTGAAATCGATCCAATTTGTGCTTTACAAGCTGCAATGGACGGTTATGAAGTTAAAAAATTAAACACTGTAATTGCTAATGCGGATATCATCATTACAACTACAGGAAACAAAGATATCGTTCTTGGAGAGCACTTCGAGCAAATGAAAGATAAAACTGTTGTTTGTAACATTGGTCACTTCGATAACGAAATTGATATGGCTTGGTTGAACAAAAACCACGGTGCGTCTAAAATCGAAATCAAACCTCAGGTTGACAAATATACTATCAACGGAAATGATATCATCATTTTGGCTGAAGGCCGTTTAGTAAACCTTGGTTGTGCTACAGGTCACCCAAGTTTTGTAATGTCTAACTCATTTACAAACCAGACTTTGGCTCAAATCGAATTATGGAACAACAGCGCAGCTTACAAAAATGAAGTTTACATGTTACCAAAACATTTAGATGAAAAAGTTGCTGCTTTACACCTAGCTAAATTAGGCGTTGAGCTTGAAGTTTTAAGAGAAGATCAGGCTGCTTATATTGGTGTTGAAGTTCAAGGTCCATTCAAACCGGAATACTACAGATACTAGTATTAAGATTTTAGTACTAAGAATTAAGATAAAACCCTTGCAGTAATGTGAGGGTTTTCAATTTTTAATAAAAAACAAAACTTCAAAAACATGAAAAACTTTTTCTTTTTAGGTATTGCCATTATATTCGAAATTATCGCTACTTCTGCGTTAAAAAAATCAGAAGAATTCACTAAATTAATTCCTAGTATTATTACAATTTTGGGATATTGTGGTGCATTTTACTTTTTGAGTTTTGCCATTAGAACCATCCCCATCGGAATTGCTTATGCTATTTGGTCTGGAGTTGGGATTGTTTTAATTACTATTATTGGAGCCTTATTTTTCAAACAAATACCAGATCTACCTGCAATTATTGGGTTAGCATTAATTATCATTGGTGTTATTGTAATCAATCTGTTTTCTAAAACTACCGGGCACTAATTATCATTTTAAACTATTTCAATATTGTGTTTAAGAAAAAACAAATATAAATTTTACACTTACTAATTAAACCTTTGCTTTTATTTAACATCTAATGTTGACTATAACCAATTTATTATGTGTAAATATTTATCATTTTTGTTCTTACTAGCTTCTTCCTTTTATGCTTCCGCACAAAATAGCTATACCTTAAAAGGAAAAGTACTTAACATCAACACCCAACTTCCGTTAGAAGCAGCTACAGTCTATATCACTACTGTAAAAGATTCTACTGTATTAGAATACACTTTAACGGATAAACATGGAGATTTCAATTTTACAGTTAAGAAAAATGACAAACCTGTCTTTCTAAAAGTGACTTACGTAGGATTTGAAACTTTTACTGAAGAGCAAAAAAATATATCATCCAATAAAGATTTCGAAAATGTTTATCTTGCCGAATCTGTAAACACGCTTAACGAAGTAACCGTTAAAGGCGAAGCACCTCCTATTCGGGTTAAAAATGACACGATTGAATACAATGCTTCATTATTTAAAGTACGTCCGGATGCCAACGTAGAAACCTTATTAAAACAGCTTCCCGGACTTGAGGTAGATAGTGACGGAAAAATTACTGCCAATGGTAAAGAAGTAACGCAAGTTTTAGTAAACGGAAAACCTTTTTTTGACCGTGATGGCGCAATGGCTCTAAAAAATCTTCCTGCCGAAATCATTAATAAAATTCAGGTGTCTGATTTTAAAACCAAAAAAGAGGAATACTCTAAAGATCAGGCAGCATCTGATAATGCAAGTATTAATTTAACGATTGATGAGGACAAGAACAAAGGATATTTTGGAAAATTCCTTGCTGGCTATGGAACAGATGATCGTTACGAATCCAGTTTTTTAGTAAACTTTTTCAAAAATAACAGAAAAATAAGCCTTCTGGGATCTTCCAACAACATTAATGCCCAGGGATTTTCCCAAGACGAGGTTTTTGACAATATGGGAGGCGGAAGAAATAGTCGAGGAACAACAGTTAACAGAGGACAAGCCAGCGGAATTACCAGATCTAATTTATTAGGAGCCAACTATTCTGATGAATTTTTTAAAGATCTTCAGGTAAGTGCTAACTACAATTATTCAGATACGCATACCAAAAATCTAAACATATCTAATACAACAAATTTTAGACCTGATGGTAACTTCAACACTATTTCTAATTCAAAAACCGATAGCAGAAATAGCAGTAACAGAGCAAATGTTGAATTGGAATACAAGATATCACCAACCATGCGATTGTTTGTTGCACCAAAATTCAATACTTCAACATCAGAAAGTAATCCTGAATCAAATAGCAGCACAACTAATTTAGAAGACAATACATTAACAAATGATGCGTTTTCGAGATCGATAAATAAAAGCGAATCTAAGAGTTTTAGCAACTCAATCAATTTCAATAAATCATTTGAGAAAAAAGCCCGAAACTTGAGTTTTGTATTCAACAACAGTAACAACAATTCTGATTCAGATAATTTTAGCGAATCCCGAACACGATTTTTTGTCACTAATGACAGCATTATCCGAAACCAAAACATTAAAAACAAAAGTATCAGTGATTCCTATTCTGCTGAAATCGAATATACCGAACCTGTAACCGATTCTATTCGTTTTAAAATAGGTGTTGAATATAATTTTCAAAACAACATCAATGACAACAAAACTTTTGACGATAATAATGGAAATTATACCGATCTAAACGACGCTCAGACAACTTACATGACTTCTAAGCAAAACAGTATTGCTTCAAAAGCTGGAATTCGTTTTGAAAAAAACAAGTTTACATTCGATATCAATTCGTCAACATCTATAGTACAATACGATAATCATTCTTTTTACTTAGGTCAGGGAATTGATTTAAACAAAAAATACGTTTTACCTTATGGTAGTGCACAAATTAGATATAGAGCTGATCGTTCTAAGTTTCTTACTGCCAGATACAATTATAATCAATCTTTACCATCAGCATCTCAATTGCTTCCTATAGAAAATGTTTCGAATCCTTTAAATACAATTACGGGTAATCCAGATTTGAATCCTACCGAAACACATAGTGCTAACATTAATTATCGAAATTTTGATTTCCGTACCCGTTCCGGCTACAATCTATATTTCAACAGTAACTTCAATAATAACGATGTAATTTCCACTACTACTTTTGATGCCAATAACAGAAGAGAAACCTCATACCAAAACATTTCAGGAACTTACTCTTTATCAGCAGGTGGTAACTGGAGTAAATCAATTAAACAAGAAGCTAATTTATTGCGTTACGGATTAGCCATGAACATCAATTATTCTTTCACTAAAGGATTTACTGATGGTGTTTTATATGGTGCAAAAGCCAGCGGAATATCTCCTAGAATTTATTTAAATTATGATTACGGAGAATTTTTCACCATTGCTCCTTCTTATAATTTTTCATACAACGAAACAACATACGATATTAGCTCTCTAAATGCCAGATCAAATGTGGTTCACAGACTCAATCTACAAACTACAAGCTATTGGCCTACAAACTGGATTTGGGGTAACGATTTTGGATACACTTACAACTCTATCAATCAAAGTTTCTACCTATGGAACACCAGTTTGTCTTATACTTTTTTAAATAAAGCATTTATGGCTAAAATAAAAGTATACGATTTACTAAACCAAAACCAAAGTATTACCCGAAGCATATCAACAACTTCAGTTAGCGATAACGAGAATACCGTTTTAAAACGCTATGCAATGTTTTCATTAACCTATAATATTAAAAATTTCGCCGGAAAAGCTCCTGGCGGTAGAAACAGAATGGAAGGCATGGACAGAGGCAATCGTCCTCCCGGAGGTTTTGGTGGCGGCAGACCTGGTGGCGGTGGCCCAATGGATTAATCAAACCCTAATTATTAATTCACTTTTAGACAACAAATGCCCTTACTTTCCTGGAGTAAGGGCATTTGTTATTTATGTACTTTTTTAAATGATTTATCAACGTATTATAAAGAAACTCTCATTGTAAATCTATTCAATCTTTGTGAACTCGACTGGATTCAAAACAATAAACTTCTGAGCCGTAATCAGATACGCTGTTCATTTACATCAGAAAACTATTTTCATCACTTTTAAGCATAAAAAAACCTGCTAGCTAAACTAACAGGCTTTAAACAAATTGAGAAAATCAATTAAGCTTCTACTTCAAATGGAAGGATTGAAACGTATGATTTGTTATCTCTTTTCTTTTGGAACTTAACAATTCCGTCTACTTTTGCGTGTAGAGTGTGATCTTTACTGATGTAAACATTTTCACCTGGATTGTGTTTCGAACCTCTTTGTCTTACGATGATGTTCCCTGCGATAGCAG
Source organism: Flavobacterium seoulense (assembly GCF_000695795.1). Taxonomy (GTDB): domain Bacteria; phylum Bacteroidota; class Bacteroidia; order Flavobacteriales; family Flavobacteriaceae; genus Flavobacterium; species Flavobacterium seoulense. Next base: position 354,756 of record NZ_JNCA01000001.1, on the reverse strand, counting down.
CCTGTCCTCCATAAATCTTAACACCTAAACGTTTCGATTCTGATTCTCTACCATTCTTAGAACTACCGACACCTTTCTTGTGAGCCATGATGTTTTAGTTTTAATATTGTTATTATTCTTGAGTATCTTCTTTTTTAGCTTTAGCTACTTTTTTCTTTGGAGCTTCAACTTCTTCTGTAGTTGCTTCAGCTGCTGCTTTTTTAGTAGCCGCTTTTTTAGCACCTCCTGCAGTAATACCTTCAATTACAATTTGAGTAAGATATTGTCTATGACCATTTCTCTTTTTGTATCCTTTTCTTCTTTTCTTTTTGAAAACGATAACTTTGTCTCCTTTTAAGTGTTGTAACACTTTAGCTTCTACTGAAGCACCTTCTACAGCCGGGGCGCCTAAAGTTACATTTCCATTATCGTCTAACAAAAGAACTTTATCAAAAGAAACTTTTGATCCTTCTTCGTTAGCTAAACGGTGAACATAAACCTTTAAGTCTTTGCTTACTTTAAATTGTTGCCCTGCTATCTCTACGATTGCATACATACCAAATTGATTTATTGATTTTTAAGGTTGCAAATATACAACTATTTTTTTACCACGCAATCACTAAATTAAAAAATTAATTCTTTCTGTTTTCTCTTTATTTTCAACAGCTTACAAACAGAATTCTAACTTATATTTTTGTTAAAAAAACTTCTGTCATACAATCAATACTAAAAAAAAGTATTTTTGAACTAACAACGATACTCTTTGAAGTATTGCAACCTTATTTTTTATTAATCTTTATGAAAAAAACAATAATGGCAATTAGTTCTGCGCTTTTACTTGGTGGTGTGGCCACTGCTCAAAAAATAGCTTTCGAAGAATATAATCTGGACAATGGACTGCATGTTATCTTACACCAGGACAATAGCGCGCCCGTTGTAATTACTTCGGTGATGTATCATGTAGGTTCGAAAGATGAAAATCCAAATAAAACCGGATTTGCTCATTTCTTTGAACATTTATTATTCGAAGGAACTAAAAATATCAAAAGAGGCGAATGGTTTAATATTGTAACTGCTAATGGAGGCATAAACAATGCCAACACATCTGATGACCGAACGTATTATTATGAAGTTTTTCCTTCTAATAATTTAGAATTAGCACTTTGGATGGAATCCGAAAGATTAATGCATCCTGTGATTAACCAAATTGGAGTTGATACCCAAAAAGAAGTCATCAAAGAAGAGAAAAATTCTCGTTACGACAATCAGCCTTACGGAAAAATAATTCAGGCTGTTAAAGAAAATCTATTCATCAATCATCCGTATCGCTGGACAACCATTGGTTCTACCGAACATTTGAATTCTGCCAAACTGGAAGATTTTAAAGCTTTTAATCAAAAATTCTATGTTCCTAACAATGCAGTTTTAGTTGTCGCTGGAGATTTCGAACAAAAACAAGCCAAAGAATGGATTCAAAATTATTTTGGCCCAATAAAAAAAGGCACTTCAATACAAAGAGAAACTTTTGTTGAAAAACCAATAACCGAAACCATCAAAGCCACTCACATTGATCCAAACATCCAAATCCCTATGTTAGTTACAGCTTATCGCACGCCATCAATGAAAAGCAGAGATGCCCGTGTTTTAGATTTCATTTCAGCCTATTTAAGTGATGGAAAAAGTTCGAAACTCTACAAAAAAATAGTCGACAACAAGAAAATAGCCTTGCAAATTGGAGCTGTAGGTTTCAATCAGGAAGATTACGGAATGTACATTTTATATGGTTTACCAATGACTAATTTCACCAACAAAGATTTGCTGAAAGAAATTGACGAAGAAATCGTTAAAATTCAAACCGATTTGATTTCTGAAAAAGATTATCAAAAACTATTGAATCAGTTTGAGAATCAATTTGTGAACGAAAATTCAAGCGTAGAAGGAATTGCCGAAAATTTAGCAAAATACTATTTACTTTACGGCGACATCAACCTGATCAACAACGATATTGATATCTATCATTCCATAACGAGAGAAGAAATCAGAAGCGTTGCTCAAAAATATCTTAATCAAAACCAACGTCTGATATTAGATTACATTCCTACTCCTGAAAAAAACGAAAACTAAGTCCTTTCGAATCATGAAAAAATCAAGCTTTTTATTTATTCTAATTTTAGTCACCGCAATCATGCAAGCACAAGAACGAAAACAACCTACAGCCGGAAAACCGCCTGTAGTCAACATAAAAAAACCACAAAGTTTTACTTTATCTAACGGACTCAAAGTAATGATTGTTGAAAATCACAAATTACCTAAAGTAACTTTTAACCTTACTATTGACAATCCGCCTTTTGCCGAAGGAGACAAAAAAGGAGTCGACGATTTATGCAGCAGCCTAATAGGAAACGGAAGTACTAAAATCTCAAAGGAAGATTTCAATGAAGAAATTGATTTTATGGGAGCCTCTATTTCTTTTAGCTCTAATAGCGCTTACGGAAGTTCTCTTTCTAAATTTTCAAAACGCACACTGGAACTTTTGGCTTATGGCGCTTTAGACCCAAAATTCACACAAGAGGAATTAGACAAAGAAAAAGCAAAAGCAATCGAAGGATTACGTTCTCAGGAAAAAAGTGTTTCGGCAATTGCTAATAGATTAGTTAATGCGTTATCTTATGGAAAAAATCATCCTTCGGGCGAATTCACAACTGTAGAAAGCTTATCTAAAATCACATTAGAAGACATTGTAAAGAATTACAACACTAATTTTGTCCCTCAAAATGCATATTTAGCAATTGTGGGAGATATAAAATACGACGAAATCAAGCCACTTGTTGAGCAACTTTTTGGTTCCTGGAAAAAAACTACAACTTCTAAAACAATCTATCCTGATCCGGAAAATGTAAAAACAACTCAAATTAATTTTATTGATGTTCCTAATGCTGTTCAGTCCGAAATTTCATTGGTTAACACCTATACATTAAAAATGAATGATAAAGATTTTTTCCCGGCAGTAATTGCCAGCTACATATTAGGTGGCGGTTTTAACAGCTACCTCAACATGAACTTAAGAGAAGCTCACGGATGGACTTATGGCGCCAGCACAAATATTGGCGCAGGAAAATATGTAACCAGTATAAGATCGTCATCAGCGGTAAAAAATAATGTGACAGATAGCGCTGTTGTCGAATTTGTAAAAGAAATCAAGAGAATACGAACCGAAAAAGTAACTACTGAACAATTAGACAATGCAAAAGCAGGTTACATTGGCCGATTCGTAATGAAAGCCGAAAAACCGGAATCGGTGGCCCGATATGCACTAAACATTGAAACCGAAGATTTACCAGCTGATTTTTACGAGAATTACATCAAAACCATCACTGCTGTTACTAAAGAAGATGTATTGGCTGCAGCCAACAAATATTTCCTAATTGACAATTCGCGAATAATTATAGTCGGCAAAGGCAGTGAAGTGATTCCAGGATTAGAAAAACTCAACATTCCTATTTCTTATTTTGACAAATACGGGAATCCAGTAGAAAAACCAGTTTATAAATAAAAAAGTTAGAAGTTAAGAGTTATGAGTTAGAAGTTCACACCGTTTAACTTATAACTCTTAACTTTACCTTCTGGCACTCAAATAAACTCCGATTAAAATAATAAAAGCTCCAAAAAACTGAATTGGCGTTAGAACTTCGTTGTCTAATAATCCCCAAAAGAAAGCCACAACAGGAATTAAATAAGTCACTGATGCCGCAAAAACAGGCGAAGCAATCTGGATTAATTTAAAGAATAAAATATTAGCAACTCCTGTTCCTAAAACACCCAGAATCAAAATAAAACCAACTGATGTTTGGGTTTTTACCAAATGAATTTGCTCCGGGAAACCAGAAAAAATCAAGATTAACATTGCAGGAACTAAAAGAACAACAAAATTCCCTGTAGTTATGCTCACCGGACTTACATCAGATAAATATCGTTTTATCAAATTTACATTGGTAGCATAACAATAAGAAGCCAAAATAACTACCAAAGTATAATAATAATTCTGCTCCGGATTATTTAGCGCTCCATTGTAAACCAAAAGCAAACTTCCAATAAGCCCTATCAAAACACCTAAAAGCTGTTTTCTTTGAAAACTGATCCCAAAAAACAAAACCCCAATTATTAAGGTATTCAAAGGCGTAAGAGAATTTAAAATAGAAGTAACCGAACTATCTAATTCCGTTTGAGCAATTGCAAAAAGGAAAGCCGGAAAAAAAGTTCCAAAAAGAGCAGTGATAGCAATGTATTTCCATTTAAATTTAGGAATAAGAAACAAACTTTTGAATCCAATTATCAGCAGAAAAAAGGAAGCAAAAATAATTCGCAGCGAACCTACCTGAATCGCCGATAATCCCAACAATCCCTTTTTTATCAAAATAAAGGAACTTCCCCAAATCAAGGCAAGAACCAGTAAATAAAACCACTTTATTTGTTTGGATTCCATATCACTTCCACTCCAGCGTTTCCATTAAACGCTGCATATCATTTTTAATATAACTTGCTGCCGGCATAATCGAATCGAAATTAGGCTTAGCATAAAAATAAACCGAAGCAGTTATGAAATGTTTCGTACTATCAGTAACATAAAATTGCGAATTGGTCGCCGCATTTCCATCTACCTGATAAAACATTCCGTATACTTTTTTTTGTGTATTCAAATATGGCTGCTCTAAAATATCATCAGCTTTTATTACGTGTTCAAAAGTGAGTTTTTGAGCATCACGCAACAACTTATTGATATTATTATTTACGGGTTTATAAGTCAAATAAATAGTCGCTTTCATCTTAGGATACGAAATCGTAAAACCACAATCTTTCTCTCCTTTTATAATCGCTTTCGAATTCATCTCAAAAGTAAACGGACATTTATTTTCAAAATTAGCATATTCAGCCATAGGATAATCTAATCGCAAATAACTCGCAGGCTTAGGCAAAACTTCCTTTTTACAACCCGAAAACAACAATAATCCCAAAACACCAATTACAAAAAAGACGGTTTTATAATTCCCTTTTTTATTAGCACATTTTAAATTAAACATCAATAGCAACTTTTATCTGTTTGATACGTTTTTTATCTACAACCTCAATGGTAAACAAGCAATTTTCAAAAGCAATTTTTTGTCCTTTCCCTGGAAAATTTCCTGAAATTTCAAGAATAAATCCCGCTAAGGTTTCTGCTTCTCCTTTTTGCTCTTCGAATAATTCTTCATTTACATCAACAATTCGATAGAAATCCTTAAGATTTATTTTCCCTTCAAAAAGGTACGTTCTGTCATCAATTTGAGAGAAATTAATATCCTCATCATCAAATTCATCACTAATATCACCTACAATCTCTTCGATTACATCTTCTAAAGAAACCAATCCCGAAGTTCCGCCATATTCATCCACGACAATAGCAAGATGACTTTTCATGGACTGAAAATCCTTTAATAGATTGTCTAACTTTTTATTCTCAGGAACAAAAAATGCTTCTCTGACCAAAGTTGTCCAATCGAATTCGACTTTATCAATATATGGCAATAAATCTTTAACGAATAAAACGCCTTCAATTTGGTCAATATTATCCCTATAAACAGGAATTCTAGAATAACCTTTTTCTATAATTTTAGTACATATTTCGCCAAATGATTCGGTAATTTCCAATGCAAAAACATCAATTCGAGGACTCATTACCTGTTTTGTATCAGTATTTCCAAAAGAAACAATTCCTTCTAATATTTTTTGTTCATCAGTCGAAGTTTCATCCGTTGCTGTAAGTTCTAAAGCCTGCGAAAGTTGATCAACAGAAAAAACGGTTTTTTGTTTCCCTAATTTATTATGCAAATAAATCGTTGCTGACCGCATAGGAATACTAATTGGAGCCAAGCAATAACTCAAAAAAGAAATAGGATAAGCCGTAAATTTTGCAAATTTCACACTATTTCTACTTGCATAAACCTTTGGCAAAACTTCTCCAAAAAGCAACAATAAAAAAGTGATAAATATAACTTCGACAACAAACTTTAAAAATGAAGAATTAATTCCCGAAAACAAATCGGAAGCCACAAAAAAGAACAAAAGAATTACTCCTAAATTGATAAAATTATTAGCCACAAGAAGTGTTGCCAATAACTTTTTTGGCCTTTGTAACAATCTGGAAAGAATTTTTCCTATCGAAACATTTTCCTGTATTGTATCATCGATGTCTTTTTGCGACAGCGAAAACAAGGCTACTTCGGCACCTGAAACTATTGCTGAACAAAACAACAATACAAATATCCCGACAAAACCTAACAATAGATCTAAATCTAAAGTATAAACGAAATTCAAACTGGGCTCTGGGTCCAAATTAAAAAAGATTAGTTAAACAATTAAAAAGGTAAGTCATTAATAGGCAAACCTTTATTTGGCGAATCAAAATTAGTATTTTTTGTAGCATCTGAATTAGTCTGCTGCCTGTTGTTATCAGCATCTTTTTTAGTTGATAAAAAAGTAAATTCCGTTACCTGGATTTCAGTTGTATGTTTCATCGAACCATCTTCTGCCTGCCATTGACGGGATTTAATTCGTCCTTCAACATAAATCTTATCTCCTTTTGACAAATACTTTTCACACATTTCAGCAGCTTTATTACGCACTACAAGATTATGCCATTCGGTCGAAGTGATTTTCTCATTGGTAACCTTATTAATATACACTTCATTTGTAGCCAATTGAAATCGCCCAATGCAATTTCCCGCATCAAAATAGTGCATTTTAACATCATCACCTAAATGACCTATTAGCATTACCTTATTTAGTGTTCCGTTCATTACTGTATAATATGTGGTATTTCTACCAAAGATACATTTTTATAAGTTTTAATTCTATTCTGATTCAATAAAATTATGAATCACAATCGGGAAAGGATATTGTTTTAATTCTTCTTTAGTGATTCCGTTTGCTACTTTGCCTTTTACATTCAATTTCCAGAATTTAATATGCAAATGCTGATGCGATAATTTATGCACAATACTTTTTTCATTGCAGGCACGCATACTTATAATAGGATTGTTCAAAAAAGATTCTTTCTGTACAGCATCCGACACAAATTCGAAATCCTCTTCTTTTTCAGTTTCAATCAAAGGAAACTCATATAAATTATGCCAGATTCCTTTTGCTGTACGCTTTTGAATTAAAGTTTTTTCATCAGCATCCGAAAGCATCATATAATTAAAGTATCGATTTCTCACTTTCAATTTCTTTAATTTCACCGGCAACTGATCTACTTTCTTTTTTTGCAAAGCCACACAGCTTGTATTAAAAACACATATTTGACAATCGGGATTTTTAGGCACACATTGCAAAGCACCAAATTCCATTATAGCCTGGTTAAAAATAGCAGGATTATCTTTTGGCATTAATTCAAAAGCCAGAGCAGCAAATTCTTTTTTGGCGGAAGCCGAAGCAATATCAGTTTCAATATCAAAATAACGGGAAAGCACCCTAAAAACATTTCCATCTACAACCGGCACCGCTTCGTTATAAGAAAATGAAGCAATAGCTGCAGCCGTATATTCGCCTACACCTTTCAACTGCAACAACTCTTTATATGTAGGCGGAAAAACTCCGTTTAATTCAGTCGCTATATATTGAGCTGTTTTATGCAAATTGCGTGCACGGGAATAATATCCCAAACCCTGCCATAATTTCAAAACTTTTTCTTCATCGGCATTTGCTAAATCAAAAACAGTTGGAAAAGCGGTTGTAAAAGACATAAAATAAGGCATTCCCTGCGCTACTCGCGTTTGCTGAAGCATAATTTCTGAGAGCCAAATTGGGTAAGGATTGGTCGTATTTCGCCAAGGCAAATCACGCTTATTTTCTAAATACCACTTTATTAATAAGTTATAAAAATTCATTATTAAATATTTGTTGACAAAAGTAAAAGTTTATGTAATTAAAATTTAATCAATTAGCTTGAATAATTGTTTTTTAAATTCATATATTTGCACACTCAAAAAAATTATTACAAAATAATAAATAAAGGAAAGAAAATGACGAAAGCAGATATCGTAGCGAAAATTTCAGAAAAGTTAGGTCTTGAAAAAGGTGATGTTCAAGCAACAGTAGAGACTTTTATGGAGGAAGTAAAAACTTCATTAGAAACTGGAGACAATGTTTATTTAAGAGGTTTTGGTAGCTTTATCGTAAAGACAAGAGCTGAGAAAACAGGTAGAAATATCTCTAAGAACACTACAATTAAAATACCTGCTCACAATATTCCTGCTTTCAAACCTGCAAAAGTTTTTGTAGAAGGAGTAAAAACAAATAACGAAGCAAAATAATATTATTAATCATAAAAATCTAAACGATTATGCCAAGTGGTAAAAAAAGAAAAAGACATAAGGTAGCTACTCACAAACGTAAGAAAAGAGCGAGAGCTAACCGTCATAAAAAGAAAAAGTAGTTTTTAACTACTTTTTTCTTTTTAAACGTTCATTGAAATTGAAAAAAGATGAAAGAGAAAAGAAAATAGAATATAGACAAGAAAACGTCTATTCTCTTTACTCTATTCTCTGCTAATCTTCTTTTCACCGGGTTAATACCTGTTCAAAAATATTGTTTAATCCATCTGTAGATAAGATTTTAGATTTTAGATTTCAGATTTTAGATTTTTATTAATCTATACTCTATTTTCTATACTCTATTTTCTGAAAAAACAGATAAAAATTTACAAGGTGAATAAAGAATTAATCATTAGATCTAGTTCTGATTCTGTAGATTTTGCCTTATTAAAAGATGGAAAACTAATTGAATTACATAAAGAAGAAGAAACAAGCAACTTTCAGGTGGGTGATATTTTTATTGCCAAAATCAGAAAACCAGTTGCCGGACTTAACGCTGCTTTTGTAAATGTAGGTTTCGAAAAAGATGCCTTTTTACATTATCACGATTTGGGTCCTAATCTCACTTCCCAACTGAAATTCATAAAACTTGTAAGCGCAGGTAAAATAAAAGATTTCTCCCTAAAAAACTTTCAGTTTGAAAAAGAGATAGACAAAGACGGCACCATTACCGATGTAATCAATGCTAATCAATCTATCTTAGTACAAGTTGTTAAAGAACCAATATCTACCAAAGGACCAAGAATTAGCGCTGAGCTTTCTCTTGCCGGACGTTTTATTGTTTTAGTCCCTTTCTCTGACCGTGTATCTATTTCTCAAAAAATAGAAGACAAAAAAGAAAAAGACCGATTAAAAAAGCTTGTACAATCCATCAAACCAAAAGGATTTGGCGTTATTGTTCGTACAGTAGCCGAAGGCAAAAATACAGCCGAATTAGAAAAAGATTTGCAGAACCTGCTCAGCAGATGGTCTGCAATGTGTAAGAAATTACCAACTGCTCATCATCCCTCAAAAGTATTGGGCGAACTCAACAGAGCTTCCTCAATTCTTAGAGACGTTTTTAACGATACCTTTACCGGTATTCAAATAGATGATGAAGAGTTGTACCATCAAACCAAGGATTACCTGCAAGAAATTGCACCATCAAAACAATCTATTGTCAAGTTTTATCAATCAAACGACACACCTATTTTTGAGAAATACAATATAGAGAGACAAATCAAAACTTCTTTTGGAAAAACCGTTTCCATGAGCAAAGGAGCTTACCTTATTATCGAACACACTGAAGCCTTACACGTAATTGACGTGAATAGCGGAAACCGTTCTAATAAAGCTACTAATCAGGAAGACACAGCCATGGAAGTCAATATGATTGCCGCAGCCGAAATAGCCAGACAACTGCGTTTGCGCGACATGGGCGGTATCATAGTGGTGGATTTTATCGATATGTCCAATCCCGAAAATCGCAAAGTCTTGTTCGACTTCCTGAGGGAAGAAATGAGCGACGATAAAGCAAAACATAAAATCTTACCTCCTAGTAAATTTGGTTTGGTCCAAATTACCAGACAAAGAGTAAGACCGGAAAGAAATATTAAAACCAGAGAAGAAGATCCAAACAATGGAAATGGTGAAATTGAAGCACCAATACTAATCATTGATAAAATCAATGCCGATCTGGAAAGAATTTTAAAAACCCACAAAAAAGTAGTACTCAATGTACATCCGTTTGTGGCTGCTTACCTCAGCAAAGGTTTTCCATCATTACGTTCAAAATGGTTACTTGAACATAAAAAATGGGTGAAAATTATACCACGTGACGCTTACACGTATTTAGAATATCATTTCTTTGACAAAAAAGGAAATGCTATAAAAGACTAAACAAAAAACCGTCCCGAGCTATCGGGACGGTTTTTTTGTGCCTTGTCGCAAAATTTTTTTCTTTTTCAAAAACAAAAACCGCTAAGCTTCTGACACATATCAGAACGAAAAGCGGTTTTTTTAATATAAAAACAATTAAATCTAAGCTGTAGCAAATTTTAAAATTCGGCGTCTTCTTTCGACCAAAATAACGGTGATTAAAACACCTATTAATGACATTCCAATTCCAACCAAATTAGGCGAAGCATAACTAAATCCTGCAATTAAAGGCAAACCTCCTAAGAAAGCACCTAAGGCATTCCCAATATTAAAAGCAGCCTGTATCGCAGCCGAAGCAATCATCTCGGCTCCTACTGCAATTTGAATCATCAGCATTTGAATAGGCGCAATAAGTGCAAATGCAATACAGCCCGTGCAAAAAACTAAAAGCAAACTCACATAAGGATTTGAAGAGAAAAAAAACACCATTGTTAAATCTAAAGCCATCAATAAAAGCAATACAATTAATGTTTTCTCCGGCGAAAATTGATCGGCCAATTTTCCTCCTACAAAATTCCCTACTACCATTCCGGCACCAGCCAATATCATAATATATGGTACATCGGCAGCATCAAAACCTGAAATATCCGTCAATAAAGGAGCAATATAACTAATCCAGCAAAATAAACCACCTACACCAATTGCTGTAATTAAAATAACTAACCAGGCTTCAATTTTCTTAAAAAACTGCATCTGATCTTTAACTGAAACTTCTTCATTAGGAGCTACTTTTGGCATCCAAAAATAGAGCGAAATAAAAGTTATAATACCAAAAATAGCAATCAGAATAAAAGTATAGCGCCAGGAAAAATGATGGCCAATATAAGTTCCAATAGGAACTCCGGCAAGATTAGCAATGGTTAGTCCTGCAAACATAATCGATATCGCCTGCGCTTCTTTACCTTTCTCAGCAAGTCGGCTTGCAACCACAGCACCCACACCAAAAAAAGCTCCATGTGGCAAACCAGAAAGAAACCGGGTAAGAAACAAGAAACCATAACTTGGAACAACAATAGACAAGGCATTAAAAAAAGCAAGCATGGCTGCTAAAATTAATAGTGTTTTTTTAGGAGGATAATTTCGGGCAATAATTACCAATAAAGGCGCACCAATTACAACTCCAAGCGCATAAGCCGAAATTAAATAACCTGCAACAGGAATACTTACCTGCAAATTTGAAGCGATATCCGGCAAGATTCCCATCATTACAAATTCGGTAATTCCTATTGTCAAACCTCCCAAAGAGAGTGAAAGCAAACTTTTTTTCATTTTAATTTAAAAGAGATTATTACTAACGCAGCTTACTTTTTACAACTACGTCTATTTTACATTGCAAATTTATTGCATATAAATGCAAAGAAATTGTAATTTTACAACATAAACTTGCAACTATAGGTTATGAAAAAATTAAATCAGTTTGACACCTTAGTAATTGATGAATTTGAAGAAGATAAATTCCATCTTCCGCGACACAGCCATACCTATTATGAGATTATTTACATCATAAAAGGAAAAGGAATTCATCGTTTAAACAACAACTTACTTCCATATAAATCAGGAGATTTATTTGTACTTTCGACTGATGATGAACATTATTTTGACATAAAACAAACCACTCGTTTTTTCTTTATAAAATTTACCGACACCTATTTTAATTCGAATAAAAAACTTGCCTGCGACGAATTTCTACTTAACACGCCTGAGAATTTCATGCGTGACAAATCGCTTAAAGAAAGTGTACTTAAACTCGACTCTTATTGCGCCAGTATATTAAAAAATACTATTGACACGATTCGAATTTACAATAGCAAAGCCAATATTTCTACTTCACCAATTGTCTTTCATCAAATACTATCGATTTTTGGATTAATAAAAGAAAGTTTGCAACAGCAAAACATAAAAATCACAGGATCAGGAATAGACAACGACCAGATTATCTCCTACATTCATCAAAATATTTATAAACCAAAACTAGTACAGATTAAAACTATTGCCGAGCATTTTTCAATCTCTCAAAGTTATTTTGGCAGTTATTTTAAACGAAATTTTGAAATAAGTTATAGAGAATACTGCAACCAATTACGAACACAATTAATAGAAAAACGGATTTTAAGCAAGCAATTATCCATGAAACAAATCGCTTTCGAATTTGGTTTCACCGATGAAAGTCATCTCTCTAATTATTTTAAAAAACAGCGAAATGTAAAACCTAGTGCGATTAAACAATTATAGTTTATTTCTTCTCGAAATAAAGAAACGTTTCATCAAATCGGCGGCTTCATTTGCCATAACTCCGGAAACGACAATAGTTTTGGGATGTAATTTAGTTCCCATAGTCATAAATCCTCGTTGTTCATCCCGAGCACCAAAAACAATTTTAGTAATTTGGCTCCAGTACAAAGCCCCAGCGCACATTTGGCAGGGTTCTAAAGTCACATACAAAGTACAATCTTTCAGATATTTTCCACCCAAATAATTAGCAGCTGCCGTTATCGATTGCATTTCGGCATGGGCAGTAACATCATTCAGCATTTCGGTCAAATTATGACTTCGGGCAATAACAGTATTATTGACAACAACAATTGCGCCCACAGGAATTTCGCCTTTTTCAAAAGCCATTTCTGCTTCCTGTAAAGCTTTTTTCATAAAATAGTCGTCTGTGAAAATATTTTCCATGAGGCAAAAATACAGCATTCAATTCGTACATTTGCGTTATGCCGGAAAATTTGCTTTCAAACATACAAACTCCCACTGATTTACGCTTACTAGATGAGAATCAACTTCCTCAGCTGGCGCAGGAATTGCGTGATTTTATTATCGATATTATTTCGGTAAAGGAAGGACATCTTGGAGCCAGTTTAGGTGTCATCGAATTAACCATTGCCTTGCATTATGTATTCAACACTCCTGATGATTCGTTGATTTGGGATGTGGGACATCAGGCTTACGGACATAAAATCTTAACTGGCCGAAGAGAAAATTTTCATACTAATCGTCAGTTAAACGGAATATCGGGCTTTCCAAAAAGAAGTGAAAGTGTGTATGATGCCTTTGGCGTAGGTCATTCTTCTACTTCAATTTCGGCAGCTTTAGGAATGGCAATTGCATCCAATTTGAATGGAGATTTCAATAAACAGCATATTGCGGTTATTGGCGATGCTTCTATTGCATCTGGAATGGCATTTGAAGGATTGAATCATGCCGGAGTGACCAATGCTAATTTATTAGTAATTCTTAATGATAACGCCATTGGAATTGACCCAAGTGTTGGCGCTTTGAAGAACTATCTTACTGCAGTAAAAGAAGGCAAAAATCCCCGTCAAAACAACATGATTAAGTCTTTGAATTTTAACTATTCGGGACCTATCGATGGAAACGATATTTTTGCTGTTATCAAGGAATTAAAACGATTACAAAAAATAAAAGGACCAAAATTTCTTCATGTAATTACCACAAAAGGCAAAGGATTACAACAGGCCGAACAGAATCAGGTACAATATCATGCTCCCGGAAAATTTGATGCTCTTACAGGCGAAATCATTCCGAAACCGGAAGAAAATCTTCCTCCAAAATATCAGGATGTTTTTGGCTTGACCGTATTAGATTTGGCACAAAAAAACGAAAAAATTGTTGGAATTACTCCCGCCATGCCTACCGGAAGTTCCTTAAAATTTATGATGGATGCTTTGCCAGAACGCGCTTTTGATGTTGGAATTGCTGAGCAACATGCCGTAACTCTAGCCGCCGGTATGGCAACTCAGGGAATGATTGTTTTTTGCAATATCTATTCAACTTTTTTACAAAGAGCCTATGATCAGGTGATTCACGATGTGGCTTTACAAAATCTGCCTGTAATTTTTTGTCTCGACAGAGCCGGACTTGTGGGCGAAGATGGAGCAACACATCATGGTGTTTTTGACATTGCCTATTTACGTTGCATTCCTAATCTTATTGTTTATGCTCCGTTAAACGAAATTGCTTTACAAAACATACTTTACACTGCTCAATTAGGTTTACAAAACCCTATTGCCATTCGTTATCCTCGAGGCCGTGGTATTATTAACAATTGGAAAAAAGAACATTTTGGAAATTACCAAAATATCGAAATAGGAAAATCACACTGTATTAAAAACGGAAACGAAGTAGCTGTTTTATCTAATGGAACCATTGGAAACAATGTGATTCAGGCATTAGACGAAATTGAAAATCCTGAGCAAATTGCTCATTATGATTTTGCTTTTGTAAAACCATTGGACGAAAAAACATTGCATGAAATTTTCAAAAAATTCAAAAACATCATCACCATAGAAGATGGCACAATTATTGGTGGGTTCGGAAGTGGAATTCTCGAATTTGCCGCACATAACAATTATCAGAACAGCATTCGAACATTAGGAATTCCGGATAATTTTATTGAGCAAGGAACTGTAAATCAATTACAAGAATATTGCGGAATTGATATTAAAACACTAAAATTACTTTTTTTAAGTTATAGTAAGAAGTAATTTGTACAACCCAAATTTCAATTGAATAATGAAACTACAAGACTTCAACAAACTTATAATAGCATTAATTCTCTTAATAAGCACCTCTCTTTTTTCGCAGACAATCAATGATACTATTGCTAAAGATTCTACAAAAACGGCAGTTGTTCCTAAATTAAAGAATATCTCCCGAAAAAATACTATAAAAAAAACACCTGTTCTTGTATTAAACGATACCATTGCAAAAGATTCTGTACGAGAAATTATTGTATCTGTAATACATGATAATTTTTATCGAAAACCAGAACCGCAAAAAATGAAATATACACTTGCAAGAATAGTGGCTATTCCGGAAATTCAAAGAATTGAAGCACACTATTCTCACTGGAAAGGCAAGAACATTTTAGGATTTGATATTTCAGAAATTGCTTTTGTCAACTGGAGTGCCGGTGGAACGAGTTCTATTTCGGGATTACTAAAAGGAGATTTCAACCGAACATACGAAAGGAAATACACTAAATGGGTAAACGAACTTAGTGTGCGATACGGAATGAATAAACAGGACGGAATTGAACTCCGTAAAACCGATGATGCTTTTAGATTCGACTCTACTTTTGGTTACCGAAAAAATCCGGAAAGTAACTGGTACCATTCAGGTAAACTGAATTTTAATTCCCAATTAACTAACGGTTACAAATACCCAAATAAAGACACTCCTATTTCCAGACTATTCGCCCCTGCTTATATGTTTTTAGGAACTGGAGCGGAGTATAGCACTAAAGCAAAAAATCATGTTTTTTATGCCTCTCCTCTTACTTACAAAGCCACATTTGTCTGGGATCAGGAACTGGCTAACAAAGGATCTTTTGGTGTTGAAAAAGCCGTTTTAGATGCCGATGGTAATATTCTTCAAAAAGGAAAAAGATCAAAAAATGAAGTCGGGATATTAATTACTGATCGTTATAAAAAGGAAATTGCCAAAAACGTCATCTTTGTAAGCAACGTCAGTCTCTATTCAGATTACATCAACAAATTCGGAAATGTCGATGTAGACTGTGATTTAGCCCTGAATTTAGTTGTTAACCAATATGTGAAAGCCAACATTGGCACCCGAATTATTTACGACGACGATATTAAAAACAAAATCGAAGTTAACGGAAAACAGGTTACCGAAGGTCCTAAAACCCAGTTAAAACAAGTATTAGGCGTTGGATTGACTTATGCTTTTTAAATTTTAATTCTTTTTGCTTCCGTTTATAGTTTTGTATAATTCCAGTGCATTTCCGTCAGTCAGTAAGGAAACATAATGGCAAATATGCAACAAACGGTCGTAAAGATTTTCTTTTTCCAGATGATGTTTTTCCGGTAACAATTTCAAGATTAATTTATCATAATTAGAAGCCGTACCATTGAATTTATTATCATAAGCGGTAATAAATTTATCCAGCAAGGTTTGGATAATCTGATAACCTACTAACTCTTTTTCGATTACCTCACGGCTTTGGTAAATTTTATCAATACTAATTTTGATAATATCATCCATTTGTGCCTTGTATTTACTTTTATCCATCAAGGCAAAAGGAAATTTTCCTTCTAAAATTACTTCTTCATTTTCGATAAAAATCCTTACTGCATCATTAATTAAGCTACCTATTGCCAAAGCTCTCAAATAACTAATTCGGTCTTCCTTAGTCGTTAACAAATTATATTTGGAAGAATCAATATTGTCTTTTACTAATTTAATCAGGTATTCTAAAGCAAAATCTTCAGATACTAATCCTAAATTAATTCCGTCTTCAAAATCGATAATGGTATAGCAAATATCATCGGCAGCTTCGACTAAATAAGCCAAAGGATGTCTTTCAAAACCAATATCATCTCCTGTTTTATTTGGGATTAATCCCAATTCCTGAGCTACTTCTTGAAAAAAGGCTGCATCCGATTGAAAAAAACCGTATTTTTTATCTGCAATATTAGCTGTTGGTTTCTTAGGCAAACTCTCTTTTGGATATTTCATAAAAGCACCAAGAGTAGCATACGTTAATCGAATTCCTCCCGCAACTCCCGGGCGAGAACTTGAAAGAACAGCAAATCCATTGGCATTTCCTTCAAAATCTACTAAATCCTGCCATTGTTTTGGCGTTACATGTTCCTGATATTTTTTCCCTTTACCAATGGAGAAATATTCGCCAATAGCTTTTTCTCCCGAATGTCCAAACGGCGGATTCCCAATATCGTGCGCTAAAGAAGCCGTAGCCACAATTGCACCAAAATCGTTCATTTGAAAGCCATGAACTTCTTGTAAGTGAGGATATTTTTCAATAATTTTTTTCCCAACCAGACGACCTAAAGAACGCCCTACAACCGAAACTTCTAAACTATGTGTTAATCGGGTATGCACAAAATCAATTTTAGAAAGCGGTATCACCTGAGTTTTATCCTGTAAACTTCTAAAAGCAGCCGAAAAAATAATACGATCATAATCTACTTCAAAACCTAATCGGGTTTCGTCCTGCTCTATTCGTAATCTTTTGCCTGTATCGCCTTGTTTTTTTAAAGATAAAAGTTGTTCCCAGTTCATTTTGATTTCAGATTGTAGATTTATGATTTTAGAACCCAAAAATACATTTTATTTTAGGATTTTTCGAGAACAAGAATTATTAGGATAATAAAAAATTCGGGTTACTAATTTTAGTTTAAAACCAAAACTAATAACCCGAATTGAAAATTTATTATTTAAAAAAACTATTCTTTTAAATAAATATAATTTTTATTAGTATCCAATACAACTGTAAAATTCTCAGTAGTTGATGAACCTCTATAAACATTTACGGTCAACAAAAATTCCTGATCTACTTGAGCATCTGGGAAATTTTTCTTTAAAACGACATTAAAAGCTTTTAACATAGCGTCATCACTCCAACCAGTTGTTCCGCTGGTTCTGCTGAAGTTTCCAAAACTAGTTAAGTTAGCAACTTGATTTACTAAAGTTGTTTCTGATGCTAATCCTGTAGCTGCAGCTGTATAATCGGCAGCTACAAATGTGTATTTGATTATATTGTTAGAAACCCAAACTCCGTTTTTAAATTTAAAATTAAGTGTTTGTGGCGTTGTCAAAGGAATTACTTTCCATTCGTTTCCATCATATTGATATTGCAATAAGGTATCTTCATTTATTCTACTTCCACCTGTAGGTACATACGAATAAACATATATTACTGACTGAATATCTCCGGCATTAGCGAATGGTTTTTCGGTAGATTTCAAGTAAATTGCAATTCGTTTTTCGGCAACGGCCTTATCTGAAAAATTAGCAAATGATTGTCCTAAAGTTGTATAATTGGCTGCAGACAACGTAAATGTGGATTCCCAAGTTAAACTGCTATTCAATAAAAAACTCTTAGTCATAGGAGTAGCTACACTTGAAACATTGTAGTTATACGATAACTTAATTACATTTCCTTTAACCGCTGCCGGAAACTTGGCTTTTAGAAATCTCACAATATCAGCTTCGGTAGAAAAATTTTTAAATCTAGCTATATTTCCTCCCTGACTTGCATAATCATCATCAGAGACTTCATAAGTTGTTGTAGCTGTAATTGTTGCAGTCGGGCGATACATATTGAAATTAACAGCTGCAATAGCTCCTTCAACACGAACTAATTTATTTAGAATAATAGCCGGAATTTTTGCAATAGCATCTTCTTCAGACGGAATTCCTTTGTACTTTTCATAATCATCCGTTTTAGATGTTGGATCAATTGCTGCATAATCAGCATCTACAAGAGTATATTTCAAATCAGTCTTTATAGGACTTGGAATATTTCCTAATTCGTCATAGGTTTTTTCTAATTCACTTTCGCATGAAAGCAATCCTATCGAAAGAGAAAGCAATAAATATTTTAGATTTTTCATAATAATTTATATTAGAAATTAATAATTGAACTGATACTAAACGTTCTTCCTGGGCCATAAAATACCGTTGCTCCCTGAGCCGTTCCGTCATTATCATTAGCTCTGGTAATAAATTCTGTATTGAATACATTATTCATACGTGCAATTACTTTAGCATCCAAATTCAAAATTTTGAATTTGTGTAACAAAGAAGCATCAAACAAATGGAAGCTAGGTACTTTCCAAGGATCTACACCTGGTGATGTACGATTACTCGGATTGAAATCAGCATAATATCTGTCATAATAATTATAATCTACACTGAAACTTGTTTTTGGAGTGACAAAATATCTTGCTCCTAAAGCAGCTGTTGTTTGAGCCGAACGTCCTACAGGAAGATCTTTAATAAATAAATTCAGGTTGCTTATTACATTTTGATCTGAATCGGTAATTACAGCAGTAACATCGTTTTTCCATTTCCAGTCTCCTAATGAAAGCATTCCTGTAAAAGAAAGACCAGTCAATGGACGATATTCAAAATCAACCTCAACACCCTGATGTAAAGCGTCTACACCTAAAATATTGGTAAAAACAGTTTCAACCTCATTGGTTGTAACATTCAAAGCAGTTCTTGTATCTGTTTGTGTTCTGTCATTCCATTGTGTGTAGTATAAATTCACATTAGCTGCAAATTTTGGAAGACGTAATCCATAACCTAATTCGATACTGGTAATTTTTTGATTTTCGGCATCTTTATTCGTTTGATCATTATTATTATTTGCCCAAACTGCTGAGAAATAAGGTGCTCTTTCGAAATATCCAACGTTAGCAAAAATATTATTGTATTCGTTTAAACGATAATTAGCTCCTGCTTTAGCTCCGTACCCAATGAAGTTTACATTATCTGTTTCACGAGTTGGATCAGTACTTAATTTTCTAAAATAATCTACTCTTCTGTAAGTTGTATTCGAACCATTTAAAGCAACAAAAGCAGAAAAATCATCTTTATCATATTCTAATTGCGCAAAACTACCATACCAGTTTACAAAAGCGTCATTGTAGTATCCTATTTTATCTCCTACTCTCGCAGCATTATTAGGATTATTTACATCACTGTTATCTTTATAAAACTGACCTCCTAATAAATCATCCACTTTTTTATACTTGATTCCTTTATAATAACGATAATCTAAACCTCCTATAAAAGTAAAGTGATCATTAATTCGGCTATTCCAGGTACTAATTGCTCCAAGCCAAATATGGTCATTAGCAGTAGTTTGAATAATCGCAGTCGACTCGCCATTAGCCATATTTTCGGCAACAACTCGATCTACATCAACAGGTCCAAATTCTCCAAAACGGTAAGAATTAGGCCCTGTCAATTTTCCTTTATCAGCTCCATCTTCAAAATTCACTCCTCCTTTTCCTGAAGAATAATAAACTGCAGTTGAGATTTTGTTATTATCATTTATCCTCCAGTAATGATTTATTGAGATTAAAGGCTTGTTGAAAAAGTTTTCACTTAGCGCGAACAATTGTCCATTTTTATATCCCCAACCTTTATTTAATTTCACACCTCTATCGCTTGTTCTATAATCCTGAATAGCTAAACGCTCAAAACGTTGTCCGTGTCTTTGTGTTGCTCCAGTTGCAGTAAAAACTAATTTATGATTATCATTAATTCTTTTAGAAATACTGGCAAAATAAGAAACTCCTTCAAATGGAGTTCCATCAACAAATCCGTCACCTGAAATTTTATCAGCATAAACAGTTGCTGCAAATCCATTATTCATTAATCCAGTAGAAAGTTTTACTCCTACTTTTTGATAATTATTATTTCCTGTAGTGTAGCTCACCTGACCACCTTCTTCAGTATCTGTATTATCAGTAATTGTATTTATCGTTCCTCCAATAGACGGAACAGCCACCTTAGATGCTCCTAAACCTCTTTGCACCTGAATTGACGAAGTAACACTCCCTAAACCAGTCCAGTTAGACCAGTAAACTCGTCCACCTTCCATATCGTTCACCGGAATTCCATTGATCAAAACCGCAACATTCTCTGAGTTAAATCCTCTCAAAGTAACTTCTCCATCTCCAAATCCTCCTCCTTCTCTACTCGCGTAAACTCCTGGAACTGATTTTAAGATTTCAACAAATTCCTGATTCCCTAATTTTTCTTCAATATCCTGTTTTTTTATAGTTGAAACTGCCACAGGCGTTTTTCTGTCTACAGCTCTGGATGAAAACACCTGTACTTCTTCTAAATCTAAAGAAGAATCTTCTAAAGTAATCTCAATCGTATTTGAATTATTTGCATCGAAAGCCACTTTTTTTGACACATAACCAATAATAGAAACTAATAATGTTCCTTGTTTTTTAGTTGTACTAAACTGAAAACTTCCTTCTCCGTTTGTAATTCCGCCCTCATTAGTTCCTTCTACTACTACAGAAACACCAATTAGAGGATTTTGTTTTTCATCTTTAATATTTCCTGAAATTAATTTCTTATTTTGCGAATATATATTAGCCAAACTTATCAAGCTTAATACCGCAATTAGTACAATTTTCTTCATTACTTTTTTAGTTAAATTTGAGCTGTAAAACTAGAAATTACAGCTAGAGCGCGAGTTATCTTACTTTTATAAAAACAAACCCAAATCATTAACTAAAAATTAACCAGGTTAACAAAAAGCTTTTAAAAGCTAAAAAACATAACCTTTTAAATACAATGGCTTAATTCATTGCTTTTTAATTTTCCTTTTCTTAGTTGTTCATTTTTAAAATTCAAAAAAAGAGCATGAAAAAATTACTCCTTTTAGCAATTATCAGCTTAAATTTTACCGTTTATTCCAGTCCAAATTGGGGAAAAACAGGACATAGAACTGTGGGCGAAATTGCCTCTAATTATGTATCTAATAAAACATTAAAAAAAATAAACACTTTATTAGACAACACCACTATTGCAACTGTTTCTGTCTACGCAGATGATATTAAAAGTGACAAACAATATGACAAATACGGAACCTGGCATTATGTAAACTTTGTTGGAAATAAAAAATATAAAGAAGACCCAATAAATCCTGAAGGCGATATTTTGCAGGGAATTAAAACCTGTATACTAAACATTCGATCAAAAACTACAACTAAAGAAGAAAAAGCATTTGCATTAAAAATGCTAATTCACTTTATGGGCGATTTACACATGCCTTTGCATGTTGGCAACACTGCAGATAAAGGAGGAAATACCATTAGTGTAAAATGGTTTGGGCAAAATTCTAATTTGCACCGCGTTTGGGATTCAGATATGATTGATGATTATCAAATGAGTTACACTGAACTTTCAGAAAACAACAGCTCTTTATCAAAAACTCAAATTGAAGAAATCGAAAAAGGAAATTTACTAGACTGGATATACGAATCAAGACAATTAGCTTTATCTATTTACGATGGCGTTCAGGCAGATGAAAAGTTAGGTTATAAATACAGCTATGAAAATTTCCCAACTGTTCAAAAACAACTACAAAAAGGCGGCGTGCGATTAGCACTCGTACTTAACGAAGTTTTTAAATCAAAATCTAAATGGATTGATGCTTTTTTAGCAAACGTATAATTTTAAATAATTCCAGTTGTTTTTTAAACCAAAAAGTAACTGGAATTATTCTTTTAAAAACTTAGTTCTGTACTGTGTTTAATTTCGCCCATCACAAAAATACTTTGGGTATTCCCGATATTTTCAATGGTTGATAATTTATTCATTACAAAATCCTGATAACTTGTCATATCGGCAACCAGAATTTTAAGCATAAAATCATAATCTCCCGCAATATTATAACATTCTATAATCTCAGGAAGCGCCACAATATCTTTGACAAAATTACTTCCTATATTTCTGGCGTGCTCTTTTAATCTGATATTACAAAAAACAGTCATTCCAAGATTTAGTTTTTTCTTATCTAATAAGGCTACATATTTTGTAATATATCCTTCCCGCTCTAATCTTTTAATTCGTTCATAAACAGGAGTTACAGTTAAAAATAACTTTGCAGCTATCTCTTTTGTAGTAATATTCGAATTGGCCTGAAGCTGTTTTAATATTTCTAAATCGGTCTTATCTAAATTTTCCATACTTTTTACTTTCAAAAATTACTTTTCTACAACTTACCAGAAAAAACATCTTCAAAAATATCAAATTAAAATTCATTTTACTTAACAATCCGAACTATTTAAGAATTAAAAACCAAGTAACTAAATTTACAAAGCAATAAAAACCAGAACACATTATTAAAACAAATAATCTGAGTTATCTAAGAAATTAGAAACAATAGAGAACTACTGTAAGAGAAAACAATTCTTGCTTAATAGTTTTTTACGAGAAAGCCCTGAATTGATTAATCTCAATCAGGGCTTTTTTTACAATGGAGCAACTGTTTCAAACGAATTTTGCTCTTTTCTTTTTTTAATTAACTCCCGCCTTTTAACTACATAAGTTCTCGAAAAAGCATCATGCCAGCCTTTTGGACCATATAAAAAAGTAAATGCTTCAAAAGGAATAAAACGACAACATGTTCGGATAAAAATGCTTTTTTTAGACGGCTTCAATCCATTTGCATTAACAACAACAGTATGCGTTAATAATTTAGCTATAGTACGAGAAAAATATACTTCGGTAATGTAGTAATATAAAAAAGCAACTATTAAGCTGTAAAAGCCAATTTCAACAGCAGTTAAATTAGCTACATAATTAGATAAAGCAAAATTATCTACCGCTAAAGCAATCAAAATAATAGTTGTACCTAAACTGAGAACCAAAATATAAATAAAAATTACATCGATACTAAGGTTAAAAAAACGCTGAGACTGTGTTGCCTGCAAATCCTCTGTTATTATAAATTCTTCATTTTTCATAACGATAGTTTTTAGCATTAAAAATCAACTATCTCAAATGTAAGGAATCATTAATAAATTCATCTTACTAAATTCCCACTTCCCAAAACTCATTTAATTGAAATTCATAAAAAAAGCAGCTATCGTAATGATAACTGCTTTTTAAAATATCTAAAATCTTAAATAAAATTACGCTCCACACATTTCGCAATCCTCTGGACCACCAGCCTGTGCCTGTAAAATCATCTTTTTGTAATCTTCAATATCTATTGCTTCTGTTTTTATTTCTTCATTAGCTGCAGCAGGAGTTTCTGATTTCTTGTCATTATTCAATGTGAACTTAATCGCATCTACTGCCGATTTTGTTCTTAAATAATACATTCCTGTTTTCAATCCTGATTGCCAAGCGTAGAAGTGCATCGAAGTTAATTTAGCATAATTAGCATCCTGCATAAACAAGTTCAATGATTGTGACTGGTCAATAAAATATCCTCTTTGACGAGACATATCAATAATATCTTTCATTGACATTTCCCAAACCGTTTTATACAATTCTTTCAAATCCTGCGGAATCACATCGATATTTTGAACCGATCCGTTATGACGCATGATTTCCTGTTTCAAACTTTCGTTCCATAATCCGCGCTCTACTAAATCATGTAATAAATGCTTGTTCACTACGATAAACTCTCCTGATAATACACGACGCGTATAAATATTTGAAGTATATGGTTCGAATGCCTCATTATTTCCTAAAATCTGAGAAGTAGAAGCCGTAGGCATTGGTGCAACTAATAAAGAGTTACGAACTCCATGCTCCAATACTTCTTTTCTTAATGAAGCCCAATCCCAACGACCTGATAAATCATCGTCGTTTAGTCCCCATAAGTTATGCTGGAATTCTCCTTTAGAAATTGGAGAACCTTCGTAAGTTGAATATGGTCCTTCTTCTTTGGCCATTTCCATAGAAGCAGTCACGGCAGCAAAATATAATGTTTCAAAAATTTCCTGATTCAGTTTTTTAGCTTCTTCACTTGTAAACGGCATACGCAACATGATGAAAGCATCTGCTAACCCTTGTACTCCTAAACCAACCGGACGGTGACGTAAGTTAGAATTTTCAGCTTCCTGAACCGGGTAGTAATTTCTATCAATTACTTTGTTCAGGTTTCTGGTAACACGTTTTGTAACATTAAACAACGCTTCATGATCAAATTTACCATTCTCTACAAACATTGGTAATGAAAGCGAAGCAAGGTTACAAACCGCAATTTCATCCTTAGAAGTGTACTCCATAATCTCAGTACACAAGTTAGACGAACGAATAACTCCTAAATTCTTTTGGTTTGATTTACGGTTAACTGAATCTTTGTACAACATATATGGAGTTCCAGTCTCTATTTGAGATTCCAGGATTTTCTCCCATAATTCACGTGCACGGATGGTTTTTCTACCTTTTCCTTTTGCTTCATAATCTGTGTACATTGCTTCAAATTCGTCTCCGTACACATCATACAATCCAGGACATTCGTTAGGACACATTAAAGTCCAGGCACCATCTTCCTGTACACGTTTCATAAACAAATCAGAAGTCCACATTGCGAAGAATAAATCTCTCGCACGCATTTCTTCTTTTCCGGTATTCTTTTTCAAGTCTAAGAATTCGAAAATATCAGCATGCCATGTTTCGATGTAAATCGCAAAACTACCTTTACGTTTTCCACCACCCTGATCTACATAACGAGCCGTATCGTTAAATACTCTCAACATTGGAACAATTCCGTTTGAAGTTCCGTTTGTTCCACGAATGTAAGAACCTGTAGCTCTAACATTATGAATAGAAAGCCCAATTCCTCCCGCTGATTGCGAGATTTTAGCCGTTTGTTTCAAAGTATCGTAAATACCATCAATACTATCATCCTGCATTGCTAAAAGGAAACAAGAAGACATTTGAGGTTTTGGGGTTCCTGCGTTGAATAACGTAGGAGTAGCATGCGTAAAGAACTTTTTAGACATTAAATCATAAGTTTCTAAAACTGCCTGTAAGTCATCTAAATGAATCCCTACAGCAACACGCATTAACATATGTTGTGGTCTTTCAACAATTTTCCCGTTTATTCTTAACAAATAAGAACGCTCTAATGTTTTGAAACCAAAATAATCATAATTAAAATCTCTTGTATAAATAATGTGAGAATCTAAAAAAGCAGCATTTTCCTGAATTACTTTAAATACTTCATCCGAGATTAATGGTGCATCCTGTCCGTTTCTTGGATTCACATAATGATACATTTCGGTCATAGTTTCCGAAAATGATTTTTTTGTATTCGAATGCAAATTTGAAATTGCAATTCTCGCTGCTAACTGAGCATAATCCGGATGCGCAATTGTCATCGAAGCCGCAGTTTCAGCAGCTAAATTATCTAACTCAGACGTAGAAACTCCATCGTATAATCCTTCAATCACTCGCATTGCCACTTTTACGGCATCTACTAAATCATTTAAACCATAGCAAAGTTTTTTAATTCTTTCTGTGATTTTGTCGAACATTACCGGCTCTTTATGGCCATCTCTTTTTACTACGTACATAAGTTTTTGTTTTTTAAAACAGAAAATCCCTTCACTGTTTTTGGTTATTTGTAATCTTTGTTTTGCCCGTGGGCGTAAAGCGGTAAAGCTTTATTATTTTGCTCGAAAACGAGTATTATTTTAGCATCGAATATTAAAAATCAGCATCGAATGAAATTTCCTGAGCGTCAGAATCATTCGCTTTTCCACTGTTTAAAACTCCTGCTTTTTGATATTCGGAAACTTTTTTCTCAAAGAAATTAGTTTTTCCCTGAAGCGAAATCATATCCATAAAATCAAATGGATTTGCAGTGTTATACACTCTTTCGCATCCTAATTCTACTAATAATCTATCGGTAACAAATTCTAAATATTGTGTCATCAAACCGGCATTCATACCAATCAAACTTACAGGAAGTGATTCAGTAATAAATTCTCTTTCGATATTTAAAGCATCAACAATAATTTCTTTGATTCTGTCTTTTGGTACCTTATTAATTAAGTGGTGATTATGCAAATGCACCGCAAAATCACAGTGAACTCCTTCGTCACGAGAAATCAATTCGTTAGAAAAAGTCAATCCTGGCATTAAACCACGTTTTTTCAACCAGTAAATAGAACAGAATGCGCCTGAAAAGAAAATTCCTTCTACGGCTGCAAAAGCAATTAGTCTTTCAGCAAAAGAATCAGATTCGATCCATCTTAAAGCCCAGTCTGCTTTTTTTCTAATAGCTGGAAAAACATCTAAAGCATTAAATAATTCGTCTTTTTCTTTTTCGTCTTTTACATAAGTATCAATTAAAAGCGAATAAGTTTCACTATGAATATTTTCCATCATGATTTGGAAACCATAGAAAAATTTAGCTTCAGCATATTGCACTTCGTTTACAAAGTTTTCAGCTAAATTTTCGTTTACAATTCCATCAGAAGCAGCAAAAAATGCCAAAATATGTTTGATGAAATATTTCTCATCTGAATTTAATTTATTGTTCCAATCATGTAAATCCTGAGACAAATCGATTTCTTCAGCTGTCCAGAAACTAGCCTCCATCTTTTTATACCATTCCCAGATATCATGGTGTTTTATAGGAAATATTACGAAACGATTTTTATTCTCTTGTAAAATAGGTTCTACTTGCGACATTGTTATTTTATTTTTATGAGATTTAAGGAAGATTTTTGCTTTTTGAAGCTTTACAAAGATTGTGAAATATTGCCGAAATTAAAAGCCAAACTTATTCACAATAGCTTGTAGTTTTTAACAAAGACCAAAAACACAGCGCCACAATAAAACTAAAACAACTAACTATATATCAAACAATTAAAAATTCGAAAACGTTGTAAAAACCCCTTAGAATATAGAATTAAAACAATGCGAAACAAGAAAAAAACAGTTTATTTTGACTTCACTTTTTTCCATTCCCGAGCTACAATTTCGAGCTCAGCATACCAGTCTTCTCCAAACCTTCTAACCAAGGCTTCTTTGACAAATTTATACACCGGAACCTCTAATTCCTTACCTAAAGAACAGGCATCATCACAAATATCCCACTTATCATAATTGACCGCTGCAAACTCAGTGAAATCTTTTACACGAATAGGATACAAATGACAAGAAACCGGTTTTTTCCAGTCTACAATTCCTTGATTATAGGCCTGCTCAATACCACAAAGCGCGGTTTTACCATCAAAAATCACATAAGCACAATCCTTATTATCAATCAAGGTTGTTTCAAGATCACCATCAGTACCTTT
Organism: Flavobacterium seoulense; assembly: GCF_000695795.1. Classification (GTDB taxonomy): domain Bacteria; phylum Bacteroidota; class Bacteroidia; order Flavobacteriales; family Flavobacteriaceae; genus Flavobacterium; species Flavobacterium seoulense. Next base: position 326,864 of record NZ_JNCA01000001.1, on the reverse strand, counting down.
CACCCAGGTTCCCTGAGCTTCGATAGCCTCAATTCCTTCTTTGCGTAAAAAAGGTTTTACCTTAGGATATATTTCTTCCAGAATTTTAGTTTCCTCTTCATTCAATGGCGCTCCGGCATCGCCATCAACGCAACAAGCACCATGACAAGCTGATAAATTACAAACAAATTCTTTTTCTAAAATATCTTCTGAAACGATGGTTTTTCCTAATTGAAACATGGGTTATGCTAGTATAATTTATAACTGCAAAGATAATCAAACGAAACCTCATCTTTCAAGCAGAGCTTCTTTTATACCTACTTTAATTAAAAATAGCCGCTTTTTTTGAGAAAAAACAGACTATATCTTACAACAAAAAACCGCCATTTAGACCTCAAATAGTTAAAAATCAAAAACATACTTTAACAATTCCCTTTCAGGCTGTTAAATTATAAGCGCCTTATGTTAAAGGGCTATTGCTCTAAATATATTTTTTATAATTTTACACCCTAATTTAGTCTGTAGCAACTATCTGAATTTTTTACATTTAATATAGATTCCTTTATAAAACTACAAGTCAAAATAAATATCATGAAAATTTTCACCAACACATTAGTGTTTATAGCAGCAGCACTTGTCATCTTCAACATTACTCAATTAGATTTCAATAATCTTTTTGGAGGAGACAATGCAGTAGCTTTTATTGGTATCGCTGCTTCTTGTTGTGCTATCCTAATTCTAGTAATTTTTAGAATATCTAAAAAGATAGAAGACAAAATGAACGATAAACAATAAACCAGATGTTTGACGTACTCATTATTGGTGGCGGAGTTTCCGGAATGTCATGCGCCTTAGTTCTTGGCTCAGCCAAAAACAAAAGCTTTGTAAGCGATAAAAAAATCGGAATTTTTTCGCACCAAAAATCTTCATCACTTCAAGACGCATTATTCAACAATGCTTACGGAATAGCTCCGGGAAAACTAGGTTCTGAATTACTTAGCGAAAGCATTGAACACTTAAACGAAGTTTATCCTCACATTACACAAATTGAAAACGAAAAAGTGCTTCGTATTGAAGGAGAAGCACCTAATTTTGTTATTACTACCAATAAAAACAGCTATAAAACTAAAGCTGTTGTAGTAGGAATTGGATCAGCCAATACTTTTGCAATCGAAGGATTAATGCAATATGTAATTCCGCATCAAAAAGCACTTCCTGAAAAACAAAGAATACAATTACAAAATAACGATCATAAAGTTGCTGAAGGCATTTATGTTATTGGAACCTTAGCTGGATGGAGAAGCCAACTTGCTATTGCTGCCGGAAGTGGCGCTGCCGTTGCTACTGATATTCTTACTTTATGGAATAATGGCACGCAAACTCACGCTCACGACAGTACCCGATAAACAAAATAAGAAATATAAAACCATTAAGGAATTAAGTTTATTAAGCATTCTGGCTAAATTTTCTTAATTCCTTAATGGATTAAACTTTTATTATTATTTAGCCGATAGAATTTCGGTTACTTTTATATGTTTTTCAGTATCGGTTTTCCAAATTTCTCCTTTTAAAGAAACCTGATCTCCTGTTCTAAAAACTTTATAATTTTGCGGTCCGCCAAGATTAATAATACTTATTGTCGCCAAATAAATATCGTTTTTAGCCGTTTTCACTGTTGCAGTATAACCGTCTTTTCCAAATTCAACTGATTCAACATTCCCCTGAACCTCATTTTTATTTTTCATTGTAGCACATGAAAAACAAAAAGCCAACAAACCAATTATACAACCAAAACGAAATAACTTTTTCATACTTATTTTTTATTTAAAATTTTATTAAGCATCACATCCTCTTTTAAAACAATATCATAATAAGCCTTTTCACCATATAATTGTTTAGCAAATTCAGCATTAAGATAACGTTTAACTACTTGTTTGCTCTTTCTTAATTGAATTTCCTTAACATGTTTAGAAAGCAACTTTTCGAAAAGATTAAAATACACATCCGTTGCATTCATCTTAGTTAGAAACTCTTTAAACGAAAGATTTTTAAAAATATTTCGATGTTTATCCAATTGTTCGAAAACGAAATTACCTACAATTCCAGATTCCATTAGATAAGCAACTGCTTCATTCGACCTTTCAAATTCAATTGGCACAAAAACGTCAGGAACAATTCCGCCTCCGCCATAAACAATTCTGCCCTTGGGAGTTTTAAACTTTAAAGTGTCCGCTATTTTTATGCTGTCTTTATCATACAATTCGCCATTTTTAAAACGCAATTCCGATTCTTGAAAGTATTGTTCTGTTCCTTTAACATAAGGTTTTTGAATCGATCTCCCTGTTGGTGTATAATAACGAGCTACGGTCAAACGAACCGCCGAACCATCTTCAAAATCCATTTCGCGTTGCACTAAACCTTTACCAAAAGAACGGCGTCCTACAATAGTCCCTCTGTCATTATCCTGAATCGCTCCTGCCAGAATTTCACTTGCTGAAGCCGAATTTTCGTTAATCAAAACAAACAATCTACCCGTTTCAAAATCACCTTTTTTTGTAGCATAGGTTTTTTCAATTCTTCCTTTTTTATTTTTTGTAAAAACGATCAATTGTTTGTTTGCCAATAATTCGTCAGCAATAGCAATGGCTTCTTCCATATAGCCGCCGCCATTATCACGAAGATCAATCACTAAAGATGTTGCTCCTTGTTTTTTCAAACGAGTCAAATTAGATTTAAATTCGCGATAAGTAGTTTCGGCAAATCGGTTGATTTTAATATAAGCTGTAGACGAATTCAGCATCAATCCTACATCAACACTTTTAAGCGGAACAACACCACGTTTTATTTTGAATTTTATTTTTTCTTTTTCTGGTTTTCGATAAATAGTAAGTTCTACTTCCGAACCTTCTTTTCCTTTTAGCTTATTAAACAAAGAATCCGTTGGTAATTTTCGTCCGAATAATTTTGTTCCATCAGCATACAAAATTCGGTCTCCGGCTTTAATTCCTGCTTTTGCCGAAGGACCATTTTCTATAGACTGAATGATCGCAACCGTATCTTTAAAAATATAAAAACGCACACCAATGCCTACGAAATCGCCTTTCATATTTTCGGTAACTTCAACCTGTTCACTCGGCGGAATATAAACCGAATGCGGATCTAATTGCGCCAGAATATTATCAACCGTATTATTGACAATAGAATCTGTATCGAGTTCATCAACATATTCACTGTCTATAAAATCAATTAACTGATTGAGTTTTTCTTTAGAATAATTATTAGTCAAAAGCTCATCCTGACTTGAAAAACTCAACGATCCACCAATGAATATTCCTATTGCCAGAACGATACTAATATATATCGGTATGTATTTATAATTTATTTTCACTTTATTCTTCTAATTCCGGAATATGATCCACAATTACACCTGCTTTTTTTAGAAATTCAATTCCTGAATCATCACGATATCCGTTTTGATACACCACTCTTTTAATTCCTGATTGATGAATCAACTTACTACATTCTTTGCAAGGCGAAAGCGTAATATACAACGTAGCGCCTTCACAAGATTGCGTTGACCGTGCTACTTTAAGAATTGCATTGGCTTCGGCGTGTAAAACATCCCATCTTGTTAAACCTTCCTCATCTTCGCAGCAATTATCAAAACCTGATGGTGTACCATTATAACCGTCAGAAATAATCATTCGGTCTTTTACAATAATTGCCCCTACTTGTTTTCTTTTACAGTATGACAAAAGTCCCCATTCTTTAGCAATACGGAGATAAGCTTTATCGTATTTATTTAATTTTCTTTGTTCCATAATTATCTTAACCAAATTTTATTCCCCATAATAATAGGCAAAACTACTCCAATAATAAATGCTGACATAACCAAAGTCCAATCTCTTTTAGAAAATCTAAAAACCGTTTGAACAATATAAGATAAAATCAAAGCTACCAGAACTACAACCAATTGTCCCGCTTCGATTCCCAAAGCAAGTTCTAATACCGCTAATAATTCAGACATTGCGTTTCCACGATGTATCGATTTAAAATATTTTAAAAATCCAAGTCCATGAATAATTCCAAAGAAAAGTGTAATAAAGAAAACTAAATTGATACTTTCTTTCTTAGCCGATTTTCCTGCGGTAAACAGATGAAATAAAGCAACTATCAAAATTGTAAACGGAATTAACAATTCAACCACAGCTACTTTTACAGCAATAATTCCGTAAATAGTTAACAATAAAGCAACAGTATGACCGACGGTAAATGTGGTTACTAAAAGTAAAATTCGTTTCCAGTCTTTAAAAGTAAGCGGAATTGCCAATGCAATTAAAAACAAAATATGATCGTAGGAATAGATATTTAAAATATGTTTTAATCCTAATTGAAAGTAGGTTAAAAATTGGGACATCATTATACTAATTTGTTTAATACAGTAGTGTAAACTTACGATTAATTTTGAAACCTCTCCATTCAATTCCATAAATCATTGGAACAAATTATCAGCATCACAAAGCTTTATACTAAGACAAAATGAGCATTTGTATTATTTATAACATCTCGTTAAATTAAATTTAAAAGGAAATTAAAAATTTAAAAATTCAACTATATTTGCCCAATAAAAAACACAATAATTATGTCATTTTCAGATTTATTTGATAGCGAATTTAAACAAAGAAATAAAGGTCATTTTTCTGCGATTGTTCGCGTTGCTCTAGCTGATGGTATTGTATCTGCTGAAGAAAAAAACTTCTTAGATAAATTAGCTACAAAACTTGAAATTGCTCCTTCAGAATACGAAGAGATTTTAGAAAATCCTGCAATTTACCCTATTAATCCTCCTTATTTGTACACTCAAAGAATTGATCGTTTGTATGATTTAGCCAGAATGGTTCACGTAGATCATCAATTAGGAGATAAACAAGAAGTCGTTTTAAAGAAAATTGCTATCGGTTTAGGATTTACACCTGGTAACGTTAATTATATTATTGCAAAAGCATTATCATTAGTAGACAAAAAAGTTGATTTTGACACTTTTGCTTACGAAATGCAAAATATGCACAAATAATCCTATTTGTTTTCATATTAAAAAGCTCTTGATTTCTCAAGAGCTTTTTTGTTCGTATCTATTTCTAAAATTATTTACCAGCTTTAAGCATAAATTCTTCTGCCTTAGTTACCATGTTATAACTTCCACAGAAAAACGGCACACGCTCATGCAATTCAGTTGGTTTAATTTCCATAATTCTTTTAAATCCATCAGAAGCTTTTCCTCCGGCTTGCTCCGCAATAAAAGCCATTGGATTACATTCGTACAATAATCTCAATTTTCCTTTAGGCGCTTTTGAACTCGTTGGATAAATATAGATTCCGCCTTTAATCATATTTCTATGAATATCAGAAACTAAACTACCAATATATCTTGAAGTGTACGGCCTGTCTCCTTCTTCAGACTGACAATATTTAATATAATCTTTAACTCCTTGTGGAAACTGAATATAATTTCCTTCGTTAACCGAATAAATACTTCCGTCTTTAGTAAACTTCATATCAGGATGCGAAAGATAAAAAGTTCCAATTGCCGGATTTAATGTAAACCCATTCACACCATGACCTGTTGTATAAACTAACATGGTCGATGTTCCATAAATTACATATCCTGCAGCTACCTGCATAGTTCCCGGTTGTAAAAAATCTTCAATAGTAACCGGAGTTCCTACAGGAGTGACTCTTCTATAAACCGAAAAAACGGTTCCTACCGAAACATTTACATCAATATTTGATGATCCGTCTAAAGGATCCATCAAAACCACATATTTGTTCTTGTGACTCTTATCTTTTCCTTCAACAGTAATAAAATCATCATTTTCCTCTGAAGCAATTCCGCAAACAATTTCGCGGTTTTTTAAAGTCTGAATAAAAACCTCATTAGCATAAACATCTAATTTTTGCTGATCTTCTCCCTGAATATTTTGCTCACCAGCTGCTCCGGTAATATCAACTAATCCTGCTTTGTTTACTTTGTAACTAACTACTTTAGCTGCTAAACGAATTGAATTGATTATTCGGGATAATTCACCTGATGAATATTGAAATGCATTTTGATTTTCAATAATAAACTCTCCTAAAGTTTTACTGCTTTCTTCCATTACGAAATCGATTGAATTTTAATTTGAAGTCACAAATATCGTTTTTTTTGTGATAATGACTCAATAAAACTTACTTAGTTTTACAGTATTGTATATTTGCTAAGGATTTGCAGTTCAAAAGAATTTAAAAAAGCCTTATTGTTAATTTTTAACCCGAATAATACGAATTTATGAATATTAGAAAAGGTGTAAAAGAGGATATGACGGCTGTTCTAAACCTTATTCAGGAATTAGCTGATTTTGAAAAAGAGCCTGATGCTGTAAAAGTAACAGTAGAAGATTTAATCCGGGATGGTTTTGGCACAGAACCTTTATTTTATGTTTTTGTTGCCGAAGTAAATTCAGAAATTGTAGGGATTGCTTTTTACTATTATCGTTATTCAACCTGGAAAGGAAAAATAATCCACCTTGAGGATTTAGTTGTCAAAAACAGCATGCGTGGTAAAGGAGTAGGTTATGCATTATATTCTGAAATTATCAAGCAGGCTAAAAGAGACGAAGTAAAAAGAATTGACTGGAATGTTCTTGACTGGAATACAACAGCGATTGATTTTTATGAAAAAACCGGTGCCAAAGTTCTAAAAGAATGGCGTGTGGCTCAAATGGACGAGGCGGGAATTGCAGATTTTTTAAAAAACAGATTAAAACAATATTAGAAAACATAAAATATGAAAGTATTTAAATTTGGTGGAGCTTCTGTAAAAGATGCTGCCGGAATAAGAAACGTATATGACGTTTTGCAAAAAGCAGGTTACCAGGATGTATTATTAGTTGTTTCGGCAATGGGAAAAACTACTAACGCATTAGAAGTAGTTATTAAAAATTATTTTGACAAATCGGCTGAATTAAACGCATCTGTACAAGAAATTAAAAAATACCACAATCAAATCTTACTTGATTTATTTGAGGATGAAAACCACGGTGTTTTTGCAGCTGTACAAGAACATTTTTCTGATTTAGAATATTTCTTAGCTCATAATAAATCTCCTAATTACAACTTTGTTTATGACCAAATTGTAAGTATGGGAGAGATTATTTCTACAACTGTTTTAAGTCACTACATGAATTTCATGGGAATTGAAACACAGTGGATTGATGTTCGAAACTACATTAAAACCAACAACAATTACCGTGATGCCGAAGTAGATTGGGAATTAACCCAAAGCAATATTGCTAACAACATCAAAACTAAAATCCTTAACATTACTCAGGGATTCTTAGGTTCTGACGAAAACAACTTTACTACTACTTTAGGCCGTGAAGGTTCTGATTATACTGCTGCAATTTTCGCTTATTGTTTAAATGCAGAAAGTGTGACTATCTGGAAAGACGTTCCCGGAGTTATGAATGCTGACCCAAGATATTTTGAAAACGCTAGTTTGTTAAATCAAATTTCTTACCGTGAAGCAATCGAATTAGCTTTTTACGGAGCAACTGTAATTCACCCAAAAACATTACAACCACTACAAAAAAAGGAAATTCCTTTATATGTAAAATCATTTATTAATCCTTTATTAAGAGGAACTGTTGTAAGCAAGGGAGCTACTCTGGAGCCATTTATGCCTTGTTTTATTGTAAAAAGAGAGCAATTATTAATTTCACTTTCTTCAATTGATTTTTCATTCATTATGGAAGAAAACATTAGTGAAATTTTTGGTTTATTCCATGAATTCAAAATCAAAGTAAATCTGATTCAAAACTCTGCAATTAGCTTCTCAGTATGTGTTGAGGATAAATTTGGTAACTTCAAAGATTTACTTGCTATTTTATCTAAAAAATTCAAAGTGGGTTACAATGAAGATGTTACTTTATACACCATTAGACACTTTAATGATGCTGCAGCCCAAACTGTAGTAGAAGGAAAAACGGTACTATTGAAACAATTAGGAACAGAAACTATGCAAATAGTGACTAAAGAAAGCTAAACGTTTCTTACTCAATATCAAAAAGACACTGTTATTTAGCAGTGTCTTTTTTTGTTTAAAAAACTAGGCAGATATTCTAATTATTCTATCAGGAAATAATAACTTAATAGTTTGATAATTCATAAGCCAATTGATAAAAATTTTCTTTAGTTATTTTTATCATTTAAATGAATGAAAAATGAACTTAAACACTCCTAGTAAAACAATTTTAATAGCACCTCTAAATTGGGGCTTAGGTCACGCTACCAGATGTATTCCTATTATTAAAGCCTTACAAGACAATAATTTCATCCCTATAATTGCTTCTGACGGAATTGCATTGGAATTATTAAAAAAAGAATTTCCTTATCTAAAATTTTTAGAACTGCCTTCTTACGAAATTGAGTATGCTAAAAATGGAAAGTATTTTAAATGGAAACTACTCAAAAACTGTCCAAAAATGATTGAAGCCATTTTAGAAGAAAAAAGATTAGTAAAAAAATGGATTAAGAAACACGATATCGACGGTATTATCTCTGACAACAGACTAGGTGTTTTCAGCAAAAAAGTACCATCGGTATTTATTACTCATCAGCTGAATGTAATGACAGGAAACACTACATGGATTACCAGTTTATTACATCAAAACATTATAAAAAAATATACCGAATGCTGGGTTCCTGATACGATTGACACACCCAACTTAGCCGGTGAATTAAGTCATTTAAAAAATCCTGATTTCAACATTAAATACATTGGTCCACTAAGCAGAATTCAGACTAAAAAAGTAGATAAAAAATACGATTTAATGATTATTCTTTCCGGTCCTGAACCGCAAAGAGGATTATTAGAAGAAAAATTAAAACAGGAAATAAAACTTTACAATGGAACGATTCTTTTTGTAAAAGGAATAATCGAAAAAGATCAGAAGAAAGAACAAATAGAGAATGTTACTTTTTTCAATTTCATGCATAGCCGTCAACTGGAACAAGCCTTAAACGAAAGTGAAATTATTATTTGCAGATCAGGATATACTTCGATTATGGATTTAGCAAAACTCAATAAAAAAGCTTTTTTCATTCCTACTCCAGGACAGTATGAACAGGAATATCTAGCCCGAAAATTAAAAAAAGAAGGCCTTGTCCCTTATGCAGAACAAGACCTGTTTACTATTAAAAATTTAGATGAAATTGACAATTACAAAGGACTTTCTGAAATAAAATCTAATTTAAACTGGTCAGACATTTTTAATGTATTTATTTAAACGAACACTAATCGACCATAAAGATCGATTAGTGCGTTTAAAATGCTATCCTAATATAACCCCCGTTATAGGATAACGTACAAAAACTAACCTAACTAAAAACTTAGTTATTTTATAGAAACAATTACAAACTCACTGCGTCTGTTGGCCTGATGTTCATCTTCTGTACATTCAACACCATCAGCACATTTATTTACTAATTGAGATTCTCCATATCCTTTAGCAGTCAAACGAGATTTATCAATCCCATTTTGAATTAACCATTCCATAGTTGAAGATGCTCTTCTCTCAGAAAGTTTTTCATTATATGCTGCTGTATTTCTACTGTCTGTATGCGAACGAATATCAATTTTGATGGTTGGATTTTGCACCATTACATCCAAAATTTTAGATAATTCTAAAGCCGCATCAGGACGAATATTGAATTTATTTAAATCGAAATAGATAATTTTGATTCCAAAAGCTTTAGCAATATCATCACCAACAGTTACTTTTTTAAGTGTTTTTTCTATCGTAATTGGAACTATTGTTTTTCCAGTAGCATCTCCAATTGTTGTAGAAATTTCATCGGTATTGTATTCTTCTTTTTCTGTTTTAATGTAATATTTAGCATCACAATCAACTTCTCCAAAATCAAACTCTCCTTTGGCATTTGTTGTCGCTGATTTTAAGAATTTATAACTGCTGTCATACAAGCTTACTTTAGCATTCGCAACAGGTTCGCGAGTTTCTAAATCAACTACTGTTCCTCCTAAGAATTGTTCGCAAGGATATTCAATAGGTCTCGTTTCTTTAACTTTATAAATATCGTCACCTCCTAAACCGCCATCTCTGTTTGATGTTACATAACCAATTTTAGTCTTGATATTAAATAGCAATGCAAAATCATCTTTCGAGCTATTTAAAGGTTCGCCTACATTCAAAACATCCTTAAAAGTTCCATCTTGTCTGGCCTTAGAAACAAAAACATCCATTCCTCCTAAACCAGGGTGACCATCAGATGCAAAATAAAGCTCGTTTTTTTCAGTGATAAAAGGAAAGGTTTCTCTTCCTTCGGTATTAATACCTTTACCTAAATTTTCCGGAGTCCCAAAGGTTCCATCTTCATTAATACTTACTTTATAAATATCCGATTGTCCTATAGTTCCTGGCATATCTGATGCGAAGTATAAGGTCTTTTCGTCAAAACTTAATGCCGGATGTGCCACACTGTAATTATCACTGTTAAAAGGTAATTCGGTTACATTTTCCCATTTATCACCATTTAAAGTCGCTTTATAAACTTTTAATAAAGTAATTTTTTTAGTATCATTTCCACGTTTACCCTTGTTATAATTATTTCGGGTAAAATAAACGGTTTTACCATCTTTAGTAAAAATTGGTGTTGCTTCATGAAACTTAGTATTCAGATTTTTAAAAGCTCTTTTCACATTGGTTAAAAAACCATCTGAATCTATCGTTGATTGGTATAAATTAGTAAAACCTTCTCCTGTCCAGGGATCCATACGTTTTACAAAATTCCCTGTATCACGGGCAGTAGCAAAGATTAGATTTCCGTTGTAATAAGAACTACCATAATCAGAATATTTAGAATTGATTCCGGCATTTTCAATAAGGTATCTTCCTGAATTTTTTTTAATAACTGCCAGATAATCTTTTTGAGTATTAGCTAGTTTCGCTCTTAAATCATTACCATTTTCTTTATTGAATCTGGCCATCATTTCATCAGCCTTCTGATATTCTTTAATCGATTTTAAAGACTGTGCATAACGATAATAACATTCCGGAGCTACGATTGTTTCTGTAGCAAATAACTCTTTATAGTACTTCGCTGCATTTTCTAAATCTCCATTAAAATAATAGGCGTTAGCCAATTTCAATAGCATATCCGGGGACTTATATCCTCTCTCGTACATACGTTCGTAAGTCTTAATCGCATCGATATAAGCGAATCTATCATACTCTTTATCGGCTTTATTATCCTTAGAATTAACTTGTGCTGAGAGTTGTAAAGCAAAAAAACTAAACAGCACTATTGATATGTAATACTTTTTCATAAGCTAATTTTTTTTAGAAAAATCTTGGAGTTATTATTCTCTTTTGAATATTAAATAATTCAAAGCGTAAGAATATTTCATGAGAACCTGAATTATAATTCTTAAGACTATTAGTGTCGAAATCATAACTATAACCTACAAGTAATCCATCTGTAATTTGAATTCCCGCCATTGCTGTTGCTGCAGCATCCCATCTCCAGGAAAGACCTAATGAAAACTTTTCCTGCAACAATACATTAGCAGCCACATCCACTTGCAAAGGTGCTCCTGACACCATTTTAGTCAAAACACTTGGCTTTAACTTTACACTTGGGCTTACATCAAAAACATAACCTCCCATTAAATAATAATGTAATCTCTCTTTAAAAGCTGAGGAATCATTATCATCAAAATGCTTAACACTTAAAAAGTTGGGAACCGAGAATCCTAAATACAATTTATCTGAGTGGTAGTAAACACCCGCCCCAACATTTGGAGAAAAGGCATTATCGATATTGTTTTGAAATTTTGGATTATTTAAATCATAACGATTTAGCTTCGTATAGTCTACGTTTAATAAATCGGCTGAAACTTTTATCCCAAAAGACAAATCGTATTCCTCAGAAGTTGGGATTGTATAGGACACATCTGCGGCAATGTTATTTTGATCAGAAGCTCCAATTTTATCATTTACAAATGACACTCCAATTCCTAACCTTGAATTTTGTATAGGTGAATGAATTGAAAATGCATTTGTAGTAGGAGCTCCATCTAAGCCAACCCATTGCGTACGATGTAATCCAAAAATACTTGTTACCCCTCTGTTACCGGCATAAGCTGGATTAATATTAATGGTGTTATACATATAATGTGTATACTGCGAATCTTGTTGAGCAAAACCAGACACCATTACTAACAACAGAAGTATTATTATAGAATTTGTTTTCATACTATTAATTTTAATTATTCTAAAAGAACCTTTCATTTTCGTATTCTGCATTTATTAATCATTTATTAAATGCAGGTAGCCTGATTTATTATTTCCATTTCCATCTTTATCAACATAATTGATTATGTAGAAATAAGTTCCACTTGGTAATCCGTTTGATTTACCTAGGGTAGCTCTTCCGTCAGATATACCTCTAAATGCTTTAGTATTGTTATCATATCCTTTTACATCAAACACTTTCACACCCCAACGGTCAAATATTTGAACGGTGTTATCAGGATAACAATCGATACCTCTCACATATAAAATTTGTTCTAAATCTGAACCAACTCCTGGTGATACTGCATTAAATACAGTAATCAAACAACCATCAACACTAACTACAGTAGAACCATCTTCTAAGAAACTTGTATCATGGGATAAATCCTGAACTACCTTTCCTAATGGACTTGTACCAAAAACCTTGGCTTGATTCGTTACACTTCCTGCAATAATATCTTCCTGAGTAATGGTATAAGTCGAAGAGAAAGTGGTATCATCAGTAGCTCCAGAAGCTATACTAATTGAGCCTTCATCCATTCCATGTCCAACCATTTCATCTTCAATCCATACATCAGACAAGGTAACTTCACCCATGTTCTTTATCGAATATTTATACTTGATAGTTTCACCTATTTGTGCCTGACCATCATTATTCTCATCTTGGAATTCACCTTTTAATATCAAACCTATAACTGCATTTTCTGGTAAATCGGTAATAGTTGGTTCATCATTATCAACAGCTGTACCTGATCTGTCCTGAACATCTACTCCTTGTGGATCTTTTCCAATAGCAATTGCAGTATTAGTTACTCGTTTGATATCAATATCTGTTTGCGTAATAGTATACTCTTGTGTAATTACTCCAGTTGCAAGTGGTGCTAAAATCGATGGAACTAAAGGCACATTTGTAGTTCCTAGCTTAGGATCATTAATTACAATATTGCTTACTGTTACATTTCCTGTATTAGTTACTGTAAATGTGTAAGTAATCTTATCTCCTACTTTTGCTTTGGTAGCATCTCCATTATAAACCCCTGTTTTAACGAATGCTAATGATCCTGATTTTGGCAATGTAGTTTCAGTTGCTGTATCGTTATCAACAGCTGTTCCTGATCTATCCTGAACATTGCCTCCTTGTGGATCTTGCCCTATAGTAATCGCAGTGTTAGTTACTTTTCCTGAATCAATATCTGCCTGAGTAATAGTATAATCTTGCGTAATTGTTCCTGTTGCGAGCGGTGCTAAAGTTGAAGGAGCCAATGCTAAATTAGTTGTTGCTAATTTTGCATCATTAATCACAATATTAGTTACCGTTACGTTTCCGGTATTGGTTACTGTAAATGTATACGTAATCTTATCTCCTACTTTAGCTTTGGTAGCATCTCCATTATAAACCCCTGTTTTAACAAAAGCTAATGAACCTGACTTTGGCAATGTAGTTTCTGTAGCAGTATCATTATCAACAGCTGTTCCTGATCTGTCCTGAACATCTACTCCTTGCGGATCTTTTCCAATAGCAATCGCAGTATTAGTCACTTTGCCTGAATCAATATCTGCTTGCGTAATAGTATACTCTTGAGTAGCTACTCCTACTCCTAATGGCGCTAAAGTTGATGGAACTAATGCTAAATTAGTTGTTCCTAATTTTGCATCGTTAATTACAATGTTACTTACCGTTGCATTTCCTGTATTAGTTACACTAAATGTATAAATAATTTTATCTCCTACTTTGGCTTTGCTTGCATCACCATTATAAACTCCAGTTTTAACAAATCCTAATGAGGCTGATTTTGGTACAGTTGTAGTTGTATTAGTATCATTATCAACTGCTGTTCCAGAAATATCCTGAACATTTACGCCTTGTGGATCTTGTCCTAATGCAATAGCTGTATTAGTCACAACTCCTGCATCAATATCTGACTGTGTAATAGTGTATTCACTTGTAATCACTCCAACTGCAGCTGGTGCTAAAGCACTTGGCACAAGAGCTAAATTAGTAACTCCTAATTTTGCATCATTGATTACAATGTTACTTACCGTTGCATTTCCTGTATTAGTTACACTAAATGTATAAGTAATCTTATCTCCTACTTTGGCTTTGCTTGCATCGCCATTGTAAACTCCCGTTTTAACAAATCCTAATGAGGCTGATTTTGGTACAGTTGTAGTTGTATTAGTATCATTATCAACTGCTGTTCCAGAAATATCCTGAACATTTACGCCTTGTGGATCTTGTCCTAATGCAATAGCTGTATTAGTCACAACTCCTGCATCAATATCTGACTGTGTAATAGTATAATCTTGCGTAATTGTTCCTGTTGCAAGCGGTGCTAAAGCACTTGGCACAAGAGCTAAATTAGTAACTCCTAATTTTGCATCATTGATTACAATGTTACTTACCGTTGCATTTCCGGTATTGGTTACACTAAATGTATAAGTAATCTTATCTCCTACTTTGGCTTTGCTTGCATCACCATTGTAAACCCCTGTTTTAACAAATCCTAATGAGGCTGATTTTGGTACAGTTGTAGTTGTATTAGTATCATTATCAACTGCTGTTCCAGAAACATCCTGAACATTTACGCCTTGCGGATCTTGTCCTAATGCAATAGCTGTATTAGTCACAACTCCTGCATCAATATCTGACTGTGTAATAGTGTATTCACTTGTAATCACTCCAACTGCAGCTGGTGCTAAAGCACTTGGCACAAGAGCTAAATTAGTAACTCCTAATTTTGCATCATTGATTACAATGTTACTTACCGTTGCATTTCCGGTATTGGTTACACTAAATGTATAAGTAATCTTATCTCCTACTTTGGCTTTGCTTGCATCACCATTGTAAACCCCTGTTTTAACAAAAGCCAATGAAGCAGATTTTGGTAAGGTAGTTTCAGTAGCAGTATCATTATCAACTGATGTACCTGATGTATCCTGAATATTTATTCCTTGTGGATCTTGACCCGTAACAATAGCCGTATTAGTCACTTTGCCTGCATCAATATCAGACTGAGTAATTATATACTCTTGTATTATAGTTTCTGTTGCTAATGGCGATAGTGTACCTGGAACTAAAGATAAATTAACAACTTCTAATTTTGGATCATTAATTACAATGTTACTTACCGTTACGTTCCCTGTATTAGTTACAGTAAATGTGTAAGTAATCTTATCTCCAACTTTTGCTCTTGTAGCATCTCCATTATAAATTCCTGTTTTAACAAGGGCTAATGAAGCTGATTTTGGTAACATAGTTTCTGTAGCGGTATCATTATCAACATCCGTACCTGATGTATCCTGAACATTTACGCCTTGTGGATCTTGTCCAATAGCAACAGCAGTATTGGTTACTTTGCCTAAATCAATATCTGCCTGAGTAATAATATAATCTTGCGTAATTGTTCCTGTTGCAAGCGGTGCTAAAGACGATGGAACTAATGCTAAGTTAGCTGTTGCTAATTTTGCATCGTTAATTACAATATTACTTACAGTTACGTTTCCTGTATTAGTTACACTAAATGTATAAGTAATCTTATCTCCCACTTTTGCTTTTGTAGCATCTCCTTGATAAACTCCTGTTTTAACAAAAGCCAATGAAGCAGATTTTGGTACAGTTGTAGTTGTATTATCATCATTATTAATAGCTGTTCCAGAAATATCCTGAACATTTACGCCTTGTGGATCTTGTCCTAACGCAATAGCTGTATTAGTCACAACTCCTGCATCAATATCTGACTGTGTAATAGTGTAAACACCTTTAATAGTTGCATTCGAAACACCTACTCCTAAAACAGCTATTGGACTTCCTGTAATTCCTGATCCTATCATTGGATCTGTTATTACAACATTTTTCAACGTTGTAGTCCCTGTATTAGTTACTGTAAAAGTATAGGTAACTGTATCTCCTACTTTTGCCTTAGTTGCATCTCCATTATAAACTCCCGTTTTCACTAAAGCAATTGATGAAGACTGTGTTACAGGTGTTTCAGTAGGATCATTAGTTGTTTCAGTAGTTCCTGAAGTATCTGTTACATTATTATTCTTTGGGTCTTTTGCTATCACCAATGCTGAGTTAGTTACTTTTCCGGCATCAATATCAGCTTGAGTAATTGTATATGTCCCAATAATACTTGTATTATTTGTAACTCCTGGTGCTAAACTAGCTATTGGATTTCCAGTAATCATCAATCCTACCATTGGATCACTAACTACAATATTATTTAATGTTGTATTTCCAGTATTTCTTACACTAAATGTATAAGTAATAACATCTCCTAAGTTTCTAACTGCTGCTGTATTTGCTGTTTTTACTAAAGTTATGGATGGACTTTGAGTTACCGGAGTTTCTGTAGCATCATTTGTAGCAATTGTAGTTCCAGAAATATCAGTAATATTTGATCCCAATGGAGGAGTAGCCGTAACTAGAGCTGAATTCGTTACTTTACCTGCATCAACATCAGCTTGGGTAATTATATAAGTACCTTTAATGCTAGTATTATCAGTAGCTCCTGGAGTTAAAGTAGCTATTGGATTTCCTGTGATAGTTAAACCTGTCATCGGATCAGTTACTGTAACATTTGTTAAAGTAGTAGTACCTGTATTTGTTACTTCGAAAGTATAATCAATTGTATCTCCTAAACCTCCAGCTCCTAATGCAATTCCTTTTTTAACTAATGCAATGGTTGATCTTTGACCAACTGGAGTTACTGTATCATCATCAGTAGCTAATGTCGTTCCTGATTTATCAATAACATTATTACCCTGTGGATTTTGTGCTGTTACTAATGCTGAATTTGTAACATTTCCTGCATCAACATCTACCTGAGTAATGGTATAAGTTCCTTTAATACTTGCTATATCAGTAGCACCAGGAGCTAAACTAGCTATTGGATTCCCTGTAATAGTTAAACCAGTCATTGGATCAGTTACTACTACGTTTGTTAAAGTAGTAGTTCCTGTATTTGTTACTGCAAAAGTATAGGTAATGATATCACCTACTCCTCCAGCTCCTGAAACACTTCCTGTTTTTACTAATGCTATTGTATTCCTTTGATCTACCGGAACTACGGTATTATCGTCTGTTGTTAATGTTGTACCAGAAATATCAGTAACATCATTATTTTTTGGGTCTTTAGCTGTTACTAATGCTGAATTTGTTACATTTCCAGCATTAACATTAGCTTGAGTAACAATGTAAGTTCCCTTAATTGAAGCATTAGTAGCTCCTGGAGCCAATGTAGCTATAGAACTTCCTGTTAATGTCAAACCTGGCATTGGATCGGTTACTACAACATTAGTTAATGTTGTATTTCCTGTGTTTGTAACTTCAAAAGTATAAGTAATAACACTTCCTAAAACAACTGGAGTAGTAAAACTCGCTTTTTTAACTAATGCAATTGCATTTGTTTGAGGCAATGATGTTGCTGTACAATCAGCACAAGTTGGACTAACTGGACAAGTAGTACATGGAGTAGGATCAGTAGAAGTAGCTGAAATATTTACTCCCAAAATAGTTGTAGCATTTACAGTTGCTAAATTATAAACCACACCGGCATCAATATCAGCCTGAGTAATATTATAAGTTGCTGTATAATTTGTATTGTTATTAGCTCCAGCTGCTAAACTAGTTATTGGAGTTCCGGTTACAGTAGCATTATTATCAGTTACTGTAAGATTTGTTAATGTTTCAAAACCTGTATTCTTAACATTAAAAGTATAATTAATTCTATCTCCAACATTTACTATTCCATCAGAATTAGCATCTTCATAAACTCCATCCTTTTCTAATGCGACAGCTGAAGAATTACATTCCAAACCACTTCCTGTACCTCCATCACTTTCGAAAGTGTTCACAAATGCACCATAAATATCAATTGAGTTAATAACACTTGCAACTGAATTTAACGTCAGCCTTATTTCATCAAAATCGGTGTTTGCTTTAAAACCTACATTATATACTCCAGGTGTAGAACCTAAGACGTTGATTCCTAAAAGTGATAAATCTACTAAATTACCTGCTGTTCTCGATTCTTGTAAAACTCCGTTATTATAAGTAGTTATCGTTAATGATTGTAATAAGTTTACTTGCGCTAAAGTTGATAAATTTCGAATAACATAACCTGCAAAAGTTCCTTTAGGATAGGTAAAACGTGCATCTTTTACAGCTACAGATCCTGAACCTACGACACCAGCTATTAAAGTAATATTAGCAAAATCTGTTTGACTGGCTGTTAATAAATTATCTGTATCTTTTACTGCACAAGAAACGCAAGCTACACCTTCAATACCTGTATGATCAGTATCTATTACAACAGGAAAATCAGGATTTGACCAAACATAATTTTTATTACACTCAACTATTGGATCACATAATTTTTGAAAAACTGCATTATACACTTTTACAATACCTAAATTTACTCCTACTGTATTTTGAAAAGAAATTTTTACTTCATCAAAAGCTTTTGTAGCAACAAAACCAAGAGTTTGTTTCCCTGTTCCAACCAACAAGTCTGTTCCAATACCTACTAACGGACCATTTCCTGTTTTTGTTTCTTGTAAAACTCCATCTAAATAAGTAGCTACTACTACTGAATTTAAAGCATCTACTGTAAGTAATGCTGGATTTTCTATAGTATAACCTGCAAAAGTTCCGGCAGGATAATTGGTAATTTGATTTTTAACAGATAAACTTCCTGTAGCCAAAGCGCCTACAGCTAAATTTACTTGTGCATAATTAGTTAGATCTGCATCTACTAAATTATCCTGATCAACAATATCACATAATACACAAGCTACTCCATTAAATCCTGAGTTTATATTATTAACATATACGGGATAAGTTGGCGCAGTCATTGGTGTTTGCGTATTACACACTAATTCTGGACCAGCACAAAAACTTTGAAAAACAGCTCCGTAAACTCTGGTTTCTCCTAAAGAAAGTCCTACTGTCTGATTAACGGTTAACCTTACTTCATCAAATGCCTGTGAACTAACAAAACCTAATTTGAAGCGTCCTGCCGAAGGAAGTAAAGAAACATTAGCTACCAGATTAGTTCCTGAAAAAGTTTCTGTCTGCGCTCCATTCAAATAAGTTGTTATAGTAACATTCCCTAGTGCAGATATACCTAACAAACTATTATTTTCAATTTCAAAACCTGCATAAGTACCAACAGGATAATCTGTTACCTGATCTTTTACAGCTATACTACCTCTAGCGGCAGCTGAAACAAGAAAATTAATCGATGCATAATCACTATCATTTGCACTAATTACATTTTCAATGTTAGAAACGCTACCTACTGAAACTAAACCTTCAAAACCTGATTTAGCATTATCAATAAAAACAGGATAAACAGGAGAGTTCATTTTAGTTGGTGTATTACAAACTAAAGTAGGTCCTGCACAGAAATTTTGAAAAACAGCCCCATAGACTCTGGTTTCTCCTAAGTTTAAACCAACAGGCTGAGCAATTGATAATTTTACCTCATCAAATGGTTGCGTGGCAACGAAACCTACTTTAAAACGATTATTAGTCCCCAATAGAGAAACTCCCGCTAATAAATTATTTCCTGAAAAACTCTCTACTGGTACTCCATTTAAATAAGTAGAAACTACTACATTACCCAAAACAGATACATTTAGAAGACCAGGATTACTTATCTCAAAACCAGCATAAGTTCCCGCTGGATAATCAACTAACTGATCTTTTACAGCTACGCTTCCAGTTGCAACAGCTGAAAGAAGGAAGTTAATTGATGCATAATCATTATCATCAGCACTAATTACATTTTCAATATTAGAAACGTTACCTACAGAAACTAAACCTGAAAAACCTGAATTAGCAGAATTAATAAAAACCGGATAATTAGGTGCAGTCATTTTTGTTGGTGTATTACAAACCAAAGCTGGACCTGCACAAAAACTTTGTAAAACAGCTCCATATACTCTAGTCTCTCCTAACGAAAGCCCTACAGTCTGATTAATTGATAGTCTTACTTCATCAAATGATTGAGAAGCAACAAAACCTACTTTAAAACGGCTATTGGTTCCTAATAAAGAAGCACCGGCTAATAAACTGTTTCCTGAAAAACTTTCTACTGGCGTTCCATTTAAATAAGTAGAAACTACTACATTACCTAAAACAGATACATTTAAAATACCCGGATTACTTATTTCAAAACCTGCGTAAGTTCCCGCAGGATAATCTGTCAATTGTTCTTTTACAGCTACGGTTCCAGTAGCAGCAGCTCCAAGAGTAAAATTAATTGAAGCATAATCATTATCATTTGCACTAACTACATTCTCAACATTAGAAACATTCCCTAACGAAACTAATCCTGAAAAACCAGAGCTAACTAAAGCAGGATAATTAGGTGCAGTTAGTTTTGTTGGTGTATTACAAACTAAAGCTGGCCCTGCACAAAAACTCTGTAAAACAGCTCCATAAACTCTGGTTTCACCTAAGTTCACAGCCACAGGCTGAGCAATAGATAATTTTACTTCATCAAATGTTTGCGTAGCAACAAAACCTACTTTAAAACGGTCATTGCTTCCTAATAAAGCAACTCCTGCTAATAAATTATTTCCAGAAAAACTTTCTACTTGCGTTCCATTTAAATAAGTAGAAACTACCACATTACCTAAAACCGAAACATTTAAAATACTAGGATTACTTATCTCAAAACCTGCATAAGTTCCTGCAGGATAATCCGTAACCTGATCTTTTACAGCTATACTACCTGTAACCCCTAGTCCAACTGCAAAATTAATTGTTGCATAATCTGTATCATTTGAATTGATTACATTTTCAACATTACTAACACCACTGCCAACTAAATTTACTCCAGTAACACCTGTATTTAAATGACTAATACCAACCGGATGAGTTGGTAAACTTAATTTAGTAGCTGTATTACATACCAAAGCCGGTCCTGCACTATATTCTCTAACCACTGCATGATATACATTAGTAGAACCCAATAAAGACACTCCTCCATTTAAAACTATCTCGATAGCATCAAATGTTAGAATTGTATTAAAACCTACAATATATTCTGTTGGACTAGAAAGCAAGTTTAGGCTTAATAAAGATGCTCCTGAGAAAGTTTCTCTCAAAACGCCATCATTATAAGTTCTTATTGTTACTCCATTTAGTAACTCTAAACTAAGTAATCCTCCACTTGGTCCAATTTTAAATCCAGCGAAAGTTCCTGCTGCAAAAGTTTTATTAGCATCAGTTACTCTCAATGAATGGTTGAAACCTACATTAAGAGCCCCAAAACTAGCAGTAGCATAATCAGTTAAATTTGTATTAATCAGATTAGCCTCATTGCTAATATTACATCCTATACACAATCCAAGACCTGAAGTAAACGTAGATTTTGATACTGATAAACCATTACCAAAATTATCTGTGGTTAATGGAGTTGGAATCTCAGCATTATTTTGCCCATAAAAATTTAAAGACAACAATAGCAAACCTAGAAAGAAGAATAATTTACTAATCTTATTTCTTAGTTGCAGCGCTTCGATAAAAGGATTATTTGATAAATCTGGGTAGTTTTTTCTCATAATTCAAAGAATTTAATTTTGACTTAAATCAACATTTAGATTTATTTAGTCCGAATAGTAGGACTACAAAAATTATAAAACTAAATAGTTATAAAGATCTATTGACAAAATTAAATCATTGAATACGGATAAAATCATAATATGCCTAGACATAAAACGACATAAGTGCAAAATAAAAACTACTAAAAAATAGTTAAAAATCAACTTTAAAACTGACGTATTCTTACAAAAAACTTTTGATTATATTGGTATATTTGTAAAAGACTATAATTAGTACTGATAAAAATTAATACTAAAATCATAAAATTTCTTACATAGACACCAATCAACCTATATATCAACTTAGTATAACTTAAAAAATTGAAACAAGCCAAAGCAAATACCATCACTTTTTTAATTGTAATACTGACTGCTTGTTCTATGTTGATAGTAATCAACTTTTACACCATAAAAACTTTATCAGCAACAAGAGCTTATGTAAACGGGGAATCCCGTTATTCAAAAGGACATAATATTGCTACCCGAAATTTGATTAATTATTTATTTACTTCGAATGAAGAATATTGGAAAAACTTTGAGCTAAATCTTGCTATTCCATTAGGAGATGCTGAAGCTAGAAATGCCTTGATTGAAGAACTAGATACTGAGACAATAAAACAAGGTTTTAGAGAAGGTCAAAATGAAGAAGAAGATTTAAATGATATGATTTGGTTATTCCAAAACTTTAGAAATTTTTCTTTTTTCAAAAAAGCTGTATCAGAATGGGAATCTGGAGATGTTTTAAATAAACAATTATATCAAATAGCAGTCGATGTAAAAAAGAGATTAAACAATAATGAAATTGATTACAACGAGAAAATTGAAATTCTCAAAGAATTAGACGAAATCAACAAGGAAATATCAATTAAGCAGGATGCTTTTTCTGAATCATTAGGAGACGGCACACGAGAAGTAAAAAATTATTTACTGCTGGCAAACATCTTTTTTACCTTTATTATCATAGGCTCCATTAGTTTTTATTATAGTGCTATGTTGCAAAAAATAATAAAATCGAAACAGGAACTAAATCAACAAAAAGAACAACTCGAAGCAATAATCAATGATTTAGAAAAAACCAAACAAGATTTATCAACTGAAATTATTCAGCATAAAAAAATAATCGGGACCATAAGTCATGATATTCGAAGTCCATTAAAGTATATCCAGCTTATCGCAAAACATTTAATTACGAGTACTAAAAAGTCTAAAGACGCTACAACAATCAAATATGTTGATTCTATTTATAAGTCTTCGTCGCAGCTTTATGATTTCACCAAAACGCTAATTGAATATTCTAAGATATATATTGAGGATAAAGACTATGACCAAAAAATGTTTTCGGTTTATGATTTAATCGAAAATAAGAAAATATTTTTTGAAGATATTGCTGCCAATAATGGCACACAAATTATAAACAAAACCGATTTAAATCTTAGTTCAGATATTAATATTCGAATTATTTCGATAATTATCCACAACCTATTAGACAATGCTGTAAAGAACACCAATTCAGGCATAATCGAAATTGGAGCTCATGCTGATTCTGAAAAAATAAGCTATTGGGTTAAAGATACAGGCTCAGGAATGAGTCAGGACATTATTGATTATTATACTAATTTATTTAAAGACAGAGACCCCGAAAAATTAATTCTAAGCACCTATGGCATTGGTTTGCATTTGGTATTAGAATTATTAGTTATACTTAAAGGAAATATTTCATTTTCAAATCCTACTAATGGAGGTACAACAGTAACAATTGATATCTATTTCAAACAAAACAAATAAGTCTTAACATAAATCACCAAACTATGCAAAAAGAAATACTTATCGTTGATGATCATTTAGTAGTACGGACTGGTGTTTCAATTATTCTGGAAGAGAAAATAAAAAACATTAGTATTCTAACAACTGAAAACTTCAACGACACTTTAAAAGTGCTAAAAGAAAAGAAATTTGATTTAATTATTTTAGATATTAATATTCCTGGTGGTCGAAATACTTCAATGATTGAAGCCATTAGAGACATACAACCTGAAGTTAAGATTTTAATTTTTTCTGTTTATGAAGAAGACACGCACGCCTGCCCTTACATTATTGCTGGTGCCAATGGTTATCTTAATAAGTTAAGTGATAAGAAAAAACTAACTGGTGCGGTAGATACTATTTTAAAAACAGGAAACTACCTAACTCCTGATATCATTAAAGAATTAGTAAAAGCATCCACTAATAAACAAAGTATAGATCCATTAGACAAACTCTCTAAAAGAGAAAGAGAAATTTCAGAGCTATTAATTAAAGGTGATGGAAATATCGAAATAGCTAATAAATTAAGTATTCAGCTTACAACCGTTAGTACTCATAAAAACAAAATATTCAACAAACTGAATATTAAAAACATTGTCGAACTCATTTCTTTATTTAATAAATCAACAGGTTTAAATAGTTCGATGCAATAAAAAAAGCTAGGTTCTTTTTTATCAAAAAACCTAGCTTTTAATCATAAAATCTTGTGATTATTGTTGTTTATCATCAAATTTTTCATGTTTGATAATCTTAGCTTTAATCATAAAATGTACATGTTCAGCAATATTAGTACAATGTTCAGAAACACGTTCCAAATGTTTTAAAACCATTACCAGATTCATTCCTGAAACAACAGCTTTCGAATTCGATTTCATTTCGTTCATCAAATTATGAATCGTATCATCGGTTCCTTTTTTGATGCTGTTGTTTAAAACAAAAATTTCTCCAATAGTTGTTTCGCTTCTATCTAAGAAACACTGGTTCATTTTTTTTGTAATTTCTTCAACATGCTTTGCTAATTCTGCTACATTGAATTTTACAATTAAATCGTGTTTATCTTTTATGTTTTTCGAATTTTTGATAACACTAATAGCCAAATCCCCTATTCTTTCGATTTCATTACTTATTTGCATCGAAGCCATGATAAAACGTAAATCAGAAGCTACAGGTTGTTGCAAAGCAAAAATAGCCTGACAAATCTCATCTATTTTAACATCTAATTTATCAATTTTCTCTTCGTTTTTCTTAACCTCTTTTTTCTCAGCCATAGGCTCAGATAGTAATGCTTTTACCGCTTCTATCAATTGATTTTCGGCAAGATTACCTATTTTGATAATTACATTCTTAAGCTTCTCTAATTCTATTTCAAAGTGTGATCCCATTTTTTTAATTTTAAAGTTAACCAATTATATTTCGAGGAAAAAAATTAACCAAATCTTCCTGTTATATAATCTTCCGTTTGCTGGATTGCCGGCTTGGTAAAAATAGTTTTTGTTTTATCACATTCAATTAATTTTCCCATATAGAAAAAAGCCGTATTATCGCTCACGCGAGCCGCCTGCTGCATGTTATGAGTCACAATAACAATAGTATATTGTTTCTTTAATTCGTGAATTAAATCCTCAATTTTAGAAGTCGAAATTGGATCCAATGCCGAAGTAGGTTCGTCCATCAATAAAACCGAAGGCTGAATGGCTAATGCACGGGCAATACATAAACGCTGTTGCTGTCCGCCAGATAATTCAAATGCCGATTTCTTTAATTTATCTTTTACTTCATCCCACAAAGCTACCTGCTCGATAGAAGTAACTACTCTTTCTTCGATGATATTTTTATCTTCAATTCCGTTTACTCTTAAACCGTAAGCTACATTTTCGTAAATAGTTTTTGGAAAAGGATTTGGCTTCTGGAATACCATACCTACATTTTTCCTTAAATCATCAACATTTGTATTTCTTTGATAAATATCGTTTTGATCAATTAGAATACTTCCTTCCATTCGGGTGTTATCGATCAAATCATTCATTCGATTCAATAAACGCAGGAAAGTAGATTTTCCGCAGCCCGAAGGACCAATAAGTGCCGTAACAGTATGTTCCCTCATCGACAACGAAATATCGTGCAAGGCTTGAGTTTCTCCGTAAAAAAAGTTTACGTTTCTGGATTCTATTTTATGCATGTTATACTTTTTTCTTTTACTTTATAAACCAACTCATTTGGTATTAGTTCATTTTAACTTTTTTTCCGTAATATTTGCGAAGTGCATTCGCTAATAAATTAGAAATTAATACGATAATAATTAATATAAGTGCTGTACCATAAGCCATTGCTCTGGACTTTTCAATATTAGTTCCACTCGTTGCAATTACATATAAATGGTACGGCAAAGCCATTGCCTGATCAAAAATAGAAGATGGTAATTTAGGCAAAAAGTAAGCTGCTACGGTAAATAAAATAGGAGCTGTTTCGCCAGAAACCCTTCCGATAGAAAGAATCAAACCAGTAATAATATTTGGGAAAGCAATGGGTAAAACTACTTTACTTGTCGTTTGCCATTTGGTTGCTCCTAAACCCAAGCTTGCTTGTCTAAAAGTGGCATCAACTGCTTTTAAGGATTCCTCAGTAGTTCTAATAACAACCGGAAGCACTAATAATCCAAGTGTTAATCCACCAGCTAAAATAGAATCGCCAAACCCTAATTTATTCACGAATAATGACATTCCGAATAATCCAAAAACAATAGATGGAACTCCGGCAAGGTTATTTGTCATTTGCTTAATTACCTTTTTTATCCAACCGTCTTTTACATATTCGGTCATATAAATGGCTGCAAATACTCCTACTGGAAAAGCAAAAATAATACTTGCCAAAACCAAACAAAGTGTACCAACGATAGCCGGGAAAATTCCGCCTTCGGTCATTCCATTAGTTGGCATTGCCGTAATAAATTCCCAACTGATTACTCCAATTCCTTTTACCACAATAAATGCCAGAATGACAAATAAAAGGGCTACAATAGCATAACTTATTGCTGTAAAGATGCCAAAAGCTATGTTTTGGGTTATTCTTTTTTTTCGTGCTAATTTATTTTCTGAATTCATTATTAGTGTTTTTTGTGTGCTTTTCTATTAGTAACTAATTCGACTAGCATATTAATTCCAAATGTGATTAAGAATAAAATACAACCTAAAGCAAATAAGGCTTCGTAGTGTAAACCTCCATTTGGTGCTTCACCAAGTTCGGCAGCAATGGTTGCAGGAATAGTTCGCACTGGTGCCAAAAGTGTATTTGGGATTACAGCAGCATTTCCGGTAACCATTAATACCGCCATTGTTTCACCAATTGCTCTACCAATTCCTAAAATAGCTCCAGCTGTAATTCCAGATGCCGAATAAGGCATTACTACTTTGTAAATGGTTTGCCATTTAGACGCTCCCAAAGCTAAACTGGCTTCTTTCATAGCACGCGGTGTGTTACGCATGGCATCTTCAGAAATAGTAATTATTGTAGGCAAAGCCATAATCGCTAAAACTACACTTCCTGCTAATCCTGTTTCGCCCACAGGCAAATTAAAAGTGCTTTGAATTAAAGGAACAATCACTACTAATCCAAAAAAACCATAAACTACCGATGGAATTCCGGCTAATAATTCGATTAAAGGTTTTAATAAACTACGGGTTCTTTTTTTAGCAATTTCGCTTAGATAAATTGCAGCAGCTAATCCGATAGGTAGAGCTAAAAGTATTGCTCCAAAACTCACCCATAAAGTTCCATAAATTAACGGCTTCACTCCCATTTGGGCAATGGGCTGCGCAGTAGGAAACCATTCTTCACCAGATAAAAATTCCCAAACCTTAATTTTATCAATATCTAATTCTTTTCCCGAAAATTTTTCTGCTTTGTATTTATCTGAAAAGAAAGCGATAATCCCTGGTTGTTTTTCGATTAACTCATTAATCTTTTCCGGAAAATATTCAAAGTTAGGGCCTAATTCTTCTTCAGTATAATACTCTGTAATATCACTTGTTCTAAACAACACAATCGGTCTGTCTTCTCCTCCTAGCTGTTTCCAATTAGTGATTTTTTTATCAAAAACATCCTTAATTTGAGAAGGCTGAAGTGTCTTTACATTATTAGTAGCATTCACAGCCAGTAAATAACCATCATCTATTGGTTTTCTGCTAAAAACGCCAGCTCCTTCAATAAATAGAAAAAAAACAATCAAGATTACCGTAACACTTGTAGCGGCACCACTTAGCATTAAAATGGCCTCTATTAGTTTCTCTTTTAGCTGTTTAAAATTTGTTTTCAAATCAGTATCTTTTAATTTTCGCAAAACTACATCAGCGACCTAGATTAAATGTTCAGTAGTTATTACGATTGGGTTAACTTAATGTTAAGTGATATTTATTTTAGAGACAAAAAACAAAAAAGGTTACCAAATGATAACCTTTTTCTTAAACTGAATATTTATAATAAGTATTATTTTAAAGGAATGTAACCAATATCAGAAACTGTTTTTTGACCTGCTTCCGAAAGCGCATAATCAACAATTGATTTTACTTTTGCTGCATTTGTTTTATCATACATATAAAACAATGGTCTTGAAATTGGGTACGTTTTATCTTTAGCACTTTCTATTGAAGGCTCAATAAATGTTTTACCCTGATCATAAGAAACTCCTAATTGTTTTACTTCTTTAGTCTCATAAGCTAAACCAATGTAACCAATAGCTCCTTTAGTCTGACCAACTGCCTGAACAATTGCTCCAGTTGCTGGTAAACTCAACACATCTGTTGCATAGTTTTTCTTAGCCATTACTTCTTCTTTGAAAAACTCATACGTTCCAGAAGAAGATTCTCTTGAATAAGCTACAATTTTCTCATCAGCTCCACCTACTTCTTTCCAGTTTTTAATTTCTCCGGTAAAGATTTTTTCTAATTGCTCACGAGTCAATTTTGAAATTTTATTCGCTGGATTCACAATTACTGTCAAAGCATCAAAAGCAATCACAACTTGTTCAATTTCTTTTTTAGCTTCAGAAAACTTTAATTTTTCTTCTGTCTTCAAATCTCTTGAAGCCATTGCAATATCAGTAGTTCCGTCAATAAGAGCAGTAATACCTACTCCAGTTCCTCCTCCTACTACTGTAACACTGGTACCAGCATCTGATTTCATTAAATCTTCAGCTTCTTTTTGCGCTAATGGCAAAACAGTATCACTTCCTTTTATTGTTACCGAAACAGCTGCTGCTTTATCTCCAGAAGTCTTATCTTCTGTTTTAGCCTTACCACAACTCAACATACCTATTAAAGGTAAAATCAAAAACAATTTAATTTTATTCATTTTTATGATTTATTAATTTTGTACAAATGTATTTTCTCAATGTTATCTTAGTGTTAGCAATGTATTATGTAATGTTTATTTATCAATCAAAAAACACATCACAAACAACTGATTTTCAGTAATTTTTATTAAAAATTAAACTGTGCTTGTAATCGCAATAAATTTCCTCTTTGTCTATTGTTTGGCAACGCACTGTCTTCAAAAGTTCGATCGGCAATTACCCATTCGGCAACTAATTCAAAAGCCTTAAATGGCTGCCATTCGATACCCAATTCATAATCTCTTACCACATAACTTCTGGCGTCTTTTTCGAATTTTTTTCCACCATCATAATATTGAAATTTAGCAAAAGGATAAATCAACTGATGTTTTGGTAAATCTAATTTGTAATTAAGCGTAACATATCCACCTTCTAAATCAGATACATCAACAGTATTAGTAGTTTTATTATAACGAGGACCTTTACCAATATTATATTCGGCCTGGATTCCAAAAGGTCTTGGATACATGATAAAAGAAGCCGCCACTCGCTGGTCTAAAGTATTCTTTTTATTTTCAGTCGTTACACCTGTAGAAAGCTCACTAGTAAATGCCCATTTTCCAGTATAAGCCTGAATACCTGGCTCGATAATTTGATTCCCCACAACAAACGGATAACTAAAACGGGTTACAACATGCAGGTTTCTGTTAGCTTCTGATTTATTAGCTGTTTGCCCATTGTAAGCACCAAAAGCAAATACTCCGTAATCGCCTGAACCTTTATAACCATCTCTAATTAACATTGCAAAACGCTCTCTGACAACTGCCGGAGCCCAGTAGAAAAATGCTCCTAAATCACGCTCATTAGCCACAGCACTATTTAAACCGTCGTTACGATCCAGTGTTAATCTGTTTTGACTTGATTGCATATTTTCGAATCCATAAGGCACTTTACTTTGCCCTAAACGCAATCTAAATTCTCTTTTTTTATCGAATGATAAATCAAAATAAGCATCTCTAATTTGTGCAAAATTATTGATTCCAGAACTAGGCGAACTAGCAAAATCAGGCTGGATATAAAAATAAACATTCGGATGAATTTGTCCCGAGAAAACGATACGGGCACGTCTTATAAAAAGACCATTATTAGCTTTTGCATCTGGTTCTGTAGAAGTTGTTCCCCATGATTTATCACATTGTTCGCAAGCTACTTTATCATTTGTAGATAACAATCCATTATAACGTATTTGCACATAACCTCTTATTCCAATATTATCAAACCAATGTTCTTTTTTAGGCTTGCTTTTCTCTTCTTCAACTTTTGCTTTGTTAATGGAATCCAAAATACGAACCACTTCTTTCGCCACCACATCCTTCTTAATATCCTGAGCATTAGCAACAAACGAAACAACTAACAAACTCGCAAATAAAAATTTTTTCATTTTTTGTTTTATGATTTATTTTTTTTTGCAAAGGTGAAGTGGCTGTGTTAAGCTAATGTTAACACAATATTATGTTGATAATAAATTAATATTGAGGATACGTTTTGTTAGTATTTACAAGGCTTTAGAGACCCAAAATAGCTAGGTTAAAAAACCTTAGTTTAACATTAAATGATAAATAATCGTACAAAAGATTAAAAAAGAGTGATTTAATCTTTAATAATAACTTGTTTTTTATTCGCTTTTTCGATAGTAAATGAAAATTCAGAACCAATTCCGAATTCACTTTCTACATAAATTTTTTCTTTATGGGCTTCAATAATATGCTTTACAATGGCCAAACCTAATCCGGAACCACCTTCAGATCGAGAACCACTTTTATTCACACGGTAAAAACGTTCAAAAAGTCTTGGAATATTTTGTTTTTCAATTCCTTCACCATCGTCACTAATTCGAACCAATACTTTTTCTTTAGTCAAATTCACAACAGCTACTTCGGTAATTCCGTCTTTTTTACCATATTTAATAGAATTTACAATCAGGTTTTCGATTACTTGCTGAATTCTGTCTTTATCGGCTTTAACAAAATTAGGACGAATGTATTCGTTTTCGAATGCCAATTTTATATTTTTCTTGTCAGCTTTCATTTCTAACAAGTCAAAAACATTCCGAATCAATTCGACAATATCAAATTCAGTGATTTCTAAATCCAAATCTCCTGATTCTAATTTAGTAATCATATCTAAATCTTCTACGATATATATCAAACGCTCTACGCCTTTATCGGCACGTTTTAAATATTTTTTTCGAATGGTTTTATCATCCATTGCTCCATCAAGCAAAGTCGAAATATAACCCTGAACGGTAAAAAGAGGTGTTTTTAACTCATGCGAAATATTACCTAAAAATTCTCTTCGGTATTCTTCCCGCACCTGAAGCATTTCGATTTCCAGTTTTTTATCGGTAGCAAACTTCTTCACTTCTCGTGTCAAAGTTTCCATATCAGTTGTAATAGGCTGATTGATAAGCGTACTGGATTCTAGCAAAGAAACATCATCGTATATTTTTTTTACCCTTCGATAAATAAAACGTTCTACACGATATTGTAACACTAAAAATGAAAAAAGATAAATGGTAAACATGAAAGCAATACCAAAAAGAAATAAACTTTTAGTACTTGCATGAAAAACAAGCATTGCTAAAAAAACAACAAAAGCTGTAGAAAAAAGAGTAATGTAAAATGCCGATTTTATGGCAAACTTATATGTTTTTTTAAAGCTAATTTTCATTTATTCGTATTCGTTCTTAAAAAACAATAATCCTATCTTTTAAAGATATAAGTAAGATAAGTTTTTTTGTCTTTAGTTATTTACAAAAATATCATTTTAAAAATAAGTACATATAAGCATCATAACAAAAAGAAAATTTCATCATCTTAAATTATAATTCCTGTTGAAACAGAATATTAAACTATTAGACAATACTTACATCAACTTCTTTTATAAAAAAGAAAAGTCTAACTGTTACATCAGTTAAACTTATATGACTTATATGGTTTAAAAAACCCGAAATTATAACTATACTTCAAATTTATAACCAACACCTTTTATGGTTTTAAAAAGATCATCGCCTATTTTTTCACGCAATTTTCTAATATGAACATCAATAGTTCTTCCTCCTACAACCACTTCATTTCCCCAAACTTTATCTAAAATCTCATCTCTTTTAAATACTTTTCCAGGTTTAGAAGCTAAAAGGTAAAACAATTCAAATTCCTTTCTAGGCAAAGCAATCTCAACACTATCTTTGATAATCTTATATTCTTCACGATTAATTTCGATTCCTCCTACATTTAGAGTTTCGCTGTCTTGTTCGTTAGCTTCTTTTAATCTTCGCAACAAAGCTTTTACTTTACTTACTAATAACTTTGGCTTAATAGGTTTTGTGATATAATCATCAGCTCCGGCATCAAAACCAGCTACCTGAGAGTAATCTTCACTTCTTGCTGTTAGAAAAGTTATAATTACTTCGCTTAATTCCGGAATGTTTCTAATGTTTTCACAAGCTTCCATGCCATCCATTTCAGGCATCATTACATCCATAATAATTAAATCAGGTAATTCCTTTTTGGCTTTAGCAATTGCCTCTCTACCATTAGAAGCAGTAACAATTTGATAGCCTTCCTGAGAAAGGTTGTAACCAACAATTTCTAAAATATCCGGTTCATCATCAACCAGTAAAATCTTCGTGTTTTTCTTTTTCATAATCTGGCAAATTTTCTTTTGCGTTGTAAATGTAGCAATAAAAAAACAGCATAAAACTCCCGTTAACCGTAATTTAAAGAGATAACAATTTAGTAATATTCAAGAAACACAATCGTAACAACCCATTAACACCAACTTTACAGAGCTGGTATTTCTTTGCAAAAAATTTAATCAATTATGAAACTTAGATTATTCATTCTAACACTTTTTATTACTACACTAAGCTTTGCTCAAAGTAAAGGTACGATTTCAGGAGTAATAACAGACAAAGATTCTAATAATGAAACACTTCCCTTTGCAAATGTTTTTGTAAAAGGCACTAAAATTAACACTACTACTGATATTGATGGAAAATATACCATTAGTATCGAACCAGGAAGTTACATCCTTCAATACACATTTGTAGGATATGAGACTAAAGAAGTTCCAGTAAAAGTAACTAACGGAGCTAAACTTGTAATTAATCAAAGCTTATCATCCGGAGCTTTTACACTACAAGATGTTGTTATCAAAAACACAGTCAACAGACAAAAAGAAACAGCATTATTGTTAGAGCAGAAAAATGCCGTTGAAATCAAACAAAACATTGGAGCCCAGGAATTATCCCGAAAAGGAGTTGGCGATGTAGCTGCTGCTGTTGTAAAAACAGCTGGTGTTTCAAAACAAGAAGGCAATAACAACATTTATGTACGTGGATTAGGAGATCGTTACAACTCTACTTCTATGAATGGATTACCAATTCCTTCAAATGATCCTGAACGAAAAAACATTGCTTTGGATATTTTCTCAACAGATATCGTTGAATACATTTCTATAGACAAGGTTTACGGTTCAAGAATCTATGGTGACTTTGCCGGAGGTAATGTAGATATTGTTTCTAAAGACTACCGTGGAGATGGAATGTTTGAAATTTCAATAGGATCAAAAGCAAACACAAATGCCTTAGGAAAAAACAATTTTATGCTACAACAAGGACCTAATAAAACAGGTTTTGTTTCATACGGTGTTCCTAACAGTCCTTTATCGTCATTTACTTTTGAGAACAGCTTAAACCCGAAAAAAGAAACACCACTTGGTGGAAACTTTAGCTTAAAAGCAGGAAAAAATTTCAACATTGGTGAAGAAGGAAAATTAAGTCTTTTTGCTACTGCCAGTTTTAGTAATGGGTATGAATTTAGAGAAGGAATAACAAAAGCCGTAAGTTCTCAAGGTGCTGATCAAAAATCATACTCACAAGAGAAATACTCTTACAACACCAATACTACTGGTATGTTTAATGCCAACTATCGTTTAAATAAGAATCACAAAATTGGATACAATTTATTATATGTAAATTCTTCTGAGCAAGCCAGAGATATTTATGTAGGTAGCAATACTGATTATGATAATGCCAATGCTGATTTACAAGTTCAAAGAGGAACATTTACTCAAAATTCAGTTTTCATCAATCAATTATTAGGAAACCATAAATTAACAGATAAAATAGATTTCAACTGGGGAGCTTCTTACAATACTGTAGAAAGCAATATGCCTGACAGAACTCAAAATATGCTGTTCCATTACAGAGATAATAATTATTATAATATTGCCCAAAGAACAACTACTGACAACCAAAGATATTTTCAAAACCTAAAAGAAGATGAAATAGCCGCAAATATGGCTTTTACTTACAAACTGGGTAATCCAAAAGATGGAGATTCAAAAGGTAAAATTGTAGCTGGTTATAATGGTAAATTCAAAAAACGTGATTTCGAAGCGATACAGTTTAACTTCCAACTAACTGAAGCAGGTTTACAAGAAAGAGTTAATCCTAACAGTTTAGATGATTTTTTCAATCAACAAAATTATAGTAATGGTGTATTCTCAACAAGTTCTTTTGCCGGAATGACACCACAAACTTATAGTGGAGATCAGGACATCCACGCAGGATTTGCCAACCTTGAATATAAGCTAACAGATAAATTAAGCTCAGTTTTAGGATTCAGATACGAAAAAATTGCACAAACAGTAGAATGGAGAACACAATTTGATGCAGGAGGAGGAATTAATACTTTTGACAGAAATGAATTTTTGCCAAATCTAGTGTTAAAGTATGAATTGAATGAGAAACAAAATCTTCGTTTAGCAGCTAGTAAAACTTATACTTTACCACAATTTAAAGAACGTGCATTATTCGTTTATGAAGATGTTATGGAATCAAAAATAGGTAACCCTTACTTATATCCATCTCAAAACTACAACTTTGATTTAAAATGGGAAATGTTTCCAAAAAGCGACGAGTTATTCTCAGTTACTGCTTTCGGAAAATATATACTTGACCCAATCAATGAAATTATTATCGCTTCAGCTTCAAATGATATTTCTTGGGTAAACATTGGAGACACAGGTTATGCTTACGGAGTGGAATTAGAAGCAAGAAAAAATATTTTTGACTTTGATGAAGAGTTAACAAACAAGCTTTCTTTTGGGTTTAACGCTTCTTACATGAAAACAAACCAAGATATAGATGCTGAAAAAGTTCAAAAAGAAACAAGAAGTATGCTAAATATCAATTCAACAGATACTAATTCAGGATTTACTGGTGCTTCCGATTTGATTTTAAATGCAGATTTATCGTATGCTAAGAATTGGAAAAAGGATGCTGGAATTATAGCAACATTAACTTACAACCACTATTCTGATAAGCTTTATGCAATTGGAAATCTAGGAAAAGGAAACTTAGTTGATAAAGCCATGGGAACCTTAGATTTTGTTTTTAAAACCAGACTTAACAAAAGCCTTGGAATCGATTTTGGAGCAAGAAACTTATTGAATCCAGAATTTAAAAGAGTTCAGGAAAATGCTAACAACGATGTATTAGTAATGAACTACAAAAGAGGAATCACTTTCGGACTTGGTATAAACTACCAATTCTAAGAAACATTAAAGAAACATTGAGCTTGCGTTAACTTAATGTTTCTTTAAAATAGAGATAACAAACAGATGATAACAGCTTAACATTCATTCAGACTTAAGTTTTAATCTTTGCATAAACATAACTAATAAAAAAAGTAATGAAAAAATCACTTTCAACAATTTTAGGCTTAGCAACTTTATCGCTTGTAACACTTACAACATCTTGCTCAAACGATGACAACAAAAACGATGAACCAAAATCTGATTTCGTAGTAGTTAGAGACAATCTACAAGGAGAAATCAATACTGGAGAAGTTATCTTAGAATCTGGAACTTACAAACTTACAGGAAAACTAATTGTTAACAACACTGCTAAATTAACTATTAAACCAGGTGTTATCATCCAGGCTACAGCAGTAGCAGAAGATAAGATAGAAGAAGTACGCTACATTGCAATTGCTCAGGGAGGATCAATTGATGTTCAGGGAACTGCTACAAGTCCAGTAATTATGACATCTGAAGTTCAAAAACCAGGTGCTTGGGGAGGATTAGTAGTATGTGGTAAAGCAACTATCAACAAAGGTCTTACTGCTAGTGCAGAGGTTTCTGCTCTAACATACGGTGGAAAAGAAGACAACGATAACTCTGGATCTATCAAATATTTAAGAATTGAATACCCAGGTTTTGCTTACAGCTCTTCTAAAGAATTCAACGGGCTTTCTTTATTTGGAGTTGGTAGAGGAACAACTATTGATTATGTTCAGGTTTACGAAAGCTCTGATGACGGATTTGAGTGGTTTGGTGGAACTGTAGATGCTAAACACTTAGTTGTTTCAAACAAAGCAGCTATCGTAGGTGACGATTTATTTGACTGGACTGAAGGATGGATTGGTAATGGTGAAAACTGGTACGGAATCAGAACAAATGCTGGTAACAGAGGTATCGAAGCAGACAATAGCGGTGACAACCTTTCTATTACACCAATTTCTTTCCCAAATATCAAAAATCTTACATTAATTGGAGCTGGAGCAAATGATACAAGTTCAGAATCTCAAGCTTTAAAATTAAGATTTGGAACTAAAGGTAAATTTGACAACGTAGTTTTAAAAGACTGGAAAACTGGTTTTGATGTACAACATGACGAAAGTATTGCATTTGTTGGAACTGGCTTATTAGCAACTAACGTAAAATTCGAAAACGTAACGGTTAAATCAAAAGGAAGTGCTACTGCTGGAACAACTGTTGATGTAACTAAAGTTTTCACAGAGTCAACTACTGCAACTGGAGCAGGAAATGGTTCAGGAGTTCCTACATGGGCTAATGGATGGACAAAAGGTTTGTAATAAACAAAATCATACAATCATAATAAAATGCCTTCCTGATAACAGGAGGGCGTTTTTTTGGCATACTATTTGAAATATTTTGCTTATCTTTACATATCAAAGTCAAGCTAATGAAAAAAAACTACTTTTATAGTATCATTTTAATGGTTTTTTTCTGTTCCTTGAGCATTAGTGCTCAAGAAGCTAAAGCGCAGCAAAATAGCCAATATAGTCCCTCTGTTATTGAGGGTTTGAATTTATATCCTAATCCTGTATACAATGGTAAAGTGAATATCACTACTAAAAACGACAGCGAAAAGGAAATTATCATTTTTGACCTTTTAGGAAAAAAAGTACTTCAAACCCAACTCAATTCCAGAGAGCTCAATGTTTCTAACCTAATACCAGGTGTATATATTATCAAAATAAACGAGCAAAATGCTACTGCAACCCGAAAATTAATCGTGAGATAATACAAACCCTTAAATAACAAGAAAGCTTCAATTTGAATTTTGAAGCTTTTTTTATGCCAAAGAAAAAAATTTTAATTTATACCTTTACCAAAAAAATTCTTGATTACAGCTACTGATATATTTACCATTTCGAATCAAAAGCAATTTGAAAAAATCGCTTTAAAAGTATTTCGTTTTCAATATGAAAATAATCCAGTATATCGTGAATTTTGCGACTTTTTAAAAACAGATGTGCAACGTATAAAAACGATACAGCAAATCCCATTTTTACCCATTCAGTTTTTTAAAAGTCATGATGTTGTTTCTAATACTGATCCTGTTCAAACTATTTTTAGCAGCAGCGGTACAACAGGAATGATTACAAGTAAACATCTTGTCACAGATGTTACACTTTATGAAGAAAGTTATCGAAAAGGATTCTCTGAATTTTACGGCAATATCGAAAACTATGCTGTTTTAGCCTTACTTCCATCCTATCTGGAAAGAGAAGGATCTTCATTAATTTACATGGTCGAAGACTTAATTAAGCTCTCTAATCATCCTGAAAGCGGTTTTTATCTTCATAACCACGACGATTTGATTAAAAAAATAATCGAATTAGAAAACTCCGAACAAAATATCATTTTAATTGGCGTTACCTATGCCCTACTTGATTTAATTGAGAAAGAAAAATTCCAGCTTCAAAATACCATCATTATGGAAACCGGTGGTATGAAAGGCAAACGCAAAGAAATGATTCGCGAAGAATTACACGAACAATTACAAAATGGTTTTGGCGTTTCGGCAATTCATTCTGAATACGGCATGACCGAACTACTTTCACAAGCCTATTCATTAGGAAATGGCGTATTTGAATGCCCTTCCTGGATGCAAATTCTTATCCGCGATACCGAAGATGCTTTGACGTATGTTTCTCAAGGAAAAACAGGCGGAATTAACGTTATTGATTTAGCTAATATTAATTCCTGTTCTTTTATTGCCACACAGGATTTGGGCAAAAAAAATCCCAATAACTCTTTCGAAGTACTGGGACGTTTTGATAACTCAGATATCCGAGGTTGTAACTTAATGGTAATTTAAAGAACTATCTTTACACGTGAATTCTCAAATTACTTTAATTAGGTCCGAGCTTTACAAAACTGGAGCCCAATCTTTAAGTATAGTTTTTATGGTATACTGATTTTTTAACTGATCTGTAGTTAATAGATGCGACCATTTCGCACGCGAGGCATTATTTGCTCCTGTACCAGTCGATAAATATTCGGCATAAAAAGTAGTAGTTTCTGCTTCTGATTTACCCCAATTATGCCAACCTTCAGGCTTAATATGTGCTGCCATTTCGCATTGAATGAATACCGTTTTAGCATAATTTCTCCAAGGTCGTCCCAGATAATAACTGCCATTCCCTGAGTTTGTAGTTAATCTACAATTCAAAAACACCAATCCATACAGATTTTTCTCGTCTGTACTTGCCGCAGTAAGATAACCTCCATCAGCTTTTGCAAAAATTTCACATTGGTCAAAAACTGCTGTTGAAGCACCAAAAATAAAATCAACTGTGCCTTCGATATAGCAATTTTTATAATACTGTCTGCTTGTTGTACTACGCGGATAAAGTGTATCCTGAAATCCAAGAAATTTACAATTATCAAAGATTATTCTGTCTCCGTCAACCCTTACTGCTACGGCTTGCCCTACAGGTCCTGATGAATTTTCGAAAGTAATATTCTGTGCCTTAAAATCATCTGCTGTTACAATAAAACTAGCAGAACCAGAAGTTCCAATATTCTCTCCTGAACTGTTTTTTTTCGAAGCATAATCATCATAAGTAATTATGACTTTTTCCTTGCTTTCGCCTATTAAAGTAATCTTGTTTTTATTTAAAGGGATTTCTAATTTTTCTTTGTAAGTTCCGTTCTTGACAAAAATTTTAGTTTCAGTTGTTTTCGAAAAAGCGACAGCATTTAAAGCTTCCTGAACGCTTAGATAATCTCCTGTTCCTTTTGCGTCTACAACAATATCATAGGTTTTTTTTCTTTTTTTTTCGTTTTGTATATTTTTTGAAACAGAACCAAATGAACAACTTAAGGATAAAACAGAAGCCATTAAAAAATTTAAAATCATCACTTTATTTATTTATCATTAATATTTTTTCCCACGAAAACCTCTAAATTATTAAGTATGTGGAAGCTAAAAATAGAACTTATTTTATTAACAGAAAGCCTTTATTACACATTGACTATAAAAGAATCTCATTTTTACCATACAATACCAGAATGCCAAAAATAGATTTTCTCTTTGAATGGAAAGGTGATAAAACACAAATTTTAGGGGGACACATTACCCGAAACCCGCTATTTTCAACAAAAAAAGGCTAGTTTATCATTAAAACTCACTAACAAAATATACGAGCAATTATTAACCAAGAGAAGTATTCAAAATAAAGAAATGTAAACAGTTAGTACAGACCAGAAAAAACAAAAAACCCGAAAACATATTGTTTTCGGGTTTTTAAATCTTTATTTAAAATACGCAGAGAGAAAGGGATTCGAATCAACTCTCTCGTTGCTTGGATTTATTGACTTCAATAATTGAATATAATGAAAGTACTCCGATTTGTACCCCTATCAATTTAGTTAGTTTTATACTATTTTGATAATGCTAATTTACAAAAAACGCCTGAGAACACCAAGACTAAAACTTGATAAGTACACCAAATATTAGACTAGTTAAATAATCACACAATATTCCTAGCCAACTATATGCGGTTCTACATGTTCATATTTCAGACCTGTATAATCACAAAACTCAACAACACTTACAAGGCTAGTTTTATCTTTATTACAGTCTTGTTTTAACTTTTGTAGCATTCTAATACTTTGGCGATAACTCTTTCCTGTTATGCGTTGTATATCCTTTGGGTAGATACATAATCTTTTACATTCTGTCTTCATACTTTATCTATGGCTTTGATTGAGCTTTACTTTAGCGAACCTATTTGTCCGAAGTTGTAATGATTAAATTTAAACAAATAAATTTTTTCGTACAATAGCAGTTATTTGGATTCATTGATGCCATTTATGTCATAAAATGCCATATGGACCTTACTCGCTTTTATTTTCTGTTTTATTGACTAAAATTTGCCTGAAATTGATCATAAAATGTTGCAACAAAATGATGATTGAGAAAGTATAAAATTATTTCCAAATTTAAATTTTATGACAAGGCAAAAAGGTATAATTAAATTGAAAGGTACTATCGGAGATATTACTTTTTACAAAACGCAGGATGGGCATTTGGCGAGAGAAAAAGGCGGTATTGACGCTAACAGAATCGCCAATGATCCTGCTTTTCAAAGAACTCGTGAAAATGGTTCCGAGTTTGGCAGAGCTGGTAAAGCAGGAAAGATGCTAAGAACTGCTCTTCGTGTATTATTATTAAACTCTTCAGATAGCCGTATGGTAAGTCGTTTGACGCAATCTATGGTTAAGGTGATTCAGGCTGATGCAGTAAATGAACGTGGATTGCGAAACGTAATTGACGGTGAGGCAGAATTGTTAGCAGGATTCGAATTTAATATTCGTGGAAAGCTAGGCACTAGTTTGTTTGCTCCTTACACCGGAAGCATCAATAGGGTTACGGGTGAAATTACCGTGGATATTCCATCCTTTATTCCATCGAATATGATTGCAGCTCCTGGCGGAACTACTCACTTCAAAATTATTTCAGCTGGTGTTGAAGTTGATTTTGAGAATGAAACTTTTGTAGAGCAACATGCAGAAACGGCAATTTTAGCCTGGGATGCTACGGCAACAGCTGTTATCAACCAAGTGAATTCTGTTACTCCTAACAGCACTAAACCTTTATTTCTAGCTTTAGGACTTGAATTTTATCAGCAAGTGAATGGTAGTATGTATTCTTTGAAAAATGGAGCATACAACCCATTAGCACTGATTCAAGTTAATGGAGGAGTTTAAGCAAGGGTTAGAATATGGTTTTATTTTTAACTAGAACTTATTTCCCTGATGGAACCAATGGCAAACTCTTATGTGAAGGTAAATTCATTTGTTACACTATCGAATTACCTTGGAAAAATAACGAAAAGCGGGTTTCCTGTATTCCAGAAGGGAAATATTTTATAAGAAAACGGTATAGTCAAAAATTCAAATGGCATTTGGAAGTAGTTGATGTAAAAAACAGAAGTTTGATTTTGTTTCATCCAGCGAATAATGCGTTAAAAGAACTACATGGTTGTATTGCGCCGGTAACCAAACTCTCTGGTCCCGGACTAGGGTTAATGTCAAGAGTGGCATTTAAAAAACTAAAGAAAATAGTTTATCAAGCCTTAGATACCGATGAAAGTGTTGCGTTAATTGTTGAATCTTAATCCTTTTATTCAAATAAGAAAACAAAGAATAAAAAAGAAATATTATGAATGTAGTAGCGAGAGCAAAAGCACCAACTCCGAAGTTTTTCAGAGTTTTAAGAAGTGTTGGATTAGCCTTACTGGCTATAAGTGGAACGATTGTGGCAGCGCCTGTGGCTTTACCTGCCATTGTAGTTAATGCAGCAGGATATTTGGTTGTAGCAGGTGGTGTTATCTCTGCAATTAGTCAAATTACTGTTGATGATACAGCAACAACTGCATTACATGTTAATGACGAAAATTTAGCACGTAATGGAATCGAATAATTATCTTCCGATTGGAACTGTTTCAGGAACATTTTTAAGTATTGTTCCTAATATTCTTTCCGAAGATATTTTAAAAACAGTTTTCTTAGCTGTAATAGGCGCGACTGTAAGTTTTATAGTCTCGCTAATTTTAAAAAATATACTGAAGTGAATTCAGTAAAATGTTTTGGTTTTGATTGGCAACCTTTTCCATAACAATGTAAAAGCCTGATTATAAGAGATCAGGCTTTTTGTTTATCCTAGGTTTAAAATCTAACGAATTGATTCAGCAAATTAAAACAATTGCACAAAATCATAGTGAAATTCTTTACTGAAGTCTAGTTACTACATCGGAATATTTTATTTTAACAAATATATTTTTAATACTTTTAATTTATTTCTGATAAATAGTATTATATTTACTGAAACTTATTACTTTTGCACCCCTGTAAATTAACAGTAATGAACAAATCAGAAAAAATAAAAGCGTTTGAATATCTGGTATTTAAACTTATTATTTGGAATAAGGAATTAAATAACGGAAATGAGAACAACGACATTAGTGTCCTAAAAGCACTAAAATTACTTTTCTTTGTTTCTGCTGTTGGTACAACTAAAAATTCAGAAGACACTTTATTAGATAATGCTTTTAATAATTTTGTGGCCATGCCTTATGGTCATGTTGAAAGTGATATTTATTTTGCTATTAAAAAGAATCATTTACAATTTATTAGCATAGATAATTCAAAAACATCTGTGAATAGTACTTTTAAAGAATCTGATTTAGATTTTGATTTAAAACACAAAATTGATAAATCTGTCGATACATTAAAAGAGATTAACAAAAACCTTATAAAAATGAATGCTTTTGATTTAGTGGAATTAAGTCATTCTTGGTATTCATGGAGGTATTTTTTTGCTAAAGCACAAAAAAACAACACCCTTAGTGAAGCCATTCCTACGGAAATAATTAAAGCCGAAGAAAAGAATTTTTTCCTTAACAATTAAACTTTCCATTGATGGAGAAATACATTGTTAAAACAAAATCTTTTATTGAACTTTTTAAAGAAAAGTCAAATACAATCAACAGTGTTTTTAATGAAATTTATGGAAATTCAAGTGATTCTGATTTAGGCAACTCTTGGATGTCTGACTTTGCTGTTGAATCAACTGAAAGTGAAGAATCACAAAAAGAAGATGAAGTTCAAGAGATAGATAATGAGAATGAATTATTAACCACTACTAGGGAAGAATTAGTACTTCAAAAGGACATATATTTTCAAGAAGCTAGCGCTGCACTA
Organism: Flavobacterium seoulense; assembly: GCF_000695795.1. GTDB lineage: Bacteria > Bacteroidota > Bacteroidia > Flavobacteriales > Flavobacteriaceae > Flavobacterium > Flavobacterium seoulense. Next base: position 283,430 of record NZ_JNCA01000001.1, on the reverse strand, counting down.
ACTAAGGTTTACGAAATTTTAAACTATTCTTTACTAGCAGGAGAGTATATTTATAATCAGGATTTAAAAAAAGAAATTGATGAAATTGAATCTTTTTTAAACAACGTACCCTTTTTACATCCTGAATTACAAGGAAAATTTTTAGAATTTATTTCAGCATTTAAAATAGGTTGTGCTGTTTATAAAACTTTTATAAAGAACATTGAAAATGAATATTCGAACGAAAGAGTTGAATATGTTTTTTCGTTCAACGAGCAGGTACGACAGGAATATAAAAAGGCGAATCTAACCGAATCTTCAGAAAGTTTAGTGAATTATTTTTCTACCAATCTTGATTTATCTATTTACGACCATTTCTTTTCAAGTGAAAACGGCCATTTTGAAGCTCTTTATAAAATTCAAAAATATATTGAAGATTTAAATCTCTTCGAATTTGACAACATCACTAAAGTTGTAAAATTTAAATGTGATTTTTTAAAATATAAGTGGATTGCAAGAAAACAACAAGACAAGCTGAATATTCATATTAACATTGATGGCGACGCCAATGATATTGAGGATTATAGCCCTACTAATAAAACGATTCAAGATTGGGTTGAGTTAATTAATTCTCATTACGAACTTTATCAGCAAAATTGGAAACAAAAAATTAAACAAAGCGTAAAAAACTTTAAAAATACTGATTTAGACAAACTCAACTTCCTTCAAATTCATCAGCTAATAAAGTTTAATAAAGATGTTGAAAAAGATTATGTAAAGCTAACAGAGATTAATAAATTCTTGTTAAGCCAAAATACTCCCGATGCAAATTTCTACGATAAATACGCTCTGAGTATTATTAAAAATTATGCTGTAAACAATACTTTTTCTTCATTCTTAGAAAAGAATGAAAATATTTATCAAATAAAGGATCAATATAAAAAAGCCAAAGGAAAAGTTCAAGGAACGGTAAATAATTTCTTTTTGGATAAAAAGTATCTTGGCGCTTTACTTGAAATTTTAAAAAAGAAAAGTCCTGAAGTCGACAATATTAAGTTTTTGGATGAATACGGAGAATTAATATCTTCTGAATGTCAAAATAAACTGGACGAGTATTATGCCAATAAAGAATGGTCAAAGAGTAATAACAATTATATTTTTTTACTGCCTTTTGTAGAAAGTAAAGTTGAAATACCTGAATTGGATATAGATGAATTACCATTCATTTTTATACCTTCTTCTTTTATATTACCGACAGTGAATTACCAAATTGAAACGGATTACTCTGAGATTAGGCAAAAATTCAAAAGTCTTTTTTTTCAAATTGATACTACAAGAAAAATACGTAAGGATTTAGAAGAAATTAAAGAGTTAAAAAATGAAATTCAAAAACAAGATTATAAATCAATTGAAATAATTTCAATTTTTACAGCTATCATTACATTTGTATTATCCTCGATACCAGCCTATAAGTTTATAGAAAATGTTACAGAATCTATTTTATTTATGATTGGTCTTGCTTGTTCACTAAGTATCTTTGTAATGTTGATATTTTTTACTACAAGAGGTTTTGTAAAAAATTCAAAGGCTTATATTTTTTACATTTTTGTTTTAGCAATATTGGCCGGAATTGTATACTATAAATTACTTAGAGAAGAATCAAATGAAGTGATGATTAAAAAAGAACTTGATAAAAGTATTGATTCAATAGCAACAAAAAAGATTGATTCTATCATATTTAAGAAAAACATAGAAAAAAGCCAGTAAAAAAATTACTGGCTTTTTTGTTTCATTCACATCAATTCATAAATTGAATCCAAACAGTCAACTATACGATTAAACATATAAGAATCTGGGGAGTTTCTTTTTTCCCAATAGCCCCAAGGCTCACTTAATGTCTTAAGTTCTAAATAAATATTTCTAATATCTGTTTGGACTTTCTTAGAAAAATTCTTTGAACTTAAAATAGCTTCACAAATGTTTAAAGCACCACTATGGAAATACCTATTTTGAGTGTAAGTAATCGAATCAATTTTTTGTTTTACATCTGAACAAGTCATACTATACTGTTTTTAAATTAATAATGACTGCAAGTTCTAAACACAACTTAAAATAAAAAAGGACACACAAAATCACTTAATTTTCAGCTTACTTAAATCAATTTTAGAGTATATTTTTTCATTAATATGTTGTTTAGCTTTTACAATGTATATGACATATTTTCCTCTATCAATATCCTGATCACACGGGATTCTATATAAGCTAAAATTTAGCTTTAATCTAACTGAAATGTATGGATTTATAATTGATGGTAACTTTTCTTTTTTATAGACTGTATAATGGTCAACGAAATATTGAATCCAGGAAAGCATTACTACACATTCATCTTCTGAGAATTTGAATTGAGTTTCATCTCGAACAATTACATCTTCAGGAAGTCTCTCTTGTACAAGCTTTAAAAATGATGATTGCTTCATTTAATTATTTTTAATTCTATCTTATCAATTACAATTGTACACTTTTTATTAATAAAAACAGATAAAAAGAAATAATTTTTCCTACATTTACGATTATAACTTAATAATTATGAAAAAACTATTACTTATTGGTGTGATTGCAGTTACATTATCTAGTGTTGCTTATGCTTATTCAGGCAGAGGATGTTCAGGCTCTAAAAACTGTTCAGCATGCAAGAACTGTAAATATTGTAAGCATTGTGCCAAACAAGGTGGTTCTTGTGGAGTGTGTAAATAATCAATAAAGGCTTTTTACATATTCTCAATGAAAAACACTGAAACCTAGTCGTATCACTAGGCTTCAGTGTTTTTTTTTAGATTTCCCCAAATTGATTGAGTACTACCTCAACGACTACCACTTCGGAATTGTGGGAGTACAATTCGTTATATTTTGCAAAGTCAATTGCTTTGTTTCTGCTGTCAAAAGCGCCAAAAAAAACTCTCGATGCTCTTGATTTCCAATTATCTGTTTGGAATAATAAAAAAATGCTCATGGGAGTAATTTTAAAAATTAATGAATCAGTTTTTCTTGCAATAGCGGTATAAAATAACCCTACGCATATCGTTAATAAGATTGATGTTCTGATGAAATTGCTTTTCTTTTTGTTCCAAAAGTTTTAAGGCTGCTACTTGTTTTAGATGTTCTTCGTGTTCCTGCATCATCAAACTCGCTTTTAGATTGAATTCTTTTGAAAAATTTTGAAGGCGTAAAAACGGAATAACCGAACCTACTAAAAATGGATGCCAAAATCTGGTTTTCCATAAGCTGTAGGCCACAAAATAAATATTCTCACGATCTTCCTCATTTTGAAAAATGATTACAAAACTGTTTGTAAATGGCTCTTTTTGTGGCTTACCGCTATTCATCCCTTTGTTGAGAATGAATAAGTGAGGTTTACTGTAGCGCGTGTCTTTTTGGTGTGTTTTGATAATGAAATTAGGCATAGCTTCGGATTTAAAGATTAGTTTTTTCTCATTTCCTTGCTGTTTCTGATGAATGCCTGAGTGCCTCGCTACGCTCTGTACACATAAATCATTTCAAAAGAAAAAAAGAAAAAAAAGAAAGCCGTTCTTCAAGTGTAAGGTTTCAAAAAAGCAGGTTTTTCAGAAAAAATACTACCCTAAATAGAAGTATTCAGTAAACAGTTTTTAGTGTTCAGCAAAATAGTGAACCTGAAAAATAAGGGGTGGAGATTTTTTATGAAACCCGTAGGGCCTGAACTTGCTTTTTTGAATACCTGGAACTTAACTTTGCTCTCTTTTTTTTATTTTTTATTTTGAAATATCTAATCAAAATCCTTGCTTGTTTAGATGAAATTTTGGAGTAACGAGCGTCGATTTTAGCAGGATAGTTCTTGAAAGTGTATCTAATTTTAGACGGATAAAAATCCAAATTCAAACGACAAAACCCTTTTTATTCGGCTAAAAATTTGATACTCTTTCTTATTATTTGATTTTTGAGGATGCTTTATGGTCAGCCGGCAGTTGCAGTTTTCAGTCAACAGTATATTGTGTTATGAAAAAGGAAGCATCTTCAAAAAACAATGCCAAAATTTACCTAGTGCGATGGGGCAGCAGCGCAGGCAAGGGTATTATTTTTTATTTGTTGTAACTGGATGTACTGATTGTTTTTGGGATAGCTGGTGCCAAGAATAGTGTTCAGTTTACAGTCCCAATAGTTATCGGGATTAGTGTTCAGAAGTATTTGGTATAGTAATACGAAGGCATCAGCTATCGCAGAAGCAATGTGTTTTGATGTTTTGACAAATAAAAAAATAATACTCTTGCCGGGGATTTTGGTTTTGTGGGTGCTTAACTAATAATCAGTATACAGACTTCTGTATTCAGACAAAATGTTGATTTGAAATTGATAAAGCACTTACAAAAGCAATGCAACTACTTCCTAGTTAACTGCAAAGCTGATAAAGACAATTAACGAAAACATTCTTAAAAAGAAATAATAGCACTAAAGTTTCAAATAAAATAACAAACGTTGTTAAAGACAGTGGCGAAGGACGGTATTTTTTGTAGCTGGGTGATGCGATGGGAGCTACAAAAATGTTGTCCTGGAGCCACTGGCAAGCGCGTTGGGTGTGGCGGCTTTTTTACATAATGTTATTATAGTGCATCCTTAAACTTCATTAAGAGCAGGATAGTTCTTCATGCACTATAATGCCACATTATGTAAAGAAGCTTTGGGGAAAAAAATTACTGGCGCAAGTTGCGAAGCGTACGAGTTTTTTCTAAAAACTGTGCCAGTAATTTTTTTTGAGCGTTGGCAAAGGAGTGGCAATTGGAAACCAAAATATTCATTGTACCACAGGACGAAAAAATATTCTATAAAATCAAAGAAGTTAAGTACTTGATTTGAGACACCAATTGTTAGCGTGTAATCAGAAGTAGTAATGTTCCAATGGAAATTGTTTGCGCTAGGGATGGAAGCAGCATCCTTTACAGCCGGTAAGTATGTTTTAGTGGTAAATCTTGAGTCGTTGCAAGAAGGAAATATTACTATTGCACAATACCCCAACGGCTGGAAAGATACAGCGGACAGCCCGCCCGAAGGGAGCGCCCAAAACAATCATGATTCTTTATTATACTCACACTATAAGCTAAATTAGTACATCCAAAATAGATAAATGACTATAAAGGAATGAGATGAAAAAGCACATTAGGATTCACAAAACAGCTGAGGTTTCTTAGAAAACATATTATCAACTGAGGTAAAAAGATTTAGGGCGATTGATAACTATCAATGATTTTACATTTTGTAGAGATTTTGGAATTAAAAAAACACCATTATTTATGTAAAATCATCAATAGATACTAATGATATTATAGTATTTTCATAAATTAGCCAACACCAAACCAGCATCACATCTGCATGATATTTTTTTCTAAAAAAAGCTATTATAACATTATAGGATTATTATTTTCATTGCTAATCTTTAGCCAAGAAAACAATTACACCTTCGAACATTACTTAGTTGAAGACGGATTACCACATAACATTGTCAATCATATCATTCAGGACAAGAAAGGATTTATGTGGTTTGCAACCACCAATGGATTAAGCAAATACAACGGTTATAGTTTTCAAAACTACAAAACCGAAAACACCGACAAAGTTTTAATGAAAAACAACCGGATTGACTGGATCGTTGAAGATACTTATGGAAGAATATGGATGAAAGCTCTTGCAAATAAAAATAAAACCTATTGTTTTGATCCATCAACAGAGTCATTTTGGGGAACTGAACTAATTCCTAATCTTTCTAAAACCAATTTTGATATTAACCAAATTATACCTCAAAAATCAGGATTAGTATGGCTGACTTCAAAAAAAGAAGGCTGTATTGTAATCACGAACCGATCTTACTCCAATAAAATTTACAATACACAAAATCATAGTTTGAATACTAATATTGTAAACAATGTATTTGAAGATAATCAGAAAAATTCTTGGCTATTGACTGATCGCGGAATTAACTGTATTCCTATTAATAAAATTAATTCAAAGTCATATTACTTATTAGACGAAAACAAAAAAACAAACTCTTTTTACAGTGCCATCGAATTAAAAGATGAAATTTGGTTTGGAGGTTCTAACAGCACATTAGTTAAATATACCAAAGGAACTCAAAATTACAGAACTCAAAATCTAGAAATTGATGGTAATATCATCATCATAAAAAAAATAGACTCAAGTAACATAGTTGCCATAACCGATAAAAACACTTTTTGTCTCATCAACATTTTTACCGGGCAAGTTTCAAAATACAGCCCTCCTAATCTAACGGGATTAAAAATCAACATCATAAAACTTACTCAGGATTTACTTTGGTTTATCAGTAACGATGATTCCGGAATTTATTCCATTAACATTAAGACTAAAAAACTAAGTTATTATCCTGTAGCTAATACCGAAATAACATCAGCACAATTTTCACCAAAACCAATAGTCCTAACTGATCCAAAAGGTGGTATTTGGGTACAACCCAATAATGGAAGTTTCTCAAAATATGACCCGGCAACTAACCGCTTGATCCCTTTTACTACGACTAACTATTTTCCAATAGGAAACATTAGCAATAAATTCCATACCGCCTACTTTGACAAACAAGGCAACTTATGGTACAATACCCGAACATCAGGAATTATTAAAGTAGTTTTTAGTCAAAATAATTTTAAATCCTTACAAATTAACAATCTGAATTTAAATCAAGAACTAAAAGATGTTCGTGCCATTTTTCAGGATAAACAAAAAAACATTTGGGTCGCTAACAAACAAAACCAACTTATTTTATTGGACAAAAATCTAAAAAAAATAGGCCATTTATCTCCAAATGGACAGCTAGAAAACAATGCTGTATGGTCTAAACCTGTTTATAGTATAATAGAAGATGCTAAATCAAATATATGGATTGGCACCAGAGGTGCCGGACTTTATAAATTTGTTGCTCAAAACAATAGTTACAGTTACAACGTAACTCATTATAAAAATGACGTAACAAAACCTTACAGTCTTAGTGATGATAATATTTATTCCATTTTTGAGGATCAATCCAAAAACATCTGGGTAGGAACCCTGAACGGTCTAAATTTGATGACAAATAGGGACTCGAACCTATTATTTGTCAATCAAAATAACAGCTGGAAAAATACAGCAATTGCAAAACTTCCGCATGTCAGATGTATTAAACAAGACAAAAACGGATTATTGTACATCGGTTCCACAACTGGATTATTAGTTTTTGACGGAAAAAAAACTATTACAAATGCGGTAAAAAATGCCCAAGTTTATGAGAGAACCAAACAAAATTCCAATTGTTTACAAAGCAATGATATTATTGATTTTTGCATGACCAAAAAAGGTGGTATTTTTATAGCTACTGCTGATGGGGGTATTAGTAAAATACTTACAAAAAATAAAAATGGATTTCCCTTAGAATTCAAAAATTATACTCAAAAAGAAGGCTTAGCTTCTAACAATATACTTTCCATTTTAGAAGACAATGACCAGAATATCTGGATTACTACTGATTATTTACTGACCCGATTTAATCCGAAAGCCGAATTATTCGAAGTATATTCAGAAGTGAAACCTTTAATATCATATAAAAATTTTACCGAAGCCACCAGAATAAAACTAGATAGTGGCGAATTATTTTTTGGATATTCCGAAGGGCTTTTGCATTTTTTTCCGAACCAAATCAAGTCTAATAATTCTGTTCCTTATTTAGCTTTTACAGATTTTCAGGTTTATAATCAAAACAGCAATAATGATGCTTTTCATCTTTCTTATCCTATAGATAATAATCCTTCAATTGAACTAAATCACAATCAAAACTTCTTCAACATAGAATTTGCTGCCCTGGACTATATAACCCCAAAGAATATTAAATATGCCTATAAATTAGAAGGCTTTGATGAAAACTGGAATTATGTCAACAATCAAAGAACCGCTTTTTATACCAATGTCCCTAAGGGAACCTATACTTTTAAAGTAAAATCGACTAATAGTCAAGGGAATTGGGTTAATAACGAACGAGCTTTAACCATAACCGTAGCGCCTTCAATCTGGAACTCAACCCTGTCTTATATTATTTATACAGTTCTAATAATAGGCTGTATAATGCTGATTAATTATATCGTAATTACTTTTTACAGATTAAAAACCAATGCCCAATTAGAAAAGGACATTTTTAATATGAAACAAAAGTTTTTCATCGATATATCACATGAGTTACGTACCCCGCTAACCTTAATAACAGGACCTATTGAATACCTGATAAATGACAACAGAACACCTGAGGTTATAAAAAATCAGCTTTCTTATGTTTCCCAAAGTACCAGCCGCCTGCAAAGACTGGTTAATCAAATTTTAGATTTCAGAAAAATCCAGGATCAAAAAATGCAGGTAAGCGAACTGAATCTGACTGCTTTTACAAATGATTTATTCAATAATTTCCTCGAGACAGCCCAGGACAGGAATATCAAATACGAATTTGAAGTTGAAGGAGAAGATATCAAATTATGGGCTGATAAAAATGCTTTAGAAAAAATCATTCTGAATTTATTATCCAATGCTTTTAAATACACCCCTGATGGAAAATCGGTTATAGTTCGCATCACTAAAAACAGCAAACAGATTATTTTACAGGTCATTGACGAAGGAATTGGAATTGCCGAAGACCATCATCACAGCATTTTTAATCGTTTTGCCTCTTTCAATAAAAACAACAATAATCCAAGTACAGGAATTGGACTCTCGATGGTAAAAGAACTTGTCGAAAAACATCATGGCGAAGTTAACTTTATAAGTAAAACGAATATAGGAAGTACTTTTTCTATTTATTTCAAAACAGGAAACAGTCATTTTAACGAGGATGTAGAAATTATCTACGACGAAACATTAGAAATTACCGAAAACAACAGCAATACAACAGCAAATGATAAAATTGAAAACAACTTAAATAGCGCTCAGGAAAAGACAAAAGTATTAGTAGTTGAAGACGATTTAAATCTAAGAACATTTCTCAAAAATGTCCTCGATGATGACTATGAAGTAATCGAAGCCGAAGACGGAGAAATAGGTTATCAAAAAATACTGGAAAACACCCCTGATTTTATCATTAGTGATATTATGATGCCTAAACTCGATGGAGTCGAACTGTTGAAAAAAATAAGAAACAACATCGAAACCTCTCATGTCCCTGTAATATTATTAACCGCCAAAACCACTATAGAAAGCAAACTCGAAGGACTTTCGTATGGAGCCGATGATTATATCACCAAACCTTTTAGCGTGGCCTACCTGAAAGCCCGAATCACTAACTTATTAGAACAACGAAAAAGGTTACAGGGAATTTTTGAATCTTATGAAAAAGAAGACACTAAAGAGCCTAATGTAAAAGAGTACAATCCGAAACCGTATTTGATTACGGATCAGGACGAAGAAATCATGCAAAAAATCATGCTGAGTATTGAGGAAAATATGGATAACAATGAATTTTCAGTTGAAGATCTGGGATCAATTATTGGGTTAAACCGTACTACTTTTTATTATAAAATAAAGAGTCTTACCGGATTTTCCCCTGTTGAATTTATCCGTGATGTCCGAATTAAACGCGCTGCCCAATTATTAGCAAACAGTCAATTATTAATAAAAGAAATCGCTTATATGACCGGGTTTTCAGACATGAAATACTTTACTAAATCCTTTAAAAATAAATACAACCTAACCCCGACAGAATACCGTCAAAAGCATAAAGAATAAAAACATTTAGGATTCATATAAACAAAAAAAGAAGTCAAAACGACTTCTTTTTTTTCAAACCTGCTTAAATTAACCACACAACCACTTCAACAATTTAAGACTAAAAAACTAACACTAATTCAATTCCAAAATTCTAATTCTCAGTTACTCTAAACCAATCCACATTAACATAGCCTGCATTATTGATAACTCCTTCTCTTAAAGCCACAAATCCCATTTTGGCACCTATCCAGGTTCCCTCAGAAGCTGTAAAAGCTACACCTGCCTTTTGATAATTTTTATCATCAAGACTGTAATAAAATTGGCATTTGCCTCCTTTTTCAACTTTAAGTCTGAAATAAAGAGCTGCAGTTTTCAAATCGGCTAATTCAGTACTGGTTTCGGCATTTCCTTTATCGGCTTTACTTCCCGTTAATTGCAATAATTTCAACTGTCCTTTAACTTGTTTAACAGCTATGGAACTATAACTTCTTCCCATAACAACTAACCTAAATTCTTCATTATCAAAGTTAGGAGTAAAAGTAAATTTGGTCGTTGCTGCAAACTCTTCCGCCGGGAATTTTTGAGCTAAAATGTTAGGCACTTGCCACAAACTTTTAAAATCCGCCGGTTTAGAAATACAGTTCAATCTGTAATAACCCATATTAGCTGAAGGATAACCCCAAACCAATTGTTTATTGGCATGCCATTGCCATTGTAACCCTTGAACAGGCTCGTTAAATTCATCTGATTCAGGAGGTGTTACAACAGAATAAGTAGTACCCACATTCGGTTTTTTATATTCAGTAACCGGTTCCCCAATACCATTTTTATCATTATCAACTCCCATAACCGGCCAATTGTCTTTCCAGGACATCGGGTTTAAATGTACCACACGGCCATAAGCGCCCTGATCCTGAAAATGTAAAAACCAGTCTTCTCCTGCTACCGTATCTACCCAGGCTCCCTGATGAGGCCCATTAATAGCGGTTTTTCCCTGTTCCAAAACCACTTTTTCTTCATAAGGTCCAAAAATATTTTTGGAACGCAAAATCAATTGCCAACCGGTAGCTACGCCTCCTGCAGGAGCAAACACATAATAATAGCCGTTACGTTTATAAAATTTAGGTCCTTCTACTGTTGTATGTTTTTCGTGACCGTCAAACATAATAACATCATCCTCATTGGCTACAGTGACCTCTTCGTTCATCGAGCATAACATCAAAACACTTTTAGTTCCTGCACGACTACCTGCTAGCGCATACCCCAAATAGGCTTTTCCGTCCTCATCCCAAAATGGAGCAGGATCAATAATACCTTTAGCTGCTTTGATTAAAACAGGCTCAGACCATTGCCCTTTAGGATCTTTAGTTTTGGTCATATAAATTCCAAAATCAGGATCCGGATAAAAAATATAATACTCTCCTTTGTGATAACGGATACATGGAGCCCAAACGCCATTACCGTGTTGGATAGTATTATAAACCTCAAAAGGAGGTTGTTTAGGCAAAGCATAATTCACTAATTTCCAGTTCACCAAATCATTGGAATGCAAAATAGGTAAACCCGGAATACAATTGAAAGAGGAAGCCGTCATATAATAATCCTTCCCCACCCTGCAAACATCCGGGTCGGAATAATCGGCATAGAGTACCGGATTTTTATATTTACCATTTTCTAAATCGGAAACCCAAACCTTAGAAACCTCATCTGTTTTCATTTGTGCCAAAGCAATAGTACTAAAGACTAAACAAGCTAATTGTATGCTTTTTCTTTTCATTATCTCTTTTAATATTTTTAAATTATAGAATATTCCATTGCGGATTCTTTTCGATTAGTAAGCTTGTCATAATCAGTGGACCAATGGCTTTCCCATCATTAGACCTTTTTCCTTCTTTGATATAATACTCGTAACTACCGTCACGAACAGGATTATTAGCAGGTCCTAATCCTGCACCTGCACAACAGGAAGTTATTTCGACTAATCCATCATCAGAAATTTTGATAAAGCTTTTTAAAATTCCTTTGTATCCTTTCTTTAATGGTTTCAAATAAGAAGTATCCAAAACCCCTAATTGAATCCCCTTACTCAAACCATAAACAAACATAGAAGAGGCTGTTGACTCCAAATAATTTCCTTCCCTATTTGGGAAATCAAGTACCTGATACCATACTCCCGAATTCTTATCCTGTACCTTTACTATAGCATCAGTTAATTCCTGATACATAGTAACAAGTTGCTCTCTGTTTTTATGATTTTCAGGCAAAAATTCCAGAACATCAACTAAAGCCATATACAACCAGCCCACTCCTCTGCCCCAAAAGTTTTTAGACAATCCCGTTTTTGGATCTGCCCAATACACCGTTTTACTGGCATCCCAGCCGTGGTAATACAAGCCTGTTTTAGAATCTTTAATATGTTTTTGTGCCAACAACAACTGATTGCTTATATCATCAAAAGCTTCGGGATCTTTATAAATAGTGGCATATTGCGCATAAAAAGGCAAGCCCATATACAAGCCATCTAACCACATTTGATTAGGATAGACTTTTTTGTGCCAGTATCCTCCTTCGGAAATTCTTGGATGTTTCTTTAATTGCTCATGGAATTTTTCAATCGCTGCAGAGTATCTTTCATTCTTGGTTTTTTCATACAATGAAAATAAAAGTTTGGCCGAATTGACATCATCTAATTTAAAAGACTCCATTTTATACCCGTTCACATTTCCCTGATCATCTATCAACAAATCAGTATAGGTATTTTTTACATAATCAAAATACTTCGGGTTACCTGTTTGCTTTGAAACTTCCTGCAATGACTGGCAAACTAATCCCTGTACATATCCCCAAAGTGGTTTATCATTGAAATCAGTCATCCAGGCATTAGGATTGTTCTTAATAACCGATTCGGCTAATTGTACTGCAAATGAATTCTTCTGATTTTGAGCTTGTATTTCTATTGGAAATCCTGTTAAAACAACGGTACTTATTGCCCCAAAAAAATACTTACTGATTTTTAATTTTTTAAATTGAAACATATACTAATTTTAAATATGGTGGTTTATTCAAATAACCTATCTAACAAAACTAAGTTTAAAAAAACAAGACAGAAGGGTCAAAACATCAAATGAAAGGGGGCATTTTACAAAAATGCCCCCTTTCAGACTGTTTTTTAAAACAAACCAATAAAAACTACAATAATCTCAACAATAAACTATTCTTCAGCAGAAAAAGTATAGCTACCTCCTTTTAAAGTTGCTATATCATATTCAAATACATCCGGAATTTTCAAACCTGAAAAATGAGCTTTTGTTGAAATAATTGGATCTTTAACAGATGGTTTTTCGAAAAAAGGATTGCTGTTTTCTCCTTTGGCCAAATTCAACTCTTTTCCTTTTAATTTAGAATAACTTCTTAAACGAAGATTTCCACCCAAATTTGATTTTATGGTAATCGAAGTAATTTTGCCTTTCTTCCATTCCATACTTTCAATTTCAAAACCTCCCTGTGCCCTTAAACCTTTTACAATTCCATTTTTCCATTCCTCAGGCAATGCCGGTAACAAACTTACTACTCCGTCATAACTTTGCAATAGCATCTCGGTAATTCCGGCGGTACATCCAAAATTACCATCAATTTGAAACGGAGGATGTGCATCAAAAAGATTAGGATAAGTCCCTCCCGATTCTCCCTTCTCTGCCAATGGAGCCGGACTCAACTGATCTTTAATTAATTTATAAGCCCTGTTTCCGTCTAATAAACGAGCCCACCAATTCACCTTCCAGCCCATAGACCATCCTGTTGAAACATCTCCTCTGGAAACTAAAGTATTCTTTGCAGCTTCTACCAATTGGGGAGTTCTAAACGGCGATATTTGTCCTGATGGAAACAAACCATACAAATGCGAAATATGACGGTGCTTATCATTTGGCTTGTCCCAATCGTGAAGCCATTCCTGTAATTGCGAATATTGTCCTATTTGCATTGGCGGCAATCTTTTTAAAGCAACCGCAACCGAATCGGCAAAAGATTTATTATCGTTTTCTAAAACCTTAGACGCATTGATAATATTATTGAAAACATCGGCAACCAACTGGTTATCCATAGTAGTTCCTGCCGAAACCCCCACCCCGATTTGATAAGTGTTTTCAGGTGACATTGATGGGGAAACCACTAACCATTTGTGTTCAGGTTCTTCCTGAAGTACGTCCAGATAAAATTGAGCTGCTCCTTTTAGAACAGGATAATATTCTTTTAAAAATTCCTTATCCCCAGTGAAAAGGTAATGTTGCCACAAATGCTGGGTCAACCAGGCACCTCCCATTGGCCAAAGTCCGTAAAAACCGCCATCTACCACTCCGGTCATGCGCCATAAATCAGTATTATGATGCATGTTCCAGCCTCGGGCGTGATACATTTCGGAAGCGCTTTCTTTTCCGGTTACAGCCAAATCCTTCAACATGCTAAATAACGGCTGATGCATTTCAGATAAATTGGTTATCTCAGCAGGCCAATAATTCATTTCGGTATTGATATTGACCGTGTATTTACTATCCCAGGGCGGACTCAATTTATGATTCCAAATTCCCTGAAGATTCGCCGGCTGATTACCCGGTTGTGAACTCGAAATCAGCAAATACCTTCCAAACTGAAAATACAATGCCACTAATTGCGGATCATAAGAACTAGCAAATTCTTTAATTCGTACATCAGTCGTTTTTTCCGATTGAGGAGAATCTCCTAAATACAATGATACCCGGTTAAAATACTTTTGATAAGCAGTAAGATGATTTTGGAAAGATTCAGCATAAGCCTTTTTAGAAGCTTTCGCTAAAATAGAACTGGCTTTTTCAGTTGGATTAATCGACAACTCTTTGTAATTTTTAAAATTAGTTGCTATCGAAATACGGATAACAACCTCATCGGCATTTTTAACAACAAGCTTATCAGCTGTTGTTGTTAAACTTCCTCCCTTTAAAGTACAGCCTGCCTGACCTACATACTTAATTTTACCCCTTTTATTATCAGCACTCCCGGATGTTCCTTCAAAAATCAATTTGTTTTCCTGCGTTTTGGAAGTACTCAATAGCTGCGGACTATTGGCAGACAACGAAAAACTAATGCTTTTTTGCTTATTTGCACTCAGTTTTACAATAACAACATCATCAGCAAAAGAAGCAAAAACTTCTCTTTTAAAAGTTATTCCATTGGCTTTATAACTTACAGACGAAACTGCTTTTTCTATATCCAAATCTCTTTTATAATCCGTATAATTTTCGTGACCGGGAAATTCAATCCAAAGACTACCCGCAGTTTGATAAGGCATTCCATAATTAAGATTGGCGGGTGCCTGTCTTGGAAAAGTTTTAAGAGCTAAATCCTGAGCCTCTTTATTTTTCCCTGTAAAAAGCATCTTTCTGATTTCTTCAATATTGGAATACACATTTTTAGGTACATTATTACCAGGTTCACCAGCCCAAATTGTTTCTTCATTTAATTGCAATTCTTCTTTTTGAGGATTCCCAAAAACCATCGCACCCAAGCGTCCGTTTCCAATAGGCAAAGCTTCATTCCAATTGGTCGACGGCTTATCGTATTGTAATTTTAATTTCTGTTGGGCATTTCCCTGAAAAACAGTTATGGACACCAATAAACAACTGGCAATAATTTTAATTCTATTCATTTCTTATTTTATATATAATCGAAAATTACTTTGTTCAAATTTATTTGTAAGTATAAGTTACTATCGAAGTTGAATAAGATCCTTGCTTATCAATGGTATTGATTTTAATTTGATAAGTAGCATTCAATACTGCTGCAAAATCGGTAATTGAAGTAAGCGTTTGATTAGTCAAAGATTGAATAACTACATTGTCTTTTTTTATTTCAATATCGTATTTTAAATCCGTCGCTGCAGAATCCTCATCTTTACCTACCCATGACAACGAAGCCATACTTGAAGTAGCGTTTACATTAAAATTAATCACCGCTGCATAAGGCACATAATTCCCAATTGGGTTTCCGGGTGTAGTAAAAGAATTTGTAACACTAGCGTTTACCCCCTTTTTATTTTTGGCGGTTACAGTCCATGAATAGGTTTTTCCTTTATCCAAAATCACTTTATAAGAAGTCGTGCTAATTTCTTTGTTTAACACCTGTGTTCCTGCCTGAGTTACTACCAAAACATAAGAAGTGGCATAAGTTGCACCAGCCCAGCTAAAACTGATTTCAGCTTTGGTATTATCGCTGGCAACTACGACATAAGTACTACAATTTTCCCCATTAACAGGCAAGGATAAATTGGGTTTTGCCGGTAGATTCTCTTTCTGCTCTCCATCAGAGCTGCCTCCGCCACAGGACACTAAAAGTCCTAAACTAATAAAGAAGCATATTATTTTAATATTTTTTATTATTATCATTTCAAATAAACTTTAAATGTTTGTACTTCGGTTCCCTGAGTAATTCTTACCAGATACATTCCCACAGCAAATCCTTTTAGATTGACACTGGTGGTGTTTTCTACTTTTTTCTCCAATACTAATGTTCCGCCGCTAGTGTAAACCTGCATCAAACCATTCTTTACTCCTTCAATATTTACGACATCGCTAGTTGGATTAGGATGAACAAAGGCTGTTGGACTCATATTAAAAGTATCTTCAACTATTCCCTGACAATCACTATTCGTTTTAATAGCTACAGTATTTGTAGATTGAAGCAAACTGGCATCAATTTCAATTTTAGCCGTTTCGCTGCTGGCGGTAATGTAAGTATTAGTCACTCCGTTAACCGTAACATTATACTCATTACTACCGGAAACAATATAACTCACCGTTTTGTTAGATTCTTCTCTCTTAGCAGTCAGAGCCGAAATTTCTTTAACGATTACGCCATAGCTCTCCTGGAAAGATAAGGATGGAATAGCAACAGTTACGATATAGGTTCCTGCAGCAAAGTCTGATTTTTCCCAATTGGTTGTGGTGTTAATGGTTTGGTTATTCAATGCTAAATTAAGCCCGTTTCCTGTAATGGTCAGATTATAAGTATAACCATTCAAATCAGTAGCAATACTTATTTTTCCATTAGCCTTAGCCGGACAAGTAGGTGTTTCAACATATATTTTTAGTTTTGGAGCAATTGTTGTGGAATTCCCTGCAATTGTAATATTAGGAGCCAAAATATTTGCATCCATATCCACACCCAAATAATAGCTTGGATGCGGTGGTTGATTATAAGCCGAATTTTGCCAGGCAATAGCCAGCCTGTACTGAGAATCGTGCATCAAAGTATATAATTTATGTGTAGTAGGGATATTGCTTGTATAAATCCTGATGGAAGTATTGTCATCTTTACGGAAGATTACCTCTTCTCTCCAGTCTCCAAAAAGATCGGCACTTAAACATGGGGTTGCCTTAGTAGTATTGTTTGATGAATATCCTGTGGCAGTGAGCATATTAACCGTTTTCCCATTAAGATAATCCCATTTGTCTATTTTATTTGAATCTAATAATTCACGATTTAAATCCCCATCCCACCAGATAGAAAAATTCTGTGTCGGTTTTTTATTGCTGATAAGATTTCCTTTGCAATCCATTAAAAAGTTTGTAGTCGTGGTAACACCTTGGGCATCTTTTACGCCGGCGCTTCCAAAACATTCATATCCTTTATAGCGTGGGTCAATATCTGCGGCATTGCAACGTCCTACATCTGTATTTGTGGGTATGCCCCATAGTGTTGCTCCCGTTTTAGCATCCAGAAATACCAAACCATTGGTTTTATACTTAGCCGGTTCTTCCAGACACTGCCATATTTCCATTCCCGGACGATCCGGATCCATATCGCTCATGTGTAAAGCATCGCCATGACCTAGAGTATTGGCAAATAATAGTGTTCCATCATCATCAATGCCACTGGAACCGTTAAATATTTCGTCTTTACCGTCACCATCAACATCACCCACGGTCATTTGGTGATTTCCCATACCTGCCGCCGCCGCATTTCCTGAAGTGGCACTATCAAAAATCCATCGTTGAGAAAGGGTGCCATTTCTCCAGTCCCAGGCCACACGTACCAATCTGGTATAATAACCACGTCCCATTATCAAACTAGGTTTGGATCCGTCAAGGTAAGCAACAGCTGCAACAAAACGTTCTGAACGACCTCCGTAACTATCCCCCCAGGAAGATACACTTCCGCGTGCAGGCATATAATCGGTCGTAGCCATTGCTTTACCTGTTTCGCCATTAAATATGGTTAAAAATTCAGGACCTGATATCACTCCGCCATAGGTACTTGTTGAAGTTTTACTTCCATTTGGATTTCTGTAATCTGCTGCTGCATCGCCAATAACAAATCCGGTTCCGTCTATGGTTCCATCGGCTGTTCTACAAGCCAATTCAGCTTTTCCGTCAGAGTCCAAATCATAGACCATAAACTGAGTGTAATGGGCACCGGCACGTATATTTTTCCCTAAATCGATTCTCCATAAACGTGTTCCGTCCAAACGGTAGCAATCAATATAAACGTTCCCCGTATAACCTGGCTGTGAATTATCCTTTGAGTTGGATGGATCCCATTTTACAAATATTTCATATTGCCCATCACCGTCCACGTCACCCACGCTGCAATCGTTCACGCTATAGGTGTAAGCCACATTATCCGGAGTGGTGCCTGCGGGAGGAATCTGCATCGCAATGTCTAAATATTGATTAGCCCATACAGTAGCAGGCTCTGAAACCGGTTGTTCTACTCCGTTAATAATAGCCCTAACTGTATAAGTCCCGTTAGTAGTGGTTGCATGGGTATAATTGGTAGTAGTTGTAAAAGGACTTGCAGCCAGTTTTACACCATCACAATATAAATTATAGCTTACACTTGTGGATTCGGTTCCCAGCATTCTCCAGCCCACATAAACCTGACTGGCACTAAGCCGTGTGGCGACTAAGCCTCTGTTTAGTTTTTCAACATTGCGTTGAGCGCATACCTGAGTGGTGATTCCAAATAAAAACAGTATTAAAAAGACTGCTTTTTTGGAAAAAAAAGTTTGTAATTTTTGGTTCATAGTTGGTAAGGTTGGTTGTAATTAAGTTCTAATACATATATAATCTATTGGTTTAAATTAAATTTGGAATTAAAATAGCATTTAATAATATAACTGCCTGTTGAGCACTATTAAATTTAAAAGTATAATCACAGTTTTAATTGTTGCTCTGTTTGTTTTGCCACTAAACTGTTAATGTAAACTTCTACATTATCATAAGCACTGCTAAGATTCCTGCCGGCAGCATCGTTTTTGTTAGGATCAAGACCTTTTGATTTTTCCCATTCATCGGTCATTCCATCATTGTCAGTATCTTTTAAAGTTACACCTACAGCCAAATCAGGCCAACCGCCAACAGCTTTTTGTGTATCTATTAATCCATTTGTACTGCCATTCCCTCCATCCATAATAGTTGCCTTAGCATTTCTAACATCGTCTATAATTCGGATATCTATAGCATCACGCACTAATGAAGCTCCGGCTAAATCTAAAACAAGAGAATAGGCTTTTTCAGCCGAATGAGTAGTCACAGGAGCTGCATTATGAGGCTGGCTTAATTTCATCGCCTTTTTATCAGAATCAGATACAGTACCATAACCGCTGCTAAACTGATTAAAAACACCGTAAGTCCAATTGTCATTTGTCACCTCCTGAGCCCCTTCTACAAAATTTCCATTGATATAATATTTGCCCCAAATGTTATATACCGGATTAGGGGAAATTTCAGTTCGCATATTTTTATCAATCGAATAAATCCTGTTTTTTCTAACGGTAGCAGGCCCTGGTTTATAGTAGCAATTTACAATATTCACATTCATTGCTTCGCCGCCATAACAGCTATTTCCTCCCCAATTATAGATAACATTGTTTCGTAAATCTACCAGATCGGTCAACGCAAAAGCGTTGTTTGCATATTCTCCCAATCGGGGATTACGGCTATCATGAGAGGCTACTAAATTATGGTGAAAACTAGCATTTTTACCTCCCCATACCCCGCCATAACCATGTCCTCCTTTTGTATGAACTGAGTTTCTTAAAGATTCAGAAACAATACTCCATTGTAAAGTAAAATTTTCATTTTGATAAAAGGAAACACATTCATCAGTGGACCAGCTTACAGAACAATGATCTATAATAATGTTCTTTTGGAACCGGCCTCCAAGGGCATCGCTTTCAACCTTATTTACATCGCCCATTCTAAATCTGAGGTACCTTATAATTACATTATCGGCACTGACCTCAACCGGAAAATGAGCTACACAAATACCTCCGCCGGGAGCTGTTTGTCCGGCTATGGTAACATCATCATTATCAATTCGCAATTGGGATTTTAGATAAATTGTTCCACTAACGTCAAATACAATAATCCTTGGTCCTGACTTGTTAACAGCATATCTTAAAGTCCCGGGAGTGTTTGTATCTTCTAAAGAGATTACTTTGTAGACTTTTCCTCCTCGACCTCCGCTTGCATTTCGTCCACCTCCTTCGGCTCCCGGAAAAGCATAGGCAATTTCTACTACTGGAAGTTCAATAGAATTATTATTGTTATTTATATTATTTGAGAAAGTATCATGAGAAGAAGAACAAGAAGCTAATATATAGGAACCACAACCTATAAAAAGCCCAAAAACATATTTAATTTTTTTCATCATATCAAGGTTTATTAATTACTGTAAAAAAATAATAAAAAAGGAATAGAATTAAACTATTCCTTTTTATCATTCAAAACCTAAAAAAATTAATTAAACCATCTTTTATCTCCGGCAACTCCTGTTCCGGCAAAACCAATTCCTTCTTTAATATGGAAATTTTTATTAGCCGGATCTACAAACAAACCATAAATATTTAATGGCACTACAGTTATACTATTAAACGGCCTTACATCTACAATCAAATCGTTTGTTTTATAGCTACCTGCATATGAAATAGGAATATTGCTGTAAGTTCCGTTTGTATCGTTTATTTTAGCTCCTCCATTAGGCCCACCAATAATAAGATTTTGGATAGAAACCTGAGATGGTTTTGCATTATCAAATAACCAAAGATGACTCATTGCTGTTGTAATATTAACACAGGTAATATTACTGAAATTTACTTTGGTAGCGATACGAATATCTCCAAATCGGGTACTAATTTCTGTTAAGGTACAATTTGAAACATTAAGTGAACCCAAGGTCGTAGTTCCTCCAAAGTTAAACATTCCCCAACCTCCTGTATTTGAAATCCATGAATTGTTTACATAAATATCTTTTATAACAGTTGTTCCGGTTCCCCTAACAACAGAATTTATATTAGACACATTACAACCCTCAATATAAATATTGTCAACTGATTTTGTACCAAGATCAATGAAGAAATTACCTCCAGATGTTGTTGACAAATATTGAATTATAATGTCTTTAACCTGAGTTTGAACATTGAATCTTGCATTAGTCAAAACAGGTAATTGGCCATTTGCTCCAGTAGATCCTGTAAAAGCAATATTGTTAACCCCAGTAGGCACTATTATTTCCCCTCCAATTGTATACGTTTTTCCAACTTCAAATTCAACCGTAAGATTGGTAGCTCCTCCAGTAACTAGATTAGTTAAAGCTGTAGTTATACTTGTAGCATTATCAGTTTCTAAAACCTTATACAATGTACTATTAGAAATTCCTGTAGTACTTACATTTAAAGTTCCACGGTTATTAGTCTCATTGAAAATTTTAGCTATATACTTGGTTCCAATTGTTAAATTATCAAAAGTAAGCTCACCTAATACTTTTTGTTCAGCAGATAAAGTAACTTCTTTTACCACTTGCATTTCACTGGTATAAAGAACCACATTAGTCACACGAGGGCTAACTGTCCATTTTAACTTTACACTATTTGTTGTTGGCAAATAATTAGTAAAAATCTGTTCAGCCGGTGTTTCAAAGTAAATCTGGCTGTAACCTGATTCAATACCTGTTGTTTCATCAATACTTTTCATCCTAACTGAATATCCTGTAGTTCCATCTAAATCAGCAAATATTTCTCTATATTCAACCTTAACAGGATTATTAGACGGTGCAAAAGGAACCAATTTGTCTGCCGAAAGCTCAACGGTTTTTACAATTTCTTTAAATTCTAAATTGTCTTTACTGAATTCGAAAACATATTTAGTTGCTGAGATAGCTTTAGTAAACTTCAATTCAACCGAAGTAGACTGGAGTTTTGACACCTCGAATATCAATGATCTGAAAAGTCTGTCACCTCCTGACTCAACCTCCCAATTATTATAATCTTTTTCGCAACTCGACATAAAACAGCAGAGTATAGAAAACACAAAAATTATTATATTATTTTTCATTTAAATTAAGTTTTAAAGTTTAATAACCATAAGAATTTGTCAAATAACCTCTTGACTCAAAAATATCCTCATAATATATAGAGAAAAATTGTCTGTAATTACAGTTCTTGTTCCCCATGGTATATTGGGCAAGATTAGCCTGAATTTCACCACCATTTGTCATAGAGCTAAGAAAACCTGAATAATCATATCCCTTATTAATTCCGGTAGCTGCCAATAGCACTCTTGTAGGCGTATCTAAATATGTCATACTGGTTCCACTAGTTGGTTTTACAATACTTTTTGTAAACCAGGAAGCTGACTGATACTCTGTTCCTGGACTGGCACCCAGATTAGTATAAAAATTGATTGACTTTTGGTCAATAAATTCGGCGTCTTTAAACTTATAGTAAATTGTTTGTGGAAAATCAGAAGGCTGATAAGTTTTATCAAAAATAGTCACAGGTACTTTATTGTCAAGCATTAAACAAAGTGTCTTCTTCATTGCCTCGATTTTTTCATACAATAATCCCCAACGACACAAATCACCTTTACGAATGGACTCGCAACCAAACTCCCAGGCGCGTTCGTTAACAATAGCATTAAAAAAATCAGCATCGTATTGTTTAATTTTTAGAGAACCAGCACCAAAAGCACGTTCTCTTACTTTTTCTAATGCCTGACGAGGAGACATTCCTGCCACATTATTTACCGCATCCGGACTAGTCAATTTACTTTGAGCTTCGGCAAACATTAAATAAATATCTGAATAGCGCATCAAAATCCAATTTACACCAGTGGCTATTCGGGAATTGGCTGTTTTATGCAAAGCCAGATAAGATGGTGACATCCAGTAAATACGCCATTTTGCGAAACTAACATTTAAGGCATCTGTTTTCATGGTTTCTTTATTAGTACTAGCGTAACTTGTCCAGCTTAAGGTAACATCACGACGTGAATCATCACGGTCAAACGAATAAAAATAATAAGCCTGAGAAGCCACATAACTTCCTCCAAAACCTCTTGATCCATATTTTGTATTACCTGCTACTTCATAGCCCATTAAAGAACCAATATCCCCATTATTTCCTAAACCAAAAGCAACTTCAAAAAGGTTTTCGTTGTATGTATTCTGCTGTAAATTACATACCGTTTTCCATATATTTTCATAACTAGGATCGAGCGCATGCGGATGTGCCGAACTTCCTAAAATTTCAGCTGTTTGCTGGGCTGCTATTTGATAATAATCTCTCCAGTTTTTAACTCTTCCCACATAATAACCGTTCTCTTCCTGTATCGTTGGATGATGCTCAACATCAGCATTAGGAAATAAATTACCGTCTCGCAAAGACCATCCTCCTGCATACAAAGCAATTTTTGCCAAAAGTCCTTTTGCGAAAGCTTTAGAAATACGCTCTGAAGTAGAATATTCAGCATTCGATTTTAGCCAAGGCAAATAATTTACAGCCTCAGTCAAATCTTCTACTAATCCGGCATAAATGCTATCTCTGTCGGTTTTTCCCATATAAACATTGGTAAGATCCGATTTAGAAGCTTCTCTTTTAAATGGTACGTCTCCCCAAAATTTCACTAATTCAGAATAAGCCATTGCTCTAAGCGTCAAAGCTTCTCCTAATAAGGGTTTCATCTCAGCAGCTCTGGTTTCTAAGATTGGTGAATTCCTGATTCCATCTACAGCAGTAGAAGCTAATTCAGCAAATTCATACAGAGTTTGCCATTTAGTAGTTTGATTATATGGATCATCGTAAAAATTACCAGCACCTGAGTCACTACTGGTCGAATTATAACCTGTGGTAGAAAAACCCGAATTAGTTTCAATATCTGAAACTCCCTGCCAGTTTACAGACAATTTTTGACCATAAATATAAGTATCTGTCATCTTTCCGTAAATTCCCATAATGGCTGCTTTAGCCATCGATGGTGTTTTAAAAACAGTTTCTGAACTTAATTTAGAAGGTGAAGATGTTTCTAAAAAATCATCACTACAGGAAAACAATCCCAAAGCAACAATAATAAAAGAATAGTATAGTATTTTTTTCATGACTTTATTAATTAAAATGTTACGTTAGCTCCAAACAAAACTGTTCTGGCTTTTGGATAAGCTGACCAATCTAATCCCGGTGTTAATGGAGAACTATTTGTACTTACCTCAGGATCCTGACCTGAATAACGAGTCCAAACTTTTAAATTATTACCAGACACATAGCATCGGATTTTTTTAACAAATTTTCCACTAGCTATACTTTCAGGAAGCGTGTAACCCAATGTTAGATTTCCAAGTCTTAAAAAAGAACCGTCTTCTATAGCCCAATCGGTAATAATTGTAGAATTAGATAGTGGATGCCATATCGAAGCATTTTGATTGATCTCTTGTAACAACTGCGGATTTGCATCATTACCAAACATAATGTTGTTTCCTGTAACCGGATCAATAGTCGTAAAACGATTTTCCAGACTCATAATAGTACTTGCATTATTATAGCGCTTAGAACCACTGAAAGTAGTATTATCAATTTTATTCGCATTATAAATATCATTCCCGTAAGACCAGTTAAACATTGCTGCTAAATCAAATCCTTTATAAGAAGTATTGATTGAAAAACCCCCTGTATGTTTAGGCTGTGCTCTACCAATAACTCTACGGTCTTCATCTGGATTAATAACCGTACCTGTACCTCCTAATTTTTTAAGTTTCATGTGACCTGGTCCAAAATAATTCCCCGAAGTGGTGATTACTTTAGAAGCATCTACTACTCCTGGATTTAAAATCCATTTCTTTTGCGTATTATCATAGGTAAAATCGTCAAAACTGTAAAATCCGTCTGAAACATAACCATACATTAAGCCTACAGGTTGCCCTACTCTGGCTCTATAATCATCACGACCTACATTTGGAGCCCAGTTAGTCGCAGCAATCATTTCATCAGAACCGTCCAGGCTTTTTACTATATTTTTATTAAAAGCAATATTAAAATTAGCTGACAACTTAAATTCATTTGCGTCAATAATATCTCCTGACAAAGTAAACTCAAGTCCTTTATTAGAAGTACTACCTATGTTTTGATATTGCGAAGTATATCCTGAGTTAGAAGGCAATGCCACTGCCAAAATCAAATCCTTTGTATCAATTTGATAAGCATCAATGTTTAAACTCAATCTTTGATTAAAAAATCCTAAATCTAGACCTAAGTTGGTTGACACCGTAGTTTCCCAAGTTAGGTTTTCATTTTTTAAAGTTGTCGAAGGTTTTAAAGTACTCTGAGCATTATTTCCAATATAAATCAATCGGTTTGCTGATGATTCAAAAGTATAATCCTGACGCCAGTAAGACCCCACACGGGCATTTCCTACCTCACCATAACTCAAACGGAACTTTGCATTAGATAGCCAGTCTTTGGTTTTTTCCATAAATTTCTCATCAGACAATCGCCAAGCAAAAGCAGCACCTGGAAAGAAACCCCATCTGTTTTGTGGTGAAAAAACATTTTTACCATCTAATCTTGAAGTAACGCTAAAAATATATTTATTAAATAAAGTATAATTGATACGTCCAAAATAAGATGCCGTTCTTGTAGGCTCATTAATAGTGGTATAAGTTGGTAAAGGAGTACCGTAATTCCACATAGCCAAAACATCTTTTTCATTGAAATCATCAGGAAAAAATTTTGACTGAATTAATGTTTCATCAGTATGCGAATCACGTGCTTCCTGCCCTAATAAAACATTTAATCGATGATTTGAATTATCAAAATTGCCATCATAACTTATTGTATTTTGCATAGACCAGTCAACACCTTTTACATCCTGACGTTTAGCTACAGGCTGTCCTCCATTGGCACTGGCTTCACCTGTATTCTTTAACCAAACATTATCAGTAAAATTTCTATTCACTGCATAACTCCCTTGAGAAACAATAGTTATTCCCTTAAATGGTTTATATGTTAATCCACCATTCATCGTAAGGTTAAAATTATTTTGCTCTTTGTATTCGTTTGAAATATTATAAATTGGATCATTCAAACTACTTAAAGCCTCCGCTGAAGTTATATTGTCAGTTGTACCCAAGAAAGCACCTGGATCCAGATAAGTTAAACTTCTAACAGGCGCATATTTAATCCCGTCTTTTAACTTACCTCCACTAGAAACACTAGGTCCTGAAATAATTGTATTTGAAAATCTGGAGTTAAAATCAACACGGAATTTTGAGCTAATCTCTCTATTTAATTTAAAACTTACGTAATCTCTTTTATAAGAAGAATTTATCATTATAAAATCTTCAAAATCATGGCTATAATTAACTTTATACTGCATTTTCTCATCTCCTCCTGACAAACCTAAATCAGTATGGGTTTGAAAACCTGTATTACCATATAGTTTTTCCTGCCAATCGAATCCTTTTTTTGATTTGTAAATATCAATATCACTCCACAAACCATAAGCAGAATAAAAACTAGTTCCAGAAACATTGGAGCCCGGATCTATTTCTTTTTGAAAATATACATACTCATAAGGAGATAAAACATCAGTCAGATTATATGTCTTTTTTAAACCAGTATAGACATTTGCAGTAATCTCAACCTTACCTTTTTTCCCTGACTTAGTAGTTATAAGCACTACTCCATTAGCCCCTTGAGAACCATAAATAGCTGCCGATGAAGCATCCTTAAGTACATCAATAGTTTCAATATCTCCAGGAGGAATATCATTTATATTGTTTACCTGAAAACCATCTACTATATACAAAGGTGAATTATCCTGAGTGATGGAACTTCCTCCTCTTACACGTACGTTAATTCGGGCATCAGGAGCTCCTTCGGTAATAGTAACATTTACTCCGGCTAATCTACCTGCTATAGCCTGTAAAGCATTGGTAGCGGGAATATCTTTCAAATCACTCATGTTTACGGATGCAACCGAGCCTGTTAAGTCTTTTCTTTTGGCTGTACCATACCCAATAACAACAACCTCATCAAGATTTGTTGACGAATCTTTCATAACTATAGAAAGATTCTTTTTACCTCCAATAGCTATTTCCTGAGTTTGCATTCCAATAAATGAAAAAACAAGTGTGCCATTTGAAGAGACATTTACAAGTTCAAAACTTCCGTCTATATCAGTCACAACACTCTTTTTACTTCCTTTTAAAAGAACAGAAACACCTGGTATTCCTAATCCTTTTTCATCTACTACTTTCCCTTTAACAGTTATTTGATCCTGAACATTACAAACTTTCAAATAATTAGTTAAAATAAAATTAGTATTATTATACTCAATACTTGAAGAAGTATTTACATTTCGCAGTTTGGTTTTCTCATTTGCATTAGCTGCAAACTCAATCATAAAAAAAGCGACTGTAAATAATGTAGTTCTTCTTCTCAATGGTTTAAATAAGCCAAAGTCAGTCTTTGACAAATAATTTTTCATACATTTTTGGGTTTAGTTGGTTAATAATAGTTTGTGTTTTCTATACCACCTGATTTTTTTCTTCTTAATTCAGGTAGATATATTTTAAAAAATCTTCATAATTCTTTTTCCATTCGATCTTATTTAATTGGTTAAAAACATTTGTTTAAAATTTGTTCTTCATAAAAAATTGTTAAACAAAACTAGATTTTAAGATTTCAGCCAGCAGGGTCAAAACACAAAATGAGAGGGGTCATATCACACAATAGTAGTATTTTCAATGCTTCCCGAGAAAAAACACTAAAAACCGCCTTTAAAATCCAATCATTTTAGAATGTGGAAATTTTAACATAAACGTTTCCGCTAAATGCATAAAAAAAGAGCAATGAATTAAAATTCATTGCCCTTTTTTCAACTGTATAAGTTTATCCAAAACTTATGGAACCATAGAAAAAGTATACGAATTGCCTTTTACTGTATTGATATCAAATTCAAAGACTTTTAAAATATCTGTTCCTTTAAAAGCTGCGCTTTCTGAAACAAAAGGCTTTTCAACGGGTTGGTATTTGAAAAAAGGATTGGCATTTTCACCTTGAGCAACATTCAATGCTTTCCCTTTCAATTTAGTGTGACTTCTCAAACGTAAGTTTCCTCCTAAATTCGATTTAATGGTCACAGCAGTAATTTTACCATTCTTCCACTCCAGTTTTTCAATTTCAAAACCTCCTCTGGCTTTTAGTCCTTTAACTACACCATTTTTCCAAACATCAGGCAGGGCTGGCAACAAACTAACTGCACCATCATGACTTTGCAATAACATTTCGGCTATACCGGCAGTACATCCAAAATTCCCATCAATTTGAAATGGCGGATGCGCATCAAACATATTGGTATAAGTTCCTCCGTCGGGGTCTTTGATCGTAGCATTAGCTGGTTTTAGATTTAACTGATTTTTAATTAACTGATAAGCATGATTACCATCTAAATAACGAGCCCAAAGACATACTTTCCATCCCATAGACCAGCCACGACTTGCATCTCCTTTACCAATTAAAGAATTTCTTGAAGCTTCAAAAAGTTCAGGAGTTTTAAAAGGTGAAACTTCTCTTCCAGGAAAAACACCCCAAAGATGTGATACGTGACGGTGCGTATCATTTTTACGATCCCAATCTTCTAACCATTCCTGTAATTGGGTGTATTTACCAATGTGCATTGGAGGCAATTGTTGACGCAGTTTTTTTAATTCCACTACAAACTCTTTGTCTGTTTTTAAAAATTCGGCAGCATCAATAGTATTTGAAAGTAAATCAAAAACCATTTGATTATCCATAGTTACTCCAGCAAACACGTTACAACGTTCATTTGCTTTAGTGCCGTCAGCTTTTATAATCTCATACGAATGTAAACCCGGAGTATGTTCAGGAGAAACAGAAGGTGAAACCACCATATATCCCGTTTTCTTATCTTTAATTAAAAAATCCTGATAAAATTCGGACGCACTTTTCAAAATAGGATATACTTCTTTTAAATATTTTTTATCTCCCGAAAAAAGAAACTTCTCCCAAAGATGCGAAGCAAACCACGCATTGCAAGTTGGCCAAATACCTGCTGTCCCATCAACAGCACCCGTAGAACGCCATAAATCGGTGTTATGATGCAGCGTCCAGCCTCTGGAACCATACATTTCTGAAGCCGATTGTTTTCCAGTTTCGCTAACCTCTTTTATTAATTTGATAAAAGGTTCGTGACACTCCGATAAATTGGTTACTTCGGCTGGCCAATAATTCATCTCTACATTAATATTGGTCGTATATTTACTATCCCAGGCTGGATACTGTCCCGCATTGGGATTCCAAATTCCCTGTAAATTGGCGGGTTGTGTACCGGGTTGTGAAGAGGCAATAAGTAAGTATCTTCCAAATTGAAAATAAGTAGCTACTAAATCAGGATCCTCAATTTTAGAAAATTCTGAAATTCTTTGATCGGTAGGTTTATTCATTTGGGCAGAACTACCTAAATCTAATTCTACTCTACCAAATTGTTTCTGATAAAAAGCAATATGATCTTCTTTAGCTTTTTGATACGGTTTAGAAAAATTAAGCAAATAGGCTTTTGCCTTCTTTTCAGCGTCCACCGAAATATCTTTATAGTTTTTGAAATTTGTCGCTACCGAAACATAAATAAACACTTCATCAGCATTAGATACTGCAATTTCGTTTCCTACTTTGGTTTGCTTGCCACCTTTTGCTTCTACTTTAATTTGAGCATTAAAATTTAACAAGTTCAGAATATTTTCTTCTTTCTCTCTTGCACATTTTCCATTAATTACCATCATTTGGTTTTGCCCATCAGGAACCACAGTTGCAACTTCTACCATATTGGTTTTTAAAGGACCTGCAAAAGAGGCATTAAAATCAATTGCCCCTTTTTTATCGGCTGATAGTCGAATGATAATTAATTGATCCGTAAAAGAAGTAAACATTTCTCTTTGAAAATTCACTCCATTCACCTTGTATTTGGTAGTAGCAATGGCGGTTTTTAAATCTAATTCCCTATAATAATTTTCGAAGTTTTCATGTCCTGGTACTTTTAAAACCAAATTCCCAATGGATTGATAGACTTGCCCGTGAGAAGTAAGCTTTCTATCGCTGATTATATCTTGCATTGCAATTTTTTGTGCTTCCACATAATTTTCATTTTGCAGATAATCCTGAATTGCTTTTAAACTTTTTCTTGCATTAGGATTTGTATTTTGATACGGACTCCCTGACCAAAAAGTATCTTCATTAATTTGAATTGTATCACATTGTGGTACACCATATACCATAGCGCCTAAACGACCATTTCCTAAAGGCATCGCATCGGTCCAGGCTTTTGAAGGTTGATTATACCATAGTATTAATTTTTTTTGGGCATAAATATTACCCAAAAAAGCAAACAGCATAATTAAAAAACATTGTTTTTTCATAGCAAACTACTTTAAATTATTGTTTATTTGGATTCCAATTATCAGTTCCTTTTACTACATTTTCCAGCGAATATGCTGTAGCTTCTGAAGATGATAATTCTTTTAAACCAGCCCATTTTGCACGATTTGACATACTTGCTCCTTCGCCTTTGTTTTTATATTCATACAAATGCAAATCGGTACTTGTAGCCGCGTAATCCATACGCCAGGTTGTAGGCCAACCCAATGGATTTAATTCTTTAGCCATATCACAGTTAATCCAGGCCACTTTTGGGTAATTATGCCAGGGTCTTCCTAAACTAAAGGGCTGTTTGTCATCATTAGCACGGGGACTTTTGGTTACAAAAGTCAGTTTGCAGTTATTAAATACAAAACCGTATTTCTGGTCTTTAGGCGTACTTGGTGCAGTAATCCAGCCGCCACCATAACTTCTGATTTCGCAGGTATCAAAATAACCGATTCCACCACCATAGATATAATCGGTTCTTCCCAGTACCAGACAGCTTTTAAAATAACTGCGGGTTCCGTCTTTACCTAACAACATCGTATCCTGATAACCTAAAAAGCTGCAATTAACAAATACATTTTTATCAGAAGCAATAAAAATGGCCAGAGCTTGACCTACTGCACCAGCCGTGTTTTGAAAGGTGATATTTTCAGCAGTAAAACCGTCTCCTTGTATAGTTACCGAAGCAGAAGTACGAATGTTTTGCCCCGTCCATTTGGCTACATCTTCGGCAGGACATTTGTTATTTAAGCCACCTGTACAATCATAAATATGATAACTAATGATGGTTTTCTCACGGCTTTCGCCTTTAAAAGTGATTAATTTTTTATCGGAAGGCACAATGATTTTCTCGGTATTATAAAGTCCGTTTTTAATAAAAATAATAGTCCGTTCCTGATTATTTGCCGGTACAGCATCAATAGCCTGCTGAATTTTTGTATAATCCCCGCTTCCGTCAAGAGCGACCACAATTTTTTTGTCTTTCACATTTGCCGAAACTGTAAAAGTGCAACTGCTGACAAAACAGAATAATAGCATTAATTTGGTTATTATATTCATAAATAAATTTTAGTTGTTATAAAATGTTAATTTTAGATATAGAGAATAAGATTCCTTTTAGCTGTTTCTTTTTTTAAAAAACAGCTATCGTTATTGTATTAGAAGTAAAGGAAGAAGCTTCTATTTTTTAGTCAAAAAGCCCATTTCATCGAGCCAGACTTCGCATAAATTAGTCCACAGTTGTGTAGAACCCGGATTGTTTCGCAGCGCAATAGCGTGATCTCCCTGAGGAAAAATATGCAAAGCAGCCTGTATTTTCTTTAGAAAAAGTGCCTGATAATATTGTAAACTGTTTAATGGACTTACCACATGATCATTGGCTGCACAAACAATAAAAGCGGGTGGTGTAGTTTCAGTAACATTTAATTCACCCGAAAAAAGGGTTTCATTTTCTAAAGAAGCATTTTTACCCAATAAGGCATCATGGCTACCCTGATGGGCATTCTGTTTCATGCTGATAGCTCCCGAAACGAGGATTTGAAAATTAGGTTTGCAATCGACATTATCTAAAGCGTCTTTAATTTGCGAATAGTCTTTGGGCATAGTAGCCGTATTGACAGCCAAACCTCCACCGGCAGAGCATCCCATTACTCCAATTTTATTTTTATCAATACCCCATTGCTCAGCATTTGAACGCACTATTTTTATGGCGCGCTGAGCATCCATAAGTGCTCCGAAGGCCGGATTTACCAAATCAGGTGAAGTAGGTAAACGGTGCAAAACCACAAAAGCATTAATTCCCATGGTATTAAACCACTTGGCCAACTGGAAACCGGCAATATTATACGTTAACTTTTGATAGCCTCCCGGTGGAAAAATAAGTACTGCCGTCCCTTTGTTTTCTTCTTTTGAAGTCAAAAAAGCATGCATCGTAGGAATATCAACCTGGGTTATTCTTTCACGTTCTTCAATTTTCTTTAGCTTTAATCCTTTAGAATTAGGCATTTTTCCCTCTGGCCAAAGAGGTATTATCTCCTGGCAAAAAGCAGTACTTACCGTTATAAAACAAATTAAAGTTATAATTACACGTTTCATAAAAATCTTATTTACCATCAAATTTAAAAGCTTTTGTAACCAATGAAAGAAAATTATTCCCCTGAATAACTTCACTATTTACCGACTCAACGAAAACATCAACTTTTACTTTTTGGAAACAATTATTCACTAAAATCGATTTACAATCTGTTAGTTTTACAATTGGCTGATTGACTAATGGCATTTTTGATTTCACATCATTCAAAACCAAATTTTCACATTTTGAAAACTCAAAAGCAGCTCCTTTTTGTGTTGCAATATCAACATTGTTAAAGGCTAAATTAGATGCCAAATTTGCAGAAAAACCTTCTTTGGCTTCCATTGTTATATTTGAAAATGACAATTCGTTAATAGGCATTTCTTCGATACCATTAATAACTCCTGCTTTATTTATCTCCCTACCAGTAACATTATTGATATGAATATTTCTAAAAATTGGCGTACGCTCTGTAACTACTTCAACCTTAGACTCCCGGTCATAAAACAGGTCGAACGTAAAAGCATTACGACTAATATTGCGCATAACAATATTAGAAATCATAATATTCTCTACAACACCGCCTCGGCCTCTTGCCGATTTCATTCGGATACCCGCATCGGTACCGTCAAAAACACAATTAGAAATAGCTACATTTTTCACCCCGCCTGACATTTCGCTACCGATAACCACACCACCGTGGCCGGCAAGCATAACACAATTAGTAATAGTTATATTTTCACAAGCTTTTCCGTAATCACGTCCATGAAAATCACGTCCGGATTTTATTGTAATACAATCGTCGCCCACACTTATAAAACAATCCGAGATTCTCACATTGGAACATGATGACGGATTAATCCCATCCGTATTGATACCATGAGGATCTTTCGAAGGATTAAAAATAGTAACTCCATGAATACTAATATCATCACAACCCACCGGATTAATAGTCCAGAAAGGTGAATTTTGAATTTTCACACCCTCAATTTTAATTTTATTACATTCTAAGAACTGGATAAAAGGAGGACGAAAAAATTGGGTTTTAAGAGTATTTTCATAATAGGCTTCTACTTTTAACCCCTCATTTTCCTGAGACCATTTTTTTTGTAAATCGGTTGGATTTACTATCGTTTTCTTGTCTTTAATTTCAGCGTTAATTCTTTTAGCTTCCTCCCACCAGGCAAAACCATTTCCTTCTAAAGTCCCTTCGCCTTTTATACTTATATTTTCTGCTTTATAGGCATTTAACAAAGGCTTAAAAGTATTCATAAAAACACCCTCATAACGTACATTTTGAAATGGCAGATAATCTTTAAAATCAGGAGAAAATTTCAAGGTAGCTCCGGCTTCTAAATAAATAGTAATGTTACTTTTTAGTGTTATAGCTCCTGTAAAATAAGTTCCTGAAGGAAAATACAATGTTCCTCCGCCTTCATTTGATGCCAATTCAATGGTTTTATTAATTAGCTGAGTACATTTTACTTTTCCCGAAGCATCAGCTCCTAAAGCCTTAATATCATAATTTTTAGCGTAGGTTAATGAGGTAAAAAGCAGTATAAAAAGGATCTTAAAATTTTTGAATATTCTGGTTTTCATTATTATTTGGTATCAGGTTAACTAATTATTTTTAATTGCTTTAGCCCTATATTTTCTAAAGATTAGCTGAATCCAACAACCACTGATTCTGTACTTTGAAAATATTTTTTACTGTAAATTCTTTTAGCTTGCTTTTAGAAAGTAATTGGAACCATTTAACGCGTTTACCGGTTTCCGAACCCGGGCCATAATTACCATACTCTGCAAAAAAGGCTGTTTTTTCTCTTTCGGGTTTATCCCAATTATGCCAGCCTTCAGATCTAATGTGTTTCCCTAAGAAACAATTTATAAAAGCTACATTTGCAAACTCGCGCCAAGGTCTGCCAAGATATACTTTATCAATATTGGGATCAGCAGTTAGGGTACATTTGAAAAACACATAGCCAAATTGCGTTTCCTTTGCAGTATTAGCAGCTGTAATATAAGAATTGGCTTTACTGTGAATGTTACATTTGCTAAAAATAGCTGTTGCTGAGCCAAAAATAAAATCGGTAGTTCCCTCTATCAAACAATCTGTGTAATATTGACGACTATTTTCGCCAGCGGCATATAAAGTATCCTGATTACCTAATACTTTACAATTGTTTGCAATAAAATAATCTCCTTCAACATGAAGAGCAACCGCCTGTCCCACTCTACCTGACGAGTTTTCAATGGTCAGATTTTCTATTTTGATGTTATTCCCCAAAACTTTTAAAGTATAACTAGTAAAAGTCCCTATTCCGGCTTGGCCTGCATAATTATCATAAGTAATAATAGTCTTTTCAGTACTTTCTCCTACAAGGCTAATGTTACTATGAAAAGAATCAATCAGGACTTTTTCTTTGTAAATACCGTTTTTAATAAAAATAGTTTTTTGATCAGCCGGGAAAGCCCCACAGGCAGTTATTGCCTCCTGAATGGATTTATAATCACCCGAACCGTCTAAGGCAACCGTGATTTTATTCAAAACATTGTTCGCATAAACAGGACTTAATGATTTGAAAAGTATTGAAACTAAAAAGACAATATAAAAAGACACTTTCATTTTATTCAAAAAAATAATGATTTTAAAATTGATTTTACTTACTCCTAAAAAAATAAACAAGAGTATCTTATTTGTATTTTAAAATTTTAGGTAAGCATCAACAACGCAAACATACTTTGTTTATATTTTACCTGTATAGGGCATTTGACAATTACCAAAGGGTGAAATAACAATTTACAATAAATCTCTAAAAATAATAACTCTATCTAACCATAACAATTAACTTTGTTTAAAACTGTAACTAATTAACAACCAGAATTTACACTTAAATCCTTTTATCACTAGTAGAAGAATCAAAACTGATTAGGTTAAACATCCGCCTCAACCGGGAACGCACCCGATTACCATAAATTTTTTCAATTTCTGAAGCAGAAAGATTGGTCGTGATGTGCGTTATGGCATTATTCTCGACAAAATGTTCGTAGCGGCTGGTTAGAATCTCAGCCATTACATTGCAGTCGTTTCCGAAATGTTTGATTTGTTGTTCAGCTCCTAGGTCGTCAAAACAATAACCCGATAATCGATTTTGTTGTGAAGTCATTAGCGTGTACTCTGCCAGAGAATCATAGCCTGATTTGGCAAATTCGAATGAAATATGTCGTGTTGTAATAATCTTATAATCATTTTTTGCGTACATAAAAGGTTTTATTAAATGCATCAGCGAAGTTTTACCGCAGCCAATCGGCCCCGAAAGCATAATTCCTTTGTTGAGATCGATTCCAAGCTGAAGAGCACTCTTTCGGTCTTGAATTGCATAAATCAAAAGTTTATAAATTATTGAAATATCGTTAGGGTCAATTTTAAAACCAGAGTTATACCTTTTTTTACCTTGTTGTTCTAAAAATTGGAAACATTTTTTAGGGTCGTAAATTTTAATGTTATTTTTTATTTCAAATGTGTCCTGAAGGTTAAAGTGGTTCTGCATAGTCTTTGGAATTTGAAACGTTGAGGTTTTTAGGGTGCAGATTGCTAATTTCTTTTTTAGGATTGAATTTGTCCAAATTCAATATCCAGTTCCGGGCAGCTGCTTTCCAATCTTTCATTTGGGTTTTCCCTCCTACTTTCCAACCGTTACTACTGTAATAATTGAAATATTTTTCGGCTTCAATGCTGCTTACTTTTTTTTCCTGAAAAAACTCTTTAACTAATTCTATAGTAGGAGCTATAAATTCTGATTTACTTTCTTCTTTTCTTTCCTCTGGAGTATATATAGTTTTATTATTGTTTTCTAATGTTTTATTATTATATATATGTACCTGTTCATCAACCTGACTATTTTTTGGTTCGGTTCGTTCATTTTTTAGTCCAGTTACAGTTCTTGAAGGTTCATTATTTAGTTTGGTACGTTCATAATTTATAATGGTCACTTCTGTTGATTCATTTTTATCAATATTGGACAAATCTGGTAAAATGACTTCTGTTCCCTCATACGGATTATAAGAGGGTTTGTAGATAATATACTTTTTTTGATGTAGTTCTTTCATACATTTATGATAAGTTGCTTTTGATTTAATCTTGGCAGTAACCATCATTTCTTCTCTCGAAATAATAATTGGGTTTTTAAATCGGTTGAGGTTCCATCTTTGAAATAATGCCAAATACAAACTAATATGTGTTGGATTGATGGTTTTATCCTGATTTGATTTATTGAAGAATCCTGTGAGATGTTTGATATAATTCATAGCTCAAATTTTTAGACTTTCTATTTATTTATCGAGTAGCTTAGAAATATCATCATACTTATAATAAATAATACCGCCTATTCGGTTGTATTGCAGCGTTCCATTAATACGAAGCGTTTGTAAAGTGCCTGGAGAAATTTTGAGTAATTTTCTAACTTCTGAAGATTTAAGCCATTGTGGAATTTGTGCCTTTGAATTAGTTGCTTCTTTTAGTGCCTCAAAAAGCAGGTTACTAAAGTTTAGTAAATCTTTTTTAGTGATCAACTGATGGTTTAACAATTCTAAATTGTCTACTTCAGGGAATAATTTTCTTGCGTTTACATTCATGATTTAATTTGTTATGATTACAAAACAAATTACTTTCAATTGGTTTTAAAAAATTCACAAGGTATTCCCAAGTTGGGTGCTTTTATATATCAAATTGTAACAAACGCTAGTGTTTATAAGAGTATTTTTTTTATTAGCTACTAAAATCAGCTTTGGAGTTTAAAGATTTGACCTTACATTTTGAATCAATTTGATTGAATTTTTAAAAATTCACAAGGTCTACCCAAGTTGGGTTTTTATTAAAAAGAAGAAAAAATGGGGGTATTTGTTTTCTTGGAATTCAAAAAATTACAAGCTATTTTCTTCAGTAATCTTTTTTTGAAAATTATCGGCTAAACTCTGAATGAATTTAGAACCTTGATTTTTGCGGTTTTTAATATCTGTAAAGGTTCTGTATAGATTATCTGTAATCTCGATATTAAATAATAGACCTACCGCTTTCGCAATTTCTTTTAAATCAGAATTGCCATTATTAATTACTTTTGAGAAATGCATGGCATATACTAACTCTATAAGTTCAGTTTTGTTACGAGTCCAGTGTAGTTTTGATTGTATCCCAAC
This sequence comes from Flavobacterium seoulense, assembly GCF_000695795.1. GTDB lineage: Bacteria > Bacteroidota > Bacteroidia > Flavobacteriales > Flavobacteriaceae > Flavobacterium > Flavobacterium seoulense. Next base: position 245,664 of record NZ_JNCA01000001.1, on the reverse strand, counting down.
AGATTCCGAATAGTTTTTCTTTTTTCTTTTACACTTCATTTTAATTTTTCTGATTCTGTTTTCAATATAATTAACCAATAAATCATGAGCTAATATAATTGCCATTTTATGGTCGTAGTATGTTGAAATCTTCGGATCAAAGCAAAGATGAAAACAATCTATTTCGAGGATATCTTTCTTAATTTTTCTTGTAAAATAAACATGATCTCGTGCATTAGAATGTGAACGAACATAATTATAGAATTCTGGATCTATTTTTAAATTCTTAGCTGTTTGTTTTAGTTCTTCTTCAAAAAACCTGAGACTTAATTTAGTACCACAAGGTGCTCTTGTCTCTATTCGAAGTACTTCTTTTTGAAAAATCAATTTTGAAAAAAGACAAGGTTTAATTTCTTTAAAAAACTCTATTTCTGTCTCTTCATCTTCAAAATTATACTTTTTTAACCATTCATGTAATTCATTAAGTTTGTCCTCTGCCCAGATGATAAACTCTTTAGAACTTTTTATCCTATTTTTTTTCTTCTTTTCGCAAAGAGCACTTTTCTCCAAGAATTTGTCTCTAAAAGCATATTGATATAAATTCATTCCATTAATTTAATGACATTACTTACAAAAATACAAAATATACTAATCTATTTCTTACTAGAAAATAATAAAAATGAATTAAAAAGTAACAAAACTCAATTAATCTGTACCATTAGCTTTTATAATGCTTTTATTATTTAGTTTAGCCCTCAGAATCATCATATCATCACTAACTTTCTTATCTAAAATTTTAGCATAATGCTGAGTCGTTTTAATACTTGAATGTCCTAGCATTTTACTTACACTCTCAATAGGAACTCCATTGGTTAAAGTAACTGTAGTAGCAAAAGTGTGTCGGGCAATGTGGAATGTCAAATCTTTATTTATTTTACATAGCGTTGCTATTTCTTTCAAATAAGAATTCATTCGTTGGTTACTTAAAATTGGTAATAATCTATTTTGATTTACACATAAAGGGTGATTTTCATACTTTTTCAATATTTCCATTGCCATTGGTAAAAGGGGAATTCTGGATTCAATATCTGTTTTTTGGCGATCTTTAAAAATCCATTTTTCACCATCTATACCTATCGAAATATTATCTGCTGTCAATTGTTTAACATCAATGTAAGCTAAGCCAGTGAAACAACTAAAAATGAATATATCGCGTACAAGCTCTAAACGTTCTATATAGAGATCTTTATTGATAATTATTTCTATCTCATTTTCATCCAGAAACTCACGGACAACTTCTTTTACCTTTGATTTGTAATTTATAAAAGGATCTTTATTAATCCACTCATTGGCCAAACATTGATTAACTATCTTATGAAAATTTTTAATGTATTTAACAGTCGTGTTATTAGCACATTTACGTTCACTACGTAAATAAAACTCATATTCGGTTATAAAAGCATGATCAATCTTATCTATACTAATATCAGACATATTGTACTTCCATAAAAGGAAATTTTTAGTATGTCTTAAAGAAGTAACATAGCGTTCATAAGTCCCGGCTGCATATTCTAAGCCTATCAATTCTTTCATCTTACGATTATGCTCTTCAAAAATTGGAATTATCATACGCTCTCTTTTATTCACACCCGTTAATTTATTATTAATTGTCTCAGCAGTTATAGACTCTCCCTTATTATACAAATCTTTTTCAGCTTCTAGGACTTTGATCTTTAATATATCAAGATGACTATTAATCGTTCTAGCTTCTAATGAAGTTCCTTTCATCTTAGCTCCTTCTACTGACCACTTAGTAGGATCAATAAATTTTCCCGTACTTTTTTCAATACGCTTTCCTGCAATAGTAATTCGCTGAAAAATTGGGACTAGTCCTTTAGAATTGACTTTGGCTCTTTTTAAAAAAAAGAGAATTGAGATTTTTGCATCCATTTTTGGTAACCTTTAATGATTATTTAAATTATATTAAATATCAAAGTATAACAAGATGTTTATTATTTGAACAGCCTTATTTTACTGGAGTTTACAAAGAAATAGGAGTACTATTTATTTAAAAAAATTGTGCTCCTATTTGTGCCCCTAAGTATTAGCACTAAATGAATTGTTTTGAAGTATTCAGAAACAAAAAACCCCTAAAAACCTATGCTTTTAGGGGTTTTAACTTTCTTTATATGCACTTTAGCAGAGAGAAAGGGATTCGAACCCTCGATGCAGTTACCCACATACTAGCTTTCCAGGCTAGCTCCTTCAACCACTCGGACACCTCTCTATTTCGGTTTGCAAATAACATTAAAAAATATGACTTAGAAAAGCCAAATCACAATTATTATGATATTTCTCCTCTTAATGAAGTTTCAAACACAGCTTGAAAATCTTTAGACGGAATATTTTGGCCCAACAAATACATTAATTTAGTAATGGCAGCTTCGGTAGTACTATCTTTTCCTGAAATAACGCCTATTTGTTTCAATGTCGAACTCACTTCATACTGTCCCATATTCACACTTCCGCTGGTACATTGGGTTACATTCACAATATGTAAACCCTTAGTAATCGCTTTTTCTATTGAATTCAAAAACCAATCCTCTGTAGGCGCATTTCCGGCTCCATAAGTTTCCAGAACAACACCTTTTAGATTTGGAATTACCAGCAAAGTAGCCAAAACAAGCTCACTTATTCCAGGAAACATTTTTATAATGACCACATTCGTATCTAATTCTGAATGCACTTTTAATTGCTGGCTATCATCTTTCGATAAAAACAAATCTGCTTTAAAATTCAAATTCACACCCGATTCTACTAAAGCCGGATAATTTGGCGAAGCAAATGCCTTAAAATGTTCCGAATTAATTTTAGTAGTTCGGTTACCACGATACAATTTATATTCGAAATAAAGACAAACTTCAGTAATTACAGGCTTAGCATTTTCCTGTAAAGAAGCAATTTGAATTGCTGTAATTAGATTTTCCTTTGCATCAGTACGCAAATCACCAATAGGTAATTGTGAACCTGTTAAAATAACTGGTTTGGATAAATTTTCGAACATAAAACTCAAAGCCGAAGCCGTGTACGACATCGTATCAGACCCATGAAGCACCACAAAACCATCAAATTTTGAATAATTCGATTCAATAATCGTAGCAATTTCTACCCATTTTTCAGGGTTCATATTCGAAGAATCAATTGGATTCTGAAACGAAATAGTCTCAATATCACAATCCAATTGTTGTAACTCAGGAATTCTTTGTAATAATTTACTAAAGTTAAAAACCTTTAATGCTCCGGTTGTAAAATCCTTCTGCATTCCGATGGTTCCACCTGTGTAAATTAAAAGAATTTTAGTCCTTGAGTTCATGAGTATATTTCAATTTATTGACCACCGGATTAGCATACATTGCTAATAATCCTTGCAATGCGATTGGATTTTCGGCGTCAATTCGTTTTTCTAACCTGCGTTCAAAAACAGCTTTTTCGCTTTCAGTATATAGATGCGAATATTTATCTGTTTTATGTAAAATATCGTAAGCAATATAGTTGGTAGGCCACAATTTATAGCTTTGTAAAATGGAATCGTCAATAGCTTGTGCCAAAGCCTGAATTTGCTTGTTTACGTTGTCATTTTCAGCTATAATGGTATCAATTTCAGTATCTAAAACTTTTCCAATATGGATAAAAATACGTTTTTTAGGTCCTAAAGCACCACTTAAAATGGTCATAAAATCTTCATTTTCCTGCTTTACATAGACTTCATTATTGGCTTCAGCCAGTAGTTGAGGCATTTTTAAAGCATCAGTAGGATCATATTCATACGAAATAGAAACCGGAACAATTTTGATTTTCTTGAAATAATCCATCAAATTTTGTTCATCTGAAGCCATTCCTAACATTTTTAAAACGCCTGGATTGGTCGCATCATTTCCGTCTTTAGTTCTTCCTTCACGCTGTGCAATCCAAACCGAACGGTTTTCATGCAACAATAATTGATTAATATATTCTGAAAGTGTTTTAGAACTTTGCAGCATTTCTCTTGGACCTAAACCTCTTTGGACTAAAAAATTACGATTTAGCTTCGCCAAAACATTCAAAAAAGGCTGTTTTACCAAATTGTCTCCAATGGCAGAAGCAGTCATTACCAAATCATGTTCGAATAAAGTCGCATTCAATAAAGTGGTATCTAATAAAATATCACGATGATTAGAAACAAACAAATACGAAGTATTAGGCTCTAAATGCTCAAAACCCGAAGTAGACAAACCTTCTGAACTTTTCTCTAATACTTTTTGAACTGATTGATAAATAAAATTACATTGAAAATCACGAATAGAATGTGTTTTCAACAATTGTGCTTTCCAAACCTCATCATCAACATCAGGAAAAGAAAAATTCATCAATGATTTCAACATCGGATGATGAAGCACTTTTTGTATCGCTTTATTTATTTCGGAATCATAATACGGCCGAATCTCGTCAAACTTTTGCATTTTGGTACTATTAGAAAAACAAATGAACAAAAAAAATATTAAATTTTAGCGAATTCTACTTTAAATCCCAAAAATTGCTTTCGAATTTTCAGTGGTAATTTTAGCAATTTCGCTCTCAGAAATCCCGTAAATCTGTGATAACTTATCAATTACATTTACAAGATAACTACTTTCATTTCTTTTTCCTCTGTAAGGAACCGGAGCAAGATAAGGCGCATCGGTTTCAAGAACAATGTGTTCTAAATCGATTTTATTTAAAAACTGATCTATTTTTCCGTTTTTAAAAGTCACTACACCGCCAATTCCTAATTTCATATTATAAGACAAAGCCTGCAATGCCTGGTCGTATGTTCCTGAAAAGCAATGAAAAATTCCAAATAAATCTTCTGATTTTTCTTCTTCTAAAACTGCAAAAACTTCATCAAAAGCTTCACGGCAATGAATCACAATAGGTAATTGATATTCTTTTGCTAGTTGGATTTGTTTTTTAAAAGCCAATTGCTGCTCTTTTAAATGCGTTTTATCCCAATACAAATCGATTCCAATCTCGCCAATAGCATAGAATTTTCTTTTTTTCAATTCGTTTTCCACAAATTGCAATTCGTCCAGATAATTCTCCTTAATATGCGTAGGATGTACTCCGGTCATTAAAAAAACATTTTCTGGATATTTGGATTCCAAATCATACATGGCTTCAGTGTAAGCCGAATCGATAGCCGGAATAAAAAAACGGCTAACTCCAGCCGCAAAAGCACGCTGCATCATTTCGTCTCTATCCTGACTAAATTCTTCGCTGTATAAATGAGTATGAGTATCGGTAATTATGGGTTTTGTTTCCAATTGTATTGCTTTAAAATGCAAAATTAGGTTATTAGACAAAGATTCACAAAGACAACACAAATCAGTGCAAAGAAATAATATAATCTCTTTAAAATTTCGAAAAGAGAAGCTATAATGCCGATTCCTCCGATTATATAAACACGCCAAGATTTAGACTTAGTGTAAGAATCCATTTCCAAACCTTTTTCATTTAGCCTTTTTGTCTCTTTAACATCTCCAATTCTTATCCATACAATTATTGCAATAGAAAAAAGCAAACATCCTATTACAATAAAAATATTATCACCTTGTATATAATTCATCTGCTCTTTTCAAGTTTAAATCCATAAATTTAAATTATTACGCAAAGATTCACAAAAACAAAAAATCACACAAAGACTTAAAAGACTTTGCGAAAAACTTTTGCGCCTCTTTGTGTTAGAACTCTTAATCCAACTTCTCCAACAACTCCTGAACCTTATCGTAATTTTCGAAATCAGATGAAATAGTCAACAGGATTGCTTTACAATCAGTATATTTTTTTTGTTTTAATTTGGCTAATGCTAAAGCATAAATCGCTTTGTTTTTATAGATGGAATTTCCTGATTTTATTTCGTCAAAAACAGTTTCGGCTTGCTGAATATTTCCATTTTCTAACAACGAAATACCATAAAAATACTCAATTTCTACCGATTGATTTTCTTTTAACACAGCTTCAAAAAGCGGAATAGCTTCTTTATATTTTTTAGCATTAAAAGCGGTTTCGGCTTGTTTTAAATTTTCAATTGCCGTTCCTTTCTCGGTTAAATAGATATTTTCGTACTGGTTATAATCCTCAAAATTAGGTTTTGAACCAGGATTAAACAAAAACATTCCCAACAAAAGCACCACCGAAGCAGCAACCAGATACACTAAAGGTTTTATCGAAATCACCTTTCTTTTTCCTGAGTTAAAATGTTTGTTTGAAATATTTTTTTACATTTTCTTCAAAAGCTTCTTTTTCTCTTTCAAAACCAAATTTAGTTGCTAATTGCAATTGAACTTCTCTAAAACTTGCCAATTCTGAAGCTAATTCAGGATTATCCAAAAGCTTTTTTTCAAAATCCAATCGGGCTTCATCAGACAAACTGCCTTGAAGATACTCTTCGAATACTATATATTTTTCTTCGTTCATGGCTTCTTAGTTTTATTTCAATGATATGTAATACACCTATAATTTCCTATATAAGTTATTTTCATGATGCAAATTCCATTTCCGAAAATATCAGTCAATTTAAAAAAGTAGCATTTTCGTCCTACAAAGTTTTACAATTACCTATAAATTCAAATTATAAAAACCTCATTATCATTCCTGATGGAATTTTAAATTTTCTGCCTTTTGAAGCCTTAATTACTCAGGAATCCAACACGACTAATTTTGCCAAAATGCATTATTTACTGAATGATTACAACATTGGTTATCATTTTTCCAGTTTTCGAAAATACTGCTTATACATTGACTTATTCTAAAAACGAAATGCAGTCTATTAAAAGTAATTTCAGTGGAAATTATTTAACAAATACAGCGGATACTTTCGATAATTTCAAAAAAAATGCCGCTGATTATTCAATTTTACATTTATCCAATCATGCTGATGCTGGAGATGTTATTACTCCTGCCAGCATTAAATTTTACGATCAGGAATCCTTTATTCAGAATTATACAAGCTAAAAATCAATCCTGATTTAGTCGTTTTGAGTGCTTATGAAAACGGGAATTGGCAAACTCTTTAAATCCGAAGGAGCCATGAGTATCGCCCGCGGGTTTCAATTTGCAGGAGCACAAAATTTATTATTTTCTTTATGTAAGGTCAATGATTATACAACTTCGGTTTTTATGGACTCTTTTTATCAAAATATCAAAAACGGTCAATCTTATCTCGAAGCAAATGCCAATGCCAAACGTGATTTTTTGAAAAATCCGAATATTTCTAATGCTAAAAAATCGCCTTATTACTGGAGTGCTTTTGTTTATTCTAGAACTTTAGACAAAAATGAAACTTCTCTAAATTATGTTTATATTATTTTGGGAATTGTAATCACAATTGCCTTAATTTGGTTCTTTATCCGTTTCAAAAAATGAAAAACCTCCACGAAATCCTGAAGAAGGAAAAATATAAAAAAGTAAAATTCAAGATTACTAAAACCCAGCATTTGCTCATCAAAGCCCAAATTAACGGCATAAAAGGAAATTTCATACTTGATACAGGTGCTTCTAATAGCTGCGTAGGTTTCGAACATATTAACCTATTCAATTTAAACGCCGAAGACTCTAAAACCAAAGCTTCTGGTGCTGGAGCTACAGGAATGCTGACCCAAGTTGCAACTGCAAACAAATTACAACTGGGTTCTTGGAAAAACCATGATTTTGATTTGGTTATTTTTGATATGTCACATGTCAACGAAGCCTTGATAGCTTACAAAGCAAAACCCGTTGACGGAATCATTGGCGCTGATATTTTATTAAAAGGAAAAGCAATAATTGATTATTACAATCATTATTTATACTTGCTGTAAACTTGTTTCCAAGAACAGTCTACTTTCTTGATTTTTTCTTCGAATGTGACTCTTTTGGGTTTTCTGCCAAAGCCCACATAATTCCGCCTTTTAAATGCTCTAAATAAACCGAATCAGCATAATCCTTCGCATCATGACCTAAAGCCGTATAAAACACTCTGGCACCTTCAAATTCATGATACCAGGATAACGGAAAATAATCCCCAAAAACACGTCCTGGATAAGTAGTTTTAGTATCATCTTTTACTGTTCGTAAATCGGCAGCCAGAAGGACTTGAATATTTGGATTTAATTCGTCCATATAATAACATTCGTCTTCCTTAATCCATGTTTCAGAAAGCATTGAAGTAGCCGGATGATTTTTATTGATTACTTTTATTTCGAAAGACTGAAAAGCAGGATGTTTTTTGAAAGCGCCACCCACCATCGCCGTAAACCAAGGCCAACTACGCTCAGATCCCGAAGTACTGTGAATCCCCACAAAACTTCCGCCACGATGAATGTAAGCCACAAAAGCCTGTCGCTGTTCTTCATTATCAAAAATTTCATTATTGGTATTCGAAAAAATAAGGCAATCGTATTTTTTTAGATTCTCATTTGTCATTACCGATGGCTCATCTGAAACATCAACCAACCAATGATTCTCTGCTCCCATTTTCTTCAAAGCATCAACACTTGCTGCTATATTTTTATGCACATAACCTTTACCGTTTTTGGTATAAACCAAAATTCGTTTTTGAGCTGGTGGAGTAGCAAAAACAGTGGTAAATCCAATAATAAATACAAACAGTAGTAATTTGATTTTCATAGTCTTTTTATTTATTTTTCGAATATAAAAAGAAAATCCCAAACTCCATAAATTGGAATTTGGGATTTTTATGTTATACCTACAAGGTTCTGAAAACCTTGCAGGATTATATTGGAATTTGTATTTACTACAATTCAAATGCTTTTTTAGGGTTTCCACCGCAAAGCAATTCAACAGGGTTTTCTAAAGCTTCTTTAACAGCTACTAAGAAACCTACTGACTCACGACCGTCGATAATTCTGTGGTCATAAGATAGAGCAATGTACATCATTGGGTGAATTTCAACCTTACCATTTACAGCGATAGGACGCTCGATAATGTTGTGCATTCCTAAGATTCCAGATTGTGGAGGGTTGATAATTGGTGTAGATAACATAGAACCGAATACACCACCATTAGTGATTGTAAAAGTACCACCTGTCATATCATCAACTGTAATTTGACCATCACGTGCTCTTAAAGCTAATCTTTTGATTTCAGCCTCAATTCCACGGAAAGTTAAATTCTCAGCGTTACGAACTACAGGAACCATTAATCCTTTTGGTCCAGAAACTGCAATTGAGATATCAGCAAAATCAAAAGCAATTTTGTGATCACCATCCATCATAGAGTTTACATCAGGGAACAATTCTAAAGCTCTTGTTACCGCTTTTGTAAAGAATGACATATATCCTAAACCTACACCACCGTGTTTCGCTTTGAAAGCATCTTTGTATTCATTACGCAAAACATTAATAGGTGTCATGTTTACTTCGTTGAAAGTAGTCAACATCGCAGTTTCGTTTTTAGCAGCTACTAATCTTTCAGCTACTTTACGACGTAACATAGATAATTTAGTACGATCAACTCCACGGTTTCCACCTGTAGGAGTTCCCATTGAAGGAACTGCTTTTACAGCATCATCTTTAGTTATTCTTCCACCTTTTCCAGTTCCTGATACAGTTGCCGGAGCGATGTTTTTCTCATCTAATATTTTTTTAGCAGCCGGAGACGGAGTTCCAGTTGCATAAGTAGCTGCTGGTGCTGCCGGAGCCGCTGGTGCAGGTGCCGCTTTTGGAGCTTCAGCTACTGGAGCCGGAGCCGCTGCAGGCGCTTCTGCTGCTGGTGCAGATCCTGATGGTTTAGCAGCCGCAGTGTCGATATGACAAACTACTGCTCCTACTGCTACTGCATCACCTTCTTCAGCTTTTAGGGTAATGATACCACTAGCTTCAGCTGGTAATTCTAATGTAGCTTTATCTGAATCTACTTCAGCAATTGCTTGATCTTTTTCAACATAATCCCCATCTTTTACTAACCAAGTGGCGATTTCAACTTCTTTAATAGATTCCCCTGGTGATGGAACTTTCATTTCTAAAATCATGTCGTAATATTTTAAATTATGAATTTTATTTTTTAATGTATGAATCGTTATTCTGTGCGATGATTATCTAAACAAATTTTTATCAAATACCATTCTGATAGCATCTGCATGACGGCGTTTTGCTCTTGTATAACTTCCTGCAGCTGGTGCTGAGTAAGCTTTAAGAGAAGCTAATCTCCATTTTACAAGATCAAAATTCATCAACATATAGCTGTAAGCTCCCATGTTTTTAGGCTCTTCTTGTGCCCAAACATAATCATCAGCATTTGGATATTGTGCAATAATTGCTTTTAATTGTTCTACTGGTAATGGGAACAATTGTTCGATACGAACTACAGCCACATCATTACGTCCGTTATTTTCTCTTTCGGCAACAATATCATAGTAGAATTTACCTGTAACAAAAACTAAAGTTTTTACTTTCTTTTTATCTACTGTATTGTCATCAATAGTTTCCTGGAACTGACCATTTGCTAATTCGTCAATTGTTGATACACATCTTGGATCACGTAACAAACTTTTTGGAGAGAAAACAACTAATGGTTTACGGAACGTAGTTTTCATTTGTCTTCTTAACAAGTGGAAGAAGTTAGCCGGCGTAGTACAATCAGCCACGTACATATTGTGACGTGCACATAATTGTAAATAACGCTCCATACGTGCCGAAGAGTGCTCAGCACCTTGTCCTTCGTAACCGTGTGGCAACAACATTACTAATCCGTTTTGATTATTCCATTTGTCTTCTCCACAAGAAATGTACTGGTCAATCATAATTTGAGCTCCATTAGAGAAATCTCCAAATTGTGCTTCCCAGATTGTCAAAGAGTTTGGATTAGCTAAGGCGTAACCATAATCAAACCCTAATACTCCGTACTCAGACAAGAAAGAGTTGAAAATACGGAAGTTTCCTTTTTTGTTTTCGATAGCATCTAATAATACTACTTCTTCCTCAGAATCTTCTACTTTTACTACCGCATGACGGTGAGAGAAAGTTCCACGCTCAACGTCCTGACCAGAAATACGAATATCAAAACCTTCAGTCAATAAAGTACCGTAAGCTAATGTTTCGGCAGTTCCCCAATCGATAGTGTTGTTAACATATCCAGCTTTTCTATCAGTAACAATTTTTGTGATTTTGTTAATGAATTTTTTATCAGATGGTAAACTAGATACGGTTTCGATAATAGAATCTAAAGTCGATTTTTCTACAGTAGTTGTTACTTTTTGTAACATGATATCATCAGAAACCTGTTTGAAACCATTCCATTCATTTTGCATAAACGGAGTAATGATTGTCAAATCTTTTTTACGGGAAGCTTCTAAGTTTTGATCTAAATCGTCTTTGTATTCTTTTTCGATGGTTTTCACCAAATTAGCATCGATTACACCTTCTGACAATAATTTCTCAGCATACAAATCTCTCGGATTTCTATGTTTAGCAATCAATTTATATAATACAGGTTGCGTAAAACGAGGTTCATCACCTTCGTTATGACCATATTTTCTATATCCTAATAAGTCAATAAATACGTCACGTCCAAATTGCATTCTGAAATCCAATGCAAATTGCATAGCGTGAACTACAGATTCTGCATCATCAGCATTTACGTGTAATACTGGTGACAAAGTTACTTTAGCAACATCTGTACAATAAGTAGATGAACGAGCATCTAAATAGTTAGTTGTAAAACCAACCTGATTGTTGATTACAATGTGGATTGTTCCTCCTGTTTTGTAACCATCTAATTGTGCCATTTGGATAATTTCATAAAGAATACCTTGTCCTGCAATCGCAGCATCTCCGTGAACGGCGATAGGCAATACTTTAGAAAAATCGTTAGGGAAATATTTATCTTGTTTTGCTCTTGTAATACCTTCGATAACGGCACCTACAGTTTCAAGGTGCGAAGGGTTTGGAGCTAAGTTGATGTTGATTTTGCGTCCAGACTTAGTAATTTTGTCAGCTGTAAGACCTAAGTGGTATTTTACGTCACCGTCAAAATATTCCTGATCGTAGTCTTTTCCGTCAAATTCAGAGAAAATATCCTGAGTAGATTTACCAAAGATATTAGCCAAAACGTTCAAACGACCACGGTGAGCCATTCCCATTACGAATTGTTCTACTCCTTTTTCGGCAGCTCTTTCGATTAAAGCATCTAAAGCCGGAATAATAGTTTCTCCACCTTCAAGTGAGAAACGTTTTTGACCTACATATTTAGTATGTAAGAAGTTCTCAAAAGAAACGGCTTGATTTAATTTATTTAAAATTCCTTTTTTCTCATCAGCTGAGAAAGTAGGACGATTTTCGTTGATATTCAATCGCTCCTGAATCCACTCTACAATTTCCGGTCTACGAATATACATGTATTCGATACCAATATGCTGGCAATAAACTGTAGTTAAGTGATTAACAATTTGCGATAAAGTAGAAGGTTGTAATCCTAATATTTTTGCTGCATCAAAAGTAGTATTCAAATCAGCTGAAGAAAGACCGAAGTTTTCTAAATCTAAAGTAGGTGAAAAAGTTCTACGCTCTCTCACAGGATTTGTTTTAGTAAACAAATGTCCTCTGGTGCGGTATGCGTCGATTAATTTTACAACTTTAAACTCATTTTGAAGTTGCTCAGAAATCTTACTGTTATCTACAGGAGACGGAGCTGCTGAAGAAACCGGAGCTGCTGCTACTGCACTGTATTGAACTGGATTTTCCTCATTGTACGTTTCCATTCCAAAATCGAAACCTTGGAAAAAACTTCTCCAGCTAGGCTCTACGCTATCTGGGTTTTCTAAATATTGATCGTATAATTGAGCAAAAAATTCGGTATGCGCTGCATTTAAAAATGAAAACCTATCCATAATGTTAGTGAATATACTTTTTGTTAAAATAGTTTGGCAAAAGTACAATAATCAACTAAATTTACTTGAAAATTAAAACACTTTTAACTATTAAAATGTTAAATACCTTACTACTTATGACAAAAAAACATGCCTTAGGTATTCCAAATTTAATTTTGACTGCCTTATTCGTATTTTTTTCCATTACATTATCCGCTCAAAATCAGAGTACTGACTTTAAATCCAGTAATGATTTTTGGCAAAATGTACAGTTTGGAGGTGGATTAGGTTTAAGTTTTGGCTCCGGTTATACTGATATTTCGGTTGTACCAAGTGCTATTTACAATGTAAACCAATATTTTGCAGTAGGTTTAGGAGCGCAATATACTTATGTAAAAGTAAAAGATTCCCACAATTCTAATTTATACGGCGGAAGTTTAATTACGCTATTCAACCCTATTCCTGAAATCCAGCTTTCTGCCGAACTGGAACAATTAAGAGTCAACGTAAAAGGAATTGGTAATAACGATTTCAGCAACAACTTCTGGAATACCGGTTTATTTCTAGGCGCCGGTTACCGAAACGGAAATGTAACCATAGGTGCCCGCTACAATGTTTTACATGATGACAACAAAAGTGCTTACAGCGATGCTTTTATGCCATTTGTAAGGTTTTATTTTTGAGGGAGTCCTGAGTTCTACTTAAAATTATTTCGAAACCATACTTTTTGCCATTCTCTTTTTAAGATTAAAAAAGAAACCTGTTCTGCTAAAATAACCAAATCAGAACCATCGAGTTTTTTTACCTCATCTTCTGCAACATCAATTACATACAGCAGATTCAAATATTCGGCAAATTTATACTGAATCAATCGGTAGATTTTTTCGTGTAATTGAATTTTTAATTCAGCGGGCGAAATACTCATCGGAAAATCGACTCCTTCATTAGCCAGATTAAAATCTTTATTTAACTGCTGAATCAATTTGAGATACAAAGATTCTTTTTGAGCTTCTTCAAACAGCAAATCGGTATTTAACGGAGAAATGTACATAATTATATAAATTCAATTACAATTTAAGATTTACTCTTTTACAGTTTTTATTTTCCAACAATCTACAATTTTAGACAACAGCACATCGCCTCCTGCATAGAAAAAAACGGCTCCCATAGGCGGATTTGCAGCAGGAATTAATCCAAAAGTTTTTGGTTCCCATTTCCAACATTCGAAATATGTCCCCACCAGCTCAATAAATATCACACACAAAGCAATGAAATAATATAAATTCTGCCAGCGCTTTCTTTTTAAAAGTAAAAAGAAAAAGATTCCAAAAATAACCGAAAAAACATCGTTTAGAAAAATTCCAACGAACAGGAACAATGCAAAAAAACCAATTAAAAAGTATTTTCGTAAAATCGCATCTCGTTTAACAGCCCATTGCGTATGCGCATACACATATCCTGAAGCAAAAACAATTGCATGACCAAAAGGAACATATAAAGGAATAACCGCCGTTCGATAATGATACATTTCTAATAAGGTGCAAAAAATCAACTCACCTATATAAGATAAGATTACCATAACAAACATTAATCTTCTTAAATGTGATCCTGAAAACCAGAAGAAAAAAGAAAAATAAAGTAATGCTAAAACATTTGTAATTTGGCGTCCATCAAAATAATTTTCAGCAAAAGAAACACTATCAATCGCTAAAGCCAAAATAGTAAACAAAGGAAAACAAACCGCAAAAAACAATTGTTTTTCTACGTGGAATTTTTCATCATTGAAAAAGCTAGCTACTACGGTAGTCATTCGAACACTACAGATTAGACTTTTCTACCCATTAGATTTTCTCCAAAAGCACGAAGAATTTCTTTCTTTTTGTCACCAATACTCATTTTATCAAGAGTTTCAAAAGCTCTAAAAGTATATTCTTCAATTGCTTTTTGTGTAGCAGCTGCAGCTCCTGAATTGACAAAAATTTCTTTAACCTCATTAATTTTATCCGAACTATCCGCAGGCTGATTTGAAAATAAATCAGTTAGTCTTTGTTTATTGGTTTCATTCGAAAATTCGATTGCTTTTAAGTACAAATACGTTTTTTTATTTTCGATAATATCTCCTCCTACTTGTTTTCCGAAAGTTTTCGGATTTCCAAAAGCATCTAAATAATCGTCTTGTAACTGAAATGCTAATCCTAGATTTAAACCAAAATCATAGATTAATTTTCCGTTCTTTTTAGGAGTTTCAGCAATAATTGCACCCATTTTCATAGCCGCCGCAACTAAAACTGCCGTTTTATATTCGATCATTTTCATGTATTCAGGAATAGTTACATCCTGACGCACTTCAAAATCCACATCCATTTGCTGACCTTCACAAACCTCTAATGCCGTTTTACTAAACAACTTTGCCAGTTTTCTAAAAATAACAGGCTTGTAAAATTCGAAATATTGGTAAGCCAAAATCAACATTGCATCTCCGGATAAGATAGCGGTATTAGTATTCCATTTTTCATGAACGGTAACACTTCCTCTTCTTAAAGGCGCATCATCCATAATATCATCATGAACCAGAGAAAAATTATGAAAAACCTCAACAGCCAGCGCCGCAGATAATGCTTTTTTATAGGAAGTTCCAAAAATCTCCGCACTCATTAAAGTTAAAACAGGACGAATTCTTTTCCCGCCAAGACCTAATATATAATGTATAGGTTCATATAAATTTCTTGGTTCTTTTAATTCTATTTGTGTTTTAAGATAATCGGTTACAAATTCCTGATATTGACTTACGGAGTGCATAAATTTAATTTTCGGGCTAATTTACAGCATTCACATTGGATTACAAACTTCGTTTATGATTGAAATGTTAAATTATCAAAAAAAACAATGGAAACTATTTTGGTATTCAAAGTTTCCAATCTATATTTGCATCAGAATTTAACAATTAAATTCGGAGTCGCTCTAGAACAAAATTGATTGGAAGTTATAAAATGCACAAAGGATTATGAAAACAAAATGGAAAGTTAATTCGAACCAATCTGATGTATTAATCAGAATGAGACATTCAATAATTGCTTATTTAGGAGGAAACTTCAATAGCTTTCAAGGTCATGCCGACTTTAAGAACAATGAAATTCAGGATGCAACCATAGCATTTTCATTAGACGTAAAAAACAGGGAATCAAAACTGGAACAATTTAGTAATTACCTAAAACTAAATGATTTTTTTGATGTGAACCAATACCCTACTATTAGTTTCAAATCGACTTCTTTTCAAAAAATCAACAAAAACATCAATTTCTTAAAAGGCGATTTAACTATCAAGAATATTACTAAAACAGTAGAACTTGATGTGGAACTGATAGAAACTGATTATTTAGACGGCGAAAAAAAAGTAGCATTTGAACTTACTGCCGATATTAACCGAAAAGATTTTGGATTAGCATCGAATGCATTCAACACTAATAACGGATTAACCACAGGACAAGACATTAAACTTGTCGCTAATGTTGAATTCAGCATTTAATGCAATGCTACTTATAACAATAGAATTAAAAATAAAATGAAAGAGAAGATTATTTCTAAGGCAAGCGAAATGTTTTTAAAACTAGGTTTTAAAAGTATCACTATGGACGACATAGCAGGAGAAATGTGCATTTCTAAAAAAACAATCTACAAATATTTTTGTAATAAAGAAATTTTAATTGAACAGAGCGTACAATTAATTCACACAAAAGTTCATGAACTTATAGATGAAGTAATTTCAAAAGATTATAACGCAATTCAAGAAAATTTTGAAATCAGACGCATGTTTGGTGAAATGTTTAAATCCTCAGACACATCACCTATATATCAGCTAAAGAAACATTATCCTGAGATTTTTACCAATGCATTAAAATTTCAAATTGAAGAATGCGAGTTTTGTTTTAGACAAAATATGGAAAAAGGAATTGCTCAAAATTTATACCGAAAAGATCTAAACATTGAAGCATACGTAAAATTTTACTATTATCTCATTTTCAATATCAACGAAAACACACAATCTGAAAGAGAAGCATATCAATTAGAACTTGACGCTTTAGAATACCATACCAGAGCTATGGCTACCGCCGAAGGAATTATCGAATTAGAGAAAAATTTACTAAATATAACTAAATAATGAAGCAACTACTAATATTAACTATTCTATCATTTGTAACGATTACAAATGCACAGGAAAAAAAGACGCTTACTCTCAAGGATGCGATACAATATGCACTTGAGAACAAAGCCGAAGCGAAGAAAGCACAATTAAAAGTCGAAAACAGTGAATACCAAATTCAGGAAGTTCGCTCGAGAGCTTTACCACAAGTTTCGATAAACGGCAACATGACTTACAATCCTATTTTGCAACTAAATGCTTTACCAGGAGACTTTTTTGGAGCTCCGGGAACTACACTTTTAGCGCCATTAGGACAAAAATGGACTTCTACCGGAGGAGTTTCTTTAACACAGGCTTTGTTTGATCAATCGGTTTTTACAGGTTTAAAAGCAGCAAGAACAACACGTGAATTTTACCAAATAAACAATCAGCTGACAGAAGAACAAGTTATTGAAAGAGTAGCTAACAATTACTATCAGGTTTATGTTTTACGTCAAAAACTAGCATTGATTGAAAGTAATTTAAAAACAACTTCTAAGGTTCGTGATATTGTTAAAGGGCAATTTGATAATGGACTAGCTAAAAGAATTGATTTAGATAGAATGACGGTAAACTTATCTAACATCAATACTCAAAAACAGCAAATCATTAATTCAGTACAATTACAGGAAAATGCTTTGAAATTCTACATCGGGATGCCTATTGATACTGAAATTGATATACCTCAATCAGAATTTGAAGTAACTCCAACTGCTTTTACTGATATTCCAAATTCAGCCAACAGAAGTGAATTTTTAATTCTGAAAAAACAAGAAGAGTTATTGGTATTGCAAAAAAAATCAATACTTGCCACTTATTATCCTACACTTTCACTTTCGGCTAACTATAACTACATTGGTCAGGGACCTCAAATGCCTTTGTTTGCAAAACCTGCTGATGGAGTATATTGGTCTGATTTCTCATCTATAGGATTGAATTTAAGAATTCCGGTTTTTACAGGATTTGGAACCAGAGCTAAAGTAAGACAAGCTGATATCGAATTGAGAACAATTCAGGAAGATATTAAAGACACGCAATTGTCTTTGGATTTAGATTATAAAAATGCTAAAACTCAAATAGAGAACAGCATTATTACAATAGAAAATCAAAAAGAAAACATGCGATTAGCTGATGAAATTCTAAAAAACATCAACAACAATTACGCACAAGGTTTAGCTTCATTAACTGACTTACTGGATGCTGAAAATGCTTCTATTGAAGCACAAAATAATTATACAGCAGCTGTTTTAGATTACAAACTAGCCGAAATAAAACTTATCAAATCGAAAGGAGAACTTAAAAACTTAATAAATAACTAAAATGAAAAAGAACATAATATATGCCATCGTAGCAGCTGTTTTAATAGGACTGGCAGCTTATAAAATTGGAAATAATAAAGAAAAGCAGCAACAAGAAGTAGCCGAAGTTGCTAAACAAGTAGATAAAATCAACGTAAATACAATTACTGTTTCCAGAGAAAATATTAATACTGGTTATGTTGCCAATGGTACTTTTCTTCCAAAACAAGAAATGAATCAAGCTGCTGAAATTTCAGGGCGTATTCTAAGTGTTCTTGTAAAAGAGGGCTCAAGAGTTTCTGCCGGACAAACCTTAGCTACTATCAAAAGAGACGCTATTGAAGTTGATGTAACTCAGGCACAAAACAATTTACAAAATGCCATTGCTGATAATCAACGTTATGAAAACGCTTATAAAACCGGTGGTGTTACTAAACAACAGCTTGATAATTCAAGATTGCAGTTAAAAAACGCTCAGGCTGCTTTAAAATCGCAAAATGTAAAAGTAAATGATACCCGAATCAAAGCCGGAATTAGCGGTACCATCAATAAAAAAATGGTTGAGCCTGGAATGGTAGTTTCACCAGGAACTCCTTTGTTCGAAATCGTTAATATTAATTCGTTAAAACTTTCAGTTTTAGTTGACGAAAGCCAAATAGGAAAAATTAGCGTAGGTCAAAATGTAGCAATTAATGTAAATGTTTTAGCTGACGAAAACTTCAGCGGAAAAATTACTTTTATTGCTCCTAAAAGTGATGCTTCATTAAATTTTCCAGTTGAAATCGAAGTTCAAAACAAAGGAAATTTAAAAGCAGGTATGTATGCTACAGCTAATTTTAAAACCAGTAGCGGTGCTGAAACTCAAAATATGATAACTGTTCCTGCAACAGCATTTGTAAACGGAGTAAGTTCAGGGCAATTGTTTATAATAAACAATGGAACTGCAAAATTAATTAAGGTACAAACTGGAAAAGTGTACGGTGATAAAGTTCAAATCTTAGACGGATTAAATGAAGGAGAACAAGTAGTTACTTCTGGACAAATCAACCTGGACAACGGTTCTAAAATTAACATCATAAAGTAATACAAAAATGAAGTTAGCAGAAATATCTATTAAAAGACCATCCCTGGTAATCGTATTATTTACGATACTTACCCTGGGAGGTTTGTTAAGTTACTCCTTAATGGGGTACGAATTAATCCCGAAGTTTGAAACTAATATGGTAACTATTTCTACGGTATATCCGGGAGCTTCGCCAAGTGAGGTAGAAACTTCGGTAACCCGAAAGATTGAAGATGCCGTTGGTGCTTTGGAAAACGTAAAGAAAGTAGAAGCTTCGTCATACGAAAGTTTATCAGTTGTAATGGTTCAGTTAAACACTGGTGCCGATGTAAACTACGCTATGAATGATGCACAAAGAAAAGTAAATGCAATTTTGGGAGATCTTCCTGAAGATGTTGATGCTCCGTCACTTCAAAAATTCTCATTAGATGATCTTCCTATTATCACCATGAGTGTTTCCAGTGATAAATTGAATAATAAAGAATTATACGATCTTTTAGATAAAAAAATCGAACCAATATTCTCTCGTGTAAACGGAGTAGCTCAGGTTGATCTTGTAGGTGGTCAGGAAAGAGAAATTCAGGTTAATTTAGATGAAAAGAAAATGCAAGGGTACGGTCTTTCTATAGGCGATGTACAACAGGCAATTTTAACATCTAACCTTGATTTCCCTACTGGTGCTTTAAAAACAAGAACATCAAGAGCCACTATCCGACTTTCCGGAAAGTACCAAAACATTACGGAAATGAATAATCTTGTGGTTTCTAATAAAAACGGAGCACAAGTAAGACTTTCAGATATTGCAACCGTTTTTGATTCTCAAAAAGATACCGAAAAAGTAGCAAGATACAATCAGTTGCCTACTATTTTAATGCAGGTTAAGAAACAATCAGACGCTAATGCTGTAACGGTTTCTGAATTAATCGAAAAAACAGTTGCTCAGGTAGAGACTGATTATAAAACACAAGCGGTAAAAGTAAAAATTGTAGATAACACTACCGATTTTACATTAGAAGCTGCAGATCACGTAATCTTCGATTTGTTCTTAGCAATTATTTTGGTAGCAATTGTAATGCTATTATTCCTTCACAATATCCGAAATGCCTTTATCGTAATGGTTTCTATTCCAGTTTCGTTAATCGCAACCGTAATTGGGATGTACTTAATGGGATACACCTTAAACTTAATGAGTTTATTAGGACTTTCATTAGTAGTTGGTATCCTGGTGGATGACGCAATTGTGGTTTTAGAAAACGTATACCGTCATATGGAAATGGGTAAAAGCCGAATTCGTGCTGCTTATGATGGTGCTTCAGAAATTGGATTTACAGTAACGGCTATTACATTGGTAATCGTGGTCGTGTTCTTACCAATTGCAATGAGTTCCGGATTAGTAGCTGATATTTTAGCTCAATTTTGTGTGACTGTAGTAATCGCGACAATGTTCTCATTATTGGCTTCTTTTACCATTATTCCATGGTTATCTTCAAGATACGGTAAATTAGTTCACCTTACCGGAAAAAATATTTTCGAAAGATTTATTCTTGGTTTTGAAGCACAATTAGATAAATTCACACACTGGATTTCAGGAATTTTAGAATGGTGTTTAAAAACAACTCTAAGAAGATTTCTTACTGTATTTTTAACATTTGTCCTGCTAATTGTAACTACAATGGGATTACTTGGCGGTGGATTCATCGGTGGAGAATTCTTCCCTAAAACCGATAGAGGTCAGTTTTTAGTTCAAATGGAATTAACGAAAGATGCTTCGGTAGAAAAAACCAATCAATTGACTTTAGAGGTTGAAAAATTCCTTAGAAATGATAAAGAAGTAGTAGATATGATTACGACTGTAGGGCAACAATCTACTGGTTTTGGTGCTGCACAGGCTACTTTATATCAATCTGAAATTCAGGTAAACTTAGTCGATAAATCATTACGTAACGAAAGTACTGATATTAAAGCCGCTAAGATAAAAAGAGCATTAGAAGAAAAATTCACTGGAGTTGAATTTAAAACCGCTCCTATCGGATTAATGGGTGCAGATGCTGCGCCAATTGAAATGGTAGTTACAGGTCCGGATAATGCAACAGCTAACAAAGAAGCAAATCGAATTCTTGAATTGCTTAAAAAAGTACCCGGATCAGTAGATGCTGAATTATCATCAGATGGTGGTAGCCCGGAAGTTCAGGTAAATATCGATAGGGATAAAATGGCTTCCTTAGGTTTAAACTTAGGAAGTATAGGACAAACCATGCAAACGGCTTTCAGCGGAAATACCGATGGAAAATTCAGAGCTGGTGAATATGAATATGATATCAATATTCGTTTTGGTGATGCCAATAGACAATCCATTGAAGATGTTAGAAACTTAATGTTTACAAATTCACAAGGACAACAAATTAGATTAAGTCAGTTTGCTGATGTAAAAATGGGCTCTGGACCAAGTTTGTTAGAGCGTAGAGACAAATCACCATCTGTAAAGGTGAAATCAAAAGTAGTAGGTCGTCCTATTGGTGACGTTGCTAATGAATGGGCAGCTCAGTTTATGGATAATGAAAAAACGAAACCAGCTGGTGTAAATTACATTTGGAGTGGAGATATGGAAAACCAAACTGAAGGTATGGGTACCTTAGGAATTGCGTTATTAGCTGCTATCATATTAGTTTATTTGGTTATGGTATCGTTATATGACTCATTTGTATATCCTTTTGTGGTATTGTTCTCAATTCCGTTAGCATTGATTGGAGTAATGGTAATTCTGGCATTAACAGCAAATTCATTAAACATCTTTACTATGCTTGGTATGATTATGTTGATTGGTCTGGTAGCCAAGAATGCAATTATGATTGTCGATTTTGCGAATATGCGAAAAGCTGAAGGAGAAACTACTCATGATGCATTGATTCAGGCAAACCACGCGCGTCTTCGTCCGATTTTGATGACTACCATTGCGATGATTTTTGGTATGATACCAATTGCAATTGCAAAAGGAGCCGGAGCAGAAATGAATAACGGTTTGGCTTGGGTAATTATTGGTGGGTTGACATCATCATTATTCTTGACTTTGATTATCGTACCTGTAGTTTACTCACTATTTGATTCTATTTTAAGAAGAATGGGCAAAGATGAAAAAGTAGATTACGATGCCGAAATGAAAGCAGATTATGAACATCTGGAAATGAGTGAAGACGGATTTACCCCAAAACACAATCATTAATCAAGATATAATTTCAGAATTGAAAGAGCCTGTTCATTAATTTGGACAGGCTTTTTCAATTTTGTAAAAAACAATTCCGAATGGCTTAGCATTTTATTTAGAACAAATTAAAATAATTTGGTTTATATGTATTTAGCATTTACTTTTGCACAATCAAAATTTATTCTAAATAACATGAAAACTAAATTAACCCTATCCTTATTCAGTTTATTGTTTACTTTACTATTTTCTACTACTTCCTGGTCTCAGGAAAAAGGAACTATTAAAGGGCAAATTACAGTAAACGACAATCAATCTCCTGAAAATATCACTGTAATCCTAAAAGGAACCCGACTAGGAACAACTACTGATGAAAAAGGAAATTACAAGATAAAAAATGTTAAAGCTGGAAATTATACGCTAAAAATATCAGCAATTGGGTATAATGGAAAAGAACTAAAAATTAGTATTGCCGAAGGTCAGGAATTGATTCAAAACGCAAATATTAGTTCAAACTCTGAAGAATTAAATGAAGTTCTTATTAATAGTGGAAAAAAGAATCACTTAGCAAGAAAAGAGAACGTTCAAATTTCAAGACTACCACTTAAAAATCTTGAAAACCCACAAGTTTACACCACAATTTCTTCAGAATTATTAAAGGAACAAGTAGTTACTAATATTGATGATGCCTTAAAAAATGCACCAGGAATACAACCTCTTTGGACATCAACTGGACGTGGATCAGACGGAGCCGGATATTTTTCATTACGTGGATTTTCAGTTCAGCCAAGAGCTCTAAATGGATTACCGGGACTTTCTAATGGAAGTTTAGATCCTGCCAACATTGACAGAATTGAAGTAATTAAAGGTCCATCAGGAACTTTATTTGGGAACAGTATTGTTTCATACGGAGGATTAATCAATATTACAACTAAAACTCCATACGATCGCTTTGGAGGCGAGGTAAATTACACTACTGGCTCTTATGGATTAAACCGTGTAACAGCAGATATCAACACGCCTTTAAACGAAGAAAAAACAATTAATTTCAGAATCAACACAGCTTACCACAACGAAAATAGTTTTCAGGATGCAGGATTCAGAAAAGCTTTTTTTGTTGCTCCTTCATTATCTTACAAAGCTTCAGACAGACTTTCGTTCTTAATTAATACTGAAATTTTAAATAACGAAGCAACTAATGCAACTATGTTGTTTTTAGCCCGTAGTTTTCCGTTACGTGTGAACAATATTGATGAATTAGGCTATAACAACAAACGTTCTTATACAAGCAATCAATTATCAATTAAAACACCTTCTTTCAATTTGCAAGGACAAATGTTTTATAAAATAAATGATTCATGGAAATCTCAAACAGCTATTTCCAGAACATCAGCTAAATCTGAAGGATATTATAGTTATTTATTTGATAATACTGACCAACTTGTAACTGGTACTACCACAAGAAGATTTCCAGGAATTGACAATGGGCTAGTTTTTGACAGATTGTTAAACTATCAAAACTCAACAACTTTAGCTACAGACATCCAACAAAACTTCATTGGCGATTTTAAAATTGGAAACCTAAGAAATCGTATCGTGGTTGGAGTTGATTATTTTAATCGTCAAATTGTTGATAATGGAACTGGTTATGTACAAAATGGATCTGTATATATTGGAAATGATGATTTACAAACGGTTAATGAAGTTGTTTTTAAAGTAACAAATCCGGCACAATACATTAGAACTGGCGACAATGGTAAATTGAGCAAAAATGCTACTGATGCTTTATTAGTTGGAGCAACAGTTAATAATAGTAAACAAAAACAAGAAATTTACAGCGCTTATGTATCTGATGTGATCAATGTATTGCCAAATTTATCTGCTATGGCAAGTTTACGTGTAGATCGCTATATGAATGCTAAAAACGGTGGTTACAATCAAACAACTCTTTCTCCAAAATTTGGAATTGTTTACCAACCTATATTAGATGAAATATCTCTTTTTGCTAACTACATGAACGGATTTACAAATGTAGCTCCTGGAGAAGACATTAATGGTGCTGTCAGAACTCCTCGTGTTTTTGATCCTGAACATGCTGACCAATTAGAATTTGGAACTAAATTAAATTTATTTGAAGAAAAATTATATGCTACTTTTAGTTATTATAAAATTAAAGTAACAGATCGTGTTTACAGCATTCGTAACTCAGCTACTGATGTTACTAATTTCCAGGATGGAGCTCAAATCAATGAAGGATTTGAAGCTGAATTTATAGCTAATCCTATTCAAGGTTTAAACATTGTAGCAGGTTATAGTTATGTAGATTCTAATGTTACTAAAGGAGATATAAACACTATTGGCTACAGACCAACAACAGCAGGAGCTTATAATTCTGCTAATCTTTGGGCTAGTTACCGTTTCCAAAACTCTGCTTTAAAAGGATTTGGTCTAGGATTTGGAGGTAATTATTCAGGTGAAAATAAAGTGGTTAACGGAAGAGTAACCGGTGCCTTCACTATCCCTGAATATACTGTATTAAATTCGTCTATATTTTATGGAAATGACAAATTTACTTTGACATTAAAATTAGACAATATCGCTAATGTAGATACTTATGATGGATGGAGTACTGTTCACCCAAGAAACATGAGAGCTGTTGCAGCTAGTTTCGGTTACAGATTCTAAATAAATATAAACAAAAAACAGCTTTCTTAAAATATAAGAAAGCTGTTTCTTAATTTAAGAAACATGATTACATTAGTAAGTTTAATCGTTTTTTTAGCTTTTTTTGTTTTGTACAATACTTCTAAAAAAGCCACTTTAGCTACCAACTTTCAAGCAGAAAGATGGATTCAGCAAAACCCAAAGCCTTCACGATTTATAGGTTTGGGTCTGTTGTTGATCGCTTATATTCTATTACTTTCAATAAAAGCAGCTGGGGTTTCTAGCTTTTTATTTTTAATCCAAATCATGACTATAGGAAGTCTTGTTGTAATTTTAGCACCTTTAAAAATAATTAACTATAAATTGATTATCGGAATTATTTGTATCAGCACTTTTCTTGAAATCTATTTGTAAGTACATAAATTTAATTCATGCCAGCAAATCCAAAATACCTAACTCAGTCCAAATGGCAACGTTTTTCCAAAATTACTGCTGCAATTCTAGGTGGCTATTTAGTTTCTGTTAGTTTTCATTTAGCCCTGGCTTCTTGGTTTAACAGAGCAAACATTATGATAACTATGGCTTATACTGGTTTTATCCTTTGGGTTGCACTAATGGTTATAGCATTTCTTGCAAAAAAAGCCTGGAAAATCTGGCTTATTTATTTAGGTATGACTCTGGTATTTTCGGCATTAGTTTATTTAGGTCAAATCTATAATCCGATAGCAAAATAAATTATGAATAATAGAAATTACAATATTTTTTTTCACACACATACCGTAAGCGGAATTGTAATTAGTGTTGTTCTATATGTGATTTTTTTCGCAGGTTCTTTTGCTTTTTTTAAAGACGATATTACTAACTGGGAAAAAGGAGATGCACTTGTAACAAACCAAGAAATCCATTTAGATTACAATCAGGCTTTAAAAAAACTAGATCCGGAATTTGATCTGCAAGGCAGAAACATTAGTTTTTATCAATCGCCAGGAAAAAAAAGTGTTTCAGTTAGTTTAGGCGCATCCAAAGATACCTTAGCTTCCAAAAAAGCAAAAGAAGGTCAGTACTTTTATCTGGACACAAGCACCTATAAAACAAAAACGTATGATGAATCTTATTCGTTAGGAGAATTCATTTATAGATTACACTTTTTAGCACAAATTCCTTATCCTGTTGGTTATTATCTGTCGGGATTTATAGCTTTATTTTTCTTATTTGCCATTGTAACAGGAGTATTATTGCACTGGAATAAAATTGTATCAAGCTTTTATGTTTTTAGACCTAAAGAAAAACTAAAAACGCTGTGGACAGATGCTCACACTTCTTTAGGAATGTTAGGTTTACCATTCCAGTTTGTATATGCCGTTACAGGTACTTTTTTTATGATCAAATTAGTAATTGTAGCTCCTAGTGTTCAATTTTTATACCAAGGCGATCAAAAAAAGTTATACAAAGAACTTGAATATTCAGAAACCGAATATGACTACCAATATAAGCCATTAACTAAAACTTTTAGCATCAATGAAATGGTTACTGTTACAAAGAAAAATTGGGATGACTTTGAAATAACTCAGGTCGAGATTCAGAATTATGGCGATGCAAATATGCATGTTTCAGTAAAAGGAGAAATTGCTGTAGATAAGAAATTCACAGGAATTGGAAAAATGGTATACAATGTTGCCAATGACAAAGTGGTTCTTAAAAAAGATCCTAATACACAAAACTCTTTTTTAGATATTAGTAAAAACGTATTGTATCGCATCCATTTTGGCGATTACGGAGGTTATGGTTTAAAGATAATTAGTTTTGTTTTAGGTATTCTTTCCTGTTTTGTAATTATTTCAGGAGTTATGATTTGGCTTGTTGCCCGAGACAAGAAAAACATGCCTGAAAAGAAAAGACGTTTTAATGAAACCGTTGTTCGTTACTACTTAGCCATTTGCTTAAGTATGTACCCAGTTACGGCACTAACATTTATTATCGCTAAAATCTTTTATCCTCTAGGGAGAGAAAATCTTTATTCGGTTTACTTTATAAGCTGGTTAATTCTTTCTCTATTTTTTATACTTAAAAAGAATAATAATTTTACAAACCGATTGTGTTTACTTTCAGGAAGTATTCTCGGTTTTTTAATTCCAATTACCAACGGATTAAAATCAGGAAATTGGTTCTGGATTTCCTTTAGCAAACATCATTTCCAACTCTTTTTTGTAGATGTATTTTGGATTGTTCTTGCATCAATAAGTTTATATGTTTGTTTCAAGCTGAAAAAATCTAAAACCAACAAATAATAAATCATAAAAAAAGGCTTCCCGAATGAGAAGCCTTTTTTTATAACTAAATTCTAAAATCAATATTAATACATATTAACTATTGCTTCTTTTTTCCAGTGTTTTACTGATGCAATTTTATTATTAGCATAATCTACTTCACTTAAAGTCGAATCTTTCCAGAAAAACCATTTTCCTACTTTCTCTCCTTTTTGGTATTCAGCAACTGCTAATTTGTTTCCGTTTTTGTCATACGAAGTCCATTTTCCGTCCAGCTTTCCGTTTTTATAAAAACCTTCTTGTTGAACTTGTCCGTTTTCATAAAAATAAGTCGCTTTTACTTTGTTACCTACCGCTTCTAATTGCGGTTTTGGCGCTTGAGCAAAAATCATTCCTGTGATTAAAATTGCTCCAATAATCATATATTTTTTCATAATGTGAAATTTTACTTAGTTTGTTTTATCAAATTTAGATATTAATTTACATTTAAAAAACAATTTGGTAACAATTTAATAACATAGAACGAAAACTTAACATTGGAAATTAAAACCTCAGAATATTCGAATCATTAAAAAATCAATTTTCTCAATTCAATGTACATAATTAGTTCTAAATTTGCAGCCGGGTCTTTTTTTGACTTATAAACCAAATAATTAAAATTTTCGAAATGTACAGAAGTCATAATTGTGGCGAGTTAAACGCCTCACATATCAATACCGAAGTAACACTTGCAGGTTGGGTTCAAAAATCACGTGATAAAGGATTCATGAATTGGGTCGATTTAAGAGACCGTTATGGAATAACACAATTAATTTTTGACGAAAGTCGTACTGAAAAATCAGTATTCGAATTAGCAAAAACTCTTGGACGCGAATTTGTAATTCAAGTAAAAGGTATTGTAATCGAAAGAGAAGCTAAAAACAAAAATATCCCAACAGGTGAAATCGAAATTTTAGTTTCAGAACTAAACATATTAAATAGCGCTTTGACACCTCCGTTTACTATTGAAGATGAAACTGATGGTGGTGAAGATATCCGAATGAAATACCGCTACCTTGACATTAGAAGAAATCCTGTAAAAAACAGTTTATTATTCCGTCATAAAGTAGCAATGGAAGTTCGTAAATACTTATCTGATTTAGATTTTTGTGAAGTTGAAACTCCGTATTTAATTAAATCAACTCCGGAAGGTGCCAGAGATTTTGTTGTCCCTTCCCGAATGAACGAAGGGCAATTCTATGCTTTGCCACAATCTCCACAAACTTTCAAACAATTATTGATGGTAGGCGGAATGGATAAATATTTCCAAATTGTGAAATGTTTCCGTGACGAAGATTTACGTGCCGACCGTCAGCCGGAGTTTACTCAGATAGATTGCGAAATGGCATTTGTAGAGCAAGAAGATGTTTTAAACATTTTCGAAGGACTAACACGTCATTTACTAAAAGAAATAAAAGGAATTGAAGTAGATAAATTCCCCCGCATTACTTATGAATATGCGATGAAAACCTATGGAAATGACAAACCGGATATTCGCTTTGGGATGAAATTTGGTGAATTAAACCAATTGGCACAACACAAGGAATTCTCTGTTTTCAATGCTGCCGAATTAGTAGTAGGAATTGCTGTACCGGGAGCTGGAAATTATACCCGTAAAGAAATTGACGCCTTAATCGAATGGGTAAAACGTCCGCAAGTAGGAGCATCAGGAATGGTCTATGTAAAATGCAACGAAGACGGAACATACAAATCATCTGTAGATAAATTCTATGATCAGGAAGATTTAGCAAACTGGGCAAAAACAACAGAAGCAAATCCTGGCGATATGATTTTTGTACTTTCAGGACCAGCTAATAAAACCCGCACTCAATTAAGTGCATTACGTATGGAATTAGCCACTCGTTTAGGATTACGTAATCCGGAAGTATTTGCTCCATTATGGGTTGTTGATTTCCCACTTTTAGAATTCGACGAAGAAAGCGGTCGTTACCACGCCATGCACCATCCGTTTACATCTCCTAAACCAGAAGATATAGCCTTATTAGAAACGAATCCGGGACAAGTTCGTGCCAATGCTTACGATATGGTTTTGAATGGAAACGAAATTGGTGGAGGTTCTATCCGTATTCACGATAAAGCAACTCAACAATTGATGTTTAAATATTTAGGATTCAGCGAAGAAGAGGCAAAAGCACAATTTGGATTCCTAATGGATGCATTCCAGTTTGGAGCTCCTCCACACGGTGGATTAGCTTTTGGATTAGACCGTTTAGTTGCTATTTTAGGAGGTCAGGAAACCATTAGAGATTTCATTGCTTTCCCTAAAAATAACTCAGGAAGAGACGTGATGATTGATGCTCCGTCAGCTATTGACAATGCTCAATTAAGCGAATTACACATCCAGTTAGATTTGCAGTAAATACCTTTCGAAAAGCCTTGAATAGACTGAATATCAATTATTTTATGAAAATTTTTAATATTAATCATTTTCGTATTATATTAAACCTTACATTTGCCTTATTATAAATTATTATTACTATTACAATGCGTACAGGTACAGTTAAATTTTTCAATGAATCAAAAGGTTACGGATTCATTACAGACGAAGAAACAGGAAAAGACATTTTTGTTCATGCTTCAGGAATCAGCGCGGAGGAATTACGCGAAGGTGATAGAGTTAGCTATGAAGAAGAAGAAGGAAGAAAAGGAAAAGTTGCTGCTAAAGTTGCAGTAATCTAAACAAAATATTTTTTTTGTTACAAATGTTCAAAGCGTCCCGATTATCATCGGGACGCTTTTTTTTATGATTAATTGTTAAATTTTCACTTATTTTTAAGAAAAGTACAAAAAGCTTATTTATAATCATTAAAAACTACAGAAAAACCCCTTAAAACCAACCACTAATTTTGATGGTCTTCTTGTGTTTTATAACATTGAAGTATATCTTTGTGACTTATTCTAGCACAAAATTCATCATTATGCAATCTGATCAATACGATTATCTGCCAATACTTATGCAAGCGCTGCTCGCAATTGGTTTTGTAGTAGCTACTATTATCATTTCAGGAAAACTAGGACCTAAAAGAAATTCAGCCATAAAGGATAAAAACTTTGAATGCGGAATTGAGTCTGTAGGTAATGCACGTATTCCGTTTTCAGTCAAGTATTTCCTTGTAGCCATCTTATTTGTATTGTTTGATATCGAAGTTATATTCCTGTATCCTTGGGCTATCAATTTCAAAGAACTTGGAATGGAAGGAATGATCAAAATGGTGGTATTCATGTCTTTACTGTTAGTTGGTTTTTTCTATATCATCAAAAAGAAAGCATTAAAGTGGGAATAAAAAGAGATTCCAGATTTTAGACTTCAGATTTAAAATCGAAACTCTTAAACAATACAAAATTGATTTTAAATTTAAGTTATGAACTCATAACTCATAACTCATAACTTTTAATAAGATGAGCGATTCAAAAGTAAATATGGTTGCACCGCCGGAAGGAGTTGTAGGTGAAGGCTTCTTCGCTACAAAACTTAATGATGTTGTTGGTTTAGCAAGAGCCAATTCATTATGGCCACTTCCTTTTGCAACTTCTTGTTGTGGTATCGAATTCATGGCAACCATGGCATCTCACTATGACTTGGCACGTTTCGGTTCAGAACGTGTAAGTTTCTCTCCTCGTCAGGCCGATATGCTACTGGTAATGGGAACTATTTCTAAAAAAATGGCTCCTATTTTACGTCAGGTTTACGAGCAAATGTCGGAACCTAGATGGGTAATTGCAGTAGGCGCTTGCGCATCATCAGGAGGAATATTTGACACTTACTCTGTACTTCAGGGAATTGACAAAGTAATTCCGGTAGATGTTTATGTTCCCGGCTGTCCGCCTAGACCAGAACAAATTGTTGATGGTGTAATGAAATTACAGGAATTAGTAAAAACAGAATCGGTAAGAAGAAGAAGTTCGCCTGAGTATCAAGAATTATTAGCTTCTTATAATATCAAATAAAATGGCATTAGAAAACACAGCTATTCAAGAAAAATTAGTATCGACATTTGGTGACGATGTTTTTAATTTTCAGCAGGAAAGAGATATCTTTTCATTAGAAATTAATGCTAACAATAATACTGCTATCATTTTATTCTTAAAAAACGATCCTGAATTACGTTTTCATTTTTTAACAGATTTGTGCGGTATCCATTATCCTGAAAATCCAGCAGACAGACAATTTGCAGTAATTTATCACATGCACAATTGGTACGAAAACAAACGCATTCGAATCAAAGCTTTTCTTAACGGAGAAAATCCTGAAATAAAAACATTATCTACTATTTTCTTAACATCAAACTGGATGGAAAGAGAAACGTATGATTTCTTTGGTATCAATTTTATTGGTCATCCACAACTGAAACGTATTTTGAATATGGATGAAATGATTTCTTTTCCAATGCGTAAAGAATTCCCAATGGAAGACGGCGGAAGAACGGACAAAGACGACCGTTTCTTTGGAAGAACAGTAGACAATTGCTAAAAAAACAATATATAATTTTTCACATTCTATAAATGTCAGAACTATTATTACCACCAGAGCATCGCTATGCTAAAATAATAAAGGAACAGCTAAATGAAGACGGAAACGAGCTTTCTATCCTGAATTTAGGCCCTACTCACCCTGCTACTCACGGAATTTTCCAAAACATTCTGTTGATGGATGGGGAACGAATTTTAGATGCTGAACCAACCATTGGTTACATCCACCGTGCTTTTGAAAAAATTGCCGAAAATCGTCCGTTTTACCAAATTACTCCGCTTACTGACCGTATGAACTATTGCTCCTCTCCTATTAATAATATGGGATGGTGGATGACTTTAGAAAAATTATTAGGTATCGAAGTTCCTAAAAGAGCGCAATATTTACGTGTAATTGTAATGGAATTAGCCCGTATTACGGATCACTTGATTTGTAATTCGATTTTAGGTGTTGATACTGGTGCTTATACTGGTTTCCTTTATGTTTTTCAATTTAGAGAGAAAGTTTACGAAATCTACGAAGAAATTTGTGGTGCTCGTTTAACAACAAATATGGGAAGAATTGGTGGTTTTGAAAGAGACTGGTCTCCAGAAGCTTTTAGAAAACTGGATATTTTCTTAGAAGAATTCCCAGTAGCCTGGAAAGAATTCGAAAACTTATTCGAAAGAAACAGAATTTTTATTGACCGTACTGTTAATGTAGGAGCTATTTCGGCCGAAAAAGCAATGGCTTACGGTTTTACTGGTCCAAATTTACGTGCTGCAGGTATTGATTACGATGTTCGTGTTGCACAACCATATAGTTCATACGAAGATTTTGATTTCAAAGTTCCGGTAGGTAAATCAGGTGATACTTATGACCGTTTTTGTGTTCGTAATGCCGAAGTTTGGGAAAGTTTAAGTATCATTCGTCAGGCATTAGACAAAATGCCGGAAGGAAATGAATACCATGCTGAAGTTCCTGATTACTATTTGCCTCCAAAAGAAGATGTTTACAATAACATGGAGTCTTTAATTTATCACTTCAAAATTGTAATGGGAGAAGTTCCTGTTCCGGTTGCCGAAATCTACCATCCGGTAGAAGGAGGAAATGGAGAAATTGGTTTCTATTTAGTTACTGACGGAAGTAGAACACCATACAGACTTCACTTTAGAAGACCTTGTTTTATTTATTATCAGGCTTATCCAGAAATGATTAAAGGTGCATTGTTATCAGATGCAATTGTTATTTTATCAAGTTTAAATGTAATTGCTGGAGAATTAGACGCATAAATTATGGAACGTATACATTACAAACAAGAAATAAACATGACTGAAACATTGATGAACCGCATCAATGAATTGATTAGTCATTATCCTGAAGACAAAAGAAAATCAGCTTTGTTACCAGTTTTGCACGAAGTTCAGGATGCTCACGACAACTGGCTGAGTATCGAACTAATGGATAAGGTAGCCGATATTCTTGGAATTTTACCTATTGAAGTTTACGAAGTTGCTACTTTCTATACCATGTACAACCTAAAACCAATTGGGAAATACATGTTTGAATTTTGCCAAACTTCATGCTGCTGTCTAAACGGAGTAGAAGATTTGATGGATTACACCTGTGAGAAACTAGGTGTCGGCATTGGCGAAACTACTGCTGACGGACTTTTTGAAGTAAGAGGTGTAGAATGTTTAGGAGCTTGTGGTTACGCTCCAATGATGCAATTAGGAGATTTCTACAAAGAGCATTTGACCAGAGAAAAAATCGATCAGTTAATTGCTGATTGCCGAGATAATAAAATAATATTACACGATAAATAAGATGTCAAAGAAAATATTATTAGACAAAATCAACGTTCCGGGCATTAAAACCTACGAAGTGTATCGCCGAGAAGGTGGTTATGCATCTGTAGAAAAAGCCATAAAATCAATGACTCCTGATGAAGTGGTTGAGGAAGTAAAAAAATCAGGACTTCGTGGTCGTGGAGGTGCGGGTTTCCCTGCCGGAATGAAATGGAGTTTTATTGATAAAAAATCAGGTAAACCAAGACATTTGGTTTGCAATGCCGACGAATCAGAACCGGGAACTTTCAAAGACAGGTATTTGATGGAATTTATTCCTCATTTATTGATCGAAGGAATGATTACTTCCAGTTTTGCTTTGGGAGCAAACCGCTCGTATATCTACATTCGTGGAGAATACATGTGGGTTTTTAAAATATTAGAAAGAGCCATTGCCGAAGCAAAAGCAGCAGGCTGGTTAGGAAAAAATATCTTAGGTTCAGGTTACGATTTAGAATTACACGTTCACTGTGGTGCCGGAGCTTATATTTGTGGAGAAGAAACCGCTTTAATCGAATCATTAGAAGGTAAAAGAGGAAATCCACGTATCAAACCACCGTTCCCGGCTGTTTCCGGACTTTGGGCAAACCCTACAGTAGTAAATAACGTAGAAACTATTGCAGCAGTGCCGTGGATTGTAAACAATTCCGGTGATGATTATGCAAAAATAGGTATCGGAAGATCAACAGGAACTAAATTAATTTCAGCTTCAGGAAACATTAAAAACCCAGGAGTTTACGAAATCGAATTAGGTTTAAGTGTTGATGAATTCATGAATTCTGACGAATATTTAGGAGGAATGAGTTCAAACAGACCTTTGAAAGCTTTGGTTCCGGGAGGTTCATCTGTGCCGATTTTACCAGCTGATTTAATTTTCAAAACGGCTAATGGTGAAGATCGTTTAATGACTTACGAATCATTGAGCGACGGTGGATTTGCAACAGGTTCCATGTTAGGTTCAGGAGGGTTTATTGTTTATGACGACACTGCGTGTATTGTACGTAACACCTGGAATTTCTCCCGTTTCTATCACCATGAATCCTGCGGACAATGTACCCCTTGTCGTGAAGGAACAGGTTGGTTAGAAAAAGTATTACACAGAATCGAAAATGGTCACGGACGTGAAGAAGATATCGATTTATTGTGGAGTATTCAGTCTAAAATTGAAGGAAATACTATTTGTCCTCTTGGAGACGCGGCTTCATGGCCGGTAGCAGCAGCTATTCGTCATTTTAGAGATGAATTTGAATACCATGTTCGTTTCCCTGAAAGAATAAAAAACAGAGATCATTTTGTTAACGAGCCTTTTGAAAAAGTAAAACATTTGGCTAGTAAACAAACAGTATAAAAGTTGAAGGATGAAAGTTGAAAGTTGATGCTAAAGCCAAAGACTGACAACTACAAACCAACAATCAACAACTATAAAAATATGAAAGTAACAATAGACGGTCAAAGCATAGAAGTAGAACCAGGTACAACTATTCTACAAGCGGCACGTATGATAGGAGGAGAATCTGTTCCGCCTGCAATGTGTTATTATTCTAAACTAAAAGGTAGCGGTGGAAAATGCCGTTGTTGCTTAGTTGAAGTTTCCAAAGGAAGTGAAGCTGACCCAAGACCAATGCCGAAATTAATGGCATCTTGTGTAACAGGATGTATGGAAGGTATGGAAGTAAACAGTAAAAATTCAGACAGAGTTCGTGAAGCACGTCAATCAGTTACTGAATTTTTATTGATCAATCACCCGCTAGATTGTCCTATTTGTGATCAGGCAGGAGAATGTGATTTACAGGATTTAAGTTTTGAACACGGAAAATCAAAAACCCGTTTTATAGAAGAAAAAAGAACATTTGAACCTGAAGATATTGGTCCGAATATTCAATTGCACATGAACCGTTGTATTTTATGCCAACGCTGTGTGCAGGTGGCTGATCAATTGACTGACAAACGAGTTCACGGAGTTTTAGACCGTGGAGATCACGCTAATATTTCGACTTGTATTTCTAAAGCTATCGATAATGAATTCTCAGGAAATATGATCGATGTATGTCCTGTAGGAGCATTGACTGATAAAACATTCCGTTTTAAATCGAGAGTTTGGTTCAACAAACCTTTCAATGCGCACAGAGAATGTACTACTCCGGGATGCTGTGGAAAAACTACGGTATGGATGTTTGGAAATGAAATCCAACGTGTTACCGGTAGAAAAGATCAATACCACGAAGTAGAAGATTTTATTTGTAACGAATGCCGTTTTGACCATAAAGATCCAGCGGATTGGGTGATAGAAGGTCCTAGAAAATTTGATAAGGATTCGGTTATTAACCAAAATAATTATACCCGAAAATTAGATACAGTTCATATTGCAACCGAAGAAGGAATTCTAAAAGGAAGAGAGCAAGATCGTAAAAAGATTAGTATGACTGCTATCCCGTTAAAAAAAGAAGAGCAGGAAGAATTTAAAAATGGTAATCTATAAAAAATGGACAGTACAATTATTATAGAAAAAAGTGTTATCATTCTTGTTGTCTTTGCCATTACTATGGTTATGGCAATGTATTCTACACTGGCAGAAAGAAAAATTGCAGCCTGGTTACAAGACCGTGTAGGTCCTAACAGAGCTGGAAAAGGAGGTATTTTACAACCTCTTGCTGATGGTTTAAAATTATTTTCGAAAGAAGAATTTGAACCTGATACTCCTAATAGATTTTTGTTCTTTACAGGTCCGGCAATCGCAATGAGTACAGCCTTAATGACGAGTGCTGTAATTCCGTGGGGAGATAAATTTCATCTTTTTGGAAGAGATATTATCCTGCAAGCTTCAAATATTGACAATGCCTTGTTATATATTTTTGCTATTCTTTCTATTGGAGTTTACGGCATCATGATTGGTGGATGGGCATCAAACAATAAATTCTCTTTAATGGGAGCTGTTCGTGCAGGTTCTCAAATGGTTTCTTATGAAATTGCGATGGGATTATCTATGATTGCCTTATTGATGATGACAGGAACGTTGAGTTTAAGAGAAATTAGTTTGCAGCAGGAAGGAATGCAATGGAATGTTTTTTATCAACCGCTTTCGTTCTTAATCTTCTTGATTTGTTCATTTGCTGAAACTAACAGAACTCCTTTTGACTTAGCGGAATGTGAAAGTGAATTAATTGGAGGTTATCATACAGAATATTCTTCGATGAAAATGGGATTCTATTTATTTGCTGAATATGCGAGTATGTTTATCTCTTCTACTATTCTTGCGGTATTATTCTTTGGAGGATATAACTATCCAGGAATAAGCTGGGCTGTAGAAAACTGGGGAGTAAATATTGCAAACCTTATAGGAATAGGAGTTTTATTTGCAAAAATATGTTTCTTCATCTTTTTCTATATGTGGGTAAGATGGACTATTCCAAGATTTAGATACGATCAATTGATGAATTTAGGATGGAAAATATTAATTCCGTTATCGATTGTAAATATTATGATTACTGGAATTGTAATTTTAAGACACGAAATAGCAGTATTTTTAGGATTTTAAATAAGCAAAAAAGTAGCCTAGCCCTGATTGAAGCGGCATCCTTTAATTTTTTTCTTTAAAAAATTAAAGATAGAGCGGAAAGCAGGATTAGCTTCAAATAAAAAAATAAAATAAAGATGTCAATAGAAACCATATCCTTATCGGGAAGAAAAGTGCAAGTCTCTAATAAAGAGATGACTTTTTTAGAGCGTTTATACCTTGTTGCGATTGTAAAAGGATTACTTATTACATTGAAACACTTGTTTTCAAGAAAAGTTACAATTCAATATCCGGAACAAGTGCGTACAATGAGCCCGGTGTATCGCGGACAACACATGTTGAAACGTGATGAACAGGGAAGAGAAAACTGTACTGCCTGCGGTTTATGTGCATTGTCTTGTCCTGCAGAAGCCATCACTATGAAAGCTGCCGAACGTAAAGCAAATGAGAAACATTTATACCGTGAGGAAAAATATGCCGAAATATATGAGATTAATATGTTGCGTTGTATTTTTTGCGGATTGTGTGAAGAAGCTTGTCCTAAAGATGCTATTTATCTGACTACTTCAAAAGTATTAGTTCCTTCTAGTTATGAAAGAGAAGATTTTATTTTTGGAAAAGATAAATTAGTGATGCCTCTTGAAATGGCTATGAAAAATGCTCAACTTAATAACGCTAATTAAATGATACATATTCCTGATTTTGCACACGCATCGACTGTACAAATTATATTTTGTTTTCTGGCGTTTATTACATTGCTTACTGCTTTTCTAGCTATTTTTAGCCGAAATCCTATTCATAGTGCATTGTATCTTGTTATTAGTTTCTTTTCTATAGCGGGACATTATTTATTATTGAACTCACAGTTTCTAGCTATTGTTCACGTTATTGTTTACTCTGGAGCGATTATGATTTTGTTCCTGTTTACGATTATGTTGATGAATTTGAACAAACAAAATGAAGTTCATAAACCTCGTATTACAAGACTTGGAGCTATTGTTTCCTTCTGTTTAATTTGCATTGTTTTGATCATGATTTTCATCAATTCGAAACCTATCGAAGGAGAATACATTGCAACTGGTGAGGATTATCAATCAATAAATGTTTTGGGACGTGTTTTATTAAACGAATATATGGTTCCTTTTGAATTTGCTTCTATCTTGCTTTTAACAGCGATGATTGGCGTAGTATTATTGTCTAAAAAAGAAAAAACAGAGAAATAAAATGACTAATATTTTAAATGAAATAGGCATTGAGAACTATATTTTCCTTTCTGTAATACTTTTTTGTATTGGAGTATTTGGAGTTTTATACAGACGAAATGCTATTATCGTATTTATGTCTATCGAAATTATGTTAAATGCGGTAAACCTTTTATTTGTGGCATTTTCGACTTATCATCAGGATGCACAAGGTCAGGTTTTTGTATTTTTCTCTATGGCTGTAGCTGCTGCCGAAGTTGCGGTAGGTTTAGCGATTTTAGTATCTATTTTTAGAAATTTAGGTTCGATTGATATTAATAATTTAAAAAACTTAAAAGGATAAACAATAATGAATACGAATTTAGCTTTACTCTTATTATTAGCTCCTTTTTTAGGATTTTTATTTAATATCTTCTTTGGAAAACAGATTGGTAAATCAGCTTCCGGAATTATTGGAACATTAACTGTTGCTGTTTCATTTGTTGCTACTGTTGTTTTTTTCCTGCAAATAAACGAAAACAAAGAAGCCATTGAAATTGAATTATTCAATTGGATTCAAATTAGTAATTTCCGTGTGAATTTTGGTTTCCTTTTAGACCAATTATCCATTTTGTGGTTACTATTTGTAACAGGAATTGGTTCTTTAATTCACCTCTACTCTATCAGCTACATGCATGATGATGAGAATATGCACAAATTCTTTGCTTACCTGAATTTGTTCATCTTTTTCATGATTACTTTAGTTATAGGAAGCAACTTATTAGTACTATTCATCGGTTGGGAAGGCGTTGGACTTTGTTCTTACTTACTTATCGGATTTTGGCATAAAAACCAGGATTATAATGATGCAGCTAAAAAAGCTTTCATCATGAACAGAATAGGAGATTTAGGATTGTTGATCGGTATCTTTATCATCGGTTCTTTGTTCTCAACTTTAGATTACACTACTTTAAAAACGGCTATTGCAACATCAAGTAATTTAGACATTACAATGATTTCGATTGCTGCCTTTGCTCTATTCATTGGAGCTTGTGGTAAATCGGCACAAATTCCGTTGTACACTTGGTTGCCTGATGCGATGGCGGGACCAACACCGGTTTCGGCCTTGATTCACGCTGCAACTATGGTAACTGCTGGTATTTTCATGATTACAAGATTGAATTATGTATTTGATTTAGCTCCCGAAGTACAAAACATCATCGCTATTATTGGTGCTGTAACTTCTTTAGTTGCTGCAACAATTGCTTTGGTTCAAACGGATATCAAAAAAGTATTGGCTTATTCTACCGTTTCACAATTAGGATTAATGTTCTTAGCCTTAGGTTTTGGAGCTTATGAAATTGCGGTTTTTCATGTAATCACTCATGCTTTCTTTAAAGCTTGTTTGTTCTTAGGTTCAGGATCGGTAATTCATGCTTTGCACGGAGAACAGGATATGCGTAGAATGGGTGGATTGAAAAAAGTAATGGGAATCACTTTTATTACATTCTTGCTTTCGTCATTAGCCATTTCAGGAATTCCTCCTTTTTCAGGATTTTTCTCTAAAGATGAAATCTTAATGACAGCTTTTCATCATAATATAGTGCTTTGGGTTATTGCTTCGTTAGCTTCATTAATGACAGCCTTTTATATGTTCCGATTATTGTATTTGACTTTCTTTAAAGAATTCAGAGGAACTGAACACCAAAAATCGCATTTACACGAAAGTCCGGGATTAATTACTTTCCCGCTTATTGTATTGGCCATTTTAGCAACTATTGGTGGATTGATTAGTTTGCCAACAAATAGCTGGCTGAATCATTATTTAGCACCATTATTTTCGAAAGAAGCACACGAAGCTCATCATTTTGGAACTACAGAATATACATTAATGGCGATTGCTGTACTTGGTGGAATCATCGGGATTACAATTGCTTTTGTAAAATACATCAAGCAAAACCAAGTTCCTGCTGAAGATGCCGAAATTACCGGTTTTTCAAAAGTGCTTTACAATAAATATTATGTAGATGA
The DNA here is from genome assembly GCF_000695795.1 of Flavobacterium seoulense. Lineage (GTDB taxonomy): Bacteria > Bacteroidota > Bacteroidia > Flavobacteriales > Flavobacteriaceae > Flavobacterium > Flavobacterium seoulense. The sequence goes on along the minus strand of NZ_JNCA01000001.1, from coordinate 205,051 downwards.
AATTTACGATGCCGTTTTTGTCAAATCAATCAATGGCTTGTCAAGATTCTTTAGAGATTATGTAGAAACTTCTCTTTCTGCGGCAGTATTTGGATTAGGAAAAGTAACCAACGAATTAAGTTATCAAGGAAAGAAATTACAAACAGGAAGTATTGGTTTTTACTTGTTTGTGTTTGTTTTAGGACTTAGTGCCATATTAACTTATTTATTTTTAGCTCAATAATTTTATATCATGAACGTATCACTACTATTAATTATACTACTTGTTGGCGCATTTACTACTTATTTTGCTGGCGATAAACTGGCTTCAAAAGTGGCATTATTATTCAGTTTAGTTGCTTTAGGACTATCAATTGCTTTATTAAACGCATATAATGCAGGAGAAAACGTTAATTTTTTCAAATATTGGATTAACAAACCTACCGTAGTATATTCATTAACTGCCGATGGATTATCATTAATCATGTTGTTATTAACGACAGCCTTGACGCCTTTGATTATCTATTCATCTTTTGGTAACGAATACAAAAATGCTAAATCATTTTATGCTTTGATTTTGTTTATGACATTTGCTATGTCAGGAACATTCTTAGCATCAGATGGACTTTTATATTATATCTTCTGGGAATTGGCTTTAATTCCTATTTATTTCATTGCTTTAATTTGGGGTAATGGCGATACAGAAGAACGCAAAAAAGCAGTAGTTAAATTCTTTATTTACACGCTTGCCGGATCTTTATTCATGCTAATCGCTTTTGTTTATTTGTACCAAAAAACAGGCAGTTTCTTAATTCAGGATTTATACAAAATCGAGTTAACTCAAACGGAGCAATTCTGGATATTCTGGGCATTCTTTTTAGCTTATGCTATTAAAATCCCAGTTATTCCTTTCCATACTTGGCAGGCAAAGGTATATCAAAAAGCACCAACTGTTGGAACCATGCTTTTATCTGGTATCATGTTAAAAATGGGATTGTATAGTGTATTGCGTTGGCAAATACCAATTACTCCGGTTGCATCAAGAACTTATTTACCAATATTAATCGGTCTTGGAATTGCAGGTGTAATCTATGGTTCAATTGTAGCTTTAAGACAAAAAGATTTGAAAAAATTACTGGCTTATTCTTCATTGGCACACGTTGGATTAATCGCAGCAGGATGCTATACTTTAAATATTGACGGATTGCGTGGAGCAGTTTTACAAATGCTGTCGCACGGTTTTGTAGTAGTGGGATTGTTCTTTGCTGCCGAAATCATTCACAGAAGATTTGACACCAGAGAAATTGCTAACATGGGAGGCATTCGCACACAAGCTCCAAAATTTGCTTCATTATTTATGATATTAGTTTTGGCATCGGTAGCGTTGCCTACTACATTTAACTTTGTTGGAGAATTCACCGTTTTATATAGTTTGTATCAAATCAATGTTTGGTTTGCCGTATTAGGTGGAACAACTATTATATTAGGAGCTTATTATATGTTGAAAATGTATCAACAAGTAATGCTGGGAGAAACAAACAAAAAAGTATTTGCTGATGTTACTTTGCATGAAACTATAGTATTAGTTCTTATTATTGCCGTTATTTTCTTTTTTGGATTGTATCCAAGACCAATTAACGAATTAATCAATCCAAGTTTGGATCAAATTTTAAGAACTGTAAACCGAATTCAATAATAGTATAAAATTAAATTCAACTTATAGATTTAAGTGTTTTTAGCATCTAAAAAATTCGAAATCACTGAATCCTGAATCACAAAATAAAATATGAATACATTAATAGCAATAATAGGATTAGGTATTTTATGCCTTTTATTTGAAATTTTTGATGCTAGAAAAGCCATCATTCCAATAGTTGTTATTGGTTTGTTAGCCGTACTTGGATTAGATATTTCTGAATACAATGCTGCTCCTACTTATCATTACAACAATATGATTGTTGTGAGTAAATTTTCTTCAGCATTTTCAGGCTTGTTTATCATATTAACGATTTTCTTAGTGAGTTTAGGAAATAAATTCTACGAAAATCATTCAACAAAAATCTCCGATTTTATTGCCATAAAAATATTTTTATTAGCCGGAGCTGTAGCGATGGTTTCTTTTGGAAACTTAGCGATGTTCTTTTTAGGAATCGAAGTATTATCTATTGCATTATACGTTTTGGCGTCAAGCAACCGTTTGAGCATTAAAAGCAACGAAGCCGGATTAAAATATTTCCTGATGGGTTCTTTTGCCTCTGGAATTATCTTATTTGGAATTTGCTTAATTTACGGAGCAATGGGAAGTTTTGACATTGTTGAAATTAGCGAATTATCTCGTTCAGCCGAATTACCTGTTTGGTTTCCTATTGGTATTGTGCTGCTTTTTATTGGAATGTTATTCAAAATTGCCGCTGTACCTTTCCACTTTTGGGCACCAGACGTATACGAAGGTTCGCCTGCTTTAACAACTGCAGTTATGAGTACTCTGGCTAAAGTTGTTGCTATCGCGACTTTATACAAGTTAGTTAAAACCATGAATGCCGATATTTCTCCTGCATTTCAATTGATCATCGTGATTGTATCTATTGCCTCAATGACTGTTGGAAATATTATGGCTTTACGCCAAATCAACGTAAAACGTATGCTGGCTTTTTCCGGTATTTCTCATGCCGGTTTTATGTTGATGACGTTGTTAAGTACAGCAAAATCTTCCGGAACATTATTGTATTATACATCGGCTTATGCCTTAGCCGGAATCGCAGCTTTTGCAGTAATACTATATGTTTGCAAAACCAGAGAAAATGAAGACATTACTAATTTTCACGGTTTAGGAAAAAACAATCCTTTAATGGCGGCTATCTTAACTGCTTCGTTATTGTCTATGGCGGGAATTCCAATTTTTGGAGGTTTCTTTGCTAAATTGTTTTTATTCTCTCAAACTATCGAATCTGAATTTGTTGTATTAGTTGTAATTGCAGTAATCAATTCGATTATAAGTGTGGGTTACTATTTCAAATTAATCCTTGCAATGTATACTAAAGAGCCTAATGAAGCTAAAATTCCAACTCCAGCAGTTTATTATGCTGTTGCTGTAATTGCAATTGTTTTAAATATTGCTTTAGGTATTTTCCCATCCTTTGTATTAGATCTTTTATAACAAACTTTACACACATTATACGAAAACCATCAAGAGAAATCCTGATGGTTTTTTGTTTTAATCCACTTATTGCCAACTCATTCTTTCTTAATAAAAACATAAGAGTAGAATAATTTTACTGATTTATAATTACATTTGTATATACAAACATAATCACTCTTTAAAAAAATAAAGATGGAAAATAAACTTAAAATACAAATTTGGTCGGACATTATGTGTCCGTTTTGTTATATCGGAAAAAGAAGATTAGAAGATGCCATCACGCAATTTGGTCATCAGGATGCTATCGAAATTGAATGGAAAAGCTTCCAGTTAGATCCTAATTTCATTGCTTCAGAAGATGATAATTTAGTCGATCATCTTGCCGAAAAATATAGAAAAGATAAAGACTGGGCGATTGAAATGTTAGAAAACATGACTCAAAATGCCGCTAATTCAGGATTAGAATTTCATTTTGAAAAATCGATTATGGCTAATTCACTAAATGCACATCGTTTATTGCATTTGGCAAAGCAAAATCAGCTTGGATCAGAACTGAAAGAATTACTTTTTAAAGCTTATTTTACAGACGGAGAAGATGTAAATGATAAAGCTACCTTACAACGATTAGGAACTGAGCTTGGTCTTGATGCTAATAAAGTAGAAGAAGTGTTGAACTCTAATGCTTTTACAAAAGAAGTAGAAGAAGACATTTTAATGGCTCAAAAAATAGGTGTTCAGGGTGTGCCGTTTTTTGTTTTCGATAATAAATATGCTATTTCGGGAGCGCAACATGTAGAGACATTTACAAAAACCTTAGAAAAAGTTTGGGAAGAAGGACAATTCGAATCTAAAATTACTATCTTGAACGCTACTTCAGAAGATAGCTGTGGTATTGATGGTTGTAATTAATTCAAATAATAATGAGTGCTTTAGATAAAGAAAATAAAATTATTCGTTGGGGAATTATAGGTTGTGGCGATGTAACCGAAAAGAAAAGCGGTCCTGCTTATCAAAAAACCACAGGATTTGAAATTGTCGCTGTGATGCGAAGAGATGCCGAAAAAGCAGCAGATTATGCTAAGAGACATGGAATACAAAAATTCTACTCCGATGCTGATGCCTTAATTAATGATCCTGATGTTGATGCCGTTTATATAGCTACTCCACCCGATTCTCATAAACTATACGGATTAAAAGTTGCTGAAGCTGGTAAGATATGTTGTATCGAAAAACCATTGGCTCCAAGTTATGAAGACAGTAAAGCTATTTATGAAGCTTTTGAAAGTAGAAACATTCCACTTTTCACCGCATACTATAGACGTTCTTTACCAAGATTCAAACAAGTTAAAAAATGGCTTGAAGCCAATAGCATTGGAGAAATCCGCCATATCAACTGGCATTTAAGTAAACCTGCTTCTCAACAGGATTTATCAGGCTTGTACAATTGGCGTACCGATGCTAAAGTGGCTAAAGGAGGCTATTTTGATGATTTAGCCAGTCATGGATTAGATTTGTTCAATTATCTATTAGGAGACATCAAAGAAGTATCAGGAATTAGTAATAATCAGCAAAACTTATATTCAGCTAAGGATGCGCTTGTAGCCTGCTGGATTCACGAAAACGGAATTACAGGAACAGGAAGTTGGAATTTTGGTACTGCTAACCGTGAAGACAAAGTAATCATTTACGGAAGCCAGGGAACTATTCAATTTTCTATTTTTGATGAAAATCCAATAGAACTTGTCAACGAAAATGGGCCAATTAGCTTAACAATTGAACATCCGGAAAATGTACAGTTAAACCATGTTGGTGAAATGAAAGAGCAACTATTCGGTACTGGAAATCATCCTTCAGACGGAAAAACAGCAACTCATACCAGTTGGGTCATGGATCGAATTATGGGTGTGATATAAAAACAAAAAAAAGCTTCAGAACCACCTGAAGCTTTTTTTATTAACTACACAAACTAATTAATTACTAACAAATAGCAAAATTTCTAACCACAGAGTTAATATCATAATTCGTGCCAAAAATCAATATTGATTTAAATAATTGAAAAATATTTTTCATCCTCACGAATTTTCTTTTATCAAACTTCACTACTACTTATCTGTTTTCATTATTTCATCAATATTGATTACAAATTTACCCTCCAAAAAAATCACAAATAGAAACAATTACAAATAGTAAATTTGATTCTATATGCTATCTTACCGCTTATCAAAACATTAGCTATATATTTAGTTAATATTACACATATTTTCATTATCTTAGTATTAACCAACTTAAAACCAAAATAAATGAAATCCAACCTACCAACACTTAAAATTATCGAACCCTCTTTTGGGAGTTCCTTTACTTTAACCAAATACGACATTAACTACAACTCCCATTTTTGGCATTATCATCCCGAAATCGAATTGATTTATGTAAATGGCGGGGCAGGTAAACGCCAGGTAGGAAGCCATATTTCTTATTATACGAATGGCGATTTGACTTTAATAGGAAGCAATTTACCTCATTGCGGTTTTACCGATGAGACTACCGGTAATAAAAATGAAATTGTAATCCAGATGAAACCTGATTTTTTGGGAGAACATTTCTTTGAAATCCCGGAAATGCGAAACATAAAAGACTTACTCCAACAGGCAAAATCCGGAATTACCTTTGGTGGCAAAACCAAAAGAAAAATTGGTAAAAAAATAGCCAAAATGGAAGACAAAACACCATTTGAAAGGCTATTAAGTATTATCGAAATTTTTAACGAATTAGAATTAGCTACCGAAGATGCAACAGTCTTAAACGCCGAAGGTTTTAGAATGGAAATGCATGTTCAGGATAATGAAAGAATCAATTCTATTTTTAATTATGTAAAAGACCATTTCAAAGAACCCATCCGTTTAGAAGAAATTGCAGAAAAAGTAAGCATGACCGTACCTTCGTTTTGCCGATATTTTAAAAAAATAACCCATAAAACATTTACTAAGTTTGTAAACGATTATAGATTAGTACATGCCTGTAAATTATTAGCTGAAAAGCCCATCAGTATATCGGCCATAGCTTTCGAAAGTGGTTTTAACAATTTCAGTCATTTCAATAAAACATTCAAAGAGTTTACAGGAAAAAATGCATCTGAGTATCGTTATGAACTGAAATCGTTTTTAGAGTAAATTAAAAAGTTCTGTATCCTTAAAAAAAGAATACAGCACTTTTAATCATTATATCAGATTACTATCTTATAGTTAGCATTACTTCCTTTTTTATATCTCTGGAAGAATTCCCTATTTTCAAAGTATATTTCCCAGGCTCAACAGTCCATTTTTTATTAGTAACATCATAATAAGCTAATTCTTTAACAGGAACATCTATAATTACTTTTTGAGTTTCTCCAGCTTTTACCAAAACCTTCTTAAATCCTTTTAATTCTTGTGCCGCACGATTAATTTTAGAATCTGTTTTGGAAGAATACAATTGTACTACTTCTTTTCCATCTAGTTTTCCTGTATTTTTTACATCAACAATAATCTTCATTATATCATTAATTCCATATGTAACATAATCAGAAGAAGCATTTTTGAATTCGAAATTAGTATAAGACAATCCATAACCAAAAGGATACATTGGCGAAGTATTTTTGGTATCAAACCATCGGTATCCTACTAAAATACCTTCATCATAACTAACAGTTTTGTCTCCCGGAAAACTATTTGTAGCATGAGCCGGAGAGTCCATCAATTTTTCAGGCATTGTCCAAGGCAACTTTCCTGACGGATTTACTTTTCCTAACAACACATCTGCCAAGGCATTTCCTCCTTCAGAACCATTAAACCAACTCCAAACCAAAGCATTTGTTTTCTTATTGATTTCTTGCATTTCAAAAGGAGCACCAGCAATCATAACAACAATTGTATTAGGATTTATTTCCAGTACTTTTTTGATTAATTCTTCCTGACCAAAAGGTAATTTCAAATCTTTACGATCTGAAGCTTCGGTTTCATAATCACGGTTTGATCCGGCAAAAACAATTGCAACATCAGAATTTCTAACAGCTTCTAAAGCCTCTTCTAATTTAGCAGGATCCAGTTGATCAATAGTTACCGGACCTCTTGCAGTAATATTTCCTAAATTCCCTTTATTTTTTTTCTCATAACGTTCTAAATAACCCTCAGCATAATTAATTTTTATTGATGCTGGTAATCTATTTTTTAATCCCTCTAAAGGTGTAATTTCTCTTTTGGTTTTTACTCCAGCGCCAAATCCCCCAAGAGCATTTTTCTTTGTTGCATTATTTCCAATTACAGCAATAGATTGTATTCCTTTTAGTTTTAAAGGCAAAGCATTCTTATTATTTTTTAACAATACTACAGCTTCAGATGCAATTTTATAAGCATCCTGATAATGTACTTCTGTAGCAAGACTTCCCTTTAGACGATCTTTAACTCCTGTTCCCATAGCTTTTATCTGAAACAAAACATGTAAAATCCGTCTTACATGTTTATCTATTTCCTTCTCCGAAACTTCTCCTGCTTTAGCCGCAGCAATTAACTTATCTGCTAGAAAATATTCACTAAAAGTTTTTTTAGTTCCCATTTCGATATCTAAACCATTTTCTAATGACTTTACTGTCGAATGAACCGCAGCCCAATCAGAAACCACAACTCCTTTAAAACCCCATTCGTCACGTAAAACCGTATTAAGCATATGATCGTTCTCACAAAGATATTCGCCTCTAAATTTATTATAAGCCCCCATTATACTATACGCTCTAGCCTCTTTTACAGCAGCTTCGAATGCCGGTAAATAAATTTCTCTCAATGTACGTTCATCAATTTGAACGTCAACAAAATCGCGATTAGTTTCCTGATTATTTGCTGCAAAATGTTTAACACAAGCCATAACATCGTAATCTTGAAGCCCAACAATCAATTCTACTGCCATTTTTTTGTTCAAGAAAGGATCTTCGGTCATGTACTCGTAAGTTCTTCCCCCAAGTGGTGTTCGAACAATATTAATTGCCGGCGATAGTAACATATCCTTGTCTCTGGCACGCATTTCCTGCCCTACACTATTCCCGAACAAGTAAGCCAATTGAGTATCCCAGGTAGCCGCCAAAGCACCACTTGCCGGATAATAGGTTGCAAAATCATTGTCTAATCCTGCGGGTTTCCAGCTATCACGAGAGATTTCCTCACGAACGCCCAAAGGTCCATCTGCCATTTTTAACTCAGGAATACCTAAACGAGGAACTCCGCCATTAGCAAACATACTATTTCCATGCAACATGCCTACTTTTTCCTCAAGGGTCATCTGTGAGATGAGTTTTTCTATTTCAGCATCAAAATCTGCATTTAAATACTTCACAGGTCGCGCATTTAATAAGCTCAAATTATTAACTGTTTGAGAATTTACATTATTTACAGTAAACAGTAATATTGAAAAAATAGAAAAAGTGATTATTTTACTTTTCATTATTGGTTTTTATTTTTGATAGTTGGTTTTTAGAACTAATCTGCTTTGAAGGACTTATTACATTTTTTTAAATCGAATGGCTGTTCCTCCGGCACCACCCAATTGTAACTTTAATACATCTGTAGATTTTACAGTTTTCTTAGAAATAGCTATGGCTGATGGATTGTGTTTTTCATCAGTACCTTCGGCATCTGCATAAATTTGAGCTTCGTAAGTAGCATTCGAATCCAAAAATGATAAAGAAACTTCTAAATCTCTAGATTTTTCATTGGTAATACTTCCTAAATACCAATCGGCACTATTGCGGTCTTTTCTAACTGTGGTAATGTATTCTCCTATTTTTCCATCCAAAACTTTAGTGTCTTCCCAATCTGTTGGTACATCTTTTAAAAATTGCAAAGCTGGTTTTCCTTCATAATTCTCAGGAAGATCTGCCATCATTTGAATAGGCGAATAAATAGTCACATATAATGCCAGTTGTTGTGCTGCTGTTCCGTGAACTCTTCTATCGGCATAACCTTGCTTTACTTCCACGTCAAAAATTCCCGGTGTAAAATCCATTGGTCCCGAAAGTAGTCGGGTAAAAGGAATAATAGTTAAATGACTAGGCGGGTTTCCTTCGCTCCACGCATTGTACTCTTGCCCTCTTGCAGCTTCTCTCGAAACCATATTGGGAAAAGTTCTACGCTCTCCTGTATCTTTTATCGATTCATGATATAATACTGCCAAATCGTATTGGGCTGCTTTTTCTAAAACATATCTGAAATAATTCACACCAAATTGCCCAAAATGCCATTCTTTCATATTCAATTTTGATCCTACATGACCGATTTTAACGGTATGAATCCCTAACTTTTTATACAATGCGAATCCTTCATCAATTTCTTTTAGATAATTAATTAGATTTGAACCTGTTTCATGATAACCTATAAGTTCAACTCCTTTTTCTTTAGCGTATTCTGCTACTTTTTCTAAATCAAAATTATCTGCCGACTTGGTAAAACTAAACATGTGCATATGATTCTCATACCATTTACGTGTCCAGCCTTTATTCCAGCCTTCAATTAACAAATGATGAAATCCTTCTTTAGCTGTAAAATCAATGTATTGCTTAGCACGTACGGTAGTTGCACCTTGTTTATTACTTTCCCAAAAGGTGTATTTTCCAATGTGCATTCCCCACCAAATTCCAAAATATTTATAAGGTTTAAAATAATTTGTATTGGCTAATTTGTTAGGTTCATTTAAATTTAAAATTAAATACGAAGTAATTAAATCGGTTGGTTTTTCGGCAATTTGTAATGTTCGCCAGGAAGAAGTAAAAGAATCTTTGACTCTTACTTTTACACCATCAGCCCAAGGTACAAGATCTGATTTAAGCTGATTTCCTATAGTATTAACCAAAGTCATACTTGCAAAATCAATTAAATTGGCTTCATGAAAACTCAATGCCAGTCCGCTTTTACTTTCGATAGTTAATGGTGTAAGTACCGTATCCAGAGTACTTACTGCAGCTTCTTGAAATAAATATTCATCCCGGTTTTCTCTATTAGCAGGAATCCACCATGCTTTTCCATCTTCTTTTAAATTAAAAGTAGTTTTTTCATCCATGATAAAAATACTGTCTTTTGTTTTTTGTTTTGGATACACATATCTAAACGCAATTCCATCATCATAAGCACGAAACTGAATTTCTAACTTTCGTTTATTACCACTTATTTGCTGTAATTGAACCACCATTTGGTTGTAATGGTTTCGAATTTGTTTTTTCTCTCCCCAAACCTGATTCCAGGTTTCATCAAAAGTAGTATTCTCTACTTTTTTTATTTCGAAATTAGTACTTAAATCTTCATTTCCTTTTAGAGCAAATCCCATATCAGATGGAGAAATCAGCTGAATATTTCCGTGATTAACTGCATATTTTGGAGCGTTATTAACTAATTGAAATTGAATTTTGTTTTTTCCTTCAGGAGAAATTAATTCATACGATTTTGATTTTTTGCTTTGTGCATTACTAATCATCACAGTAAGCAAGAAAGGTAATAATAGTAGTTTTTTTAACATTTATGGTCGGCTATTTTTAATTAAAAATGGTTCAAATAATATAATAACACTCAAAATCTTATTTAAACTAAAGACTTTTATTATTTTATCCTTTCATTTTACAAATAGCATTCAGCATTTTAAGGCCTTTCCACAATAAGAGTGCAAAGGTTAAAGATAATTTTTTTTTCGAATTATTGATTTACAATCGTAACTTGAATTTGAACCCAAAAAAAAAGACTCCTAAAAAGGAGTCTTTCTTACTACTAACCAATCTTAATTATTTAACAGCTACCATTTTGTTAATTTCTACATAAGGATCTGACATGATTGTTGCAGTTCCATCTACTACAAGAATTTCATATTTCACCGTTTTAGTTTTTGAATCAGCAACTAAGTGATAAACTCCGTCAGCTAATGGATTCAAATCGTAAGTTTTAACGATTTTGTCACTTGATTTTAGTGGATTCAAATTTAGAGTATACACTTTTTCTGTGTGTAATAATTTATCATTTGCATCATAAATAGAAACATTAGCTTTATTAATATCATTTAGAGCAAAAGTTACCGTCTTTTTTGAACTAGCTTTTTCTTCTTTAGAAATTTTCACGCCAGTTGCACGAGTATTTATAGCAATTAGGATTACCATTAATACGATACTAAGTTTTAAAATCTTTTTCATAATTAGAATTTTTAGATTTATAATTCTTTTAACTGAGACAAAGATACTGTGCCAATATGCATTTAAACTACAGTGGTTTTTCATATTTGTATGCTATATTACCTTTTACGAAAACGTTTTAGTTGAAAAATGACAATATTAAATACTTTATAGGTAAAATAGCATAGTTGCTACTGCATTTCGTCGTTTCAGCAAAATTCTAAAAACTCAAAAATTTAACTTTACAACGAAACAGTATTCCGTAATTTTGTACCATGTATGCCTTAGTCGATTGTAATAATTTCTATGCTTCCTGCGAACGTGTTTTCCAACCGGAACTCAACGACAAACCCGTTGCGATTTTATCTAACAACGATGGCTGCGTGATTTCCAGAAGTTATGAAGCCAAACTAGCCGGAATTCCTATGGGCGCTCCGGCATTTCAGATTAAAGACTTAGTAAGAGAAAAAAGCATTCAACTATTTTCGTCTAATTATGCACTCTATGGCGATTTAAGCCGTCGTGTGATGGAAATTCTGAACCAATTTACACCTCATGTTGAAATTTACAGCATTGATGAAGCCTTCTTAAATTTTGACGGACTAACTATAGTAGATTACCACAATTATGGTCTTCAGATGAAGAATCGTGTTCGAAAGTGGATTGGTTTACCAATATGCATCGGATTTGCTGAAACCAAAGCCTTATCAAAAGTAGCCAATAAAATTGCTAAAGAATTCCAGGAAAAAACTCAAGGTGTTTATGTAATTGATTCGGAAGAAAAACGTATCAAAGCATTGAAATGGACTAAAATTGAAGATGTTTGGGGCATTGGTTACCGAATGACAAAAAAAGTAAAACTAAGAAACATCTATACCGCACTCGATTTTATACAACCACAGCATGAAGCCTGGATAAAACGAGAAATGGGCGTTACCGGTCTTCGATTAAAAGCGGAATTGGAAGGAAAATCGGTCTTGGATTTAGAACCTATTCCTGATCAAAAGAAAAGTATTGCCATTACCCGAAGTTTCCCTAAACAAATCGCCGATTTTGATTTACTGCGCGAACGCATCACCACTTTTGCAGCGGTTTGTGCCGAGAAATTACGCAATCAAAAATCCTGCTGTCATACCATAATCGTGATGCTCGTGATTGACAAACACAGCGTAAAAACATCAAAATACTATTTTAATACAGCCATTACTTTACCGTATGCCACTAATTCGACATTGACAATAGCAAACACCGCCATTCATTTATTAAAACAATTGCATCAGGGCAACGAACATTTGAAATTTAAAAAAGCGGGAGTAATTGTCAGCGAACTCATTGGCGAAAGTCAAAAACAACTGCAATTATTCGAAGAAGAAAATCCGAAACATTTGGCTTTGATGAGAGCAATGGACAATCTCAATAAAAAAATTGGTGATACTAAAGTAAAATTGGCAAGCCAAAATTTAAAGCTTACCTGGGATATGAATCAGAAACTTTTATCTAACAAATACACTACCAATTTTAAAGAAATTCTTCAAATAAGCTGCGAATGAAAAAAGATCCAAAACTTAGTTTCTACAAACCGGATTTCGAAAGCGAATTACGAATTCCTTTCATTCCTGATGGTGTTTCGGCAGGATTTCCTTCTCCCGCAGCTGACTTTATGGAGAATAATATCGATTTGAATAAAGAATTGAGTGAAAATCCGCTGGCAACCTTTTATATCAAAGTAAAAGGAAACTCGATGATTGATGCCGGGATTGAAAATGAAGATGTATTGATTGTAGACCGAAGTATTGAACCGCAGGACAACAAAATTGCCATTTGCTTTATCGATGGAGAATTCACCGTAAAACGTATTAAATTACAAAAAGACTGCCTTTACTTAATGCCCGAAAATAGCAATTACACTCCCACAAAAGTAACCGAAGAAAATGAACTTATCATTTGGGGAATTGTAACTTATGTGATAAAAAAAATGTGAATTTTCAGGTTTAACCACAAATTATCAGGATTAAGTTTTTGCTTTTTAGAAAACTATAGCTTTATTTTTTTCAAACACTCCTAAAATAAATAATTGCAAAACACGTTTTACATTCTTGTTTTAAAAAAAATAGAAAAGAAAATGAAAAAATTATTTTTTACAGCTATGGCTGTTTTAGCATTTGGTTTTGCCAATGCACAATCGCAAATTTCTAAAGGAAGTTGGTTAATTGAAGTAAACACTGGTTTTGGCGAGAAAGTAGGAAACACTTCAATAGGGTTATGGTCAGAAGATGGCCGAACAGATTATAATATTGGTGCCGAAGCAGGATATTTTGTTGATGATAAACTAGCTTTAAAATTTGGATTAGGATTTGGAGAAACTTCTTTTTACGATGATGCTTTTGGCGAATATTACTCTGCAAGTAACTTTGCTTACAAATTAGGACTGAAGTATTATGCTGCTGGTAAATTCCCTTTAGAAATCTCTTATAATGGAGTGAATTATGAGGATTTGGATGAAAATCCTTCCTATTTAGGTTTACAAGCAGGTTACGCTATTTTTCTAAATAAAAACGTTTCAATCGAGCCAGGAATCCGTTATAATGTATCATTAAACGATGATTTTTATGATGATGTTTTTCAATTAAACATTGGATTTGCATTACACTTCTAATATAAAATTAGCTTTCAATTTAAAACCTTCTCTTAACAGAAGGTTTTTTTATGCTTTATTTTTTTCCGATGTTTCGGGTTTAACTAAAAAAAGTGGAATCAGACAAATCCGATTCCACTTTTCTACATTTAAAACTATTATTTTCTCTTACCAGAACTTCACGTATAAAGCAGCGATAATTAATAAAGTGATAATGATTAATACTGTAGTTTGAGGTTTTACCTTGAACATTTCAGTATCTAATTCGAATGCTTTAGGGTTTACTTTTGGTCCTGCAAAACTGATTCCAATCATCAACAACATCGTAAACAAGAATGATAATCCCATACAAATGTGGAACGGAATTTCGAAACCACCTTTACCATTTGGCCAGGCTGTGTATAAGAATGTTTCGTTTCCAAACAATGCCGGAGCAAATTCGTTGAATAAAACAGATAATAAGAAACCTGCAATTACACCCACAATAGCTGCTGTTCCTGTTGTTCTTTTCCAGAACATACCTAAGAAGAACATAGCGAATACTCCAGGACTAATGAATCCTGTATATTTCTGGATATAAGTAAATCCTCCTACTCCACCAATTCCTAAAACGTCATTCCAAGTAAACAATACTGCCAAAACCATTGAAGCAAAAACCGCATAACGACCAATGTTTACCTGAGCTCTGTCTGAAGCTTCTTTTTGAATGTATTTTTTATGAACGTCTAAAGTATAAATAGTCGAAATACTGTTTACTTTACCCGCTAATGAAGCTACAATAGCAGCAGTTAAAGCCGCAACTGATAATCCTTTTAATCCTGTTGGTAAGAACGTCAACATTGCTGAATAAGCTCCGTCTTTTCCTCCAACTAATTGTGGTAAATGTCCTCCTTCGTATAAAACGTAAGCAGCAATTCCTGGCAACATTACAATTACAGGCATTAATAATTTCAATAAACCTGCAAATAAAATACCTGTACGAGCCGTTGTTAAATCAGCTCCAAGAGCTCTTTGCGTAATGTATTGGTTACATCCCCAATAGTTTAAGTTGATGATCCAGATACCCGCTAAATAAGATAATACTCCTGGGAAAGTCAAATATTTATCAATCTCTAATTGAGAAGAATTTTCATTTGGTCTTGGAATAATCATTTTGAAATGTTCCGGTGCTTTTTCCATCAAAACATTGAATCCTGCAATCGCGTCCTGACCCACTCCAAAATACTGACCAACAGTTGTTAAAGCGATATAAGAAGTTACTAAACCTCCAATAATCAAAACCGCTACCTGAATAACATCAGTATAAGCTACTACTTTCATACCTCCAAGAGAGATAATCAAAGCAAAGATCGCCAATCCTAACATAATTACATGAAGGTAATCTCCACCGGCTAATCCATTAATAGCAACCGCCCCTAAGTATAAAATTGAAGTTAAGTTTACAAATACATACAAGAACAACCAGAAAACAGCCATAATCAAAGCTGTTGACTCATTATAACGTGTTTTTAAGAACTGTGGCATGGTGTAAATCTTGTTCTTCAAATAAACAGGAATAAACCAAATAGCAATAATAATCAAAGCAATAGCAGCAACCCATTCGTAAGCAGCAACAGCAATTCCTAAGAAGAATCCTTCTCCACTCATTCCGATAAACTGTTCTGCTGAAATATTTGAAGCAATAAGTGAAGCTCCAATTGCCCACCAGGTTAAAGTTCCTTCGGCTAAGAAGTACGCCTTAGCATCGTGTTCGTTTTTCTCGCGTTTGCGATAAACGATATATCCGTAAATAGATACAATTAAAAAATAGATGATAAATACTGCATAATCTGCAAATTCGAGACTTGAGCTCATAGGTTTTTATTTAAAATTATTAATCTGGTTAAGGTCTAGCTTCTTATTTTTTGTTCCCATTTCCAGGCACTTTCCATCGCTTGTTCCAAGCTTAATTGAGTTTTCCAACCCAATACATTATTAGCCTTATCGGTATTGGCGTAAGCCAAAGTAACATCACCTTCTCTTCTGTCAACGATTTGATAAGCCAGTTTTTGACCGCTTACTTTTTCGAAAGCATTAATTACTTCTAATACTGAACTTCCTACTCCGGTTCCTAAATTGAAAGTTTCTACTTTTTCTTCGTTCTTTTTATTCAATAAACGTTGTAAAGCGATAACGTGTGCTTTCGCCAAATCTACTACATGAATGTAATCGCGGATACAAGTTCCGTCCGGTGTTGGATAATCATTACCATAAACCAATAATTCTTTACGTAATCCGATTCCGGTTTGAGTAATGAAAGGAACTAAATTTTGCGGAACACCTATTGGTAACTCTCCAATTTCAACTGATGGATGTGCTCCAATTGGGTTAAAATAACGCAATAGAATAGCGTTGATTCCACTTACTTTAGCCACATCGGTAATAATTTCCTCTCCTATTTGTTTAGTGTTTCCGTAAGGAGACATCGCTGGCTGTACAGCTGAATTCTCGTTGATAGGCATTGTTTCGGCCTGACCATAAACCGTACAAGAAGAACTGAAAATAAAATTAGCATTTTCTTTTTTCTCTAATTCCTGAAGTATGTAAACCAAGGCATTGATGTTGTTTTCATAATACAACAACGGATTCCCCACACTTTCTCCTACTGCCTTAGAAGCTGCAAAATGAATTACTCCATTCACATCAGCATGACGTTTAAAAAAATCCTGAACTACCGCTTTATCTCTTAAATCCAGTTTTTCAAAAAGTGGTTTTTTCCCTGTTATAGCTTCAATTCCTTTTAAAACGTCTTCAGATGAATTGGATAAATTATCAATAACCACCACCTCAAAACCTTCGTTTTGTAATTCGACTACAGTATGAGAACCTATGAAACCTAAACCTCCCGTAACAAGTATTTTCATAATTTCGTTTTTATTTTTGTTTGTAATGTACCTCAGATAAGTTTCTCAACATTTCAGCACTTTTCTCCGGCGTGATATCTCTTTGAGATTCGCCCATCATTTCGTAACCAACCATGAATTTTTTCACTGAAGCCGAACGCAACAATGGCGGATAAAAATGCATGTGGAATTGCCATTCCTGATGCGCTTCACCATCTGTTGGAGCCTGATGAATTCCTGATGAATAAGGGAACGATGTTTCGAAAAGATTATCGTATTTAGTTGTCAATCTTTTTAAAACATCAGCAAAAGCTGCTACCTCATCTTCGGTAAAATCAGTAATTTTAGTGATGTGACGCTTGCTGATAATCATAGTTTCAAAAGGCCAGATTGCCCAGAAAGGAACAATGGCTGCAAAATGATTGTTCTCCACAACAACGCGCTCTTTTACTTTTAATTCTTCTTTTAAATAATCCTGTAAAAGATTCGTTCCGTTTTTTTCGAAATAAGCTTTCAGGTTATTTTGGGTTTTCTCCACCTGCGTAGGCAATGAAGACTGCGCCCAAATTTGTCCGTGTGGATGCGGATTACTACATCCCATCACACTTCCTTTATTTTCAAAAATTTGTACGTGATTGATGTAATCAACATTACCTAAATCAGTGTATTCTTTTTGCCATGTATGAATAATATTTACAATACCATCCACATCCATTTCAGGTAAAGTCAAATCATGTCTTGGTGAAAAACAAACCACTCTCGAAATTCCTCTTTCTGGTTGCGCTTTAAAGAAGCTTCCTTCTTCGTTTCCACCAAAATCAATTGGTTCCTGTTTTAGCGCAGCAAAGTCATTTTCGAAAACAAAACTACTTTCGTAAGCCGGATTTACTTCGCCATTAGCACGAACATTTCCTGCACATAAATAACACTCCGGATCATATTGTGGCAAGGCAACAGTATTTACTGCTTCTTTTTGTCCCTGCCAAGGTCTTTTTGAACGGTGTGGCGAAACCAAAACCCATTCGTTAATCAAAGGATTATACCTTCTGTGCGGATCTTCATTAATATCAAACTTTCTCATGCTCATTATTTAGTGTATAGTGATGTACCGTTACTTACTTTAACATCGTAAATTTTCAATTCGATTCCGAAAGCTTCGGTATATAATTTTGAGAATTTATCTTTAATTTGTTGTTCGTGTCCTTTCTTAACCAGGTTGATAGTACAACCTCCAAAACCACCTCCCATCAATCGGGAACCGATAACTGCCGTTTCTTCTTTAGCCAAATCAACTAATAAATCCAACTCTTCGCAACTTACTTCGTAGTCTTTAGACAGACCATCGTGAGTAGCAAACATTAATTCTCCTAAGAATTCAATTTTTCCGTTATCCAAAGCCTCACAAGCCTGAATCACACGATTGATTTCTTTTACCACAAAAAGAGAACGTCTGAAAACTTCATGACTCATTTTGTCTTCCAAATCAATAATTGTTTGTTCAGTACAATCTCTGAAACTTTTTATCTCAGGGAAATTTGCTTTTACAATGGCAATTCCTTCTTCACATTGTTGTCTTCTTTCATTATAAGCCGAAGTCATCAACGAGTGTTTTACATTCGAATCAAATAAAATCAACGAATAATCAGCAAAATTAGCATCGTGATAGCTATATTCTAAAGTGCGGCAATCAATTTTAATTACTTTATCTTCTAGTCCCATTACACTAGAGAACTGATCCATAATTCCGCATTTGATTCCTACCCAATGTTCTGCTTTTTGACCTAACAAAGCAATGTCAACTGGTTTGATATTCAAATTGAATAAGTCGTTCATCCCGAATAAGAAACCACATTCTAAAGCTGCCGAAGAAGATAAACCTGAACCCACAGGAATGTTACTGCTGAAAACACAGTTCACTCCCTCAAACTGGAATCCGTTAATTTTTAATTGATTGATTACGCCTCTAATGTAATTTGTCCACGAATTATCGTCTAGTTTTACCTCAGCCGTAACGTCAATTTCAAAAGAATCATTCAAATCTAAAGCAATTACTTTAGAAGTATTGGTATTGTTTTTTGCAAAAGCAAAGCAAATAATCTTATCGATAGCAGCTGGCAAAACATATCCGTCATTGTAATCGATATGTTCCCCGATGATGTTAATTCTCCCTGGAGAAAGCACAACTTTTGTTGGCTCAGAACCAAAAGCCTCCTTAAAAGAGTTTACGGTTTTATTAATTAAAATATCATTCATTATTTAGAAATTGAATAGTGTTAGTTAGTCTTTTATAGTGATTCGAATTTATACACCGTTTTTTGCTCATAAGTATCTCCTTTTTTCAAAACAGCATTTGGAAAATGAGCGTGATTTGGTGCATCAGGGAAATTTTGAGTTTCAAAACAAATTCCGCTTAAGGCGTGATACGTTGCGTTTTCTTTTCCTTTTAAGTCAGGACCACAATTTCCTCCCACATAAATATGAACTCCCGGCTGATCAGTATACACATCCATTTTTAAATTCGTCTTAGGACTAAAAAGCGTTGCTTTTACTTCGTTGTTATCCTCAACAACAAAAGTGTTATCTATAGATTTCGGACATTTTTTAGCTGTTCTATAATCGAATGAAGTATTGGCAACTTCCAGAATATTTCCTGTTGGAATACAATCTTCTCTAGTTTCTACCACTTTTTGTGCATGAACAATTAAATCCTGTCCCGAAACATCCGATTTGTGCCCGTCAAGATTAAAATAACTGTGATGCGTTAAATTGATAATGGTATCTTCGGTAGTGGTTGCTTTGTACTCAAGAATCAGCTCATTTTCTTCTGACAAAGTATAAGTCAAACTTACTGAAAACTCGCCCGGAAAATTTTCTTCACCAGCCGCACTCACATAACTCAAAGTAATCGATGGATTTTCTCCTGTAGTTACAGCATCTACATTCCAGTTTTTTTGACTAAAATTGTCTATTCCGCCATGTAAAGAGTTGGCGTTATTATTTATATTTAATTGGTAATTTTTACCATTCAATTCAAATTTCCCTTCGCTGATTCTTCCTGCATAACGCCCAACAGTAGCTCCCATATAAGGAGAACCGTCTAGTTGAAATGATTTTTCATAACCTTCAACAGTATCAAATCCTAAAACTACATCCACTAATTCTCCATTCTTAGTTGGAATTTTCAATGAGGTAACTGTAGCTCCAAAAGGAATTACTTTTAGTTTTGCTCCGTTTTTATTCGTTAATTCATAGTGAGATAAATTATTTTCAGAAGTCGACATAATTTGGTTTATTTGTTATTGTTGGTTACGAAAGCAAAAATAGAAATAAACACCAATAAACTATACCACTACCCACCAGTTTTTAAAATTAGCCACTAGATAAAAATAGCCCAACAAACAAAATAAAATTAAGGCATAAATGAATTTCTCCATTTATACCTTATTTACACACACCCTATTTATCTTATTCTATATTAATTACTAGGTAATCCATCTACTTTCATGCCTTGCAATATTAAAGCATTCATGATGTAAAGAAAATCGCTTTCGTCATCCTCATGCGCTCCATTAACTCCATAAGGCCAAAAGTGCATCCCATCTCCTTTTACAACTGCACTAGGATCATTGGTCATCATTTGTAAAATTTCGTTGGCTCGTTTTCCTTGCCAAGTGCCTTTCATTAATTCAGTATATTTTGAATGTTGCCCCACTCCCACCACATGTGCCATTTCGTGCATTGCAGTTCCAGCCTTTTGATAAGATACATTGGCTCCCATATTAATCCAACCCGAAAAATTAGCATCAGCTGTAGGTGTTCCCGGTGAATAATTTACCGTGACATGCTTTACAATAGAAGTAAAATTATTATAGTAAGTTGTAGCCAAATCAAAAGCTGCTTTAATACGATTTACAGTTGCTGCATCGGCACCATTTTGATTGAACGAATAGGTAAAATTCCCTTTTTTAATAGTGCTTATCACAAATTCTTCTCCATACAAAACTCCACCTGGTGTTATTGCATAAGGTCTAACATAGTATAATGTTTCTGGTTTTAAATTGCGAATACGCTCTTTGAATTTATCTTCCACTTTAATTCTGGCTATTTTATTATCAATTATTGTTGACTTAGTAACGGAATTATAAACCAAGCCTATTTCCTGAATTGTTAAATCGCCGTGCTCTTTTAAAACCACATCTAGAAAAAGGTCATGAGCTCCGGCTATTTTTATCTCGCCAACAACTAAAAATGGAAAAATTAATTTGACATCTTTTGCAGACTTCTCTTTAAAATCTTTATTTGATGAAATACTAAAAGATGAAAAACAAATAACCAATAACAACATTGTTAATGACCTAAAATGAATATTATTCAATTTCATAATTCTTTAATTCAATTTTGCATGATGAAACATCAAGATATTAGAATTGATAAAAAATGGCATGTAATTTAAAACTACACACCATTTTTAGTAATTAACACAAACTAATTATTTTTCTTAACCAAACCGAAAGATAAAAAATGACCATATCTTTCATTTCCTTGTGTCGTTGAAATACCTAATGTTATTTGTTGAGATTGTGTAATAGTAAATGTAATAACTGCACTTTCCGAATTCATTGTATTTACTATTCTTTTAAATCCTAAAGTTGAAGAATCCGTTTCAAGAACTCCGCCACTAGAATCAGGCAATGTAGTACCTTTCGCAACTGCTAAATATACGTAATCTGATAAAGTATATCCACTATTTAATCCGCTTCCAGATGCTAATAAAGGAGCATTAAAAATATAAGTTCCCGCATCCAAAGTTATCGTTTGATATATCTTACCATTCGTAATTACTGGAGCTCCCCAACCTGATTCTAAATTTATTGTACCTGGAGGATTATCACAACAGCCACCATCCCAACCACCATAACCACCGTGATTTTTACAGGCAGCATTAGTTGTCCAATCTGCTAATGTCCCCCATCTGCCCCCATCTGTTGACGATGTTAAAAATGGACGTTTATTATTCTTAATCAAATAAGTCAGATCAATAACCTGAGGATCTTTAGACACAAAATCAGTATAAAAAGTATCTATAGCAGTTTTAACAGGCAAGAATAACGATCGTTGCTTAAATTTACTTCCTATTTTATAATTAGGAACAACCAGCTGATTTTGAGTAACAGGTACTGTTACCGTATGTTCTACATCTAAATTATCTATGTATATAATTTCAGTTGCAAAAGCACCAGTAGTTAAATCCATAGCAGCAAAATCAATTGTAAGAGATAAATTACTGGATAAACTACTATTAATAATTTTTCTATCTACTAAACTTGCCTGGTAACGTACACCAAAAGTTTGTGCAGTAACATTTTGCGAAATAGAACTATTCCCTTTTATATCAAAAGTCCTTACCTCAAAATTATAAATATTCTCTGGAAGATTTTCTACTAAAGTCGCAATCTGATCAATACCAGATGTTCTATTTATAGGCACTACAACAGAATCTCTTTTAGCATTCCAATACATTCTTAATTCTGACACTTTCGGATCAGAGATTATAAGTCCCTGAACTTTAACTCGGTTACGACCAGAGAATATCTTTAAAGAATCTATCTTTCCAGTATAAGAAATTGCCCCACCCTCTACATGCTTCAAATAATCATCTGCATTACTTGAGCAAGAATGCATTAGTACAACTAAAGCTATAACAAAATTTGTTATTAAAATATTCCTTAAATTTTTCATAGTTTTTATATTTTAAAAATTAGGATTACCATAAACATGAACCTCTGAAACAGCCATAAATTTGCCTCCAATCCAGTTCTCCAAACATTCTATTCTAAGGTAACGAACAGCTGGTTTATCTAAAGAAACCTCATAATCAGCTCCATCTCTTGCAGCTAATAAATCATCATTATTCTCTTGTCCATAAGGCAACCCAGAAGGTTTTTTAATTTCATATTCTCCTAATAGAGTCCAATTACTATCCAATGTTCCATCATTTAAGGTATTACTTCCCCAAATTCTAAATTTCTTCATAGCCCCCAAATAATAATACAGCCTTTGGCCTCCAATAGGTTCAGAAAAATTCCAAATTCTCAAACGACTTAACTTTGTCGTTTTTCCAATATCAAAAGTCACTAGATGATTTCCCACATCAACAGTTCTATCTGTAAAATAGGATCCCCAATATTCTAAAAACTGACCATCAAATAAATTTGAAACAGGATAAGTACCTATCACCTTAGTATCATTAGCAAGATGTATACCTGTAAAACCAGATTTAGGCATTAACTGCTCGAAAAATGGTTCAATTTTAGTGTACAAAGTATCTGTGTAGTTCAACCATTTATCTCTTACAACTATTGCAAAATCTTGTGGCACTGCTTCAAACCCTCTTAAACTTTGTTTAATTTCATCAACAGAAGTATAAATACTTGTACTAAGTGGCTCCCAATCCCCTTGAATATTCTTTTGCATTACTAAAATACCTATTTCCTCTTTAGTAGGATTATCAGCAGTAATACGAATACCTCCAAAATCAGGTTGAGCAATTAATGATTCATAAATGTTATAAATTGGAGCCTTATCAGGAGCTACTGTAATAGTAACAGCTTTAGACTCTGTCTCACTCCTATTTACTGCATATATTTTAACTTCACTAGTTGATTGACCAGTAAATCCCTCTAAAAGCAAAGAATTAGAATAATATGAGGCTTTCGCTTCCATAGCTCTGCCATTTTCTAATTTATAACGTGCTACAACATACAATAAATCTTCATCAGATGGTAAAGTATAAGTAAGCCTCACTTTGCCTGGTAAGTTTTCAACTGCAACATTTGTCACCTCAGCTGGTGGTGTAGTATTTTTTTCCAAAGGCTGAGGACCTTGATCTTCACTACAAGCTACAAAAGTTGTAAATAAAGACACTATAAATATCCTTATGGATGTGATTATAAATCGTTTCATAATTTTCTTTTTTTATTATTACCAACCTGGATTCTGAATCAGATTCGGATTTTGAATAAGTGTTGTTTCATCAATTGGCCAGAAATAATCTCTAGGAGACACAAAACGTTGCTGAAACAAAGTAACTAACTGATAATAACCAGCTTCAGTTGAACCAAAAACATTCCATCCTTTTACAGCCTCATTGAATTCTTGAGTTGCTTTTTTCCAACGTCTAATATCCCAATAATTTTTACCTTCAAAAGCCATCTCAATACTACGCTCTCTATGAATAATTTCGCGTAATCCATCTTTAGTCGTATACTTATTTGGATTATTAGAAAAATTAGTCCACGACTCTACAACTCCTTTTAAACCAGCTCGGGCACGAATAGCATCAACATATTGTAATACCTCGTTAGTAGATCTTCCATCAACTTCATTAAGCGCTTCGGCATACATCAAATACAAATCAGCCAAACGCAACTCAGGCCACGCATACTCTTTATACAAAGTACCTCCTCCAAAATGTTGCTCCCAGTTAATTAATTTTTTTATATAATATCCCGTTACATTAAAATCAAATGCATCAGAACTTCCTGCATAATCCTGGTACTTTGCTTTTATGTAATATTTTGTCTCATCAGAACCACTATCGTATTTATAGAAAATAGCTCCGTCAAAACCTAAATCTGCATAAAAACGTGGTTCACGATTAAAGTTTATTACTGATGTTCTATGACCTTCCTTTATATTAAATTTATCTGCAGCCGTAGCTTCTTTTAGCTCAGTAATATCTCCAAATGTTAAGGTTCTGTCTTCTTCAATTGGAACACCATTTTTAGTATAAAAATTCATAGCCGATTCTAAAGTAGGCGAAAGCACTTTTCTTGCCTGAGTATGAGCAATTGTAGCATCTAAAGGCATCATACAAATACGCTGTAATTCATAAGTACGACTATTAGGATTTGCCCATATTAACTCATCATTCCATCTTTCAGTTACCGCTTGAGTAATATCTAACTTTGTTTTTGTTGTTTGAGAAATAGTAAATGCAACATCATTTTTATAGAATATTTTATGTCCATTAGCCTCTGCTGCATCAATAGCTTCCTTTGCAGCATCAGAAGCTCTTTTCCATTTTGTTGCATCATAAACGGTATTAAAAAATGGTGTCCCATCTTTAGTATTAAAACCTGCCATATCAGAATTCCCATTAAACAAAGGACTAGCTGCCATTAACAATAATTCGGCCTTAATACCCAAAGCTATTGGCCTTGTAATTCGGCCTAATTCATTTTGAGTATCAGAAATTTGTGGAGGCAATGCTACTGATGCTTCATCTAATAAACTAACTAAATAATCTACAGTTGGATCAATTGGTTCCCTTGAAACTTGGATTTGATCTTCGGGAGCATCAATAGGAACATTAACTTTAATAACAGGAATAGGTCCATACATTCTCATCAAATAGTAATGATAATATGCCTTTAGAAACTTAGCTTCTGCTATCCATCTTAAACGTTCTCCTTCGGTTAAATCCGGAACTTTTGTTCGATCTTCTACATTTTCTAAAAAAACATTACAATGTCTTATTCCATCAAAAATTGGATAAAGATCAGAAGGGCCAGCAGCTTGGTAACGTCCCTCCCAGGCATTCATGTAAGGTTGTGCCTTTCTTTGTGTTCCTGTAGCAATATTAAATGCATAACTCGTTACAGCTGCACGATTGGCTGCTACCCATGTTTCATCACCCGCCAGCATACCTATATTGTATACTGCATCTCCATTTTTAGGAATATAAGAATAACAGGTAAATAAATACTTTTGAGCTTCATTTCTTAATTTAAATGCATTTTCTAAGGTGGTCACATTATCTGGAACTACATCTAAAAAACTATCTTCACATGATTGTAATCCTAATAGACAAAGCATCACCATTACTGTTCCAAAAACCTTTTGCAGTTTTTGGAAACTTTTATTTACTATAATTATATTTTCAGTTTTCATACTTTTCATTTTTTAAAAATCAACTTTTAACCCCAAATTATAAACTGACTGAATTGGATATCCTAAACCACTACCTCCCATCTCTGGATCCCATAATTTGAATTTACTCCAAACAGCCAGATTATTTCCACTGAAATATAATCTCAAACTTTTCACTCCTATTTTTGTATTGAATGATTCAGGAGCATTATATCCTAATTCTATTGATTTTAATCTCAAAAAAGCTCCATCTCTCATCCACCAATTTGACACTTTATTATTGTTCTCAACAAACGTATTACTCAATCTTGGCCAAAAAGCATATAAATCTCTATTATCTTCTGACCAATGATCTTGAGCTACTACATTTAATAAATTATTTTGATAAGAACCATTTAATACAAAGGGAGCAATGTTCTCTGGATTAATAAAAAATGATGTACGAGCAACTCCTTGGAAAAAAATACTAAAATCAAATTTTTTATAACCTACCGTTCCCCCAAAACCATAAACAATTTCCGGAGTAGTCGGATTTCCCATAGGAACCATATCATTTTCAGTTATCTGTCCATCTCCATTAATATCACGGTATTTAATATCTCCTCCTGTATAGTCTCCAAACTGGATTGGCGAGTTATTAACTTCATTTTGATCAACAAATAAACGTTCGGCTACATAGCCATACATCTGATTAAAATTTTGACCTATTCTGGAACGATAAGCCAGCTCATCTGGATAATTGATTTCATCATATACTAAAACTTTATTAGTAGCATAAGTAAAATTTCCTCTTAATTGTGTATACCAATCATTATTAAACTGCTTATTATAGGTTACAGCCAAGTCCATACCTTTACTTTCTATTTCTCCAAAATTAGTTGCAGGTATTGCCGTAAGCCCCATTGTAGACCCAATATTAGTTCTTGTTTGAAGAATATTGGTACGATTTTGTTTATACACATCTAATACAAAATTTAACGAATTAAACAAACCTAAATCCAAACCTAAATTAATCTGTTTTGATTTTTCCCATCCAATATTTTCATTAGCATAACGCCCAACATATACTCCTGGTCTAGTAAATCCATATTGTTCCCCAAAAGTAGCTCCATAATTATTATCTCCTATAGTTACATTCGACAAGTAAAAGAAACGATCATTAACATTACCAATCTGATCATTACCTACTAAACCATAAGTAGAACGTATCTTAAAATTGGTAACCACATCTTTGATGGGTTCCCAAAATTTCTCATTAGAAATATTATATGCCAAACCTACTGAAGGAAAAAAACCATAACGATGTCCTTGAGCAAATCTTTCAGAACCATTGTATCCAAAATTAAATTCTGCCAAATATTTATTATCAAAACCATAAGTAAACCTTCCTGAAACACCCTGATTTCTAGCTGGCAAAGAACTCTGAACAGTACCTGAATTTCCTTGTTCAAAACTTGACAACAAATTAGTTAACATACCTGTTACTGCATGTTTTTCATTAAAAGTCCTATTATAATTAAGAGTAGTTTGAAGATAAACACGAGAATCTAAGGTTTTATCTCCTTGAGCATATCCTAAAAACTCCGTACCTACTGTACCTACAGATCCTTGTCCTCCATCATTCAATACTCTTAATGCAAGTTCACCTGTTTCCGGACTTATATAAGATTGATAATAAAACGGATTGTATTGTCTTGCTACATCAAAATAAGAATACCTTCTTACATATGCCATAGCATTTACATTAAGTCCTGGTGTAATTGCTTTTAAATCTTGCTGCAACTCAAGTTGTGCCTGTATTGTTGAAGCTTTAGAAACTTGATATCCTTTAACCATTTCGGCATATGGATTTATCAAAATTGATCCTGTTGTTCCTCCAGATAAAGCGCCACCAAATAAAGGGTGGTCTATAAATGGCAAATAACTTGAAGGATAAACTTTAGCAAATGCAACAGGATTAGACCACATAGTCAAATTAAAAATATGAGCCCCTCCGCCTACTTTGTTTGAAGACCCATCAATAGGACCATTATAATCATCAAACTGTCCATAAAAACGAACAATAGCTTTTGTGGTAGGAGTCAAAGTCATATCAACATTGGATCTTAATGAATAATTTCTTAATTTAATATTAGAATTAAAATTATTCAATCCATCAACTTTTAATACCCCATTGTCTATATTATAAGTCCCAGCTACATAATATCTTGCTTTTTGTCCTCCTCCGCTTACACTCAGGTTATATCCCTGATTAATCGTATTATCTTTTATTAATTCGTCAATCCAATTGTTACTTGGATACAAATAAGGATCATCGCCTGCAGCAGTTCTGTCAATTTTATTTTGATTATAGATGTCTCCAAGCTCAGGATTTCGAGTTCTTCTAGCCTCATTAGCTAATTTCATGTAGGTGATATTATCTGCAAAATTGAAGTTTCTAGTATTAGATGACATTCTTGTCTCAGTTCTAAAATTAAATTTCGTTATACCATCTTTACCCATCTTAGTGGTTATTAAAACTACTCCGTTAGCACCACGAGCTCCATATACAGCAGCAGCAGCGGCATCTTTCAACACAGAAAAAGTCTCAATATCATCAGGTTGTAATCTTGCCATATCTGTAGAACTAGATTCAATACCATCAATTAATATTAATGGATTAGAAGCACCTGAACCAAAGGTTCCTAGTCCGCGAATAAAGAAATTTGCATTATCACGACCTGGTTCTCCACTTCTTTGATAAGCAACCATACCTGCGATTCTTCCCGCTAACATATTAGTTAAGTTACTCGTAGGTCCTTTCAGTTCTTTAGGGTTAATTGTTGTAATCGAACTCACCATACTGGCTTTTTTCTGAGTTCCAAAACCAACAACAACTACTTCTTTTAATCCTTCTGAACTAGGTTTTACATTTATTTCAAAAACAGATTTGTTTAGAATTGAGACTTCAGTAGATTCATAACCTACAAAAGACACGACTAATATCTTGTCTCCATCGTTAATTTTTAAAGTAAATTTTCCGTCAAAATCTGTCATGGCAACATTTTTACTGCCTTTGACAAAAACACTAGCTCCCGGAAGCGGCATTCCATTCTCATCTGTTACTTGCCCGCTAATCGTTCTCTGCTGTTGCTGAGTTTTTAGTTTTGTTACACTTGTAACATAAGAAACATGTGCCTGAACTTGGGATAAAGAAACTAATATCAGCATGGAAGTAAGTTTCATTTTTAAATCAAATTCTAAAACGCGATGAGTCTTTTTCTTTATTTTAATAAAGTTTGTCATGTGTGGTTTTTTAATTTTAATGGTTAGTTAAATTATTCTTATCTACTTAATATTATTTCGTAGATAAATTAGTTAGTAGTGTGATTAAGATTATTTCATAATGATTAATAATTTAAATTAGTTAGTTAATTGGTTAGTCCATTTGTGAAAAATCGATAACTAATAAAAACAAATGTTTTTTTAACACTTACAAAAAAAGACATGCATATTCCTAAAATATTTTTTTTTATGAGAACGCAATGATTATAAAAACCTATTCAAATCCAGAATATGATCTTTTATTCTCTTTGAAAGATATTTGATGCAAATGATTTTATATTAACAAATAATTCACATTACAAATCTAACAGAAGCTTAGGTTAATATAGGGGGGAATAATAAGATTAATAGAGGGGTAAATTAGTATTAGTTATTAAAAATTAAGATATTTTTAAATCTATAATAAAAATATATTGGTATAATTACAAAATAACTAATTATTTAAGAAGAACAACATCATAAAACAGAAACGCTTTATATACAAATAAAAGTTAAAAAAAGTCGGTATAGATTCATATGAATCTATACCGACTTTTATATAATTAAATAAAATCTACATTATTTTACAAAACGGTACATCTCTGACGCCGCTAGTAAAAAAGCCCCAACACCAAAATCAGCAGTAGAGTTTTTATCAACCACCTGACCAGGAATTGCTTTTTCTCCTATCGGCTGAACATACCCAACTGTACCATTTTCCTGAAGAGCAAAATTTATCAAATAATTCCATGACTTTTCAACCACAGGCAAATATGTCTTTTTATCCAAAACTCCATTATTGATTCCCCATAAATAGCCATAGGTAAAAAATGCCGTACCACTAGTTTCCGGCCCTGGCGCATGCTCAGGATCTAAAATACTTCTTGTCCAATAACCTTCTTTTTGCTGAACAGCTGCCAATGCTTTCGCCATGTCTCTAAATCGATTAATATACTCCTGTCTATGCTTTGCATTTTTGGGCAAATCCTGAATAATTTTGGCATAGCCGGCAAAAATCCACCCATCGCCTCTAGCCCAAAAATCTTTTTTACCGTTGGCACTTTTATGTTTAGGATAAACATATTTAGCGTCACGGAAATACAGTTTTGATTCTTCGTCATACATAATACTATTAGCATAGCTTAAATAAGTATGTAGTTTTTCTAAATACATTTCGTTTCCAGTTACATGATACAACTTTGTCATCACAGGCATTACCATATACAAACCATCAACCCACCACCAGTAATCATTAGCGGCGGTACTCATTTGATATTCCATTACCTCACGGGCGCGGGCAATTTTATAGTCATCCTTTTTTCCTGTAAAATTGTATAAATCAATATACGTTTGAAAACAAATCTGCCAATCACCGAACAATACATACTTATCCGTTTCACCATAATTGTATTTCCATTCAGACTTATTATTTGATTTGGCTCCCATCCATTGATTTTTCTCTGCCCAAGCATTCGAATAATCCACATATTTTCTATTTTTTGTAACCTTATAAGCTTCTATATTTCCTGTATGATAAGCCGCTACATGCCAGAAAGAATTACCCAATTCAGGATGTGTATCCTGCCAACGATTATTAACCTTATCAATAATAGCTAAGACTTCTGCTTTAGATTCCTTGATTTTTTTATCATGCTTAACTGTAACACTTTTACAATTCCCAAATAATAAAGAAATAAAAATTGTTAAGACAAAAAATGAGTTTTTAAGATTCATAGGTACTATTTTTAGAGATTCCAATATTAACTAAAAACAATAAATTACGCAGTAAAAAATCAATTTAATTGATGGTATAAAATAAAAAAAGCCTCTTCTTTCGAAGAGGCTTTTGTACCCGGAGCCGGAGTCGAACCGGCACGGTTTCCCACAGGTGTTTGAGACCAGCGCGTCTACCAATTCCGCCATCCGGGCTTAGCAGACAGAAATAACAACAGTTATTTCACGCAATAAAGAGACATTTAATGGTAGTTAAATGTCTTTTCCTTTAACACGGTGCAAATGTAGAAAATATTCTCAAACATTCTAAGAAAAAATCTTAAAATTTTACTTTCACAGTCAAATTAATTTTCTAAATTTGCAGCTCGTTAAAACAGCACATACTAACTAACTCCATCCGAGGTATTTATACATATATAAGACTTTAAAAAAACATTCAAGTCATATTGTTACAAAGCACAGCGGAATAAAACAACAAATTAAATGTCACAAAAAGAACCAGAAGCTAAAATTTTTGCTTGTTCACAAAGTGTCTATCTAGCTGAAAAAATTTCTAAAGAATACGGCATTCCATTAGGTAAAGTTTCTATGTCACATTATAGTGACGGCGAATTCCAACCATCCTACGAAGAGTCTATCAGAGGTTTACGCGTATTTATTGTTTGCTCTACTTTCCCTAATACGGATAATTTAATGGAGTTATTATTAATGATTGACGCAGCAAAACGCGCTTCAGCAAGACATATTACAGCAGTTATGCCATACTTTGGCTGGGCAAGACAAGATCGCAAAGACAAGCCCAGAGTACCAATTGGAGCAAAACTAATTGCTAAAATGCTGGAAGCTGCCGGAGCAACAAGAATCATGACAATGGATTTACACGCTGATCAAATCCAGGGATTCTTTGAAAAACCAGTAGATCATCTTTTTGCTTCAACAATATTTCTTCCTTATGTAGAAAGCTTAAAGTTAGAAAACCTAACTATTGCTTCTCCAGATATGGGAGGTTCAAAAAGAGCTTATGCTTATTCTAAATTCTTAGAATCTGATGTTGTTATTTGCTACAAACAACGTAAAGAAGCTAACGTTATCGACACCATGGAATTAATTGGTGAGGTAAAAGGAAAAAATGTAATCCTTGTAGACGACATGATTGATACAGGAGGAACATTAGCAAAAGCTGCCGATTTAATGATTGAAAGAGGGGCATTAAGCGTAAGAGCTATTTGTACTCACGCTATTTTATCAGGCAAAGCTTATGACAGAATAGAAGAATCTAAACTAAGCGAATTAATTGTTACTGATTCTATTCCATTAAAGAGAGAATCAAAGAAAATCAAAGTAGTAAGTTGTGCGCCACTTTTTGCCGAAGTAATGCAAATGGTACAAAACAACAACTCCATTAGTGGAAAATTTATAATGTAGTCATTGCGAAGAACGAAGCAATCTCACTACAAAAAGCGCTAAAGAACAGCACTCAAAAAGAGTTTAATTAATAACTATATAAATATTTAAAATGAAATCGATTACAATTAAAGGATCAGAAAGAGAAAGCGTGGGCAAAGTAGCTACTAAAGCCTTACGTAATGCTGGAGCGGTTCCTTGCGTGTTATACGGAGGAGATCAACCAGTTCATTTTTCAGCAGAAGAAAAAGCATTCAAAAACTTGGTTTACACTCCAAACGCTCACACAGTTGTGATCGACTTGGGTAACGGAAAATCATTCAACGCGATTCTTCAAGACATTCAAGTTCACCCTGTTTCTGACAAAATCTTACACATTGACTTTTTCCAATTGTATGATGACAAAGAAATCACTATTGAAGTTCCTGTAAAAATCATTGGTAACTCTAAAGGAGTTATGGCAGGTGGAGATTTACGTATAAGTAACCGTAAATTAAAAGTGAAAGCTTTACCTAAAAATCTTCCTGATTTTGTTGAAGCAGACATCACACCTTTAGACATGGGTAACAAATTATACGTTACTAAAGTACCTACTCCAAACTTCAAAATCATGCACCCAGACAATACTGTAATTTGTCAAGTGAAGATTTCTCGTGCTGCTATGAAAGCGGCTCAAGAAGCTGCAAAAGCTGCAAAAGCTCCTGCAAAAGGAAAGAAAAAATAATCTTTTTTCAATCATACTTAAAAGCATCAGTTTTACTGGTGCTTTTTTTTGCGCTATGCTTTTTTAAGAAGCAACAACCATTGTACTTTCAAATTACGAATCCACCTGCCATTCGCTAAATCTTTTTCTGGTCCCGTTACAAAAAAACGAGACCAGAAAAAGGATACCGCTGCTGTCAGGGCTAGACCAGCACTTCTAATTTACAAAACAACAAATAAACCCATTTAACAAATCAACTAATAAGCAAATTATACTATTTTTGCCCCATGATAAAATGGATTACAAAACTGTTTTCATCACCATCAAAAGAAGAAAACATAGACAATATGAAGAAATTTTTAATTGTAGGTTTAGGAAATATAGGCGCCGAATATGTAAATACCCGTCACAACATTGGCTTTAAAGTATTAGATTATTTAGCAAAAAAAGAAAGTCTTGATTTCCAAACCGTAAAATTAGGCGCACTAGCCGAATACAAATTCAAAGGAAGAAGTTTTTTTCTTTTAAAACCCAACACCTACATGAATTTGAGCGGTAAAGCAGTTCAATACTGGATGGAAAAAGAAAACATTCCGCTGGAGAATATTTTTGTAATTACCGATGATTTAAATCTTTCATTTGGAACTATCCGCATTAAACCTAAAGGAAGCGATGGCGGTCACAACGGATTAAAAAACATCAATTTAGTATTAAATACGAATCAATACACGCGTTTTCGTTTTGGAATCAGTGACGAATTTAAAAAAGGGAAACAGGTAGATTATGTCTTAGGCGAATGGAACGACCAGGAAAAAGAACTCCTTCCTGAACGACTGGAAGTAGCTTCTGAAATCATTAAATCTTTTGGAACTGCAGGTCTTGAAAACACCATGACATCTTTTAATGGAAAATAGAAAAGGCTGGAAAATTTTCCAGCCTTTTCATTATATATCTCAACAGCTTATCTTATTATCATTTTAGTCGTCTTTTTAGCATCTCCATCCATTAAAACCACAAAATAAATTCCCGCCTGCGGTTTGTTTGGCAATTGAACATCCTGAATAAAGCCGCCATTATTTGAATATTTTTGATCAAATAATCTTTTCCCTGAAACATCATAAACTAAAATCTGAATTTCTTCATTAGAAGAAGCACTATTGTATTTTACATTAAAATTACCATCATTAGGATTAGAACTCACCCTTAAATCCTGATTAATTTCGCCACTTGGCATCAAAGTATAATCCTGAGTACAAACAGTAATCGAAGCTGCATTTAAAACTCCTGTATCATTTGTAAAAATGTCACGAATACGCAATGACCAGTTTCCATTTGGATTTTCACCACTAAAATTACCTAAAACACCTAATGGAGCTACAGTTTGTAAAGTAGTATTTCCACAAGACAAAGCACCTCCAAAATCATCAAAATTCAGCTTCAAGCGGCCATTAGTACTTGTACATCCATTATAAAGTAATTTCACAACAGTTCCTTCCGGACTTACTAATTCCATTTGTACATCAGAAAAATAAGCATGAGTGACATCTACACTTACATTCACATTAACAACAGACGACGATAAAGGTACATTTACCACTCGCGAAGCAAAATTTCCCTGCTCAGGAATCACAAAATTCCCTTCAAAATCAAAAGTCTGACAACTGGAATCTACAATATAGCCAATAGAAAATGTTTTAGCATTAACAGCATAAAAAATATTATCAGCAGCCTCAATTAATATTTTACAAAACTGAGCCGAAACATCAGGTACAACAATAGTTTCTGAACCGTCATTAGCAACTCCTGAAGCCAGAGTGATTGGAAAAGTCAGTCCGTTATCTATAGACAATTTAATATTCACTCTGGAAGCGCCCGGCAAACTATTTGTCCCATTTACATTCCAATTAATAGTTTGATTGCTGTTTTGAAACCAACTCAAATTATCTATATTTTGAGAAGTCACTTCAAATGGTCCTGCCGATCCACTAACATTTACAATCATTTCATCTGAGATAGTCTGAGCCAATCCTTCTGCAGCATTATCTCTGGCGGTTAAAACAAAATGAAGCGTTCGGACAACTGTCGGAACCGATTCCCATCTGCTTGACAATCTTCCTGCCAAAACATTTTCTAAAGCGGGCATATAACGCACAGGAGTACTTACAGGAGGAAAAGATCTAAAAATAGGTCCATTCGTTTTAGAACCCGAAGCAATACTTAAATCACCACTGGCCGATGTAGCCGAATCATTTTGTTCCCAAACATAAGTAGCAGATGAAGAAGTCCCTCCTGTTCCTTTTAAAACAAAAGCCGTTCCCATAGGAATTGTATAATCTGCACCAGCATTTACTGTTGGCACAGCAGCACTTATAGTCGAAACTACAGGACAACTTTTTGTTGCCAAATTGTTTTGAATCTGAGCAATACTTGCAAAAGAAAAATAGTCACTAGAACGCTGTTCAACATCATAATCAGTAGTAATTCCCGCATATCCCATAATCGTAGAACCGCTTCCCGGCTCAACACTTACACCAGCCCCTTCCAGTTCATGAGAAAAAGTATGATTAGCCCCTAACTGATGCCCCATTTCATGTGCCACAAAATCAATATCAAAAGCATCACCTATAGGAATATTATTAGATGGCGAAGTATAAGCGCTACCCTTGCCAGTATCGCAAACACAACCGATACAACCTGCATTTCCACCACCACCAGACGCACCAAATAAATGTCCAATATCATAATTAGCATTTCCTATAACTGAGTTCAAATTATTTTGTAATTCTGCACTCCATCTTCCGGCAACAGTCGAAGTACCCACTCCCGGTCCTGCATCAGAATAAGGATCTGTCGAAGCATTGGTATATATCACCAAATTATTATTGGCAATAATTACTAATTTTACCGCTAAATCACGATTAAAAATTCCGTTAACTCTAGTCATTGTCGCATTCATAGCTGCTAAAGCTCCGTTAACAGTACCGCCATGAAAAGCAGCATATTCGCCAGTACAAGACAATGCTAATCTTAAAGTTCGAAATACCTGATTACTCGAAACTAATTTAGCATTTTGAGTTGTCGTTTTTTTATTCGAATTCACTGTTTTCTCCGTAGAACAAACAAAAGGCAAACGTTCTTTCAGCTTATTTTTAGAATCAAAAACAACATATAAATCCTCATTTTGAGTATCTTTTTCTATAAATTCCATTTGATTCCCATTTCGGGTAATCATGGTTTGAATTCCTAAAGGAGACATGCTAAAATTGATAACAGCTTTTGTATCTGTTATACCAATTCCTGAATAAGAACGAATATCCGGGAATTTTGCCTGAAGTTCGGGTTCGAAATTAGAATCTTCATGAATGGAGAATTTTTCCAAAACTCCATTAGCATTAGGAATTGTAATTACAACATCCGATTTTAAAGTTCCTTTATCATGAACCGAAGTTAATTGAGCTTTGAAAACCTGTTCATTCAATTGAAACAAAACAGCATCATTAACTTCTGATTTATCAAGAAGTTTATTCGTAATTTGAGTCGTAGAAGAATTAATTCTTTTCCAAGGTTCTGTATCCTGAGCATTAATTACAGAAAACCACAACAACAGAAATACGAATACACTATTTATTTTCATGACCAGCTTATATTTATCTTCCAAAAATAAAGTATTTATGTCAAAATAGATTCAACAAAATTGCTTTTAATTAAACCTAGCGAAGCATTTAATTTATTAAATAATATTTCCTTTTTTGATAGAATTAACACAAATACTTCAAAAAACACGATTGGCATACGGCTAAATTTAAATTAGATAGTATAAATTTGCAGCATTATAAAATAATTGCTTTGAAGATTTTTCATTCTATAAAAGATTTCAGTTCCTCAAAAAAAACAATCCTTACTTTAGGCACTTTTGATGGAGTACATATTGGGCATAAAAAAATACTTGAAAAAGTAATTCAGTACACTGAAGATGAAAAATATGAAAGTCTTGTACTGACTTTTTTTCCGCATCCAAGAATGATTTTACAGGAAAGTTCAGAAATAAAATTACTCAATACCATTTCTGAAAAAATCAATTTATTAGAGCAATTAGGGATCCAGAATTTAGTAATTCATCCTTTTGACGAAAGTTTCTCAAGATTAACAGCCGAAGAATTTGTAAAAACAGTATTGGTTGAGCAATTTAAAATCCACAAAATAATTATTGGTTACGACCATCGTTTTGGAAGAAACAGAACTGCCGATATTAATAATTTGATTGAATTTGGCGAAAAATACAACTTTGAAGTCGAACAAATATCGGCTCAGGAAATTAATGATATCTCGATAAGCTCTACTAAAATTAGAAATGCCATTCATGATGGCAATATAACTTTAGCAAATAAATATCTCGGATACGATTATTTTTTAACTGGGACTGTAGTTCAGGGAAAACAACTGGGAAGAACTATCGGTTTTCCAACAGCCAACTTAAAAATCGAAGAAGACTACAAACTTATTCCGTCAAAAGGAGTTTATATTGTGTCCAGCCAAATCAATAATCAAAAAGTATATGGCATGATGAACATTGGCCACAATCCCACTGTTGGCGGACAGGAATTATCGATTGAAGTTCATTATTTAGATTTCGAAGGAGACTTATACAATCAAAAAATTACTGTTTCAATCCTGAAACACATTCGCACAGAACAAAAATTCGATTCTGTAGCTTTATTGAAAGAACAAATCGAAAAAGATAAAATCCAGACACTTTTATTTACAAATTCTTTAAAATTGCAATAAAAAAACTATTCTTTTTTTAAAATCGCTCCTCTTTTTTACGTAAATTTGATAGAGAACGCCTTATTTATCAAACAATTATTTTTTAACCCTTAAAAAATTAAGCGTATGAAACTGCCAAAAGAATTATATAATGGAGTTATTATTTTTATAGGTATTGCTCTTTATTTCGTGTTAATGGAAGTTTTAAAACTTTCTGATCAAGTGTACTTACGATTATTCAATATTCTATTTATTTATTACGGAGTTAACAAGACTTTAAAATCTAATGTTGCTGAAGGCAAGACCAATTTTGCCGAAAATGCTATCTCTGCATTAATCACCGGATTAACCGGTGTACTTTTAAGCATTGCAGGTTTAGTTGCCTATATTTACTCCAAAGGTGGAGACGAATACATTCAAACACTTTCTGACACCTTATTATTTGTAGGTGAACCTTCAGTTATGACTTATAATATTTCTTTACTTATCGAAGGAATTGTATCGGTTGTAATTGTTACATTTTCATCAATGTTATTCTGGAAAAAGAAATATCCATCAGATTAACAAAACCAGCTATTAAAAACCACCGACCTTAGTTTAAGATTAATTTTTTAATTTTAAAACAATCCAAAATGAAACCACCTAAAGAAATTGTAAATGGATTTATCATTTTCTTAGCCATTGGGATTTATTTTTTGCTAATGCAAGTTTTAAATCTGACTCATATATTCTATTTACGTTTTTTAAATGTGCTTTTTGTTTTTTATGGCGTAAATAGAACTATCCAAATGAACCTGAATGAAGGAAAGAAGAAGTTTGTTTCCAATGCAACCTCAGCTTTATTCACTTCGGTTATTGGAGTTATCCTGAGCGTTATTGGATTAGTTATTTATAGCTATTTACAACAAAGTGATGAATTTTTACAATCCCTATCAGAAACTTTCCTTTTTGGAGGAAAGCCTTCTATTGATATGTATTCAATATCTCTATTATTTGAGGGTATTGCTTCTTCTGTTATTGTAACACTATTGCTAATGTTGTATTGGAACAATCAATTTTCATCAGATTAATCCAATATGGTTCTTTCTGTTCCATTCCTTTTTAAAGCTATTGCATTGCTATTTTGAACAATTTGACTACTTTTGACGCATCAAAACACACAATACAATGAGTATTACAAAACACAATTGGACAAAAGAAGAAATTATCGCTATATATAATAAACCTATGATGGATTTGCTTTTTGAAGCAGCTTCGATTCATAGAGAACACCACGATCCTAATGTGGTTCAGGTATCTACTTTATTATCTATAAAAACAGGAGGTTGTTCAGAAGATTGTGGTTATTGTCCGCAAGCAGCACGATACAATACAGGTGTTGAAGGAAATGATTTAATGAGTGTTAGTCAGGTAAAAGCGCAGGCTTTGCGTGCTAAATCTACAGGTTCTTCCCGTGTATGTATGGGAGCAGCCTGGAGAAACGTAAAAGACGGACCTGAATTTGATCAGGTATTAGAAATGGTTCGTACCATTAACAAACTAGACATGGAAGTGTGTTGTACACTAGGAATGATTACTGAGAATCAAGCACAACGTCTAG
Source organism: Flavobacterium seoulense (assembly GCF_000695795.1). Taxonomy (GTDB): domain Bacteria; phylum Bacteroidota; class Bacteroidia; order Flavobacteriales; family Flavobacteriaceae; genus Flavobacterium; species Flavobacterium seoulense. Next base: position 165,804 of record NZ_JNCA01000001.1, on the reverse strand, counting down.
CCGAAGCTGGATTATATGCCTACAATCATAATTTAGATACTTCTGAAGATTATTATAAAGATGTTATTTCAACACGAGCTTTTGAAGACCGTTTAGAAACCATAGAAAATGTTCGTAAAACTAATGTTACGGTTTGTAGCGGAGGAATTATCGGAATGGGAGAAAGTATCGAAGACAGAGCAGGAATGCTTGTAGCACTTTCTACTTTAAACCCGCAACCAGAATCAGTGCCTATTAATGCACTTGTTGCTGTTGAAGGAACTCCAATGGAGGAAGAAAAACCAGTTGAAATTTGGGAAATGATTCGAATGGTAGCTACAACCCGTATCGTAATGCCAGAAACTCAAGTACGTTTATCAGCAGGAAGAACCAATATGAGTCGCGAAGGACAAGCCATGTGCTTTTTTGCTGGAGCCAATTCTATTTTTGCTGGAGACAAATTATTAACTACTCCAAATCCTGATGTTAACGAAGACATGAAAATGTTCGAACTGTTAGGTTTGAATCCGCAAAAACCTTTTACAAAAGTGGTGCAACCACAAACCGTCGAAGCAGCCGATTCTAAATATGCTTCTTTAGGTGAAAAACCAAAATGGTCTCGTCCAGGACATACTATCGAACGTAATATTAAAGCATCTGTTAAAGGAAAATAAATACAACAAACATTAATAAAAAAATCCATCTCGTTTTAAAACGAGATGGATTTTCTATTTAAAAGTGGTTATGGTTTTAAGTTATATCAATAGATTATTTTCTTTACTGCTTTTTTACCATTTTCTAATACAACCTGCACAATTAAAGCCTGATGAGCAGTTGATAAATTACTAATGGTTGTGCTTTCCAGATTAACCTCATTATCAGCATATACAAGTTTTCCTGAAAAATCATAAACAGCAACAGTTTCAATTATAGCATCGTCAGCGGCAATAGTAATTATTTTATTTTTAGTCGAAATTACCACACCCTCAACAGGAACATCAACATCTTCAATTACAGCATTTTTATCCTCATATCGTAATACAAATCGATTATTAAAAATACCTTTTTCGGTAGTAAAAGAATAAGGCGCTTTTTTAAGATCATGAAGCACTTGTAGATCTTTATCTTCAACAAAAATCTGCTGATTTGACAAAACCCCATCCAAATGATCAATACTAATTTTAAAATCTCCTTTTATAGCCGATTTATAACCTAACACAATACTGTCTTTTTCCTGAAAAGGTAAAGCCCGCCCCTGAATAGCTAAATTCAAATCTTGTCTCACACTGTAAAAATCCAGGTATTCATTTCCATCATAACTTACACCATCAAATTTTCCTTCATAATCATTAGTTGCCCCCGTAATATAGCCCACCAATGTTTGCTTAAAAGCACCTTCTTCATTCGTTAAATTCAACCATACACGGTTTTTTTCTATTGTCGTTGTAGCATCTGTTACATTTGATTTTGATGTATCACTCAATTTGAAAAATTGTGAATTATCCATTACTTCATTAGTCAAAAGCCGCATACTGTTATTAAAAACTATTTCCCCTCCCACTACACTTGTCGGAGCAAAAAAGCCTTGGGCAGCAGTAATATAACCATTAGGAATATTAGAATTAATATCCGGATAATTTAAATTAGAATCCGGTATAGCAGCTTTTGTAGCCGTACCACCTGTACGATTATAAGTAGCATAATCATTAGCTGTATAATTATACTTTTTATCCCCACTGATGTACTCACTAGGAGGGGAATTATGTGTCCAGAAATAAAGAGTTCCTTGTAATTTTGTTTCATTTGCTAATAAAAATGCATCTGCACTTATAGCTGATGGATAAGGATTCCCTAATAAATACACTTTATCACCTGCTAAATTCTTTCTTATTTCACCATTAAAAGGCACTCCTTTAAAAACTGCCGGATAATTTGCAGGATTTCCGCTAATAGCAATTATCTGTGGTGCTCGAACACTATAACCTTCCCCTATGTCCATAGCTGTTTCGCGAACTATAGACACCCAGGCATTGTTATACTTAAAATATTTATCATAGAATGTTCCAGGAGATAATTGTTTTAAAGTCATACCTACAACTGGCGAAGACCAATAGGTAAAATCATAACGATTTACCGGTGTAGTAATACGCTTGTAGTTAATAATTCCTGTATTTAACACATTATTTATTTGAACCAAACTCGCATTATTTTCAAAAGTAAGCGAACCATTAGAATCTACGATTAATTCATTTCTTAATTTCAAATAATACCCTGAATTAAAGACAACAACAGCACCTGATTTTACTTCGCAAGAACAAGCCGTAACACTCTTATTTATATTATAATCTGATTCGAATAGTACTTTTTCATCGATTGTTGGATCAGCACCATCCCACACACCATTTTTCCATGTTTTTACAGGCAATTTCTTTACTACAACTGAAAAATTTGCAGATGTACAATTTCCATTAGAAAATGTAAAATTATAAGTTGTTCCCGGTGTTAAGCCTGCAATTGTAGCAGTTGCTCCTGAACCTGTTAAACCTGTCAATCCTACATTAGGTGTAGCATTTATTATCCAGCTTCCTGACAAACCATTTACAACCACATTTGCTGTAGGCGCAGTACAAATAGGTTCTGTAGGAGTACCTATTACAGGTGCAAGAATACTATTTACTGTTATTGATACAGGATCACTATATACTGTTGCACAGTTGGCGTTAACATAATACCTAATATGTTTACCACTATCAGCTAAAGAAACCGTATAAGGAACTGTCAAATTCGCATAAGTACCACTTCCAACTGCGGTTTCTAATTGCCAACCAGATGCAGTAATTACAGAACTGTTAGTGGTAATTGATGGAACTGATGGATTCAATATACCTCCAGTACATAATGCTGCTGGTGTAGAAATAGTAGCTATAGTAGGCACACCACTAATGATAAACTTAACAGGTGTTCTACATTCTGGCGCAGAAGAACAGGCGGCATAATATGTATGTGTTCCTGCAATATTTGTATTAGCTAATCCTGAATTAGCAACTCCAACTGGATTAAAAGAAGTACCAGTACCTATTGATGTACCTCCAGATGAAACCGTATACCAATTTACAGGATTTGGAATATAATAAGTAACTGTAATCCCTATAGAACTCACAGTAGCTGTTGTTACATCCCCTAACAGACCCGAAGCACTAATATTTACCGCCAAGGCAACTCCAAAACTTGAACTATTAATCTCTGCTGGTGTCCATGTTGTACCCCATAAATCAGATTCATTTCCATAATTAACGTTACTTGAAGTAATCAACCAGTTACTAGCGGTTACTGCTTTATTAACCCCTACTACCCCAGTAGTTTTTATTAACTGTATAGTATTATCTCTAACATATCTAGAACTACTATTATCGCTACTATATCTATTTACAACAACTTGTATTCCTGTAATTTTAGCATTTGAGGGAATGGCAAAACCAAATGTTGTAGCCTGAAGATTATTAGTTATAACACTTTCACTTCCAAGTATTCCAACAGTTACTTTAGAAGAAGCAGTAGCTGTATTTATAGTCCAACTTGAACCTGTACTCGAATTTGTTCTAGCGCTTGGATTTTTCGCAACCGAAACAGCACTTCCATCAACACAACCCGATGCTGTTAAACTTCCTGCACCTCCAATACAAACAGTAACTGGGTTTGCCGCTGGTCCTGACACTGTCATTGTAATAGAATTAGATGTTGCCGGGCTTCCTGTAAGACAAGGAGAAGCATTTGATGTCATCACACAACTAACTACATCACCATTTATTAAAGTCGAATTAGTATAAGTTACAGCATTAGCACCCGCAACATTTACTCCATTTATTCTCCATTGATACACTGGTGCTGTTCCTCCATTAGTTGGCGTAGCTGTAAAAGTTACTGGTGTACCATAACAAATAGCCCCAGATGGAGAAGCTGCAATACTAACACTTGCATTTAAATTAGGATTTACAGTTACATCAACGTATTTATCTATATTAGTTGAACAATCAACTGATCTTATATTTTTTATAGTTATTCGGCTTGTCCCTACAGTCGTTAAACCTGTTACTGTAAACTTTAGAGTTCCTGTTGTAGTAACCCTTACATTAGCTGCCTGAAGTCCGGTTTGTGAAGGAGAGCTAACATCATAAGTTACAGTATATTTTCCTATAGGCAAAAAACCATTCAAGGTCACAACAGTAGTTCCAGGTGCAACACATACAGGATCAGCAGTAATATTTGAAACAGTATAAACTGGACAAGTATAAGTTACTTTTATTTGACCATTAGCTCCTGCACCTCCTGATGGACGACCAAAAAGACCTATTACATCTAACACAGTAATACTTCCTCCTCCACCTCCTGCCGGAAAACCACCAGCTAATCCATTACCATGAGTCAAATTTGAAGCAGTAATACCATCTCCACCTTTACCGCCTGCTCCGCCATCACTTCCATTAGCTATTCCGCCTGCTCCACCTGCCTGAGAAAGTATATCAACATTACTGCCTTTACCAGCGCCACCAGAACCGGCACCACCACCACCGCCGCCACTCACTAAACCAATACCTTGCCCCAGAAGACCAGCTGTAAAACCATCCCCTCCAGAAAAATTGCCTCCCTGACCTCCTTGGCCACCTATCCCATTCGAAGCATACAAATTTAATATTCCTCCTAAAAGTATTCCAGCTGCTCCTCCTTTACCACCATTAGCTGAGACAGTAGAAAAAAATGAATTCCCTCCATTTCTTCCATCAACAGTAGTAGGAGTTCCTCCTGCTCCTCCTGCTCCAATAGTGTAAGCAATTTTTATATTGTCTGGATCTTCACCTACATTATTTAGACTTCCCTCATGGAATGCACCACCGCCTCCACCGCCACCTACATTGAGCACATTAAGAAGACCCAATAGTGTTGCAGGACCACCACCACCACCACCAGCTCCCCAAGTTTGAACTTTTATTGAGTTCCCAGACATACCTACACCTGCGGGTATCTCTAAAGTTCCTGATCCAGGCAAAGAATTATGCAGATGATTCTTAACATCTTGCCCATAAGAAGAGATTGATAAAAAAATTACCAATAAAAAACAGAAGGTTTTAAACCTTTTTAATGGTAAATTAAAAGGAAAGTAGATTTTTTTCATGACCCCTACATTTAAAAAAATAAACAAACAGCCTGACAAAATTTATCAAGCTCATTTGATTTTTTAGGGGGTCTAAAAATCTGAGATAAAATTAATAAAAAAATCGCTTAAAGGAAGTTTTTCATCGTTAAAATACCTGTTTTAACAATAAAATAAAGTCAAAAACTACATATACAATTAATTATTTCGTCATAGATTAAGACTGATTAATTAGTGGCGAAAAAATACAAATCTTTGCAGTATAATTACAAAAAATCCCGATTACAGGACGCAATCGGGATTTTTATAAATCAATTTTCTAAATTAATTAATAATTTTTCTGCTGTGTTTTGTACCATCAGTCAATACAATATCGACTACTAATCCCTGATGATTCCAAAAAAAATTAGGAATCACTAATATGTTAGTATCCACTTTATTTTTTTGGAACAGCTTTCTTCCAGCCATATCATACACAATCACCTTATCTAATTTTGTTGCTGTAGCATTTATCTTGATTTCCCCATTCTTAACTGAAACAATAACTGCTGCATTTGAATCTTTTCCTGGTACTTCAGGAACGATTACTTCATCTACTGCATTTTTATCAGCATAACGTAATACAAAACGATTATTGAATACTCCTTTCTCAGTACTAAAAGTATACGCCTCTTTTTTAAGATCATGTAATACTTTTAAATCTTTATCTTCCAAAAAGATATTTTGAGTAGCCAAACTACCATCAATTTGATCAATACTAATTTTAAAATCACCTTTAATAGTCGATTTATATCCTAAAGCTACACTGTCCTTTTTTACAAAAGGCAAAGCACGTCCCTGAATAGATAGATTTACTTCATTATTTACACTATAAAAATCAATAAACTGATTACCATCATAAGTCACCCCATCAAATGCTCCATCATAATCATTAGTTGCTCCTGTAACATAACCAATTAAAGTTTGTTTGAAAGCACCTTCACTATTAGTCAAATTCAACCAGATACGGTTTTTCTCTGTCTTAGCCGTTGTTATTGTTTTAGCTGTTTTAGAATTAGTACTCAATTTAAAAAACTGTGTGTTATCTAATACAGCTCCTGTAGTACTCAAGCGCATCAAATTATTAAAAACTAACTCTCCTCCTGCAGCACTAGCTGGAGCAAAAAAACCTTGAGCCGATGCAATTTTTCCAGACGGTGGTAATCCTCCAGTAGTAGCAGCTTTTCCTGTTCCTACCCCACCTGTTCTATTATAAGTAGCATAATCATTGGTCGTGTAATTATACCTTTTATCTCCAACAAAAGCATCACTTGGTGGCGAATTATGAGTCCAGAAATAAAGCGTTCCTTGCAAAACTGATGAATTTAAAGCTAAAAATTGATCTGCATCAATAGCAGATGGATATGGATTACCTATAAGATAAACTCTATTTCCAGTTAGCGTCTTTTTTACTTCGCCATTATGTGGTTCTCCTGTAAAAGTCGCTAAAAAAGGAAGAGGATTACCAATAATTGCTGTTGTTTGCGGTGCTCTAACGCTATATCCTTCACCCTTAATCATAACGGTAGTACGAGGTACTGACACCCAAGCATTATTATAAATAAAGTATTTATCATAGAATGTTGTTGGTGATAACCCTACTGAAGGAAGACCTAAACTCATATCTTTAACTGGCGAAGACCAATAGGTAAAATCATAACGATTTAGCGGTAAAGTCACACGCTTATAAATGATATTTCCTGAATTCAAAGCAGCATCATTAACCTGAACTAAACTGGCATCATCTTCAAATGTTAATGTACCAGCAACAACCTGGAGCTCATTTATTACTTTTAAAGTATGCCCCGTATTAAAAACTACTACCGCATTATTCTTAACCTGACAAGAACAAGCATCTACATTCGCAGGAGAATTAGCATTAGATCCTGACGAATAATTAGCAAGAAACTCTACTCTATTATTAATAGTAGGAGTAGATGACCAATTTGAACCATTCCATGTAACAAGAGCTGGCGGTATATTTATTACAACATTAGCTGAAGCTGACGAATTACAACTTCCATTAGAAACCGTGAAAGTATAAGTTGTACCTCCTGTTAAACCTGTAATAGTAGTTGTAGCTCCTGTACCTGTCAAACCAGCGGTAGCTGGTGTTGCAGTTATAATCCAAGATCCCGAAGATGGCAAACCACTTAAATTTACACTTCCTGTAAGCACTGAACAGTTAGGTTGAGTTATCGTTCCAACTATTGGTGCTGCAGGAACTGTATTTATCGTAACTACAACAGATGTTCTTGTCGAACTTACACAACCTGTAGTGGTATTCCTTGATTGCGCATAATATGTTGTAGAAGATAAAGCCGTTCCTGATGTAAGAGCAGTACCACCTGATGAATTTGCATACCAATCAATAACACTTCCTGATGATGCTGTACCTGTTAAATTTGCAACCGTAGCACTACCACAAAAACTTTGAGCAGACGCTGTTGTAACTACAGGAACTGTATTTATCGTAACTGTTCTAGCAGTTGAAGTAACTGACGGTGTACATGTACCACTTACAACTACATCATAACTACCAGCATCAGCTGTTGTGGGATTTGTCAAAATCAAGGTAGCTGTTGTCGCTCCAGAGACAACCCCTCCATTTGATATATTTATCCCATCTTTCCTCCATTGATAAGTTAATCCAGATCCTGTAGCAACTACAGACATTGTTTGTGTTCCACTACCTGAACATGTTGCTGTTGGAGTCGATGGCTGTGTGGTTATACTTATTGGTGAAGAAACATTACCTAAATACAAATAAAAATACCTACTCCCAGGACTATTACATATTGAGCTGTTACTAGCAGAAACGGTGACATTCTCACTTTGAGAACTATTCCCTGTTATATAAGTTGCACTTGTAGTTCCTTGTCCGCTTACTAGAGTCCAACCAGGAGGAGTTGTCCAAACATAAGTTGTTGCATTCGGTACTGGATTGATACTAAGCACAACAGATGAAGAAGGACAATAATTAGCATTTCCATTTTCTGGATAAGCTACACCATTCATGGAAATTGCACCAGGAACCGCAACAGCTCCATATACGGTTATTTTAACTGAATTAGAATATTGTATATTACAACCTCCATTTTGAACAACTGCCCTGTAATAAGTATCTACTGTAACATTTGATGCAGTTATAGGACTTCCTGTACTATTAATTGTAGTAATTGTACCTCCAGAAAAATTATCCAAAGAAGACTCCCATCTTAAAATACTTCCAGTATTTCCATTTAAAGAAAGATTAGTACTATTACCTGGTAAACAAACATTTGTATTAGCTGGAGTTACTGTTCCTGCAATTGTAGCTGAACTAACAACAACCCATTGAGAGATTGAATTAGAAGTTCCACAACCAGTATTAGCAGCATTTACAGATACATTTCCCGTAGCTCCATTATTTGGAATATTAACAGTTATACTGTTTGTACCACTACCGGAGATTATAGTCCAGTTCGCAGGTAATGTCCAATTATAACTTGTCGCATTAGTCACTGGGTTTACACTATAAACCTGCGATGTATTACCAGCACATTGTGCACTTAATCCACTAATAGAACTTGGCGTGGTTAAACTACCATATACGGTTATTTTAACTGAATTAGAATATTGTACATCACAACCACCATTTTGAACAACTGCCCTGTAATAAGTATCTACTGTAACATTCGATGCAGTTATAGAACTTCCTGTACTATTAATTGTAGTAATTGTACCTCCAGCAAAATTATCTAAAGAAGATTCCCATCTTAAAACACTTCCAGTATTTCCATTTAAAGAAAGATTAGTACTATTTGAACTTGAACAGACATTTGTATTAGCTGGAGTTACTGTTCCTGCAATTGTTGGAGTACTAACAACAACCCATTTATCATAGCGCGCATTACCTGTACCACAACCATTACTGGCACTTACATATACATTACCTGTTCCTGCTCCTGAATTTAATCTTACAGTAACCGAATTAGTTCCTGCTCCTGAAGTTATCTGCCAATTACTATCAGGAAAAAACCAATTGTAACTCGTTGCGTTTGCAACAGCTGATACGCTATAAACTAGGCCTATAGCTCCCTGACATGCTGTTAAAGGTCCTGCAATCAAACCAGGTGTATCGGGATTACCTCTTGAAACCACTACATCATCTGAGACCGATCCACAACTATTTGTTACAGTATAACGGAAAATAGTAGTACTCGGACTTGTAACATTACTAACACCACCAGCTGAAGTTACATTAGCAGTTCCAGACACTCGTGTCCAAGTACCCCCTGATGGGCTAAATCCTGACAATGTAAAATTACCATTATTCGTTCTACAAACATCTGCTCCAGCATTTACAACTGGCAAAGTCTCTACTGTCACTAATTGTGAAGCACATGTCGTTGTATTACAAGTACCACTATATCGAACATAATAAGTTGTATTTGATGTTGGAGAAACAGTAATACTATTACCAGTTCCTACCGATGTTCCTCCACATGAACCTGTAAACCATTGTGCTGTAGCCCCTGTCCCTAGTGTTCCACCATTTACTGTAAGTGTAGTAGAACTTCCATTACAAATAGTTGTAGTTCCTGTAATACCAGTTGGCGCAACTGATGATGTATTTACTGTCACCATAGCAGTATTATTAGAACTAATAGCACTAGAACAAATTGATGGAGCTGTGCCACTTGAAAGATTAGTTACAGTAATAGTACTTGCAGCTGTTAAGGTTCTTGTAACAAATGTTCCTGTACCATCACTAAATGTCATAATAGCAGTATTGCCAGTACTTGTTGGAGAACTAGAGGTATTGTAAGTAACCGTATAAGTACCCGCTGGCAATGTAGTAGAAGTAAGTGTTACTGTAGAAGTTCCACCACTACAGATAGGAGTTGCAGAAGCTGCAGAGGTTAATGCGTATGTAGGACAAGTCCAAGAAACTCTTACTTGACCATTTCCTCCATTACCTCCTCCATATGGATCTGTAGAATATCTAAACCAATCATACCAAACTGGATCATAATAATAATCGGCTTCTCCTCCGCCTCCTCCGCCTCCAGGGGAATTTCCAACATTACCATTAGTATTACTTCTACCAGAACCTCCAGTTCCGCCAGAAGCAGGAGCATTACCCCCATTTCCACCAGTATTTCCACCACCATTACCTCCAACGCTACCTATTGTATTCGTAGAACCTCCAGTTGCTGTACCTCCAACCCCTCCCGAACCACTATTTGCAGTTCCTCCAGTCCCACCATTCGCTATCAAACTAGAAAAAGTTGATTGCCCTCCAGATGTACCATTTACACCTGTACTTCCAATACCTCCTATGCCAACAGTGTAATTAATACTAGTATTGGGACTAACTGAAAAACTAGGATTTGTAGTATAGCCACCAGAACCTCCACCAGAACCTCCATTGCCATTAGCTGTAGATCCTCCTCCAGCTCCTCCAGCTCCCCAAACTTGGACATTTACATTAATAACACCAGCAGGAACAGTAAAAGTTCCGGAACTATTATATGTTTGAGGTGATTGTCCAAAAGACAAAAAAGAAACTAATAATAAAACTAAAGTCCAGTAATTTATATATAAAAAGTAATTTTTCTTCATAGTAGTAGATTTTAAAATTAAAAGGGGGCTAACTTTTAAATTATCAATCAAAATAAATCAATCAAAACAGTCGCTTAAAACAAAGTCGTTTATCGGCATTTATAGTCGTTAAGTAGCCTGTTTTTGAGTATTCATTTCACAATTCAAGCAATTGTATTCAGCTTACTGAAAAGCAAGCTATTAGCTTTTTGACTACATCCGGTTTTATTTGAGTTTTGGTTTTAAGATGTAGCGTGTTTTTAACCGCAAAAATTTCGCAGAGTAGCGCGAAGAGACGCAAAGTTTTTTATTCTTTTTGAGATAAAATCAGCACTATCCGTGGGTAGTTTTACCGTAAAGAAAACGAAGAAAAAATCTTTGCTGAACTCTGCTAAACCTTTGCGAATCTTTGCGAAACTTTGGGAAACTTTAGGAAACTTTGCGGTAAAAAAACTATACAGTAGAGAAAGGTATTTATTAGAACACAAATTAATTGGTGCATTCGTGGCTAAAAATTAGTATAATTATCAAAAAAAATGCCCCTATTACGGGACACTTTAAATTTTCAAATCATTAATAAACAATCTTTCGGCTGAACTTTTTACCATTTGATAATAATACATCAACCATTATGATTTGGTTACTCGAAATCAATTCAGGAATAACAAATACTTTTTTATTCACTTTATTTTTCTGAAATAACTTTCTTCCGTTTATATCATATAGCACTAAATTTTCTAATGTTGTTAATTCAGAATTTATTGTAATTATTCTATCTTTAACAGAGATGATAACTGCCGCTTCAATACCTTCTTCTAAAGCATCAAGATTCAAATTTCCCTCAATCTTATTTTTATCTGTATAACGCAATATAAAACGATTGTTGAAAACACCCTCTTCGGTAGTAAAAGCATAAGCTTTCTTTTTAAGATTATGTTGTATTTTTAATTCTTTATCTTCTAGAAATATATCAAGAGTGCTAAGACTTCCATCTGTGTGATCAATACTAATTTGAAATTCACCCTTAATTGTCGATTTATAGCCTAAAACTACGCTGTCTTTTATAACAAACAGCAATGCACGTGCCTGAATAGATAAATTCTTAGTCTGATTTACACTATAAAAATCAACATATTGATTTCCATCATAAGTTACTGCATCAAATCCGCCATCATAATCATTAGTTACTCCTGTTATGTAACCAATTAAGGTTTGTTTGAAAGCACCTTGATTATTGGTTAAATTCAACCAAATTCGGTTTTTCTCTGCTCCAGAAGTAGTCATTTTAGAATTAGTTCCTAACTTAAAAAATTGAGAATTATCCTTTCCTGAAGTTCCTCCTGAAATTCGCATAGTATTGTTAAACACTACATTTCCTGTTGCTTTTAGAGGAGCAAAAAAACCCTGACCCGCTGCAATGTTTCCTGTCGGTGGCAATCCTCCGCTAGTAGCAGCTTTCGCAGTTACTATCCCCCCTGTTCTATTGTAAGTAGCATAATCAACAGTTGTATAATTGTATTTTTTATCTCCTGGAGTAGCTGAACTTGGTGGAGAATTATGTGTCCAAAAATAAAGAGTTCCTTCTAAAACATTCGAATTCAAATCTATAAAAACATCCGCATCAATTGCTGATGGATAAGGATTTCCTAATAAATGGGCTTGATTTCCAGCTAATGATGTTAGAATAACCAAACCATTGTGTGGCACTCCTTCAAAAGTCGCTAAGAAAGGAAGAGGATTACCGCTAATTGCTGTTGTTTGAGGTGCTCTAACACTATATCCTTCGGCTTTATTCATAGGAGTTTCACGTGGTACAGAAACCCAGCCGTTATTATAATTAAAGTATTTATCATAGAATGTTGATGGTGATAATTTCCCTAAAGTCATACCTGCAACCGGCGAAGACCAATAGGTAAAATCATAACGATTTAGCGGCGAAGTCTTACGCTTATAAATAATACTTCCAGAGTTAATTGTAGGACTTTCATTGACCTGAACTAAACTGGCATTATTTTCAAAAGTCAGTGTACCACTTATAACATCAACAGCATTAGTAATTTTCAAAGTATGGTCTCCATTAATAATTACGTCTGCCCCATTTTTAACTTGGCAAGAACAAGCTTCTATATCATTTATTGAATTGAAATCCTGCTCAAAAACAACACCTCTGTTAGCATCTGGAAGTCCATTAACCCAAGTCCCATTCCATATTGAAGGCAGTCCTACAGCAATTATTTGACAGGTAGTAACAGAAGAAACACAGCCTTCCGTATTCTTTATAATTATGTTGTAAGAACCAGCTGTTAGACCTGACTTTTCATTACTGATTTGAAAACTCAATCCGTTATCAAAACTGTAAACATCAGTTGCATTTTGAACAGTAACTGTAATTATCCCTGTATTTAATAAGCATGTTGGTTGCTTAATCGTTACTTGTGGTGTTGTCAACTGTGGTAGAAAAGTGATTTTACGAGGTCTGGTTGTACTTGCTACACTACAATCGGTACCCGAAGATTTAAAAGTAATATACGCACGATATTCTCCACTCTCAGCAGGAGTTCCTCCTATAATACTTAATGTTGCGGTGGTAGCTCCTGAATAAATCGCGCTATCACTAATTTCATCCCAAACTCCGGAAGTTACTGATTTTTTCCATCGATAAGAAACCACATTAGCCGGATAAGAAGTTGTAACCGTATATGAATAATTGGTACCAAAACACTGAGTAACATTAGTACCTCCAGTAACATTGGTAATTTCATTTATAGTAAGTGTGGCAATATTAGAAGTTATATTACAATTAGCATTAGAAACAACAACTCTAAATTGTGTTCCATTAGGATATTGGGCACTTCCTGCATTTGCTATCTGAATTTCATTTAAAACAGGACTGAAAGGATAAGATGTATTATTTTCATTACCTGTAAGTGTTATGAAACTTGCATCAGTAGGCTTTTTATATTGCCAGGAGTATGTTAATCCTGAACCAGAAGCTACTACCTTAAAATTCACAAGATTGCCTTCACAATCTAATTGACTTACAGGCTGACTAATAATGACAGGAAAAGGGTTTACGGTTGCAGTAACAGCTGTTCTCGAAGGAGTTGTACAGCCAGCATTAGTAGCAGCAACATAATATGTTGTTGAGTTTGAAATAGAAGGAGTGCTAAAAGTTGTCCCTGTTCCTAATGAAGTCCCTCCTGAAACTGCCGAATACCAATTAATCGTTCCCACAGAAGTTGTCGCTCCTAATGTTACTATACCACCCCCGCATATCGAAGATGGAGTTGTACTTGTTATTGTTGGAATAGGATTTACAATTACAACGACTTCTCTTCTTGGTGTAGTTATTGAGCCAGTAGTAGCCGAAACGTAATAAGTGGTGGTCGAAGTAATTGTTGGCGTAATTAAAGTTGTGGAATAAGGACTGGTAGTTGATACTATACTTGAAACGGCACTTCCACCAGTCGCTGTTGTATATAAATTATATGTAGTAGCTGCTGTAGGAGTTGGAATTTTAGAGACATTAATGAATGCGGTTCCAGATCCACAAACTGGATTAGAAGTTGCTTTCACATAATTAAAACCTCCATTAAGAACTAATTGATTAAAAGTATAGTCTGCTCCGGCACCACCATTACAACTAGCAATTAATTCAGCACCTATATATATTCTTTCAGAAGCATTACAACTGCCTCCTATTAAGCTTCCCCCAGTTTCTACTATTATAGAAGAACCTTCTGGCAAAACCAAACGTTCATTGCCCGGAGAAAAATCAACCGAAGCATTATTTCTAATAATAAACTGAATTGGACCTAAAGAACAGGAATTATACAAATTTAAAGTCTGATTCATTAATAAATTTGTATTAGTTATTCCATTCCCAATATAAATAACTGAATTACCTGAAAATGTAGCACATGAATACGAACTTGAATTTACAGACCCAGTAATAGTATATTGCGCATTTCCATTTGTTGTAGCAAGAAGCAAGACAACGAGTTGAAGTAGAAATAGTCTCATAAGTTTCGAATTATAAATTAAACAATCCTAAATCTTAACAAAAGAGTATATTAAAGTAAGCCACTAATAATCAACAACTAAAATATAATCGTTGATATACATTTATTAACGTTAATCAACTATAATTGTCAAAAACTAAGGTAAAATTCGAATCTTATCTCTATAATTAATTTTTACAAAAGGGATTAAAGATCTATTTTATTTGTTGAAAAAAAACTTTCACTTTACTATTCTTGCCAAAAACATAAGCAAAAAACAATTCTTGTAATATTGAATTGATTTTTTAAACAGTTATGAACAAATAATTACATTCAAAAAAGCACATTCAGTCTCAATAAAAAACTTACTCACTATTTTCGATTCATTACGCAACCTATACTATCAAAAAACCATCCAAAAGACAAAACATCATTGTCTTTTTCAGGGGTGATGTCATGAAGAACTGGAACAAAAATTGAGGGATATAAAAATGAATTAGAAAGAAAACAGATAATCGTGTATCTGATTCATGAAAATTTTCTAAATAAAAAGCGCTTTCCCTGTAATTTTAGCAGAGGAAGACACCGCATCAAACAATGAAATAAAACCCTAATTGCCAATAAATTAAAATTTAGAAGAATAAATCAACACTATCAATATTGTACTAAAAGAAATTAGTAACGAATAGCATTATACTAATATTGATAAACTGGAAAATAGAAATTGGGGCTCTATTAGAGAAACTAACTGCTTAGTGAATTTTTCTTAAAAACCTTTACTAAACTTTGCGGTAAAAAAAACTATACCATAGAGAAACAATTTTTTAAAACACAGAATTAATTATGTATTCGCAGCTAAAAATTGTTATAATTATCAAAAAAAATGTCCGTATTACGGGACATTTTAAATTTTCAAATCATTAATAAATAATCTTTCGACTGAGCTTTTTACCATTTGATAATAATACATCAACCATTATGATTTGGTTACTCGAAATCAATTCAGGAACAATAAACACTTTGTTATTCACTTTATTTTTCTGAAATATTTTCCTTCCATTTATATCATATAGCACTAGATTTTCTAATGTAGTCAATTCAGAATTTATTGTAATTATTCTATCTTTAACAGAAATGATAACTCCTTTATCGAGACCTTCCTCTGATGCATCAAGATTCAAATCGTCTTCAAGATTATTTTTATCTCTATAGCGCAATATAAAACGATTATTGAACACACCTTCTTCGGTAGTAAAAGTATAAGCTTTCTTTTTAAGATTATGTTGTATTCTTAATTCTTTATCTTCTAGAAATATATCATGCGTGCTAAGACTTCCATCGGTGTGATCAATACTAATTTGAAATTCACCTTTAAGAGTCGTATTATATCCTAAAGCCACACTATCTTTTTTAACAAATGGCAAAGCACGCCCCTGAATAACTAGATTCTTATTATTGTTGACACTATAAAAGTCGATATATTCATTACCATCAAAAGATATTCCATCAAAGCCATCATCATAATCATTAGTTGCTCCAGTAACATAGCCTATTAAGGTTTGTTTGAAAGCACCTTCACTATTAGTTAAATTCAACCAAATTCGGTTTTTCTCTGTTCCAGAAGTAGCCGTTTTAGAATTAGTTCCTAACTTAAAGAATTGAGAATTATCCTCTCCTGAAGTTCCTCCTGAAATCCGCATAGTATTGTTAAACACTACATTTCCTGTTGCTTTTAGAGGCGCAAAAAAACCCTGACCCGCTGCAATATTTCCAGTTGGTATCTTCTTAATTATTCCATCAGTGTCAGCAGCTTTTCCTATTCCTACTCCACCTGTCCTATTGTAAGTAGCATAATCATTAGTAGTATAATTATACTTTTTATCTCCGGGAACAGCATCACTAGGTGGCGAATTATGTGTCCAGAAATAAAGAGTACCTTCCAGAACACTTGAGTTCAAGTCTATAAAAATATCCGCATCAATTGCTGAAGGATAAGGATTCCCTAATAAATGAGCCTGATTTCCTGCTAATGATGTTAAAGTTACCAAGCCATTATGTGGTATTCCTTTAAAAATTGCTGAAAAAGGAAGAGGATTACCGCTAATTTCTGTAGTCTGCGGAGCTCTAACGCTATACCCAGTCCCTTTACTCATAACAGTTTCTCGGGGTACTGAAACCCAGGCATTATTATAACTAAAATATTTGTCATAGAATGTTTCTGGTGATAAGCCTACTAAAGGAAGACCCAAAGTCATATCTGCTACTGGCGAAGACCAATAGGTAAAATCATAACGATTTAACGGCGAAGTATTACGTTTATAAATAATACTCCCAGAGTTAATCGTAGGACTTTCATTGACCTGAACTAAACTAGAGTTGTTTTCAAAAGTTAAAGAACCACTAACAACAGCAACAGCATTAGTAATTTTTAAAGTATTCGTACCATTTATAACCACATTTGCACCATTAATTACCTGACAAGAACAGGCTACTAAATCACTTGTAGAACTAAAATCTTGTTCGAATACAACACCTCTGTTAGCATCGGGAAGTCCATTAATCCAGCTACCATTCCATATTGAGGTTTCACTTATTATCTGACAATTAGTTACTGGAGACAAGCATCCTGCTGAATTTTTTATAATTACATTATAAGATCCAACTCCTAATCCTGATTTCACATTACTTGATTGAAAATTGGCTCCATTATCAAAACTATAAGTATCGGCAGCACTTTGAACCGTTACCGTAATAGTTCCACTAGGAGTCAAACATGTTGGCTGAGTAATCGTAGTCACTGGCGTAGTTAACTGTGGTAAAAAAGTAAGCTTACGTGTTCTACTTGAACTATCTACAGAGCATTGTGTAGTAGAATTGTTAAAAGTAATAAATACGCGATATTCTCCGCTTTCTGCTGGCGTGCCTCCAGTTATAGTCAACGTAGCAGTATTAGCACCTGAATATGCTCCACCATTACTAATATTATCCCAGACACCAGATGTTACTAACTTTTTCCATTGATAAGACACAATATTAGAAGGATAAGAAGTGGTAACAGTATAAGAATAATTAGCGCCATAACATAGGGTTACATCAGTGGCAATTGGAGAAATCCCTGTTATAGTATTTACAGAAAGTGTTACTGCATTTGACACTATACTACAATTAGCATTTGCAACAACAACCTGAAATTGTGTACCATCTGGATACTGAGCACTACCAACATTTCCAATTCTAATTTCTCCAGCAGACGGATAAGTCGTATTAGTTTCTGTTCCGTTAAGCGTTATAAAACTAGCATCTGAAGGTCTTTTATATTGCCAGGCATAATTTAATCCTGTACCTGATGCTACAACTTTAAAATTAACAAAGCTACCTCCACAATCTAATTGATTTATAGGCTGGCTAGTAATTACCGGAGCTGAATTTACAGTTACTACTGTAGCTACTGAAGCCAAACTTTGGCAGCCATTTGCATTAGTAACTCTAACTGTATAGTTTCCAGATCCACTCACATTAATACTTTGGGTTGTTGCTCCTGTTGACCATAAATAACTGCTACCTACACTGGATGTCAGTGTTACACTTCCTCCTATGCAAAAAGTTGTTGGTCCTCCAGCAGTAATTATTGGCGTAGCAGGCAAAGCATTTATTGTTATTGTTCCTGAAGTAGTAACATTACCACATCCGCCTATCAACGTTACTGTATAAGGAAATGATCCAGAAACCGAAGATGTTCCACCAATAGTAAAAACATTAGCAGACCAAGAACCGGAAACTCCAGTTGGTAATCCAGAAACTGTAGCTCCTGTAGCACCAGTTGTTCCAAAAGTTATATTCGTTAATGCCGTATTAATACACCTTGTTTGATTATTTGTTCCCGCTCCTGAAGTCAAGGTAACTGTATTAGCTTCTGTTACCGTTATTGTTCCTGAAGTAGTAACATTGCCGCAACCACCTGTCAATGTTACTGTATATGGAAATGATCCAGAAACTGAAGGTGTACCACTAATAGTAAAAACATTAGCAACCCAAGAACCGGAAACTCCAGTAGGCAAACCAGAAACCGTAGCTCCTGTAGCACCAGTTGTTCCAAAAGTTATATTAGTTAATGCCGTATTAATACACCTTGTTTGATTATTTGTTCCTGCTGCTGAAGTCAACGCAACGGTATTAGCTGATGTTACCGTGATTGTTCCTGAAGTAGTAACATTGCCGCAACCACCTGTCAATGTTACTGTATAAGGAAATGATCCAGAAACTGAAGGTGTACCACTAATAGTAAAAACATTAGCAACCCAAGAACCAGAAACTCCAATAGGTAATCCAGAAACTGTAGCTCCTGTTGCTCCTGTAGTTCCATAAGTTATATTGGTCAATGTTGTATTAATACATCTTGTTTGATTATTTGTTCCTGCTGCTGAAGTCAACGCAACGGTATTAGCTGCTGTTACCGTGATTGTTCCTGAAGTAGTAACATTGCCGCAACCACCTGTCAATGTTACCGTATATGGAAATGATCCAGAAACCGAAGGTGTACCATTAATAGTAAAAACATTAGCAGCCCAAGAACCGGAAACTCCAGTAGGCAAACCAGAAACCGTAGCTCCAGTTGCCCCTGTAGTTCCATAAGTTATGTTTGTTAACGCTGTATTAATACATACTGTTTGATTATTTGTTCCTGTTGCTGAAGTCAATGTAACTGTATTAGCTGCTGTTACCGTTATTGTTCCCGTAGCGCTAACCGAACCACAACCTCCTATTAATGGAATACTATAATTAAACACCCCTGAAACCGTTGGAGTACCGCTAATAGTAATCGTATTAGATCCCCAACTTGCGCTAACACCTGCAGGCAATCCTGTAACTGTTCCAATTCCAGTTGCTCCAGTAGTTCCAAAAGTTATATTGGTTAATGCAGTATTGATACATCTTGTCTGGTTATTTGTTCCTGCTCCTGAAGTCAAGGCAACTGTATTAACACCTGCTATAGTAAGTGTAACAGCCCTGGTAGCAGTACAATTCCCATTATTGATTGTCATGACTCCTGAATAAGTTCCTACAGGCGGAGCAGATGGAACGAGGATACCTGTTACACTACCTCCACCTGGAGCAAAAGCAAAAGCAGTCACACCTTGATCAGCTAGTCCTGCTAAATTTGCTGCATTATCCCAATCAATACTATAATTAATTGGAGTACCTGTAGTAGCTGAATAGGCCAATGTCGTTGTTTGATTAACATTACTTTTACAAACAGGCACAACTACTGCTGGTGTATCTATAGTTGCTGTGGTAAGAGAGACTAGAGGAGTAACACTTCCGGTAAAACTAAAACTGTCAATACTCCATACTCCCGTAGTGCTAACTATACTATTCCATCCATATACTCTAAAAGTAATTGTTGAAATAATATTTTGATATGATGCTCCTGTTAAATTTATTGTAGCACCCGTTGCAGTAACTGTACCTATATTAGAAGAATAATTATCAATACTAGAACGAATAGCAAAATTTTGTGGTCCTCCTAATAAAGGAGGTCTGCTTGCTACAAAACTAAATTGAGTAAAATTAATTTTATAACAAGCATTAGGTATTAAAGTAAATTCAAAATAATCATTTGATCCAATGGTGTTATTTGTTGTCCAATTGCTAGCAGCGAATGTATTTGAGTATGCAAAAATAGTTGTAGTCAATGCAGGTGCTCTCCTTAAACCTGAAACAGTAATATTAGCATCTCTTGTTTGACCTGTAGTGTATGGATTTTCAGTTTGTGGATTCGTTCCTGTTATTGGATTAGTCCAAATATTTTGTCCAAAAGAATGTAAAGACATTAAAACAACAGTCATTACTAAAAGTAAACTTCTCTTCATAATTTCAGTATTTAAAGTTCAATTCCAATAGTTAAACAACTATTTTCTTTTTACATAAAGTGATTTTTATACCAATAAAAAAGAAACAAATTTTATTGGAGTGACACTAATTGGGGGGATTTTAATGTCATCATTAAAGCAGTAATTACCTAAAAAGGCAACATAATTCAACTTTAATTTATTGATATGCATACCAATAAACATAAAGTTAGAAGTTTTTAACTACAGAAACAAAAAAAGTCGTTAAACTGCATTTATTTTTAAAACTAGCATTTATAAACAAAATTCTAATTTGAAAAAACAATAAAAAAAGCGATTTTTGAATGCTCAAAATCCTTCAAAATGAAAGACATTTACACTATAAAAGAAGCCATCCAGAAAATAGAACATTATTGTGCCTATCAGGATCGTTGTCATGAAGAAGTGGAGCAAAAATTGAGGGAAATGAAAATGACTATAGAAGAAAGAGACCAAATAATTTCACATCTTATCAATGAAAATTTTCTGAACGAAGAGCGCTTTGCCTGCAGTTTTGCCCGGGGAAAACACCGTATTAAACACTGGGGAAAAATCAGAATTACCAATGAATTAAAATTCAGGGGCATCAATCAAACCCTGATTAATATTGCTCTAAAAGAAATTAATTCAGAAGAATATTGTGAGAATTTTGAGGCTTTAGCCAACAGACATTGGGAGTCTATTCGAGAGAACAACTCCCTTAAAAAAAGAAAGAAATTTTGCGATTTTATGTTACGAAAAGGATACGAAAGCAATCTGGTTTATGAGAAAGTTCGTGAATTAGAAAGTGATCAGTGATCAGTTCTTAGTGTTCAGTTAAAAAGTTTACAGACATTTTTAAAATTTCTTGAATTTATAAAATCTGCGTTCCAAAAATTAAACCGACAACAAAACACTCACTGCATTCCCGCCAAAACCTACCGCATTAACCAATACTTTTCTAATTGGTTTTGTTTGTTGTTGCGCTTTCGCAAAAGGAACTCCGACAAATTGATTGTGTTGCATCATCAAAACAGCCAACTCAACACTTAAAATCCCCGACGCACCAAAAGTGTGCCCTATTTTCCACTTATTTGTAGTCAACAAAGGGAGTTTTTCACCGAAGATTTTCTGAATCGCTTTGTATTCGGTTAAATCGCCTGCCTTAGTTCCCGGAGCATGCATTACAATAGCATCAACCTCTTCGGGATTGGTATTTTGCAAAGCCATTTTCATCGATTTTTGGAAACAAGTCGCCTCAGCCGAAATCGAAATATTATGTTCCAAAATTTCAGTAGCATAACCAATTCCTTCTACAAAAGCCAAAGCATTCTCTTTTTTACCAATTTCGAGACAGCACACTGATGCTCCCTCACCCAGGATCATCGAATTAAGTTTTTTATCGAAATTTAATGCCTGATTAGGATAAGCTTCTTTACTATGCGAATAAATTTTTAAAGCCCGCATTTGCCCAATTGTAAAATCCGTCAGAGGAGCTTCACTACCTCCAACCAAAAATTTATCAGCCATACCCGAACGCAACCAAGCCACACCATTTAAAAGTGAATGTAAAGCCGTAGAACAGGTAATAGAATGTGAAATTTCCGGTCCCGTACATTGCAAATCGTGCCCCACCCAGGAAGAAATATTTCCCAAAGTGGTGGTAGGCGAAGCCAGTGTATGAGCTTTTCCTGTCTCCAAATATTCTTTGTAATGATCCTCAAACAGCTCCGTAGCACCGCGTGAAGACCCAATGTTTATTCCAAAAACAGCATCCTTGTCCCAACCTGCATTTGCAACCGCCTGACGCGAAGCCGCCATAGCATACAAAACCGATTTATCTAAAGATTTGTATTTAATATCCGAAGCTTGTAATTCAACTACAATTTGCTGTGAGTTTTCATCCAGCTGAGCCACCCAACTTTCCTGATTGTCCAAATATTTTTTAGAAAAAAAATGGTTTTCAGATAGGTAATTCTCCCAAATGGTTTTTGAATCATTACCCAAAGGAGAAATCGAAGCTAAGGCTGTAATTGAGATTATTGTTGACAAGATTTTTTATTTTATTACACGAAGATTCGCAAAGAATTTTCGCAGAGATACACAAAATTTTTATAAAATAACTTAGCGGAACTTTGCGTTTACCTCAGTGAATCTTTGTGAAAAATTTTCAGCAAATTTAAACTATTTCCAATGCTTTTTCGACCACTTCATAGACTTTTTGCAATTGCTTATCAGTGATAATATATGGAGGCAAAATATAAACGATATTCCCTACAGGCCTTAAAACGATTCCGTTTTCGATAAAGAAATTATACAACTTAGTACGCATTGTTCCGTAATAGGTTTCTTCGTTTTCTTTCTTTATTTCCAATGCAAAAATAGTCCCTAAAACCCGTGTGGTAGTCACTTTTGGATGATTCTTAATACGTTCTTCAAACGACAAATGATTAGCATTCACACGAATCAAATTAGCCTGCATTTCTTGAGTTTGCAACAAATCTAAACTGGCTAAAGCCGCTGCGCAACCTGTAGGATTAGCGGTAAAAGTGTGTCCGTGAAACAAGGCTTTATTGATATCGTCATCATAAAATGCTTCAAAAATTTCCTGCGTAAAAGTAGTTATCGCCATCGGAATTGTTCCGGCAGTCAATGCTTTAGACAAGCACATCATATCCGGTTTTTCCTCCGTATAATCCATTGCAAAAGTCTTCCCTGTTTTCCCAAAACCGGTCATTACTTCATCAGCAATGGTAAGTACATTATTGTCTTTGCAAATTTTAATTAATTCATCCAAAGCCTCAGCTTCATACATGACCATTCCTGCTGCTCCCTGCACCAAAGGCTCAAAAATAAATCCGGCACAATTGTATTCCTGAATTACTTTTTTCAAAGCATCAAAACTCTGCTGTTCCTGACCTTTTAACGGAACTGGAATTCGCACCACATCTATAAACATTCCCTGAAAAGCCTGGGTATAAAACGAAATTCCGCTAGCTGCCATAGCCGCAAAAGTATCACCATGAAAAGCATCTTCAAAAGCAATGATGGTAGTTCGTTTTTCGTCTTTATTGAAAAAATACTGCAAGGCTACTTTGATAGCGACTTCCACCGAAGTCGAACCATTATCGGAAAAAAATATTTTTTGTTGGTTTTCAGGCAAAATAGTCATCAGTTTTTCCGCCAAAGCAACTGCAGGTTCATGCGTAAAACCTCCAAAAAGAACATGTTCTAAAGTGGTTAATTGCTTATAAATAGCATCGGCTATAAATTTATTACTGTGCCCAAAAGGATTCACCCACCAGGAAGCAATAGCATCGATGTATTCTTTATTGTTTTCGTCCCAAAGCAAGGCACCTTCGCCTTTAGTAATTGCAACTGGCGTTTGAGCTGTTTTATGTTGGGTATAAGGATGCCAAAGGTATTGGCGGTCTTTTTCGATTAAATTCATTTGATTTATGATTGAAGATTACCGAATTTTGATTTCAGATTTCGGCATTGAAATTGATTTTTGAAATTACTATTGAAGTTTCAACAGCTCGTCTCGAAACAAATCAGCATATTCCCGAATTACATTTTGGTCAAAATACGGTTCTTGGTCTATTCTTCCAATATATTTTACGCCTGCCTTATTCAAGATAATAGATTCTGTAGATTGATTTTCGTTACCATTAAACAAAATTCCCGCAATGGCTATTTTTCGACTTTCTAAAGCCTCTATAGTAAGCAACGTATGATTGATACTACCCAAATAATGACGGGAAACCACAATTACTTTATAATCGGGCTGAATTAAATCAATAACACAATCGGAATCATTCAATGGAACAAAAAGCCCTCCAGCTCCTTCAATAACCAAATGATTTTTAGTTTCAGGTTCCTGAATTTGTTTCAAATTAATAGTAATTCCATCAATTTCAGCTGCAAGATGAGGACTGGCTGGAGTATTTAAAGCATAACTATTTGAATGAATAACTGTTTTTTCATTCGATATAAAAGACTTGATTTTATGACTGTCGGAGGTATCTAAATCTCCTGCCTGTACTGGTTTCCAATAATCGGCTTCTAAAGCTTCTGTTATAATTGCTGAGGCAATGGTTTTACCTACATCGGTTCCAATTCCTGTTATAAATAATTTCATATTTCTTATTTAACCGCAAAGTTCGCAAAGAAAGCGCAAAGTTCACCATGAATTAACTTTTAAAAACTATCTCACTCAATAACTGCAAAACATTCGAGATTTCTTCTTTCGAATTAAAAGCATGTAAACAAAAACGCAATCGTTCCTGACCTGCCGGTACCGTAGGCGAAAGAATGGCTTTGACATCAAAACCTTTTTCCTGAATTTGCTTAGCAATAGATTTCACCTTTTCATTTCCAGGAATAATAACCGATTGAATGGATGACTTAGATCTAACAAAAATAGGTTTCAAACCCAATAAATTCTTTTGTTGATTGAAATGAATAATATTTTGAATAAGTTGCTCAATATTTTCTTTCTCTATTTCCAAATGTTTATAAGCAACTAAAATTGTAGCTACCGAATGCGGAGAAAGTCCAGTTGTGTAAATGAAACTCCTAGCAAAATTAACCAAATATTGCTTCAATTCTAAACTTCCTAAAATAGCTGCTCCATGACAACCTAAACCTTTTCCGAAAGTCATGATTCGCGCAAAAATTTTGTCCTCAAAACCAAATTCCTGAACCAATCCCTGTCCTTTATCTCCAAAAACACCCAAAGCATGTGCTTCATCAAGCACTAAATAACAATTATGTTTTTCAGATAAATCAACTAGTTCTTCTAAATTTGGTGCATCACCATCCATAGAAAAGACACTTTCGGTCGCAATGTAAATAGTTGTATTTGGGTTACTAAGAATTAAACGTTCTAAATCTTCAAAATCATTATGATTGAATTTATAGGATTTCGCATAAGACAATTGAATTCCGTCACGAATGGAAGCATGACATAATTCGTCATACAAAATCAAATCGCCTTTTTGTGGAACCGAACTAAAAAAACCTACATTAGCATCATAACCCGAATTAAAAATCAAAGCACTTTCTGATTGATGAAACTGCGCAATATGAGCTTCTGCATCCAGATACAGCTGATGATTTCCTGAGAGCAGACGTGAACCCGTTGCTCCATTTTGAGTATAATTATTATCCAATAAATATTTATGGGTTTCTTTAAAAATAGATTCAGATTTTGAAAAACCAAGATAATCATTGGAAGCAAAATCAACTAAACTATTACCAAAGGGCAATTGTCGCAATGCATTATTTTGAATTCTGGATTCTAATTTTGCTTTAAGAATATTAGGAAGTTGTTTCATAAAATCAAAAGTAAAAAAAAACGCCAAGCAAAAGCTTGACGTATTCATATAAACCTTAATTATCTTAGTCAACTAAAACAATTACTTTATTGTCTTTCATTTCGATAGTTCCTGAAGAAATAGCTAACGTATAGTTTTGATCATTTACTTTCGCAAACAATTTTGCTGCTTCTTTGCTAAACTTAAAACTCGGAGCTGTAATTTTAACAGTCCCTTTTTGAAGTAAGGAAACTATAGGAGCGTGATTGTTTAAAATTTGGAAACTTCCGTTTACTCCCGGAACCGTTACTGATGTAACTTCTCCTTTAAACAATGTTGCTTCTGGTGATACTATTTCTAAAATCATAATTTTTGAGTTATGGGTTATGCGTTATGAGTTAAAAGTCTAGTAAAGCAATTGCCTAACTCACAACCTATAACTCATAACTTATAACTTTATATTAAGCTTCAGCTAACATTTTCTCTCCAGCTTCGATAGCTTCTTCGATAGTTCCTTTAAGGTTGAAAGCTGATTCTGGCAAGTGATCCAATTCACCGTCAATAATCATGTTAAATCCTTTAATAGTATCTTTAATATCAACTAATACACCTGGAATACCTGTAAATTGCTCAGCTACGTGGAACGGTTGAGACAAGAAACGTTGTACACGACGTGCTCTAGAAACCGCTAATTTATCTTCTTCAGATAACTCTTCCATACCTAAGATAGCGATAATATCTTGTAATTGTTTGTATTTTTGAAGAATCTCTTTTACTCTTTGAGCACAGTTATAGTGGTCATCTCCTAAGATATGTGGAGTCAAGATACGAGAAGTAGAATCTAATGGATCCACCGCTGGATAAATACCTAACTCAGCAATTTTACGAGACAATACTGTTGTAGCATCTAAGTGTGCGAAAGTTGTAGCCGGCGCAGGGTCAGTTAAGTCATCCGCAGGAACATAAACCGCTTGTACAGATGTAATAGATCCTTTGTTTGTAGATGTAATACGCTCTTGCATTGCACCCATCTCAGTTGCCAATGTTGGTTGGTAACCTACCGCAGATGGCATACGTCCTAAAAGTGCAGACACCTCAGAACCAGCTTGTGTAAAACGGAAGATATTATCAACGAAGAATAATACATCTTTTCCTTGGTCTGATCCTGCTCCATCACGGAAATACTCAGCAATAGATAATCCAGAAAGTGCCACACGTGCACGAGCTCCTGGTGGCTCATTCATTTGTCCGAAAACGAAAGTAGCTTTAGACTCTCTCATTCCTGGCAAATCTACTTTAGACAAATCCCATCCTCCATTTTCCATAGAGTGCATGAATTCCTCACCGTATTTAATAATTCCTGACTCTAACATCTCACGAAGCAAGTCATTTCCTTCACGTGTTCTTTCTCCTACTCCTGCGAATACTGAAAGTCCACCGTGACCTTTTGCAATATTGTTAATCAACTCCTGAATCAATACAGTTTTACCTACTCCGGCACCACCAAACAATCCAATTTTACCTCCTTTTGCATAAGGCTCAATCAAATCGATTACTTTAATACCTGTGAATAAAACTTCAGAAGATGTAGATAAATCTTCAAATTTAGGAGCTTGTCTGTGAATTGACATTCCGTTCTCACCTGTTTTAGGCAATTCAGGCAAACCGTCAATAGCATCTCCAACAACGTTAAATAAACGTCCGTAAACATCTGCTCCAATCGGCATTTGAATAGGGTTTCCTGTTCCTATTACTTCATATCCTCTGCTCAAACCGTCAGTTGAATCCATCGAAATGGTACGAACTGTATTTTCTCCAATGTGAGATTGTACCTCAAGAATTAATTTTGTACCATCCTTTTTTACGATTTCTAATGAATCATAAATTTTTGGAAGTTCAACATCCTTACCGTTGAAAACAACGTCAACTACTGGACCAATGATTTGGGCAACTTTTCCTATTACTTTAGACATTACTTATGTATTTATTAAACAGCTATTTAGGTTTACAAAACTTACCTTATCAAAATTCAATGATTTAGGTGTTTTTTCAGAGCGCAAAGATAATTTTTTAAAATAAAAAATCAACAATTTTATTCAAAAAACATAAAAAAATAAAATTCGATAAAAAAACAGCTCAGGAACCATTGTAAAAACGAATGTTTTGCTGAAAAACAAAAAATCACTTCCTTGAAAAAAGAAGTGATTTTTCATCCAAAAACCTTAATCTTATAATGCTCAATTACAAGAATACCGTTATGGATTTATTGTCCAAGCCACAAAATATTGCTGACCTATCAAACCTGCACCTAAAACTTGTGCATATTCTTTACCAGCAATATTAGAAGCACCTATTTTTAATGTTGATTTAAGATTTGGCATCGAATAATTTATTTGCGCATCAAAAACAGTAGCCGCATCAATCATACCATCCACCATACTTGATTGCCATAAATACTCACTATTCCATCTTCCGCTTACATTAAAACCAAAATTTTTAAATAATTTTTCATTTCCAAAAGAAGCTTTCGCTCTATGTTTTGGGGTATTAAATCCCGCTTCAAAACTAGGATCTTTTTCCTGATCAAAACTAAATTCAGCATAATTGTAATTAATTCCGAATTCAAAATCTTTATAGACTTTTCTATTAATCCCTACACCAAAACCAAATGATTGTATCTCAACAGCAGCATTAGTATATAATTGATAGGCTCTAAAATTTCCGTTTTGAAGTGCATGCAATGTCTGAGCACCCGGATCAGTAGGGCCAGCCAACGGATTTGGAGCATCCTGGGTAGTACCATAATAAGGAGCAACTACATTTAAATTACCAATAAAGTCATTATAAATATTATAATAAGCACTAATATCCACAGTCGTTTTACTCACATAAGAACGATAACCCAATTCAAATGCCTTAACCTGTTCTGGCTGTACATAACCTACATTAGTCCTTCTCAACAAAGCTGAAGCAGCAACAGGATTTGTCGGTGCCAGAGCAGCAAACGCCTGAACTGTTGTTGCCGTATATGAATTATTATAAGCATTTTCTCCAGTCATAACTTTAGTTGCTCCACCTGCCAAAAACTGACCTGTAGCCGTACTAACTGGCAATGTTTCTGAATAACGCA
This sequence comes from Flavobacterium seoulense, assembly GCF_000695795.1. Lineage (GTDB taxonomy): Bacteria > Bacteroidota > Bacteroidia > Flavobacteriales > Flavobacteriaceae > Flavobacterium > Flavobacterium seoulense. Next base: position 136,735 of record NZ_JNCA01000001.1, on the reverse strand, counting down.
ATAAATTATCAGGAGCCGAACCTATTAACACAGCGTTCCCCACATTAAATCCTATGTATTGATCCTGAGTAGTAGGATTTCTAAAACCTGTTTGAAAAGAAGCTCTGAAATTATGTTTTTTACTTTCACCTCCAGCATACACTAAAGATAATCTTGGAGAATAATTTCCATCAAAATTTTGAGATTTATCATATCGCAATGATCCTGTAAATTTCAATCTTTCGTCCATAAATTTTTTCATCATTTGAACATAAGCACCATATTCACTATAGTGAATAGGCCCGTTATCATCTGTATAAATTCTTCCATGAGAATTTAATTGGTATTCTCTAAAAGAACCTCCTAACTGAATTTCTGCAAACTTAATTTGATCTTTGAAATTATAATTCGCATCAGAATGATAAATCTTAGAATTATCAACTAATCGCGAACCTGTCAAAACATCTGGTTCAGCAATAACCGAATTAAAAGCATTTTTAAAAGCAGCTGTACCCGGCATTAATCTGCCCACATCAGCCTGTGATCTTGCATAAGCATGTGCGCCTGCAGGATTATTAAACAACGGACTCGCAGGATTTCCAACTGCTCCAGCATAATTTGCTGCATAAGTACCAAACCAAACATCATCAGCTTTCCATGCTCTATTAACATTAATTCCTGTAAAAAGCATATCATAAGACTGACCTCCATCTTCAGATGTAGTATAACCTCTTAAGTAAAAGTTTTTTCCTTTGAATTCTATTTTATGCTGTTGCATGAAAAAATTATTCAAATAATAACGATTGGCTCCTTGGTAAACAGCATTTCCGTAACCAAATTTACTCAACCAAATAATTTCAAAATTTTCATCTCCAAAAGGTCTAAAATGAAGCGAAAGGTCGATTTTAGTATTACTCGCTTTGTTATCAGTCAAATCCGTTTCATTATAACCCGTTCTTGACACATTTTCTTTAGGCAATAACTCTGCAAAACTAGCAGGTAAACCAGCAGCTGCCCATCGGCCATTAGCAATCATTGTTTGTCCTACATTATAAATATTAGTTATAACCTCATCACCATACACGTTGATTCCGTCATAATTAGGATTACTTCTGTCTCTTCCCGCTACTGTTTTATCATTATAATTTGTCGCAAACCAATCGGTTCCACGCATGTAAGTGAAATTTGCTTTGGCAGCAAAATGTTTATCAAATGCGTGTGCCATTCGAATACCATAATCAATAAAATCATTCGTGCCGGCCGCCTTTTGACTCGTCTGACCGTATTTTGCGTAAGCGGTTATTCCCTGATAAGTAAAAGGACTTTTACTATTCATGAACATAATCCCGTTAAAAGCATTTGCACCATACAAAGCAGAAGAAGCACCAGGCAACAATTCAACATTTTGAACATCAATTTCAGAAATACCAACCATATTACCTAAAACAAAGTTTAATAAAGGAGAAGAATTATCCATTCCGTCCACCAATTGCAGAAAACGAGAATTGGCAACTGTTGCAAAACCACGAGTATTGATTGATTTGAAAGACAAACTACTGGTATTCATTTGTACTTCTTTCAAATTTTCCAATCCATCATAAAAACTGGGAGATGCCGTTTTTTTCACATCAGCAATACCCATTCTTTCAATAGTAACGGGTGATTCAAAAACTCTTTCTGGTGTTCTGGATGCCGAAACAACAATTTCATCTAATAAGGTTTGCTCTTCTTTTAGAATAACATTAATTGTTTGTTTACTCGAATTGACGGTAATTTTTTTCGATTCAAAACCTACACTACTCACTTCAATTTCAAAAGGAAATTTCGAGTTAGTTTTCAGGATAAACTTTCCGTCACTGTCGGTTACAGTACCGCCAGAATCGCCAATCACTTTAACATTGGCACCAATAACTGGTAGATTATTTTCGACAACTGTGCCCTGAATAGAATTCTGTGCCTGTATTATACCACAGAAAAACAACGATAAAAAAAATAAATACGCTCTCATATGATTCAGTTTTTATTGATTTATATCTTTAAAAGCCATTAACTTTCACTAATCACATCACCAAAAAAACAAAGCGTTTCTGACTAATTAAATTTACACATAAAAATCAATATTTAACAAAAAATATGTTATAAAATTATTTTTTTAATAATTCACCCAATCAAAATCCATTTTAAACAAAAAAAGCAAGGCGATTTACCTTGCTTTTTCTACTTTTAATTATAATATTTTTCTACTCTACAGTAACTGATTTTGCCAAATTTCGAGGCTGATCAACATTACAATCTCTATAAACAGCGATGTAATAAGACAATAACTGCAATGGAATAGTAGTAATCAACGGCGACAAAGCATCTGAAGTTTCCGGAATTTCGATAACATAATCAGCTAATTCTCTAACCTGAGTATCACCTTTAGTCACTACAGCGATAATTTTACCGCTTCTTGACTTAATTTCCTGAATATTACTAACTATTTTATCATAGTGTCCTTGCTTAGGCGCAATAACCACAACTGGCATTTGCTCATCAATCAAAGCAATTGGACCGTGTTTCATCTCAGCAGCCGGATAACCTTCAGCATGTATATATGATATTTCTTTAAGCTTTAAAGCACCTTCTAAAGCTACCGGAAAATTATAACCACGTCCTAAATACAAGCAATTAGGCGCATCTTTAAACGCAGCTGCAATTTCTTTTGCTCTTTCAATAGTTCCCAAAGCCTCTTTTACTTTCTCCGGAATCAACTCTAATTCCAACAAATACCTGTGAAAATCAGAATGAGTTAAAGTACCTTTTGCTTTTGCTAAACGCAAAGCCAACATAGTTAATACCGTAATTTGAGTTGTAAATGCTTTAGTTGAAGCTACTCCAATTTCCGGACCTGCATGCGTGTAAGCACCTGCGTGAGATTCTCTCGAAATAGAAGAACCCACCACATTACAAACTCCAAAAACAAAAGCACCTTGCTCTTTAGCCAACTTAATAGCCGCCATAGTATCAGCAGTTTCTCCTGATTGTGAAATTGCAATAACTACATCTTTACTATTAATAATTGGATTTCTATATCTAAATTCTGATGCATATTCTACTTCAACAGAAATACGGGCAAATTCTTCAATAATATACTCAGCTACCAAACCAGCGTGCCATGAAGTACCACAAGCCACAATAATAATTCTGTCAGCGTTTAAGAATTTCTCCAGATTATCTTCAATTCCAGACATCTGAATAATTCCTTTATCAGCATGTAATCTACCTCTGTAAGTATCTTTAATAACACTCGGTTGTTCGAAAATTTCTTTTAACATAAAATGATCGAATCCTCCTTTTTCAATTTGCTCCAAATTCATTTGAAGCTCCTGAATATAAGGATCGACTAAACTATCATCTTTAATTTTTCTGATTTTAATTGGCTTACGAAGACTGATATTAGCCATTTCTCCATCTTCTAAATATACCGCATTTGAGGTATATTCGATAAAAGGAGAAGCATCAGAAGCAATAAAATATTCTTCCTCACCTACCCCAATTGCTAATGGACTTCCTAAACGAGCTGCAACAATTTCGACAGGATTTTTTTTATCAAAAACAGCAATTGCATAAGCACCTACCACTTGATTAAGTGCCAATTGAACTGCTTTTCCTAATTTCAGGTTTTCTTTTTTCTGAACTTCTTCAATCAAATTCACCAATACTTCAGTATCAGTATCTGAATGAAAAACATAACCACGCTTTACCAATTCCTCTTTTAATGGAGCATAGTTTTCAATAATTCCATTATGAACAATCGCTAATTCTCCTGAATTAGAAAGATGTGGATGTGAGTTCACATCATTTGGAACACCATGAGTTGCCCACCTTGTGTGACCAATTCCAATAGTTCCGCTAGTAGTAATCTCTTTCAAAGCGCGCTCTTCCAGACCAACTACTTTCCCTTTTGTTTTACAAAGTTTAAGAGCTCCGTCATAAACCATAACTCCTGCACTATCATACCCACGGTATTCCAGTCTTTTTAAACCTTTAATAACAACAGGATAAGCCTCTCTATGACCTATATAACCAACTATTCCACACATATAATTTTAATATTAATTTGGCTTTGTATAATAAATTTCTAGTTTCAATCTTTTTTCAGCAGGCACAGAACTTTTACCCCCATGAAATATAACACCTCTGGGATTCGTCAACGAAACCTGAGGAACTTGAGAAAAGTTAGATAAAGGTGATCTCAAGTTATTCATTGTACTATTTGTATTGGCAATATCATTAGAAACGACAATACCAAGTTTAACATTCGTAGAATCCTTATTATTTATTAAATTTCTAATGTGATTAGTAATTCTAAACTTATACGTTTTATCACTAACTTTAGTTGCATTCAAAAGACCTCCATATACCAATCCTCCAGTTGTACCATCAGATACGTAATCGAGTATTGGTCTACGATTATTAAAATCATATAAATACATTCTGATTGGCAGCTTATTTGTTCCCATTACATCACCATCAACATGAAAAACAAGATTTGCTTCATTAATTAATAGCTTCTTTTTATTTGCTGGATTTCTTAAATCATCTAATTCGTCTGGAATATTATTCGCTCCGACAACAATTTCTCCCTTATCATTATAACCTATATCATCTTTTTTATCAAAAAGATCTAAAACCGCCATAGCACCTTCGCCTCCTTTCAAATACAATTTCTCATCTCCTGCTGTAGTATTTGGATTATTCACAGCAGTATCATAATCCGGTTTATTTGTATTTGATAATAAATTTACCGTATTACCAGTTAAATTAAGCACAATAGATCTTTCCACTCTCTCTACTGGTGTTGTCGAAGAATCTTCCTTATACTTAATTGTTATAGTACCTTTAGAAAAATCCATCAAAGCCATACTACCTGGATTAGTACCCGATTTTTCTACTTTGAAATACAAACCTCTAAAATGATTTTTAAAAACATCATTAGTTGCTAATTTTCCAGAACCCGAAGTAACTGCATCAATAATTGCCGTTTTAAAATGAGCTTTATTCAAAGCCAAACGCATTCCGGGAGGCGTTCTTGTTATTGTAGGTTCTCCACCAGTTGTTGTAGCCGGCGTTGTTTCTTTAAATTCTGTTTTATCAAAGAAAAATGCTGTATTTTGAGTTTCAGAAGTATCATTATTTAATAAAACAGGCTTTTTTAAACCTTCAAATTCACTAGCCTGATTAGTGTAAAATTTTTGTCTTTCTAAAAAACCAGTCAAAGGATCTAAATCCCTCATAAAATAACCGTTCTCATAAATACTCAATTTTATCTTTCCGGTTTCAGGACCATAAATAGAATCTAAAACATAAGTATTATCTCCTGTTGTAGCATCAGTAGTTGTTGATTTTACAAGATAAGGAACATACAAAATTACGCTTTCAATTTCAGGATTAGCTCCAATAACAGGATTAGGCGACGCTAAAACCACCTGCGTAACAAAACTTGCTTCAGTTGTACCAAAAACAGGGTCTTCATAAACTCCCAAAGCATTTATAGGTAAATTATTAGACTGAACAGGACCTATTTTTTGATTATATGAAAGTACATTGAAAGATTTACTTTCTAAACCAAAGTGTTCATTTCCAATTAAATTATCTCCAATAGTATTGAAATCTTTATCACAAGATGTAAAAAAAACAACACCCAGAATCAGTATAATTATCTTAAAAAAAGAATTATTGCGCATATAAATAATAAAATTGAATTAAAGCATTTCTCTGTAAAAATTGCTATACGCTTCTGCGAAAGCATCTTTCGGCACGAAAGGTAGAAAAGGTTTGCCTGAAGTTTCAATAAATTTTGTTAAACTTGAACTAACATTTGGAGAAGCAATAATTACCGCATCCGAATGCATAACGGTTGCTTTAATAATATTTTCATAATCTGGAGTCGAAAGCATTGCTACCTGATCTTCTGGAACTCCGTCAAGTTTCACTTTATTCAACATTTCTACATCTAAAGTTCCATCAAATGATTGGCCATAAACCGAAGTCACTATTTTAGTTTCAGAAAACAAAGCTTCGTTTTTATAAAAATGCTTCATATATACCGGCAACATCGCTGCCATCCAGCCATGAACGTGAATAATATCAGGTACCCAGTTTAATTTCTTTACTGTCTCAACAACTCCTTTTGCAAAAAAGATTGCTCTTTCGTCATTATCAGGATACAATTGTCCATCTTCATCAGCAAAAGTAGCTTTTCGCTTAAAATATTCGTCATTATCAATAAAATAGACCTGAATTCTTTCTTTAGGAATAGAAGCTACCTTAATTATCAAAGGCATATCTAAATCATTTACTACCAAATTCATTCCAGATAGTCGAATTACTTCATGCAATTGGTGTCTTCTTTCATTGATATTTCCATATCTTGGCATAAAAATTCTAATCTGTCCTCCCTGATCATTTACCATCTTAGGAACATCATAAGACATTAAAGAAACTTCATTTTCAGCCAAATAGGGCACCACTTCAGATGATACATATAATATCCTCTTATCTTTCATATTATAATTTGCTTAGTTTAGTTGGTAATAAAAACCATGCAAAATTACAAAATTTTATGCAGTTATTAACTAATATATTATGTTTGCACTGAATTTTAATAAAATAACCATGCCTATTTTCTATGGAAAAGCAGCTTTAATCGAATTTTTAAATTCTGTTAAGACGTTAAATTCCACTATTGGCTTTGTTCCAACAATGGGAGCTTTACACCAGGGTCATCTCTCGCTGATGCAACAATCACTAGCAGAAAACAACAATACAGTAGTTAGTATTTTTGTAAATCCTACCCAATTTAACAATGCCGAAGACTTAGAAAAATACCCTAGAACTTTAGATAAGGATACACAAAAAATTGCCGATTTAAATTCTGACATAATTATTTACGCACCTTCAATCGAAGATATTTATGAAGGAAAAATAGCATCACAAGACTTTGATTTTGACGGATTAGAAAATCAAATGGAAGGCAAATTCAGACCTGGTCATTTTAATGGTGTAGGAACTATTGTGAAAAAATTATTCGAAATTGTCTCCCCTACCAATGCTTATTTTGGTCAAAAAGACTTTCAGCAATTGCAAATTGTCAAGAAAATGGTTCTCAAAAACAATTTGGCAGTAAACATCATTGGTTGCGAAATTTTCAGAGAGGCTAACGGGCTTGCAATGAGTTCCAGAAACGAACGCTTATCAGCTCCCGAAAGAGAAAAAGCAGCAATTATATACCAAACATTGCTTGAAGCCAAAGAAAAATTCAAAACTCAAAGCTGTGCAGAAGTAAAAAATTGGGTTAACCAAGTTTTCAAATCCAATCCTATTTTCGACTTAGAATACTTTGAAATTGCCGATGAAGAAACACTTATTTCGTGTAACGAAAAATCAAAAGATAAAAATTATCGTGCATTTATAGCCGTATTTGTTAATAATATCCGATTGATTGATACCATTTCGCTAAAATAATTTACTTTTGTGCCATGCAAATTCAAGTATTAAAATCAAAAATTCATCGGGTAAAAGTTACTGGAGCCGATTTAAACTATATTGGCAGTATTACCATCGACGAAAACTTATTAGAAGCTTCTAATATTATTGAAGGAGAAAAAGTATCTATTGTTAACATCAACAACGGAGAACGTTTTGAAACTTACGCCATAAAAGGACAACGAAATTCAGGCGAAATCACTCTTAATGGTCCGGCTGCCCGAAAAGTACAAAGAGACGATATTATTATTATCATTTCTTATGCTACTTTAGATTTCGAAGAAGCAAAAACCTTTCAACCCTGGATTATTTTTCCAAATGAAAATGATAATTCATTGACCTAAATTAGTATTTTAAAAACATAAATAACCGAAGCGTTTCTTAACAGGAACGCTTCTTTGTTTTATAAGCTTTATTTTACTTTCATTAAAAAGTACTATCTTGCTGTTCTATTTGATACCAAACATAAATACAATGTAGTCCAATCGTTGTGGTATAATGCCGTTGTATATTTTATTGGTCCAATGAAATAACAAACGGTATAAAATACTCATTTTAAAATCCCAAATCATGAAACAAACACTACTTTTATTCTTCTTTTCGATTTCATTATTTGCTCAAAAAAACACCGAGTTAATCAAATCCAGTAAACTTGGCGAAACCAGAGAAATTGTCATTAGCTTACCTTCTTCTTACGAAACAAATACGACCAAAAAATATCCCATTCTATTATTATTAGATGGTGATTATTTATTAGAACCTTTTGAAGGTGCATTAAAATATGGCGAATATTGGGATGATTTACCCGAAACTATCATTATAGGAATTAATCAAAAAAATAGCCGCATGAACGATTGTGGTTTTGATGAAACCGAAGGAACTCCTACAAAAAGATCAGCTGCTTTTTATAATTTCATCGGTGAAGAGCTGATGCCATTTATCGAAAAAAAATACCGTGTTGCTCCTTTTAGAATTATTGCCGGACATGATACCACAGCCGGATTTTTAAACTTCTTTCTTTACAAAGAAAATCCTTTTTTCAACGCCTATATTTCACTAAGCCCTGAACTTGCTCCAGGAATGGAAAACCAAATTGCAACAAGCTTAACCAATACCAAAAAGACTTTATTTTATTATCAATCTTCTGCTGATGGTGACATTAAACAACTACGCGAACCTGTAGAAAATTTAGACAGCAACATCAAATTGATCACAAATTCGTTAGTAAATTACCGATACGACAAATTCAACAATGCTTCGCATTATTCCTTAGTTTTATATTCGATTCCAAATGCATTGTACCAAATTTTCGATAGTTACAAACCTATTTCTTCTACTGAATTTTCAGAAAAAATTGTTACTTTACCATCAGGATATGTTGATTATTTAACAAAGAAATACCAAATCACAACTGAAAAACTAGGTTTAAATATTCCTATTCGAATTAATGATTTCAAAGCTATCGAATCCGCTATTTTAAAAAACAAAGCTTATGATGAACTGGAAAAACTGGCTCAAATTGCCAATAAAAATTATCCAAAATCAATGCTTGCCGATTACGAATTAGGTTTGATGTATGAAAAAACAGGCGATGCCAAAAAAGCTGCCGCTAAATACCAACGTGCTTCACAATTAGAAGAAATTGGTGATTTGACCAAAGAAATGATGTACAATAAGTACGATGATATGAAAAGCTTAACTGTTAAAAAATAATGTCGAAAGTTAAAACCTCTTTTTTCTGCCAGAATTGCGGAACATCTTATGCCAAATGGCAAGGTCAATGCAATGCCTGCAAAGAATGGAACACCATTGCCGAAGAAATCATTCAAAAGCAAGATAAAGTAGCCTGGAAAAGCGAACCCACTCCAAGCAACAGAGCGCCAAAACCTCTAAAAATAACCGAAATCGATTCAACTCAGGAAATCCGGATGGACACAACTGATGCCGAATTAAATCGTGTTTTAGGTGGCGGAATTGTTCCTGGATCTTTGACTCTTTTGGGTGGCGAACCAGGGATTGGAAAAAGTACACTTTTACTCCAAATTTCATTAAAACTACCTTATAAAACCTTATATGTTTCAGGCGAAGAAAGTCAGAAACAAATAAAAATGCGCGCCGAAAGAATCACACCATCAAGTGACAATTGCTATATTCTAACGGAAACTAAAACGCAAAATATTTTTAAGCAAATTGAAGCCATTGAACCCGAAATCGTAATTATCGATTCGATTCAAACGCTACATACGGATTATATCGAATCGACAGCAGGAAGTATTTCGCAAATTAGAGAAACTACTGCCGAACTGATCAAATTTGCCAAAGAAAGTAATATTCCTGTGATTTTAATTGGTCATATTACCAAAGATGGAAACATTGCCGGACCAAAAATATTAGAACACATGGTTGATACCGTTTTGCAATTTGAAGGCGACAGAAATCATGTGTACCGAATCCTTCGTTCATTAAAAAACCGTTTTGGTTCTACTGCCGAAATTGGTATTTACGAAATGCTGGGCAGCGGATTAAGAGAAGTTTCTAATCCGTCCGAAATATTGATTTCGCATAAAGACGAAGAATTATCAGGAACCGCCATTGCCACCACACTCGAAGGCATGCGCCCGCTGATGATTGAAATCCAATCCTTAGTAAGTACTGCAGTTTACGGAACTCCACAACGCAGTACCACTGGTTATAATGCCAAAAGACTGAACATGATTTTAGCCGTTTTAGAGAAACGTGCCGGTTTCAGGCTTGGCGCCAAAGACGTTTTCCTGAACGTAACCGGAGGAATTTCGGTGGATGATCCTGCAATTGACTTAGCAGTTGTTGCCGCGATTTTATCATCAAATGAAGATATTCCTGTAAACAAAGAATTTTGCTTTGCCGGCGAAGTCGGACTTTCAGGCGAAATACGCCCTGTAAATCGAGTTGACCAACGCATTCAGGAAGCCGAGAAATTAGGATTTTCGACTATTTTCGTTTCTAAATACAATAAAATTGCCTTAAAAAATCCAGGAATCAAAATTGAATTAGTCGCTAAAATTGAAGATGTAGCGAGTATGCTTTTTGGATAAAATTATCAAAATCCTGAAAGCTTAAATACTTTCAGGATTTTGTTTTTACTTTATCGTGTCAACAGCAATTTTAGGTTCTACAGATTGAACAGCTTTTGGAACTATTGGTTTTTTCCTAGTAGGCATTGCCAGAGTATTGACTTTCGTTTCCAGAACAACCCGAGGACTAGGCTTGATTACTTTTTTGATTGTTACAGCATCATTTAAAACAAAAGGAGTTGGCATCATCCAGTCTGCTCTTTTATTCATTGTAAACAACGGATTTTGCATTAAATCAAACGAACTTTCTAACAACGTCATATCAAAAACAGCAGCTGTATTTATATTAAATTCTAAAACCAACGGATCATTATCAACTACATAATAACTCAATAATTTTTTACCTTCTCTTTTATAAATTTTTCCTTTTTGCTGTAAATGAGTAACTCCATTTGCCTTAATATTATGAAGTTGCATTTTTTCATTAGCAAAAATATCATAACGATTCACTTTTCGATTCGGCGAAATACGAATCTTCAGATACCTTTGACCATCCGAAATACTATCCGTTAAAAAATCAATTGTTGGCTGTGGAATATTTTTTAAAGGAGCTTTCGCAGCAAAAGTAAAGTGAGTATCGTATTTACTAAAAAGTGGAATTTCTTCCAATCCTTTTGGTTGATTTGGATTTTCGCCTAAATAATTCTTAGTCCAGGAATCAAGGTTTTTATCATAAGTCAACCATTGAGCAGAGTTTGTATCAGCATCCAAAAGATAAATTAAACTATTCGATTTTGCTTTGCCTTTTTCATAATTAGATTCTAAATGGGCTTTGGTAAAAAAACCTATTGAAGCTAATAAGAAAAGAATAGACCAACTTCCTTTTTTAATAAAATTACCTAAAGTGGGTAATAATAATCCAAAACATAAAGCGGTAAGAATTGCAGTTGCAAACAACATTTTTAGTCCAAGACCTATTGGAAACATTTGGATAAAAGGAGCAATGATTAACAATGCGGAAATACTAAAAATCAGGTTTAAAATGGGACTGTACTTTTGAGTAAGAATATAAAATCCGAAAGCAAAAATTCCAAAATAAGTAGGAATAATTAAAAATCCGGCACCTTGTAATCCAAAAGCAATTCCGATATTGATAAGTAACCAAATAAAAATGGGCGCTACAAAATGATTAGCAGTAATTTTATCTGGAGTGAAGAAATGATAAAACGCAAAACAAATTGCCAAACTCAAGGATACAAAAGCAGCTATATAGGCATGTCCGTTATAAGTAAAGCCATTAAGTAAATCATTGTATTGTGGGTAAATTTGTAACAAGAGTTGCCATCCTAAAAAAGTAATAAGTCCCGCTGCAAACAACGAACCCAAAAACGGAACAAAACCTTGCAGCATTTTTTGAGGTGTCAATATTCTCTTGGCAATTCCTAAAAAGATGAAAAATAAGAACACGACAAAAGCAACAATCACCATAGGAATTACCCAACTAAATGGATAACTGATAAAACTAAAAGGAATTGAAAAATAAACATAATCCTCAACTGCTTCAGTAGTATTCAAATCAGCATTCGAAAAATAGTTAAGTAAAGGCATCAGATAAGAACCTTGATGTGCTAAGGAATTAACATCTAAATGCTGAATATCATCCTGAGCTGTATGATAATTATAATGACTATCAATAAAAGCAAAATTAAATCCCTGAATACTGCCTTGCTCTCTAAAAACAGTCAAATCAGTATCATTAGGCAGCATTTTATAAATGCTGTACATTAACGAATTTGAGACTGGAAAAGTAGGATTTGCAGCGGCAAAATTTTCAACCATTCCGGCATTACCATTATTGGTTTCCATTAACATATAACTTGGTCCCGATGTCCCGCGTGCTTCAAAATTGAGCGCTAAACCTACTTCTTTTGCCCATTGATGTTGGGTTACAAAAAGTGCAGCACCGTTTAATCCTAATTCTTCTGCATCGGTAAATAAGATAATAATATCATTCTTGTGAGGTGTTTTAGAATGTAAAAAAGCGCGAACACCTTCTAAAATAGTCGCTACACCTGTAGCATCATCACTAGCCCCCAGCGAAGCCGAATGTGGTGCGCTGTCATAATGAGAAAGCAACAACAAGGCTTTTCCGTTTTGACTTCCTTTTATTCGAGCCAGAATATTTTTAGATTTAGTCAAATTCCCCCAATCAGTCAAGGTATATCCATTTTGAAAACTGGTTTCAAGTCCTAGTTTTGTTAATTCATACCTTAAATAATTGGCAACCTGATTATGATTTTCTGAACCTACATAATGTGGTTTTTGACTCATATTTTTTATGTGTACCAAAGCTCTTTCTGTCGAAAACTCTGCAAGCGGTTTATTTTCGTCAGAAGTCCATTGCGGCATCATGCTGAAGAAAACCACAGCCAGAACTGTTATAAAAAATAGCATCGAAAAAACGGATGATAAGTCTTTTTTCATTTTAGGTAGATTTGGGAGAAATTGCTAATTGTCTTTTTTGACCAGAATGTAGAAGTCATTTTCTAATAACATATAACCCTGATCATACAGGAAATAGTATGTATTTCCTGTTTTTGTTTTTAGAATATTGGTAAAAAAATCAAAATCAAAACCTTTTCCTAATAATTTTGTTTTAGTTGTTTTTGACTTTCCATCAACATTGAGTTCAGTAAGAATGCGATAATTTTTACGCAATTTGTTATTGATATTACGCATGATGTTATTACTATCCTTATTCATTTTATTGTTATAGGCATTACGGCAACCATCACTACAAAACTTCTTGTCTTCGCGACCTATAATTTTTTCACCACATTCTAAACAGTTTTTACTCATGACTCATTCTTTATAAGTAGATTAATAGAGTTTATTTTTTTATAATATTGATTATATCTTGGACTTTATTAATATCACAATTAGTTAATAAAATTTCTTTTATACCATTTTTCATTTTTATTTGTAGTTTATCAGATCTTTTTCGAATATTTATTCCAGAAACAAAAGCTATTATGTATTCTATAAAATCAAATTGTTGTTTTAAAAATTTGATTTCTAAAATATCTGACAAATCGATTATACCGTTATCTTGAGCATAATCATGATTATTTATAATTAGAAAATTATTTTCCACATATAATTCAAACAAAGGAAATTTTCTAATTTCATTTTTCATGGCCTATTATTTTAGTTTTTTAATTCGGTATAAATCATGACGACGGTCTTTTAAAATCTTCACACTTCCGTGTTCGTGTAATTCTTTTAACAAATCTAAATCGACATCAACAATCAAGGTCATCTCAGTATTAGGCGTTGTTTCGGCCTTGATTCCGTTGCTTGGAAACGCAAAATCCGAAGGTGTAAAAACCGCCGTTTGTGCATATTGAATATCCATGTTATTTACTTTTGGTAAATTCCCCACACAACCTGCAATCGCCACATAACATTCGTTTTCGATTGCTCTGGCCTGAGCGCAATGTTTTACGCGGGTATAACCGTTTTGAGTATCTGTCAGGAAAGGAACAAATAAGATATTCATACCTTCATCGGCCATTAATCGGGAAAGTTCCGGAAATTCGACATCATAACAAATCATGATTCCTATTTTACCACAATCGGTATCAAAAGTCTGAATATGATTTCCGCCTGTTATTCCCCAATGAAAAACTTCATTTGGTGTAATATGAATTTTAGTGTAGGTTTCATAAGTCCCGTCTCTTTTGCATAAAAAACCACTGTTATACAGTACGCCATCAACTAGATTGGGCATGCTTCCACTAATGATGTTGATGTTATACGAAATCGCTAATTCCTGAAAACGTTTCCTTATAGGTTCGGCATATTTAGCTAATTCCCGAATAGCATCGGCTTCAGATAAATGATTATAATCGGCCATTAAAGGCGCGATAAATAATTCGGGAAAAACGGCAAAGTCACTTCCATAACCCGAAACAGCATCAATAAAAAATTCGGACTGTTCGAATAAGGCTTCTAAATTGCCCAATGGTCGCATTTGCCATTGAATCAATCCTAATCGAATAACTGTTTTCTCTTTGTTAATAATCTGCGGACTTTCAACATAATAAATATTATTCCACTCCAACAGTACCGCAAATTCTTTAGACTTTTTATCGCCTTCAAGATAGTTTTTCATGACTCTCATTACGTGAAAATCATTACTCAGCTGAAATGACAAAACAGGATCGTGAATTTCTTTTCTTTTTACCTTATCAATATAGGTTTTAGGATTCAATTCCTGAGCATAATTCACATAATTAGGAATTCGTCCTGCAAATACAATTGATTTCAAATTGAGTTCTTCGCAAATTTCTTTTCGGGCATCATATAAACGGCGTCCTAATCGTAATCCGCGGTATTTTGGTATCACAAAAACGTCAATTCCGTATAAGATTTCGCCCTTGGATGTATGTGTCGAAAAAGTATAATTTCCGGTAATTTTAGCATAATCATGATTTTGATCGACTAAATCTTCAGGAACAATAAGCGATAATGCCGAACCAACAACAATATCATCTACAAGAATAACCAGTTGGCCTTCGGGAAATATTTTAAGTAATTTTTTAATATCAGCTTCTTTCCAATAATCATTTACCATTTCAGGATAAGATTCGATCATTGAATTTTTTAATTCATTATAGTCTTGAATTTTTAGATTTCGTAGCTCGACTTTGTTAATTTCTGCTTGCATAAAAGAATTGATTTTCTGAAAGATACAAAAAAAAGTATCCGTTTACAAACGCTTACAATTATTTACAACCGAAAGTAAGTAACTAATAACCGAATAATGTATTGCTGTGGTTGCAATTTTGTACCGTCGAAAGCCAACAAACTCTTTCGATAATTATAATCCACAAAGTCTGAAGAGTTCAGATGATAACAATTTAATACTATACGCCATGAATGCATTAAGAAACAAAGTACAGTTGATAGGTCATTTAGGAAATGAACCAGAAATCAAAAATTTTGACGGAGGAAAAAAGTTAGCCAATTTTACATTAGCGACTAATGAAACTTACAAAAACGACAAAGGTGAAAAGGTAGAAGAAACCCAATGGCATCGATTAGTAGCCTGGGGAAAAACTGCCGAAATCATCGAAAAATATGTGACTAAAGGAAAAGAAATTGCTATTGAAGGCAAATTAACACATCGCACTTATGAAGATAAAAACGGCGAAAAACGTTATGTTACTGAAGTAGTGGTTTCTGATTTGCTTTTATTAGGTAAACCATAATTTAATCGAAATATTTTAACCGCAAAGAGCACAAAGATTTTCGGAAAGTTTCACTAAGTTTTATACCGAACAAAAAGAAATTTGTGGTGGAAAAATTTACACGCTTTGCGTTTAAAACCCGTAATAAAACAGAAAACCCATCAAGTTCTAAAAAAACGAGATGGGTTTTTATATATAAAGTTAAGCTACTTTTTGAATCAAATCATACATAGGACAACGTTTGCAACGTTTGCTTTCAGATTTTTTGAACTTTTCGCAACAAGAAGATTTACAGTTTTCTACCTTTTTAATGACATTAAGAGCTTCTTTTTTCTTTTTGTCTTTCTTCTTCTTTTTCTTGTCCTTTTCTTTTTCTTTCTTACTCACCTTTCCTTATGCTTTAAAACCGAGGCAAATATAAAGAGAAAAACGCTATCTTTATATATTCTAAATAAAATTTAACGTTTTTTATTTTGGACTAACCGCTGCTGAACTAACTACTGTTAGTTGCTGAATATCACGATCAAACAAGTACAATCCGCCTTTATCGTCACCAATTAAGTTGATTTTATCTAAAATAGTTTTTGCTGTAGCTTCTTCTTCAATTTGCTCAGACACATACCATTGTAAGAAATTATGAGTAGCATAATCTTTTTCAGCAAAAGTAATATGTACTAATTCGTTAATTGAATTGGAAACAAAAAGTTCGTGCTCGTACAAAGCTTCAAACATTTCTTTGAAAGTCGTATAAGTCGTTTTAGGCGCTTTCAAATCGGTAACTTGTGCGTGTCCGCCTCTTTCGTTAACATATTTAACCAATTTAAGCATGTGAGCGCGTTCTTCATCAGACTGCGCATACATAAATTGAGCAATTCCTTCTAATCCGTTTACTTCGGCCCAACAAGCCATTGATAAATAAGTTTGAGAAGACTCTGCTTCAATACGGATTTGAGAGTTTAGCGCTTTTTGTATATTCTTTGATAACATAATTCTATGGATTTTTATTAAACATAGAGTAAAGTTACTGAAAAGCAAATAAAAATCCTGCAACAAACTCCATTTGATTTTTATGCAGTAATAGTTTTAATCTATTTAGTCACTTTCAAAATCAAAACCAATATTGAAACTATAAAAGAGAAATAACCTCTGTAATTTTTTCAAAAGCGCTAAAGTTCACGTGTTTTACTTCATGATCAATTTTTTCATGTGCCCAAGTAGTATGAAACGGAACGTGTGCGGCATAACCACCAATACCTAAAACAGGCAGAACATCTGATTTTAACGAATTTCCAATCATGAAAAATTCGGAAGGTTGAATTTCTAAACGCTTAATAAGGTCAAGATAATCCTGTTCCTGCTTGTCTGACATCACTTCGATATGATGAAAATATTTTCCTAATCCTGAGTTGTGTAACTTTCGGCGTTGGTCTAACAAATCACCTTTAGTAGCTACAACCAGTTTGTATTTTCCATGCAAAGCCTCCAGCGTCTCTTCGACACCATCAAGCAAAACAATTGGTTTCTCTAACAATTCTTTACCATACTGAATTATTTTTGCAACAACCTCAACAGGAATCGTATTATCAGAAATTGTCATTGCCGCTTCTATCATTGAAAGAATATAAGCTTTGATGCCATAACCATATATCGGTAAATTTTTTATTTCTATTCTAAAAAGTTCCTGAGAAATACTTTTGTGTGAAAGATAATCGCTCATCAATTCACAAAACTTTTCTTCGGTTTCCAGAAAATAAGTTTCGTTTACAAACAAAGTATCATCAGCGTCGAAGGCAATTACTTTTAGGCTCATATTTGTTTTAAATTTTTAAATCCAATGGGTTTGTTATAAAAAGTGATTCGTATTCCTAAAAGTAGAAAAACGGCACCAATAATCCTAAACCAACTCATTTTTTCGTCTAAGAAAATCCACGCCAGCAGAGTTGCTAAAACCGCTTGTCCTAACAAACTAAGTGAAACTCTTGTTGCCTGCAAATGCTGCGTTGAGTAACTAATTAACAACCAAGCCATCAGCTGACAAATAGCACCTTGTATAAATAATACCATCCAAGCCGTATTAGAAAATCCGGTAAAATTTTCTTCTGAAATAATACAAACCAAACCCAGAAACAAACTCGATGAAACTAAAACAATACTCATAAACGAAAGAATATCTACTTTAGTCAATAGGTTTTTACTAATCAAGATGTAGGTAGCATATAACATTCCCGACAAAATCGCTAATATAAAAGCCAAATCAAAGTTAAATTGAACAAAAGTTTCATAACCTACTAAAGTTACCATCCCAAAAAGAGCGATTGCGGTTCCAATCCAAAAGTTAACTGATGGTTTGTTCTTCAAAACTAAAAATGAACCGATGCCAACCCAAACCGGCGATAAATTAGCTAATAAAGTAGCTTGTGTTGCACTTGATTTTTGAATAGCGATATTCCAAATAGCAATATCTGTCGCAAATACAAGACCACCAACTACTGCAAGGAATGTAATCCTATGATGTGGCAGTTTGAATTTTCCGCTAAATATTACATAAGGTAATAAGAGAACAGCAGCAATAAACATTCGATAAAATGCAGAAATCAATCCACTTGTTAAATGCAGTCGAACTAAAATAGGAAATATAGAAATACAAAGTATTCCAAGCGCTAAAGCTAATTTGGGTTTTGCATTATTCATATTTACTACTCCTTATAAAAACCAATTGCCACGTAAAAATTGTGGCAATTGAGTATAATTTATGATTGTATTTCGTTTAATTTATTGTCTCTCCATTCCCTACTCCATCAGCATCCGGATTTACGAAAACCAATTTTCCTTCGGCGTTATTGGTCATCAAAATCATTCCCTGACTTTCTACACCACGAAGCGCTCTTGGAGCAAGATTTACTAAAACAGTTACTCGTTTTCCAATAATATCTTCTGGTTTGAAACTCTCAGCAATTCCGGAAACAATCGTACGAACATCAATTCCCGTATCTACTTTTAAAATCAGTAATTTGTTTGCTTTTGGCATTTTTTCAGCTTCCAAAATTGTTCCTACACGAATATCCATTTTAGCAAAATCTTCAAATTGAATCAAATCTTTTTGCGGCTCAACCTCTTTATTTTCTGCTAAATTTGCTGTTTTTGTAGCTTCCAGTTTGTCTATTTGTTTTTGAATTGCTTCGTCTTCAATTTTTGCAAATAATAATTCTGCTTCGCCTATTTGATGACCAGCAGGCATTAAATCTGAATTTTCAGCAATTGCATCCCAGTTTAATCTATCTTCGATTTTTAAAACACGAGTCAACTTAGCAGCGGTGAAAGGTAAAAACGGCTCACATAAAACGCTTAAAGCAGCAGCTATTTGCAATGCCACATACATCTGAGTTTTGGTACGTTCTTCATCCATTTTTATCATTTTCCAAGGCTCTTCGTCAGCCAGGTATTTATTTCCTAAACGGGCAACATTCATCATTTCGCTCAAAGCTTCACGGAATCTATAACGTTCCACTGAGCTCGAAATTACTGCTGGATACGCTTTTAATTCTGCTAAAGTTTGTTCGTCTACTTCCGAAAATTCATTTGGAACAGGAACAATTCCTTCATAATATTTATTAGTCAAAACCACCACACGATTAATGAAATTTCCAAAAATCGCTACTAACTCGTTATTATTTCTAGCCTGAAAATCTTTCCAGGTAAAATCATTGTCTTTTGTTTCTGGTGCATTCGAAGTCAAAGCATAACGCAAAACATCCTGCTGATTTGGGAATTCTTCCAAATATTCATGCAACCAAACTGCCCAGTTTTTAGAAGTCGATAATTTATTTCCTTCTAAGTTCAGGAATTCATTTGCAGGAACATTGTCAGGCAAAATATAGCTTCCTTCGGCTTTTAACATCGCTGGAAAAATCACGCAATGGAAAACAATATTGTCTTTCCCAATGAAGTGAACCAACTTCGTCTTTTCATCTTTCCAGTACGGTTCCCAGTCTTTTCCCTCTCTCGCAGCCCATTCTTTAGTTGACGAAATGTATCCAATAGGAGCATCAAACCAAACGTATAATTTCTTTCCTTCGGCACCTTCCACAGGAACATCAATTCCCCAATCCAAATCACGGGTTACCGCACGAGGCTCTAATCCACCGTCAATCCAGGATTTGACCTGACCAAAAACATTAGGTTTCCAGTCGTTTTTATGTCCTTCAAGAATCCATTCTCTCAAAAAGGCATCGTATCTATCCAATGGTAAAAACCAGTGTTTTGTCGATTTCAAAATAGGAGTTTCTCCCGTAATAGTCGATTTTGGATTAATCAAATCGGTAGCATTCAAAGTCGAACCACATTTTTCGCATTGGTCGCCATATGCTTCTTCGTTGCCACATTTTGGACAAGTTCCAATTACAAAACGATCTGCCAAAAATTGATCTGCTTTAGCATCATACAATTGTTCCGTAACTTCTTCGATAAAATCACCTTTATCATATAATTTTTTAAAAAATTCCGAAGCCGTATCATGGTGAATTTTAGCTGAAGTTCGAGAATAATTATCAAATGCAATTCCAAAATCAGAAAACGATTTACGGATAATTCCATCGTATTTATCAATAACTTCCTGAGGTGTAATGCCCTCTTTTTTAGCTTTCATCGAAATGGCAACTCCATGTTCGTCGCTTCCGCAAACAAACAAAACGTCTCTTCCTTGTAATCTTAAATATCTGGAATAGATGTCCGAAGGCACGTAAACACCCGCCAAATGCCCAATATGAATTGGTCCGTTAGTATAAGGCAACGCCGCCGTAATGGTATATCTTTCTGGATTCTGTAGCATAATTCAATTTTATAGAGCGCAAAAATAAGGAATCCAATTTTATTTGGAGCTATTTACCACTCCCGAAACTTCTGGACATTGCAATCTTTCTATTTTTAAAGAAAAAAGTAAAAGGATTTCCCAATCAAAAACTCCAATGCTAATAAGATTAATTTTTATATTTGAAAAAAGAAATCAAAGATGCAATATACCTTTAGAAAAGCCGAAATACCTGACGCAGATTCGATTTGGAAGCTATTACAACAAGCCATTATTAGAAGAAAAAATGATGGAAGTAATCAATGGCAGGATGGTTATCCAAATCTAAACGTGGTAAAAAATGACATTGAAAAAGGATATGGTTTTGTATTAGTTGAAGAAGAAACAATCATAGGATATGTTGCCGTGATGATTAATAACGAACCTGCCTATGAAGCTATTGAAGGAAAGTGGTTGACAAATGATGATTTTGTTGTTATACACCGAGTAGCAATTGATGAAAATTATTTGGGTAAAGGTCTCGCCAAAAAGATTATGAATTATGTAGAAGATTTTGCACTTCAAAACAAAATTTACAGCATCAAAGCCGATACTAATTTTGACAATTTTGCAATGATGAAAATTTTCGAAAACCTAAACTATACCTTATGTGGTGAAGTGTTTTTTAGAGGAGCACCAAGAAAAGCCTACGAAAAAGTGCTTAAATAAAATTACAAATCTCTTTTCCCCTATCTTTGCGAACGGATTTAAAGAAAATAAATCATGCCAAAAGGTCCTGAAAAAAATACCAAAAACAAGGCTTTACATACCAAATTATTGAATCGAAAAAAGGCGAAACTGCAAGAAGAGAAAGCAGCAAAAGCCTTGCGTTTGAAAGCTTTGGTTGCCAAAATCAATCAGCAAAAAAACAGCAGTGAAACTAATGCTGAATAAATCTTCTTTTATTAAATCTAAAAATTTATTCTTGTAAATTTTCGATTTCTTCTTTCAACTTTTCTAGATGACGATGGATAATTGCCCAAACAATCGAATTATCTATACTATCATAAGCATGGACTAAACGATTACGAAAACCGATGATTTGTTTGTCGTTTTCAATTGTAAAATCAGATTGAGTTTTGTCTTAGTTTATTTAGAGCTTCCCCGATAATAACTAATTGTCTTTCGACAGCACTTTGAGTTTTTAGATCTTTTTCGTAGCTGTTAAAATCGGCAATATCAACAGTGAATTGACGTACTAAGTCTATTGCTATCAAAACATCAGAAAGATACTTTTTGCTCTTTTCCGTCATAAAGTAAAATTTTGGTAGTATCTATGCTTTTTCTAAGAATTGGATTTTTAATAGAGGAATGAGTTAGTAAGTCTACTTTTCGTTGAAAAAAATCTTCGAATTTATCCCAAATATCCATTAGGTTTTCACCACGTTCCACTGGATCTTCGCTATCAATTTCAATAAGCAAGTCAATATCACTAGATTCTTCGTTGAAATTTCCATTAACCGCAGAACCAAAAGCATAAATATTCTTAACCTTATGACTTTTACACAAGTTTAAAAATTCAGCTAATTTTAATTGTATGGTCTCTTTCATTCTCATACTGCTAAGATAATTTATTTTTTTGAAAAACTTGATTAGTTACAGGATTTTACCCGAAATTTGCCGTCCACACTTTAAAAAGTAATCCAATGGAATTCGGCAGAATCATAATCTCAGAAAACGCAGCCAATAGCGAAAATCCTCAAGACATTGTCAATTCGAATATTTCGGTAATTAACCTGATGCGTGAGGAAAAAATCGACGACGATTTGATTCACGAAGATGCTTTAACAAGTTATTATCTGGATTATTATTACTCTCAATACACTCAGGGAAATTTTGCCCAATTTGTTTACAATTCGGGTTGGAACAAAGAATTGAATGAATTAATTGAAGAAGGTTTACAGTTAATTGGCGCCAATAATCATTTGGAATTATTTCAGGAACAGGCTAAAAAAGTTCGTTTAATGAGTAGCGTAAAATTGGCTAAATTTTTAAAAGGAAAACTGGAAGGCGTAAATCCTGTTAGAGATGCATTAAATAACGATACATTTTTTGAACTGGAAGAAAATCTTGTTGCATTGAACGCTGCTTTTTTAAAATCACATCCTGATACT
This sequence comes from Flavobacterium seoulense, assembly GCF_000695795.1. Classification (GTDB taxonomy): domain Bacteria; phylum Bacteroidota; class Bacteroidia; order Flavobacteriales; family Flavobacteriaceae; genus Flavobacterium; species Flavobacterium seoulense. The sequence continues at coordinate 113,961 of NZ_JNCA01000001.1, read as the reverse complement.
GAAGTTCTTTCTGTTGAAGAAATGTTTACAGTTTTAGAAGAATTCACAGGACACGAGATTAAAAGAGAATAATTATATCATTCAATAATCACAAATTGAAATAGTTTTAATTTTATTAGGATACAATCAAAATAAGTCTATTTTTGTTAGCACTTAATTTACGGGCAATCCTAAAGATTACAATTAGTTATGGAGACTCTAAATCAATTTTCAAAATTATTTTTGCTGGACATTCGCAATATAATGGGATTGTTGTTTTGGGGAAATTTTGCTTTAGCAGTACTCATTTTTACTTTTCGTTTTACTAATTTCAGTAAGGATAATAAAACACATTTATTAGTATTTGGCTGTTCTAAGATTTTTCAGTCTTTTGCCTGGCTCGCATTTTTTCTTAGAACCGATACAGTCAGTTTTAACCCCGTAAATATTATTATTCCAAACACTTTAATTTTTGGAAGCTATTACCTTGAATCTATCGCCATGTTGATGATGGTGAAAGATAGTTCTAAAAAAGCATATCAAACACAATCAGTCTTTTTTGCTGTTGTACTTTTAAGCTTTTATTATTCGGTATGGATTGAATCTCCGGCTTATGTTAGAGTAGCATTGGCATCGCTTTCTATTTTTTTATTGCTAATCTTACCTACACTTCGATTTTTAACAGCAACGCGAAGCAGTTTATTCAAGAAAATATTAGGTTTTAATTATATCATATTATTAGTCGCATTAATTTTTAGAATTATATATCCGCTTTTTAAAACTTCAACAACGCTATACTCTGTAGATCCTGCACAAAAAATCATCTTTTTGATTGTTTTTATTATGATGATTATCAGCGGTGTGGGCTATTTACTTTTGTTACAGGAAGAAAAAGAAATCCAAATAAAAAAATTATTAAACGACAAAAACACTTTTTTTTCGATTATTGCTCATGATTTAAAAGGACCGTTTAATGGTATTATCGGGCTTTCAGAACTGTTATTAGAAGACAACAATCATTTAGATAATAAGGAAACGAACGAGTTTATCCAACTCATTCATCAATCGTCAAAAGACACTTATTCATTACTTGAAAATCTTTTAACCTGGGCACAATCTCAAACAGGAAATATTGAATTCAGTCCCAAAGAATTAGAAATAACCGCAATTACTAATAAAACGATTAATTTGTTAGCCAATGTTGCTAAAAATAAAAACATAACTGTACAATCTGAAATTGAGAAAGAACATTCTGTTTATGCCGACAAGAATATGCTCGAAACCATTTTTAGAAATTTAGTTTCGAATGCGATAAAATTCACTCCAGTTAATGGCGAAGTGGTACTTTCGATGACAAAAGAAAGCAAACAAACGGTATTTTCGATTAAAGACAACGGCATTGGGATTTCAGCCGAAAAAGTAGCCGAATTATTTATAATTAATCACAGACATAGCACATTAGGTACTGATGACGAAACCGGAACAGGCTTAGGACTGATGTTATGCAAAGAATTTATCGAAAAACATGGCGGCGTACTTTCGGTAGAAAGTGAAATAGGCAAAGGAAGTACTTTTAAATTCACTATTCCTAATCGTTTTTAAATTCCACAGCGATTCTTAAATAAAACTTTGTGAATCTTAGTGAAAACTTTGTCTCATAAGTCGCAAACATTTCCTTAAATTTGCTACCATTATTAGAAATTTTATAGTTATAAAAATCCAACTATGTTACAAATTGCATTTATTAGAGAGAATCAGGAGAAAGTGATCCAGGCTTTAGCAAAAAGAAATTTGGATGCTAAAACCGTGGTAGAAGAAGTGGTAGAACTTGATGAGCGTCGTCGTGCTACGCAAGTAGAATTAGACAACATCTTAGCTGAATCTAATAAATTGTCCAAAGACATAGGTGAAATGATGAAAGCTGGTGAAAAAGCCAAAGCTGCCATTTTAAAAGAAAAAACCGTTAGTAACAAGGAAAAAAGTAAAGCTTTAGCAGAAACTGCCGAAGCAATTGCTGCCGAACTTACTGAAAAACTATACACTTTACCTAATCTTCCTGCTGATATTGTTCCGGAAGGAAAAACGCCTGAGGAAAACCTAAACGTTTTTGAAGCTGGCGAAATTCCGGTTTTACATGAAGGAGCACAACCGCACTGGGAATTGGTAAAAAAATATGACATCATCGATTTCGAATTAGGAAATAAAATAACAGGAGCTGGTTTCCCTGTTTACAAAGGAAAAGGAGCGCGTTTGCAACGTGCCTTAATCAATTATTTTTTAGATAAGAATACAGCTGCAGGTTATAATGAAGTACAGGTTCCGCATCTAGTAAACGAAGCTTCAGGGTATGGAACAGGACAATTGCCGGACAAAGAAGGACAAATGTACCACGCTACTGTTGACAATTTATACCTAATCCCAACGGCTGAAGTTCCTGTAACCAACTTATTCAGAGATGTGTTGTTGAGCGAAAATGAATTACCAATTCTAAAAACAGCTTACACGCCATGTTTCCGTCGTGAAGCAGGTTCTTATGGAGCGCACGTGCGTGGATTAAACCGTTTACACCAGTTTGACAAGGTGGAAATCGTACGTATCGAACATCCTGAAAAGTCTTATGAGGCTTTAGACGGAATGGTAGAACACGTAAAAGAAATTTTGGACGAATTGAAATTGCCATATAGAATTTTACGCCTTTGCGGTGGCGATATGGGTTTCACTTCGGCTTTGACTTATGATTTTGAGGTATTTTCTACAGCACAGGACCGTTGGTTAGAAATTTCTTCTGTGTCTAACTTTGAAACTTTTCAGGCTAACCGTTTAAAATTACGTTTTAAAGACAAAGATGGAAAAAACCAATTGGCACACACCCTAAACGGAAGTTCACTAGCTCTACCTAGAGTTTTAGCAGGAATTCTTGAAAATTACCAAACTCCGGAAGGAATTGTAATCCCAGAGGTGTTACGTTCTTATTGCGGATTTGATATTATCAATTAATTCTGTTTAAAACAGAATTAATTATTTTCACCATTAAGAGATTAAGAAACATTAAGCTTAATAACCTTAATTTCTTCATGGTTCAAAGAAAAAAGGAAATTTTTAAAATTTAATTTCAAACCCTTATCCGGTTATGAAAAAGCTCTTTTTTTATATCACTTTGTTATTCTCACTGTTTGCGATTGGTCAAAACGAACAATTAGCACAGTATTACTACGACAAAGGCGATTTTGAAAAAGCAAAAATCAGTTATGAGGAATTATTAGAAAACGTTCCTCAAAACATGCAATATTTTCTTCGAACTGTAGATTGCTACCAGCAATTAAAGCAATATGATGTTGCTGAAAAAGCCATTCAAAATAGATTAACCAAATACAATCAGGGGAATCTTTTAGTCGAATTGGGTTATAATTTCCAGTTGCAAAAAAACGATCCAAAAGCCAAAAACTATTACGATCAGGCTTTGGAACGCATTCGAAAAAATCCTAATGAAGTATACGGAATTGCTAATGCTTTCGACAAAAAAGTCCAATTAGAATATGCCTTAAAAGCTTATAAAATTGCCACCGAAATCCAGCCGAATTTTAATTTTAATTACCAGCAAGGATTATTGTACGGACAATTAGGTAATTATGAAATGATGATTACTACTTTTCTGGACGAAGCCTTTGCTAATCCTCAAAATTCTATTTTAATCCAAAATCAATTGTCGCGTTTTATGACTGATGAAGCTGATGCGAGTTTTAGTAATGCGCTACGAAAAGCTTTGGTTTTAAAGGTTCAAAAAAGTCAGGATATATTTTGGAGTCGTTATTTGAGTTGGTTCTATATTCAGCAAAAAGAATTTTCGAAAGCTTTTATTCAGGAAAAAGCCATTTATAAACGTAATCCTGAATCGCTTTCTACGATTTTAAATTTGGCCAACCTGGCTATTGAAGAAGACGAAAAAGAAACTGCCAAAGAAATTCTTGATTTCATCATCGAAAACACTAAGGATTTAGGCTTATTGGTTCAAACCCACTCGTATTTAATAGAACTAAAAATCAGTAAAGCCACCGAAAAAGATTTTGCTGCCATCAATTTAGAAATCGAGGCTTTATTGAAACAATTTGAAATAAGTCCTTTTAGTTTATCTTTGCAGCTTATTCAGGCGCATTTTGTGGCTTTCAATCTCAAAAAACCGGAACAGGGAAAAGCGATTATCAAAAAAGCACTGGAATTGCAATTAAATAATTACGAAATGGCTCAGGCCAAAATGGAACTGGCAGATATTTTACTTTTCGAAGAAAAATTCAATCAGGCATTATTGTATTATTCGCAAATTGAAATGGATTTGAAGAATGATGCTGTAGCTCATGAAGCCAGTTTAAAAGCAGCAAAAACGAGTTATTTTAAAGGTGATTTTCCCTGGGCTTTAAAACAGTTTAAAGAATTAAAATCGGCAAATACACAGTTGATTGCTAATGATGCTTTGGAATATTTTTTATTGATTAATGACAATACGGTTGCTGATTCGACACAAACCGCTTTGAAGGCTTTTGCCAAAGGAGATTATTTATTGTATCAAAATAGAGATCAGGAAGCAATTGCCCAATTTCAATCGATTTTAAAAACATTTAAAGGACAAGAAATTGAAGCGGTGACACAATTACGATTAGGAAAAACATTTGAAAAAATAGGTGAATATAATTTGGCTTTAAGCCAATACCAATCGATAATAGAACAACATAGCGATGGAATTTACATTGATGAAGCATTGTTTTTTTCGGCAGAAATTTATGCTAAGAAATTAAACGAACCCGAAAAAGCAAAACCGCTTTATGAGAAATTAATTTTCAATCATCAGGACAGCATCTATTTTGTAGAAGCCAGAAAAAAATTCCGGGAATTAAGAGGAGATAAAAACCTTTAGAAATAACAATATCAATTGCAAAAAGCAATATCAATTAGAAAATAAAATCAGAACAAACAAAGATAATTCGGTTAAGGTCTTACTACTTAATACTCCAATCTTAATACTTTTAAAATGATAATATACAACGTTACCACTAATATACACGAAAGTGTTCACGATCAATGGATGATTTGGATGCAACACAAACACATGCCGGAAATGATTGCTACAGGCAAATTTACTTCGGCTAGATTAGTTCGTGTTTTAGTGGAAGAAGAAATGGGCGGAGTTACTTATTCAAGTCAATATACCACTGACAGTAAAGCTACTTTAGAAAAGTATTATCAGGAAGACCAAGCACGTTTTCAGGCTGAAGCCATGAAATTATTTGCAGATAAAATGCTTTCTTTTAGAACCGAATTAGAATTAGTTTCAGAGTTTTTTCAGAATAATTAATTAGCTTCTGCTAGAATATCAGAGAATTTCATTGTCTTTGATACATAAAAAAAACAAAAAAATACCTGAATAAATTCAGCCCAAAAATGGATAAAGTAAAAGCTAAAAAACACCTCGGACAACATTTCTTAAAAGACGAAAGCATTGCTCAGGCCATTGCTGACACCTTGAGTTTACAAGGATATGAGGATGTATTAGAGATAGGACCAGGAATGGGAGTTTTAACTAAATATATGTTAGAAAAACCCATAAATACGTATGTAATTGAGATTGATACTGAATCAGTAACTTATTTAGATGCACATTATCCAAAATTACGCGGATGTATTATTTCTCAGGATTTTTTGAAATACAATATCAATGAAGTTTTCAAAGACAAGCAATTTGCTATCATTGGGAATTTTCCATATAACATTTCTTCGCAAATTGTTTTCAGGGTTTTAGAATTGAAACATCAAATTCCTGAATTTTCGGGTATGTTTCAAAAAGAAGTTGCCGAACGCATTTGCGAAAAAAAAGGAAGCAAAACTTACGGAATTTTATCAGTTCTGGCTCAGGCATTTTATGATACCGAATATTTATTTACGGTTGATGAAAATGTTTTTAATCCGCCGCCAAAGGTGAAATCAGGCGTGATGCGTATGCGTCGAAAAGAAGATTATAGTTTGCCATGTGGCGAAAAATTATTCTTTACAGTAGTAAAAACAGCTTTTCAACAACGCCGCAAAACCTTACGTAACAGTTTAAAAACACTCAATCTATCTGATAATTTAAGAGAAGATACTATCTTTGACCTCCGTCCGGAGCAATTGGACGTAGCACAATTTATCGAACTGACTCAAAAAATAGAAGCCGATGGAGTTTAAAATCAGCAAGGAATTAATAAGTGAAGTAAAAGAACTCATTCAGGAAAAAAACGACCACAAACTGGAACTTGTCCTGAATGATATTCACCATGCTGATATTGCCGAAATTCTGGACGAATTAGATTTTGATGATGCCACTTATATTTTTAAAGTTTTAGACAGTGATAAAACTGCCGAAATTCTTCTGGAATTAGAAGATGATTTACGCGAAAATATATTAAGCAGGCTTTCGCCAAAAGAAATTGCAGAAGAATTAGACGAACTTGAAACTAATGATGCTGCCGATATTATTGCTGAACTTTCGCAGGAAATTAAAGCCGAAGTAATATCAGAACTACAAGACGTTGAACACGCAAAGGACATTGTTGACCTGCTTCGCTATAAAGAAGACACGGCTGGTGGAATCATGCACAAAGAGTTAGTAAAAGTTAATGAAAACTGGAACGTACTTACTTGTGTTAAAGAAATGCGTATTCAGGCAGAAAATATTTCCAGAGTACATTCTATCTATGTAGTTGATGACGAAGACAGACTAAAAGGCCGTTTGTCATTAAAAGATTTATTAACAACTACTTCTACTAAAACGGCTATCAGCGATGTTTATATCAGGAAACTCAATTATGTAAACGTAGATGCCGAAGACGTTGAAGTGGCCCGTATCATGCAAAAATATGATCTTGAAGCCATACCTGTAGTAGATGAATTAGGGCGCTTAGTAGGACGAATTACCATTGACGACATTGTAGACGTTATCAAGGAAGAAGCTGATCAGGATTACCAGTTAGCAGCGGGTATCTCTCAGGACGTTGAAGCCGATGACAGCATCATGGAATTAACTAAAGCACGTTTGCCTTGGTTAGTTTTAGCCTTATTAGGCGGATTTATAACCGTAAGAGTCTTAGGATTATTTGAAGGCGCCATGCTGGAACACGGCAATCTTTTCTTTTTCACACCGTTAATTGCTGCGATGGCAGGAAATGTTGGTGTACAATCTTCGGCTATTATTGTACAAGGTTTAGCTAATGATACTTTGAGTGGTTCCTTATTCAACCGATTAATAAAAGAAGTTTCATTAAGTTTACTAAATGGAGTTATCCTGGCAAGTATTTTATTCATAGGAAGTCATTTTTTACTTAATGTCGAAATTATGATTGGTCTTATTGTTACCATTGCTCTTATTTCGGTAATTGTAATTGCCTCTTTAATTGGCACATTTATTCCGTTATTATTAGATAAATTTGGAATTGACCCCGCTTTGGCAACTGGGCCATTTATTACAACAAGCAACGATATTTGCGGAATCTTAATTTATTTTTCGATTGCCAAACTCATCTTAGGTTTTTAATAATTTAGAAGATATTAATATAAAAAATATGAAAGTACATATAATAGGAGGCGGTAACTTAGGCGCTGCTATTGCATTAGGAATGGCAAAATGTGCCACTAAAAATGAAATTACAGTAACCAGAAGAAATACTACAAGTATTCTATATTTAGAAAAATTAGGCGTAACCGTTTCTTCAGATAACAAACATAATATTCAGGAAGCTGACATTATTATTTTAACCATTAAACCGTATCAGGTAGATACTGTTTTGGCTGAAATTCTTCCTTTTATTTCGAATAAAATCATTGCTTCAGGAGTAAGCGGATTATCTATTGAAGCACTTCAAAGTAAAATTGGAGAAAATCATCAGGCTATTCGTATCATGCCTAATATTGCAGCTCAATATGCAGCGTCAGCAACTTGTATTTCTTTTAACGAAAAACATGCTGAACAAGGGCAAAAAGTAGTAACTATCTTTAAAGATTTAGGTACAGCTCCGGTTATTGACGAAAAATTAATGGATGCCGCAACGGTTTTAGCAGCGAGCGGAACTGCTTTTGCCTTACGTTACATCAGAGCTTCTATGCAGGCGGGAATCGAAATAGGATTTGACTGGAAAACAGCTTTGGCAATTTCAGCGCAAACGGTAAAAGGAGCTGCCGAAATGGTAATGGAAGAACAAATCCACCCGGAACAATTAATTGACAGAGTAACTACACCACAAGGCTGTACCATTACTGGTTTAAGCGAAATGGAATCTCATGGTTTCAGTTCGTCATTAATCCGCGGAATTAAAGCAGCTGTGAAGAAAATTAAAGGAGTTTAATTTCCCGTTTACAATACAAAAAGGGCTTCTCGATAAATTTGAGAAGCCCTTTTTCATATATATAAAAGGCAAAGTATTATTTCTTTTTAGTTTTCAAAGCCATATCGTTATCATCAATATCCTGTCCAAAATCAGGCATACCGTCTTTAGTCCATTTTAAAACTCTGGCGTGCGTGTGACGATTGGGATCAGACAAAGCATCTCCTTTAATTTTTTCGTAATCACGGGCGTGATAAATCATGATATCTGTTTTACCATCTTCCGAAACAGTGAAACTATTATGTCCCGGACCATAACGTTTGAATTTTTCGTTAGTGAAGAAAACCGGTTTGTCGAGTTTGTTCCATGACTTTGGATCCAATAAGTCAGCTCCTTCTTTTGCCCAAAGCAAACCCAAACAATAAGTAGCATCAGTAGCACTAGCCGAAAAAGTCAGGAATACTTTTCCGTTTTTAATTAATACTGCCGGTCCTTCGTTTACTTTATAAGTATGCATTTCCCAGTCGTAATCCGGCTGGCTAATTACCACTTGCTTTTCGTCAACTGTTGTTGGACTTGTCATCTTGGCTATATACAAACTTGTATTAACCACATTTCCCGGTCCTCTGTCAACCCAAATAAGATAACGTTGTCCTTTATGTTCGAAAGTTGTTGCATCCAGCGCAAAAACGTCTTTCTTAGTTACAATTTGTCCTTCTTCTTTCCACTCCCCTTTTGTTGGATCTTCGGATGGATTTGACAAAGCATACATACGTATTTTCCATTTTTCTTCAGCTGAACCTGCTGCAAAATAAATATACCATTTACCATCAATTCGATGCAATTCTGGAGCCCAGATATGATTTCCCATAATACCTTTAGTATGTTTACGCCATACCACTACTGGTTTTGCCTCTTTTATTCCGTTGATAGTTTTTGAACTGCGAATTTCGATTCGGTCATATTCCGGAGCCGTGGCAATAAAGTAATACGTTCCATCAGCTGTTTTTGTAACAAATGGATCAGCTCGCTGCAATGCCAACGGATTATGAAATTGATTCTTTTTTAATTTTTGCGAATAAACCATTGTTGTACTAACAATGAAACTTAATAAAATACTAAGACGTAAAAAATTCATGCTTATCTTCATTTTTTTGTTTGGAATAGAATTGGTTTTATTTAAATGTAAAATACACATTTGTAAACAGTTTGTAAATATAGTTTATTTTTTTAAATAGAATTACTTCCAAATTAGTTCAATTCAGATATAATTATTTGTAAATAAAATAATTCAAAATATTGATTATCATGTATTTAATCTTCAATATTTGCATTATATCGAATATTTAATAACTTATTTTATATAAATAAAAAATAGCTGTAATTTTATTAAAGAACAATCCCCGAGACTACACCTAGCTTTTCTTGTTAATGATTTAATTTATTTACTAACTTAAATACCATTATTATGAAAAAGTTATTCAACATGATTTACGACAAAATTTCGCGCTTTTTGTTCGGGAATGAAAAGGCGATACATTATTAACGGAAAATGAATCGGTAAAAGATTGCTTATGTAAAAAATTACTTTAGGTTTGATTAATTCAACAAGAAAAACCATTTCTAAGTTTATCTAAATTTAGAAATGGTTTTTTGTTATTTTTGATGCCTCAACATACAAATTATTATGCGCATCAAAATTCTTCACATCGACAGTAATAATCCCGTTTTAATGCAGCAACTGAAAGACTCAGGTTTTGAAAACCATGAAGATTTTACTTCTTCAAAAGAAGCAATTGAAGCAAAAATTGAGGATTATCACGGAATTGTAATTCGCAGCCGGTTCAAAATAGACAAAACGTTTTTAGATAAGGCAACTAATTTGCAATTCATAGCCCGTGTTGGTGCGGGATTAGAAAGTATCGATTGTGACTATGCTTCGTCTAAAAACATTCAATTAATTGCTGCTCCGGAAGGAAACAGAAATGCCGTTGCCGAACATACGCTGGGAATGATTTTATCTCTTTTTAATAATTTGAATCGCGCCGACAGGGAAATTCGTTCCGGACATTGGAACAGAGAGAGTAATCGCGGACATGAACTTGACGGAAAAACTGTTGGAATCATTGGTTATGGTAACATGGGAAAATGGTTTGCTAAAAAACTAAGAGGTTTTGATGTTGAGGTGCTTTGTTATGACATCAAAGAAAATGTGGGCGATGCCAATGCAAAACAAGTTTCTTTAGCCGAATTACAGGAAAAAACAGATGTATTAAGCTTACATCTTCCGTGGACTCCTGAAACGGATAAGATGGTCAATACAGATTATATTAATGCTTTTGCAAAACCATTCTGGATTTTTAATACTTCCAGAGGCAAAAACATTGTAACTGCCGATTTAGTTACAGCCTTACAATCAGGAAAAATTTTAGGTGCGGGACTAGATGTTTTAGAATATGAGAAATTATCTTTCGAAACTTTATTTCAGGATAAAACTACGCCAGAAGCTTTTCAGTATTTATTAGAAACCGATAATGTATTATTATCGCCCCATGTAGCTGGCTGGACATTTGAAAGTCACGAGCGATTAGCGCAAGTAATTGTAGATAAGATTAAGAAATTATATTCTTAAAAAAATACCAGTACTACTTTTCTGTAAAATTCATATATTAGTAACCGAAATCCTAAAGCAGGATTAACCAACTAAAAATATAATTAATTATGATTGAATGGTACAAAAAAGTAGTTTTTCAAAACTACGCAAATTTTAACGGTAGAGCCAGAAGAAGTGAATATTGGTATTTCACATTGGCTAATATAATTGTTAGTATTATATTAACTCTACTCGATAATGCCCTAGGAACTAAGTTTGGAAATTCGGGAATTCTGAATACTATTTATAGTTTAGGTATCTTTATTCCTAGTTTGGCTGTCTCGGTAAGAAGACTTCATGATATTGGTAAAAGCGGCAAACTATTATTACTTACTTATGGAATTATGATAGTCTTAGTTATTGTAATGGTAGTTTCCGGATTATCTTTATTTATGTCAGGAAGTGCTCCTTCTATGAGTTCATTGGGTGTAGCCTTTTTTGGTCCGCTTTTAGCATTATTAGCAATATCAATATGGATGTTAGTATTATTTTGCACTGAAGGAGAAAAAGGCTCAAATAAATATGGACCAGATCCTAAAAATGATATTTCCGAAATTAATGAAATAGGAACTTCTGAGCTATAGTCATTTTTTTATTTAAAAATATACCGACTCAATTTCATACTCATTACAATATAATTTCATAATTTTAAGTATTAATAATCAATTAAATAAGTGATTATGGAAACTTCAAAACATGAACATTGGAACAATCCGCAACCTTATCAAGAAGATAATAAAAAATTAGCCGCTGGTTTATTAGCTATACTTCTTGGTCCTTTTGGAATCCATAAATTCCTTTTAGGATACACCAAAACAGGTATTTTTTGGCTTTTTCTAAGTCTGATAAGTTTTGCAACAATAACAAGTTTACTAGGACTTATAGAAGGAATTATTTATCTGACTAAGTCTGATGAAGAATTCTATAGAACATATCAATTAGGCCGAAAACCTTGGTTTTAAATAAAAAGTCGCTTACTATATTAATTAATAAGCGACTTTTTTATTGGTCAAAAGTAAAGATTTATTACTCTCCCTTTTCATTAAATTTCTTTTCAAGTTCTGCCTGAAATTCTTCCATCACAGGTTTCATGGTACTTTCAGGAATATCTGCAATTCTAATGTACATTAAGCCGTCAATCGCATTATTGAATAAAGGATCGACATTAAAAGCAACCACTTTTGCATTTTGTTTAATGTATTTCTTAATCAATACTGGCAAACGTAAAATACCTGGCTCCAATTCGTCAATAATCTTGTCAAATTTATTCAAATCAGCTTCAGTTTCATTGAAAATAAAATCCTTGTCGGCATCTTTTAGTTTTACCTTATAAGCTTTCTTTGGATGAATGTATTGTGCCACATAAGGATCGTAATAGTTTGATTTCATAAACTCAATCATCAATGATTTTGAGAAATCAGAAAACTGATTACTAATACTCACACCACCAATAAGGTATTTGTGTTCAGGAAAACGCAAAGTAGTATGAATAATTCCTTTCCACAACAAGAATAACGGCATTGGTTTTTGCTGGTATTCTTTTGTAATGAAAGCACGTCCCATTTCTATCGATTGGTGCATCATTTCGTTTAATTCAGGCTCAAAACGAAACAGTTCGTTAAGATAAAAACCTTCCATTCCGTATTTTGGATATATTTCAGATCCCAATCCCATTCTATAGGCTCCAGCAATTTTTTTAGCATCCTCATCCCATAAAAAAAGATGGTGATAATATTGGTCAAATTTATCTAAATCGATAGATTCATTAGTTCCCTCTCCTACTTCTCTAAAAGTAATCTCGCGTAAACGCCCTATTTCGTGTAAAACACTCGGAATTTTATTTGCTTCGGCAAAAAAGACTTCGTAATTTTTACTTTGTAAAAGGCGACAATCAGTATCTCTTAAAGCATTTACTTCTGCAATGATTTTTTCTTCATTAGCAGGAGTCGCTATTTCTTTTGGATTTCTTGTAATCTTTAAATTCGAAGGCGTTAGCAATTTACTTTCTTTTTCGAAAGGATTGGCGAGCATATAGGTTTTTTTTCTCAAGAATTCTGAGTAAGCTTCGATACTTTCGTATTCATTTTGCTCCGCTACCGAAATAGGCTTACCAATTCGAACCTTAATTACACGATTTTTTTGACTAAAAAGTTCCGATGGCAACTTTGCTGTTCGTAAAGTACTACTGATTTTAGAAAGCAAGTAAAACAAACGACTGTTCTTAGCATGAAAATAAATAGGAACAACAGGAACCTGAGCTTTTCTAATTACTTTAATTGCGCCTTCTTCCCACTGTTTATCAACAATAAGCTGTCCGTCTTTATAACTTGAAACTTCTCCGGCAGGAAACATTCCCAGCGGTTTTCCGTCACTTAAATGGCGTAAAGTTTCTTTAATTCCTACCACGCTGGATTTTACATCCTTATGATTTTCAAAAGGATTCACAGGCATAATATATTGTTTCAGCGGCTCAATTCGGTGTAATAAAAAATTGGCAATAATCTTGAAATTAGGTTCTTTTTCTAACATTAATTTCAACAATAAAATACCATCAATTCCTCCTAACGGATGATTTGAAATAGTAATATAAGCACCATCTTTGGGTAATCTTTTAAAGTCTTCTTCGGGAATTTCAAATTTGATTTGTAAGTCGTCTACAATTCCATTTAAGAAATCAATTTCCTGCAAATGTTTGTTGCGATTGTAAACTTTATTTAGTGTAGAAATCTTTAAAACCTTCATTAATAACCATCCGGAAAAAGTCCCTAAGACCCCGTATTTATCAACATTGATTGTTTTTGCAACTTCTTTGGAGGTGACTAAACCCATTTATTTTTTATTTTTTTGAGCGAAAAACAAAGATAGAAAAAAACTCCATTATCCGACCATTTTGCTTCATTGGTTTTTAAAGTTTTTGTACACAAGCCGATTTATTTTTTAGTATTTTTGGAAATCAAAAAAACAAGTTAAATGAGAATCGTATCGTATAATGTTAATGGAATTCGCTCCGCAATTTCAAAAGGTTTTATTAATTGGTTAGAACAGGCAAAGCCTGATGTAGTTTGTCTTCAGGAGATTAAAGCTACACCTGAACAGCTTCCGTTAATCGATTTTGAATTAGCCGGATATCCTTATCATTATTGGTTTCCAGCAACTAAAAAGGGTTATAGTGGTGTTGCCATTTTATCAAAGATTAAACCTAACAATGTAGTTTATGGCACGGGAATTGAGCACATGGACTTCGAAGGACGAAATGTTCGCGTTGATTTTGACGAATTTTCGGTAATGAGTCTGTATTTGCCCTCGGGAACGAATATTGAAAGACTGAACCATAAATTCATGTTCATGGACGATTTCCAAAATTACATTACTGATTTGAAAAAGGAAATTCCGAATCTTATCATTTGTGGCGATTATAATATTTGCCATGAAGCGATTGATATTCACGATCCTATTAGGAATGCTAAAGTATCAGGATTTCTTCCGGCAGAACGTTCCTGGCTAGATATCTTTCTAAAAAACGGATTTATTGACAGTTTCCGTCATTTAAACAAAGAACCTGGTCATTATTCCTGGTGGACCGTACGTGTAAAAACAGCAAGAGCTGACAATAAAGGATGGCGAATTGACTATTGCCTGGTGAGTGAACCTTTAAAAGACCGAATCAAACGAGCGCTTATTTTGCCCGAAGCAAAACATTCTGATCATTGCCCCGTTCTTGTAGATATAGAATAGATTTACAACAATGACAATAGCAATAGCAATGGTAAAAACAATTAGATTCAAATAAAATTAAATAAAAAATGATAAAAAAAATTTCCTTAGGATTATTAGTTTTAGCACTTTCGACCTCATGTGTTTCTAAAAAAATATATACTGATTTAGAAAATAAACTTACTGATTTAAAGAAAGAGAACCGAAATTTATCTGATGAAAATGCCGATTTATTAAAAGCTAAAAATCAATTAGAATTAGATCGAGACGCTTTAAAAAATGAGCTAAGCAAAATAAAATCAGAACGAGATAAATTAACAGCTGATCAAAAAGCACTGAATGAGAAAATTGCTCGTTTGCAGGATTCTTATAATGCTTTAGAAAAAAACAGCAACGAAGCTTTGCAAACTAATTTAAAGAAAAACCGTGATTTATTAGCTGAATTAGAAGCAAAACAAAAAGCTTTATCTATTGAACAGGAGCGTTTAAGTAAAAACGCACAACGTTTACAGGAATTAGAAGACATGATTGCTGCTAAAGAAGCTACTATGCGAAAACTGAAAGAAACCTTATCGAAAGCCTTAAACGGATTTGAAGGAAAAGGTTTGACGGTCGAACAAAAAAACGGAAAAGTATATGTTTCTATGGAAAACAAATTGCTTTTTAGTTCAGGAAGCTGGGCAGTAAGTTCTGAAGGAAAAAAAGCAGTAGTCGAACTGGGAAAAGTTCTTGCGGATAATCCGGATATTTCAGTACTTATCGAAGGCCATACTGATAATGTTCCTTACGGTGGTTCAGGTCCAATTGCCGACAACTGGGACTTATCGACTAAAAGAGCAACAGCAATCGTGAACATTTTGAGCGAAAACCGAGCCATCAACAAAAAGAGTTTAACGGCTGCCGGAAGAGGAGAATTTTCACCTTTAGCAACTAATGATACTGCCGAAGGAAAAGCAAAAAATCGTAGAATTGAAATTATCTTAACACCAAGATTAGACGAAATTGCCGAAATGTTGAACGAAATCAACTAGCATGCATTAAATAAAAGTTAAAAAGGTTCGAAGTACTGTTTCGAACCTTTTTTGATTTACAAACCTTTGTAACTTTGCTTTTTTTTTAAAATTTGACAATGAAATACACTACTTTGCCCGATACGGATATAAAAGTGAGCAAAATATGTCTTGGCACCATGACTTTTGGGCAACAAAACACCGAAGCTGACGGACATGCCCAAATGGATTATGCTGTAGCCAACGGAATTAATTTTTTTGACACTGCCGAAATGTATTCGGTTCCGGCACGCGAAGCAACTTATGGAAGTACCGAAAAAATTATAGGAACCTGGTTTAAAAAATCAGGCAAAAGAGAAGAAATTGTTTTGGCTTCAAAAATTGCCGGACCCAATCCTAATTTTGGGTACATGCGTGACAAAGTCGATTTTTCGCCTGCCAGTTTACAATACGCCTTAGACAAAAGTTTACAACGCTTACAAACGGATTATATCGATTTGTACCAATTACACTGGCCAGAACGAAAAACAAATTTCTTTGGGCAACGCGGTTTTAAAGTTCAGGAAGACGCCTGGGAAGATAATATTCAACTAATATTAGAAACCTTAAACGGTTTTATAAAGGAAGGAAAAATCAAACACATCGGACTTTCGAATGAAACTCCTTGGGGAATTATGCGTTTTCTGGAAGAAAGCAAATACAATAATTTACCAAAAATTAAGACGGTTCAAAATCCATATTCTTTATTAAATCGTCAATTTGAAGTAGGTTCAGCCGAAATTTGTGCAAGAGAAAATGTTGGTTTGTTTGCTTATTCTCCAATGGCTTTTGGCGTTTTATCAGGTAAATTTTTAACTGGCGAAAATCCGAATGCGAGGATTAAATTGTTCCCTCAATTTTCAAGATACAATAGCGCTAAATGTACTGAAGCAACAAAACAATACGTTGAAATTGCCAAAAAGCACAATTTGTCACCAGCCCAAATGGCTTTGGCTTTTGTAACACAACAAGCTTTTGTCACCAGTAATATTATTGGAGCTACCACTTTGGAACAATTAAAAGAGAATATTTCATCTATTGATTTAATCCTTTCTGACGAAATTATTAACGAAATCAATGCCGTTCATGCTGTAATTCCTGATCCTGCAACGTAGTAAAATTTAGAAAACTATTTTTTGAACCATTAAGAAGTTAAGAACATTTAGAAAATTATCTTTAACTAAAACTTAATTTCTTAATGGTTTATTTTTTGAAAACTTCGTATGGCTTTGCGCCTTCTTTGTGAACTTCGTGGTTAAAACTCAAATTCATCACTTATTTTCAAAGAATCAACCACTGTGGTATCTTTTACTTTTATACGAAGTAAGGATCTTGCGGGTCCGGTTAAAATGGTAGGCTGACTTTTAAAAATGGTATCCTCTATCGTCAGCAAACCTCTTTTTATCATTAAATTAGTTAAAAACGAAACTTGTTGTTCTGCTGACGCTCTTAGATTTCCTTCATCATTAAACTGATACATAAATTTCTTCGGACTTGGAATAATTCGAGCCAAAAACAAGCATTCGTTAAATGTCAAATCGGCTGGTGATTTTTGAAAATAAAACTGACTTGCTTCGCCAATTCCGTATATATTTGGCCCCCATTCGATAATATTAAAATAGACTTCCAGCATCCGTTCTTTGCTTACAATTCGGTTGTTTTCTAAAATGTAAACCAAAAGAATTTCCTCAAGTTTTCTGGACAAAGTCTTCTCTCTTGTCAGGAAAACATTTTTAATCAATTGCATACTAATGGTACTGGCACCACGGGAAAACTTCTTCGTTTTTATATTCTTAACTATCGATTGTTTGAAAGCTTCATTGATAAAGCCTCGATGCGAAAAGAACGAAGGATCTTCGGTTGTTAAAACACACATTTTCAAGTAAGGCGAAATTTGGTCTAAAGGCGTATAATAAACATTAGAATTCCCCACCAAAACCGGACGCTGCAACACATTATTGATAATCGCACGATAAATGAATTCGCCATTGAGTTTATTTAAATTGGCTTCGCCGTATTTTGTAATTTTTAAGTTCTCTTTCTTTAGATTACTATCGAAAATTAAGTCTTTTGGCTTGTTTTTATTGTATTCAAAATTCAAATTATAATCAAAAGTGCCTTCAGCTTCCATACCTTCAAAATGAGTAAACAATCCATCCGGAAGCGAAGTGATAAAATCCTGCGCTTTCATTTTTGGAATATTCACTTTGAGCTTATAAATAGTATCTTCTTCCGTTTCGTAAGCTAAATACGGATGGAATTTCACTTTATTAAATTGCACCGTCGAACTGCTGTCAACCGAAACAAAATCAGAACCCAAAAGCAAGCGATAATCAAAACGGGCATTTTTAATGAGTACATCTTTTCGGGCAATTTTAGCATGATTAATTTTCAAATTGGCAATCGAAGTAAAACCATCAATATGTAATTCGCCACCGCTTTTATTAATGTTTTCAATATTCAATCGAATTGAATCAAAACTTGAAATGAGATTGTAACGTTCGTCAAAATAAGGTACTTTAATGGCACCAGTATCAATATTAAAAAACCGGATATCGGCTTTTTTATTTCTTGGATCAGCAAAACCTTTTATTTTCCATCGTTGGGCAAAAGTATTCGTTTTAACATTAATCGAAGTTTCGAGTTCTTTATTAGCCAATACTAATTTCTTAATATCAATCGTTGCTTTTTTCCCATTGTCGTCGAGTTTGAACTTCAAATTTTCGACATCCATATCAGTCGGAATTAAGTTGAGTACTTTGGATATAATCCGGTACGCAAAAGCAGCATAATCTCTTTTGTCACTGGTATTTTCTTCGCTTTTATTTCTTTTTAAAAAAGCGTCAAAGTTTTTTACTTTTCCTTTTTTAGTCAGTTGAACAAAACCATTTTTAATTTCTAATGTTCCTAATTGTACGTCACCAACTAACAAACGCCAGATATTGACACTGGTTCTTATTTTTTGGATTTTAAAAAGTGTGTCGGCATCTTTTGGAACCAAAACAACATCAGCAAGATGAACTCCCGAAAGTCCTTCGAAAGAAGCTTTTTTCACAACAAAATGACTGTTGTAATCTGACTCCATTTTGGTAGCTGTCTTTGCTATAATCTGCTGTAAAAGCTTTTCCCGAAAACTAAAAATTCCAATAACAGCAATTACGATAAAAGCAACTGCAATTTTTATAATTAAGAGTATTTTTTGTTTTCTGGTTTTCATGAATAGTTACAATATTATAGGTAGCGGGCTAAAATAATAACTTTTTTTTCTTCGACTACGCATCTTAACTTAAAGTTTAGTAAATAGTTGTTTTTTAGAATAGCTTTAAACATAAAAACAACAATTATTTATTACTTTTCTCATAAAACACTGTCCCATAGAAAACTAGACAAATAGTTAAACTACCTGAAAACACTGGGCTTTACGAATGATATACTTAAATTTGCCATTCAAAAAAAAATCAAGTTATGAAAAAATTAATTTTATCAGCAGTAGCTATTTTTGCATTTGGATTTGCAAATGCTCAGGAAACAAAACAAAGTATTCAGCTAGGAATTAAAGCAGGTGCTAATTATGATTGGTTAGCGACAGGTTCAAGTTCAGTACATGATTTACGTCCGGAAGTAGGATACCACGCTGGTTTAGTTGCGGAATTTAAAATGTGTAATGAATTTTCATTTCAAGCAGAAGCATTGTATTCATTCTCTAGCTTTAAATTTGACGGAAACGGAAACACAAGTGGCAGTAAATTAGAAATTAGCGAAATCGCTGTACCAGTTCTAGCTAAATTTTATCTTGTAAAAGGTTTATCAATTGAGGTTGGTCCTCAAGCAAGCGTCATTGTAGATTCTAAAGCAGCAGGTACATTTGCTAACACTAATTTGAGGAAATATAATGTTGCTTCAGTTTCAGGTTTAGCTTATAATTTCAGCTCTGGAGCTTTTATTCAGGCAAGATATACTTATAATTTCTTAGACTTAGCTTATGGTCCTGAAGGAAACAATCGTTTCGGAATTCAGGCTTCTGTAGGATATAAATTCTAATATTCTTCCAGAAATACTAATAGAAAACCACGCCAATTGCGTGGTTTTTTTTATACTTAAAATAATAGATTGTCTTTACTATTTTTTTGCTGCCCATAAAATACCTCTAACCAACAAATCAGTAAATACAACATCTCTAAACGTATCGTCCGAATGTCCGAAAGTTGTACCGAATACACGGGCTTTTCCATATTGATTCGTCCAGATTACAGGATATGTTTTTCCGTTTTTCTCACTAACCGAAGTAGCCAAAACTTTCGTATTAGGCCCTGTTTTTTCTATAACATATAATTCATCCTTAGGACTAGTCCAATTATCCGGAAATTTATTCATGATAGGATGTTTGCCCTCTACTTTTGTTACCGGATACAAACTTTGATGATCATGTTTATAACTAGTTACACCCAAAAAATCTCGCCAATCATCTGTTTTTGCTGAACGATAGGTGTGCATAGCGCAATGAATAACCACTGCCGGAGCTCCGGCAAAATGCGCTTGGGTAATCTTTTTTATATACTCTGAATCGTCAGTATCAGCAAAACATTCGTTATGTATTACCACATCATAGCCTTTTGCCCAATTTTTATCATTAAACAACGGAAGCATAGCTTTAGTGCCGTTTCCTCCTTCATTTATAACAGTCCAATCGGCTTTTTTATATTTTGCTAAAGCCTCTTTTAATACCTGAGTTTGAAATGCATAATTATGACAACAGCCACCAGTAATTAACAAGACACGGAAAGGTTTTTCCTTGGTTAATCCACTAGCAAAAAGGTTATTAAACACAAATAACAGTAGTAACAAACTATAAAAGAAGTGTCCTGATTTTAAATTATTTCTAATAAATGCAGTCTGATTAAAGCCATTGTGTACTTCCATAATCTTTTGGTTTTTTGGTTAATAAGGTTGATTAAAATTATTTAAACTTACACTTTTTTTTGTAAAAAATAATTGCTCCTAACTGCAAACTTCTTTCGGAAAGATTTATTTTAAAAGTAACAGAATTCATTGCTGTTGAACAAATTCTTTTCTAACACTCTATTTTTCAATACAAATAATTCATTTTTAATATTTTTCGTATACTTTTTTTTGTAACTTGTACATATATAACCTATTAATCTAAATAATTATGAAAACAGTTAAACTTTTTATTTTTGGGATTGTATTGTGCACAATAGTATTCGTTTCGTGTAGTCAAAAACGAAATGATTTGGTAAACTCCTGGAAAGTTACCGAAATAGAAGCAAAAACGCCTCATTTAGATTCTGTAAAAAATGACATTTTAGCTAATGGAAATCTAACTTTTACTAAAGACGGACACGTTTCCGGAACTTTAGAAATGGATATCAATGACGGTACTTATGCTTTAACAAAAAAAGGCAAAAATCTGGTAATTAAAGACGAAAACGGAACTCCATATCCTTTTGAAAGCACTATTACCGATGACAAAGTAATTCTAGACAGTAAGGAAATGAAACTTACACTTACAAAAAAATAAAACATACATTCAAATCTTGAAAACCACTCTTAATATTCTTAGAGTGGTTTTTTTTATGTCGAAAAAACCACAAATTATCGCCTGATAATCCGAATAATTATGGGAAATTTGCAATTCATATCAATGGAGCAAAATGACACAAATTAGCATTTTAGGTTGCGGATGGCTGGGATTTCCTTTGGCGAAAGCCTTATTGAAAGAAGGTTTCAAAATCAAAGGTTCTACAACATCTACAGGAAAATTAAAAACATTAGAGAACGCAGGAATTCAAAGCTTGCTATTAACTTTAGATTCCAATACAGTTCCTAATGAATTTGCTGATTTTTTGATCGAAAGCCGAACACTCATCATTGCCATTCCTCCTAAATTAAGAGGAAAAAACAAAGATTACTCTGATGCACAGCAAAATTCTTTTGTAAAAAAGATAGAAAATCTGATTCCTTTTATTGAAAAATCTACAATAGAAAATATACTATTCATTAGTTCGACCGCTGTTTATGGCGAAGCCAACGATATAATTGACGAAAACAGCATTCCCGCTCCTGTTACTGAAAGCGGTAAACAATTACTGGAAATTGAACAATTATTATTATCTAATGCCAATTTCAAAACAACAATCCTGCGATTTGGCGGATTAATTGGCGAAGACCGAAATCCGGCGCGATTCCTTGCCGGAAAAGAAAACGTTGCTAATCCTGATGCGCCGATCAACTTGATTCATTTACAAGATTGTATTGGAATTATTTTAAAGATCATTGAAACAAATACCTGGAACACTGCTTTTAATGCCGTAACTCCCGTTCATCCAACCAGAGAAGTATATTATACTGAAAAAGCATTAGCCGAAAAACTAATTCCACCTACGTTTAATCACGAGATTCTATCAGTTGGAAAAACGATTTTGTCTGACAAATTAGTACAGCAATTGAATTACACTTTTAGCCGGCTTGACTTATAATAATTACTTAAAGCGTTCTCATTTCCAATACAGTTTTTGTATTTTTGCAAAAAAAATTCATGAAATCTGTTCTCTATAAATACCGCATTTTCATTGGTATCTTTCTTGTTTTTTCGGTAATTACACTTAGTCTTTTTTACAATGCTTTAAAGCCTCAAAAAACACTTCCTATTTATAATCCTGCCGATGTAAATCCGGAATTAGTAGACAGCACCATTCAATACGTTAGTAAATACCATACCATTGCTGATTTTTCGTTTACCAATCAAAACGGAAAAACCATTACTCAAAAAGATTATGAAGGAAAGATTTATGTAGCTGATTTTTTCTTCACCACATGTGGTACTATTTGCCCAAAAATGACCACTAATTTAGTCGATGTACAAAAAGCTATTATTAATAATCCGAAAGTAATGTTGCTTTCTCACACTGTATTTCCGGAAGTTGACAGCGTTGCGACCTTAAAAGCATATGCTATAAAACATGGTGTTGACGATAGCAAATGGAACTTGGTAACAGGAGACAAAAAAGAAATTTATGCTATGGCAAGAAAATCTTATTTGGCAGTAAAAATGGGAAAACCAAGCGAATTATACGATATGGTTCACACCGAAAACTTTGTATTAGTTGACTCCAAAAGAAGAGTTCGCGGCTTTTATGACGGTACTAAAAAAGAAGATATTCAGAAATTAATTGAAGACATTAATTTCCTTAGCGAAGGAAAAGAAGCGAATTAAAAAACCTGAAAAACAGTTATTTTAAGCTTTAATTAACGCTATCTAAAGCATAAAACGCATGGATTAGCATTCGATTTTACAATTTAATATGTATTTTTGCAATCTAAATTCAATCTAAATAAGACCTTGCGCACCACTATTCATTCCTTAAAAAAAAGCGAAAAAGCAATTATCAAAGATTTTGATATCGACATCATTCCTTTAAAGTTACTTGAAATGGGTTGCTTGCCTGGAAATACTGTCGAATTACTTCAAATAGCCCCTTTTGGAGACCCTTTGTATTTAGACGTTAATGGTTCACATGTAGCCATTCGTGTAGAAACAGCCAAAGAAATTGAAGTAGAACTTATCAAAATTACGCTTTAATGATGCATCAAAATATTAATGTAGCTTTAATTGGAAATCCCAATGTAGGGAAAACATCGGTTTTTAACCAGTTGACAGGTTTGAATCAGCAGGTGGGAAACTATCCAGGAATTACCGTGGAGAAAAAAATAGGTTTTTGCAAATTACCTAATAATATCAAAGCCAATATTCTTGATTTACCAGGAACCTATAGCCTGAATGCAAGTTCGATGGATGAAAGCGTGGTAATCGAATTATTGCTTAATAAAAATGACAAATTATATCCCGATGTAGCCGTTGTAGTTACTGATGTGGAGAATTTGAAACGAAATTTATTACTTTATACTCAAATCAAAGACCTTGAAATTCCAACAATTTTAGTCATCAATATGGCTGATCGAATGGAAAGCAAAGGAATTACACTTGATATTCCGTATCTGGAAGAAAAATTAAAAACTAAAATTGCCTTAGTCAGTTCAAGAAAAGGACACGGAATTGAAGCTTTAAAAGATTTAATTGTTTCTTATAAAACCATCACACACGAACCATGTTTGAATTCTTCGGTAATTGATCCTGAATATTTTAAAAATTTACAGGAAGCATTTCCGCAGCAATTAGTATACAAATTATGGTTAGTAATTACACAGGATGTCAACTTTTCGAATTTAGATCGAAATGAAATCAGAAGTGCTTTTACCAAATCACATTCAGAACTAAAGCGTTTACAACAAAAAGAAACCATAAAAAGGTATCAATTTATCAATGATGTTTTAAAAGCAGGTTTAAAAATTGACGTTTCAACAGCAACCGATTTTAGAGCCAAACTAGATAATGTTTTGACGCACAAATTTTGGGGTTATTTCATTTTCCTGGCTATTTTATTTGTTATTTTCCAATCGATATTTAGTTGGTCCACCATTCCGATGGATTTCATTGATGGCACTTTTGCGGCTTTAAGCAGCTGGGCTGCCGAAGAATTACCAAGCGGAATTTTGACCGATTTACTTTCGCAAGGAATTATTCCGGGAATTGGCGGAGTTATTATTTTTATCCCGCAAATTGCCTTTTTATTTCTGTTTATTTCCATTCTGGAAGAAAGCGGTTATATGAGCCGTGTGGTTTTTTTGATGGATAAAATCATGCGCCGTTTTGGACTTTCAGGAAAAAGTGTAGTGCCTTTAATTTCAGGAACGGCTTGTGCTATTCCGGCAATTATGGCCACAAGAAACATCGAAAACTGGAAAGAACGTTTAATCACAATTTTAGTAACTCCTTTTACTACTTGTTCGGCAAGATTACCTGTTTATGCTATTATTATTGCTTTGGTAATTCCAAATGAACGCGTTTTTGGTGTTTTGAATATGCAGGGATTATCGTTAATGCTATTGTATCTTTTAGGATTTGGAACAGCGATTTTATCGGCTTATATTTTGAATAAAATATTAAAGCTAGAAAACAAAACGTATTTTGTGGTCGAAATGCCAAGCTATAAATTACCGCTTTTCAAAAACGTTGGAATCAATGTGGTCGAAAAAACAAAGGCATTCGTTGTGGGTGCCGGTAAAATTATCTTAGCTATTTCTATTATTTTATGGTTTTTAGCTTCTTACGGCCCTGGAAAAGATTTCAATGAAGCCGAAACTATTGTGAAAGAAAGATTTGCTAATACCACTTTAGACGAAACACAGTTTGAAAACGAAATTGCTTCTCAAAAACTAGAAAATTCATATATAGGATTGATGGGAAGAGCCATCGAGCCAGCCATAAAGCCTTTAGGTTACGACTGGAAAATTGGAATTGCTA
Source organism: Flavobacterium seoulense (assembly GCF_000695795.1). Taxonomy (GTDB): domain Bacteria; phylum Bacteroidota; class Bacteroidia; order Flavobacteriales; family Flavobacteriaceae; genus Flavobacterium; species Flavobacterium seoulense. The sequence goes on along the minus strand of NZ_JNCA01000001.1, from coordinate 88,839 downwards.
TTATCAGTTCCTTTGCGGCGAGAGAAGTTTTCGTAGGTACTTTAGCCACCATTTACAGTGTGGGAAACAGCGATAATGAAGACACCATAAAGAATAAAATGGCTGCCGAAGTGCATCCTGAAACAGGCGAAAAAGTATTTAATTTTGCTTCGGGAATATCCTTAATGCTTTTTTATGCTTTTGCTATGCAATGTGCCAGTACTTTAGCCATCACTAAAAAAGAAACCAACAGCTGGAAATGGCCTGTTATGCAACTCGTATTTATGAGTATTTTTGCTTATTTAACTGCGTTAATAGCTTATCAAATTTTAAAATAGTCAGAAATGTTTCAAGAAATAATCGCCTTTTTAATACTGGGTCTTGCCATTGTTTTTCTTTTTAAAAAGTTCATTTTAAAGAACAAAAAAAAGGATAAAAATTGCGGAGGCGGTGATTGTGGTTGTCATTAAATAAGTTAGAAACAAAAAAGATAAACCGCAAATTCGCAAATTATTTCATCTCTTAAGATGTTTTAATTTGCGAATTTGCGGTAATTTTTTGAAAATAACTTAGCCTAATTTCACGAAAAGATTTGTTGCTATTTTATTCGAAATATTCAATGGTTTTTCATCTACTTTTATTCGAAGCGAAAGATCAAAACTTTCTTTTCCTAAAATTTCAATTGGAGATCCTAAAGCAATACCTTGCTTGTCAAGGTATTTTAAAAACTCCGAAGAAGTATCTTTTACTCCTACACAAATTCCTTTTTGTCCTTCAATCAAATCTGAAAGCAATTGTTTCTCAATTTTAGGAAGATGTCCCTGCGCATTCGGGATAGGATCTCCGTGCGGATCTTCGGTAGGATTTCCAAGAAAATCATCTAATTTATTAATCAGTTTTTCTGATTTTATGTGTTCTAATTGTTCGGCAATATCGTGTACCTCATCCCAGGAAAAAGCTAATTTTTCAACTAAAAAAACTTCCCACAAACGGTGTTTTCTCACAATCATTTTAGCTGCCAGTTTTCCGTTTTCTGTCAGTGAAACACCTTGATACTTTTTATAGTTAACCAAATCTTTTTCTGCCAGTTTTTTTAGCATATCAGTAACTGAAGACGCCTTGGTTTCCATCACTTCAGCAATGGCATTAGTACTAACTCCAGCTTCTGAGGAAGCCGTTAAATGATATATTGCTTTAAGGTAATTCTCTTCTGAAAAAGTCATTTTTTTTGAAGTTTCTAAGATTCTGAGTTCCTAAGATTCTAAGTTAAAGTTCAAAGAAAGAACTCAGGAACTTAGTAACTCAGCGACTTTATTTAACAATCAACAAAGGTATCGAAATTTTATGACGTAATTTATCGACTGTTGTACCTAAAATTAAATCTTTAAATCCAGTGTGACCGTGAGTTCCCATCACCAAAATATCAAAATTACCTTTATTGACTATTGAAGGAATCACTTTATCAGGTTTACCAAAACCAAGTTCTGTTTCTATTTTGAATCCTTTTTCCCAAAGCATTTGTTTGTACTCTTTGAGTAATTTTGCATCAATTATAGTTTCATGATCATCTGTATGTTCTCCGTAAACCATTGCTCCTACAGTTTCTACCACATGAATCAGCGTATATTTTGCGTCCATTCCTCCCAGCTCAAAAGCATTATTCAGAGCTGCTTCGTCAGCTGAAGAAAAATCTACCGAAATGGCAATGTTCTTTTTATCATAACTTCCGGTTTTAGAAAACTGCAACTTCAAATTGTGCGGAGAATGATTTTGGATATCTTGTTTTGCCTTAGTAACAAATGGTTTAAACACAATATAAAGCAGCAATCCTAAGAAAAAGAAGGCCAACGGAACTACTGTAAACCACAATACGATTGGATTTTCTGAAATTTCGAGCCAGCCTACAATTTCGTTATAAACTAATTTTGCATTCAGCAAAACAATGATCGAAGCAATAATCCAGGCAGCAATTTGAGTCGTTCTTGAAACATGAAATCCTTTCATTTTTGATTTATCACTCACAAAATGAATCAAAGGAATAATAGCAAAACCAAGCTGTAAACTCAAAATCACCTGACTTAAAATCAGTAATTTTCCGGTAACACTTTCACCATAAATTAAAATAACCACAACTGCCGGCACAATGGCAATTAGTCGCGTGATGATTCTTCGTACCCAAGGCTGGATTCGTAAATTCAAATAACCTTCCATTACAATTTGTCCTGCCAAAGTTCCTGTTATGGTCGAACTTTGCCCTGCTGCAATCAATGCAACTGCAAATAAAATAGGCGCCCATTTTGTTCCTAAAAGCGGTTCTAAAAATCGGTGTGCATCCTGAATTTCGGCTACTTCGTGCATTCCGTTTTTATAAAATGTGGCTGCTGCCAATATTAAAATAGCTGCATTTACTAAAAAAGCTAAATTTAAAGCAATAGTCGAATCGATAAAATTGTATTTCAAAGCCTGCTTGATTCCTGCTGGCGAACGGTCGAATTTTCGGGTTTGTACCAAGGAAGAATGCAGGTATAAATTGTGCGGCATTACCGTTGCACCAATAATTCCGATGGCAATGTACAAACCAGCTTCTGTAGGAATTGAAGGAATCAGACCATAAATTACTTTATCCAGTTCAGGTTCAGCAAAAATCATTTCGAAAACAAAAGAAAATCCAATAATGGCGACCAAAACAATAATAAAAGCTTCCATTTTTCGGATGCCTTTATTGATTAAAAACAGCAATAAAAAAGTATCTAAAACGGTGATTAAAACACCCTCGATAAGCGGAATATCAAACAACAAATTAATACCAATTGCCATTCCCAGAACCTCAGCCAAATCACAGGCTGCAATAGCAATTTCGGCTAAAAAATAAAGAATATAATTAACTGGTTTCGAATAGGTTTCTCTTGAAGCCTGAGCCAAATCCCGCTGAGTAACAATTCCGAGTCTTGCGCTTAAACTTTGCAACAGCAACGCCATTAAATTACTCATCAATAAAACCCAAAGTAAGGAATATCCAAACTGGCTTCCTCCCGCAATATCAGTTGCCCAGTTTCCCGGATCCATGTAACCCACACTTACCAAATAAGCAGGACCAAAAAAAGCTAATATTTTTCTAAAAATGGAGGTTTTATTCTGTGTCGAAACCGACTGATGAACTTCTTCAAGTGATTTTCCCATTGTAAATGCTGAACTAATTGTCGCAAATATATACAAAAATTACATTAATCAAATATTATTTTTAGTCAAGACTAAATTTAGATACAATCCGGACATAAACCAGATAGCGTAAAATTGACTTGCTTAACCAAATAATTTTTGGGAACGTTAAAAGAAGGTTCGACCGAATCCAGACAAGTAACCGAATGACATTTTTCACAACTAAAATGTACATGATTGTGCGTGTGATGATGATTGTCATGATGATGACAGGCTGCATATTTAATTGTTCCATCGGGCGTAGCAATTTTATGAATCACATCTTCAGCAACCAGGCGATCTAAAACTCTGTAAATAGTGACTCTGTCACACAATTCCTGATTCATTTTTTGAATTTCGGCATGTGACAAGGCTACTTCCGAATTTTTTATCAATTCTAAAATAGCCGATTTAGCGATGGTATTTCGGGTGTTTTTCATTTTTTACAAAATAAAACGCAACTTTGTTGCATTTAAAAATAAGATCTTTATATTTGCAACACAATTGCACTAAGCAAAGATACAAGAAAAGACAACAATAGAAAGTTACCAACTTTAGGAATGAAAAAAAAATATACCATAATCAATGTGTTTCTGGCATTGGCAGTATTGTTTTCAATATTGTTCCAGTCGATACATGCTTATGAACATCATTCTGAACAAATAGCTGCAAAATATTCGCAGCAGCATTCTAAAAACAAAACTGACATAAATAACGACCATAGTGTTTCTGAAAAATGTTTCAGTTGTGATTTTAGTTTTAGCTCGTTTACTACCCATGATTTTTATGTATTTAGCTTCCATAAAAACAATGTAGTAAAAACTTCAGTTTCATTATTTTTCGAAAAATCTACTTCATTTTTTACAGGAAGTCTTTTTGCTCTTAGAGCTCCCCCTATTTTTTTATCATAAATCTGCAGTACTTATAAAACTACTTTGAGATAGGTGTTTATTTAACAAATTGTAAATAAATCATTTATCTGTAAAAGACTGTAGTTGCATTCAAAGGGCATTAATTTTAACTGGAGTTTCTCTCGTTTCACAGCTGTTATGATTTGCGATTATTCGTAAACCATAGCAGAACATTTATGGCAACTTGCTGTAAAACTTTTTACTGCTCTCCCACAAAGTTTTAATCAAAAGAGATTAAAACTCATACTGCAATTTGGGTACTGATTTGCTACTAGATCCGGATTAGAATTAAACCTTAAAAAAAGGTTTAGCCGATTCTTTTTTTACTAAAAAATTCTGCAGAAATCAAAATTTCAACTTACTGATCAATCCCATTTTAGCGGAAGATCAAATTTTATATTCACTAAAATCAAATAAATCATGAGAAAAAAATTGTTGCTTTCAACAGCTTTTGCCTTAACGCTTTTCACTTTTTCCTGCAGTAGCGACAATGAAAACATCGATACCGAATATCCTGTAATTGATATTTCCGGAGCTGATGCTTTTCCTATTCAGTGCAGTGAAATAACGCGCGGTCAGAAACTCATTTTCAAAGCCCGTTTCACAGACAATGCCGCATTAGGGTCTTATAGTCTTGACATCCATCACAATTTTGATCATCACACACACAGTACCGAAGTAAGCAACTGTTCTACTGATGCTAATAAACAAGCGGTAAAACCTCTTTTATATCTAAAATCGGTTAATATACCAGAGGGTCTAAAATCCTATGATGCGGTACAGGAAATTGATATCCCAGTTCATATTGATCCGGGAGATTATCACTTCTTGATCAAATTAACGGACAAAGAAGGATGGCAAAGTCTTAAAGGTTTAAGCATCAAAATCAAATAAAAATTAATAATTAAATACCAATAACCTATGAATGCAAATTTTTTCAAAAAAGCACTTTTTATTCTTGGAACTGCTTTATTTTTCACTGCCTGTTCAAATGATGATGATAATGCAATAAGCGGACCATCTATCCAACTTTTAGAAGTAGGCACAAACAATAGTTTACAAGCTTTTGCGGGTGCCGATTTACACTTAGAAGCTGAGATTGAAGCTGCCGCAAATATTGATAAAATAGAAGTAGAAATTCACTCAGAAACTACTGGTGGATGGGAATTAAATAAAATTTTTACCGAAGGATATTCGGGTGCAAAAAACGCAACTTTTCACGAACACATTGATATTCCTGCTGATGTAGCTCCAGGCGATTATCATTTGCATATTAAAGTAACCGATAAAAACGGAAACAGCAAAGAAGCCGAATCAAAATTAGCAATCGTATTAAAAAATCCAGCCGCTGCTTTAGTTTTCACACCCGTAACCGGAACAGGAGTTGAAGGTCATGGCGATCACTTTCATGGCTTAGCAGCAGAAGTTCTTGGAACACCAATAACAGTTACGTTTGATGAAAATGGTAATGCTATTTCTGGCGGACATTTACATTTGAATCCTACAGCGATTTACAAAATTGCTCTAAAAACCTATGACAATAAAGGAGCTGAAACTCAGAATAAATATATTGCTGATGCTGCAACTGCTACAAATTACAAAGCGTTTTTAGTAGGTGGAAGTTTTGTTTTAAATGCTGCTACAGCCAATGGAACCGGTGCTATTTTTCAACCTCGTGAAGCTACTTATGCTGACGGAACTACAGGATCTACAACCGCAACTACTTCAACAGGAGTTACAACTTACCTTACTATTGGTACAGATAACAAAGGTGAAAAAGATGTAACTTTTGTAATGCGTAAAGTAAATACAGGTGTTAAAACAACTATTACCAGAGCCGATTGGAACCGTGCTGATTATGCAACTGCTTTTGCGGGTTCAAATGAATTAGAATTAAAATTTGAAATTCACGCAGAGTAATTCACAACAACAATTCATACAAAAACAGATTCTTATACTGCAACTATAAGGATCTGTTTTTCCTATTTAAACTGATTTTTCAGTCTCAATTTTTGATTAAAACATAGTACAGGAATGCAACTTACTTATAAATTTCAACTTTTATTGTTCTTTTTATTTGGTTTTGTAACGTTAACAAATGCGCAAAACAACACCATTTCAGGAAAAGTAACTACTTATGATGGCACTCCTTTAGCAGCTGCGATAGTGACCATCACCAATTCAGGAAAAAGTGTACTCACCAACAGCAATGGTCTGTATTTTTTTGAAAATGTTACTGAAATTAAAAGTATCAAAGTGACTTTTAGTGGTTATGAATCAACAAAAATTACGGTTTCAAAAGCGCAAATTGGAACAGTTTTACCGGATATCAAATTGGTTCCTGAAATGAAAGAATTAGAAGAAGTTGTAATTTCTGGATCGTATGCTGATAAGCGAAAAAAAGAAGAATCATTAAATCTTGAAATTGTAAGCCAGAGTTATATTCAACGTAATTTGGGCGGTAGTTTGATGCAATCACTTCAAAGAATTCCTGGCGTAAAAACCATTTCTATAGGTTCTGGCAGTTCTAAACCTTTAATTCGCGGTTTGAGTTTTAATCAAGTAGTTGTAGTTGAAAATGGTCTGAAACACGAAGGGCAACAATGGGGTGCCGATCACGGACTCGAAATCGATCAATACAATGTGAGCCGGGTTGAAATTATAAAAGGACCTTCTTCCTTTATGTTTGGTTCGGATGCTATTGGCGGGGCTGTAAATATTCTGCCGGCACCGTTACCGAAACTGCATGCTTTTGGAGGAAATATCGATTTTACCGGAAAAAGCAATAATGCTCAAATTGGCGGTTCTTTTAATCTCTATGGTCGAAATCATAATTGGTTCTTTGATTCCCGCATTACTGCTATGGATTATGCCGATTATCGTGTACCAACCGATAAAGTTCAAGTGTACAATTTTACAGTTCCTTTATACAAAAATCATTTGCGTAACACCGCCGGACAGGAATTGGATTTTCATACCAGTACGGGCTATGTTTCTGATAAATTCAAATCTATTTTTCACATCAGTAATGTCAATTCAAAAAGTGGTTTTTTTGCCAATGCCCACGGTCTTGAACCCCGAAATGTAGATAACGAATTGCATGATAGTTCTAATCGGGATATTTTAATGCCGTATCAGCAAGTGAATCATTTTAAAATAAGTAATACAACCAGTTTTAAAATTCACAATCATAAATTGGAAACAAAATTGGGATTTCAAAATAATTTCCGTCGTGAATGGAGCCAATATGTCAACCACGGCTACATGCCACCCATTTATCCTGAAGACATGTACGCCCCTGAAAATTTAGAAAGACAATATGATAAAAATACTTTTTTATTTAGCGTTAAAGATGAATTTGAGTTAGGTCGACACCAAATTACAATAGGAGCTAACGCTGAAACCCAAGAAAATAAAATTGGAGGTTGGGGATTTTTAATTCCGGCTTTTAATCAATTCAATACCGGTTTATTCGTTCATGACAAAGTACAGTTAAAAGACGATTGGATGATAAATGGCGCTTTGCGTTTTGATTACGGAAAAATCAATGTAAAACAATATACCGATTGGTTTCCAAGTGAGGTAGAAATCGATGATCAGATTACAGAACAATATTTGGATAGAGCCGAAAATTTCAGTCGTGCATTTTCAAGTTTCAACTGGTCTATAGGAACTAATTATAATCCTGGAAAATTAGCCCTGAAGACGAATGTTGGAACAGGGTTCAGAATGCCAATTGCAAAAGAATTAGCATCAAATGGTGTAAACTATCATTATTACCGTTATGAAAGAGGAAATCCTGACTTAGATCCCGAACGTTCCTATCAATTTGATTTTGGAATAGAGTGGAAAGAGCAAAAGTGGTCGGTTGAATTGACTCCTTTTTACAATTATTTCCCAAATTACATTTACTTAAATCCAACAGCGGAGCATGATTTATATTACGGTGCCGGAAATCAGGTTTTTAAATACGAGCAAAGTGAAGTCAATCGTTATGGTACAGAATTACAGTTGCGATATCAGTTTGCGTATAATTTGACAGCCGAAGTTTTAGCTGAATATCTTTATACCGTACAACTATCCGGAGCCAAAGAAGGTTATACGTTGCCGTTTTCACCTCCTGCTTCCGTGCTTACGGGAATTACTTATAATCCAGAAATTAAAAACTTAAAAGATACTTATTTAACACTCGATTACCGTTACACAGCCGAGCAAAACCGTATTGTTCCTCCCGAAAAAATGACACCGGCTAGTCATGTTTTTAACCTGGTCGCAGGCACAAAGTTTAAAGTAGGGAAAGAAGACATTAACCTGAGTTTACAGGTGCAAAATCTTTTTAACACACGCTATTTAAACCACACGAGTTTTTATCGATTGATTGAATTACCAGAAACAGGGCGAAATTTTATAGTGTCTGTAAAAATTCCGTTTTCAATATCTAAATCTAATTAACAAATCCCATTCCTTATGAAAAACAATTTTTTCAAACTTATTTGCTTATTTACCTTATCATTATTTGTGCTCTCCTGCAGCAATGATGATGAGCAGCAAGCTCAAAAACCAACAATAGATAAAATAGAACTTGGACTAGGAAATAATGAGATAGGCATTATAGGTCAGGACTTTCATTTTAATGCAGAAATTAAAGCTGGAGATAAGATAAAAAATGTAGAGATTAAAATTAATCAGATCATTACAGAAACATATTCTAAAGCATGGTCACATCAAATCATCTGGGAGCAGTATGCCGGAGTAAAAAATGCTGTTGTACATAAGCATTTTGATATTCCAGCAGATGCCGCAGAAGGAAAATACAGCTTTTTAATTGTTGTAACTGACCAGAATGGGACTAAAATTGAAGAAAAGAGAACCTTGAATATATATGCTCCAGAAAATCTTCCGCTTGATCTTAAATTTGATTTTGGAATAGACGCTGTTGATTCAAATTTTAATAACATCAGAATAATGTATTCACTAGGTAATATTTACCATAATGGATTTTATAAATCAGACGAAGCTATTAACGAAAATGAATTTCTTGCACCTATAGTAAGCGTTGCCGCAATAAAGGGAGATGGTAGAATGTATTGTCTTATTATTAATAAAAAACATAATCACAAACCTGAAACAATAGCATCCATAGATTTCTCAAAAGCTATTGTAGCTGATTTTTGGGAGCATAAAAATCTGGCAGAGTCACGGGCTGGTTCAAACATGTATAATTTTGCTACAAATCCATTAACAATAATTTATCCTTCAATTAGAATTGGTGCTGCTTCTGACAAAAACTTTCCTTCGCCAAGTCCCATTATAAATTTAAAAAAATGGGAATCAGGTCAATACTATGTCGGCTTCATTTATCATAACACCACCTACAACATGACGGTATTCCATTACGGAGAAATTACAGTGAAGATGAACTAGACTATTATTTTATCATTTAATAAATCATGCTTTATCATAATTCATTCTCCAGTGATTAGAGTCGAAAATTCAAAAATTATTAACTCTGTTTCATTTTTAGCTATTAAAAAGATAAAAACGTCTGCAACACCTTACCGAATCTCCATTTTTGGTCATAAAAACAGTGCTGGACACTAACTTATAAATTCTAAACATTTAAAAGGCATACAGTAACTTTTGTATGCCTTTTTTTGATTACAAAATCTCTATTTCCAACTTAATTAATTAGTATTCTGAATTATTTCGATTTTTTATTTTGTTAATCAAATATTATTTTTAGTTTTGTCTAAAAATTAATTTATTCAAAATGAAAAATATAATTACACTAATCTTATTAATTAGTATATCAACTCTTCAGGCACAGGAAAATGGGAAAATTTCAGGAACAGTACGATCTAAAACTACTACAGTTCCTTATGTGAATATTGTGATTAGTTCTTTGAAAAAAGCGACGGTTACAAATACTGAAGGAAATTACAAGCTGGAAAAAATTCCGTTTGGCACTTATGAAATTCAGGTGAATGGTTTGGGTTTTCAAACCGTAAAAAAGACAATAACCATCAACAATAACGAAATTCAAGAAGTCAATTTTGATGTAACTGATTTTCAAAACGACCTCAACGAAGTAGTGGTAACAGGAACAAAAACTTTCAAACGAAAAACTGAAAGTCCTGTAATTGTAAATGTGCTTAACAGCAAAATGCTCGATAATTTACAGGTTTGTAATTTATCTGAAGGATTAAAATTCCAACCTGGTTTACGTGTAGAAACGGATTGTCAAACCTGTAATTATACGCAATTACGCATGAACGGATTGGCTGGTGGCTATTCTCAAATTCTAATCAACGGAAGACCTATTTTTAGTCCGTTAATGGGTTTGTACGGTATGGAACAATTGCCTGTAAACATGATTGAACGTATCGAAGTGGTTCGCGGCGGAGGTTCATCTTTATACGGTTCCAGCGCCATTGGCGGAACAGTAAACGTAATTACAAAAGTCCCTAAAAAAAACGCTTTCGAAATCAATTCGACCTATTACAACATTGGCGGAAAAAGCAATGATTACAATGTAAACGGAAACGCAACCATAGTCAATGAAAACAAAAACGCAGGAGTTTCTTTGTTTATGAGCCATCGCGAACGTGAACATTATGATGCCAATGGTGATAATTTTTCGGAAATTCCTTTAATCGAAAACAACTCTTTTGGAGCTAATTTCTTTTTACTTCCAACAGAAAATCAAAAGATAGAATTAAGTATCAGTAACCTCAACGAATATCGTTTTGGTGGTGAAATCACAGATAAAGCTGCTTATCTAACCCAACAATCGGAGGAACGAAATCATAAAATATGGTTAGGAAGTTTAGATTACCAAATCAATTTTAACAATGATAAAAGTTCTTTAATTACGTATGCTGCCTGGCAAAACACCGACAGAAAACATTACACAGGAATTTTTCCGGATGAACCAGCCGAAATTGAAAATCATTTAGCCAATCCGCCTTATGGAATTTCGACAACGCAAACTGTACAAGGTGGTTTTCAGTTCAACCATAAACTGGATAATTTTTTAAACGGAACCAATGTATTTACTATTGGATCAGAATACATTTCGGATAAAGTTTTTGATCAGATTACTTCTTATAATTACTTAATTGACCAACACACTAAGGATTTAGGAACATTTGTACAAAGTGACTGGGCAATTCTACCAAGTCTGGATTTACTTTCAGGGATTCGTTTTGACAAACACAATTTAGTTGATAAAATCATTGCTAGTCCACGTTTGGCATTACTTTACAAATACAAAACCAACACTCAATTTAGACTAAGCTACGGAACAGGTTTTAGAGCTCCTCAGGCTTTTGATACAGATTTGCATATTGCCTTTGCCGGCGGCGGTGTTTCCAGAGTAATTTATGATCCAAATTTGCAAAAAGAGCGTTCTCAAAGTTGGAGCGGTTCTATCAATTATGACAAAGCAACCGAAAATTTCATTACAGGATTTACACTTGAAGGTTTTTATACGCGCTTAAAAGATGCTTTTGTTTTGGAGAACATTGGCGAAGACGAATTTGGAGAAGTTTTCGAAAAACAAAATGGATCAGATGCTATTGTAAAAGGAATTACATTGGAATTACGTGCAAATTTTAATAAAAAATTACAATTGGAAGCAGGATATACTGTTCAAACCAGTAAATATAACGAAGCCGTAACTTATATTGACGGCGTTGCTCCTACCAAGGATTTTTTAAGAACACCCAACCAATACGGATTTGCCATGGCGACTTTTACACCAAACAAAAAATGGAATATCAACCTAAATTATGTCTATACAGGAAAAATGAAAATTGCTCATTTTGCTGGTGCTCCAAATCAAACGATAGACGAAATGATTACTACAAAATCTTTTTCGGAACTAAATTCAAAAATTGGTTATACCGTTGAAAGCAAAAAATTAGGTTTTGATTTCGAAATTTACAGCGGCTTAAAAAACATGTTCAACGCCTATCAATCGGACTTTGATTTAGGCAAAAATCGTGATAGCAACTTTGTATATGGTCCTGCGTTACCAAGAACAGCTTTTATAGGATTAAAAATCTGTAATTAATCTCAAAACGGCTTCATAATTCCTTATTTTTGAGAAGAATTCGCTTCTAATCTTATGAAACACTTCCATTATATTTTTACTGGTTCGGGTCTGGCTGCATTAATGACGGCGTATAAAATGGTTCAATCTGGAAAATATACCGATAAAAGCATTTTATTATTGGATGAAAATCCAAAAAAAACTAATGACAGAACCTGGTGTTTTTGGGAAAAAGAAAATTCGATTTGGGAATCCATCGTTTCAAAAAAATGGGATTCGGCTTTGTTTGCCAATACTGATTTTAAGCGAAATTTAGAAATCCAGCCTTACCAATACAAAATGATTCAGGGACTGGATTTTTATAATTTTGTCTTCGAATTACTTTCGAAAGAAAAAAACATCACTTTTCTAAACGAAAAAGTAACCGATATTAATGAACTTGAAAATCACGTCTATGTCGCTTCCGAAAACAATTCATTTACCTGCGACCGTGTTTTTAATAGTATTTACAACAAAGCTGTTGTTGGTAACCAAAATAAATATCCTGTTTTACAACAGCATTTTATTGGTTGGAAAATAAAAACTTTCGAAGCCGTTTTTAATCCGGAACAAGCTACTTTTATGGATTTTTCGGTTGCCCAAAAAGGCAATACAAGATTCATGTATGTCTTGCCCGTTTCGAAAAATGAAGCTTTGATAGAATACACACTTTTCTCGGCTGACCTTTTAGAGAAAGAAGAATATGAATCGGAAATTGAAAATTACATTCAGAAACTAGGCATTCAAAATTTTGAAATAACCGAAAAAGAACAAGGCAGCATCCCGATGACTTGCTATCCTTTTTGGAAAAAAAACACTAAAAGAGTTCTGAATATAGGAACTGCCGGCGGATGGACTAAAGCCAGTACAGGTTACACTTTTAAAAATGCTGATAAATATTCGACCCTATTAGTTCACTTTCTTCAACAGCAAACCGACTTTAGAAAATTTCATCGAAAAAGTAAATTCTGGTTTTATGACTTGTTACTATTAGACATTTTAGACCGAAAAAACGAGTTGGGTGCTTCTATTTTTTCTTCGATGTTCAAAAATGGAAATCCTGCTTTGATTTTTAAATTTCTGGATGAAGAAACTTCTTTGCCGGAAGATATTCAGGTAATTTTAAAATGTCCTAAAATGGTTTTCATCAAAGCCTTATTCAAATCAAGGCGCTATTTATAACCTCATAAATGGCTATCAAACTATAACAAAACTTTATAATCGAAGTCAAAAATTTCAGTAGATTCTTCGTAACTTTGCCTATTCAAAAATTACAAATTAAAACACAAACGATATGTATCCACAAGAAATGGTAACTCCAATGCAAGCAGAACTAACTGCTGCTGGATTTCAAGATTTACATAGTGCACAAGAAGTTGACAACGCTATTAAAGCCGAAGGAACAACATTAGTAGTTGTAAACTCTGTATGTGGTTGTGCTGCAAGAAATGCACGTCCGGGAGCAAAAATGAGTTTACAAGGTGCTAAAAAACCTGATCATTTAATCACTGTTTTTGCAGGAGTTGATAAAGATGCTGTTGATGCAGCAAGACAACATATGTTTCCTTTCCCTCCATCATCGCCATCTATGGCGTTGTTCAAAAACGGAGAATTGGTTCACATGTTAGAGCGTCACCACATTGAGGGTCGTCCGGCTGAAATGATTGCTGAGAACTTACAAGATGCTTACAATGAATTTTGCTAATACAATTTAACCGCAAAGAATACTAAGTTTTACGCTAAGTTCGCAAAGATTTCAACCGCAGATTCACAGATTTTTAATGTGAGTTTGCGGTTTTTATTTAACCACAAAGGACACCAAGTTTTTCGCAAAGATCACAAAGCATACTTCACTAAACTTAATTGCCTTAACGGTTTATTAAAAAACTTCCTGACTTTGCGTAAAACTTTGCGAACTTTGCGGTATAACATTCGCCTAAACCTTGGAAAAACAACTCAAAACCATCAGCTTCACTATTATCGAAAACGGAACTAGGATTCCCGTTGTAACACGTCATGGAAGATACCCTAACTTGATGTTCTTGCTTAAAGACGAATTACAACTGGAAAGTTTTGGTGAATGTGGCGGTGTAGGTCGTTGTGCTACCTGTGTGATAAAAACCAAAGGTATCACTGGAAATTCAGCTATAAAAGACCGTAATGAACCTAATACTTTGGCGCAATTAGGGTTTGATGAAGACAACATCCGCCTGAGTTGCCAAATCTACATTACAGCCGATTTAAATGCTGCTGAAATTAGTCTTATGGAAGTCTAATCCGTAATGTTTTTTAACCACAAAGAGCACTAAGTTTTTTACGCTAAGTTCACAAAGCATTCTTAACTAATCTTAATCTTTGCGGGCTTTGTGCATTCTTTGTGACCTTAGCGGTTAAGTATAAAAAAAGCCACAACATCAGTTGCAGCTTTCTTTAATATCTTTTAGGCTTCGACAAGCTCAGCCTGACAATTTGGATGTTTTTATCTTCTTTTTACATAATCCAATTGCTCGTCCTGATCGATGATTTCAAATTCGGCATCTTTTTCCCAAATTTCCATCTCACAAGGTTTACAGTTGAATTTCAGTTTGTATTCGGTTTCACCGTGTTTTAAAGTTAGCGGTTCTTTCACTTTCTCCCCCATGGTTTCACGCTGAAAACGGGCACATTTACCGAGCTCATATTTCACGCAATATTTGGTTGTCATCACACGTGCTTTTCCGGGATCCCATTGCAATTCGAATGCTTTTTCAATCTCGGTTACACCATGTCTTTTGTAAAAAGCTCTCGCTAATTTATTCGAAACATTAAAAGTAAAATCCAATTTCTCCGTTGGATAAGGAATATCCGATTTTGTAATTTGGAATTCTTCCCTGTGGTATTCGTTGATTCGAATATCAATCAATTGTTCCAAAGCAATTCTTCGCACTTCATTCACTTTCGAAATTGGCAAAAACCAGTTTTTAGTAAATTCCACTTCAATACCATCAACTATAAAAGGCGTATTCCCGGTTTTAGCCAAGTTTTTAGAAATATTCGGGATTACCGATTCTTCACTTTTTGCCAGTTCTTTTTCAGTAACTAAAGTCGATACACTTTGATGTCCGTCTTCGTCAGTAACCGTCAATTGGAAACCTCCAGCAATTTCAGAAAATCGCATTTCGATGCCAATTTTTCTAACCGCAGCATTTTCTTTCTCAACAATTCGGTTGAACTCGGCATCCGAATTACGGTAAATCATCGTGCCAACGGGAATATTCTTGAACGTATTTGGCACCACAATATCATTCACGATAATATTAATTTGCATCCCATCGGCAATACCTTCGGCATTAATAAAATACAAACCGTCACCGTTGTTCAGTTTTTCGAAATTTTCAATCACATAACCATTAGCTTTTACTTCGGTTACTTTACCAATGTGTTGTCCCTGCGATTTTGGACTTTCCCAGTTCCCGATTTTCTCCTTACGGTGATTTACAAAATAATCTGTGTAACCTCTATTGAAACTTCTGTCCATTTCCGGTTCGAAATTATAGAAAGTTCTCCCTGAAGAAGCTTTTTGGAAATTCTCATTATTTTCTAAAAAAGCATCTAATTTCTTTCTTAAAAACGAAGTATTATTTTTTACATAAACAATGTCTTTTAAACGACCTTCGATTTTGAATGAAGTAACTCCTGCCTCAATAAGATTTGGCAATTGATCACTTAAATCCAAATCTTTTATCGAAAGCAAATGACTTTCGGTCAACAATGTCGTTCCGTCACCATCAATCAGGTTATACGGCAAACGACAGTTTTGCGCACAGGAACCACGATTAGCGCTTCGTTCTCCGCCTGCAATACTCATATAGCAATTCCCACTAAAAGATACGCAAAGCGCCCCGGAAACGAAGAATTCTAATTCCACATCGGTAGCAGCGGCAATATCCCTAACCTGATCTAAATTCAACTCACGTGCTAAAACCACACGTTGCATTCCCACATCTTTCAGGAATTTTACGTGTTTTGGTTCACGGTTATTCGCTTGTGTACTGGCGTGAATGACAATTGGCGGCAAATCCATTTCCATAATGGCCATGTCCTGCACAATCAATGCGTCAACCCCAATATCGTATAATTGATAGATTAGTTTTTTACAGTCTTCTAATTCGTTATCGTACAAAATGGTATTAATCACCACAAAAACCTGTGCTTTAAACAGATGAGCATACTTTACCATTTCGGCAATATCCTCAACAGAATTGGTTGCATTAGTACGCGCTCCATAATGCGGTGCTCCAATATATACAGCATCTGCACCCGCATTAATAGCGGCAATTCCCTGAACCAGGTTCTTAGCCGGAGCAAGAATTTCTACTTTCTTTTTCATCATTTCCACAATAGGATTCCTTGTTTTTTGGAATCAGAGTGCAAAAGTATAAAATACTTCTCAAAAAAGCAGGGTTTTGGAAAGATTAAGATTTAAATCATCTGAAAAAGAACACCTTATATAATTTAACTGATTTTATCTATTACTGACTTTCCCTTTTTTAGAGGATAGTCTTTCCAATATTCTAAATACTCTGAAGGTTCGTTATATTTAAATCTTAAAACTTCTAATGAATTACCAATATGCACATTTGGCAATATTATTTGAGGATCACTAATTCCAATTAATTTACTTCCTAAGAATTCTGAAGTTGGTGTTAAATTTATTGCTCTTCCTTTATAATCTTCAAAAGCATAATTATATCGTCTATATTTATCCGAATTTAAAGTTTTAAACAAATAAACATTAGGCCACAAACTATTTATTTCAAGTTTATTTACAACTTCTTCAATTGTATAACAAGCTTTTAGTATTTCTGCAGTACTTGGAAAATCATCCCTTTTGTGCTGCAATTTATTTCTAATTGATAAAACAGAATTTTTATTAAATTCTGATGATATCTCAGAAATATTTTCTTTAATACTTTGATAATTACTACTTTTTAGATCGAGTAATAATATTTTATGCATAAATGGGAATGATGTATACTGAGCTTTATCATAAAAACTAGGAAGCTCTTCTTTCGAACGTAAATATTCATCTCTTGAAGATGACATAATTTCATCACAAATCTGAACTAATGCAGAAAAGCCCTCTGTCAAAGGGAAAAGTGTATTTTTTCCATTTTTATCAAAACGTAAAGGCTCATTAGACCCAATAACTTGTCCCTCTAATTTTTTACTCATAAAATGCCTAGCTGTTTCGTAATCATATTTGAATTTTGTTTCTAAAAAATGATCCGAAAGTAGAAACCAAGTTATAAATGAAAGTGATTGCTCAAGAATATCCTCTAAAGCAACAAACAAGTTAACAGATGAACTTCTAATTTTATCTTTTTCAAAAGTATTTAAACTTTTCACACTCCTGACAGTATCCTTAAAATCTTCAAGTTTATTCCAAAAATCATTTATTGTATTAGGATAAATATTTATATCAAATCCTAATTTCCATAATACTTTATTTATTAAATTATTTTCACTCTCTTCATTATTAGGCAATTCAAAATTTCCGTAAATTTTCTCAAACACTTTAGTAATTTGAAGTGGTCCTGAAAGAATAGTTTCTTTTACAACTTTAGCTGGATCTGTTACTCTAGTATATGCCTCAATTTTTTCTTTTAAAGTTTCAAATTCATAAAATCTAAGTTTCCATTCTAAAATTTGTTTTGTAGAATCATCACTATTAACATCTAATATTAATTTATTTAATCTGTTAATTGCTAAATTATTATTACTAACTGAACGAAATCCTAATTTATTACATTGATGCGATATATTGTAAAACCCTGAAGTATTTAAAAACTTAACTTCACGAATTTCAGTTGCAGGAATTACAACTTCGTTTAATGAAATCATTTTCTCTAAATATTCAACAATAACATCATCTTTTTCAAGTAGTAAAAGTTGATACAATTCAGCTTTATCAAGCTTTTCTACTATTGAATTTGCAGAACCAACAAAATTTTCATTCTTTGGTAATTTTTCTCTAAAAGATTTTGAAGAATTGATAATATTTGACATTAAAAGCATTAACTCTTTCTTACCAAAAGCATTAACAATCAACAAATTTATTTCATTTAACGAATCAAAATCATAATATTCATTTTTTATTTCTATAGTTTCACTGTATACCATATTCCATTCTGAAGATTCTTCTTTTGGAATTAATTTATCAACTTCATTTTGTATCAATTCAAAAAGATTCGCAGTTTTTAAAAGTGTTTTATGAAATGCTGTACATGAAGAATCAGAGCAATGGTAAAGTTTAACATTTCTTTGAGGTGAATTAAATCTTAAATTTTCTGATTTCAATAGCCCTATTGGTCCAACAATATACTTACCCACTTGAAATACACCTTGTGGTGTATCTTTAAGAAGTTTAGTTGTTTCATCTGCACTTAATATTTTAGATTGGTTTGAAAAAATTTTAAAATATTTATCATAAAGCGTTCTTCCATATATCCAGGGATATCTAATTTTTTTAGATTTAATTTCTTTGTCTAAAATGATTTCGATTGAATTTATATTTATCTTCTCTATGTCAATAAATAAATCATGATGATAAAACTCTAAGAAGATAACTAATTTTATATTTTGGGGTTTGTCAACAGAAATCTTTTTTTTAATGATTGTATCAAATATTTTTTGTCCTGATTTAGTTAAAATAATTAAGTCATTAAATTCTGGATTTAACTCATATTTTTCGTCGATTATACATCTTCCTAAAAGCAATTTAATTGAGAAAAGCGAACTAAATTTATTAATGAATTCAGTATTAGCTTTATACTTGTATAGGATTTCCTCTTTTGATAGTTTCATTAATTTTTTTATTTACTTTGACTTATTTATAAATATTTACACCCTCAAATATAAGCATTCTTTTTATTTGTCTAAGTTTTTTCTTATTTAAATAAAAAAGCACGAATAAAATCCGTGCTTTTTAAAATCTGTATGTCTGAGAAAAACTATTCTACTTTAATACTCACAGTAGCAGCATTTATATTCCCTACTGTAGTAGCTTCTAATGTTATGTCTTCTGCTTTTTTATTCGATTGTAGAATTACAATGCATTTTCCGTTGTACAATTTGCGGTAATCGGCCTTGAAAGGCTCTAAACTGGCTTGGTAACCATTGTCAACTCCAACAATTTTAGCACCACCTGAAACTTTAAAGTTAATTAGGTTATCGGCTTTTGGAAGTAGATTTCCGTCTTTGTCTTGTAGAGAAACCGTTACGTAAACCAAATCATAACTATCATTTTTAATGCTTGTTTTATCGGCTTGCAAATTGATTTTAGCAGCTTCACCGGCAGTACGAATTTCCGTTTCCTTAACTATCTTTCCATCTTTTCTAGAAACTGCTTTCAAAGTTCCTGCTTCAAAAGGCACTTTCCAGGCAATGTGCAATTCGTCTCCTTTTTTAGCTTTCGAACCTAGAGATTTTCCGTTCAGAAATAATTCTACGGCATCAGCATTATTGTAATATGCCCAAACATCAATCATTTGACCCTGTTTCCAGTTCCAATGCGGTAATAAATGTAAAACGTTTTTATCGCTCCATTCGCTTTGGTACATATAATACACATCTTTTGGTAATCCCGCTAAATCTACGATTCCAAAATACGAACTACGCGCCGGATAAGGATAAGGATCAGGTTCACCAAGATAATCAAAACCTGTCCAGACAAAAGTTCCTGCTATAAAATCATATTTTTTAGCTGCTTTCCAGTTTTCCTCGTGGGTAGTTCCCCAGTAAGAAGCGATATTATCGTAAGCAGTTACAGTCCAATCGGCATTTCCATCAAAAGGTTCTGCGTGTTTTTTAGGCCAGAATCGGATAGAATCTGTTGGCATATCATAGCGGCCACGGGTTTGCTGTGCCGAAACACTCTCAGAAGCTACAATTTTTTGCCCTTTAAAACGCTCCGGAAACGTTCCGTAATCTTCGTGCTTATAATTAAATCCTAAAAGATCTAAAACACCCGACTGATAAATAAAATTCTTCTCCGGAACATTCTCCGTCAAAGCCGAAGTTACCGGTCTTGTTTTGTCTAAAGATTTTACAATTTGAGTTAGCTCTTTTGTAATCGCAACCCCTGTACTGTCAAATTGCTCACGGATTTCGTTCCCAATACTCCACATCATAACTGATGGATGATTACGGTCTCTTTTGATAAAATCTATCAAATCCTGTTTGTGCCATTCGTCCCAATATTTATTGTAATCATTAGACACTTTTTTCTTTTTCCAAACATCAAAAACCTCATCCTGCACAATAAAACCCATTTCGTCACACAGCTGTAATAACTCAACAGAAGGCGGATTGTGAGCCGTTCTAATAGCATTCACACCCATTTCTTTCATAAGGGTTAATTTTCGTTTGATAGCATGAAAATTTGCCACAGCTCCCAAAGCTCCGTTATCGTGGTGCAAACAAACTCCATAAAGTTTTGTTGGAACACCATTTAAAGAAAAACCTTTTTCGGCATCAAAAGCAAAATATCTAAATCCAAGCGGAGTTTCATATTCATCTATCAAAGTGTTTTTATCATAGATTTTGGTCACTACTTTGTATAAATTCGGGTTTTTAGTATCCCATAATTTTGGATTTTTAACTTCCAATTTTTGTCCTTTTTCTAAAATAGCATTTGCAGCTATTTTCTCAGCAGATTCTAATCTTGCTACCGAACTGTTTTTGGCATCCAAAATAGTGGTTACTACTTTAAATTCTTTTGGTAAATCAGCATCATTTTGAATACTAACGTTGAAATCCACAGTAGCTTTTTCCTTTGAAACTTCAGGCGTAGTTACATAAGTTCCCCAATGTGCCACATGCAACTTATCAGTAGTTACTAAACGTACATTTCTATAAATTCCAGAACCTGTGTACCATCTTGAACTTGGCTGCGCATCATTATCCACTTTTACAGCGATGTCATTTTTTTGGTTTCCAAAGTTCAGATACTTCGTTAAATCATAAGAAAACGAGATGTATCCAAACGGACGTTTTCCTAAATAATGTCCGTTAATCCAAACCTCGCTATTACAAAAAACACCATCAAATTCAATAGCAATACTTTTGTTTTTAGCTGATTCCGGAAGTGTAAAAGTCTTGCGGTACCAACCTTTACCTGCCGGCAAAGCACCTTGTCTTGCTGTAGTAGAATGTTCTTTACTAAAAGTTCCTTCGATACTCCAATCGTGCGGCAGGTCTAAAGTGCGCCAATCATTAGCATTAAAATTAGCCTGAATAGCATTAGGATGATCACCTAATTTAAAACTCCAGTCCGGGTTAAAATCGGCTACTATTCTACTCTCTTTCTTTGTAGTTGCACAGGCAACTAACAACGACAACACAATTGCTGTTCCTGTCTTTTTAAAAACACTTTTATGTAAATTCATAAATCTATTTTCTTTATTCTTTTTTTCTATTCTCTATTTTATTGAAACTCCATAGATTCCAATCGCAATCCTTTCATATTATCCGATTCGATTCGGATTTTGTACTTTCCGGCATTAATATAACCGCCTGAGGTGGTATTTAAAACTTTCCATTTCTCTGTTGGCGCCGGAAATTCAATTTCATCATTTCGCATCAAAATTCCGTAAGCATCTTCGATAATCAGTTTTACTTTTATAGGCTCCTGATTCAAATTCATGTATCTAAAACGCATCAGGTATATATTAGCAACACCTGGATTCACTTCAAATTCGATACTATTTGGTGTGTTTTTTGCAAATTCAACATAATCGCTCGACTTGAAATTTCCTACTACAGTTCCGCCTCCTTTTATTTTAGCCGTTTCTGCTTCGAGTTTTAACGAAGGTCGGTCGTCTTTCACTTTCCCTAAATCGGAAGTTGGGACAACCACAATAGTAAACGCCAGAGTAGCATCACCTTTGTCACCAAAAAACACTGTTTCTCCTTTTTTTACTTCTTTTTCGAAAATAGTAAAAACAACTCCGTTACTGTTTTTTGCCGTTGCTTCCGATTTTTTATAATCAGCAAGCCAAGGTAAAATTGTTTCTTCTTTCGAATATATTAATACTGAAACTGTAGCTGCTTCTTTCGAAATAAAAGAACCAGTGGTATTTTTAGCATCCGAAAAACGGATATAATCGGCAGTGTACAAATTAGGCGGTAATTCCGTAAATACCGTTTCTCTATCCAAATATTGCCTTTGATTAGTGTTTAGCCACGAACCAATTTCAAATGCTGTATTTGCAGTAACATTTAAAATATTTTTTGGCGAAGGCGCAGCTGCTGTCACCGATTGCTCTTTGGAAGCAATTGCAATTGCCGAGATAATTCCTTCACCCGAAGTTACCTTAGGGAAAGAAATCACTAACTGACCGTTTTTACTTTTAGCCATCACGGTTTTTTTGATTGCTTTAGAAAAACCAACTTCTTTCCAAATATCGAAATCTTTGATAACCACACTGTTATTAATAGCTACATCAAAAACACGCCAATCTTTGCAATCGAGTCCGCCGCCACTTCCATACCAAGGCTCCGAAAAATACAAATCGACTAAATATTCGCCATCAGGCACAGGAAATTCATATTTTAATTTATCCATTCCGTAACGGAAAGTTTGAAATAAAGCATCATTTTGAGTCCCATCAACTAAATCAGAAGTAGATCGCTGACTGGCAAAATAAGCAGGCACATTTTTAAAATCATCTGCCCAGGAAACCGAACCCCAGGTATTCGGTTTGGTTTTATGCACATCTGCTAACCATTGATTTCCGTCAGCATCTATGAAATCCGGCCCACCACAATTGACACGGTAGATATAATTATAATCTTTTTTTGCAACTACAATTTCTTCTTTTGTACTTAAGGTTTTAAAAGATGGTGCTTCAGGCAAATTGTTTAAAACAATATAATCCTGAGCTACTTTTTTACCATTAACATAACCCACAGCATACAGCACATTGTATTTTATGTTAACCTTATTCCATTGAAAATGTTGTCCAACACCCGGATTTTTCAATTTCCCTAAAGACTCATTGTTGACATCATTGAATAATTCGACTTCATCACAATTTGAATACACATCGATTCCGTTTTTGATTCCGGGAGCTTCCCAGCGATTAGGCCAGGTATGCGAAACGATATACACCATAGGATTCGTTTTCTTAGATGCATAATTCGCTCGATATAAATAATAAGCATCCAGAGGCTCGCCCCAAATACTAAAAAGTCCTTTGTAATTAACAGGTCCTACCTGATCGATGGCTCTGAATCCTTCTCCGTTTTGCTCACGTCCCGGATTTTCATGAGAAGAAAACAGCCAGTTAAATTGCCCCGTCATCTTATCTTTTACAGATTCAGCCTGACTGATTTTAATTTCCATTAATTGCGAAAAACGGTTTTCGCTCAAAATACCTTTTTGGTCAAATTCTCCCTCAGTATGCAAATCGTGCGAACGCCAGGCGCCATATTCACCATTCAATAATTGCGTTGTCATTTCGACCGCATAATTAAACGGATCGCCACCATAAGTTCCTGACCAGTTTTGCACCACATTCCAGTCGGTTCCTTCACCACCGTTGCAAGTCGTCACTTTACGCTGGGCTGAAGCAGTTGGATCCATTTCGCGGATGATTTTTGTACATTCTTCAGCAAATTCTTTTGGAATGGTACTTTCGTTTTGCAATCCCCACAATACTACTGACGGATTGTTGCGGCGTTCTTTGATCCATTCGCGTAATAAGGTTTTGAAATTATCTTTAAACTCCGGAGTATCGTACCAAATATGAGCCGAAAACTGAGACCAAAACAAAATACCACTTTCGTCCAGCAATTCCTGATATTTCAAATTATGTGGTTGGTGTGCTTCTCTAAAAGAATTAAAACCTGCCGCTTTTATCTGTTCGATTCTGGCTTTTATTTGAGTATTCGAAAAAGCGTGACTTTGCCCTAATTGGTGTTCGTATTCGCAAGTTCCATTAATGAAAACGGGCTTGTCATTGATAAAAAACCGCTTATCATCGCCTTCTCTGCCCACAGGCCAGGAAACCCAACGAATTCCATAAGGGGTAATAATCTTATCTACCACCTTGTTCTTTTCTAAAATTGTGGTCGAAAGCGTGTACAAATACGGATTTTCCGGCGACCATAAATTAGGGTTTTTAATTGTTGGTAAGGTTTGGCCAATCTCTTTGGTTTCTTTCGAAAGCGCAACAGTATTCTTTACCGAAGCGACTTCTTTTCCGTTTTTATCCAAAAGAGAACTGATTACCGTAACATTTCTATCTGACAGACTGTAATTTTGAATCTCAGTAGTAGTATGCAAAATCGCCTGTTCCTTAGAAACTGTCTCATCATTCCAGATATGAATTCCAAAAGGAGCAATTCGGACATCATTAGTCGTAATTAAAGTCACTGGTCTAAAAATCCCCATAGGCTGTGAACCTTCTGAAAATCCCCATTCGCCAGAACAACCACCACAAACCCAAGGTAAGTCGGCAATAAAAGCAGGATGAGCCGCTTTAACTACAATTCGGTTATTAGCATCATATTTTACAGCATTACTAATATCTAAAGTAAAAGTCGTTCTACCTCCTTTGTGCTGACCCACTTCTTTTCCGTTAACCCAAACCGTAGCATAACTATTTACGCCTTCAAAAAACAAAAAGAGTTTTTTTCCTTTTTCTTGTTTTCCAATTTTCAGATTTCTCGAATACCAGGCCGTTCCGTGCAAATTACCATGTTTCATTTGGCGAAAGCCTTCGTACTGATCCCAATTATGAGGAATACTTACAGTTTTCCAATTGGCATCTGAACCCGAATTTGTCGCAAAATCCTCTTTTACTTCCGCATGCGAATCCACCATGGTGGTTTTCCAATTGGTATCCAGAACAACTTCTTCACGAAATGAAGTTTCCTTCTTTTGCGCCTGCAAAGACGAAAAAGTAGTTATAAAAGATAATATGTATATTATTTTCTTCATTTTTTATGTATTTAACCCTTTCAAAGTAACGACTTTAAAAGGGTTTAAAGTTTACATTTTTTTTAGTAAAATAACCAGTCTACGGCTTCTTTTTCACCAGCATCTATGAATCCTACATCACGAGGTTCAATTTTTTGGTTGGCATCAATAAAGCCTAAAATAAGTACTTTTCCTTTACCTAAATTCAATTGGTTTTCACCAGCTTTAAACGTGTAAGTGTGAATATTTACCCTTGGTAATTCTTTTAAATTTATCGCATTTGCCAGGATTACTTCGGCTTCACCCATTTCGTTTCCTGCTGCATTTGTCTCTAAACTTGGCGGAAATAAAAATCTTTTTTGATCAGAATTAAAATAACCTACTACCAATTTTACCGGAGCAGCATTCTTAAATTTAAGTGTCGTTCCTTCGGCATTTTGCTCATCTTCAACAAATGAAATTCCTTTTAAATTTTGAAGTTCCGGAGCTACTTTTACCAATTCAGAAATAGCAGTTCCATATACTTTAACTCCTGCTTTTACATTATAAGAACTTGATTTTGGACTTAACAAAGTAACGTTAGCTGTTTTCCAAGGCGCAACTGTTTTTTGTTTTACTTTTCCGTTTTTAGCATCTTTTAAAAGACTAATATTTCTTTTTAAATTAGCCAACTCACGCTCGTAATGAGGTAATAATTCCGCCCATGTTTTGTTATTCCCGTCATCGCCACCAATAGGAATTCTACGTTGTGCCGTTTGCATACTATTAGCATACAAATAAGTATCTTTTGTTAGTTTCACCAACTCTTCAAAGTATTCCAACGATTTTTCTAAATGCGGAACGGCTTTATCTAAATCGACAATATCATTAGAATAACTGTATCTTAAAACTAACAAAGCAGCTTCGACTTTTTCAGAAAAACAATTTGCAAATGCATTGTAGCAATACACATCATTTTTCAAACGATTAAATTCGTCTTTTTCTTTAGTAACTGAAGGAGCCGCTTTATCAATCGCTTCAACAGCTATTTTTCCGTGCTGTACAATTTCTTTAATAATCTGTGTTGGCGTTTCACCAATATGCGCCTCTTTATTCCATTCTTTTTTAGCATATTCCTGAAGCAATTCACCTACAGGTCCGCAAGATTCGTGGAATCCAGGATACACACGCCATTTAGCCGGATTGACTAATTGACTTTCAAACATTCCTAACAATAAAGTCTGACGATTTCCCTCGGTAATTCCGAAACGTCTTAATGTTTTAGGAGCTATTTCGCCTATTTGCTCATAAGCTTCCAGAATATTTTTTCCGGCTTCAGAGTCTGTACCATATTTCTTTTCGAATTGCTTATCCCAATAACCAATTTCAAGATTACGTTCTCTTTTACTGTCCCAGGCATATCGTGCCCATGCTTTGTACCAAATCCAGTCACGCTCCATTTCCAGCAAACGTTTGTCAGTTTTATCAGCCGTATAAGGCCAATCCCAATACGAAGCTTGTGGGTACAAATGCAACGCATTCGCTCCATGAATGTTGTGCATTGCCTGAACTGTTTTCTGGATAAAATCAGGTGAACCATAACGGAAAGGTTCCAAATTTGCCAAAATATGCACATTTTCGATATGAATTGAACCCAAAGAACTCAATTGCTTGTGTGTTTCACCCCAAGGTCCGCCAGGAGTATATGTTGTCAACGATTCTCCAGTATATTTACTCATTGTATATAGATTTTTATACAATGGCAAAGCTTGCGCCATTACCGCCGGAGCATCCGTATCGTGCGAACGCAAAATAATTGGTGGTTCCTGAGTTTTTCCTAAAGCTTTCATTCCATCTTTCACACCCGGAATAATGGTTTTAGTAAACCAGTTAATATCGTCTTCAACTGTATTCATCGCTTCGCCCAAACATACTAACAAACCAACATTAGGATATTTTTCGATAAAAGCCGTGATTGACTTTTGAGTATAATCGGAAATTAATGGCGTAATAATACGTTCTCTTTCCTGAGTTTTCAGGTTGTAATGATCTGCAAAAGGCTTAGGAAGAATGATGTTGTAAAACATTTGAATTACCCAGATTCCTCTTTTATTCGCTTCTTCTGTCAGGAATTTAAATACTTCTTCGTTTTTCTTAAAAGTTTCATCACTTACCTCAACAGCAAATGGATAATCTTTTAATCTTACTAAGGAAGCAAATGGATGTCCGTTCCATAAATACAAGGAATTCATGCGGTTTTCAACCATCATATCCAGGTATTTTGTCCAAAGTGCTTTATCATAAAACCATGGGAAAGATTCCGGAGTATATGGATATTCATAAACACCGCGACCTTCAAGATAGGTTGTTTTTTGCATCCCGATACAAGTTCCTCGCAACACCATTTCCGGACTGTCATCGACACTAATTTCTGATGGAATTCCGGAAGCTTTAATTCGGTCAGCCAATTCTAAAGCGCCGTATAAAGTTCCCGAAGCATCAAAACCTTCAATAAAAATAATGTTGTTTTGAGAACGAATTTGAAAACCTTCTTTCTTAGTTAATTTACTATCCTCAATTTTTGCATTCTTAGTATTTTGGTTCCAGAAATCAGTTCCTTTTTCACCAATTACGATTACTTTGCCTTTTGATTTTTTAGGTGCTTTGTCAGCAAAAACTACTTTAAGTCCTTTTGCTGTTACAACTTCTGATAATTTTTCGGCACCAAATTGTGCTCTTGGTGCATTGGCATCACGAACAATAGTAACATTTTGCGCAGATGCAAAACTGACATAAAGTACTAAAAAAAGTAAGCTTAAATATTTCATTTTTTATAAGTATTAAGTATCTAGAATTAAGTATTATGAAATACTAATTCTGAAAAATTTTCTTCAAATAAGCGACATTCGCTCCGTAATTGCGTTTTACGTTATATACATCTGTGGTATCACGGGAACGTTCCACAATCAGCCAGCCTTTCCAGTTCATCTTGTCTAAAGTGGCTTTGATTTTAGGCATGTTAATAGCCGGATCTTTTTCTAACCAAAAACCATCAGTATTTGATGCATGAATTTGAGCCAAGTGTTTTTTGCCTAAAATGGCAAGTTCTTCTGAAATATCTTTTTTATTCTCGATAGCATTCGAAAAATTAAACGAAATCTTGATTTGTTTGCAACCAATATCTTTCAGCAATTTTTTTTCGTCAGCGGCATCCAAGGTTGTTTCGATAGCGATAACTCCGCCTACTTTTTTCACTTGTTTAGCAGCCCATTGCAAACGTTCGATAATTACCGGACGTAATTCAGGATTTTTTCTCAAATCGCATTGATTTCCTAATGGTAAATAAGCCACTTTTACATTCATGGTTTTCATAGCATCTACACAATCCTGAATCATCAATTTTACGGTTTCACGTTTGGCAAATGACTGTCCGTAAAAACCGGACATTGCAATTGATGAAATGCCTACATTGAATTCTTTGGACTTATCCTTGAACTTTTTTACCTCAACAGGATCGGCTAATTTGCTGTCAAACGTTTCGCGGTTTCCTAAACCACCCATATCCAGCTCGATTCCGTCAGCTTTAATCTGGCTTGCTAATTCAAACGAACCCAGCTTTTGTCTTTTTAAAATCATCCAGTCACATACCGCAACTTTATAACGTTGATTTTTTACTGATTGTGCAACAGCTTCGTTGTTAAAAGTACTGCACAAAACAGCAAGAAATAAAACAATGATATTTCTTTTAAAATAGGTTAATTTCATATTAGTATTTTTTACCATTAAGAAAATTAAGTTCCTTTTTAATGAAACTTAACTTTCTTACTAGTTAAATTTAAAATCTTATTCTTCTTCGGCTTTTACTGCTTTCACTACTTTTCCTTCTTCACCTGGCCAAATACCGTTTTTAATTGGTAACGCTTTCAATTTTTTAGGATCTACCTTTACGTATTTCAATTTCTGACGTCTCCAGGTGTACACAATATGTACCATTCCGTCTTTACTTTGAATCATTGACGGATACGAATATTGACTGATATTAGAATCTTCCAAAACTAAAGCCGCATTCCAGTTAATTCCATCATCAGAAATAGAAACATTTAATGGTGTTCTTGGACCTTTAGCCTCATTTCCCGGAGGTAAAACGTGGTTGTACACTAATAAGTGTTTACCGTTTTTCAAAGTCACAGCATCAGTTCCTGAATTATTTTGTGGCAATCCTATTAATTCTAGTTCAGACCAGGTTTTTCCGTTATCTTTAGAAAATGTACTAAAAACAGCTCTGTTTCTGGTTCTACCAATAGCCTGAATGCTTCCGTCTTTATGGAAAAGGATACTTGGCTGAATAGCATTAATTTGTTTTTTACCTCTTGAAATGGTATCCCCCATTACCCAGGTTTTTCCAAAATCAGGAGTTGACTCCATACGTAAATGCCAACCATTACCTTCAGTACTTGATGGCAATAATAAATTTCCGTTACTCAATAAAACTGGTTTATTTTTGATTGGTCCTAAGAATCCGTCAGGCATTTTTTCAGCTTCTGACCAGGTTTTTCCTCCATCAGAAGATCTTTTTAACACACCCCACCATTCTGACGGTTTTGGTCCGATTTTGTAAAACAACATCAAATCGCCATTCGGAATTTGGTACAACACGGGATTCCAGGTTGGAAATCTTTTCCCATCGGGCATTACACCATCGGCAACTTTTGCAGCCTCATTCCACTTATCACTTCCTTTTGGTTTTATAGCTACATAAATACAAACATCAGGATGTCTTTCGTGTGTACCACCAAACCAAGACGAAACTAAATCCCCATTAGTTGCTTCTACAATTGTTACTGAATGACAAGAAGGATAAGGTGCTTTATCGAATATAAACTGATCTACTAAAATTCCCTCTTTCCATGTCTTTTTCTCCAAAGCCGGTTTACAACTTGCAAAAAGTATTAGAGTTAAAATGAGAAGGCTTGTCTTTAAGGTTTTCATATGTTACTATTTATTGTTTTTTAAGGTCAAATGTAATTTGCATATCATTATTGGCCTATACGACCAATTTTTGAATATGCTCATTTCATCATTATTATTTTATATTATTTACATTAATTTGGTAAGTTCCCGAAGGCAATTCAAGAACCGTTTTATTATTCTCTATTTTAGAATTTTTATCCACTTTTTGTTTATTCACTTTTACATCCGAAACATTCACGGTTGGCAAATACACTAATGCCGAAGAATTCGCCGGAATAGTAATTTTCCATTCTAAAGTGTTTTTATTTTTCTTCCAATCACTTTTGATTAAACCATAAATCGATTCATAAGAAGCATTTACAAAAGTCAGTCCTGCATTAAAATCTGGTTTCATAATGATTTGTTTGAAACCCGGAGTTTCAGGATTGCTCTTGATTCCTGCCATATTTTCGTAATACCAAATCAGTAAATCGCCTAAAAGCATCACGTGATTTTGAGAATTCATCGATGGATCAGCTGTATTTCCGTTCCATAATTCCCAAATAGTGGTGGCACCATTTTCGACCATAAAGCCCCAGCTTGGATAAGTTTTGTTAGATGCTAATTTGAAAGCCAAATCTCCTCTTCCAAAGTTCGTAAGTGTTCGCATCAAAAATTGTGTTCCAATAACTCCCGTGCTGATGTGTCCTTGCTTAGTCACCTCCACTTCGTGAGCCATATTTTGAAAAACCTTGTCTTTTACATTTTCCGGAACAATCCCGAAAGCCAAAGGCAACAGATTAGCCGTAACTGTATTATTAGCATAAGTGTTTTTGTCAACATTAAAAAACTTAGCGTTGAATGCTTTTTTAATTCTTGTTTCTAAATCACCATAATGGGCAATATCGGCATCAGCATTTGCTATTTTGGCAAACTTTTTCATTATGCCCAAAAGCTGATAATAAAACGCACTCGAAATCAATTCGCCATCAGTTAAACGGGCAGGATCTTTAGAACGAATTAATTCCAATGATTCCGGCGGAACGCACCAATCGCCATATTTATCCTTGTTCATTAAATCATTTTCCAGATAATTTTCTTCCATATACAACATCCATTTTTTCATATTTGGATATTGCTTCTTAATCAATTCCTGATCTCCAAATTGGTGATACAACATATCCGCAACTGTGATGTAAGTTCCCGGCCAGGTTACATTATCACCGTAATAACGCCAGAAAGCAGGCGCAACATCTGGCAATCCGCCATCCTGTGTTTGCGAATATTTGATATCGTCCAGCCACTTAGCATACAAAGTCTGATTGTTGAATAAAAAACTTTCACCATAAGCACCTGTGGTTCTGTCTCCCAACCAAGGCTGACGCTCATTTCGTTGCGGACAATCAATCGGCATTCCTTTGTAATTTCCGCTGATTCCCCACCAGGCATTTTTGAAAATCTGGTTCATCGTCGCATCCGAAGATTCGAATGTTCCGGTAGTTTTCATATCATCATACACCACTTTTCCAATGAAATTATCCAATGTTGGTTTAGTTGGAAAACCTGAAACTTCTACAAATCTAAATCCGTGAAATATAAAACGTGGTTCCCAAATTTCTTCTGCTCCACCTTTCAGTGTATAAACATCAGTAGTTTTGGCATCACGTAAATTGGCAATGTACAACGAACCGTCTGCTTGTAAAGACTCTGCAAATTTCATCGTGATTTTGTCGCCACTTTTTCCTTTAACTTTCAGTTGCAGCCAGCCCACCATATTCTGACCCATGTCCAGAATATAAGTTCCTTTGGCGGTAGCTTTAATCGAAATTGGCTTTACCTCACCCATGATTTTCATATTCGGCGTCATTTGCGCTTCATAAAAACCGCCCGGTTCCTGAACGTATCTGGCATTTACCCAGTTTTTATCGTCAAAATTAGTCGTCGCCCAGCCTTTCATTTCCTTGCGGGCATCATATTCTTCACCGTCGTATTCATTGTTGGATAAAATAGGTCCTTCAGTAGTTAATTTCCAAGTATCGTCGGTTCTGATTACTTCTTTACTTCCATCGATATATTCTACAAATAGCTGCAAAGCCATTTTTGGCAAACCAAAAGATTTGATTTTATAAGGTTTGTAATCCTGACGCATGGCAAAAAAACGTCCGTTTCCTAAAATCGTTCCCAGCATATTTTTGCCTTCTTTCAATTGCGAAGTCACATCAAAAACATTGTATTTTACGTTTTTGGTATAATCCGTTGGAACGGGAGCCAAAACCTGATCGCCTATTTTATTTCCGTTAATGTACAGCTCATACAAGCCCATTCCCATAATGTAAACTTTAGCGCTTTTGACTTGTTTTTTCAAATCAATTTCTTTTCGCAAATAACGCGCTGACAATTTAGAATACTGCGAAATACTATCATCTTTCGATAATTTTTCATAACCAATCCAACGCGTCGATTTCCAGTCGGCATAGGTTAAAACACCAATGCTGAAATGTGCTTTTTCTGTAGATTTTATTTCGCCTTTATTCGTAAAAACCGTTACTTTCCAAAAAGCATTTTGTCGGTCACTCAGCTTTTTTCCGTTATAAACAACATTAACCGATTCATTGCTGGTTACTTTTCCGCTATCCCATAAATCAGCTTTGTTTGCATTCAGGTTTTCTAAAGTCGAAGCCACAAGAATTTGATAGGCCGTTTGCTTTACATCGTTTACATCCGACTTTATTTTCCAGCTCAAACGAGGTTTTAAAACGTCAATTCCTTCCGGATTGTTCAGCATTTCGCATTGTAAATTCGTAACGCTGATTTTATTTTGGGCTTGCGCCGAAAATGTAAAAAGTGTAACGATTAATGTAAGATGTAAAAAAAACTTTTTCATTTTATTTTTATTTTTTTGCTCTCGCAGATTTTGCAGATTAAACAGATTTTTTAACACTATAATCAACGGATTAAAATCCGTTGCTACAAAATAAATCGTTCCTACGGAACTCTACTTTTATCTCAACGTTCTAGAGCCATCGGCTCGATTTATTTTGTAAGGCTGGACTTTAGTCCAGTTCATAAAGCAAAACAAAAGAATAAGAGCCATAGGCTCGCTGCATTTTTATTCCCCAACTAATTTCTCTAATCTTTCAGAAGCGGCAATTTCCTTTCCATTTTTATAAATTCTGAAACCTTTTCCTTTATGGTATTTCTCTCCTGTTTTGTCCCAAAGAATCGTAATGATATTTCCGTGATACAACACATTATCCAAACAAAACCAATCCCATTTTTCCTGTGGAATCAACGGATTTACCTCAATTTTCTCATCTGCCCTTGGGCGTAAACCAACTAATCCCGTAATCATCAAATCGTTAAAAGTCGAGTGATTATAATAACGGCTTCTTTCTTTGTCGCCCATTAACCAATAACCAGTCGTTTCGTCCAGATATTCACCTATGTATGGTCTTCCACGATAATATTGCGACTGTACATACAATTCCATTTGTTTGAAATAATCCGTTTTGGCAACGAAACTTTGATTGTAATTATTCAGAACATTGGCTAAAGCTGTCAAAGTCTGTGAACTCGCAAAAGGCCAAATCGCACCATCCCATTCACAGGTTCCGGTTCCGTGAGTTCTAAAACGCGGACTTCTTCTTTCTGCCGTTGTTAAACCAAATGGAGCAGAGAATCCTTTTTCGTCCTTAATTTGTTCCCATGCTTTTTCAAAACCTTTATTTTGCTCTGGCAAATTAAAATACCAAGGAATAAATCCAATAGCTTCTCTTACCTGCGCCAAAGTATCTTTTTCAGTAAAGGTTTCGAAAAATTCACTTTTCTTATTCCACAATTTGGTTTCTATCAATTGTTTCAAAACATCAGCTTTGGCTTTAAATGTAGCTTCTACTTCTTTGTCTCCTTTCATAGACGCCATTTTAGCAATCGCCATGGCATTTCCAAACATATAACTATTAATTGTTGGGCGTGCATTTTGTACTTTTCGGCCACCACTCAAAGATTCTTCCATGCCGTCTTTTACATCGTGTTGCCAAAACAAACCGTCTTTACGCTGACGATCCTTTTCCCAAACAGCATAATCGGTTACCATATCCGGGTACAAATCCAACAGGAATTTTTCGTCTTTGTTTACCAAATAACGATTGTACAGCGCATCGGCAGTCCAACTACTGAATTTATACAATTTGTTCATTGGTTTTCCTTCATTTCCTCGGTACCAAATCTTCACGTCCTGCTCAATGTATTTTGGATCGTGCACCCAGCGGAATTCGTTGATATGATGTCCTACTGCACAAGCAATCAGATTGTATTTATCAGCATACGAACGATCGACCAAAAATTCGGTAATTCCATATCCCAGTGGTGTTTTCTTGATGTGTTTTCGAGCCGTCCACCAACGGTAATAGTAGATTTCTTCAAAATTTTGCTGCGGACATTCAAACAACGGAATGTTCTTTTCCATCCACGTCCACGAACTGTCATTAGGAATAGCAAATTTCAAATTCTCATCTTCCATCGTATTGAAATAATCAACATAATGTTTGAAATTTTGACTTTGCAAAACCACTCCTTTCGTTTTTTTAGACGAAACGGAAGTCGATTTACAGGCACTGCTCAAAGCAGCGATTGCTAGTCCAAAAACAAGGAGTTTGTATTTAAATTTTTGTAACATGTTTTATTTTTTTAAGTTTTGTCATTCCCCTCTTTTTAAGAGGGGTGCCCGCCGTGGCGCGCTAGGTGTTTTTTCAAGACATTTGTTCCCACCCCGCCCTGCGGGCACCTCTCCAATGGAGGGGAAAAACAAAGATTATGTAAAATCTCTCGTTATACGATTGCTTCGTTCCTCCCAATGACCATCATTAATTCCCGTAAAAAGTATAGGTCTGTCCTGCTTTCATCGTAACATCATACACATTGTATTTTGGTAATTTTACCTTTGGCAGCTTCGCTTCTTTCGAAACAATCGGTTTTTTTACTTCTACCTCATAAAATAATGGGTTTGCATTTTTACCTTTTGCTTTTACCAAAGTTACACCTTTGTCTGCTTTCAATGAATTTTCCAATTTCAATCGGCAGTTTCCGTCTAATTTTGAATATATTTTTAAAGTCGAAACCTTATTGTTTTTCCACTCCATATCGATTACAAATCCGCCGCGAGCAACCAAACCTTTAATGCTTCCGTCTTTCCAAACTGTTGGTAAAGCTGGTAATAAATAAATAGCATCTTCCTGAGACTGCATCAACATTTCGGCAATTCCGGCAGTACATCCAAAGTTTCCGTCAATTTGAAATGGCTGATGTGCATCAAGCATATTCGGATAAGTTCCTCCTCCTTTTCTTTGATCGGCAGTAACCAAATGCAATTGATCCTGAATTAATTTATAAGCATGATTTCCATCTAATAAACGAGCCCATAAATTCACTTTCCAACCCATTGACCATCCTGTAGATTCATCGGTTCTGTAAATCAATGATTGTTTAGCAGCCTCGAATAATTCCGGTGTTTTGATTGGCGAAATCTGATTAGATGGAAACAAACCATACAAATGCGAAACGTGTCGGTGATTGTCTTTTGGATTATCCCAATCTTCCTGCCATTCCTGTAACTGATTGTGTTTACCCACTTTCATTGGAGGCATTTTTGCCAAAGCTTCCTTCAATTCTTTAGTAAAAGCTGCATCTGGCGAAACCAAAGCTGAAGCTTTCATCACATTGGTAAACAAATCAAAAACCAATTGGTTATCCATCGTTGTTCCCGAAGCAATAGTCGATTTTCCATCTTCTCCCGCATGAACATTTTCAGGCGAACTTGAAGGCACTACCACCAAATAACCTGTATTTGGGTCTTGAATCATAAAATCTAAAAAGAACTGAGCAGCTCCTTTCATCACTGGATAAATTTCGGCCAGATATTTTTTGTCACCTGAATACAAATAACGTTCCCATAAATCCTGACAAACCCAGGCACCACCTGTAGGCCACATTCCCGAAGCTGCCTGATCTACCGGTCCTGTTATACGCCAAATATCAGTATTGTGATGCAAAACCCATCCACGGGCATTGTACATTGTTTTAGCCGTTTCAGCACCTGTTACACTTAACTCTTTTGCCATTTGGATAAACGGCTCGTGTAATTCAGACAAATTAGTCAACTCAGCCGGCCAATAATTCATTTCAGCATTAATGTTCATCGTGTATTTACTGTCCCAAGGCGGTGACACCATATCGTTCCAAATTCCTTGTAAATTGGCTGGCTGACCTCCAGGTTGTGAAGACGAAATCAATAAATAACGTCCAAACTGAAAATACATCGCTGCCAGTTGCGGATCAAATTGATTCTTAAAATCACGGATACGTTCGTCAGTAGGTTTCTTTGCATTAGCATTTGAACCTAAATCTAAACTCACACGATCAAAATATTTTTGATAAAAAGCTATGTGATTCTTTTTAATGGTTTCAAAATCTTTAGGTAAAGCCGCTGCTAAATATTTTTTACATTTTGGAGTTTGATCTTCATCCAAAGTTTTATAATCAACAAAATTGGTTGCAATCGAAATATATAAAGTCGCTTCATCAGCTCCGTTGATGCTTAAAACGCCATTTTTAGAAGTTACTTTCCCGCCTTTATTTTGAACTGTCAAGCGACCTTCAAATTTCACTTTTCCTTTTACTCCTTCAAAATTAGTTCCCGTTCCGGTCATTACAATTTCGTTGTTATCAGAGAAAGAAACCGTTTTATCAATCGGACTGTTCATCATTACATTACAAGTAATTTTTCCGGCTTTACTTGCCGATAATTTCACTGCAATAACCTGATCAGAAAAAGCAGTCAGGACTTCTCTTTTGTAAGTCACACCATCTACCTCATATTGCACCGAAGCAGTTGCATTAGAAATATCTAAATCTCTGTAGTAATTTTTATAATCGTTGTGTCCGTTGAATGAAATATAAACGCTTCCAAAAGTCTGGTACGGCATTCCGTCATTGGTTTGCGACATAATATCGCGGGTTGCCATATCCTGAGCTTCTTTGAATTTGCCTTCGAAAACTAATTTTCGAACTATCGGCAAAGCTTCCAGTGATTTTGAATGCGCATTGGTATTTGGCGAACCAGCCCAAATAGTTTCTTCGTTCAACTGCAAACGTTCGATAGACGGATCTCCAAAAACCATCGCTCCTAAACGACCGTTACCCAAAGGCAGGGCTTCGTTCCAGATAGCTGCGGGTTTATTGTACCAAAGTTTTAAATCAGATTTTGATTGCGCTTGGAATGTAAACGTTACCACAAAAGCCGATAATACAAATATTATTCTCGCTATATTATTTCTTAACTTCATAAACTTTTTCATTTTTTTCGCCAAAAAGGGCATACAATTGATTAATATCTTTTAAAGCATTTTTAGGCAAATTTTCTGCTTTATTACCAAAAACATATAATTTTTCATAAGGTTCAATAACACAAGTCGATTCGTCAATTTCGCCTTTATCGTTTTGTACTTTTTTCAAATCCAAATTTAAATATTTTGCCATAAACGGATACATCGCCATTCTTTTTGACAAGCCATAATCGTGCCCTTCATTTGGAAAATGAGCATTTTCAATCAAATTCTTTTTACCAAAAAGCGAATAAGTTTTTTGAATAAAAGGCAATTCTAATTCAGGCACTGTTACTGTCCAGTCTTTCCCATCAGAAACAATCAACTGTGCTTTTGGAGCTGCCATAGCCGCAATTTCTGCATTATTAGTTCCGTTGCCACAAAGGTGCAATCCACGACCGCTTTCGCAAGGACAACCGCCCACAAAATGAGAAGAAGTCATTACCACCGGAACCGAAACTTTGATCCTGTCATCAATTGCCGCCAAAAACATGGTCATCGATCCACCTCCAGAACCTCCGGTAACTCCCACTCGATTCTTATCAATGTATTTTTGTGTTAACATGTAATCCAATAATCGCTCTGCACTTAAAACCTGAATGGTTTGAGCAATACTATTTCTATGTAAAGTAGCATCAAATTGTAAAGTCGATTCGCCCCAGGCAAACAAGTCAAAATTAACCACCACAGCACCCATTTGAGCTAAAACTGCACAACGATATTGCTCGTCTTTTCGATATCTTCCGTCACCGAAATGCCCATTAGGCGTAATAACCACCGGCACTTTTCCTTTTAACGGATAAGGTTTATAAATAGAACCTGTTGCATAAACGCCCGGAATGATTTCTAAACCAATATTCTCAACGGTATAATTTTTATATTTCCTTACAGGAGTCAATATTGGTTTTTTCTTAGGTATTGCCGGCGCTTTGTCTAAACCAATGGCCGTACGAATGCATTCCTTCAAATCGGTTTTTCTGGTTTCCCAGGTTTTTAAATTGGGATATAAATTAGCCAAATAAGTTAAACGTTCCTGACCAATATCAGCCGATCTACGGGCATATTCAAATTTTCTGATTCTATAAGTCGAATCGTTTTCTTTAAAATATGTAAGATCAAAAGGTGACAAAACAGCGGTTAATGAAACATCTAAATTTCCCTGACGAATTCTCCAATCGGCATAATCCAGTTCTTTCCCTTTAAGCAAGCCGTCTTTATCATTAATAGTCACCTTAAAAATAGTAGCAATTTTTTGAACCGTTTCGGTAATTAGTCCACGGTAATTATTATCCGAGTTTGATGTTTGCGCATTCGACAATGGCATCAGCAAAACTGAAAATAATAAGGCTACTATGTATTTCTTATTCATCATTTGCATTGATTTATTTACATTCAATTGTATATTTTCCTGAACCTAATTCTAAAGTTGGTTTCTTTCCGTCAAAACCTACTTTTACGTCCTTTTTATTTACTTTAACAACTGCAGTTTTAGCAACTGGTAATTTTACTGTTGCAGTTGTATTAACCGGAATTTCAACTTCTAAAATCAAAACATTGTCTTTCTTTTCCCAGTTAGAAACAATTTTTCCGTACACCGATTCATAACTTGATTTTACAAAAGTCATTTCGCCTACAACCTCTGGCTGAATAAAGAAATGTTTGAATCCCGGATTTTTCTCATCAGGAACAATTCCGCCTAAACTTTGATAAAACCATTCTTCAATTTGCCCCATCATAAAGTGATTCCATGAATTTCCTTTTCTTGGATCCCATTGCTCGGTTAAAGTGGTCAAGCCAAATTTGATTTGGAAACCATAACCCGGCGCATCATAATGATTGTTCATTTTGTACATCACCTCGTTTTGACCGTTTTGTGCCAATGCCTGAAATAAATAACGATTTCCTACATCACCCGTAGTCAATCGGTCTCCTTTTGCTTTGATATCAGCCAATAAATTTTGCATTACCGCATCTTTGTATTGCGGTTCAACGATATCCATAAAAACCGGAACGGCATTACTAAACTGACTGCTGGTTCCATATTGCTTGGTTTCAGGATTAAAGAATTCCTTGTTGAAAGCCGTTTTAATTTCTGAAGCCAAAGTTCCATACTTTGCCGCATCATCTGACTTGTTTAGCATTTTTGCTGCTTTAGCTGTCAAATAAGCACCATAGTAATAATGCGAAGTTGCCGAAAGTGCAATCGGACTATTTTTAGCATAACCAGCAGCGTGATCACCATAATCGTACCAATCTCCCAAACCGTGCGATACAATATGATTAGTTGATTTGCTGGTTAAATAATCCACGTACTTTTTCATTATCGGATAATACTTTTCTAATAAAGAGGCGTCTCCGTAGAATTCATACTGCATCCAAGGCAAAATAATTCCTGTAATTCCCCATTCTGGCGAATCGGTGAAGTCACCACCAAAAACCACATATTCCGGAACAATCGACGGAATTAAACCATTATCTCTTTGCGAATCAGATATATTATGCATCACCGCAGGAAAATAATTCTCCATATTGTAATTGAACATCAATCCTGGTCCATTCAAATGAATTTCTTCTAACCAGCCTAATTTTTCACGGTGCGGACAATCCGTCAATACCGATTGAAAATTACTTTTTATTGCATTGTTGATTAACCAATGTGCTTTATTGAAAAGATCATTTGACGATTCAAAAGTTCCGGATTCACCAGCTGAATTGTAAATGAAATTCGATTCTAAATCAACTATCGTTGGCAAATTAGCGTCTTTTTCATTTTTGTAATTAACATTTTCAACCTGAATGTATTGGTAACCATAAAAACTAAATTTAGGTCTCCAGGTTTCAACACCATCACCTTTTAAAGTATATTCAAAATAATATGGTTTTCCGGATCTTCCCTGACTTACAGTACCGTCATCATTTAAACCTTCACCTACCCAAAGCTGGATTTTTTGTCCTTTCTTCCCTTTCACTTTCACATTTGGGAACCCCGAAAGATTTTGTCCCATATTGAAAATAAAGAAATTCGGTTTTAACTCCTTGCTTTCTTTTACCGCATAGGTTTTATTTATAGTAATTGGTGTTGCTGTTTGTGCTGTTAAAATTCCTTTTGGCGCTTCCTGAACCACTACATCCTTCCAATTTTTATCATTAAAATTAGGTGTATCCCAGCCTTTTTGCTCTAAATTAGCGTTATAATCTTCACCTCCAAAAATGCTGTTATAAGTAATCGGGCTTTTACTGTATTTCCAGCTGGCATCGGATTTTATGACTTTTTCTGAACCATCTTCATACTTAATTTTCATTTGAAAAAACAACGTTGGCGGTCCAAAACTCACAAAAAACTTCGTATATCTAGCTTCAAGCGTATTGTACATTCCGTTACCCAAAAGTACACCGATGGCGTTTTCACCTTTTATCAAATCCGAATTCGATAAAAGATAAGTATTGAAATTAACCGTTTTGTCATAATCTGTCCACAATGGTGCAAACTCACTATTTCCAATTTTTTTCCCGTTAATTGTCAATTCATAATGACCTAGACCTGAAACATAAACTACCGCTTCTTTGATTTTTTTATCCAAAGAAAACGACTTGCGCAACATGATACTTCTTCTCGACAACGAATCGGAAGCATTGATGTACGAATCTTTTTTAGCTCGATTGAAAGTGGCAGTATGCATATTTCTGCCTTCCGGCAAATGACTATTCGCTTTAGTAATAGCCCCAATCCAGGTTGGGTTTAAATCAGCAAGTGTTGGAATAGTTCTAAAAAAAGCTGTCGGACTCCATTTAGATTCTTTGTTGTTTTTGTCCCAAACTTTTACTTTCCAAAAATACTGGCTTCCGTTTTTTAAAGCTTTCCCTTTATAAACAACAAGCTGACTCTGATTAGAATTTACTTTTCCGCTAGCCCAAATATCTCCCTGATTTTTATTCAGTTTTTCTGCCGAAGAAGCGACTAAAACTTCATAACTTTTTTGAGAATTATTTTCTTTTTGAGAAACTAATTTCCAACTGAACCGAACCTGATTTGGATTAATCGTCAATGAATTTTCAGCACGCTCACAAGTCAGCTTTTGAACAGCAATTTGTCCACTTGAAATGAAAGTCAAAAAAAGGAAAATGAAGGATAATATGGATTTTGTAATATTCACTTTGTAATTTTTTAATTACCATTAAGGTATTAAGCATATTGCTAAATTCTCTTAATCCCTTAATGGTAAAAATTATCTATAATTTCTTTGTAACCAATGATTTTATATTGAACACCGCTTCTGGAATTTCCATTCCGGTGTTTTTTAAATCGTCATAATCTTCGGTATCCGGAGCGGTATCCGGATTTGGCGTGTAACGTTGTTCACCTGTACGGAACATGATGCGCTCAAAACCATCAACCGGAGCATAAAAAATACGTGTTGATTCTTTGCCATCATTTACTTTTACAGTGTAAGAACGTGTTTTTACATCCAGTTTAACCGTAACGGTATATTCTTTTCCAGCTTCATATTTAGCAACTCCGCCAGAACGGGCACCATTTTTTGCTGTTATTTCACCATTAGCATCAAATACTAATCGTACTGCTGGAAGTCCTTGACGATTTTGAAATTCAACCTGTAATAGGCCATGATTATTTTGCTCAGGCTTAACAGTAAAAGTAGCTTCCATTTTTTGTGCAAAAGGAACCACACGCTCTACACGAGAATAATCAAACAAATCATGGTCACGTAAAGTCAGCCATTTTACGCCGTCTTCTTTCTTTTCGATTTTGGCTGAAGCCCAAGACAAACTGTACGTATTCCACATTTTCAATTCATCTCCGTTTGGAAGATTATTAAAAACGTCATTTACATTAGCTGCCACTGTACTTACTACCGGAACGGGAACCGAAGCCACCCAGATATCTTCCTTATTCACACTATAACTTACCCAAAGTTTTCCATCAGGAGGAGTTCCGTTATCTTCAGTAATTCCTCGAGGATATTGTGGTCCTGCTGATTTATAATTTCCTCCGTAACGCATAGGACTGATTTCTCCGTGAACCAATAATAAATCTTTATAATTCAAACCATCATCAGAAGTTGAAATAGCTAATGGCCAACGGTATTCTGAAGGATTATAGATTGTTGCATAACGATTATCTGAAGTTTTTTGTCCCCAAATTTTAGCATTACTATTAACAAAACCAGGCGCTCTTAACGGCATGTATTCCC
Source organism: Flavobacterium seoulense (assembly GCF_000695795.1). GTDB lineage: Bacteria > Bacteroidota > Bacteroidia > Flavobacteriales > Flavobacteriaceae > Flavobacterium > Flavobacterium seoulense. The sequence continues at coordinate 46,174 of NZ_JNCA01000001.1, read as the reverse complement.
ATGATTTCCCACCATCTTTACTAACAGAAGTTAAAGCGTGTTTCCAAAGTCCAACTACGTTTCCGTTTGGCAAATGGTAATAACTAAAGGCTTTGTATGGTTTTTGTAACGGAATTAATTCGTCATCGCGATCAGCTTCTTCAACCCATTGTTGTAAAACCAAAGGCTTTGAAAGAATTTCAGCACAGGCTTTCTTCAAAAATTTGTCTTTTGATTGCGTATAAAACGGAAATGCCGATTTTGATTTATCCCAGGATTTATTGTATCGAATGAAATAAATTTCGCCAAAACTACCGTCTTTTTTAATCTCACGAATCACACGACCGATACCTTTTCCGTCGTTTGGATCGTCTTTTTCATCCATGGCAATTCCGTAATAACCTAACGCATACAATTTTTTATCCGAAGAGGTATAAAATCCCATACGCTGGTGCATGATGGCATCCAGATTTTTAGCAACTCCTTCAACACCTTCTTTTTTCCATCCGTCAGGAATACGGTAAATAGGAAAAATAACCTTAGGTTTTGTCCAGTTATTTCCGTCCTTAGAAGTCATAATCAAAGTCTGACTCGGCGGAATATGTTCTCCTGAAGGATCACTCAAATAATGTAAATAAAAAGTATTGTTCCAATAAGCCATCATCGGCTGGTGATTGTAAGTCCATCCAAAACCATCTGCTTTTTCAGGATGCTCACGGCTGGCACGCATAATTTGCGTAGCATGAACTCCCACAGCAGGACTCAATTGACCATGATGGTAATCAACATTAGAAAGTGTTTTACCTACATAACGTACGGTATCATTTTGTGCAACTACTGTAGTACAACTTGCGATTGTAACGGCTGCTATTAAAATGCTGTTCTTTATGTTTAGAATTGTATTCATTATTTTTTATTTTCAATTAAAGATTTCAACGTTTTCTTTGAAATAGTCGTAATCGTACCGTGTTTATGTCCCTCCGGAAGTTGAATTTTTGAACTTATGTTTTCAAATTTTTTAAAATCAGAAGTTCGAAGTGCCTGGTAATTTTTAGCTCCGTAATTATCGTAATAAATCAACCAATCATTATCTTTCTTTAAAACTGTAGGTCCTTCTGAAAGATAATCGGTATAAGGATCAGAAATATTTTCGAATGGTCCTATAGGTGTTTTTCCAAAAGCAACTTTTAAGTTTCTCATTGGTCTGGTATTGTCTTTTAAAACCAAAACATAATCGTTTTTAGCTCTTTTTACAATCACACAATCAATCACGCTAAAACCAGGTTCGAAAAACAATTTGGTATCCGAAAAAGTTTTGAAATCCTTAGTCGTTACATAATACATACGGTGATTGTTTCTTTCTTCTTCTACTCCTTTTTCAAATCTAAATGGAATAGTCGAAGCCCAAATGATAATGTATCGATCCTGTTCATCATCATAGAAAATTTCGGGAGCCCAAACATTAACTACCTCTGGTTCGTTTTTCATCACATGGATGTATTGCTGCTCTGACCAATGGATTAAATCCTTAGAACTGGCATAACCAAAACCGTCGCCACCTTTCCAATCAGTTGTCCAAACCATGTGATAAACATTGTCTTTTCCTTTAACAATTGAAGGATCACGCATGATTTTGCTTTTTCCTGCTTCAGGTTTTAAATAAGGCCCTCCTAAATCTTTCCAATGGTAGCCGTCTTCGCTCGAAGCCAGATACAATCCATCAGTTGCCGGCTCTCTAAAAGAGGTAAACAAATACGCTTGTTTTGAATTAGAACAACTCAAAACCGAAAAGCCAACTATTAGTATAATTATGATTTTTTTCATGTTTAACTTTTTTCTAACTGCAAGACCTTCTTTGAAATTACAGATAGGATTTTATCAAATATTTACAAGGCTTTAAAAACCTTGCAGGATTATATACCTCTATTCTACAATTGCTTTTTTATCTAAGTTTGCTCCAGCTTTAACAGCAGTTGAAACATTATTAAGCACATTATTTTTCAAGTAAATTCCTTTTGTTTTTGCACCATCAGCTTCTAAGAAAACATCGGTAGCAAACATTGGAAAATTATTAGTAATCATTGTATTTGAAACATCTGTTAACTTAATTAAAGGAACATTTTTCAATGGTTTCATAGTAGCTACATTATCTAAAATCAGGTTAGATGAGCTTTCGATTTTAAATGCTGCACCCATTGATGTTGTAATTTTTGCATCGTGGAATTCTACATTATCAGCTGTGTTCAATGTAAATCCGTCTTCAGACTGAATGTTTATATTTGAAAACGAAATATTTTGAATTGGCATTTCGGTAATTCCATTGATAGTTCCAGCTTTTTTAACTTTAGTTCCTGTTAAATTACTGATATGAATATTTCTAAAAACAGGTGTTCTTTCAGAAACCGGTTCTTCCTTACTTGATTTATCATAGAACAAGTCCATAATAATTGCGTTTTCTTTAATATTGTTCATTACAATATTATCTACACGAATGTCTTCTACAACACCACCACGACCGCGAGCTGATTTCAAACGGATTCCTCTGTCGGTTCCGTCAAAAACACAGTTTGAAATAGTAATTTTTTTAATTCCGCCCGACATTTCACTTCCAATAACTACACCACCATGACCACTTAGCATAGTACAATTGGTAATCGTTACGTTTTCAGTAGCTATACCGTACTTTCTACCATCGGCATCTCTACCTGATTTAATAGTAATACAATCGTCTCCCACGCTGATATGACAATTAGAAATATGTACGTTTTTACAAGAAGAAGGATTGATTCCGTCTGTATTAGGAGAATGCGGATTGAAAATTGTAATTCCGGTAATAGTTATATTATCACAAAACTCAGGATTTATGGTCCAGAAAGGAGAGTTTTGAAAAGTAACTCCTTCGATTAAAATATTCTTGCAGTTTAATACCTGGAAAAAAGAAGGTCTGAAAAAGTGCTTATCAATCGTTCTTTTGTAATAAGCTTCATACTCAATTCCTTTGTTTTGCTCAGTCCACATTTTTTGGTATTTGGTTTCTGGAATTGGACCTTTGGCAGTTTCAATTCTGTATACTTCATTCCACCATGCTTTACCCTGACCGTCAATAATACCTCTTCCTTTGATGCTGATATTTTCGGCATCTTTAGCGTAAAATAACGGTGAAAACGTTTTCATCATTATTCCCTCGTAACGCATTTCTACATAAGGCAGATAATGATCAAAATTATCTGAGAACTTCAATACAGCTCCTGCATCAACATAAATACAGATGTTGCTTCTTAATTTTAAAGGACCCGTTAAATAATTTCCTGCCGGAAAGAAAATTGTTCCTCCGCCATTTGCAGCAGCTTTATCAATTGCTTTTTGAATTGCCTCAGTACAAAGAATTCCTTTATTGTTTCCTCCTGCATTTACAATATTAATCCATCCTTCATTTTTAGCGAAAGCGGTTTGAAATCCTATAATGAAGCAGAGTATAAATAGTATTTTTTTCATAGTTTTTATTTATTTTTTGGCACGCAGTCCCGATAACTATCGGGAGGATATTTATTTCAATTAAACCATTAAGGAGCATTAAGTTAAATTAAGTATTGTATCTTAATCCTCTAAATAAATTTAAGTTTCATTAAGCATCCAGCTTAATTTTCTTAATCTCTTAATGGTAAATTATTTTTAGTTACTTTGATTTTAAAATCAAAACCCAGTCATTTCCATCTTCTTTTTTCCCGGAAGGCTGGAATTCTTTTTTCCCTTTGTTATCAAAAACTCCAATTTCTGTTTTTTCTCCGTTTCTTGGGTTGTACCAGCTTGCAGTCACTTTATTTCCTTCTATTTTACCAAGATTTACAGCTAATTTTCTTCCGTTATAAGTATAAATCAAAGCATATTTTTTACCTTTTATCGCTGGTAAATAATCGTATTTTTTACCCTGATTAGCAATTATCGAAGCATCGGCAACACCTTCAGTAAAAGGGAATTCCTCTATCAATTTCTTGATATAAATCATTTGTCCTGCTCCAGTATCATTTATTGCATCATTCCAAAGTACTTTATTCCCGTAAGCCGGATTATCTCCTTTTCTGAAAAACTGCATTACAGCACTGTGTCCGTATGTATATCCTGCCGCTCCAGAAAGTACCGACCAATATCCGTAACGACGTACATCATTAGCATTCCATTTTGGCTGTAAAGTGTCATGTAAACCATGAGGAATTCCTTCATAAGATGGTTCTCCGTCAAGCGTTGGTTTTTTAGGTTTTAATTCTAAATCTCTTAAAACAAATTTGTAATTGTCTTCTTTAAAAGCAGTAGGATCTGTTTCCTGAGCATAAGTTTTATGTCCTGATTGAAACATATTGAAATCTAACCAGCTTGCGTTATGGAAATTCTCAGATGAATCTGTTCTTCCAAATGGGTGAAAAGTTACTAATTGATTTGGATTAGATGTTTTTAAAGTAGTTCCAATGGCATTCCAAATGTCCTGAAATTCATTTCCTTTAGTATCACCACCGTTTAACCAAATTACGTTAGTACGTTTTTTATATCTGTCTGCTAAAAATTTAGCGTATTTTTCAGCCTGAGCTTTTGTTACCTTACTGTCTTTTTTACTCACATTTGTACCCCAAACAGGAACCATTGCAACATAAATTCCGTTTTCTTGCGCTACATCCAGAGTATAATCTACATGATCCCAATAATCGTATTCAGAAGCATTATTTGGATCGTTACCAGGCGAAGTAATCTGATGTGTTAAATTATCATTCATTAATGCCGGAGCACCATACACATTTACAGCATTCAAATTATGTAAAACCATAACCTGAACAACATTGAAACCTTTGGCTTTTCGATCTTCAAAATATTTTTTTACTCCTTCTCTATCCAGTTTACTAAAAGCAAGCCAGCCTGTATCTCCTAACCAGAAAAATGGTTTTCCATCCTCTGTTTGAAAATACTGCTTGTTGGCACTGATTTGAAGTTTTTGTAAAGGTTTTGCCGTGTTCTGTGCCTTAGCCGAAACAGTAACTAAACTCAATCCTACAAGAGTAATTATTCTTCCTATCTTCTTTTTAGAAATCATGATTTTCATTTTTATTTCTTTTTAATATATGCTACAATTTTAGTTTCTTTTCCTCCCGGAACTTTCAATATGTGATTTTGTTTTCCTGAAATAGTTTCTTTCGCAATTTGATTTCCGTTTTCAGGATTGATCCAATAAACTTCAAAAGTTCCTTTATAATTTGATAAATCAACACTAAGCTGATTTCCTTTTTGCAGATAAAAAAGATAGGCTTCACCATTATCTTTTAAAGACCAAACAGCACTGTTGTAATCCTCTTCCTGTGCAGTTTTCATGTTTGCCAATGACTCATAAAAACCTGCAATACTAATTTTAGGAAGTGCAGGCAATGAACCTCCGGCCATTAAAACCGGCCAACCAAATCTATTCGCTCCCGGAGTATTATAAATAACCGCTTTATCAGCATATTTATCTCTGTATTCACGAACCGCTCTATAGGTTTGTTCGTTGGTTTCTTTACCCACTTTCATTTGGCGGGCGTGTTGTCTTGGTGCTAAGTTTTTTCCACCTTCAGGAGCATACAAACTTCCGTCTTCTTTGTAATACCAATATCTAATATCAATTACATCTACAATTTTAGTTCTTGCAGCATCATTTAAAACAGCATCCTGAACATCTTTAGTAGCGCTCAAAGCAATTTTAGATTCGCTTTGATTTGATTTTTTATAACTAGCTGTAACGTCTAACCAAAATTGCATAAAACTTAAAGGTCCTGTATATTCGGCACTTGTAAACTGCAATACATTAGGATTATCTTTAAAATTATCTAAACTTTTTTCGATAAAACCCTGGTGTAATTTTTTGATATTTTCGTTTTTAACATCATAAAATTGCTCCGCAATAAAAATTCGTTTATCGCCCATATAAGGCGGCGGTTCAGGAAGTCCTGTGTTATTGATATTATTAGCCGGACGCCAAGGTGAACTGGACCAGTGCGCTCCTGCTTCTAAGATATTATGCTGAAAATATTGTTCGTTCATCAATATCTTATTTTCATTCAAAGCCAAATCAGCAAAAGTCTTTAATCGGTCCCAATACCAGGTATTAAATCTTGTCAAATCGTATTTACTCAAATGATCCCAAGCTGTTCCCTGACCAGTTCTATCGAAAGGCTGTTCGTAAAAAGGAGCCCAAACATCAGCATCCATTCTACGAATGCGCTCATGATCGGCCATACGTTGTTCGTACCATAAACCATAATTATGATCTAAAGCCACTTTGTTATTATCAACTAAAAACTGAACTGTTTCCGACAGATGATCCGTATAACCCACACCATAATGTCCTGGTGCAAAACGAGTGATATGTGGTCTTGATTTAGCAATTTCCGATTCGCGTAAACTACCTCTCCACCACGGAATATCAATAGTTTCACCGGCCAATAATCCTTTATCCGAAATTAAAAGTCCGTTTTTGATGGCTATTTTTTCGGAATTATTTTCAATTGCTTTGGTCTCAGATTTAACTTCAGCAATTCGTTTAGCTTTCGAAAAATCAACAGTAATTGGATTTCTTGTTGCTGCCTGTTCAATCCATTCTTTTAGCGTAGTTTGTTTTTTATACGACTCTGCAGTAAGAATTCTGGCTTGTTCAATGGTAGGACTTGAAGAAGGTTCTGTACCTAAATCTAAAATTTGAGCAGTCATAGGTAACTTGCCCAAACGTTGTTCTAACAAAGCATAGTACAAACTTCTAGGCGAAATATGATTATTGACATCAGCCCAATGTCCGTTTCCTGCCCATTGCGCCCAAACACCAAAAGCCCAGTTTTGAGCCGTAGGCGGACTATAGTTTTCAATTTTAGAAGCCGAAGATTCCCAGATTACACTATTAGCAACATTCCATCCTAATCCGCGTGCATCCTGTTCTTTATTTTTAAAACTAATGGCATTTCCGTCAATTAAAACTACGTCAAAAAGAATTCCTGTTGCCCAGCTTCCAATTGAACCACTAAAGCTATACGGCAAATACGATTGACATTGTAAAAAGACATTTGGTCCTGCTGTAGCATATCCGCCAACTGCGAAATCATTATATCCATATTCTGAATAACAACGCTGAAATAAAGTTTGCTGACCTTCGGTATAAAAAGTGTTTCTTCTAAAAGCAGCAATTTCTGAAATTGGATTTAACGAAATACAGTCTTCAACAGTAATTCTTTTAGAAGATTTTAATATCGAAACTGCACCACCGGCAAATTGTTCAAAATTAACTTGTCTTACCCAGGCATCTTCGGTATTTTGAATCGAAATTCCGTGCCAACGGTGTTGTTCGTCTTTAGGATTTGTAGTATCAAAATCTGATTTTAACTTTAGATTTTCAACACCAACATTATTAATTCGACCTGTCCAATTATAAACAACCACTTCTGATGGAGATAATTTTTCATCCAAAGCATTCGTCAATGGAGCATCAATAGTTATTTTGTTTCCCTGAATCTGAGTTACTTCTCTATCGGCACGAATAACAAAATCATCTTTTTTCCAGCCTATCCATCCGGTTTCGGCTCCAAAATCAACCATTCCTAATTTATCAATCCAAGGCTGATTAATCGGAGTATTAATTATAATATGATCACCGTTTTTAATTGTAGCTACGTTTTTTAAAGTCAATGTTGTAGCTCCAAGAGGAGTAAACTCATTTGCCAGTTGAAATTTATCTTTTAGAACACGATTGTTAATTCCTGAAATAGTAACAATTGCTTCTCTATTAGTTCCTGTTCCGAGGATAATAGTACCGTTATTTCCGGCTCCGCTTCCTCTTAAAACAACACCCGTTGTTTTAATATTAATAACTCCTGAAACCTTAAAAATTCCTTTGTCTAAAAGTACAGTCCCTCTAAAACCATTTGCATCTGCTTTAAGCGAAGAAACATAATCTATTGCTGACTGAATTGTAGCAGTAGCATCATTTGAAACTACTGGTACAAATGCTTTTACAGTAACAGCAGGAATTGCTTTTTCTCCAGCTCGATAACCCGCAAATGAAAAATCCGGAATTTGGTTTCCTAAATTATCCTCAGTTCTAATTACTTTTCCTGACTTGTCTTTAGTTATAGTAGGAAAGTTATTTTGAGCAAAACTATCTGCGAAACTAAATAACAAAACAAAACAGGAGATAAAAATTAAATCCTGTTTTGCTATCATTCTATTTTTAAGTTTTATAAAATTCACGTTAAAGTGGTTTTTAATATTGTTCTAAAAGAATCCTTTTTATGATATCCTAGATTATTCTGTCATCTAATTGTTCTTTTTTGCTAATTGCTTTTTTTCCCAGGCTTTGCTGGTATTGTGCAACTCAATTCCTTGTGAAGCCAGAATGTTATTTATTTTTCCTCGGTATTTTGCAAACCATTGAAATTGCCATTTATGAGTTCCTGCATTCATCGCATTTTCTCTTGCTTCGACCAAGTGATCATAAATCATCTTTTTTTGACTTTCGTTTAGGTTTTGAAACATGTCCAGAAAATTGTGGTATGTTTTAGGCATAACATCATAAGTCATCGCATCTTTAACCTTAACTATCTGATAATCATTTAATTTTTTAGACAATTTATTTAAATAAGAATCATGCAATTTACTAATAGCAACTTTATATTCCGTCCAGACTTCTTCTGATTTCAGCTTCTTTTCATCTTCGCTAAATGCTGATTTCTTGATTTTTTCCAATTGCAAATCTCTATTGGATTCAATCTTTTCAATAGCTGTATATTGCTTAATGATTATCTTTCCAAGCTCCTTTTTATCAGCATCTTTTACATCTAATTTAGCTACGATATTTAATGCTCTCGCATTAATATCAGCTATATAATCTGTAACTTCATGTTGTTGTGCATTTGCTACAAAACAAATGCACATTAAAAACAACAGACTTAATTTATTGATTACTTTAAACATCAAAAATGATTTTATTGTAATAATCCATTAGATAAACTCAACAAAGTATCCGTGTTATTATCTGAATTTGTCCAGTCTACTTTTTTAGTTGGATCAATTCCGTTAAAATATTTTTCAATATTAGTATAACCGTCTCCGTTTAAATCTTTATTAGCATCTGAAGCATCTTTAGGATTCAAACCGTATTTTTTCTCCCAGGCATCCGGAATTCCGTCATTATCAGAATCTTTGTATGCTTTTCCTTTGTATTCAGGATAACCACCTACCTGATCAGGATGCGTGATAATTCCTTTTTTATACGAATCAGGATCTAATCTTCTTTTTACAAATTCTTTTCCAATACTATTTTCCAAACCATCTTTATATTCGATAATTCCTGTTCTTACTTGTTTGATAACTCTTTCGTCAACTGCATCTCTTTTTGGTAAAGTCGCTCCTACATTTTTCAATACAAATGCATAAGCTTCCTCAGCACTCATAACAGTAATTTTTGGCATTGGAAAAGCCTTTTCCTGCTTGATATAGGCCAATTTCTCCTTAGCCTCTTCAAATTTAAGATTTTCTAATTGAATACCTCCATTCCAGTTATCTTTAGTAACTTCCGGAACACCGTCAATATAATTTCCATTAGCATAAACTCTACCAAAGGTTTTTGGAACCATATAACCAGATTCTGGTTTTAAGATTCGGTAACTAATAGGTTCTCCTTTAGGTGTAATAGGTCCTGGTTTATAATAATTATTGATGATGTTAAACATCGAACGATAATCTCCTCCATCAAGTGAACGATTCCACCAGTTAAAAATAACATTGTTAACAAAATTGAAATCACCGTACATTCCGATTGAGCAGTTTCTCGAAATATTATTAGCCCAAAGATTACGCATAAACGTACTGTTTAAACCTCCAATAGTACTACCAAAAGCGTGATTGTAAGTATCTAAACCTTCTGAAGAAATCGTGTTTTGAATTGTAATATTAGACGCAGGTAATTTTTCTAATTTCGAAGTTTCATTCGCCTGAAATTGGTGACGATACAACGAAATATTTTCGTCTAATCCCCAACTTACCGAACAGTGATCTATAATTACATTTCCAATTACGTTTCCACCTAATGAATCGTCTCTTCGGGCTACGTTTGTAGCTCCACGTCTAAAACGCATGTGCCTGATAATAATATCATGAGTATCTAATAAAATAGATTCTCCTGCTACGCAAATACCATCTCCCGGAGCAGTTTGACCTGCAATAGTGATATAAGGTGCACGCACACTAATTGGCTTCTGTAATTTAATAATTCCAGAAACGTTAAAAACAATAGTTCTTGCACCAACAGCTTCTAATGCTTCACGTAATGTTCCTTTTCCGCTGTCTTCTAAACTTGTTACTACAAATATTTTTCCGCCACGGCCACCTTGTGTGTAAGCACCACCACCTTCGGCTCCCGGAAATGCAGGAATGGCTGCCTGAACAAAATCTTTCGGATAATATGCCCAAGGTAAATAAGGGCGACCTTGCAGAGTCTCCTTTTTTATCACATCCTGATTATCAGCCCAAATTTTGGCTAATCTAATTTCTTCCTGTGCTAAAACCGCATCGGTTTTATCCTGAACTTCTTTTGGAATTGTTGGATACTGAGCATGCATTACTGAACAGCTAAATAAAATTGCAGTTAAGCCGTAAAGTGTCTTTAATCTTTGCTTCATTTTGAGGGATTTTAAGATAAATTATTAATTGATTTTAAAACTATTTCTTGTTTTTTTCACGTTCTTCAACACGCTTGTGCCAATCAGCACTTTCTTTGTTCAAGTCATAACCAGCTTTAGAAAGGTAATTATTGATTCTTCCTTTGTATTTACCAAACCAGCCGTGTTTTTCTTTAGAAGAACCACCATCCATAGCATGTTCTCTGGCTTCAACTAAGGCATCGTAAATGTATTTTTTTTGAGCATCAGTTAAATTAGGTAACATATCATTGTAAGCCACTACAGTAATAGGCAATACACCGTAAGTCATTCCGTCTTTTACCTGAACAATCTGACTATTATTAAGCTTTTTGCTTAATTTTTTTAAGTAAGATTTATGAAGTGATAAGATCTTTTTATCTGTATCCGTTTTTAGTTTTTCAACTGATTTTTCCTGCTTTTCTTTATCAGTAATATTCTTTTTTACTTCGGCAATTTTTGCGTCACGAGTCTCATGAAGTGTATTCAAAGATCTGTATTGTTCAGCAATAATATCTCTAACAGCAAGCTGGTCTTCTTTTGAAGTTAATTTTAAATCATTAACTATTTTCTGTGCTCTTTCATTGGTAACTTTTACATATTCAGGGTCAACTCCAGATTGTGCTACAACGTTTGAACATAACGATAGTAATAAAGCAACAGCAACTAATTTTTTATACATTTTCATCTTTTCTATTTTTTTGTATCAGTTATAAAGCAAAATTCTTGCTCGGTCGTTCACAGACTGAGCAAGAATTGTACCAAACACACTTAAATTACTTTTTAAATTCAGCTAAACCACCTTTTAATTTAGCTAAAGTATCTTCGTTGTTTTTTAAATCTTTCCAATCTGTTTTTTTCTTCGGATTGGTTCCATTGATATATTCCTCGATATTAGTATATCCATCACCATCTGAATCAATAGTAGCATCAGAAGGATCGTTAGGATTTAGTTTGTATTTTTTCTCCCAGGCATCTGGCAAACCATCTTTATCTGTATCGATATATGGAGTTCCTTTGTATTCAGGATATCCGCCTACCTGAGAAATATCAGTAATAATTCCTAATTTATAAGAATCCTGACCTAAACGTCTGTGTTCAAACTGATAGAAAGATTTTGGATCTAAACCTTCTGCATATTCAGGTTTTCCTGTTTTTACTACTCTTACAATTCGAGTATCAACAGGATCTCTTTGAGGTAAGGTAGCTCCTACATTTTCAAGTACGAAATCATAGGATTGTTCTGCCGTCATCAGTTTGTGTAACCAAGGCATTGGCATAGGTTCGTTAACTTTCATTTTAGGAAAATAAGCTGAAGCTTCTTCAAAAGTCATTGCTTCACCTTTTTTATTTTCCATTTGTACACCACCATTCCAGTTGTCTTTAGTCACTTTTTCGTTTCCTTCAACTACGTTACCGTTTACATAAGCTCTACCAAAAACCACATAAGGTAATTTACTTCGGCCTGATTCCGGTTTTAAAATTCTGTAACTAATAGGTTCGTTAAGATTAGTTACCGGACCCGGCTTAAAATAATTATTGATAATATTATACTGAGCAGTATAATCTCCTCCGTCTATAGAACGGTTATACCAATTAAAAATCACATTATTAGCAAAATTAAAAATTCCATTCCAGCCAATAGATGGATTTCTACCTGTGTTACTGGACCATAAATTTCTAACAAAAGAACAGTTTTCACCTCCTAAAGTACTACCAAAAGCATGATTGTAAGTATCTAATCCTTCAGCAAATAAACTGTTTTGAATAGTAACATTTACAGTAGGAAATTTTTTCTCAGGAATTCCCGTTCCGTCATCATACATGTGACGGTAAAAAGACATATTTTCGTCTAATCCCCAAGTAGCTGAAACGTGATCAATAATGATGTTTCCAACAGGATTTCCTCCAATTGCATCATCACGACGACCTACAAAAGTTTCTCCTCTACGGAAACGCATGTGACGGATAACTACATCATGAGTATCTACCCAGATTGTTTCTCCAGCTACGCAAATTCCGTCTCCGGGAGCAGTTTGACCTGCAATAGTAACATAAGGAGCTCTGACAATTAACGGACTTTCTAATTTAATAATTCCCGAAACATTAAAAACAATGATTCTGGCTCCTCCTTGTTCCAATGCCGCACGTAAAGTACCAGGACCTCTGTCTTCCAGACTTGTAACAGTAATAACTTTACCACCACGTCCACCAAAACTGTACATCCCTCCACCTTCAGCACCTGGAAAAGCAGGAATAGAAGCTTGTGGCAAATCAGTAGGTCTTGAAGCCCAAGGAACAAAAGGTTTTCCTTGTCTTTCTTCCTGCTCAACAATTACTTTTGCTTTTTCCCAAGCATCATTTGAACGTTTTTCTGCTTCAGCCTTAATTGCTTTTTCTTTCGCCTGAACCTCAGGAGATATTTTAGGATACTGCGCAAAACAATTAGCAATTCCTAAAACTAAAAAAGTCAATAAAAAATTTAATTTTTTCATTTTAAAATTCTTCTTAATTAATAAAAAACATTGGGTTAGAACTGCTATTTATTAGATTAAAATTTTGGTAGTTATAAAAGAAGAAATGCCTGAAATTAATCAGGCATTTCTTTTGTTTTATGATTTATTGTAATGGATCGAAAGTACTTGTTCCTCCAGACCATCCTGTAGTTTGCCCTAAATACATCGAAGTATTTAATGCACTAGCAGGAATACCAAAGAAATAATATTGATTATACCATTTAAATTTCCAATCTGCAGTAGTTGGATCTGCATTATCTTTTACAACCACTCTTAAAAAGTTTGCATAAAAATAATCTAAGTACTGATCATAAGTAGTTATTCCAGCTGGAAAAGTGGTAGGATTTCTATCCGCAACCGGAGCCACGCCATTAACTGGCACAAACGGATCAGGATTACCTACATAATCAGTACCATTTTGTCTTTTAGCTATAAAAAACAATCCCTGTCTTCTGATTCCTTCAATAGGGGTTTGATTTAAACGTGTACAAGTACCAAAATCATTATTAAACAACAACCAACGTCTTAAATCCCAGAAACGTTTACTTTCGTATGCGAATTCTACTTTTCTCTCATTAATAACAGCAGCAAAATGTTGATCTCTGCTATTTACATTGTCTAAACCAAATGTTCCTCCATTACTTTCAATACCAGCTCTCTCTCTAATTTTTGCAATTAAAGCTTTACCTTCTGCCAATTGATTAATTCCAATAGCAGATTCCGCTAAATTTAATAATACTTCAGCAAAACGCATTTCCATATAATCTGTACCACTAAACTGGAAATTGTTAGCTTTACTTGCACTTGGATTTGTTGCTTTTCCGATATATATATTTGTATTAACGGTACCTAATGTCTCAGTTACACCAGTTGGTAATACAGTTGAATTAGCAGGAGCCGTTCTAAACCAATGATAAGAAAACTGCTTGAAAGTTGGTTCTTCAGCATGTGGCCATGGAGCTCCACTATAAATAAAAGTTTTATAGAATCTTGGATCTCTATTTTTATAAAATGTTTGCAATGAATACGGATATGTGGTTGAAACACCTGGTGCTTTACCATCTTTCATAGGGAAAGCATTCATCATCTGTAAAGTAGCACCTACTGAACCATTAGCTCCCTGAGTTTTAGAACGAACTGCTCTTTCCCAACCATTATTTCTTTGAACATTTGATGCAGTTGTATTATTAAAACCATACACAATTACAGCCTCAGGATTATTAACTTCAGTAAACCACATATTTCCCCAAGCAGTACCATTAGCAAACCCACCTGTATTAAAAAGTCTTTTAGACCCTCCCTCTGCTGATTCTAATAAAGTAACTGCTGCTTTATTGGCATCATATGCACGTTGCCAACGACTCACATCATCAGTACGATTAAACAAAGGACTTGCCCAGGTTAACAACACACGGCCTTTGAAAGCAGCTACGGCTCCTTTTGTTATTCTTCCCCAGTTTACATTAGGATCATCCCACACACCAGGTAACAAACTTTGTGCCATATCAAGGTCAGCAATGATTTGTTCAATACAAGCAGACGTAGAACTTCTAAGCACTTTATTAGCTTCAGGATTATCAGTAATAGAACTTTGAGCTGTCAAAACTAAAGGAACTCCACCATACAAGCGCACCAAATCAAAATATTGCCAGGCTCTCCAAAAATACATTTGTCCTTTCAATGGGTTTTTATCAGCATCAGCCATCCCATATTTATCAATATTATCTAAGAATAAATTAATCTGTCTCAATCGAGTGTATGAATTATTACCGATACTAGCATTCATAGCCACACCAATATAATTCAAACAATTCGCATCTGTATTTCTTCCTGGTTCAGCCCAAACTTTATTCCAGTTTACCTCGCCTGTTAATTCCTCTGTAGTTTGAGAAAAATCATCGTTAGAACCAGATGCCAAATCCCAAGTGTAAGATTGTGCATTGTTTGCTGGCAAGAATAATCTATAGATATAATCTACATAAGCCTTTGCTTGAAGAGGTTCTTGATAAACTTGTTCATTAACTCCTGATAAATCTCTTTTTTCTTCAAGAAAATCATCACTACAGCTTCCTAAAAATAATGCCGTTGCAACACAAGCTACTATATTTATTTTTATATTTTTCATTTTCACTAATTTAAATATTCTTAATTAAAAAGACAAATTAACTCCTAAAGAATAGGTTTTTAATTCAGGATAAACATCATAGGCACCGTTTGGAGCTTTATGCTCAAATGGGTTGTACAAAATAAATGGATTAATTGCAGTTAAATTTAATCTACAAGAGCTAATCCCTAAAGCTTCCGTAATTTTTTTAGGCATAGTGTAACCTAAATTAATATTACGCATTTGAATACTGGTTGCTGAACGTTGCCAGAAAGAAGATGTTGGTGCTAGGTTCAAAGCTTCACTATAAGGGTTAGGCATAGTTCCATTAGGATTTAACACAGGATCATAGATATTATTCCAAATCGAAGGTCTGTTATCAATACCATCATTAATCGCAGCATTCATCGTTTTTCTAGTTTGACTATCAATCTCATTCCATCCTCCTCCAAAAGAAGCTGTAACTACTGCATTTAAAGTAAAGTTTTTATACCCAAACTTTAATGTAGTTCCCATTCCGTATCTAGTACTTTGTCTTTTTGCTAATCGAATTTGATCCCACTCGTCTATGATTCCATCTGCTGGAGCAAACTCACCTGTAGCAGGATTAAAAGGACCTCGAACATCAGCATAAGAAAGAGAACCTGGTCTAAGATTAGCTGCTAAAACACCAAAAACAGATTTAATATTGTATTTTTCTATATAAGCCTGAACATCCTCTGTTGTTTTTAACATACCTACATAATCATATCCCCACACACCGTTGTCTCTTCTTCCTCCTGGTTGTGGATTCCATGGATATTGACTTGTGATTGGATTAAAGTCACCACGAACCATTTTATCATCACCCCATCCGAAGTTGACATTTACACCATATTTAAAATCTCCACCGATTGTATCATCCCAACCTAAAGCAAATTCATAACCCCAATTATCTCTTCTACCATAATTTTCTGAAGCTACAGAACCACCTATAGTGAAAGGAACGTCAGCTGTTTTAGACAACAATATATCATCTTCAATATTATAATAAGCTTCAGCAGTTAATGACAATCTGTTGTCAAATAATTTGGCATCAATACCAAAATTGGTTTTCGTATGCTCTGTCCAAGTTGCATCTCTATTTGGAGTTACCTCCATCTTCATTCCTGTCGTAGCTAACTGATTGTTTCCTCCAACAAATCCTTGTCCATTTTGATAGGTAAAACGTTGTCTCCACCCCCAAGGTCTTGTATCATCTGTACCTAGTAAACCTACTGAAAATCTAACTTTTAAAAAATCAATAAACTTTGATTTAAAGAAATCTTCTTTAGAAATTACCCATCCTGTAGATACGCTATAAAATCTTCCCCAATAATTCTCTGGTGCAAATCGGGTAGAAGCATCACTTCTAAACAATACCTCAGCCAGATACTTGTCTGCATAAGCATAATTAGCTCGACCAATATAACCTAAAGTACCTGATTCATTTCCTGTAGCCGTACCATCAATAGTTCCGAAGGCAGAATTAGAAAAACCATCAGTTGTCTGTAATGGTTCATCTCTATAAAACTGATCACGGGTATCATTAGCTTCCCCTTTTTCTACTGAGAACAATGCAGAAACCGAATGTTTCCCAAAGTCACGACTATAAGACATATTAAAGTTATACTGCTCTGACAATGAATTTGTATTATCCCATCCTAATCTATTACCATTACTGTTATTTCTAGCAGTAACTGCTGTATATTGATCTAAAGGTCTATTCGGATCATAGATATGTCCATTAGCTCCCGCTCCATTAACCCCTGGTGTAGTTGTAAACTGATATAATGTAAATCTAGTTCCAATATAATTAGATCGATTAGTAACCATATTACGCGCATAAGACGCTCTGGCCTTTAAACCTTTAATAAAAGGCACTTGGTACTCCGCATAAAAATTAGAGGTTAAATTGAATCCTTTATTTATTGCTACGTTACCTAATCTGTTAATCTCACCATAATGATATTGCGCCTCATTACGAGTATTTAAACGCTGTACTGGCAAACCTTGTATGTACTGAGGTAAAATAGGAGAAGAATTCAATAATCTTCTGTAATCATTCTCATCGTTTGTACCACCAACCCTACTATTTACTTTAGAGTTATCATTATAAAATCCTGAAATCTGGATACCTGCTTTAAAATCATCAGAAACCTTAAAGTCAGTACCTGCTCTGTAAGTCCATCTTCTGTAATCTATATTATCTAGATTACCATTTTGAGTATAATAAGAAGTTCCTGCAAAATAAGTAGCTCTATCCGAGCCTCCTGTCACATTCATAGTATGTTTTTGATTATATGACGGTTTCCATACTTCATCTAGAGGATTATAGTTTAGAGTTTTATAATACTCTATTTCGTCTGGAGAAAAAACATATTGTGGATTAGTATCCCTTCCTGTAACTGTAGATGCATAACCATTAGGACCATTCATGATATTATAATAATTGGCATATTCTACTGCATTCATCATTTTAGTACGATATACCTCATCCTGAATCCCATACAAGCCTGTATAAGTGAATTTTGCAGGTCCACTTTTACCTCTTTTCGTAGTCACTAAAACTACTCCATTTGCACCTCTCGAACCATATACAGCAGCAGCAGCATCTTTAAGAAACGAAATGCTTTCAACTTCCGAAGCATCCAAATTATCAAATAATGTAGAATCTGGCGCTCCATTACCTGATATTTGCAATATCCCATCGATTACATATAATGGTTGATCTGTTCCTCCATCTTTAGAAAGACTTGCTGAATTCCTGAAATTTAATCCTGCTGCTTGTCCTGGTCTTCTATTCCCTCCTGAAACACCAACACCTAATACTCTACCAACTAAAGATGCAGCTAAATTATTCGTAGGTAAATCTTCCACCTCACTAGCTTTAATAGTCTGTGTAGCACCAGTTAAATGTATCTTTTTCTGAGTACCGTATCCAACCACAACAACTTCATCTAAACTCGATGCATCCTCTTGCATTGTGATGTTAATTGAAGTAGCAGTCCCTACTGTTCTTTCCTGAGTTTTCATTCCAATATAAGAAAACTGTAACACAGCTCCTTTAGGAACCTGAATTTTGTAATTACCATCGATATCGGTCAAAACCCCATGTTTTGTCCCTTTCTCAAGCACATTAAGGCCTATAACTCCCAGCCCATCTTTATCAACCACCTTTCCAGTAATAGCTGTTCTTTCTGCATTCTGAGCTAAACCGCTCCAACAGATCATGCTGAACAATACTACACTAAATACCATTTTAAATGTTTGTTTCATAAGTGTGTTTCTTTGGTTAAAAAAATTAATTGTTTAGTTTGGTTTATTTATTTCTGTAAATGTGAAATCAAAATATTTTTCATGCTCTCTTTTGTAAATCTTTCTTTTTACAATTAATACATGTATGTAAACGTTTACAATTTTCTAACAACAGACTACATTTGATTTTGCAACACGCTAAGTAAGTCAAATGTAAACGTTTACATTTTTCAAAAGTAATAAAATTTTATTATTCAATTACTTTTTATCGATTTTTTTTTAAGTTTTTTTTAAGTTTTCGCGTTTATTTAGTGTTAAAATTTTATTATCCACACATTAATTAGTTTTTAACAAGTTTATTAGTGTGAAAACCACACGCTCATTTCTTTACTCGTTCCATTACCCCATGCGAAATACGGTACTAATTGCAAAGAAACTTGCTCCTTTGTATCTTTCAATGGCTGATATAATTTTTTATCCCACGAATTGGTATTCAAAAATCCCTGAGCTGTAATCTCTACAAGATTTCTATTGTTTTTTTGGATCGTTTTGATTTGGAAATCAGAATTAGCATTTAAAATTACTTCATTAATGGAAGCTTTTTTTGAAATTCCTTCTGATTCTAAACAATAAACTATAGGTCCTCTCTTTACTGCAACCTGATTTTTAGTTTCCTCAACAAGCGGATTTGCCTGCATTACTTCAACAGGCATCGGAATATTTAAACTAATCACATCTCCTTTTTTCCATTTGCGGTCTAATTTTAAATAACTTCCTGAAACAATAGTTCCTTCAACCACTTTATCATTAATCTTAACAATAGTTCCATTACTCCATCCTGGAATTCTTAAAAACAAAGCATAATTTTCTTTAGGAACAGCTTCAAGTTCAATCGAAATAGCTCCGTCCCAAGGATAATTAGTTTCTTGATGTAAATGAATTTTCTTCCCTTCCTCTGTAGTAGTGTCTAAATGATTACTTCCATATAGGTTAACATACAATCCTTCTTTTGTCAAACTATAAGCATAATTACCAATTTCGGCAACAGTTCTGGTAACATTTGGCGCACAACAATTTGACAATGCGATATAACCTTCACGAACATTTCCCCAACGTTGTTGAAAAGGCAAATCAGCAGAGACATTCAACGGATTGTTATAGAAAAATTTATTTCCTTCTAAGTTCATTCCAGACAATACACTATTATACAAAGCCAATTCTACAATATCAGCATATTTAGCATCACCCGTAATTTGTAACATTCTCCAATTCCATAATACATTCCCAATGTTAGCACAGGTTTCAGTATGCGCCGTAGCATTTGGTAATTGGAATGGTCTTCCGTAAGCCTGGTGAATTTTTTGAACCACGGTTGGATCATAAGAAGTCCCATCAGGTGAAACTCCATCATACAAAGCACCACAAGCTCCTGTGATGTACATTTTTCTAAAAGTCACATCGTCCCAAATAGACTCTAAATTATCTAATAATTTTTTCTCACCTGTCTCTGCATACAAATCGGCAACACCGGCATATAAGTAATTTGCTCTTACGGCATGACCCATTGCAGTGGTTTGCTTTCTAAACGGAATTCGATCCTGATTATCATCGGTTCCATCATCGGTAGTTCCTCTAATATCTATTAGATTATTCGCTAATTCCAGATATTTTGGATTTTTAGTAGTACGGTACATTTCGACAATTCCCATATAATGTGACGGACAAATCGCATTTCGGGCTAATTCCGGCGAAGCTTTTTTGTAGAAATCATATAAAAAGTCGGCAACTCCTTTGGCAATATTTAAAAAACTGGTTTTTCCAGTCGCCCGGTAATGTACACAGGCAGCCGTCATTAAATGCCCCATATTGTATTTTTCGAAACCCAATTGTTTTTTTACTTCTTCAGGTCCTAAGGTTCCCCAACGCTCATCTATTAAAACCGGTGTATGTAAGTAACCATCTTTACGCTGCACTTTAGCAAATAAAGCAATGGCTTCGTCCATTTGTTTATCTAGCTTTTTATCTTTTGTAATGGCATAAGTAGCTGCCATTCCTTCAAAAATTTTATAAAAATCACCATCATGAAAAGAAGGTCCTTTGAAAGTTCCCTTAGTCAAACCAGCTGCAATTTCGAAATTCTTATAAGCATGCGAAACTTCATCATTATGATACAAATCCCACATATAAGGCAAAGTACTTTTGGTCTCTACATCAAATTGTTCTTTCCAGAAACCGTTTGTCCATTTTACATCCTGTAAACCGATACTTTGTAATTTAGAATAAGGGCTGTTCGAATTAGCTACTAAACCTTTGTTTTGAGCTACGGCAACAGTCGAAACAAGTACAGCTGATAATAGAATGATGTTCTTTTTCATTTTAATTTTGATTAAATTTTAGAATCTGCTCAATCTGCAAAATCTGCGTGAAAAATAATTAGCACGCAGATTTTGCAGATGTTTGATTCACTTTTACTTTACAAATACATTTATAATTCGGCTCATTGAATCTCCATCAGCATCTACAACTTTTACTTCAACCGAAGCAAAACCTTTAACTTTTGATGTAAATTGTATTTCATTTTTAATAATTGAAGCCGAACCATTTACAACCTGATTCACAGTATATTTTGGTTTATTAGTAAAACCTTTAAATAAATCTTCAACATTTACTTTTAAAGTTTTAGAAGTTTCAACAAAATAATGAGGCGTAGCCATCCAGTTTAAATAATCTTCTAACTGAGTAAATCCGTTTCCACTTGCAGCATTCGCATCAGAGAAATCTCCTTTAGCTGAATTTATGTTGAATCCCTTAGCCTCTTCCCACCAGTTTGGCAATCCGTCCTGATCAGTATCCCAATTAGCATCGCGGGTTTCATTAGGATAATTTTCCCACCCACCAGCATCTTCTTCATTATCAATCATTCCGCCTATACCACTTTTGCTTCCTTTATATGTATAGGTTCCTTTTAAAGTTTCTTTGATAATTCTTTGATCATGCGTATCAAATACTGGTAAGGTTGCACCAACATCAGACAATACATCTTTATAAGCAGCAGTTGCTGATTGTGTATTTACATGAGATTCGAAAAATGGTTTTGGCAAAAACACATCATAATCTACTATTGCGTTATTAGAAATGGTGTACTTTCTTCCTTTATCCTGATTGTTCTCATTAAAATAACCCGGCATTACATTTCCATCAAAATAATATTGTTGTTTTCCTTTACCAACACCTTCAATTTGTGCATTTAGAGCGACAAATATTTTAGTAGCAACTCCAGGTTTATAATAATTATTGACAAAATTCACCTGATTAGCTCCACCATCAGTAGCGCGGCCTCCCCAATTGTACACTACATTATTACGAATATCTATTTTTCCCCCATAAAAACCGTCACCATTTAATCCGCCACCAATACTCCAGTTACGACCGTAATTATGCGCTAACAAATTGTGATGAAAACTACCTACATCTCCACCAATTGTTGCTGCGTAACCATGCATTTTTCCTTCTGCATATTTACTATGGCCTGCTACATTTAAAGCCTCAGCAATTAAAGTGCGTTGTAAACTAATATTGTGTGCACCTCTTGAACTAAAAGATTCATCAATAGTCCAGCTAATGGAACAGTGATCAATAATACTATTATTTGCTCCTGTTAATCCCATTCCGTCATAAGTTCTTCCGCCACCAATTCTAACTCGTAAAAATCGTATAATTCCATCGTTTCCAGTTAAACCAATAGGAGCTCTGCTAATCATGATTCCTTTCCCTGGTGCCGTTTGTCCCGCAATAGTAACATAAGGCTGACTTACTACTAAACGAGATTCTAATTTGATATTTCCGGAAACATTAAAAACAATTGTTTTTGGTCCTACTTCCTGATCAACAGCATCACGCAAACTTCCTGGTCCGCTATCATTCAAATTGGTAACAGCAATTACTTTTCCGCCTCGTCCACCAATGGCAAAACGACCGTAACCTTCGGCTCCCGGGAAAGCAATTTGTGCTGGTTTAAAGTACCAAACCTTACCTTTTGTCACTTCGTTATCAGCATCAATTTCATCTACTCTCCAATAATATGTTTTTAAATTATCCAGCGTTTTAACATCAACAACGGCTTCTTTAACTTTTAAATTTCCTTTAAACTCTTGCGAACTTGGAGTTGCACGTGCCAATTCTTCCTGGCTTTCGCCAAAATAAAAATCATGAGAAACAGTTCCTTCCGGCGAGTTCCATTCTAATTTAAAATCATTTGCTAAAACCACATGTTCATCATTATTAGCCGGTTTTGGCGAATTAGCTTGTTTTTTTAAGTTCGGTAAATCCAATTCGAAACCATTCAATACTACTTTTTGAGTTTTCCCCGCAGCTTTTGCATCCGATTCAAATCGAACAACAACATCTTTTGCTCCATCAGCATCAAACTTAATATAAGAAATAGCCGATTCTATGGTAGAAGTTACTCTATTTGTTGGCTGAAGTGTTTGCGAAAAAACACCATTCACAAAAATCTTAACCGGAGCATAATTAGCTAATTCCGGACTATCAAAAGTATTACTGAAAACTAACAAACTATGTTTTCCTTTTGACAAACCACTAATGATTATTTCTACATTTTTATTAGCAATAAGACCATCACTTACTAAACGGGCATAAAATGGCGCCTGAATTCCTGTTTTGTGCCAACCGGAATTAATATCACCTTTTAAAGCTACTTTTATATCTCCAAAATTTTTCTCAAATTGTTTTCCTTCGCTTATGGGCCAGGAAATATAATTAGGATCATTTACTTCTAAGGTTCTGCGTGATGCAAAATCAAAATCAACTTTTAATGACTTTGTAGCCGGAATTACATTTTGGTTTTGTGCACTCAAATTCAATGTAAACGTTATCATTGTTCCGGCACAAAAAGCAAGTTGCTTTACTAAATTCATAATACTTATCTATTTTAGGGTTATATAAATCGCCACCTTAAAAAGCAACGAAAGCATATTCTATTTTAAATTTTCCCCACCCCAGCCCTCCCCAAAGGGAAGGGAGCCAAAACAGGATTAGTGATACTTTTTAATTCATTTTTAATTTTTCTACTTCAGATTTTCCAAGCAAATTAACAATATCTTTTTCTCTCTCTTTTGGAAAAACCTTTAACAAAGTTACTTTTCCTTTTTCCATTTTCACCTCTACAGTAGTGTTTTTTGGCACATGTAATTTAAAATGTACATCCCAGGCTGATGGCCAGGCAGGAAAAATATAAATAGTATCTCCGCTAGTTTGCAACAACATTTCCTGCATTCCTATCATTCCTGCTCCTCCCCAGTTGTGATCCGGAACCCAGTCATAACCTGGTCCCCAAAAAGCAGGGAATCTTCGGTCAGAATTTGCCATTTTTAGCAAATTGTATTTGGCTGCTTCCTCAGTCAAACCTAATCTTGCTGCAAAAATATTATCTTGTTTCCAGCCCACATGGCTTCTAAATTTCAACGCATCGGTATCGTATTTCCAGGTATTTACAGCTGTTTGTAAATCTGGTTTTCCAATACCGTAAATTCCCCAGGGATACACCGGATACAATTGTGGCACTTCGGTATTATTGATTCGTTCCCATGTTTTGGCTGGAGCCAAAGTTTTATGTCCGTCAAATTCTTTAAAATTCAAAGGCGGAATTCGGGTTTGAAGTCCTTGCAAATAGGTTACATCCTCTTTTGATAATTCATTTTCGGATAGTAACAATAATTGTTCCGTAATTACTTTTAATGCCGAAATAGTACTATTAGCATTATTAGTCATTTTATAAGTTTCAGTCGCCGAGCCCGGAAAAAGAACCAAATGACCATTTCCGTCCAATGCTTTTCGACCTCTTTGTTTTGCTAAATATTGATAATGTTCATCAAAAAAACGAAGACAACTAATGATAAACTGATTGTATTTTTGAATGTCTTTTCCGGCAAATTCTTTCTGCTGTAACATCATTTTGCAAAACTCAAAAACCGTATCCCATTCATATTCCAGCCAGGCATTGTATTCCATTCCGGGATCGTAATCTGCAGGGCGTTTCCAGTCATATTCTGCAGGATTTGGTAATGCAAAATTTTCTAATTGTTCTGTAAAAGAAGCGCCACCATGTTTCCAATAAACTTGTGAACGCAATTCGGCATTTTTTTGCAAATTCAAATAATAATCTAATTGCGATTGCATCATATCAAAATCGCCACTTTTTAACATCGGAAAATAAACCAATCGCTGGTTTTGTGCCGTCATGGTTCCTCCACCCCAATTTCTAAAATCAGGTGTGAAATTCAATTCCTTATTTGTATGTACCGGATCAACCGTGAACAATCCGCCATTAAATTTTGTTGGATATTTTCCGTAAGCATTCGCACCCAGCATATATCGGAACAATTGATAATTCTGTCCTATTTGGTAAACCGAATCGGTTACAGATTTATCTTTTTGGGTATAAATAAAAGAACGATTCCAGAAATTATTCCACCAAACAACCGTCTTTTTTTCATCTCTCTTATAAGTCGAAATTTGTTTTTGCAGCTCTTTTTCCCATAAACCAGCATCTGCTGATTGATTCGTATGCAACTGAATCTGGAACTGATGCTTTTTAGCTGTTTTTATACTCGAAAGTTGGAAACCTTTAAAATCAGTATCCTGATAAATTCCGTTATACGTTCCGCTTGCTTTCAAATTGTTTCCAAAAAGCTGTCCTCCAAAAGTAAGATTCGCAATAGGATTTAGCATTTGACCCTTAACCGATTCCATTTTTTGCTGTTTAACCGTCACATCAAAAACAGTATTGGCTCTGTTTCTATGATAAAATTTCACACCGTTATTTTCAAACGAAATTGAATCTTTATAAGTTATAATATCGCCTTGCGGAGCCCATTTATAAGAATTGGCATTATTAGCCTTGCCTTTAGAATCTCTGTTTTTATAACGCCAGCTTTCGTAAGCGACTTTCATTTCTGTTGGTACTTTACTAGTCACATCAACATGAATCACCGGATTAAAAACATCAACCCATAGTTTTACCGAAGTTCCGTTTTGTGAAACAGTTATGTATCCATCTTTTAGCTTCAGTTCCTGTTTAAAACCTTGATCATCTTTGAATGGATTAGGACTCAAATTTACTTTTACTCTTCCTAATTTCAATAAAGTATTGTGCTCATCAAAAGTTCCCGAACGGGAAAAATAGAAATACAAGTCGCCTTTTTCAACCCATACATTCGCACCAATATCCCCTCCGCCCAATGGCATCGATTCACCTGAATTAACACTTTGCGTAGTCCATATCTGATTGTAATTATCAAGTACAGGAATTTGAGCCTTGATACAAAGCGTCACTAAAAGAGAAAATAAAAATATTGTATTTTTCATTTTTATATTTTCCTGCAAGGTCTTTTTCTGACCTTGTAGGTATTAAAAGTTCATTTCAATTTTATACCTACAAGGTTTTGTAAACCTTGCAGGATAATATTAACTACCAACTATCCGTTCTAAAAGAAGAAAGCGGCAATCCTCCTGTACTGAAAATTTGAGCTTCCGCATAATCTTTAAATAAATAACGAACTGCAACAGGCTTTTCTACCTGCGGGGAAGAAAGTAAAACCGACTTTCTTCTTAACTCGGCTTTAGCGGGATAAAACACCTTATTCTCACCAGCAATTTCAAATCCTGTTACTTCTTTTCCGTAAGAGGTAACTCCGTTAGGAGCTTTATCAAAAGCTACTGTTACCACACTTCCTTTAATTTCCATAGCGCTAAACTCAGGACTTTCGAACTCAAAACCTGTCATTCCATACGTTTTGGTCAAAGCCAAATAACCTAATCTATTTCCTCCCGCTTTTTTATTATCAGGATGAATATTATTTTCTTCGCCAACATCCATTAAAACTGCCATGGCTGAATTTGAAATCTCTTTTGAAGCTTTCAATTGCGCTTCACGCAAATAAGCCGAATTGTATTCTTCTTTATAATCTTTTGGATGAAATTGAGCGTAATTAAAAGGAGCAATTTGACAATTATAAAACGGAAAATCTCCTTGTCCCCAAAGTGTTCTCCAACTGCTCACCATTTTTTTAGTTAATGCTGCATATTGAGCAGCACGTTCATAATTAGATTCTCCCTGGTACCAGATACAGCCTTTGATTCCGTAACCAATTACCGGTGAAAGCATTCCGTTAAATAAAGTCGTTGCAACACGATTTGGATCTTTAGCTAAATCTTCTTTCTTTGTTGGGATTTTAGCTGCTGCAAAATCCTTCAACATTTCCTGATTCATCCAAGCTTCCATACTCGAACCACCATAAGAAACCACAATCAATCCTACCGGAACATCTAAAACTTCTTGTAATAAAGAACCAAAATACCAGGCTGTAGCACTTAAATTAGCCGTATTTTGTGGAGCTGCCTCAAACCATTGTCCTTGAAAATCTTCGTTTGGAGTCAGTACCGTAGCTCTTGGAACGGTGATAAAACGAATGTTTTTATTTCTCGAATGCACCACCGCTTCATTACCATCTCTTACTAGCTGTCCCGGAAAACCTTTCAAAGGCATTTCCATATTGGACTGTCCTGAACACAACCAAACTTCTCCAATTAAGATATTTTTAATTGATTTTGTTTCCGCAGCATCCGAAACTGAAATCTCATAAGGACCTCCGGCAACTGGTGTTTGTAAAGCAAGTTTCCATTTTCCATTCTTATCTGCTTTTACATCATAGGTTTTAGCATCCCAGGAAGTAGTAATTTTTACATTTTGGTTCTTATCAGCCCATCCCCAAATTGGCGCATTACTTTGCTGTTGCAACATCATATTATCCGAAAACAAAGCCGGTAACTTGATTTTTGCCTTCACCTGAAAACTTGTTAAAATCACTAAAAATGCAATAATTAAATTTTTCATCATTAAAATTTCATTTTAATTCTATTAAACTTTCACCATTAAGAAGTTAAGTTTCATTTAGCTTAATACTCTAAATATCTTAATGGTAAAAAAACTTATTTTTCTTTTTCTAAAGTAACCGGCCCCAGCAATCCTGCTTTCAATAAATTCTCTGATTCTACTAATCGATAAGGAGCAGTAGTCCAGGTTAATCGTTCTTTTTCAGGTAATTTTTGGTCACCAATTAATCGGTTTGCCCAGGTATTAGTTACTTTAATTATTATTTTGTTTTTACCTTTTTTTAATGCTTTCGAAATATCAGCTCGGTATGGAAAAGTCCAGATTGTTCCACAATCGATATCGTTAACTGTAACTTCGGCAAGATTAGCAATTGATCCCAAATTCAAATAAGTTGGTGTTTTTGTATCCTGCTTCCAATTGAATTCCTTAGTATAAACTGCTGTTCCCGAATAATATTTAATATTCTCATCAGCCGATGTACTCCAATCGAAAAGCTTATTAATTTTCAAGGCTTTTTCAGGACCTTTAAAACTTGCATCAAATTGTAAATTCCAATTTTCATCCAATGTTTGAACGGATTTCAATTCAGCCCAATTCGTTCCTTTTTTATCATTAGTTTCTTTGCTTTGATTCTTAAAAATCACAAAACAAGATTCGTTTTTATCCAGTTGCAACGGAATGATTGTTCTTCCATTTTCTACTTTCCATTGATTCAAAACCGTAGTTTTATCGGTCACTGGATTATACAATTCCGGAATTTTACCGCTTTCGCGAAAAGAAACCGTAAGTTCTCTTTTCTCTTCTAACTGATTCGAAATAAAATAAATTTCTTCATCAGCAGTTTTTCGGTGTGTCCAGGCAATGGAACCTCTGTCATTATTCTTCGAATCAGAAAATAATAAATCCGCTGGAATTCCTATTTTCGAAAAATCAGATTCGACATATGGAGTAACAATAACTGTGCCTTTACCCAGTTTCCATGAAGATTGAGTCTTATTATTTTCAGACCAAATTTCATCAACTACCATCTTCCATTTTGTAGTCTCGGCCTCAGTTTGAAAACTCGGACTATCAACTGGTTTTTCGCCAATGAAAACAGTTGCTCCTTCTTTTACTAACTGCAATATTTTTTCGGCTGTAGCCAAAGAAATAATTTTGTTAGGCGCCATATTTCTGCTTCCAGGAAACAATAAAGCTCCGTATTCAATTCCGCCTCCAAAATCTACTTTTCCATTAACGACTTTAGCTCTGTTTAACAAAACATCGACATTGAAAGAATCATAATGATAACCATTCATCGGGTTTATCCATTGTGACAAATCGGTATTGTTTTTTGAATACGTTACTTCCTTAGGCATTTTAGTCGCAGGCTGACCTTCATTTTCCAATCGGATTTTTTCGCTGGTTATTCTGGCTTCGCCAAAAACATTCGGAATAAACGGGAATAATCTGTCCGGAACTAATGAACGTGATGGTAAATCTTCGCCGATAAAAACGGCTAGATCCACCACAGGTTTTCCTTTTTGCAATTGCAATTGTACTCTTTGACAATAATCAAACCAGGCTTTTCCCGGTTTCCACCAGGTTTGGTCTCTTTGAAAAAAAGTTCCAATATCGTCTAATGTCATTCCGGGTTTTCGATCAGTCCACGGATTGTGTACAAAAACATGATAGAAAAAACGGTTGATTCCAATAGCATAATTTCTATCAGCCAGTGTTTTTAAATTTCCCGGATGTTCATCCCAATCCATTCTCAAAGCAGTAAAAGCTTCCGCCTGAATAATGTCTTTTCCATAAATATGTCCGCCTGAAATAGCATCCAGCATATCAAAAGGTTTATCGTGCGTAGGGCTTTTTAACCAAAATTCCCCACTTGGATAATCTACATATTTAAAATGCAACAATCCATCACTCATCATTGTGGGAGCCACATTTTCTGAACTGAATTTTACATTTGCTTTTTTAGCAATATCAGCCAGAGTCACATAAAAATTATCGGCCACTAATTCGGATATGGTTTTTCGAACATCGTATAAAACTTTCTCCGAAGTTGCGACACTTTCGATAGGAATTCCCGCCATTACCGGCAAATAATCTACAATATCATAACCACGGCGTTTTAAAAATTCAGCCTGAAAAACAGAAGACCAGTTCTGGCTACCGCACTCCCAGCTATCCAAATGTAAAATTTTCAAAACTTTAGAAGTTAATTCAGGCCCGGCAGTACGAATAGCTTCGCCAAACCAATGATCCAGTTGAAAACGAATCAAATCCGGATTGAATTTATCTACTTCTAAACCTTTTCCTGCTCCGCCAGTTGCATTTTCGTGCCCGGTAGAAGTATGCCCCATTCGGATAATTTTCCATTTTCCTTTTGGCGCTTTCCAGTTCAGATTACCATCGGCATCAACAAATTTGGAAATATTTACAATACTTTCTTTTTGAAACGAATCTGAATTTGAAATTTGCTCGCTAGTTGTTGTTGGACTTAAACGCCACACTGCAGCTGATTTTCCTTCGAAATTATCTATTAATGATTCGTTTGAAAGCGTGATTTTACTCACTTTCAAATTATTCTGTTTCCATTTGGCAAAATCCAAATCTTCGGCTCCCGGTTCGGTTCCGGTAACATCATAAACAAATCTAAAATACTTAGCCGTTACGGGCTTTATAGTATGTGTATGATGTACATCCATATCCTGCCAGCCGTGACGCGGGGCAATCATTCGCTCATGAAATTTAAAATGGACACCGTCATTACTCACTTCGACAATTAATCGCTGTGCCTGAAAATCTCTGCCTTTGGTTTCGACTACAATAGATTTACAAGTAAATGGTTTTTCAAACTCATATTGAATCCAGCCATTTTCGCCTAATCTGAAATTCTCGTCTTTTTTAGCATGAGCCAAAAAGGAAGCATCGCTATTGTTTGAAGTAGTAACCTTTGGTGATAACTCCTGCGAATTGATTATGTTTTCTTTTACTGGGATAGCAAAAGTAGCAATGTCTTTATAGTAATCTTTATAATGCTCAGGAACGGCTAATTTAGTGTTCCATTTTTTTCCTCCCAATAATTCAGTTGTTGACCAAACTACTTTTTGCATTGACATTTCGGGCGTAATCCACGGTCCTCCGGCTACAGCAAAACCATCGGCAGCGTGAAAAGCTAATTTTAAGTCCAAACGATCGGCTTCAATAAAAGCCCATTTTACCATATCCCAAAATTCCGGAGAAAGTTGCAATACTGGCGGTTCAATCAATGGCGGACTTGCTGGTCCTTTGATGGTCATTAAGTAAGCTCCTGCTAATCCCGCTTGTTTCATTGCTTCTAAATCGGCTGTGATTCCGGCTTTAGAATATGCAGCTTTCATCCAATACCAGTACACCCAAGGTTTTGAGGATTCTAGTGTTGGCTGAAAATTTAAATTTTCTTTTTTATGAATCTCCTGTGCGGAAACAAATCCCGCAAGAAGTAAAACAAGAAAGAGGTACTGTTTTTTAAACATCGCTAATTAAACTTTATAAAATCCACAGAATCTGCTAAATCTGTGTGCTGTAATTTTTTCACGCAGATTTAGCAGATTTGACAGATTGTTTTTTTGATATTTTACTAATATTTAAATTTCTTCAAACTGTTTTCCAATTGATTTTTTGAACCACTAAAAGGCATCAAATAAAAACTATATTGATAATCTCCAGATTTAATTTGGTATTGTTCTAAGGGTTGAGCTACTATAGTCCAGCTATCATTTCCTCCTACTCCCATTTGGACCAAATCAATATTTACCGTTAAAAATCCCGGATCTTTTAAATCAAAAGTATGTTTAGCAGCGCTTAAATTTTCCTGCGTATATGGCCATGCACTCATGCTTAAAGCCTTTGTATCATTAACAACTAAAAATCCTTTATTTTTTTGAGGTGTTGTTAATCCCATCCATCTTACTTCAGTTCTATTAGCGTTTTCCTGAGGTTTTGGATAATGCTCCAGAAAATCATTAATTGGTAATGAATATTTCCCAACAAATGAACCAAAGCTTCTATCATTATAATTTTCTAATTCTCCTTTTCCGTACCATGAAATCTGGTCGAATTGTCGTTGAACGCCCATTTGCATTCCTATTTTTGGAATATTTGGCAATTTATTAGTCGCTTTCAAACTATAATCTACTTTAATCAATCCATCAGGTTTAATGTTGTAAACTACACTTACGCTCGCGCTGTCTTTTATCACTTCGTAATCACTAATGATTTTAATTTCAGCAGCTGATTTATCAATTTTAATGTTAACCAATTTTGGTTTTGCATTGTACCAAGGTTTCAACAATTTATGCGATTTCCATCCTCTTTTGTCATTATCCGTAAGCGGTCTGACGAAATTTGGCAACAAAGGAGCAAAAATCTGTTCTTCACCATTGAAAACATACGAACTCAAAGCTCCGTTTGTTTTACTAATTGTAATGTCGAATGTTTTTCCTTTGATATTGAAACCAGCATCAGATTCAGCAACATTTACATTTTCTTTTTTAGATTCAGAAACGGCAACCTCTTTCTTTTTTAACAAAAATTGATCTTCGGCAACTACATAACCTTTAGATTCCCAAAGTTCATCTTTCGAAAGTTGAAATTCGATATTCAAAAAGTATTCTGCATCCGATTTCATTTTTGGCAAATACGAACTAACATTCAGAGTTGTTGATTGTCCTGCTTCCAAATTAAATGGTTTTAAAACCTGCGTTTTGATTACATTTCCGTTTTCTAAAATTTTCAAAACCGGAATATAAGCCGCTAAAGACTTTACTGCCGAACGATTTTTAACTTCTAATTGATTTCCATTTAAAGTCGAAGTCGCTGGCTGATATACCCATTTATTTTCGTAAATAGAACCTTTTGGTTTTCCGTAAGAATCTACAATTCCTTTAGTATTAAAGTTTCCGTCATGGTATTTTTCTCCAAAATCACCACCATGAGCAAAAAATTCCTGACCCGTAGCAGGATCTTTTTTAACTAATCCCTGATCTTTAAATTCCCAGATACAACCACCAATAACTCTTGGCAGCGAACGGAATTCATCCCATAATTCTTTTAGATTTCCAACCGAATTCCCCATTGCATGCGAATATTCGACAAAAATAATTGGACGAGTATCTTTCTTTTGATCTACCAAAAATTTAGGCGTGAAAACTCCAGGATAAAAACGGCTCACCATATCTACATAAGAATCATCCTGCGGATTTTCAAATCGGTAAGCGTGATCGATTGTTTTAGGATATCCCGGATCAAGCGGATCGATGTATCCATCTAATTTTGCATTTCCTTGTGCCGGCTCATAATGCACCGGACGCGTGATATCAAAATCGTGAACCCAGCCTGACATCGCAGCGTGATTAGGTCCTTTTCCTCCTTCGTTACCCAAACTCCACATCACAACTGATGGATGATTTTTATCTCTTTCAACCATTCGAATCATACGCTCCATATACGCATTCGTCCATTTTGGATCGTTGGTTAATTTACCACCTATTCCGTGAGTTTCCTGATTGGCTTCATCCATCACCATGATTCCGTATTGATCGCATAATTCATAGAAATAAGGATCATTTGGATAATGACTCGTACGTATAAAATTGAAATTAAACTTTTTAATCGTTGTAATATCTTGTTTAATATCTTCTCTGGTAACGGCTTTTCCGCGTATAGGATGTTGATCGTGACGATTCACACCGTACACATACGTTTCTTTCCCGTTGATAAGCATTTTTCCGTTTTCTTTCGAGAATTCAATAGAACGGAAACCTACTTTACAGCTTTTGGCTTCGGTAATAGCTCCATTTTTGTCTTTTATCGAAATGACCATTGTGTACAAATTCGGTTCTTCTGAACTCCATTTTTTTGGATTTTTAATCGTTTGCTGAAAAAATCCGAAACGTACATTATCCAGACGAGGATAACTTTCGTTGATTAAATCGATTACAGGTCTTTGAAGCGGTTCTTTGAAAACTGCCGTATTATTAGCATCATACAATTGCACATTCATGGTGTAATCCTGAATTTTTTCACCTGTAAGATTTTCTACTTTTGGACGCAGTTTAAAAACAGCATCTTCGTATTTCCTGTCTAATTTAGTTTGAACAAAGAAATCCTGAATGCGTAACTTTGGCTCAGCCATAATAAAAACTTCACGCTGGATGCCACTCATACGCCAGTGATCCTGATCTTCAAGATAAGAACCATCTGCCCAGCGAATAACCTGAACCGAAACCACATTTTCTCCTTCTTTTAAATAAGGTGTAATATCAAATTCTGACGGAAGAAAACTGTCTTCGCCATAACCTAAAAATTCTCCGTTCAACCAAACCTGAAAACCTGAACTTACTGCACCAAAATGCAAAGTCACTGTCATATCCTTCCAGTTAGCCGGAACGGTAAAACTGCGTTGGTACGAACCAATTCCGTTATAATCTTTAGGAATAAAAGGCGGATTAATTGGTCTAAAAGGATACACTGCACTTTTATAAATAGGGATATCGTACCCTTTCATTTCCCAGTTAGAAGGAACCTCAATTTTATCCCAGCCTGATACATTGCTTTTATAAAAATCTTTAGAAGCTTCTTTAAGATTTGGTGCGTATTTAAAATTCCAATCGCCGTTAAGCATTTGGATTCTACTCTTAGTTCTGTCACCTTTTAATGCATCTTCAACAGTCGCATACGAATAAGCTGTTGCTCTCGAAGGCTGTCTGTTAATGCTGGTAACCGTTGGGTCTTCCCAAGGAGCAAATTCATATTTTTTATTTAGTTCAGGAACTCCTGCAGGCTCACCAGTTACTGATTGTGCATTCCCTAAAAAGGGAAGTATTAAAACAAAAGTATTAAGTATTAAGACTGAGGTACGCAGACAATTTGAATTTAAAAATACTAATGGTTTTAAAGATTCTTTATCAAAAAAACGTTGAACAAAATGGATTATATTTCTTTTACTTAATTTCAAAACTTAAAATTTAAATCTTAATACTTGATTCTATATACTTAATTCTTTTTAACCTTTACCGGCGGTGCCACAAAATTAGTTTCACTTTTACCTAAATCTTTCGAAGTAGCCACTGCGATTCCGCGTTGTTCTGCTTTGTTAACGGCGCAATAAAAATGATATACCACTCCGTCGTGCTTTACTACAAATGATTTATGGGCAAACATATTATCATAGGGTTCTGAAGATTCAATCAAATTATCACCTTTCCATTCTTTCCAGTTTACTAAATCATTCGAAACCGCAAAACGATTGAATGCTCCTTGATTCCAATCTCTCCAAAAAGCTCCAAAATAAAACATCACCCAGATATCGTTAATACGCTGAATATAGGCATCACCTGTAATTCCTCTATGGTGATTTAACAAGGCTTTTTTACCATAACGTTTCCATGTTTTCATATCATTAGAAACTGCCATACCAATACGTTCAGCTCCTTTTGCCGGATTCAAACTATCGCCACGGGCATTGTAATACATGATAAATTTGTTTCCTGTAATGCGTTCTTTGTCTTCGATAACCGAATTTTTATACATCGTACTGTTGTCCCAAAAACTTGCATCTTTATCTTTTGGCGTTAAAACAGGTTTAGGCAAACGCTCAAATTCGTGTGCTTTTGTTGGAGATTGTTTTGTGTAAGCCATTCCGATTGATAAAACTCCAGCTTCATATCCGGTGGTATTTCCACCAAAATAACTCATCCAATATTTACCATCGTATTTATTCCATTTGTAACTTCCGCCCCAGGTTGGGTCTTGTAATGAAATATAACCCGCTTTTTGATTCACGTCCCATTCTGATTCATCTTTAGAAAATGACATTACTTTTCCTAAATGTTTCCAGTTTAACAAATCATCACTTTCAGCCAACCAGGTTTCATAACCACGACCATCATAAATTAAATAAGTCATGAACCATTTGTTATCTTTACGGAAAACCGAAGGACAATCCATTTTATAGGAGTTATCCGTTGGCACCATTACCAAGCCGTATTTATAAGGTGTTTTTACCTCGTTATAAATTTCGTTCATAACGCTGTCGGTAATTTCACGTTTTTTATAATGCGTAGCACAACTAGCGATTAGAATTGCCGTAATTCCTGTTAAGAAATATTTTACTGTCTTTTTCATTTTTTTATTTTCTCACGCAGATTTCGCAGATTCAGCAGATTTTCTTTTCTCTTGCTTCTTTTCTCTATTCTCTATTTTCTATTTCAATTCCTTCAATCGGGCTTCCATCACATCACGATTTAACTTCAGTTTCACCATTCCTGTAGGATGGAATCTTTTATTTAAATCAATGGTATTGTAAATAACGGTATACACATCATTTCCTTCAGGAATTAAACACAAAGGAGTACGCATGATATCCCACCATTTCCCAACCTTTGTTTCTATAGGCCAATAACGGGCTTCAGACCAGTTTACACCATCTTTAGATAGTGAATAACCCATCATATTAGGTAAATGATGTCCCCAACCGTCAGGACCTCCGTCAAAAATAGCAATGTACAAACCATTTGGAAGTTGGCTCACAATAGGATTTTCGACAAATACCGGGTGTATTGATTTTATTGGTTCCAAACCTTTATTCATTCTCGTCCAGGGACCTTCTAAACTATTCGATTCTGCCAAAGCAACAAACCAGCCTTTTCCTGAATTCTTAGGATAATCTGCCCAAGTTTCGAAAGGATAAGCTCCGCTGTAAAATCCAAACCATTTTTCGCCCACCTGATATGGAAAAAAAGAAGCCACTCCCTGACGTCCTTCCCAAGGTTGAGAGTCCAATCCTGGTTCCATAATAATTCCCATATCTTTATAAGGTCCGCCAATTCCGTTGATTCCTTCAACAGTCGATTCGCAACGCCAAATTCTTCCAAAAGAGTGATTCGGCTGAATTTCTTTGTGAACGGTATAGGCCAAATAATAGCCATACCATTTGTTCGCTTTTTTGTTGAAAACCGGCATGTAAGACCAAATTGCTCCACGACGATCATTCATAGGATTATCATCCTCAGTCAATGCATAGGTTCCGCTTGCCTGATAAATTGTTGATTCGCGTTTCCAGTTGATTGCATCTTTACTTGTCCAGTGTCCTATTTTAGTTTTTACACGGTCATAATAATAATCAACACCAATTTCTCCTGCTCTTTCTGTTGGAAACATATGATAGGTATCGCCTACTTTTACCACACGACCGCCTTCAAAACCACCCTGAATTCCTTCGGTTCCCGGAAAGCCTTCATCGATAACTGGCTTCGTTTCTCCGCCAACAATTTCGAATAAAGGTTTTTCATCTGAGAAACCTTCTACGATAAATGTTGGATTCCACAATTTCCCATCAGGAAATTCGGCATTTCGAGCAACTAAATTCTGACTGCTTTTTACTGCTCCTAAAACAACAAATAATCCTTTTGCATTAGGCAAAATTGTATGTGTTCCTTTAGAATACGAAATCGCATATACATTTACAGCTGGTAAACCTGTTACGGTCGCTCCATTTTCAAGCACTAATTTTGCATTATCAGCCGCCGAAAACTGAAAATAATCTTTATTCTCTTTTTCCTGAAAAGTACCAATAAGCAATTGTACATTTTCTTTAAAAGTTAATTTTAAAGCTGCATTTGTTCCTTTTTTATATTGTTCCAAAGGAAGTTGAACTCCGTTAAGCCCTTCTAATTCTGGTGCCAAACGGACAATATTGTTTTTACTCCCCGAAAAAACGTGCGCATACTGCGTTGTTTTGAAGGTTTTGTATTTTGCTTTTACAATTTGAAAAGAAGCTGGTTGCCAATTGCTTTTCTGATCTTGAGCCAAAACTGAAAGGCTCAAAAACAATAAGAATAAAAGTATCGATTTGTTTTTTTTCATCTTTTTTTCATTTAACGACCTCAGGATTATGAATCCTGCGCTAGTTTAGTTGAAATTATTATTTAAATTGCTTTGTAACTTACTTTGTATTCCACATTTGGCTTAACAATCAATTGGTATTTGTTTTTTGCCAATTCTGTAATTGTTCCTGAATTCGATTTTGGTTTCGATTTACTTTCAATAATCAATTTACCTTCACCTTCAGCGGCTTTTACTTTGATCTCTGATTTGCTTACATACAATGCTACTTCTCCATTTGGCGTAGGCACTTTTCCTTCCATCCATTGCAATCCACCTAAATTCGGTTTGATTTCATATTCGTTATAACCCGGAGCTGTTGGTTTTACACCTAAATAATACTTTCCTAATAAATAAATCGGACTTGCTCCCCAGGCGTGACAAAGGCTTTTTCCATAAGGACGTCCATACATCGTTAAATGTTCCGTCCCTTTTTTACTTGGATTGTATTCTTCCCAGAAAGATGTTGCGCCTTCTTTTAACATTCCGCCCCAATAGTCTTTCATTTCTTTCAACACGTAATTTTGTTCGCCCATTGCGCACAAAGCTTCCAACTCATAAAAACGCATGTATGGTGTTGTGATTTGAAGAACATCTTTATTCAGCAGCACCTTATTTTTTACGCTTTGTTTTTGTTCTTCATTAAAATAATTAAAGAAAATACCAAACATATTAGCGTATCTGGTTACAATATCCTGTATTTTACCATCTATACGCTGATGCTTCATGACGTTTTGTTTCTTGTCCCAAAACACATCAAATAATTTAGTTTTTAAATCATCTGCTAGTTTTTTATACTGTTTTTGGTCATCCTTTTGACCTGCAATTTCAGCACTAACTGCCATAGCTTCCAAACTTCTTGCTAAAAGCATTTGCTCAAAACTAACCTCGCCTGTTTTTGGTAATCCGTTTGCCCAATCAATAAAAACCCAATCGCCTTCTAATGGCTCCAGGAATCCGTTTTTGTTTCTTCTTTCTAAGCAGAATTCCATCAACGATTTCATTCTTGGATAAAAAGTTTGGATAAATTTTGTATCTCCTGTATGTAAATAGTAATCGTAAACACCCACAAACCAATACAGAGAATAATCCATTATGATATTTACATGAGCCGTTACAGGTTCTTTACCACGAAGGGCCAACAATGTTCTTTCTACAGAAGGCGAATCAAAGAACAAATAATAATTCATTAAATAACTTTGATACGCATCGCCTGACCAAACCCAACGGTCGCGTTTAATCCCGTCTATAAAAAATTCGCGAGATGTTAAATGCATCGTATAAGCCGAAACATCCCAAATTTGATTCAATTGTTTGTCCGAAGATTTGAATGCACCACGGTAATCCAATGGCAAATATTCATACAACATCGAAATCGAATCGTATTTTACACCTGCATCTGCCTGCACCTGAACATAACGGAAGGCTTTCGAACCATCGTGTGTATAAGTTTCTGATTGCTTTCCGTCAAAAGATAAGTGGTCTAAAGTTTCGCATTTGGCAGAATCCAAAGCTTCTTCACGAGATTCACCATAATACAATGCTAGTTTCCCTTTTCCTTTTAAACCGTGAATTTTGATATAACCAAAAGTTTCTTTTCCAAAATCGATTAACTGACCAGCTCCTATTTTCTCCGTTTTTTTGGCGCTCATAGGTTTTGTTGTTAGTTTGAATTCGGAAGGTTTACTCTCTGGTAAATCAAAATTCCAAGTACCCACAGGCACCCATGGTGTTCCTGATTGTTGTGCTTTTCCATTTTCATCAATCCAAAGTTTATCTTCATTAGTCACCTTCCAGGATGCATCTGATTTTACATACTTACCAGCAATATAAATAGCCGGCAACACTTCCTGATTGTATACTTTGAAGGAAATTTTATGTTTCCCGGCAGGAATTTTTATTGATTTTGGCTGTCCATAAATTTGAACTCCATCTAAAAGCAATTGAAAAGGTCCTTCAGAATAAATTTTTACTTCGTCTTGTACCGGAATATCTACCTCAGTTTGAAAAGTAACTAAAGCATACGGACTGTAATATTGCCAAAGTGGTGGAAATACTGCTTCACGTTCGGTACGTCTTACCTGCATTTTATTGCTTAACCAAACTTCGAAATCGCCCGGATACCAAATCCAGGTTTGAGCCGAAGCCATTTCGGATAAAAATAACAATGCAATAATGCAAAAGATTGCTCTAAAACGCTGACGTAAAGAAGTAAATGTGATCATATTAATTAAAATTAAAAATCATGTACAAAACAAAAATGCTAATCCCCAATAAACCAAATAACAGTTTCACCCGCTTACTGGTTTTTGGAATATCAGTTTCATCAGTTTCATTGATTTCAGGGTTTTTATCAACCAATGAAATGATAATTGCTGCTACTAATAATACGGCAAAAATGTAAAAAGAAATTAGTAAAAAGTGAGGCCATACGGGATAAGCATCGGCAGGGAAAATCCATAAATATAAGATTCCAACAAACAAACTGAAAGCCGAACCCCAAGATAGCGTAGCATTTACCGCTTTTTTAGTAGTACGTTTCCAGAAAACACTCAACAAGAAAACAACCGATAATGATGGCGCTAAGAATCCTAATACCGCCTGGAAAATATTGAATAAATTTTGCCCCTTAATATTATCAATCGCAACAGCTATTAAAATTGAAAGTACACAACCTGCCGCAATTGTCAATCGACCAATTTTAATTTGATCCTGAACTGATGCTTGCGGATTCATCTTTTTTACATAAATATCATTAGTAAAAACCGTACTCAAAGCATTTAATGAAGACCCAATAGTGGCCACTAAAACAGCAATCATCACACAAATAACCAAACCATTCATTCCGCTTGGGAATAAATTAGTCACCATTGTCATATAAGCTAAATCGGAATTATCTCCTAATTCAGGATATAATACATAACATAAAATACCCGGTAACATAAACAATGGTAAAGCCATTACTTTTAGCCAACCAATAAAATTTACTCCTAATTGTCCCTGCTCTAAATTCTTAGCTCCTAACACACTCTGCACCATCGATTGATCAGTACAAAAGAAAGCCACTGCTGCCACCGGATAACCCAGTAAAATAGCTGGCCATGGATAGTGAGCGTCATCTGCCGGACGAACTAAATTCCAGAAATTAGATGGTGTCTTAGCAATCAAAGCTTCGATTCCACCTACTTTTTGCAAACCTAAATACGATAGCGTAAGCGATACCACAATTAGTAAAATCATCTGAAAAACATTAACTTTTGCTATGGCTTTCAATCCACCGGCATACGTAAAAATTCCTGAAAAAATTACCAAAACAGTTACACTTTGCCACATTGGAATTCCAAGAATCTGACGTACTAAAACCCCACCACTGAATAAACCTAATGATAACCAGCTCACCAGAATTTTAACCATAGCATACCAGGCCAAAATTGTCTGTGTACTATCACCATAACGATTTCCCATATATTCAGGCATAGTATTTACCTTAGATGCGATATAACGCGGTGCAAAGACCATAGCTAAAAGCATTAAAAACACAAAGGCGTACCACTCAAAATTTCCTGCTACAATACCCGTTGCGTAACCAATACTGGCAAAAGCTAATAATGACGAAGGTCCTACATTAGTCCCCCACATGTTGAAACCAATATTGTACCAGTTAAGCGAATTTCCGGCAAGAAAAAGTGTTTCATTTTTCTTGCTTTGTTTTACACTCACGACATAACCTATTATTAATAAAGTAACTAAATAAACAGCTACAATGATAAAATCTAAAGCAGTTAGCTTTTCGTAGATACTATTATTCATAGTCCATATTCGTTAAGAACATCAGCAATTTTTACCGGCATTCCTGTTTGTAATGTTTTGTCCATTGCCTGTAATAAAGCTACAGTTCCAATTCCTTCTTTCATATCCGGATATGCTGTGAAACCTTGCTCAATACTATCAGCAAAATATTCCAAATAGTTTTGGTATTCTCCTCCGTGATGACTTTGTCCTTCAAAACGGAAATAATATTTTAATGTTGAATCTCCCCAAGTGATTACTTTCTCTTCGCCTGTTTTATCGGTAACTGCATAACGCAATTCGTGATAATCAGCCTGGCTGGCTCCTTCAGTTGCTCTTAAAATTGTACTCATTCCGCTGTCACGTTGAGCTGGCTGTGTTGGCGAAGTATAAACCCCACTAACTCTCGCAATACGTCCATCAGTAGCTTTGAAAATAAAATGCATCGTATCTTCATTTTTCAATCCCGCCGATTTTCCGTTGCTGCTAATCATTCCGTAACCCATCACTTCTTCGATATTTGGTAAATACCAACGAATGAAATCTACAGGATGACTCAAACCACCATACAACCATTTGAAAGATTGTAATAATGACCATTCTTTCTTTAAAAACCAACGGTGGTCAGCATGATATTGAGCTTCAATGGTAATCAAATCTCCAATTAATCCTGCTTCATAATCGGCTCTTTGTCTTTTAGCCGGTTCGAAAAAACGAGAACTTTGTCCTATAAAAACTTTCTTTCCTGTTTTCTCACTTAATTCTAATAATTCTTTAGCATCTGAAAGATCATCAATGAAAGGCTTAGTACAAACTACGTGTTTACCGTGCAATAAAGCTTGTTTTACGTGTTCAGCATGTAAATGATCCGGCGTATAAATAGCAATGATATCAATAGCTTCGTCTTTTAATAAATCATCATAATTAGTGGTATACGAATGAAAATCAAATTCCTTTGCTCTTTGCTTGCACAATTCTTCATTTCTGTCACATACTTTTACCAGTTCTACTTTGCTACTTTCGATAGCTGCTGACATGGTACTACGTCCTTCTCCAAGACCTAAAATGGCTATTTTTAACATTGATTTCTATTTAGTTTACTATTAGTTTTGTGTTAATTCTTTAATCTGTGGTTTAATTATTTTTTGTCTTCAAGCTTTTTCAATAAAATCCAGGTTTCTCCCGATTTTGCATCTTCAATACCTGTTTGGTATTTTTTCATCAAAGCATTCCATTCGTCTACACGCGGATTGTTTTGAGTAGTTTTTGGATTTAGTTTATCCAAATTTTCTCCTTTTGGAATACTTATAACCAGCACTAATTGTCTTCCGTTTTTGAAAACCTGTAATTGTTGAAAATCGGCATTACAGAAACCTTTAGCGATTTCCGGCCATTTTTCAAATTGAGTCGTGTGATAATCCAGATATTCTTTTTGCATTTTTTCGTCAGCAACTAAATTAGCTGTCAATACAATATTTTCCCATTCTGATGCCGGTTTTGAATCCTTACATCTTTCGAAATTTTGAAAATCATATACTGGATTTTCGTAGATTTTAATTTCTAATTCCGGAAATGCTAACGCCAATTTTCTTTTTGTTCTTTCCGGCTGATTCATCAATCCGTAAATTACCAGATGATTTTCCCATTGGTGCAATTCTTCACCTACAATTCGGAAACCTTTTATCGTCGATTTGATTTTTTCGATATCAAAATTCTTCCCGATTAATTCTATCGCTACCGATTTTGGCATTTCTTGTAATCCCCAGGCTTCGTCTATAACTACCTGCTTTTTCAACTCAGCAAATGGCGCACGAATTCCTGCATTTTCTTTGATTTTTGGATCAACAAAAGCATAATTGTCTTTCCAGATATTTCCGGCAGGACCATTATTATTTTTTAAGATTTTCTGAATTGGAATCCAGTTGTTTTGAATGGTAAAATGTTGCGAACCTTCATCGGTATACAAATACAACCATAAAAATGGATCGTGTGCATAGGGGCTGTTATATACTTTATCTATATAATTTTCTTCAATTCTGCTATTTGCTTGCGACGAAAGCGTATAAATTCCGGCTACATCATGTAAATGTTTGGCATAATGATGAATTTTATTGGCCAATATTTTATTGTTTTTCATCACATTTTCGGTGTGAGTCCAGCCCCAACCCATTGAGATTCCGCTGTAAGCCACATCTGAAATTTCGTTGTGCTCGATAGTTAAATTTCTAACAAAACCAGCAGCAATTCCTAAACATCCCCAATCTTCATTGGCAACATTAGTAAT
Organism: Flavobacterium seoulense; assembly: GCF_000695795.1. Lineage (GTDB taxonomy): Bacteria > Bacteroidota > Bacteroidia > Flavobacteriales > Flavobacteriaceae > Flavobacterium > Flavobacterium seoulense. The sequence continues at coordinate 2,697 of NZ_JNCA01000001.1, read as the reverse complement.
CATATTATCAGCCACCAGTTCATTCGAACACAATTCTCTTTCGTCTTTTACAACATAAGGTAAATGCGCCTCAAAAGCTTCTTCAGAGAAAACACCTAATGCAATTCCGTTTCCTCCAATGTCTTTAAAAAGATTTCCTTGTACTTTGTTGTTATTCGTTCCTTTATTTAAATCTAAACCTGTAGAAGACAAATGCTCAAAACTACAAGATTCAAAAACGGTATTGTTGGCAAAATTCACTTCCACAGCTGCTCTTGGTCTTCCTACCCAACCTTGATTTTCCAGATTAGCCTGATTAGGAGTTCCCGGAATTTTCAATTTGTAAGCATCCAGTAAGTACATTCCTGCCTGCAATGGAACGTGACCTTGCTGTGAAGGACGAAGCCAATTGCTGTACTGAAACGAAATTCCTTTGAATTTCACATCATGTACCGGCGAATCAATAGTTCCTTTTATTTCAACCAAATTTTCCAGAACAGGCACAGTTACTTTGGCTGTAGCCATATTTTCACCAGCTCTTGGGATATAATAAATTTTACGATTTCTTCTGTCAAGAAACCATTCGCCCGCTTCGTTTAATAATGACATGGCATTATTTAATTGAAAAACTGAGTTTCCGTTATTTTTTGAAATCCATGGTGCTGGCCAAGGGTGCTCGCTTTGGATACGGCTTTCTGGTTTTTCGAATGACAATCGGGCGCTGTCTTTTTTAACTTCGATGTTTTTGATACGTAAATTAGCAATTGCCCACCATTGTACGATAAACATTTCCATTCCCGGCTCAAACTTAACCGATTTGTCTTTGAAAGGAATCCAGCAGGTTTCAGTCTCTTTGTCCCAGGACAAAATTCTCTCCATTGTAGTTCCGGCTGTATTTTTAGCGCGAACTGCTTTTACATCGTTTACCCAAAGTTGACGGTAATTAATAGTTTCTCCGCCTATTTCCGGTGCATCAGCAACCCATACCGTTCCTTTTTTTAATCCGTTGATTGCAGTAGTAGTTTTTTTCCAGTTTTTAATTTCGATTCCTCCATTAAAAACAGGTTTTGCATTCACATCGGCTTCAATTGTTGTAGGACTATCAGCAGTTCCTGAATCTTCCGGTCTTACAAACAAAGGTTCGTCAAAATAATACGTTCCGTCTTTGATGATAATATGAATTCCGCCTTTTACAGATGCATCTTTTAATCGACGTAACTCTCTTGCTTTTCTTAATGCCATGTGTACTGTTGCCAGCGGACTCGCTTTAGTACCTTCATTAGTATCTTTTCCATTGGTGGCAACCCAAATATCAGCAGCCTGAAGTGAAAATGCGGTGAAAAATACCAGTAAAAAAGTCAATAAAGAATGTCGGTTTTTTAGAAACATAGAATATATTTTAAATTATAATTGGATTCTGATTCTCCGCAATTTTAATACCATACTGTCTTCTGAAAGAAACAAAATGTAAACGTTATCATTTTTTAAGTAAAAAAAAAGTCTGTCGACTCTAATATACTTGATAATAAATAAATTGGGCTGGGCAAGTTACCTATTTTAATATAAAAAAAATCATAGTTTTAAACAACGGTCGATTCTATAAAAACGAATAGAATTTCAATAAATAAATTTAATAATTATCTTTATACCAATTTAATATAAAATATTTTATGAATTCCTCGTTATTACCAAAATCCCTAAGAGAGAAAGATGAGCACGGTAATTATGGTGTTTGGTGGCACGAAAACAATCCAGGACCACTAAAAAAGCTCCCTTTTATAAGCCAGTTTGGTAGTATGAAATTCTCTAAAGTTCGTATTGATGATACCATGCGGCCACATCTTAACGACGGAATCGAAATTCATTATGTTAACAGCGGAAAATACGACTGGGTAATTGAAGGCAAAGAAATCGAATTGTTACCCGAAAATTTATCGGTAACTGCGCCCTGGCATGAAAACGGAAGTATTTCGGGAATTATGGATATTGGTCAAATCAACTGGATCATTATCAAACCTTTCGAATTTTCAAAAAATACCGCTTTAGAATTAGGAAACTGGAGTAAATTATCGAAAAACTTTCAGCAAAATCTTGGAGAAATGATTGGCGATTCTAATAATGCCGTACTCGAAAAAGCAAAGAATTTCAAAAAATATTTTGACGAATTAAGAAATGAACTAGCTTATCAGGAAGAAGGTTTTGAGATTAAGGTTCAAAATATTCTTGAGAATTTCTTTATTGATTTACACCGACAGCTTTCGAATAAAATTCAGCGTAACCAGGAAGGCGATAACTTTATTGAAAAACTCACCCAATTACTTCAAAGTGATTTGACAAAAAAATGGCATATTGAAGATTTAGCAACGGTATTCAATATGGGAAAAACCAAATTTACTTATGAAGTAAAAAAACTTACCGGTTTTCCGCCTAACAGTTTTATTATTAGTCTAAAACTAGAAAAAGCAATTCAGTTAATTCAAAACGAAAAAAACAGCAATATGGCAGAAATCGCTTTTATTTGCGGCTTCTCGTCATTACAGCATTTTACTTCTACTTTTTCACAACGCAACGGAATTAGCCCGAGGAAATTCCAGATTCAAAATCAGAAAAAAGGAAAATAGAAGATAACCACAAACTTGTCATCCTGACGAAGGAAGGATCTCATCAATTAACTCACATAAAGAAGATTCCTCGTTTCTCGCAATGAACTGTGCTAAA